>NZ_JADQAI010000014.1:44143-46558 GCF_022129235.1 Psychrobacter sp. Ps6 | reverse complement strand
TGAAGAGATTGAAAAACCCCAGTTAATTGCTGGGGTTTTTATGTATAAAGGTATTGGAAAAATAGACAAACCACCGAAAAATACAGAAATAGCGCAGATAAGATCGAAGTATTCATCAGCTATGTAAGACTACTTGGCAAAACGTAGCTGTTTTTGGCCCATGCATATGATTACTAATTGAATGAGGTACGACCAAGTAAGATGAGTTTTTTAGTGCTTTATCTATTTAGTATTAATTAAATATTAAAATATATCATGTTGCTCTATTTTGACAATGAGCCATTCAGTCGTCGTATTTAAAATACCGTCTATCTAAAAAGTATTTTCTAACTTGATGATTTTGATACATTATAAAAATAAAATACCATATTATATATTGAGTGTTGGAAGATTATTGCAGATGCTTTTGTCAAAATAGTTCCTTAAGCGTGATAAGTTGCCTCTCACGAAATGACTCTATAAAATACCTAACTTAGCATAGTGTTCATGAAGTAAAGCTAATATTTCAACAGGTTTTCCTACATTCTTCTTCATGTTTTTCGCCTATTGACAATGTAAAAACTTGTGAAAAATCATCCCAGTACGATTTCATTGGTATTGAAGAAAACTTAGTATAACAAATTGTAAAATGGGTCATGTGCTATTTCGAGAATTAACTTTAAATGATACTATTATTGTAAATTACAAATGTTTATAAATCTACATTATCCAGTCGAATAATATGCTTTATGCAATGTTAGAATAATTTCAATACATAAATCCAAAAACTTATTGATTAGGAAATCATCATGGACAGAATACTAAAAAAAGCCATTACTACTATTGTTTTACCCACTATCTTGTTTGGTATATCTGGCTGTGCTGTCACAGGTAATAGCAGTATTGATAATGAGGGTGACAGCCGACGTGTAAACAACGTCATGTGGAATAATCAAGTTGATACAGATTTTCGAAGTTTATTAGCAAAAAAAGTCGATACGAATGAAACTAGATTGGTATTCATTCGTAAAAGTGATGCGGATCCAGAGCAAACCAGTGCCAATATATCTGTTAATAACAGATATCAGGTAAGCCTACATCCGGGTAATTATACAGCCGTCAATTCCTGTGTTGGTATGAATCAGTTGAGTGCTCATGCCACTGGCTTTAAAGATAATAATTTATTAGCAAATAAGCAAGACTACCAGCTCGATGGTGGTCAAACATACTTCTTTTATGTTGACATGGACGATTCTGGTAAAAGTACTCTTGAGCAAATAACGACCGCCAGTGCATTGCCATTATTAGAAACCAAGCGTTATCAAGCGCACCAAATTAGTCGAGTCGTACCTAATTGTGTAGTACCAACGACTGTCATAGCGCCGGTACCAGAAGTAGTGCCAGTTTTGGCTGAAAAGGTGACCATTGAGCTTGAAGTGTTATTTGAAACGGACAAATCCGTTGTACAGCCTGAATACTATTCTAAAATCTCAGAAGTTGCGAATTTTATGACTCAATACCCAAATACCGTGGTGACTATTGAAGGACATACCGATAGTCGTGCAAGTGAGCAATATAATCAAGCACTGTCACAAAGACGAGTAGATGCTGTGAAAGAAGTATTGATTGCTGAGTTTGGCATTGACCCTGAACGTTTAAACGCTATTGGTTATGGTGAGTCACAGCCTAGAGCTACCAATGATACAGTCGCTGGTCGTCAACTTAACCGCCGCGTTGTCGCTGTTGTCGAAGAGCGCGCAAGACCCTGATGCATCAGACATGCTATTACGATACAAATAGAGTTGTATCACAAAAAATATTTCAAGCGATGCTGTTGAATATTAAAAAATAAAGGATAAAAAATGAATACTATCGTCGTAAAAACCAATGATGCCACTCAGACCATAGATCAAGTACAAGTAGTAACCAAAGATGGCGTACCGACAATTATTAAAGCCTCAGCGAAGGTTAACTATGAATTTCACGATAACGCGATAAACCGTGCTCCTAACCATATCATTACCAAGCGTATCAAAAATGACCTTCATGTTTCATTTGAAGAAGAAGGTGAAGAGAGCGATCTTATTATAGAAGGTTTTTACGACAGTGCAGATAGTGCTCTGCTGGGTATTGCTGAAGATGGTGAGTATTATTACTATATTCCAGATACTGGCGAAACCTATGATTATGTTACCCAGTTAGAAGTGGGGGATGTAGAAGGGCAAGCATTAGGTGGTGAAACTTACATTGCAGCTGCTATACCTTGGTGGATACCTGCTGCTGGATTGGGAGTAGCTGGATTATTAGCGAGTACAAGTCGAAATAGTAAAGATGATAGGACTATTGGAGATAGTACAGACCCCTTGGCAACAGACGATCGCCAAACAGGCAGCATTGGCCAACCTGTCGTAATCGACGTATTGAACAATGACACCG
>NZ_JADQAI010000014.1:42299-44043 GCF_022129235.1 Psychrobacter sp. Ps6 | reverse complement strand
GTGTCTGATCTGAGTGGCAACACCTCCAACCAAGCCACCATCACCGTTGACTATCCAGACACTGCACCCAATGCAGAAAATGAGATTCAAACAGGCAGCATTGGCCAACCTGTCGTAATCGACGTATTGAACAATGACACCGACTTAGAAAGCAACATTGACCCAACCAGCGTCAAGCTTATCGACCCAAATAGCGGCCTGGCAGTCACCACCTTAACCGTACCAGGCGAAGGCAGCTGGAGCGTGGACCCAGACACAGGCGTCGTGACCTTCACCCCTGAGGCCGGCTTCACCAACGACCCAACCCCAGTGAACTATGTGGTGTCTGATCTGAGTGGCAACACCTCCAACCAAGCCACCATCACCGTTGACTATCTACAAACCGCGCCAGTGGCGGTGAATGACGCAGACACTGGTAATTCTGGGGAGACGGTAGTGGTTGACGTTGTGACCAACGACACCGATGCAGAAGCGGATCTTGACCCAACCACCGTCATCATCACCCAATCACCAGCAGGTGGCACTATTGCCGCTGATGGCAAATCGGTTGTGGTAGACGGCGAAGGCAGCTGGAGCGTGAATGCGACCACAGGGGCGATCACTTTCACCCCAGAAGCAGGCTTTACCGCAGACCCAACACCAATCAGCTACAGCGTTGAAGACATCAATGGCTTGGTATCGAACGAAGCGACAGTCACCATCGACTACCCACAAACCGCGCCAGTGGCGGTGAATGACGTAGGCGTCGGTCCTTTGAATAGTCCTGTGACTGTCGATATCTTAAATAATGATAACGACGCTGAGGGCGACCTTGACCCAACAACCGTCAAGCTAATTGACCCAGACAATGGTGACGAAGTAACAACTTTGACCATTACAGGCGAAGGGGAATGGGTCGTTGATCCAACCTCTGGCGCTGTAACCTTTACACCAGAAGTTGGTTTTACTAATGACCCTACGCCTGTAGATTATGTGGTCTCTGATATTACTGGTCAAACATCTAATCCAGCGACAATTGTTGTCGACTATCCACCAACGGCGCCAAGAGCGGCAGATGATAACCAAACAGGTATCACTGGAGAGGCAGTTACCGTTGCTGTATTAGGTAATGACGAAGACTTTGACAATGATATCGATCCAACAACCGTCAAGCTGATTGACCCAGACAATGGTGATGAAGTAACTACGTTGACCGTTACAGGTGAAGGGGAATGGGTCGTTGATCCTACCTCTGGCGCTGTGACTTTTACACCAGAAGCTGGTTATACAGGTGATCCAACACCTGTAGATTACATCGTAGTGGATAGCACTAACCTAAAATCTGACCCAGCTACCATCACCATTGACTACCCACAAACCGCGCCAGTGGCCAATCCTGAAGTTGAGCGTACGCTTGAGGACACCGAACTGAACGGTAATGTCATCGATAACGATACTGATAATGACGGCGACATTCTGGTCGTACAATTGGCCACCGTTGATGTTGATGGCAGTGGTAGTCAAGTTACTTTAGATCTGGGTGTTGCAACAACCATCACTGACGTCAATGGCAATCCAATCGGTGACTTGACCTTGAATGCCGATGGCAGTTACGTCTTCAATCCAGCGACTGACTTCAATGGCAGCGTACCGACGGTTAATTACACGGTGACTGATCCTAATGGTTTAACAGATAGTACTACCTTAGATATCACCGTCACACCAGTGAACGATGATCCAGTAGCGGTAGATGACGCGTACACCG
>NZ_JADQAI010000014.1:0-42199 GCF_022129235.1 Psychrobacter sp. Ps6 | reverse complement strand
AATGGTGGTACAGACACGGCCACTGAGACCATCACCGTCACACCAGTGAACGATGATCCAGTAGCGGTAGATGACGCGTACACCGTAGCCGAAGACGGTAGCGTGGTATTAACACCGCTCACGACGGGTATCGCCGACAGCGACTTGGATGGCGACACGCTCAGTATCAGCAGCATCAATGGTACCGATCTGACGCCAGGGGTGGCACAAAGCATTGTCGTACCAAACGGGGTGGTGAACATCACTGATCAAGGGGTTATCAGCTTTACGCCTGATGCCAACTTTAATGGTCAGGTTCAGTTTGACTACACCATCACTGATGGCAATGGTGGTACAGACACGGCCACTGAGACCATCACCGTCACACCAGTGAACGATGCACCTGTGGCTATGGCAACTTCAACTCGAGTCTCTGAAGAAGGTCTTGTTTCTAGAGGAGGTATTGTTGATACAATAGGAAGTGTTGACACTACGAACAATGCGACCTCAACAGGTGAGATTACATTCACTGATATTGATAACGTATCTATTGCTGACTTCAACATTGAGTTGACAGGACCAAGCGGTATCACTGTTCAGGGCAATGCGGTTACATGGACATGGAATGATGCTACAGATACTTTAACTGGCCAGGCGGTATTGGCTGCAGGTGAGCCAGCGACTGATGTGATGACGATAGAAGTCAATGATATTACAGCTAATGGCTCTGACTTTGTTGCATCTTATGATGTAACGCTATTGCACGCTATCGATCATCCAACAAACAATATTGAGGACGAGCTCGATGTGACATTCGGCGTAGTTGTCAATGATGGTAGTAATGATTCATTAACTGCTGATCTGGTAGTTACTGTTGAAGATGATCGCCCTTTGTTGGCTGAAGGACCTATCGACGTCAGCTTGAATACTGTTAGTTCGAATTTATCCATTATTTTCGATAGATCAGGTAGTATGAATACACCTGTAACGACTGGTGTTACTCGTTTAGATATTGCTAAAGCAGCGGTGATTAACTTGATTGATGGTTATGCTGAGTTTGGCGATACGATGGTACAGATATCACTATTCTCATCTACAGGTATAACCCAAAACTCATGGATGACGGTTGACGCTGCAAAAACATATATCAATAGTGTTTCGAGTGATGGAGGTGTTACCAACTACGATGCAGCTCTTAATACTGGTATTGAAGGTTTTAATAGGCCTGGTAAGCTCGTTGGAGCTCAAAATTATTCTTATTTCTTGACTGATGGTAATCCGAATGCAGCACAAGGCGGTGTCAGTTCGCTGTCGGGTACTCCCACGCAAGTTGACCCTAACGATTTCGGCATCCAATCGGTGGAAGAAGCTACTTGGACAAATTTTTTAACAGCTAACAATATTAAGTCTTATGCCTATGCATTTGGGCCAGAGATAGAAGTATCGCTTAGCAGCATATTACCCGTTGCTTACGACGGACAGCAAGGATTGGATAATAATGGCCTTGCAGATATAGTTAGAAATATAGGTGAGTTGAGCAATGTCTTACTTGATTCGCTGAGGGATCGCCAACCTGAAGTGAGCAGAGATTTAATTAGAGGAAACCTCTTATCAGACACTGTATCTGAGTACGGGTACGGAGCAGATGGTGGTAACGTATTAACTATTACTATAGATAGCACTACGTATACATATAATGCTACTGACGGCAACATGACCGTACAAGGTGATGACCGCTCCACTTATGATCAAGCAACAACGACAGTAACTATCAATACGCTTACTGGAGGTGTTATATCATTGAATTTTGAAACGGGTATTTTTGAGTACCAAGCTAGGGTTACAGATATTGGTTACCAAGAAAATATTGCCTTTTCAGTAAAAGATGACGATGGCGATATTGTGTCCGCTACACAGGTATTAAATATTACTCGTAATGCTGATAATGACTATCTAGTAGGAACTAACCAAGCTGAAACGCTAAGCGGTGGTATAGGAGATGATACCTTAATCGGTTTGAGCGGTGCAGATACTTTATTAGGTGGTGATGGGAACGATATTTTAGTATTTGATGCAGATGATGTGTTAATTGATGGTGGTCAAGGTATCGATACTTTAATTATTAATGACATAAATACTGTATCAGGTGCTAATTTAAGTAATGTGACTAATATTGAAAGTATCAATATGACCAATAACACCGCTCAAACCCTAAGCTTGGGACTGAGTGATGTGATTAGTATCACTGATAACAACAATGAGCTATTCATCAAAGGCGATAGTACAGACACGGTTAATATATCAGGTATGACCAAATCAGCTACATCTGATCAAGTTGGTTATGATTTATATCAAGATGGTGTTAATTCTGCCAAGCTATATGTACAAACTGCGATTGATGATAATGTTATCTAGCACGAAGAATGATGAAAAAAGTTCTCTTAAAATGAACTAATAGCTAAAGTCTTGTGTCGTTTAATTGTCTTAGAACAAAGCTCTGTTTAGTACAGAGCTTTGTTTTTTATTTCAGCTAAATTTTCTTATTACTATAATGATCTACACCATAAATACTGACTTGGAAAACTTGCGTTAAGCAGCCTAAATCAATGGCTGTTTAGCGAGCGAAAACTATATCTTGTGAATCTAAAAAAACAGTCTAAACCTCATCATAAATTAGATGCTGATAATATCTTGCTCGTGATTCCTTTAGAGATCAGGGATGATAGATATAGTTGTAGAATTGATGGCAACGATGATGTATTGACTCGCTATGTGTCTTACGTTCCTGACGACCTCAGTCTCATATTTTTACATGCTTTAGGCAATACTGATATAAACAAGCGTAAAATACAGCAGTTTGAGACGATTATAAAAGGATTGAACAATACGTTTGAACTTACTTGCCGCGATCCGCAGAAAATCCATTTATCGCATCTGATTAAATATGCCAATTTTCACTGGCGTCAATGGCCTGATAGCGCTATTGATGGGGCTGGTAGTTTAGTTATGCAAGGACAGCTTAAAAGCACGTCATTGCCTACAGAGTAGTTACTCACTTATAACCAGGAAGACATTCAAAATACTCAATCCGCTATTAGTTGACAACAGCTATTTGTTCAAAGCATATCATCGAATGATAGTCCTAAATCTAGTAATAGCTACCCCGCTTTTAGTAAAAACATCATTCAGCTCTTTCAAGAGAGCTTGAAAGGAACTTGGGTATCTGCCAAAGAAAAAATTAATCACCTAAAAAATGACTTCTCTCAGCCTAATGCCATACGTCTGCTCGGTTGGGTACTGTCTCTATTAGAAAGCAATCAAACCAATCTGAACTCAGTCAATAAATACGTTGGTTGTATTGGACGTGAATGGCTTATGTTGACGATGGATGAAGAATTAGAGGAATGGGGTACCAATGATTATGAAGAAATATATGAGCAAATTATCTTAAGTAAAGTCAAAGATGCTCGTAAAAAAGATGTTTTACAGAAAGACCCGATCGATGATCGAGATGATATTGAGCTTGATGATGACGATATAAAGAATGGTAAAGATAATGATTTAGTTGATCCAGTAGCTAGTCTAGCGCAGGTGCTAGACGAAAGTAACGACTCAAAAAATGAGGGTCAACAATCCACCAGCTTAGATAAGCTCAAAAACACCCAATCTTATACCTATGGGCGATTACGCACTTTTCATCGATATCAGATGGAGTATTTCGATGCTCCTGACGTGGTTTTTGCATGGGGAGAAAATAAGCAGGTCGTCAAAGCGAGTATGGTATCCCCTCGAATATACAACGCCATGCATAGCGCACTACAAGTATCTGAGTTAAACAAGAGTCAAAAGCTGTTATACCAGACGATATTGATTCTAGCGTATCGTACTGGCATGCGTATTAATGAGATTGCAGGTATAAAACTCAAGAACGTAAAAGGTAACTCGGATATTAGTGTTTTGTTGACGCCAAACCCTTATCTACGTCTAAAAAGTAGCAGTGCTAAAAGAAGATCGTATGCCTTTATTTTCAGGATCCGATGCAAATCACCCACTTATCCAGCAGAATACTAAAGATGAGATGATACATCGCTCTATTTTTATTGATGCCAGATATGATGCTGTCATTAGCTTCATAAGAGAGGTAGATAAACTTAAACCTGAGCTACGTGAAAAAGAATTGACCTATGCTGTCAAATCTGTAGACATGGACTTGGGAGATTTTAGTTACGCAGCCTGACGATAAAAGTCAAACCACACCTGTCTTGGCGTTTTATAGCCCAAATCCTTTTGGATTCTAGTTTCACTGCGAGCATAGCTCTTGCCTTGCGTCGCTGCAAAGCAGTCCTTTGCTGATCGCTCCTCATTATACTCAAGCTCAATATATTTAATGATGTCATTGATAGCTTCGAATCTCATTTTATAATCCTGATGATACACTAACTCATTTTTCAATATGCCCCAGAAACTCTCTATCGGAGCATTATCAAAGCAATTACCACGTCTGGACATTGAGCCCTTAAATTTATGCTTCTTAATGATCTTATGATAGTCATAACTACAGTACTGACTGCCTCTATCAGAATGCACAATCAGCCTTTGGTTGGGTCGTTTATTCTTGATGGCCATATTAAGTGAACGGCAAACTAAATCTGCTGTCATACGCTTGTGGATAGCATAGCCGACCAGCTCTTTAGTGTAGAGGTCTTCAACACCTGCTAAGTATAGCCAACCCTCATCTGTCCATATGTAAGTGATGTCACTAACCCAAGCTTCGTTAGGACGACTGGTATCAAATTTTTGATCGAGCAGGTTTGGATAGATAAACTTTTTATGGTTTGAGTTGGTGGTAACTTTAAAACGCTTGTGACGACGGCAAACAATGCCGTATTCTTCTTTAATGCGTCTTACCATGTATTGACTGATATGATGGCCTTGCTCTGTAAGATGAGCATGCAATCGCTCACAGCCATAGCGCTGCTTAGTTTCATCGTGAGCCACGCGAACCCGCAGCTCACACTGGTTGCGGTGGATCTGCTGATTACTAACACCACGATTTATCCAGTTATAATAGCTTGATGGCTTGACATCTAATACGTGACACATACAGGTGATGCTAAATATCTTCTGGTTATCCTTGATAAAGACGTACTTCATCAACTGTCACTGCGGGCATAACCCTACGTCTTGCGTCACTAAAACAGTCTACTAGACTGTTTCTTAACGTTCCTCATTGACGAAGTACGCCGTGGCCTTTTTTAGAATATCTCGCTCTTCCTGAGCAACTTTGAGATCACGTTTAAGACGTTTATTCTCTTCTAGTATAGCTATGAGCTCAGGATCATATTCTTTAGTACCAATCAGCTGGCCTTTATCAGCTTTGTTTTGCCAGTTAGATAATGTCTGCATGGCGATGCCAAGCTGCTTTGCAGTCGCTGAAACATTGCCATTATTATCTGCTATCTTTTTAACGGCTTCAGCTTTGAATGCTCCACTATAGGTTCTGATTTTCTTAGTCATGATAAACTCCTCATTGAGTCGTTAGTTTACCAAGTTTGGGTCTACAGTTTTTTCAGCATAGCTCATCTATGAAGAAGATGAAGTTTGTGAGGAAGGGGGTTCAAAAGAAAGTTAGAATGCTTGCTAAGATTGTTGTTCGAAGTGTCTTGAAAATCATCAAGCTTAGCGCTGATAAATATTCTACTTGTCCCAATTTTTTCAAATATTAGGTGGTGGTCATCACTGTTTAAACGACAATTCATCTTAGGTGTTATAAAACCAAAATGCATTTCAGAAAAATTAGACCTCTAAGAAACACGTTTTTTGCTGAATTGAGGTTGGGTTCAAAAATTAGCATAGGGCCAAATTTACTAGGTTAGGTGTCATGATGATTTTTGAACCAAAAATAGCTAGGTTGTGGTCAGATACGCATACGCAGTTTTAGGGCAGGGCACGGTTTGGGCACCGCACCGAAAATGAGCTTTTTGATTGAGTAGTTAGACTTAACTATATTCAAAAAGATATTTCGATAAATCTTCTACAAACCCCGAAAATTAGACAAAAAAAAGCCTCACTGTTAAGTGAGGCTTTTTAAGTATTTGGAGCGGGAAAAGAGATTCGAACTCTCGACCCCAACCTTGGCAAGGTTATGCTCTACCACTGAGCTATTCCCGCTAATTATCAATTAACTATCGTCAGTTGATGAAGGCGTATTATACGCAGTTTTTTTTATGTGTCAACACCTATGACAAAAAAAGTTAAAGTTATTAAAATAGGCATGTCTTCTATCTACAAATGTATGTTATAACGGTTCATTATAATATGTATTCCAAAAGCTTTGCATACATAAATAAGCTGGGATGCACATTATGATTTAATCATATTCACAATTATCAACACTTACGAAGATAAGTTATAAGGATAAAAAATGAGTCAACAGTATACCATCGCTGATTATTTGTTTGATCGTGTCGCAGAAGCGGGTGCCTCTGAGATATTCGGCGTACCGGGCGATTTTAACTTAACCTTTTTGGACAATGTCTTGGCCTCTGATAAGCTGCGCTGGGTGGGCAATACCAATGAGCTAAATGCTGGCTATGCGGCCGATGGTTATGCACGCGAGCGTGGGTTTGCTGCTATGGTGACGACCTTTGGTGTAGGCGAACTATCAGCGATTAATGCAACGGCAGGTTCTTTTGCCGAGTACGCGCCTGTATTGCATATCGTAGGTGCACCAAGTACAGCTTTGCAAGATTCAAAACGCCGTATTCATCATTCGCTTGGCGATGGCGTATTTAATCATTTTATTAAGATGGTTGAGCCCGTGACGGTAGCACGAGCGCAGCTTACTCCTGAAAACGCCGCCTCAGAAATTGATAGAGTCATTCGCTTGATTCTCAAAAAGCATCGTCCAGGTTATCTGCTGCTCTCACCAGACGTTGCGCGTCAGCCTATTTATCCGCCAACGACCAAGCTGGTTGATAGCCAAGAAGACATCACCAGTCAAGCGGCACTAGCAGATTTCAAGCAAGCGCTAACAGAGTTTTTGCCAAACAAAACCACGACGCTCATGGCAGATTTGATGGTGCATCGTTTGGGGTTGCAGTCACAGCTCAAAGCACTGATTGCCGATACAGACATTCCTTATACCACGCTATCGTGGGGAAAAACGCTGCTTGATGAAAATAGCGAGCGCTGGGCAGGCACTTATGCAGGTGTGGCTTCGCGTCCCATTGTCAAAGACGCGGTAGAAAACTGCGAATGTCTGATCAAAGTAGGGGTGCAATATACTGACACTACTACCGCAGGGTTTAGCCAAGATATCAATGAAGATGTGGTCGTAGATTTACATTATGAGCGTGCTTCTATCAGTGGTAAGAATTTTGCACCGATTGCGCTAAAAGATGCGTTGCAAGCCCTGCATGAAGTGATGACCTCTGGCATTAATATCGTACCAAAACCTTTCTGTGAAGAAATTAAGCCGCACGAACAAAAAGGTAAAGACAGTGAGGCTATCCGCCAAGATGACCTATGGCATATCATTGCTGATTGCTTAGATCGTAATAACCTAGTGTTCTCTGAGCAAGGAACAGCATACTTTGGCATCAGTGATGTGCGTCTGCCAGAAGGCGTGACCTCATATGGGCAACCGATGTGGGGCTCAATTGGCTATACATTACCAGCCAGCTTAGGCGCTGCGATTGCCTCACCAGATAAGCGCAGTGTTTTATTGATTGGTGATGGTTCAGCACTGCTTACTATCCAAGAATTGGCGGTCATGATTCAAGAGCGTATTAATCCAGTCATCGTCCTAATCAATAACGATGGTTATACGGTGGAGCGCGCCATTCATGGCGAAAATCAATACTACAACGATATTCCTAAATGCGATTGGCAGATCATGCCAAAAGCGTTTGGCGCCACCGAAGCAAACAGTGTATTGCTCAAAGCAGAAACAGCAGGCGAGCTAAAAGCGGCTTTAAACAAAGCTGCCGCGACTACCGATAAGCTAGTAATGATAGAGGTCATCGCCGACAAGCATGATATCCCGCCACTGTTGGCCGATATCAGTGCCGCGCTGAAGCCAAAAGGTGATTAAGTAATACACTTACAGCATTCATAATTAGTGTTGATAACCCCATTTAACATCATTGTTAGATGGGGTTTTTTCATGTGCTTCTGTGATAACTATCAACTAAGCCAATATTTCTCTTATGTCCGTTCATAGACTTTAGTATGATGGCAGATTGGGTTGTGTTCCGCCCGTCATACTCAATAGGAGAGTGATCCATCATGATCTGGCTAAAAATGCTCATTGGCGCTTTGATGGTATTGGCAATTCAATTATTTGCACAAACGCGATTTTTTTATCTGGCGGCGCTTGCACCTCTTTTCCCCACGTTTACGCTCATCAGTCACTTCATTGTTGGTACTGAGCGCAGTCCTACTGATTTAAGGGTTGCCTTGATATTTAGTATGCTGGGCGTTATACCACATTTGATTTATACCTTGGTGGTATTTTTTAGCATCAGTTATATGAGCTTATATAAAGCACTGTTGTTAGGCGTTGTCGCTTGGCTGATTGCAGCGGCAATTTTGGTATTAGCATGGCAGTATATTCAGACGTAGAGTTTTATGATAGAGAGCACTCTGTGAGAATAGGTGTGCTCGATAAGATAGAGGAGGTGTAGATAGGCAAGCAGAAGGCTCATGATCTAGGGCTGTCTAGCAGTGATGTTTGCTCACAGTGGGATAACGCAAATATTTTGGCAATCGATTACTATTACGCGTCACCACATATTAATATAACAATGATAAAAACAGGGCTTTAAAAAATGGATACCTTGAATATCCTATACCTCGTAGGGGCAGTACTTATTTTCGCTAGTATTATGGCGAGTACATTATCAGCGCGTTTGGGTGTGCCCTTGCTATTGCTGTTTTTGATCGTCGGTATGTTGGCAGGCGAGCAGGGTATCTTGGGTATTGAGTTTTCTCAATATGGGCTGGCCAATTTTGTGGGTCAAGCCGCGCTGGCTTGTATCCTATTAGATGGTGGTTTACGCACGTCTTTTAAGTCGTTTCGGGTCGGTTTAAAACCTGCGATTACTTTGGCTACTTGGGGCGTGTTGGTCACGGTACTGGTGCTCGGGGTATTCGTTACTTGGTTGCTCGATGTCGACTGGCGTTTTGGCCTGTTGATGGCTGCGATTGTGGGCTCAACCGATGCGGCCGCTGTATTCTCTCTACTACGTAATGGCGGGGTCAAGCTCAACGACCGCGTCCAAGCCACGCTTGAATTAGAATCTGGTGCCAACGATCCCTTAGCCATTTTATTAGTAACGGGTTTGATTGCCCTAAACGTCGACCCTGCTGGTCAGACAGCATTTGGCTTTTTGGTATTACTGTTCCAACAGCTCAGTTTTGGATTAGGGATGGGCTTACTCTTTGGTTATTTGCTATCTCGGCTGTTGCCCAAGATACATCTGGCAGAGGGCATGTACGCCATTTTGATACTTTCCGCTGGCTTAGCCGTATTTGCTGCAACCAATTTGGTTGGCGGTAGTGGGTTTTTGGCGGTGTATCTGACAGGGGTGCTGATAGGTAATCATAAAGTACGATCAACCGAGCATGTCATGCGCGTGATGGACAGCTTCGCTTGGCTGTCGCAAGCAGTATTGTTTGTGGTATTGGGTCTACTGGTCACCCCATCAAATGTCCTTAATGTCTGGTATTATTCGGTGGCGATAGCGTTCTTTATGATCTTTGTTGCCCGTCCTATCGCGGTCTATACCAGCGTCAAACCATTTAAATTTAAAGACCGAGAGATTGGGTTTATCTCTTGGGTTGGTTTGCGCGGTGCCGTGCCTATTACCCTTGCCATTTTGCCCGTCATGGCGGGGATAGATAACGCCTTTATGCTGTTTGATATTGCATTTGGCGTTGTGGTATTGTCGTTGATACTGCAAGGCACGACCATTCCTACCATGGCAAACTTATTCAAGGTACGTATTCCGACCAATAAAGATCCTAAAGAAGAACATGAGGTTTGGGTGTCAGATAAAGCGAGCATTACTTTGTATGAGTTTGAGGCGCAATCAGGTGCATTTGCTATTGGCCGTCATCCTATGGGAATCTCAAAAGGCATTAGCCCTGATGAAATCAGCGTATTTGCGTTGGTACGGGGACAACAAATTGTCGTCGTCGATGAGAGTACGAAAATAAAATTTGGTGATAGCGTCTGGTACGCCATGCGAGGTAATTATGCCAGTAAAATTGCCAAAATTTTTAATGATACAACGTTAGATCGTAAGGCTATCGATGATTTTTATGGTGAATGGCTGCTGTCACCCAGTGTCAAACTTGGAGATTTGCCATTTTTTTCAGAAGCCATGGTCGCCAAACCTTTGGTAAAAACGCTGAAAACGACCGAAGCAGACAGTACCAAAGATATGTGGGAGCAGACGGTCGCTGAGTATGTGACCTCACATTTAGGTACCGCACCCGTTTCAGGCGATACAGTTGTGGTGAACGATGAGTGGTCACTGGTTATCAAAGAAGTAGGCGAAAAAGGTAAGCTTAGAAGCATTGGTCTCAAGCATCAACAACCGTCCGTAGCAGTGCAGTGATATTCGTATTTTCTTTATAGTAAGTTCATCATCTTATTTAAAAAGTCGGCCGCTTGTTTAGGTTGATTTTCTCGATATGCCCAGTGATGCTCGACGTCGTAGCTTGCTTCATTGGGTAGGAGTATTTTCATCAATCCCATACCCTCGTAACGTCTCGCCAAATCACGCGGTAAGTACCCCACATGGTGGCCGGCAAGGATAAGCTGCGCAGTTGCCTCCATGTGATAAGTGGTGGCACTTAGGGTTTTTGGTCGGATATGATTGATATGATGCTCGACCACATAGCCCCTTTTTATCCACGGATAATTCTGCTCTAAATCCTCAAAAGTCAATCCTTCTGAGTTATAAAATAGCTTATGCTCGCGTCCGCAGCAGACTACTTGCTTTTCAACAAATGCTGGCTTAAAAGTGAGTAATGGCGGAAAGCTACCAAAATAACCCACACCAATGTCACTCTCGTTGCTAACGAGCTTTTCTAGCATGCTCTCAGGGCTTTGTACATCGATAGAAAAGTGTATTAAAGGGTTTTCTCGGTAGCTGCTAGCAAGACGTTGTCTAAGCGCATCGTAAAAAAACTTGGGCATCTGATCAATCAAGCAAAGCCTAATATGCCCGCCGTGTACTGAGTCTAATTGCTTAATATAGTGCAGCTGATGTTGAAAACTCGCGACCGATTCGGTAAAGCCCAGACATGCCTCATAGACAGCCGCGCCATCCTCTGTCAGCTTAAAACCTGCTCGACCGCGATGGCAGAGTGTCATGCCCAAGCGGTCTTCTAAGTGAGTCAAATGTCCACTAATCACCGAGGTCGTGACATTCAAACGTGACTGAGCAGCAGTCACGCCTTGACACTCCACGATAGCCATAAAGCTACGTAACGTTTTTATGTCTATTTTTATCAGCTCATCTAATATCATACCCGGTCCCTTACTTTCGCAATAACGTGCTATCGCAACAAATTACTGTATCAATTAAACCTACTTTATCAAGCAGTAGTGTTTCTCTTAAACTTCTGGTAATAACTGATAAAACGAGTTTACTACGAAAAATCAGAAGTTTACTTCTAAATTTTACCATGGTTCCTTCCCTTATATTTATGTATTGTCAATTGTATGTAGCAAATTGTGTATATAAATCAAATAGGGAATTAATTTATGACATTCAATCAACCATTAAGTGGCAATGATATGCCAAGATTTGGCGGTTTCGCTTCTATGATGCGTCTGCCAACGCAAGCCGATGCTGAAGGGTTAGATGTGGCGTTCGTTGGCGTACCTTTAGATATTGGTGCATCCAACCGTAGCGGTGCCAGATTGGGGCCTAGACAAATTCGTGATGAGTCAAGAATGATTCGTCCTTACAACGTGGCGACGCGTGCCGCGCCATTTGAGTCATTGCAAGTCGCTGATATCGGCGATGTACCCATCAATACGTTTAACCTGCTAAAAAGCGTCGATATCATCGAAAAATTCTATACCGATAAAATCGTCAAACATGGCGCAATTCCTTTAACGTTGGGCGGCGACCATACCATCGCACTGCCTATCCTGCGGGCACTCGCCAAAAAACATGGCCCTGTCGGTATGGTGCACATCGATGCTCACGCTGATATCAACGATGATATGTTTGGCGAAAAAATCGCCCATGGCACACCGTTCCGCCGCGCTGTCGAAGAGAACCTCATCGATGGTAATCGCGTGGTGCAGATTGGTCTGCGGGGTACAGGCTATAGCGCCGAAGAATTTGATTGGTCAACCCAGCAAGGGTTTCGCGTGGTACCGGCAGAAGAGTGCTGGTATAAGTCGCTGACGCCGCTCATGGCAGAAGTACGCGAAAAGCTAGGCGATGGCCCTGTTTATCTAAGTTTCGATATTGATGGAATTGACCCTGCATTTGCGCCTGGTACGGGGACGGCTGAGATCGGTGGTCTGACATCCACTCAAGGTATCGAAATCATTCGCGGCATGCGCGGTCTTGATGTGGTCGGTGGTGACTTGGTTGAAGTATCACCACCATATGATCCATTTGGCAACACCTCTGTACTGGCTGCGAACTTACTGTTTGAGATGCTATGTATCTTACCAGGCGTACGCTATGACGATAAGGTCAAAGCGGTTTACTAATCTCAGCCAATTATTGGCTAGGGTTGGCGCATAGAGCAGTTATCCCAATGCGGTATATCAGGGATAGCAGCCTGATGAGATGGTGACCAGTGTATTGAGTTGCTGGTATGAATATAATTCGGTTAAGGAAGACCCCAATGAGTAAATCCTCTTCATTTTTTGGTCAAGACACGCTCTCTCCAAATGAGGTTGGGCATAGTCTAGGTTCGATTGGTACATTTGCGCTTTGGTTCGGTGCCAATATCGTGGTGACGACTATCTTAACAGGCATGTTACTCGTACCTGATTTACGGTTTACTACGGCTATCACCACCGTGCTTATTGGCTCATTAATCGGGGCAATTCCGCTGCTATTGGTTGGTCTAATGGGGCAGCGCACAGGTTTGCCTTCGATGGCACTGACGCGCCGTGCTTATGGCCCAGTTGGTAGTCAGTTGATTTCGTTAGTGAATATGGGTGTGCTGATTGCATGGAGTTGTATTCAAGCGCTGCTGGCTGGTATGAGTCTTGATTACGCGATTGAAGCTACTACAGGCTATAGCAACCTGCCGCTGTTTGTGATTTTGTGCGAGACCGTTGTGGTTCTTATCGTGTTACGTGGTCACCTCGGTATTGAGCTTGTCGAACGTTGGGCCGCATTGGCAATGGCGGCGCTTACCGTTATAGTCCTCTATCAGCTAAACCAACATTACGATGTTTCAACACTGTTTGAGATGCCCGTTGAGTCGCGTAATGGTATTACTTTAGGTATCGCCTTTGATATCGTCATTGCTACTGCGTTTTCGTGGATGTCTTCGGCTGCTGATTACAATCGCAATTGCAAATCGCCAAAAGTTGCCATATGGGGCACTTATTTTGGTTACATTGTGGCAGCCATCGTTGCCATGGGTTTAGGTGCGACTATCTCAGGGCTCTCTATCATGTACGGGCTGGAGCAGACTTATGATCCGACGCGTCTGCTTGCTGACTTTGGTTTTGGTTTGCCAGCTGCCTTGGTTATTTTCTTCTCGGTCATGACCACCAATGTCATGGCAGTCTATAGCGCAACGCTATCTTGTATGAACATCAAACCTAATATGAGCTTTTGGAAACCTGCTCTTATCATTGGTCTGGTCACTATTTTTGGCGCGCTAATTCCGGGTATCTTAGATCAGTTTCAAAATTTCCTACTGATCGTAGGCGCGCTATTTATCCCCGCATTCTCCGTTATGATTGTCGATTATTACCTTGTTAGTAAAGAAGGCTATACCGCAAAACTGCTTGATGCGACGCATCAATTGGGACGTCCTACTGCAAAGATTGCGATTGCAGCTTACGTGATTGGCGCAGCTCTAGCAGCTTACTGGACTCTGATCGCGCCGCCGTCGTTCGGTGCATCATTACCCGTATTTATCATCACGGGCGGTCTCTACTGGTTAGGTGCGACGGTGTTTACCCGTCAGAGTGATGCTGTCACTCCAGCTCAAGAGGAGCCATCGTTATGAAACTGATGATCGCTCAAACCAATCCTTTATGGGCTGAACCAGTCGCCAACCTAGAGGCGTTAGAGTCGCTCTGCCGTCTCGCAGCAGAAGCAAAAGTAGATCTGATTGCACTGCCGGAGTTGGCTTTCACAGGCTACAACATATTTGAGCGCCTTGATGATTTAGCGGAAGCGATCGATGGCCCCATTGTCACTGAGGTGGCGAGACTTGCTAGTCAGTACAATTTACATGTGTTATTTGGGCTTGCTGAACGCCGATCCCATGGTGAGCTGAGTAACGTTGCCATATTAATAGATGACAACGGCAAGCATCTTGCGACTTATGATAAGCGTTACTTATGGGATCGCGAACATCAGTTTTTTACAGCAGGTAAAAAGTCCTGCATCGTCGATACGCGATTTGGCAAATTGGGTTTGATGATTTGTTATGACAATGAGTTCCCAGAAGTGGCAAGGGAGCTGGCGCAAGCAGGGGCACAAATCATCCTGTCACCGACGGCCAATATGCTACCAAATTCAGAGCGTCAGGTGCTCCAAATACGCGCTCGCGCCATGGACAATCAATGCTTTGTCGCTTGTATCAATCGTTCGGGTGAGGAAGATAATCTTCAGTACTGTGGCAATAGCATCGTTGCTGGCCCCGATGGTGAGGTACTCGGCAGACTTGGTGTAGCGGCTGGCACGATGATCGTTGATATCGATCTTGCCCGTATTGATGAAAGCCGTACGCACCAAGATTATCTCAAAGATTTACAAATTTCTGATGGAGCTGACTTATGAGCGAACAATTATTAGCGCGTATCAAGCCAAAGAACTGGTATCGCACTACCGCGCATAGCGATGGTATTACGCTCATTGATGAGCCGTGGATCAAGCCGTTTTTTCGCTGCAATCTGTGGCACGTGCGCGGCAGCCAGCGCGATTTATTAGTCGATTTCGGATTAGGGGCAGTACCGCTGCGTCGTCACGTGGCTCTGCTTGCTGATCGCGATATCGTTGGCGTTGCCAGTCATACCCATTTTGATCACATTGGCGCTGCGAGCGAGTTTGACTGCTGTCACGTCCATTCTGCTGAAGCCCATATTCTCGCTGAACCAGACAATGCTCGTACGTTGGCAGATATGTTCGTCAATGATGAGATGTTTGACGCGCTACCGCCCGAGCCTTACGCTCATTGCGGCTACAAAATCGCAGCACCTGCCAAAATTATGCCATTAGAAGATGGTGACATGATTGACTTGGGTAATCGTCAATTTGAAGTGATTCATACGCCAGGCCACTCACCAGGCGGCATTGCCTTGTGGGAAGCTGCTAGCGAAACGCTGATCTCGGGCGATCTTATCTATGACGGTCCATTGATCGAAGATACATGGCATAGTGACATGACTGACTATGCTAAGAGTATGCGCCGTCTCAATGCGTTGCCTGTACGTGTCGTCCATGGCGGTCATTTCCCCAGTTTTTCAGGCGAGCGTCTGCACGTGATAATTGATGACTGGTTACGCCATCATAATTTGTGATTGATCGCATTTAGCTAGAATCTAAAAAAAATGGCTATTCAACATAAATAGCTACTAAAAAAATAACGACGCTAAATAAAATACCTAACCCAACACTGATTAAAATTTTTAGGATGATTACCCCATGACCCAATTGACCCAAACGCCTTCTATATCATTTGATGCCTCGCCTCTGACCTGTGGTGAGTTGCTCGTCCAGTGGCTAGAATACTATGGAGTAGAGACGGTTTTTGGCATACCGGGGGTCCATACCGTAGAGCTATATCGCGGTCTACCCAATACTAGTATTCGCCATGTGACTCCGCGTCATGAGCAAGGCGCTGGGTTCATGGCTGATGGCTATTATCGTGCCTCTGGCAAGATCGGTGTGTGCTTCATCATCACAGGCCCTGGTATGACCAATATCATGACAGCGATGGCGCAGGCATTGGCTGACTCGATACCGATGTTAGTAATCTCTAGCGTCAATAAAATCAAAGATACGGGAAGTAGAGAGGGGCACTTGCATGAGCTGCATGATCAGCAAGGCATGGTCAGTAAGGTGGCGCTCGCAAGCAAAACCATCTGGCAGCCTGAGTCATTACCCAAAGTTATCGCAGAAGCGTTCGCCTTATTTAATGGTGCGCGTCCAGGGCCAGTTCATATTCAGCTGCCGATTGATGTCATCACCGCTGATGCCAGCCATGTTTCCAAACCACCTAACTTAAAAGATATGGCTAATAGCCAAGCTGACAAGAACAGCTTAATCCCACCACAAGTGATGAGACCACTGCCAAACCCTGCGCAGTTGGATCTGATTATCGAGTCATTAAAAACCGCAAAAAACCCAGTGCTGCTTTACGGCGGTGGCTGTGTCGATGTCGATCACGATGCGCAAAAACTGGCAGAGCTGATCGATGCGCCCACGTTTTTGACCATCAATGCCAAAGGGCTACTACCACCTGCTCATCCGTTGAGTTTGGGTAGTAATCAGTCGTTAGATGCAGGCCGAGCCGTAATTACAGAGGCAGATTGGGTGCTCGCCATTGGTACGGAGCTTGGCGAGACCGATTACGATGTGTTCTTTAATGGCGAGTTCAAAATCAATGGCACACTGGTGCGTATCGACTGCGATGCCCAGCAGTTACAGCGTCCGTTTCGAGCAGATATCGCGGTATTGTCTGACGCGCAGATGGCTATCAGTGGTCTATGCAGGCGTTTAGAAGGTCAGGTATTAAACGGGCAGGCATTTGATCATCAGGCATTGTCACGAGTGAACGAGGCAAAACAAGCTCTTTTAAAGGATATAACCCCAGACTTTGCGGGCCAAAATGCCTTGCTAAAACTGATTCGAGATGAAGTGGAAGGCGTCATCTTTGTTGGTGACTCAACGCAGCCTGTCTATAGTGGCAACCTTGGCTTTGAAGCATTGGCGACGCGTAAATGGTTCAACTCCTCAACAGGCTTTGGCACGCTAGGTTATGGTTTGCCTGCTGCTATTGGTGCCATGATTGGCTCGAACTTGCCTGTTGTTAGCTTAATTGGGGATGGTGGTATTCAATTTACCATAGCTGAGCTTATTTGTGCCGCCGAGCTTGAACTGCCATTGATTGTACTGCTGTGGAACAACCAAGGTTATGGCGAGATTCGTCGTTATATGGAAGAGGGCGGTCTGCCACTGATCGGCGTCAATATTAAAACGCCAAACTTTGAACCATTAGCCGCAGGGTTTGGGGCAGGGTATCGCAGAATTACGGATAAGCAGCAATTGCTAGAGGCGCTAAAAACAGACACGACAGGCAAGCAACCGATCATTTATGAGATTGATGAAGCGGATGACTTTCTCAAAGAGATGGGTGAGACGGTTACCTATTTTAGTTAACGGTACTCATAAACAATGCTCAAAGGACTATAAACGCGGGTCGCTCAAGGAAAAATGTCCATTAGAGCAAACCTCGCGATTGGTCAGATAAAAAACGGAAAAACTGGCGATCACCACCCATTAAGGAGAAGGTAAATGACGAATGCTATTGATAAATCGCAGCAGCCGATTTTAGGAAACGATGTCGATCCAAACACACCGCAGGCAGGGCAGTGGCGAGCGTCAATGTGGAAGTTTCTGCTATTTTCAGCATTGGGTATTGCGCTATTTATCATACCGTTTCAGTGGGATGGTAAGGTCACCATTTTATTGGGCGTATTGACTGATACGTTACAAGCAATATTGGGTGGTTTTGTGGTCTATATCACCATGGCGATCGTGACTATTTCCTGTCTTGGGGCACTAGCAGTCAAGGTGTTAAAACCCAATTTGGCTGAAGGCTCACTGATAAAGAATCTCTTTGATGTTGATTGGTTTTGGCTCACCACGCGTTTGTTAGGTATGGTGTTTGTTTGGATGATTTATCTGCAAGTCGGCCCTGAGTTTATTATTAATCGCAATACGGGCGGCGTCATTTTTGAAGATTTGATCCCCATTCTGATTCCGTTGTTTTTCTTTGCTATTTTATCGCTGCCATTTTTGACAGACTTTGGCCTCATGGAGTTTTTGGGCACATTAGCCAGTAAGATATTTGTCAAGCTGTTCAAACTGCCAGGACGCTCTGCCGTTGATGCGATGTCTTCTTGGTTTGGAGCCGCGTCTATCGGTTTGCTAGTCACCATGCAGCAGTATGACAAGAGTTTCTACAGTCAGCGTGAAGCAGCCATCATTGCCACCACCTTTTCAGTGACTTCCATTGCCTTTACCTATGTGGTTGCCAAAACCATTGGTGTGGACAATAACTTTGTCTATTTTTATCTGACCATTGCGCTGACTGGATTTATCGCTGCGATCATCATGCCGCGTATACCGCCACTGTCAATGAAGCCTGACACCTATCACTCAGGCAAAAGCATGCTAGACGAAGGTATTCCTGCTGGGTATACCACTTACCAATGGGCGGTCAATCGCGCCGTCACTCGCGCACACTCTATGCCAAGCTTGGGTTATGTGTTCAAACGTAGCGTGGGTAATTTGTTTGATATTTACTTTGGACTGATTCCAGTTGTCTTTGCCATCGGTACGATTGGCTTGGGCTTAGCAGAGTACACGCCTGTCTTTAATTGGCTCGCGACACCACTTGTGCCATTGCTTGAATGGTTACAGATTCCAGAGGCGGCAAAGGCTGCACCTGCCATGATTATGGGCTTTGCAGATATGTACTTGCCAGCGCTGGTCGGTAAAAGCATCGAGAGTGAAATGACACGCTTCATCGTGGGTGCCGCCTCAATTACTCAGATTATCTATATGTCTGAAGTCGGTGCGCTGATTTTGAAATCAAACATCAAACTTAATATATTAGAGCTGTTTGGGATTTTTATACTTCGTACGCTTATCAGTTTGGTGGTGATTACGTCAGTCGCGCATCTGCTTTATTAGCCATACGTTTGATATCAACAAAGCATATAACGTAAAAAAATAATGGGTTTTTCTGTCGTCAGATAAACCGATTATTTCATCAATTACGTTGTGCGTGCTATGCAAATAAATAAAATTTTATCAAAAAATATAAGGCAATTAACCATGGTGGAATTGACGAACGCTACAAGCTTAACCAGA
The DNA here is from genome assembly GCF_022129235.1 of Psychrobacter sp. Ps6. Lineage (GTDB taxonomy): Bacteria > Pseudomonadota > Gammaproteobacteria > Pseudomonadales > Moraxellaceae > Psychrobacter. Next base: position 22,889 of record NZ_JADQAI010000014.1, on the reverse strand, counting down.
AAAGGCGCAACACAAACGGCTCAAAGTGAAGTCGTATTAAATGCTGCCTATATCAATGGCGACTGGATTGAGATTGAAGCGCCTGAGACTGACTCTGATAACGCAAGTTTTGATCATACAAATAATCATGCCCTATATGACCCCAACTCAGGAGAGATAATTGCAACGACGCGCTTGTGTACCAGTGCTCATGTAGACATGGCGGTCAGAGCTGCCTCTGAGGCTTATAGCAGCTGGTCGCAGACTGATGTTAGCGAGCGCGCCCGTTATCTAAGCGCGATTGCAGCGTCTATGGAGCAGCAATTCGATAAGTTGGTTGGCCTGTCTGTGTTAAATAATGGTAAGCCAATTGAGGAAGCAAAGATAGATGTGGGAGACGCTATCGCTTGCTATCGTTATTATGCTAATTTGATAAGCGATCAAGCAACGTGGTCTGAGGTGTCCACGCTTGAGTCAGGTATACGCTTGCTAAAGACCTATGCGCCTGTTGGTGTTTGTGCGTTGATTACGCCTTGGAACTTTCCGATGGTGACGACGGCTTGGAAGCTAGCACCTGCGTTAGCGGCAGGTTGTACCGTGCTATTAAAACCGTCTGAGGTAACATTATTACCAGAGTTAATGCTCGGCAATATATTGTCTGAGATAGGATTGCCAAAAGGCGTGGTGAATATTTTGCCGGGTGCTGCCGAGGTAGGTGCTGTTATGACCAGTCATCCGCTGATTGATAAAGTCTCTTTTACCGGTAGTAATGTGGTCGGTGAAAAGGTCATGAGTCAAGCGGCTAAAAGCGTTAAAGACATCAGCCTAGAGCTGGGCGGCAAATCTGCCATCGTGGTATGTGCAGATGCCGATATCGACCATGCTTGTGACTTGATCATCGCCGGCATATTCACCAATGCTGGCCAAATATGCTCGGCAACTTCACGGCTAATTGTCCATCAAAGTATTGCCGAACCACTATTTGCGACCTTAAAAGCAAAAACGACAAGTCTAAAAATTGGTGATGGCTTTGATGCTGATACACAAATGGGTCCACTGGTCAGCGCGCAGCAACTAGGCCAAGTCAAAAATTACTTTGATATCGCCACGACCGAACAGCTCACATGCTTAACGGGTGGCGAGGTAATTGACGGTGCAGGTTACTTTGTATCGCCAACCATTTATACAGACGTGCCAACAACCAGCCAATTATGGATGGAAGAAGTATTTGCCCCGGTGTTGGTCAGTATAACTTTTACCGACAATGCAGAGGCCATTCGCTTAGCTAACGACAGCAAGTTTGCCTTAGCAGCAACCATTGTGAGCGCTGATGAAACAGCAGCACTTGAGATGGCACTGCAAATTCAAGCAGGTCACCTTTGGATTAACGAGCAGCAAATTGTATTGCCAGAAGCAGGCTGGGGCGGATTCAAGCAAAGCGGTATCGGACGCGAGCTGGGCGTCGATGGCTTATCCGCTTATCAAAAGAGTAAGCATGTACTGCTGGCTGATTAAATGCTTGCAGTTTTATCAGCTGTTTTAGAACCTCGTACCTAGCTGTTAATATCGTTATTGATAGTTAGCGTCATGATCGTTCTCTATTTTATGACCCAGTCTATTTTCCTGTATTCACTTTACTGAAGCGCCTATTAAGGATAAAATTGAGCAATCATTCAAATTTTATCGCCGTGCTCATTTTTATATGAGGTCACGGCTTTTTACATGGGGCATAGTATGTCACGCAGTGCACTCTATAATCGTCAAGATGCTTTGGAGCGAGCTTTACAGCTTTTTTGGCAAAAGGGCTTTCATGCCACCTCATTAAAAGACATTGAACAAGCGCTCGATATGCGTCCAGGGAGCATTTATGCCGCTTTCGGTAGTAAAGATGGCCTGTTCCAAGAGGCGCTAGAATACTACGCCCGTCTAGGACTGACCGAGCTTGAACGTGTATTAAGTCATCACCAGACACCTTTATCAGGTTTAGCTGCTTATATCAGGCAGCTGGGCGGTATTCGTGATAAAGCATTGCCAAGCCGTGCTTGTATGCTGGTCAAAAGCTTATTAGAGCTGGGCGCTCGTGAGCAGGCGGCACTAGATAAAGTTGAGATGCTACTATCAGGGATGGAGACGCGCTTTATAGAGTGCTTCAAAAAGGCGCAGCAGATAGGTGAGATAGACAGTCAACTGGATGCGGTCAGACTTGGGCGACGACTACAGGCGGAGGTCATGGGGCTGCGCGCCTTCGCACAGCGTGATGTCGAGAGCTCGACAGTACATGACCTTGCTGAAGATATGGCATCCTCTATAGAAGCACTGCGCCTCGAGCATTTAGTAAAAGCCTAGCAGTGGACTATATCTCTGTATCACTGTATCACTGTGACATCTCTAACTGCTTGAGAGTATGATAGCCGCCATGTATACGGGTAAAGATCGTAATCGCGCAAGCAGTGGCAAAGATACCAGCGAGCAGTACAAAATGCTGTGGCCAAATGCAAAAAGCGATAAATAGCGCGATGGTTTCGGTGCCTTCTGTGAGACCATTGAGATAATAAAAGCTTTTATATTTGAATTGAAGCTTATCCAGTTGAAGCTTTTCAGCGGCAATCGCGAATGCTAAAAAGCTCGAACCAGTTCCTATGAACGCTGCTAGCAATAGCGCGCCTGCAATAGCATTTTGCTCAGGATTGGCCAAAATAAACCCAAGTGGCACCGCTGCATAAAATAAAAAGTCGAGCGTAATATCCAAGTAGCCACCTGCGCTGGAGCTTTGCTGCGCATGACGTGCCAATGCGCCATCGAGACCATCAAAGAGTCGATTCACGATAATGGCTGCTAGTGCGCCATACCACAGCGCAAAGGCAATGAGTGGCAATGCTAGCATCCCAATCAAGAACCCAGTGACTGTCAGCTGATCTGCAGTGACACCGCGTTTGTGCAAGACCACAACGACAGGATTGAGTATCGGCTTGATAACAGGCGTAAGAAATTTGTCTAGCATGCGATCTGCCTTTTGTATTTCGATTTAATGTTCAAAACTATCGGTCTAAATGAATGACTTTGCCGCCTGCTGCTTCGGCATCGCTATGGTCATGTGTCACCATGATAGCAGGGAGCTTGTACGTCTGTATTTGTTCAAACACCAGCTGGCGCGTATCTTTTCTCAGCTGGGTATCAAGCTTGCTAAAGGGCTCATCAAGTAGTATGGCTTTGGGCGCGCCAAGTAAGGTTCGTAGTAGTGCCACGCGTGCTTGTTGACCACCTGATAAGCTATCAGGATGCCGATCTCCCATACCTGCTAAACCTACTTGTGCTAACGCGTGCTCTATTTTTTCGAGCCGCTGTTTCTTACCACCATTTTTATTGTCTTTTGGCATCGCAAAAGCAATATTGCCCGCCACTGTCAAATGCGAGAACAGCAGCGCATCTTGATACATCACGCCAATACCGCGCATGTGCGCTGGCAGGTGAGTGATGTCTTGATCGTTTAGCCATACCGTACCAGTTACCGTAAAATCCTTAGATAGTGACCCCGTCAGCCAGTTCAGTAAACTTGACTTGCCGCTACCAGAAGGCCCCATTACGGTAAGTATGTCGCCACCAGCGATATGCTCATCCATACTGAGTAATCGCTTGTTTTGACGAAACAACTGCAAGTCTTTTATCTGTAAAGTTGATGACATTGAGAACCCTTTATTTGCATTTTTAACGACTGGTATTTGTATGGTTGATATTTTTGGTGACCGTTTTTATTAACGATCAGACTGCTAACGAGTGCTACTTCTAAAAAATAACTTTGGCAATATCCAAGCCAGTATAAAACCAATGAGTGGCAGCACCATTTGTATGATGGCATAAACGGCACTGGTACGCCTACTGGCACCGTTCGCGAGTGTGACTGCTTCTGTCGTTATTGTGGCGATACGACCGCCGCCTACCAATAGGGTTGGTAGATACTGACCAAAGCTAATCGCCAAACCAAGTGCGATAGCAATCAAAATAGGGGCAAATAACTGCGGTAATTTGATTCGAAAGAACACCTTAATTGGTGCTGCACCTAGGCTGGCTGCCACATGGGCAAAGCGAGGATCTAGACGTCGATAGCTACTGGCAAGTGACAAAAACACATAAGGTAGGACAAATAATACATGCGCAAAGGCAACATTGAAAAATGCTGATTGGTAATTGAGCAATTGCTGCATCCACACCAAGCCAAACAAAAAAGCGATGCCTGGCACCAGTAGCGGTAAGTAAATAATCAAACTGGTCAAGTTTGATAGATGTTTCGCACGCAATTGCTCGGCTTCTAAACATAAGAGGGCAAGTACAATCGCAAACGCAGTGCTGACAAGACCGATAGTTAGGGTATTAAAAAGTGGCGTATTTATCTGTGCAAAGGCACTATTAAAATGCAGCCAGACAAGTTGCTCTGGTAGCATCGCTGGGAATCGCCAATAGCCAGCGATAGACCATAATGCCAGACCGATAAGCGAGAGCAGCATAAAACCGATGACAAATACCGTAAGAGCACCAGTGATTTTCTGCCATGCCGTATCCGCATATCGGCGTTTGCCATTTATCAAAGAAGCACTGCCGCACGCTTTGATGACTTTTTCACTGCCTAACCAAAAAGCGACCAGTCCTGCCGTCAATGCTAGCTGCAATAGTGCCCCAGCAGAGGCCTTTATACGCAAGGTCAAATCCACATCATTAAACCAATTCATGATAGAGACGGAGAGCGTGGGCGGGGTGTTAGGACCGAGTATCAATGGCATCTCGACGCTCGCACTGGCATAAGCGAGCACCGCCAATATGGGCAAACGTAAAAAAGGGTATAACAGAGGCAATACCGCCTTAAAAAAAGCAGTGATCGGGTAGTAACCGAGATTGAGTGCAACTTTATATTGCTGTCGTAGCTTTTTGCCAAGCTCAGGCTGTGCTAACGCGCCCAATGCCATTAATAACAGAAATGGGAGCTCTTTTAGCGTCAAACCCAATATGATACTGATGCCATAAGGGTCATGTGGCAATATACCGTTTGGTGCCAACGCCCAGCCGCTGAGCCACGGAGAGATGAGCCGTGCAAACATCCCAGACGGCGCAATCAAAAACCCTACCGCAATGGCGGCTGCAGCATGAGGAATGACTAAGATAGGGCTTAGTAAATGCTCAATACGTTGTAGCCAGACGCTGTTAAAAAAGGCTGCCAATATCATCAGTGCGAGAATAAAAGCAAGTAGGGTGCTGATGAGTCCAGTAGCAACGCTCAAGGCGGCCATTCTAGTGAGTCCTGGCGTTTGCCAAAGCTCAATAAACCCTTGTAAGTTGAGCGTGGTTCTATCGAGCGCAGGCACCCAGCCAAAAGCAGGCAATATCACACCGATCAAACCGCCCAGTACAGGGAGTATCAGTATCATAACCAAGAGTTTTGGACTCAAAGACACAATACGTGTAAACCAGTCTGTTTGTTCAAGGACAATAGGATGGGCGCGCGCTTGCGTCTTTGCTATTTTGTCAAAACCCTGACTCATGGGCTGACCCCGTAACGCATTTGCCAACCTTGCATAATAGCATCTACCCAGCTTGGGTGCGGCTCACTCACTATGCGTGTGATGCTGTCAAAGGGCAGAGCGCTTGGGTGTGTTTGCTTACTATCAAACAGTGCTTGCTGCTCAGGACTGAGCGTCGTCTGAACCAGTACCGTTTTGTCACCCCACACGGCAGGAGTTTGCTTGTGCGCCTGCGCCTCTGGACTCATCAAAAAGTTAGCGACCAGCTGCGCGGCTTGTGGGTGGCTTGCGTTATAGGGGATAGCGACAAAGTGCGTATTACTTAAGCTACCATCACTCATCGCATAACTGCGTATGCTTTTGGGTAGATCAAACCGCTGGACGGCGGCAGGCACTTCAGGCGCTGAGAAGGTAAAGGCCAAGCTCAGCTCAGTATCATCGACCAAACGGCGCATCTGCGCCCCTGTCTGTACAAACTGCTCGCCATCACGCCACAGCGTTGGGTGAAAGTCATCTAAAAATGCCCATAGCGGATCTAGTACGAGCGCGGTATTTTGTTCAGTGGCAGGCAGGTTCAATTGTGCTTTGGTATTCTCGCCCGTGTCAGCATCGTGCTGCTCATGAAGGATGACCAAGGCATATTTTAAAAAGCTCATACCCAAAAAGTCAGGCGGCTTTGGGTAGCTAAAGCGTCCAGGATTCTGTGCTGCCCAAGTGGTGAGTTCATTGAGGGTAGTCGGCGGTGTGTTGACAGAGAGACTGTCATAATAAAAGGTTAATGATGCCTGTCCCCAAGGGGCTTCCATACCCTCAGTTGGTACACCAAAATCATAATTGACTGTCGGATTATTGTCGGGGTCAGTCAATGAAAAATTCGGCAGTTTATTTGCCCATTGCTTGAATAACAATGAGTTTTCACTCATGATGGCAAAATTAGCGCCATTGATCCATACCAAATCAACACTGCCCTGATCGTTATTGTTGGCTGCCTTTTCCGCGAGTACACGGCTGACTGCTTCACTGGTATCGCTTAATTTGACATGAACCAAGTTAATATTATATTTATCATCAACTTGCTTGGCCGCCCACTGTAGATAAGCATTGATCTGCGGGTCACCGCCCCACGCATAAAAATAAACGTCTTGGTTCTTACCTTGCGCCTCTATCTGTTGCCATGGCGATAGCGTTTGGTCACTAGTGGCATTGTTGGTTGATGCGGTACTGGCAGAAATACCAACACAAATGCCAAGCACCATCGCATAAATACTATATTGCTTAATGCGTCTTAGCATCGGTAAAGAGGAGATAGCGTCCATTCAAGCGTCCGTTGTACTGAGATATTTTAGTTAAGCTAGTAAAAAATGGCTACCAGCTTAACTTGGCTGTTTTAGGCTTGTTCTGCAAGTCAGGAGGTTATTTATCGGTAACTGCCTAACCACGACGCCATGTGTGATATTTCTCTAACCAGTCTAATACGGTTTCAGGGGCGTGGTTGCGTTTCCATTCGCCAGCAACATATTTATTACCTTCCGCCCATGTCGGATAGGTATGAATCGTACCCAGTATTTTATTCAGTCCCAAGCCATGTTTCATCGCCAGTACAAACTCGCTCATCAAATCGCCAGCATGCTCAGCTACTATCGTCACCCCTAGGATTTTGTCTTTGCCTTTAGGGGTGATGACTTTGATAAAGCCTTTGGCGGCGCTATCAGTAATCGCACGATCTAGCTCTTTAAAGTCATAACGCGTCACTTCAAAATCAATCCCTTTGTCGATAGCTTCTTGCTCGTTCAGACCCACGCGAGCGACTTCTGGATCAATAAAAGTCGTCCATGGAATCACTCGGTAATCGACTTTGAATTTCTTAAAGTGACCAAACAAGCCATTGACGGCAGCGTACCAACCTTGATGCGACGCCACGTGCGTAAACTGATAGGGCCCAACGATATCGCCGGCTGCATAAATATTAGGATATAGCGTCTCCAGATATTCATTGGTGACCACCGTACGATCTGTTTCGATGCCTAGCGCTTCAAGTCCATAACCTTCAAGACGGGCGCTACGACCGACTGCACACAGTAGCTCATCGTACTCAAGTGCTATTTCTGGTTGCAGATTTTCTTGTAGGCCTTTTTGCTGACCACTTTGATCGTCATTACTCAGCTGCTGAACGATAATGTACTTTTTGCCATCACGGTTCTCGCAGCGTAATGCTTGGTGTGATGTCAAAACCGTGACGCCGCTGGCTTCTAGTGATTTTTGGGCAAACTTAGACACTTCCTCATCTTCTTTTTTCATAAGACGCGTGCCGCGCTCGATTTGCGTGACATTTGAGCCTAAACGCGCAAATGCTTGCGCCAGCTCAGAGCCAATAGGGCCGCCCCCAAGCACGACGAGCTTTTTGGGCGTCTCGTCAAGCGTTGCAAATTTATCCCACAAAGTATCGCTGGTGACATAACCTGTCTCTTCAATACCTGGAAGTGGCGGGATAAAGGGCCGTGCGCCAGTGGCAAGCACAATCGTGCGTGCCGTGAGCGTTTGTGTGCTGCCATCATTGAGCGCCACTTCAACCGTCCAAGGATCAATCAGTTTGGCATACCCTTTTAGGACTTCAACGCCCAGATCAGTGTAGCGCTCGACACTATCGTGCGGTGCAATCTCAGCGATAACGTCGTGTACACGCGCTATGATTTTTTTAAACGAGAACTGCGGCGCGGTGTTCTCCAAACCGTAACGCTCAGCCGTGCGCATCTGCTCTGCGACTTTTGCACTTTTGATAATGGCTTTACTCGGGACACAGCCGTAGTTCAAGCAGTCGCCGCCCATCTCGCCCGCTTCGATGAGCGTGACTTTTGCTCTGACAGTCGCTGCGATGTAACTGGTGACAAGGCCGCCAGCACCTGCGCCGATGACGATCATATTGCGGTCGAATTTTTTTGGCTTGTTATAATTTTTGTAGGCGCGGCGCTTCTTAAACATATTCAACACTCCTTTTGCGATTAAGGGGAACAAGCCCAATAACGCAAACGAGACAATCAAGTCGAACGATAAAATGCCTGATAGACTCTCAACCTGTGCCAATTGTGTTCCTGCATTGACGAAGACAAACGTACCAGCGAGCATGCCGACTTGGCTGACCCAGTAGTAAGTCCACGACTTGATGGCAGTGACGCCCATCAACAGATTAATCAAAAAGAACGGAAATATCGGTACCAGTCGAAGGGTAAATAAATAGAACGCGCCTTCTTTTTTAACGCCTTTATCGATCGCTGCCAGCCGCTCAGGGAAGCGCTGCTTGATGGTGTCGCGCAGCAGGTAACGTGACGTCAAAAAAGCAAGCGTTGCGCCGATACTGGACGCAAACGACGCAATAAGTAAGCCCTGCACCAAACCAAACAGTGCTCCTGCTGCCAACGTCAAAATAGTTGCGCCAGGTAAGGAGAGCGCAGTGACGACCACATAGAGTAAGAAGAAACCACCGATAACCAATAATGGCGACTGGGCTTTATACGCATCAAACTGCGCCATCGACCCTTTTAATCCCTCAAGCGTCAATAATTGATTGAGATCAAAATAAAAAAAACTTGCCGCTAGGATCAATATTAATAGTATTAAGGATATTCTTTTAATCATGATTTTTCCGGCTAAGTCAGAGAGCGGAGGAGAGCTTCGAGGTTGTGGCGATATGGTTGAAGCACGAGTTCTTGCGTGATCGTAAATATTATATTGAGTCTAACGGTCATTTATTTCATTGAGTAGGATTATATTGTACTGAATGTTGAGTGACTGTTCAATTAAAAGCGCTATCCATCCGATAAAGTAGAATGAGAGGCACCACGCTTAAGCGTTCTCTGTCATTAACTGCCTGATAGTTTTCATAATAAATTGTCTATTAAACCGCAGATAGCAAAACCCCCTCATAGAATGGTTGCTCTATGAAGGGGTTTTGACTGAATGCTTGTCTGAGTAGTCAGACGAGTGATTACCACATCAAATCGTCTGGAATCACATAAGCGGCGTAAGGATCATCTTCTTCTGGCGTGTCTTCAGCGGTATCGTTGGATACCACTATAAACCCTTCCATTTTTGTATCGATACGATCTGCCAGTGGGCGCGGCAGTAACGCGTAGCTGTCCTCTAAGCGTGCAATTACGACATGACCTGCTACGATTTGATCGTATAGCTTTTGAGTGATTGAGATTTTTTTCACTTTGGATGCATCGACGAATTGATAGCTAACGTCACCATCCGTATCGGCTATCTGATGCTGCTTAATCATTTGAATGATGTTAGCCTTCAGCGCCTTTTCTTCTAAAGCTTGCTGTTTTTGCTGATTGAGCTTTTGGTCTTTCTCAAGCTTTTGCGCTTGAGCCTCTGCCAACGCTTTTTTGGTCTCTAAACTCTCTGAGTCGCCAATACGCTTGGCATGCTGCGTTTGCTTGCTGATTTTTTTGGCTTTTTTACTATCGACCAATCCAGCCTTTAATAGTTGAGCCTGTAGGGCATTCTTTGCCATAATTCAATCACCTAAATAACGATACGTAAGTCTTAAATACTGAATCATAAATACTAAAAGAGCTATTGTAGCAAACTTTACTAACGCTTGTGGTTAGACAATGACTAGAGTTCATCAGGGTGTTAAGACAATATTCTTGTAAACCATATAGAATCGTAGTGCTAGTACGTTTGTGATTTTACAAAAGCGTGTACATCGCTGGATGAAGCCGACCAAATTGGGTATCATCAAATTAAGGGAGCAGTTTTTATAAAAATCTCTCAAATAATAGGCATAGCTTGGTCATATATAACAAGCTGTATAGGATTAAATAACACATCTAAGGACAGATTATGACAATATCACAGCACATTCTAGCTTGTATTGACGGCTCAGCAGTGACTGAATCGGTTTGTGACTATGCAGCATGGTATGCCAGCAAACTGAACTTGCCTGTTGGGTTGCTGCATGTCAGCGACGTCCCCGCTTCAGTCAGACGTGATCTATCAGGAGCGATAGGGATAAACAGCCGCCAGTTTTTGTTAGAAGAGTTGTCCCAGCTAGATGAGCAAAGGGCGAAGGTAGTCAATAGCTATAGCAATGCCTTAGTACAAGATGCAAAAAGCCATATCCAAGGCAGCTTTGCGGATGTCAATGTGCGCATTTATCAACGTCATGGCAAATTGCTTCCTAGTATCGAGCATTTCAAAGAAGAAAATCGCGCGATCGTCATGGGCCGCCGCGGCGAAGACCACAAAAATAGCCGCATCAATATCGGCAGCCAAATCGAAACGGTAGCTCGCGCATCGGATATTCCTATACTGATTTGCTCAGAGACTTTTAAAGAGCCTAGCTCATATATGATTGCTTTTGATGGTAGTAAGACGTCTATAAAAGCGGCGTGGATGGTGTCAAAAAGCCCTTTGTTAAAAGGTTTAAAAGGTCATATTGTGATGGTCGGCAATCATAATGATGTTGCCAAGCAAAGCATGAGTGCCGCCGCTGCTAAATTAGAAGATGCAGGCTTTGTCGTTGAGGCGCATCATTTATCTGCTTCTGATGCCGTTGATGGACTGTTAACGTTTCAAGTCGACAACGATATTGACATCATGGTGGTCGGTGCTTACGGACACTCTAAATGGCAGCAGTTGTTCCTTGGTAGTACGACGACAGAGATCATCGCGAGCACATTGTCTCCCGTGATTCTGGTACGTTGATGGATACATTAATAAGTTGTTCTTGATCGCTTGTTTTTCGATAAAGTGACGCTAAATTAAGGTCGTGTGTTTTTCGCCACGTTAGCGAACAACGTACCAATCTTAATAGTTCAATTTTCAATATTCGCCATCATGATTGGTTATCGATATTTTAGATAACCAATCTATATCTCATAACGGCTCACGCGCTGACGCCACTCATTCTATCTTTGGAACCCCTTATGCGTATCAATGCAGATTTTTCACGTCGTGCCTCGCTAGCACCTGAAGACCACGGGTGGGTCAAATCACCACAGAATGGCGTGGAGCGAGTGATGCTTGACCGCATAGGAGAGGAGAAGGCGCGTGCGACCAGTCTTGTCCGTTACGCACCGAACTCTTATTTTCCGTACCATCTGCATCCGGGCGGTGAAGAAATTCTAGTATTATCAGGGACTTTTTCTGCAGACGATACCCATTATCCGGCAGGTTGGTATTTACGTAACCCACCAGCATCCGGTCATAGGCCTTATAGTGATGAAGGCACAGTTATTTTTGTCAAGCTGCGGCAGATGTCACCTGATGAGTTAAATCATGTGGCTATCGATACTCACGATGGTACCAATTGGCAGCGACAAGGTGACCGTGACGTTTGTTCTCTGTTCTCAGATGGTGTCGAGCAGGTGAGCTTGCAACGTATAGAGGCAGGCGAGTTGTTATTCAATGAGCCAATCCCTAATGGCGCAGAGCTATTAGTCATTGCAGGCGAGCTGGTAGATGATAACCGAGTCTATCAGCGTTGGGGATGGTTGCGTCTGCCTGCAGGTGAGTACGCGCAAATCATAGCAGGACGAGAGGGCGCAACGATATATCTGAAAACAGGGCATCTAAGCCAGATAATTGGTTTGGAAATAAATGAAGCTTAAATAAAACTTGTGGAAAGTGCTGTATCAACAGTCTGAGTGATCCATAAACGTAATATCTAACACATCAATCTTTCATATTTGATGTGTTAGATGCGCTATAGGCAGTATCTTGAATATAGTCAAACTTCTATAAAAGAGTGACAGCGTTAACCTCACTTGAATTATCACATATACATCTGCGCTCGGTTGCCTTGTCTCTCTTTTAATCTGAATCAACTATAGCTACTTTACGTATTGATAGTTTTATATCGATAGACCCTCTTAGACTCTTTCCTACGTGAGATTTCAAACCTTCCTTCAACACCTCATAGATAGCCTTTCTTTAAGGCAGCTCTTCTTTCATTTCATTCCAACATAGCCAGTGACTACTGAGCGAAAATATCTGAAATAAGATAGGTCTTCCTGTAGCTCATATAAGCGTCTCATTCATCCAGCACCTCATACTACTAAGTGCTATCAAGTAGTGCTGAGGACGTGTACTGAACGCTTGCCACTACATTAAATCGGTAGTAGCGACAATGCATAAACTATCAGACAAAATTTGATTAAAAATGAAGATTATTGCTGATTTATAAAGCGTTTAAGGACGTGAAGTAGGTGAGTGTTGGCTGGAATTTAGGATTTTAGTCTAATTATGTTGGTCTAATAAAGTGATATGAAATGTATATAAAAACAGTATTTTTAAGAGAAAAAATTAGATTTCACCATAGATATACGATATGAGTGTATCTCGTAGATCTTAATAATGCAAAATAAAATTTTTAATTAATGTGTATATCGGATAATTAATTATTCAATATAAATTGAAGTTACCTTTGAGTTTTAATGATTTTTAATTACTCTTAATCTATTAATATTTCAAACGTTAATAATGAAGAGGGTTAGTGATTGTATAGATGGTCTTATAGCTTTCTGTTTGCCAGAATTTGTGCTGAATACTGAAGTAATTAGACTTATATAATCATGAGAGAAGATAGGCTGAATTGGTCATATTTGTAATAATTATAGGTAATTATGGTTATACCTAATCATTTTTATATAGGTTTACACTGATATACACAGTGGTTTATTTGTATTTTGACTTAAGGGTTATGAGGTTTTATTGTAAATACATATACATGTTTTACATAAAGGAACATTTTTTACAAATTGATAAATGTATTAATGTTGACCTATAAAATAAGCATACTATTATTAGAATACAAGGTGCATAGAAAATAGTTAATTGTAAAAAGATAAAGTTTTTTTTGCCAACCTGTATTTTTATAAAAATAATTAGGAATATAGGTTAGTAAAAGAATTTTAATGAGTTGGATTCCTATCGATTGGAGGTCGATTATTATGATCAGCATAACTGCACTATTATCGGCTAGGATGGCCATTTTAGTAGGTAGCCGGACTATGGTAGCTGATCGAATATTGTCTGTCTATAATACTTATTCCCTAACAAAATTAGTCATCAGAAAAGTGATTGGTAATACTGCTTTTTACATCAAAAATTACCCGCACATCTCTCAGATAAAAACAAAATTGCAAGCCTATCTATATTTAGTAAAGCCTCGTCCAGTAAAGCCTCTTACTATTCAGCAAGTGATAGTTGATCAGCAGATGTCTTCAAGATATATGACTCATTACATCGTCCGTCCCCTCTGTCATATGGCTATTATTTTGCAAAAGCAAACATATTGCCGAATAGCCAAAAGTCACAAACTAAATTTTTTGTTAGTTTCACAAAAATATCGTTGAAGATATCTTCGGGATGTAGAGATACGTGTAAAAAAATTCAGTCACTGCGAACAAAAATGAAGGATACAAACAAATTCACTCATAATTCTAGATCGGAAATTATTTTAGAATTCATTAATCAAGGATGATGTTATGAAAACTATAACCGTTAAAGCCAATAATCAGGTCGGAACAGTTGCTGAACATACTGTGGTTACGCAGAACAATATTCCGATAGTGATACGAGCTGCTGATAAAACGAATTACGAGCTTCTTGATACAGCGTCTGGGCGTGCACCAAAAAATATTATTACCAAACGCATAGATAAAAACCTTCATATTTCATTTGAGAATAATAGTGAAAACGCTGACCTTATCATTGAAGGGTTTTATGATGATATCGATAGTGCGCTGATAGGTATGGCGGATAACGGTAATTATTACTATTACCTTCCCGATACAGGTGATGTGACAGATTATGTGACTGAATTACAGGTAGGCGAAGTGCAGGGTCAATCATTGGGCGGAGACGGATATGCAAGTCCTTGGTGGCTAGGGGCGACAGAATCTGAAGGTTTTGCAGCTCTACCATGGTTGTTGGGTTTAGCAGGCGTTGGTGTGGCGGCAGCGGCTTTCTCTAGTAGTGGTGATGATAGTGACGCCGATGCTGATGCCGACGCCGACGCTGACGCTGACGCTGACGCTGATGCTGATGCCGACGCTGATGCCGATGCCGATGCCGATGCCGATGCTGATGCCGATGCCGATGCCGATGCTGATGCCGATGCCGATGCTGATGCCGACGCTGATGCCGATGCTGATGCTGATGCTGATGCTGATGCCGATGCTGATGCCGATGCTGATGCCGATGCTGATGCCGATGCTGATGCCGACGCTGACGCTGACGCTGACGCTGACGCTGACGCTGATGCTGATGCTGATGCTGATGCTGACGCTGACGCTGATGCTGATGCTGATGCTGATGCTGACGCTGATGCTGATGCCGACGCTGATGCCGATGCCGACGCTGATGCCGACGCTGACGCTGATGCTGATGCCGATGCCGATGCCGATGCCGATGCTGATGCTGACGCTGATGCCGATGCCGATGCCCCCGTCATCAATGCAGTCACAGGCGATGACATCATCAATGCGGTTGAAGCAGGTGCTGGGTTTAACGTGACTGGCACTGGTACCGCAGGTGACATCATCACCTTAACCAATGAAGCAGGTGCTCAGATTGGCAATCCTGTGACCGTTGATGGTGATGGCAACTGGAGCGTGGCTGTGAGCCCAGCAGAGGTCACTGTCATGGGCGAAGGGGATGAAACACTAACAGCCACTGCCACGGACGCCGCTGGTAATTTACCAAGCGCCAGCAGCACGGTTGATATTGTCGTAGACACCATTGCACCGACGGCACCAACTGACGTCCCTGTGGTCACTGACAACGTTGCCAATGACGGCAGTGGCGATGAACTTACTCCAGCAGAAACCGTCACTAATGGTGGCCTGACTAACGACAACACCCCAGGCGTTGTTGTACCTGCCGAGCAAGTGGCTAATGGCACCCCGCAACTGGTGGTTGATGGCAACGTCGTACCTTCGGCCTCTACGCCTAATGGTGATGGCGGCGTGACCTTAACGCCAACCATGCCATTGACTGACGGCCCTCATACACTCAGTTACAACCTTATTGATGAGGCAGGTAACGTGAGTGAGGATTCGCCAGTTACTAACGTGACGGTTGATACTACTACTATCGTTGCTCAAGATGACTCAGCCGATATAGATTTAGGTGAGTTGCAAGCCACTAATATTCCACCAGTAACTGACAATAACGTCACCGTACTTGGTATCGCTGAAGGAAATGGAGTTGCCCAAAGAAGTAGTTTTGTGCAAAGGAGTAGTTTCGTTACAAGAAGCGATATCACCGCAAGGGATGTAGACTCAGATGGTATTCTTGGCTTTACTGTAAGTGATGGCGCGATTGGTACAGTTAGTATCGATGTCCAACAAGTAGCGCTAGTTGCAGTAGCAGATGCCGTCAATATAGAAGTCTACAATAGCAATGGCGATCGTGTTTATGTCGGTACTACTGGTGGTGAACCACTAATAGGTGATGTAGTCGGTTTAGAGGTACTAGGCATTACTGACAACGACACATTGACAGCGACTGTATCTAGTTTAGAGCCAGGAGACTATACGGTAATAGTGCGCAAAAGCGATAGTGCATTAACTACTTTAGTAGAAGATGTGGAATTGGCAGACTTAAGCGACTCAGGCATCGTTTTAGGTCCAGATAACCAAGCGGCTGTCTTAAATGCGGTAGAGGCCTCGCTAAATGCTGACACAGTTGGTTTGGGCACCACAGTGAAAGGTATTCTTACCACTGCTTTAGGTGTAACAAATGAGCTAAGCATCGATGAATTGGTGACTTTGCTTCAAGACAATACCGTATTAAACAATTTACTTGGTGGCGTAGTTGATCCAGTACTAGATGCTATTGCAGGTGCATTACTTAGCAATACTCTAACGTTGTTAGAAACAACCAATGTGACGACTATACTAACGGAATATAATTTCGATTCAAATGCAATCCTCATAGGTAATGTCATTAATCCTGATGGGTTAGCAGAAGATGAGTTGGGTGAAGATATAGTCACTGCTAATACTAAGCTGACTGATATCAATAGTGAAAATACTTTATTAGAGCCGACTTCTGAAATTGTTGACGGTCTCAACGTATTTACCATACAGGGTCAGTACGGTATTTTAATCATCAATGAGCTTGGTAACTACATTTACAGGGCCAATGGTGACTACGCATCGTCAGGTAAAACAGAAGTATTTGAATATACTATCTCTAACGGTGCAGCAGGTAACAGTGACACCGCACAACTAGTGATTAATATCAGCTCTACTGCTCCTAGTACGCCAACATCAGTGGCTACTGTCACTGATAACGTGGCCAATGATGGTAGCGGTGACGTACTGAACCCTGCAGAAATCATTGCCGATAATGGGTTCACAAATGACAATACACCAAGCCTTGAGGTTGCTGCTGGTGTGCTTAGTGACGGTGAAACACTGCAGTTAGTGATAAATGGTATCGTAGTTGATGCAGTGATCACTGAAAACGCCGACGGCAGCTATACTTTAACGCCGCAAACGCCTTTAGATGATGCTGAGTATGAGCTAAGCTACAACATCAAAGATGCTGTCGACAATGTGAGCGGTAACGCACCTGCTGTGACAGTCACAGTAGATACAACCTCACCAGCAGCTGTGGACAATCAATCCACGCTAAATGTAAATGTCACGCCTATCATCACCACGCAAACGACACAAACAAAAAATGTAGGGGGACTTCTAGATCTTAGTGTACTGTCAGATACGATAGATGTGAGTGTGCTTGGTAGCAACAGCGGGCTCACTTTTGTGGTACCCAATAACGCGACTGAGCAAGTCACCATAGACGGCTCCGGCTATGCGACCTTAAGCTTATCAGCGCTCACGGCTCTCTTAAATCTTGGAGATATTGATTTTGATCTTTTAGTATATAGAGTTGAAGATGGTAGTACCGATGCCGTGTTGGTATACGAAGAAACAGACTGGTTAATTGGATCAGGCGGTTTTTTAAGCGCTTCATGGAGTGCCGATAATTTGGTATTACCAGAGTTTGAAGGTGGTGGTACCTATTACGTGACCTTGGGTAACAGCAGTGGTCTTTTAAGCGCTAACTTGTTAAGTAATTTAACTATCAGCACAGTGTTCGATGAGGTTACCAATTATAGCCCAGTTGGAGGTGTCGATGGTTCGGTAGCGGGTAACGTTATCACTGACTTGGGGGCTGACGGTGCTGATACCGCGGCTACTGGTACTGTAGTATCAGCAGTCGATGGCTTAGCAGTGACTGACGGCACAGAAATAGTAGGTAGCTATGGCACGTTGACCATTAATTCGGATGGTAGTTACAACTATGCAGCCAATGCTACGTTTACAGGTACTTATGGTGATATAGATAGCTTTGAGTATACGATTACGGCGCCAAATGGTGAGTCATCTTCTGCAAACCTAGAGATTACGATCGACTATGATTCTGAGGGCGGGGCATCTGCAGGTCGCGTAAGTGCCAGTAGCTTCACACTTGCGGATGATGCAACTTCTATCGATATTCCTGATACTTTATTATCTGTCTCAGACGAGGGGCTTGATATTCTAAGCTTTGAGGGCGCAGATCAAGTCATTAGTCTAGCTGACATGATGCAGCCTGATATTATTGATATTATTGATATTAGTGGTATCGGCGCTAATACTTTGAACGTAGCCGCTAAAGATGTCAATTCTGCTATTTATGTTAAAGGTGATAGCGATGATACGATCAACCTAGAAGGCGATAGTTGGTCTAATCTTGCACAGACTACCTCAGCAGGTGAGACATATGATGTATGGCAATCAGGTAGTGACACCTCTACACAGATCTATATTGATACTGATATCGCCAATGTTATCTAATACTGACTAGTCGAATTCCAATTTTAAAACGCTTCCGAAATAGAGGCGTTTTTTACAATTTCTAACTAAATTTTTAAGATATAGTGAATAAATTTGAAGAATATAGTCTTAATATAAGTGCTGTATGTTTATAGTTAAAATATGACAAAATGCAAGATGCTATAGGACAATAAAACATGGACGAACATATACGCTCGACCCTCTTAATGAACCATTTAGAAAAAAATCTACCAGCCATTTATGATAACTGGGTACAAACACACCTTACGAAGCTGAATAACGAAACAGAAAGTCGTTCAAATGGTATAGTGTTGGATAATTTGGCTAATACTTTTATATTGTCGGTATCTGATAGTCATAAAAAAGCCAAAGTAGTCACTTTCGTTATTGATGATTTAATAAAACTAGACAAAATAGATTGCATTAGCAATTTCTCTAACTTTGAAAAAATACTGCCTGAGATAATCGCAAAAATTAAGAAACTATCATCTAAGTTTGATGCTCCTATTGCTTGGCTAAGGTTAGAGTGGCTCACTCAAGCTACGCTTACGAATTGGTCAAGTTTCCAAAAAAATATAAAAAAGTTCAAGCGTAACTATTACCGATCAGGCATTGCGTTTGAAGGGGTGCGTGAGCCATGGTTATTGCTCACCGAAATGGAGCTGAATGCCAATGCATGCCTTTATATGGGCAATACAGTTTCTCATGCAGGGGTTAATACTAACAACCTGAATGTGTATCTAAAAGCACGCCATGGCAGTAGCCAAATTCCAGATTTTAGCAATGATTTACCCGTTATTAGTTTTAATACGGCGGGTGTATTTATCGATCAGAATACAGGTGAGTGCCATCACCTTGATATACAGCCACGCTTTAAAGGTCACCGCAAGTTGTTGCCATTATCGGCAGATACGACTCGGCCTATTATTGAGCAGGCCGCGCATTACCTTGCAAAGCAGGTCACGCCATCAGGCAAATATGTGTATGGATACTTTCCTTGTTTTGGCCGCACGATAGATACTTATAATAGTCTGCGCCATGCCAGTAGCACTTATGCACTGATAGAAGGCTATGAAGCTTGTCATAGTTTTGACGCCTATCGTAACGATGAGGCTGAGCTTGCTTTGGCTAATATGAAAGTTAGTATTGATAATGCCATGAGCTACCTGATCGATAAGCTTATTCAGACCTATGATGACAAAGCATATGTGATTGATACTGGCGGAGAGGTTAAGTTAGGTGCAAATGCCGTTGCGATATTAGCAATCGTTAAATATCTGCAGTTCTTTAGAGACACACCAAAAGCAGATAATTATCATGCGTTGGCAGAGCAATTAGCGCTAGGCATCATCGCAATGCAACAAGACGATGGCAGCTTTGTGCATGTCTTACATAGCAAAGATTTAACGCTAAAAGCGAAAAACCGAATCATTTATTATGATGGTGAGGCGGCATTTGCAATGATGCGTTTATATGGTTTGACCAAAGATACGCGTTGGCTTGACTGTGTCACTCGTGCTTTTGATTACTTTATAGAAGCCAAGCACCATGAGGCACACGATCACTGGTTATCATACTGCTCAAATGAGTTGATCATTTACAAACCTGAAAAAAAATACTTTCAGTTTGCGGTCGATAATATTAGAGGCTATACCGATTTTATCAAAAACCGTATCACTACTTTTCCGACATTGCTTGAGCTATCTATGGCTTTTCATAAAATGCTATTAAAACTAGATGAACATCCTGAATTTTATGCTGTGTTGGCGGGTTTTGATGTTCAAGGGTTTTATCAGGCATTACATGCGCGTGCCAATTATCTTATGAATGGTTTTTTCTTTCCAGAAATGGCCATGTTTTATAAATCCCCGCAAACCATTCTGCATGGATTTTTTATCCGTCATCACTCGTTTAGAGTGCGAATTGATGATGTAGAGCATTATTTATCAGGTCTTATTGGTTACTTTGATTTTTTAAAAACGGCTAATTACCCAAAGCTAGCCGCAAAGAAGTATCAACCAACTCATAATGTAATCCACCCAGGTGACGAAGACAAAAATCAGCCAGTAGAATCAGATAGTCAGCATTTGAAACAACCTGTGTTAGCGGCCAATTCGCTCGTCCTCGCCACTAAGGGTAAGTGGCTAGTCACACCGCCAGTAGATTGGTCTGCAACAGGATTATGTGTTTGGTCACCCAGTTTTGAGTCAGGTCAGTTAATCGTGGCTCGAGGAAAAAATATGGCGGTGGGTTATTTGTCTGAAAAGTCGATTGAGTCTTTAGTGAAAAAAGGCGCTTCTGCCATTATCACTGATGACGTTATAGCATACAAAAATTCAAGTATCCCTGTGCTGTACGTGCGCGATATACGTCAAGCAACTATTGCGATTGGACGATATGCTCGGCAAGTCTTTGATGGTCAAGTGATTGGTGTTACTGGTAGTGCTGGGAAGACCACAACAGTGCATATGCTGGCACATGTACTGAATGGTTTCGGCGGTGCGAGCTACACTCAATCTAGTGCAAATCTACCAGTGGGTATTGCATGGAATTTGGCTTCTATGCCTCAGTCTATAAGTCATTGGGTACTAGAGATGGCGATTGGCTCTATGTCTGCCAATACCAATTTAGTCCGCCCTGATATAGCGCTCATTACCAATATTGCTCCTGCACATCTTGAATATCATCATAATGTTGAGACTATTGCTCTCAAAAAATCACGTATTTTTGAAGGTATGGCGCCAGGTTCTCTCGCCATTGTTTGCCGAGATATCGAACAGTATGATTTTATTGAGCGTTTGGCAACCACGTGGGGTATTCATGTCGTCAGCTATGGTGAACATGATGATGCAACAATTAAGCTACTCAGTTACCATCAAAAAGAAGCACAAGCACAGATAGCAGTTGATGGTCAGACTTATATGCTGAATCTACAGGCCCGTGGTCAGCACATGGTGCTAAATGCGATGGCTATTTTGGCCGTGGTCAACCATAACAATTTACCTATCCGTGAGGCCATTAATCGATTAGAAAATTTTAAAGCCGTGGCTGGGCGAGGGCAAGTACTTGAAACGACTTATAAAAACCGACCAATCACACTTTATGATGAAGCTTACAATGCCAACCCATTATCCATGCAGGCAGCACTCGAAACCTTTGAGCGGTTGCAGGCACCTACCCATCAAAAAGTATTGATTTTGGGTGATATGTTAGAGCTAGGTGGTGACAGTAGTAGGTACCATTTACAGTTAGCTCCTATCATTGAGAATATGAATTTCAGAGCTTTGATTTTAGTCGGTAGTCAAAGCAAAGTATTGCTTGATAAGCTTAAAAGTCTAGATATAACACTTCATCACTTTGAAAACGTACAAGCCGCAAGCTTGAAAATACATGAGTTTATTGAAGATTATGACCATGTTTTTATTAAAGCCTCTAATGGCATAAGACTCAATAAACTATTCAGAGAAGGTAAAAAACCTATTGTCTATCGGCAAGAGTTAGCAGTAGTTGAAACAAAAGATACTGCTATTCTAGAGGATTTGAATACGGACGCTGCCATACTGGTTGAGAGCTTTACATTGAAAAATAATGAGATAGCCAATCAGCGTCTTATCATAGAAAACAAGTCAGCAATACCAAAAATGATGGCATCATTGGCTAAATTAATGACCGTTATGTTGGTCTGGGATAAAGTGATGCAGGATAGAATCGATCCTGTTACAACTACGGTAGAGATACCTGTCAGTTTATTAAGGGGTAGTAGTCAGTACTATCAGTTTTATAAAAAGGGCGAAAAAATATTCTTATCAACTCTTATTAAGTCTGCTTTAATCGCAAGCTCTAACGAAGCAGCATTTGCTTTAGCATGTTGGCATTCTGGTGATGAGCAAAATTTCGTCTCACAAATGGTTCGTAAGTCACAATTTCTTGGTCTCACCAATACTCGGTGGACTAGCTGCTCAGGCCTTGAAAGAAAGGCTCATACGACAGCTCAAGACATGAGCAAGCTAGCTAAAACATTTATCAGCCAATATGGGGCGATAGCTTCTTACTGTTCTTTCAAGTATTTTGAATACAATGGTAAGAAGGTTTTTAATACCAACAAGCTTATGCACTCTCATCCGAATGTTCTAGGATTGAAGACAGGTAACTTGGTTGGTATAGGTTCGAACTTAATAAACTATTGGATAGATGGTGATGTGCATTATCTAAGTGTTGTGCTAGAGGCTGAGAGTCGAGAGGTATGCTATGG
This sequence comes from Psychrobacter sp. Ps6, assembly GCF_022129235.1. GTDB lineage: Bacteria > Pseudomonadota > Gammaproteobacteria > Pseudomonadales > Moraxellaceae > Psychrobacter. The sequence goes on along the minus strand of NZ_JADQAI010000014.1, from coordinate 288 downwards.
GCTGTCTGAGAAAATCATGAATAGCTTTGCTTAAATTTAGTTATTTGTATTATGTAATATAAATTTGATAACAACTGATATCTGAATATGAGGTTTAATAAAGTCACGTAATCTTAGTTAGCTTGATTGGTATTGTCATTTTGATCGTATGGGCGTTGTTTGCCAAGATTGATCAGGTTACTCGGCTAGGTGGTGTGGTTAAACCGGGCAAGGTAATTATGCAGATTCTGCCAACGAGTAGTGACTTAGTCATCGATGCTAAGATCAGTCCTGCTGATATTGCCTATG
>NZ_JADQAI010000013.1 GCF_022129235.1 Psychrobacter sp. Ps6 | reverse complement strand
TGCCAAAGCGATTAACCTGAGTTCCGCCAAAGATATTACCTGTGCTGACGCTACCATTACTACCTAGATCGAGGTCGTTATTAAGCTTGACTTCGATTTTACCATTTCTCACTCTTGTGTCGATATTTTCATTAGAGCCGACGACTTCTACTGCTTGACCCAATGACTTTTGTACGGTATTACCATCAGCAGCTTTCAGAGCGAAGCCTTTATCGACCTTAGTATTAGTTTCAAATAGCTGGCTTCCATTCACTGCATCGGAGCTATCTTCGCTTATTTCGCCTGCAGCGACGTTAGTCAGTGTAACGGGGGTAGTTGAACCTATGTTACCTAGTGTCACACTAGTTTTGGCTAAGTTATCATACTGCACTGAATTATCTGCTTTTATTAGACTGTCTTTAGTGCCTTGGCTTAGGTCAACTGTGTAATCAGTCAAATTACTGGCATCCGTCGTAGCACTTACGTCTATAGCTGTAGAACCTGCTGAGGTTTTAGAAGCATTAGCATTAACGGTATACACATCTTGCCCTGTAATACTGTCAGTTGAAAAGTCAACGCTGGCGACATTGGTGCCTTTGACTACTTTTGTTCTAGCAGCGGCAGATGCGCTATTAAGCTGACTGACATTGACGGCATCTTTAGCTGAGACACCATCTGCGACGTTGACTACTTTTTTATTACCGGCATTGATACCATTAGATTTAGTAATACTTGGACCATTGATCAAGCTTAGACCATCACTGGTCAATGTTGCATTAGATAATGGGTTTGTACCCGTTACCGTCACACCAACTCCGCTAACCGTCGTTACGCCACCCATTGCTAGACCGCCTGTGGCCATGCCAAAGCGATTAACCTGAGTTCCGCCAAAGATATTACCTGTGCTGACGCTACCGTTATTTCCTAGATCAAGATCGTTGTTGAGTTCAAATGAGACATCATTACTGTTTGCTGTTTTGGAGACAGTAATGTTGCTGTTTTTGCTATTGAAGTCAACTGAGTCGCTAGGTTCTACCGTACTTGCGGTAGCACTGTCACCTTGTGCACTGATATCCCAGCCTCTATTAGCTGTTTCTGTGACCACTTTTAGCTGAGATACGTTTACTGCATCAGTATCTGCTGAACCACCTGCAACGTTAACGATACGACGTTCGCTTCCAACAGCTCCTACCGAGACTGTGCCATTATCAGCATCAGCAGCAACGTTGGTTAAGAATGAAGCGCCACTTTGTACAACTGCAATAGAGTTTTGACCTAAAGCCACGCTATTTAGAGCATTTGCTCTAGAGCCTTTACCGAGTGCAACGCCGCCTACAGCCGGCGCTTGCGCATCAAGACCAAGTGCAACGGTGTCATTGGCAGTTGCTTTAGCTTCGTAGCCGATAGCAACCGCACGACTTGCGGTTCCGTTTGTGGCTCGTTGCCCTATCGCAACTGAATTAACACCTGCTTTTGCATCTTGACCACCAGCAAATCCGTTGAATGAAGATCGTGCACCTTCACCGATGACGGTTGCATTGGCATTTCCAAATGCATTCTCTCCAACCACGGTTGAGTTACTACCGTTTGCATTGGCATTGGAGCCTACGGCAAGCGCGTCAGCACCTGTTACTGATGTGGTGTATGGCTGTGCATTGCTAGAGCGGATAGGGAAATCAATACCAGCAACGACAGTATCTAACGCTTTTAGCTGAGATACGTTCACTGCATCGCTGTCATTTGTACCAGCAGCGACATTGACAATCTGACGAGTACCGCCCTCAATACTGCTTCCTATTGATACAGCACCAGAATTTGCACCACTTTGAGTGTTTGTGATTACCATCGCACCTGCTGTACTCACGCCTGTTGGGACGTAACCCGCCACACCGCCTGCAACATTAGCCACTGAACCTGCACCAAGTGCGACTGATCCTTTTTCACTTGCTGATGCACCTATACCGAAGGCAGAAGACGCAACACCAGATGAAGAGGACTGCACGCCAATTGCGGTAGATAATGCACCTTCAGATAGCGCTTTTGCCCCAATAGCTATGGAAGCGGCACCACCTGACTCAGTGTTTATCTTGTAGCGCGGCGTTTCAACCAGATCACGACCTGTATAGGAAAAGAAAGTAGTATTGACATCGCCGCCATTGAGTGTGGATACTGAGGTCCCATCGATATTGGCTTTTGAGGCATCATCTAGATCATCGCCACCAACGGCAATAGAAGAATGCCCTTTTGACACGACGTTTGCACCGATGGCAATAGACTGCTGTCCACTAGCTACGGTGTTCTGTCCACTTTGACCACTACCAATGGCAATGGCTTGCCCGCCAGTAGCACTAGCATTGCCACCCATCGCCATAGCATTGGGTCCGGTTGCGCCATCATTATTAGCATTGCCAACAGCAGTTGAGTTGACGCTATAGTACTTGGTTTTGTTAGCGGCGACTGCATTGTTCAGATCACCGATGTTTGCAGCATTGGAGTCATTACCTACACCACTTGCGACGTTTGTAATTTGATTGCCGCCATTATTTAGACCACTACTACTAAGCGTCACATTATTAGCTGCACTGCTAGCCGTGATCTTGATACCTGAATTATCAACCAAAGTATCACCCATTTTGAGGCTACCATCAGTACCCAGATCGATTTTTTGAGCGAGTTTGACGGTTAAAGTATCGCCTATGCCAAACACACCGATGTTACCATTCGTTAGCGTTCCAGTTGCCCCGCCCAAGATATTAAGTGTCTCGCCATTAGTACGTGTAATGGTCGTAGCATTATCCCCTTCAAATTTTAGTGCGATTGAACTACTGGGGTTACCCTGACCAGAACTATTGTGGCTATTGTTACCAGAGGTGTGGGTATGGACGCCATGACTACCATGGCTGTGACTATAGTCACCATCATGGTGATTCTCTGAACCTGTTGCATTTGCCTGCATACCAAAGCCAGCAGCCAATAGCCCAAGCCCCATGGCACTTAAGCGTAATGTCTTGATAGCAGATACATTGGATGTGGTATTGATAGTAGCGTTAGAGCTAACACTAGATTTGGAAGATTTGCCACGCCCTTTTGCGTATTCACCGACTGCGGTAAAACAATTTAAGGCTTCATTCCAGATGACTTTATAGATGCGGTTCATGATGTGTACTCCCTTACAGATTTGTCAGATTTAAAAAATCAGAGATAAAATCCATCTTGCAAGAGAGTCGATATGACCAAATAAAACGAGTTATGAATCTATAATAATGAAACCTTGTTAAATGTTACTGGTGTTAATGTTCGATAAATTAGACGTTTTGTTTTGTAAGTTCTGTATCACACTCTCTATATATTAGTATTACCGAATATATAGAGAGTAACAATGCCGTTCATCTGGGATTTAATACCGTTCATCTATTATATTCGCATAAACAAATATATTTATGTTAATAAATGAATATTAATATTTCTATATTGATTTACGATCAATATTCTAATAATTTCTTTTGATGTTTCTTTTAATATCGCTGTCTTAATGTTTATAAAATATGGAACATCAATCCATGAGAAGTATCTACTGATACGTTGAGCTTTTTCCTCATGATAAATTTCACTATTTAATCGGTAATACTATCTGCACCACCAATCCTAGTACACTATCTCGTCGATTATGGGCGTTAATATATCCCTTATGCGCCATCACTACAGCATGAACAATGGCCAGCCCCAACCCATAACCGCCCGTATCACGATGACGAGCCGTATCGAGACGGACAAATGGTTGAAAAATACGTTCTAGATCTTCATCCGCGACACCGCCACCCTCATCCGTGATGGTGATCTGAATCGCAGGCATTTTATTATCTATCTGCACTGCTTTCATGTCAGCAATGACTGTCGAGCCCGCTGCCGTGTGCATAAAAGCATTGCGAACGACATTCTCAAGTGCACTATGCAGCTGCTCTTGATTGCCTTGTACTGTCCAAGCGCTTTTTAAGTCATTGGCAAATAAATATTCAGGTGGTTGCCACTGCCATCTAACCTCTTTATGCTGAAACTCAAAACACACATCCTGCCCGATGTCACTGATGATCTCGGACAAATCGACAGCTTCGCTCTCCAAATTATCAATCGTATATTGCTGCATTTGTAGGGACTGAATATGGATGATTTGCTCAATTAACTCATTCATCCGCGCAGACTCTTTGTCAATACGGTCTAAATAACGATGGGCATTGGGTGCAAAATCACGAGTCAGCTCAGTTGCAACATCGAGACGCGCGAGCGGTGAGCGCAACTCATGCGAGATATCACTGAGCATCTGCTTACGCGCCAGCTCACTATCAGCCAGTCTCGTTGACAAATGAGCCACGTCTTTGGCCAGTAGCCCCAGCTCATCATCACCCATTTTTGACAGCGCTGGATTGGCTTGATAATCCCCATCAATCATACGATGAACGGTACTCTGCACACGTCCAATACGCTGAGTCAACGTACGGCTGAGCCAGACACAAACCAACACACTAAAGGCTATAATCAATAGTAAACGTATGGGAAAATTACCATGCTGTAGCTCCACCACATCTGCAAAACGTAGATGCGGGCGCAACTGTATGATGACTGACTGTCCATCAGGCAGTTCAACCGAGATGTCTGCCAGTTCAGGGCGAGTATCGATGTCCGCTATCGCAGCACTGCTCGACATTATTGGTTTTAGGATTTCGTGCAAAACAGAAGGCTGTTTTGTGGGCATCTCATCATTCGGATTGCTTGGTTTATTGTTATCGTAAGCTCTAGGTAGTGACGGCAGTGGTTGCTGCATAGCACGTTCCATCGACTGCTGCCCGCTCTGCCCACGTCCTTGCGTGCGCTCGTCTCTGTCCCGATAACGCGGAAATATAATAGCGCCTTGCTCATCGTAGACTCTTATTTGACTCATGAGGCGTCGATCTTGACGATACATCTGCCTGACAGCTATCAAATCACCCACTCGCAGCGCATCGACCATCTCTTGACGCTGAATTAATAGACTCTCAATTTGTATGTCCATACGAGCCGTCAGCTCTTTTTCAGCCAGCCAGCGCTCCACCATAATGGATAATAGTGAGGTAATTAGTATCGTCAGTAATAGACTCAGGAATAAACGCCAAAACAGCGTGATTCGCACTTTGAATTTCGGTGATTTGACGGGGTTACTGGAAGTTTTTATCATTAGAGCACCAGTTGATAGCCTTTACCGCGTACCGCTTTTATTGGTTCGTCATGAAAAGGCTGAAGTTTTTTGCGCAGGCGAGACACGTGCACATCAAGGCTACGATCAAAAGGCTGCAACTCACGCTGCAAGACATTCTCTGACAGCCATGCTTTGCTAACCACCTCTCCTTTTTGCTTGAGCAGCGCCACGAGTAAGTCAAACTCTGTTCCCGTCACTTGTAGTGCTACACCATCTATTTCACAAATACGCTGGTTTTGATCAAGATGCAAGCGGCTCTCTGGTAGCGGCGTATGCTCAGACGTGGTCGTATTGGTACGCTTAATCACAGCATTGATACGTGCCAGTAGCTCGCGGGGGTTACAGGGCTTGGTGATATAATCGTCAGCGCCCAGCTCTAAACCAATAATACGATCAATCTCCTCACCCTTTGCCGTCAGCATAATCACAGGGATATCACTGATATTTGGCAGTTGCCGCAGCACACTTAGCCCATCTATTTTTGGCATCATGATATCGAGAACGAGCAAATCATAAGCAGAATCATCATGCGCCACCGCCTTCAATCGTTGTATAACCGCCGCCCCATCGTGGACACAGTCGCAATGAATACCATGGTTGTGCAAATACTCTTGTAGTAACTGAGTCAATTCTTCATCATCATCGCCTATCAATATATTTGGCACACTTACCTCCTTTCCATGATTTTGATTGGCTTTCATTCGTTTACTTGCCCATATTATCAGGCAAGCGCGTATCAATTCGCCATAAACGTTACCTTTCTTAATACTTCATAAATGTTCGTAACCTTTAACTGCCGTAAGATAGCTTCTATCAACCGCAAGACCTGCACTTTTAAGACGATTCATCACAACGATCAATAGCGCTTAAAACGCGATGCTTGCAAGATAAGACTTTAGTGTTTACTTAACCAAACTCTACTTCGTAAAGGATGTCATCATGAAAAAATTATTATTGGGCTCAGTATTAGCAGCTTCTAGCGTATTTACTGTGACAGCATGTTCTAGTGTCAATGCAGCTTCTGATACCGCGCCAACAACCCAAATGCAAAAAAACCATAAAGATGGCGCGATGAGAGGTCCTATGTCAAAGCTGGATCTAACAGCGACGCAGCAAGCGCAAATCAAAGCCATCATGCAAGAAAAGCATGGCAATCGTACTGCTGACCGTGCAAAAAACCAAGCAGAACGTGCACAAATGGAACAACAAATACAAGCATTGACCAATGCGAGTACATTGAACAACGCGGCGGTAAATCGTTTGGCCGATCAGCAAGCGGCAAAAGCAAAACAGCGCTTTATTGAGCGCGTCCAAACGCAGCATGCCATCTCTCAGGTGTTGACCGCTGAGCAGCGTGCAAAAATGGAACAGCTCAAATCAGAAAGACAAGAAAAAGGTCGTAAGCACTCAAAAGATCGTAAAGGCCATGGCAAACCACATCATCAAGGTATGTAAAAAGTCTGTCACAACATAAATGATGGCCATATTAAAAAAAGCGCACCGTTTATACGATGCGCTTTTTTACGACAGTATCCTACTTAACACTCAATGATGCTATCTTCCAGTTAGTCTGTCGCCCCAAAACGCGCTTTCGCCATTGGCAGCATGTTAAATATCATTTTACCCACTGCTGTGCCATGACCGTCGCGGTAATATTCCGTCAGCACTTGGCTATAGTCTTTGAGATCGACACTGTTTTGGGCAGACGGTATCTGCATGTTACTTGGTAGGTTTGGAAACACACTATCTTGCTCGCGTATCGGTGCATATTGGTTCAAGACATCAATCACCACTTGTTCCGTTGATGCTTGCTTGCTACTAGCGATGGATGATAACGGCAGGCGCTGATGCTGCCATAACAGCTTTCCTTGACTGTCAAGCCCGCTTAGATCCTGCACAAATACTTTTACTTGAGCATTGCTACTATCTGTAGCGTCGGCATCGTCTGGCTCCTCAAACATGTTTTTCATCATCGCCAAACCTTGCTGCACGATAACTTTACTGGTCAGTGCTTTTTTATCATCATCCGCTACGGTGTTGTCTGCTTCTTTGATCAGCTCAGGGTACTGCTGACCAATCAATGAGTATAGCGTACTATAATACTGGCGCTGCGCTTGCTCATAGCTGATCTCATCTTGCAGGCGGCGAATGATTTGGCTGCTTTTTTGCATTGCTTGTAGTTGGTGCGCAGGCAGCTTGGGTGACATGTTATTCAGACTTTGTGCGGTGACAAACTCAAACTGACGCGTGTCTGCTTGCGCGTAGACGTCATCCATGGCCTTAAAGTGACTTTTGACCAGCGCCATACCAAACCCTTTGGGTAAGCTACCATCATTCATCGCAATCTTTAGCCATTTATTTTTCCATGTCGTGCCCAATTTATCGTCCAAATATGAGGCGTTAAACATGGCAAAATTGTCCGCCCACAAGTAGATATTACCTGATTTTGCATCCACATAAATGGGCTGACTAATACTGCTGTGATGATTGCGCGCGCTGTACTGTGCGCTTGGTAACATGGTGAATCTACCTGCTAATGGCTGGTATACGCCTTGTACATCAATGGACAGCGGCTTTAATAAATAGGCATCAAGCAGCTGTTGTTTTTTGACCGATAGCTTGGTTGGCTGAGTGTCATACTCGCTAAATAGCTTTTCATAATAAGGTGAAACAGATGCTGTTTCGGTGTTCTCGTCGCTACTGGTGTTATCATACGCTTCTGAATAACGCTCTAAATAGTCGTCAGCATAGTCGTTTTGATTCTCACGCCAAGCGCGATAGTTACTCGTGCAGGCAAGATACGTATTCTTTAGAGCGTTGCGCTTTTCATCATAAATGGCATCTGATAGGTCTTTATCTTGTGCCGCCGCCTCAGTGGTTAGTGCAATATAATCTTGGTCGTGCTTGTCTTCACAGTAGCTGTCCACATCATCGCCTGTTGCCATCAGCTTATCTGTATTAATACCCATGAATTTCTTATCGTTGTTGATTTCAATATTGCTGTGATAAGCCAATGACTGACGGCGCTGCTGTTGCTGTGCATTTATGATCATGGTTTTGGCGGCAGCTGGTGTCTGCGCGGTACTAAGCGCAGTTGGGCTAGACGGTTGAACAGACGGCATGGACTGACAGCCCACCAATAGTAAGGTGCTGAGTAGGCAGGTGCTGATGGCTAGAGGTTTGACAGAGAACGGCGACTTCGTGCTGAATTTCATATTATTTATCCTAAAAAACGTGATGGTCTATTCGATACTGGCGCGATTTTTGGCAGGCATACTTATTGACTCAAGGAGTCATGCCAGTGCTGTCATCCATTTCGTATGCCTCATTATCGTAGCTATCATTATCATAGTCATCACTGCTGTATTCATCGGTATCGGTGCGGCTAGTATCTTCATAGCCATAACGGGCGTAGCGTGCCTCATCAAGCTGCGATTTTTTCTGACGCATCTGCATGATCCGCTCACTGCCATCGATAGCGGGCGGCGCATCCGATGCAAAAGTCTGTTGCAATAGCGGAGTCAGTCGGCTTTGCTGGACACTTGCAGCATCATAGCGAGTTTGATTGACCACACTGGTCGTTGAGCCGAGTAAATCACTGCCTAGGTTCACGCGCTGCTGCTTGGCAAGTAGCTGATTTGAGCGATCAAGATAATAGTAGTTGGTATAATGAAAGGAGAATGGGCTGACCGCTTCTACCAGTTGCAATAATGCACCGACATCCGCACTTTGATAGCCTTTGTTATATTGCTGGATTTTATCAATAGCCAGTTTGAGTGCTGCGCCATCAGGGTATTGATCAGGATTGCTATCGACATGACGTTGGAGTGATTGACTCATATATTTGATCATTTTACCCACCATCTCGCCACTTTGCTGACTACCAAAGTAGACCTTGATGGCTTTGTCCGCGCCAACTTGCTGGGCAAATGAATCGTCGGCTATCGTGACGCTACTAAAGTAATCTGGCGCAAGCTCTGAGATACTGTCTTGTAGCGCCGCCATGAAGGCATCGTATAAAACCGCTGATGATATTTGTGAAGTGACACTTTCAGGCAGACCAAAGTCTACCGTGTGCGTGGCCATTGTATCTGGTAGCGCCGTGTCTTCAGGATCTGCTAGTGCCATTAGCGGCATAAAGGCAGAGGGATCAATGGTCAAGCGGCTGTTTTTAAAATCTAGTCCCAGCGGTATCTGTACCGATGCCTGTATGGTTGGCGCGATATAGTCGTAGCTGTACACGCTCTGTAATTGTTTTTGCGTAGGCTGATAGTGACTGACGCTGTTGATGGTCAGATACTGATATTGATAAGCATTGAGCGCTTCTGTCTGTTCAGGGGTTTTGTGTATACCACCAAGCAACATGCCGATTATGCCAGTATTATCACCCGATAATGATGAGGTGTACTCGCCTGCTGCTTTGGCAACTTGCATGGCTTCGTAGCTGCTTAATAACTCCTTTGGTTGTACCTTTGAGAGAAAAGAGAACCGGCTATCATTGGCGGATTCATTGTCACTATTGTAGTTATTGTCATAGTCATTATCTTCATCATCATAGTTGTCGTCATCATCATGATTATAATCATCACGGTGGTAGCCATCCTTATCATAGCCGTATCCATTAAATCCATCTTCGCCAAACGCTAAATCTTCATCCGCTTCCATATTATCTATTAATTCTGTAGAAGACTGCTTCACCATCTCCGCAACCGCTCTTCTTTGTTCTTCAGAAAGGTCATATTCTGAAGCATCTTCATCACTATCCAAATCATAGCCATCTAGGTCATAGTCAGCGCTGCCATCATCTATTTGCGATTGCTGATACAGATAGGTTTCGATAGCGGTTCTCAGTAGACCACTTGCGCCTGTATCTATGCTGCTGGCGTCTGTGTAGGGTTTGACATGATAACTGGCTTTAGAAACGGCTAAGTGCTCCGTTGCCAAATGCTGGCGGATAGCCGTGAGCAACTGATTTTTGGCTTGCTGCTCTGCACTAGAGTGGCCATCTTGATCAAAAATCTGCGCATACTGACCACCATCTGCCTGCATGCGTTTGATAAATGCTTGGCTTTGTGCCGCGCGCTGGGTGGCATCTACCGTATTAAAATCAATCAATGCCCCTGATGCAGGCGTTGCTTTTTTGGCCATCGGCGCAGACTGGCAACCTACCAATGTCAGACTGACGCCGCTGAGCAGTAAGGCACTGCTCGCTAATGATAGCCACTTATGCTTATTGTCTCTTGATGTAGGCAGGCTGACAACAGGCTTCGCTCCATCTTGAGTCTGACATTGGTCGGCGCTTGGCATGGACATAAAAACCTCACAGAGTATAAACAAATAGTAGAAATGATAGCGTATGAAAAGAAATTACTTATAACACAAAAAGTTACAAATTAGTAGATATAAGCAATCATTTGTTTGGGATAAATCAAATATCTCGCGTATATCAATGATTTTAAAGCCGCTTCATTAGATTGACTGGATCAAATCTAAATTTAACGACCTATAATTAGGCGCAATAATAATCTGGCTTTGCTAATAACAGCCGTATTAAGAGATCGCTTTTTTATTTTGCAATGTGCTACCTTAGTGTTTTTGGCAAACAAACTATTAGTATTATCTATTGGTACTATTAATTATGCGGAATCTTTATCACGCGCTTAAATGATTTTGCTTGCTTTAATATTGACAGTTACTCATAAAAAAGGATTTTTTGATGCTTGATTTTTCTGCGAAACCTCGGCGCTCACCTATACTCATATTCGGTAGTACGCTTCTACTGTCTGTCTCAGCCCATGCGCTAGAGCCAACCGTTTCAGCCAACAGCCCCACAGTCAATAACACATCCATTGATACCAATGCGCTAAATTTAGCCATTATGACGGACAATCCAACTGTCCTATCTGAAACCAAACGCATCACACGGGCAAAAACCAGTACTCTAAAAACCACATCAAACAATGCCAATAGCGACCAAGCTATCTACTCTGAAGATGCAATTCATCATCCAGTATGGGCAAAAAATGGCATGGTCGCCACCCAAGAAGCGCTTGCTTCTGACATCGGTTTGCAGATTTTGAAAGACGGTGGTAATGCGGTAGATGCTGGGGTTGCGGTTGGCTTTGCCCTTGCTGTGACCTTGCCACGTGCTGGTAATATCGGTGGTGGCGGTTTTATGATGATTTATGATGCCAAGCAAGGCAAAACTGTAGCACTCGATTATCGCGAAAAAGCACCAAGTAGCGCCTCTCGTGATATGTATCTCGACGATGAGGGCAACGCAGTCAGTGACTTATCTCGTTATCATGGCTTAGCCGTTGGTGTGCCAGGGACAGTCGCAGGACTACTAAAAGCACTAGAAGAGCATGGCACCATGAGCCGCGAGCAAGTCATGGCACCAGCGATCGCATTGGCAGAAGACGGCATAACAGTCACCGCAGGCTTGTCCGAGTCGCTTACTGCTTTGAGTGATCGCTTACAAAAGTGGCCAAGCACCAAAAAGGTATTTTTTAAAGCGGACGGTAGCGCTTATCAGCCGGGTGAGCGGTTAAAGCAGCCTGAGCTTGCCCGCTCGCTAAAGCGCATTGCAACACAAGGTGCAGACGGGTTTTATAAAGGGGAAACCGCGCGTGACATCGTAAAAGCCGTCAATGCTGCGGGCGGTAGCATGAGCTTACAGGATTTAGCCGATTACGAAGCCATCGCCCGCGTGCCTGTCAAAGGCGATTACCGTGGCTATGAGATTGTCTCAATGCCGCCACCCTCCTCTGGTGGTATTCATATTATTGAAATATTAAATATCTTAGAAGGCTATCCCCTCAAGGACTATGGTCAAAATAGCGCACAGACCATTCATTTGATGGCGGAGGCTATGCAACTAGCGTATGCAGATCGTGCTGAGTATCTCGGTGATTCGGATTTTATTGACGTACCTGCTAGCGGCCTAACGTCACAAGCCTATGCGGATAAACTGCGCACCTTGATTGATCCAAATAAAGCCACGCCAGCCTCGACCATCAAAGCAAACAATCCGCTCCCTTATGAAAGCGACCAAACCACGCATTTCTCTATCGTTGATAAAGACGGCAATGCCATCGCCAACACCTATACGTTGAATTTCTCTTATGGCACTGGTCTCGTGGCTGATGGCACAGGTATCTTGTTAAACAACGAAATGGATGATTTTTCTGCCAAGCCAGGTGTACCCAATGGCTATGGACTGATTGGTGGTGACGCCAATGCTGTTGAAGCCAATAAGCGTCCGCTATCCTCAATGAGTCCAACGCTGGTATTTAAAGACAACAAACCGTATATCGTTACGGGCAGCCCAGGCGGTAGTCGTATCATCACGACCGTCACCCAAATCATCTCTAACGTCATCGACCATGATATGAACATCGCTGAGGCAACTCACGCGCCGCGTATTCATGACCAATGGCTACCTGATGAGATTCGAGTTGAAAAAGCACTAAATATTGATACGGTCAAAAAACTAGAATCTATGGGGCACACGGTCAGTCCAAAATCAGTCATGGGCTCTACGCAGTCGATTATGCTCACACCAAACGGCGTCTATGGCTCTTCTGATCCCCGTATTGTTGATGCGGCGGTGGTTGGATACTAAGTAAAATTATCTTTAATTATTAATAATATAGCCCTCCACACCTTATCGTGTTGAGGGTTTTTTTATACGATTTCTTACTTAATTACATTAGCATGATAACTTACATCGCTCAGATTAAACCCCTGCAATCAGTGGCTGTTGGTAGCAAATAATGCTATTATTAACGACCCCATTTAAAACGTATCAACATGGCTACCGAGGTCTCAATCACCTCTTGATAACATTACAAATGATTGATAAACATCCTGTATTTTATCAGTAGCTTATTTCTTTTGATCGTACTAGTAAGAGTCCTCTATGGCATTTGTACACCTTGGCATCCACAGCGAATATTCCATCACCGATTCTATCGTGCGCATCAAGCCGCTCGTGAAAGCGGCGGCGGCTGACAATCAGCGGGCGCTAGCTTTGACCGATTTGTCCAATTTATATGCCACGGTGAAGTTTTACCGTGCTTGCCTAGGTGCGGGTATCAAGCCCATTATCGGCAGCGAAATCATCATGGATAATGAAGACACGCGCCTTACCCTACTTGCGATGAATAATGAGGGCTATCAAAACATTACCCGCATCGTATCGCTTGGGTTTACCGAAGGTCGTGCTAATCCTATGAATCATGGCACGCCAGTTATCAAGCGCAGTCATATATTAGAGCATGCGGCAGGTGTGATTGTACTGCTCACAGAGAAGTCAGACGTGGGTCAAGCATTGGTCGGCTCGATGCCAGAAAAGGCCGATGAACTACTTACTGAGTGGCAGACACAGTTTGACGATCGTTTGTACTTTGCGATCAAGCGTACCAATCGTTCAGGCGAAGATGCCTTTATTAGAGCAGCCATCCATTCAGGTGCCAAACACAACATCCCCATCATTGCGCATAATGACGTGCGTTTCTTAGAGCAAGAGGATTTTGATGCGCATGAAGCCCGTGTGTGTATCGCAGGCTCTTATGTCCTTGCTGATCCCAGTCGTCCGCAAACCTACTCAGATGAGCAATATCTCAAAACTCAAGATCAAATGGCGCAGCTGTTTGCTGATATTCCGCAAGTAGTTGATAACACCTTACGCTTGGCAACTCGCTGTAATGTCACTTTGACGCTAGGCATTAATGTACTGCCTGACTTCCCTGTCCCTGAAGGCGAGACCATTGAGTCGTTTTTTCGTGCCGAGTCGCAGCGCGGTCTTGAGCAGCGCTTAGATAAGCTTTTTCCTGTTGAAGCACGTACGGACAATTGGAGCGATTTCCGTCAAAGATATGACGAGCGCCTCGCCTACGAGCTAGATATTATTTTATCCATGGGCTTCCCTGGTTACTTTCTTATCGTCATGGACTTTATCCGCTGGGCGAAAGCCAATGGCGTGCCAGTAGGCCCTGGACGTGGTTCTGGTGCAGGTTCATTGGTCGCCTACGCGCTCAATATTACCGACCTTGATCCGATTCATTACGACCTGTTATTCGAGCGCTTCTTGAACCCTGAGCGGGTATCGATGCCCGATTTCGATATCGACTTTTGTATCGAAGGTCGTGACCGCGTGATTGATTATGTCGCGCAGACCTATGGTCGTGACGCGGTCTCACAGATTATTACCTTTGGTACGATGGCCGCAAAAGCGGTGGTACGCGATGTGGCGCGTGTACAGAGCAAATCGTACTTTTTGGCCAATAAAATATCTAAGCTCATTCCCAAAACACCCGGTATCACCCTCAGCCAAGCGCTTGAGCAAGAGCCGCAGCTTAAAGACTTAATCTCTAACCCTGATAACATGGATTATGAAGATGCCATTGAAATCTGGGAGATGGCGATTAAGCTTGAAGGCGTCTGTCGAAACGTCGGTAAACATGCTGGTGGCGTACTGATTGCGCCGCATAAAATCACGGACTTTAGTGCGATTTATTGTGATGACGATGGGCACCGTGTCAGCCAGTTTGATAAAGATGATGTCGAAGCTGTCGGACTAGTGAAGTTTGACTTTTTGGGTCTACGTAACTTAACGGTCATCAACGCAGCAGTTGAGAATATCAACTTACGCCGTGCCAAAGAAAACGTGCCCGCATTGGTATTGGAAGACTTGCCGTTAGATGATGTTAAAGCCTATAAACTGCTACAAGATGCCAAAACAACCGCCGTCTTTCAGCTAGAAAGTATGGGTATGAAAAAGTATTTGGCCAAACTGCAGCCAACCAACATCGAAGATGTGATCGCCATGTGTGCGCTCTATCGTCCCGGCCCGCTTGATGCAGGCATGGTAGAGATGTATATCGACCGTAAGCACGGCCGTGAGGAAGTCATTTATGATCATCCCAATCTCGAACCGATTTTAGAAAATACTAACGGCGTTATTGTCTATCAAGAACAGGTCATGCAAATCTCGCAGGTCATGGCAGGTTATAGTCTGGGCGGTGCTGATATGCTGCGCCGCGCGATGGGTAAAAAGAAACCAGAAGAAATGGCAAAGCAGCGCGATATCTTTGTCACTGGCGCAACCTCGCAAGGCATCGATGAGGTCACATCAGGCGGCGTGTTTGATTTGATGGAAAAGTTTGCAGGTTATGGCTTTAACCGCTCGCATTCTGCCGCTTACGGGGTACTTGCCTATCAGACGGCTTATCTAAAACAGTACTACCCTGCTGAATTCATGGCGGCAGTATTAACGTCCGATATGAACAACACCGACAACGTCGTGTTCTTTATCAATGACTGCCGCGAAAACTTTGATTTGACTGTGGTCAATCCATCAGTCAATCGCAGTGAATGGCATTTCGTTGCCGATACTCCGACCAATATCATTTACGGTCTTGGGGCGATCAAAGGTGTTGGTGAAGGGGCTGTCGAGTCCATCGTTAATGCTCGCCGAACGGATGGACCTTTTAAAGACTTATATGATTTTTGCCGCCGTGTGGACATCAAGAAAGTTAATAAGCGTACACTAGAAGCATTGGTTAGCGCAGGCTGTTTTGATGACTTTGCTGCGACGCTACGACCCGACTTACCAGCAGACGAAGCTTACGAGATTCGCGGTGCATTGATGAGCCAACTGCCAAGCGCGGTGCAAGCAGCTGAGCAAGATCGGCAGAACAATGAGCTTGGCATGATGGATCTGTTTGGCGAAATGGACGGTGTTGTTGCAGCACCGCCACTCGTGATGACGCCAGAGTTAATCTGGGGTGACAAGCATCGCCTAAAAGCGGAAAAGAACACGTTAGGATTATATTTAACCGGTCATCCAATTAATGAATACTTGGATGAGTTAAAACGCTACACCTCAGGCGCTCGTCTTAATAAACTGGCAGATACTGGTTATAACGGTAGCTGCTATTTTGCAGGACTCATTATAGATATTGCCAATTTTGGCAATCGTAATGTGATTACTTTAGATGATGGCACGTCGAGATTGGAGGTCAGCTGCTATGCTGAGCGTTTCAACCGCGTCAAAGAGCAATTGAAAATTGATGAAGTTGTCATTGTCAAAGGCAGTATTCGTGAGCGTGATGGGCGCTTGTTTGCGCGTCTTGATAGTGCCATGAGCATGGTCGATGCCCGCCTGCGTTGGCTCAAAAAAATCAGTATCAAAGTCCATGGTAACGATATCGACCTTCTTACACGCTTGCAACCATTACTCAAATCCGCACAGGCTGACATCATTCCTGAGCCACGCTTGGCTTATAATCAAGAGCAAGATGAGCAAGGCAATAGTGGTAGTAGCGCCTATGACCCTGCTATGGGCGGCAGTTTGTATGATGAAAATGGCAATGACTTACTGGCTCTAGAGAACGATATGAACCATGGCGCAATGAACCAAAACGGCATGCCCCAAAGTTATGCAAACAATGCGCTCAGTAATACGGATGCTTCTATCAATGATAACTGCTTGCCACTTGGCTTGAGCGTGTATGACGTTTATGGTATCGCAAATGTGGGGCTATCTGAACATTGGCGGGTTCACCCAAACGATGATAATTTGCAACAGCTGAAGACTTTAGTTAGTGAAGATAACTTACACTTTCATTACAGCTAAAATGCACAATCCTACCAAAAATCTACTATAGTAACTTAACTGCTTTAACTTTTAACAATTGGATAAAAGCCATGACTGACATGACGAATAATAATATGACTGGTCAGACTGATGAAGAGATTATCAATCACGAACAGTTCGAAGATATGCGTGACTTGCTAGAAGAAGACTTTGTCGAGCTGATACAAGTGTACCTCAATGACAGTCGAAAACGCGTTGCAGCACTGCGAATTGCTCAGCAAGAAGATGGTAACGCCAATGGCTTTGAGACCGCGCATGCTCTAAAAGGCGCAAGTGCCAATTTGGGTACGACTCAGCTGGTTCGTCTTAGCAGCCAGCTACAAGAATGCTGCCGTGAGCGACGCATTAGTGAACAAGCTGATCTGATTGAAGAGATTGCCGCCGCGTTACAACGTGCTGAACAAGAAATCAATCAAAGATTGGGGCAATAATGAGTAACGACTCTTTATCATCTACTGAGCAAGTCCGTACAGTGAATGACTACCTCGACTGCTTACAAGTCATCATGGTCAATACGACTTTGCCTGCCAATATCGGCTCAGCCGCACGCGCCATGCATACAATGGGCTTGTCCCGTTTGACCGTTGTCGACCCCAAATTGCCAATTGATGAGACCAGTGTCTCTCATGCGGCAGGTGGTAGTGAGCTGCTGTCATCTGCTGTGATTGCACCTACTTTAGAGTCTGCTATTGCCGACTGTCAGCTGGTATTTGCAGCCAGCAGCCGCAGTCGTCATATGCCGCGCCCTGTTGTGACACCCACGCAAGCCGCTAAGATTATGTTTGATTTTATCGATACACAGTCGGCTTTAAGTGCAAATGATAATAACGTTGACACCTCATCAGACGCTGTTTCTAGCAAACCAAATATCGCTATCTTATTTGGGCGTGAAGATCGTGGATTGACCAATGAAGAGTTGGCTTATGCTGATTATCACATTCAAATCGACGCCAATCCTGCTTATCCTGTATTAAATGTCGCCTCAGCAGTGCAGGTCATTGCAAGCTTTATCTTTGCTTATGCTCAAACGCATACTCAGACAGCGGACAGTTTAGACGAGAATACTGCTTCCCAATCAGCAATCAATGTGAATTTACGTCAACAATGGGATGAGCCTGCTATCAATCAGCAGCAGTTGCAACAGCTTACTCAGCGTACTACTGACCTTATGGTACAGCGCGGTCTGGCAAATAGCGAACATCTAAAGTCATTACCATCACGCCTATCCAGACTGGGATCACGCTTACAGCTTGATCAAAAAGAGTATCAGCTATTAAGCGCTTTGATTGCAAAATTATCCAAAGATTAAAAGAAATCACTGTTTATCAGCTCGCCTTCATTTGACAGCTTTTTACTATATTTTGCGGTACAAAGCTGCTATAACTTAGAAAAAATGAGCAAACATATACTCTCATTATTATTTAACCATCATGACCATAAAATAAAGACATTGCTACTTTAGCAACGCTACTTTACCGACGAATAGATAGGACGCTTTATGTCATTGCCATCCAAATTGTTCAGATCGCTTGTCAGCATCAAAAAAGATCTGAAAGAAGATATCGATGCGGTATTTAACCGCGATCCTGCAGCGCGCAATAGTTTGGAAGTCATCCTAACCTACCCAGGTATCCATGCGCTCATTCTACATCGCGGTGCGCACTGTCTGTGGAATCATGAACAGAAACTGGCGGCTCGCGTCATCTCATACGGCTCGCGTATTATTACAGGTATTGAGATTCACCCTGCTGCCAAGATTGGTAAGCGTTTCTTTATCGATCATGGTGTTGGGGTCGTCATCGGTGAGACTGCTGAGATTGGCAACGACGTGACGTTGTATCACGGTGTTACTCTAGGCGGTGTGTCTTGGAATAATGGCAAACGCCACCCAACGCTAGAAGACGGTGTAACCGTTGGTGCTGGTGCAAAAGTCTTAGGGCCATTTACGGTCGGTAAAAATGCTAAAATTGGCTCGAATGCAGTGGTAGTCAAACCAGTACCAGCAGGTGCTACGATGGTCGGTAGTGCCGCTCGTATGATCTCAGATCATCACGATGAAAAAGGCAATCCCATCGCGACAAAAGTACAAGACGCCAAGCAACAAGAGAAAGTCGCGCAAGCTGGCGAGAGCATCAAGGATCAAGCAGCTGACACCACTTCTACTGCAAAACGCACTAATACCTTCCGTGCCTATGGTATCGACCCTTATTCGCAAGACCCTGTCGCAGAAGCGTTTGCTAAAATGCTCGAACACATTCAACAATCAGAGAATCGCCTAGATCAGTTGCAGTCAGCGATGTGTGATATCGATCCTAATTTTTGCAAAAAGGAATACGATAAGTTGTGCCTAGAGGATTTAGATGTGATTGGTCGTGCTGATGTAGAAGATATCAATGATGAAAAAAATCGCTAAGACAGTCGTTAGAAATAGGCAGTACTATTGCCGTATAGACTGATAACAAATGCTTATATAGGTTTTAGTAAAGAACCAATGAAAACAAAGCGGGATTGGATAGAATCTACCATGTCCGCATACATGGTAGATTCTATCCAATCCTGCTTAACTCTCTAGAAAATGTCAATCTTGCGAATTTCTTCTTTTCATCTCAGAGTAGACAGCACGAGCTAGTAGCGCGTGATAAAAGATATCTTTTATTGACTGTGACATAGTGAGCCTTCTTAATTTTAAAGTTAGTTACTTGTTAGCGTGAATATTGAAGAGTGATTTTCTTGGAATTAGGGTTTTGTCTTTTGAAACATATCTTTCTGTTTGAATGTCGCCAGTACCAAATTGTGCTAAGTAATTTGACCCCCAAAACCAAGTATCACCTAGAGTTGATATAAACTCGTTACCATTGCCTTCAACATACTGAGAAACCCTAATATTACTCATCACTTTAATAGGTCTAGAAATATTGCTTCGATTTGAGGACATCTTTCCTTCAAAGGTATACATACCCCAAATATATAAATCTCCATTATCCGTATTGGCAGAGTATGAATTCATTTTTACCACTTTACTAAGTCCATCAACCTTTTTAGGCTTGAGGCTATTTTGAAGCGTTCCTTGAGCTGTCCATCCACCACTACCATCGCCCCAACTCCATAAAGAACCATCTTCTAGCAGTGCAAAATTTCCGAACCCATATGAGAAATCAACTACTTTTCTAGGAACATTTACCTTCTCAAGTCCAAATAGATCTTTTTTGTGTTTGAAATTTTGATACCCTGAATTATCTTCAAACCGTCCTAAATCTTTTGGATAAAAACCTGTCGTATACATTTCACCTTTGTCATTAAGTGCGAAAATCGTACTAATGCTACCTTGTACTTTCACTATGTTCATATCATTGAACATAGTGATTTTACATATCCTAAACTCGTTACATTCGCTAGGATAATCATTCTTATTTCCTAAAATATAAACGCTTCCATCTTGTGTTAAAAATATCGAAGCAAACTCACTAGCATCTATGTCTACAACATTCTCAATTCCTTGAATCTGTCGTAACTCTTCAATAAATGTATCATCATCACTAGGATCTATCTCTCCATGATAGTTACTACCCCAACCCCACACTGTGCCATCATCTTTCAGTAGTAGCATATGACCCGCACCTGATACGGCTACCGCATCATTCACGCCCTCGACTTGCCTAGGCGTTGGGTCTTGTCCTGTCTTAGTCTCGCGCAGTAGACCATCTGTACCCCATGTCCAAAGCGTACCATCGTCTTTTACCCCTGCGCTCCATGAGCTGGTCATCGCAAGGCGCTTAGGTTCAATGTTAATCTCAAGTGGGGTTTCTAACGGCTCATCTGGCATATTTGCTACAGGATATTTCTCTTCGGTAAGAGACTGTATCTTTTTAATAGGGTTGCTGTCGCAGGAGGTCAGCAACGTTAAAGACAACGCTAAGACAGCTGCCGATACTATAGACAGATGCTTATGAGGGATTGTGTTAGTAGTAAGCATGGCTTTTCTTATTTTTAGTTACGTGGCTTTTCTTCTCTTTCTCTTTGAATATAATCCCGTCGTAGCCATCTACACGAGCTAGTAAGGCATGATAAAAAATATCTTTAACTGACTGTGACATAATAAGCTTTCTTGATTTCAGATATAATTATTTATTAGGATGAGTGTTGAATAATGATTCGTGCAAACTCAGTACGAATTCTTTTGGCATATAATCTTCAGTTATTTTGCCTGTCCCCCATTGTCCTCTGTCGCTTTTATCGCCCCACATCCAAGCATTGCCTTTATCATCTATAAAAGAATAGTCGGCGAAGCCTCCAGTTCCATATTGGTCAACTTTTATATCCTGAGCAATCCGTATAGGTCTTTGAATATAGTCTTTGGTTGAACCAGATCTAGATGAATACACGTAATTACCCCACGTATAAAGGTCACCATTGATAGTATTAGCCGATATACTATTTAATCTGACAACCTTTGATAGACCTTCTACTTTTTTTGGGGACTTAATAAAGATTTCTTTAGATTCTTTCTGAGCAGACCATTCATGCGAACGCCAACTCCAAACACTACCATCTTCTAATAAAGCAAAATTTGCGTACCCTTTAGTAAAATCAACTGCCTGTTTTGGAAGAGAAACAATGACTGGTGAATAATAAATTTTTCCATTGCTAATAGTAGTTTTTTTAGCGCTTGGATTACCTAAAGAGTCTAATGTTGAAGAGGATGAAACAATTGATCCATCCTCATTCAGAGCGACGATAGCACCTGCACTACCTTCGGCTTTGACAATGTGTTCAAAACCTTCGACAAGCACAGGCGAATTAAATTTTTTCTGAATATTACCGTTAACAACACCTGTTTCGTTGTTCCCTAAAAAAAACACCTTTCCTTCACTATTAACAAATATAGAAGCTTGCTGACCTGCATGAATATATACCAAATTCTCAATCCCTTTAATCTGCCTCAACTCCTCAATAAAAGTATCGTCATCATTAGGGTCTATCTCTCCATAACTGTTGCTACCCCATCCCCATACTGTGCCATCTTTACGGAGTAATAACATATGTCCACTACCGCCTGATACGGCTACCGCATCATTCACGCCCTCGACTTGCCTGGGCGTTGGGTCTTGTCCCGTCTTGGTATCACGCAATAAACCGTCTGTACCCCATGTCCAAAGCGTCCCATCGTTTTTTACCCCTGCGCTCCATGAGCTTGTCATGGCTAAGCGCTTGGGTTCGACGTTAATCTCAAGTGGGGTTTCTAACGGCTCATCTGGCATATTTGCCACAGGGTATTTGTCTTCGGTAAAAGATTTAAGGTGCTCGGAAGGGGATTTATCGCAGGCAGGTAAAGTAGATATAATGATTATTGCTACTAAACTCTTGATTATTTTTTTATTCAAAAAGTTCATTGGTTTTTGCATAGGTAGTAGTATCTTGAAGATTACATCGTCACTTATACTAACAATTGCTTATATAATCGCATAGTTTTTATTAGATTTTCGTCTAGGAAACTGATAGGTTAAGGCAGAGTGAGTACTGAACAGCGATGGTTTCAGATAACAAGATATAATGGTGATTAAGATACGGCTACTTATTAGCCAAACTATAGCTTGGTTAAAATCAATTCTTTAACCCCAGCTTCCTCATGCGCTTTAAACGGATAACGATCTGCCATTACTATCCAATCAGACATTGATTTAAACATCAATTTTTTGCTTAGGCTATTTTCTATGTTAGCCAATTTGACCATCAAAATATCAATGTCCATTGTCACTCGCCGTACTTGATTCGGCTTAGTCTGTCGACGTCTATTACAGTTCCCCTCAAGTGTTTTAAAGGTTTGCTGTAGTTGCTGCAGACTCATTGGTGTGGTCAGTACTAGATAGACGCATTGATTGGTATAGTCAGGTTTTGGTAATTGGGTAGTCGCGGTAAAATCAGGGTTTTGAAAAGCAGTAGATAGCTTTACCTCACCCAGCGCTGCCAAACTCTCTCGAGCAAGCGGTAGATACTTCTCGGCTTGATAGTTGCTACCCAGCGCTAACACCATCTCTACCACGGACTGCGCTTGCAGAGTCTCAGGTGCGCATTGTGTTAGCGTTGCCACATTCAACTCCATCGACGTTTTATGCATCATCGGCTTGGCTATCATTAACTTCTTTGGTAACGTCTTTAGTAGCTGGCTCATTGGTTAGCGCTGGCGCATAACGTGTTATTTGTACCCCTACCGCATCTGCTTGGGCAATGGCAGTCGGCTTGGCAATGCTCAACGTGATTTTTTGACAGTCATATTTTGCAAATATATTATCAGAGATCTGACCGGCCAAATGCTCAAGCAGCTTTGCTTGAATCTCTTTACACCACTCGCTCACATCATCACAGACTTCTTTATAACTCAAGGCATCTCTGACATCATCGGACACAGCAGCACGGCTAATGTCGGTCTCAAGCGCGATATCGATCAGTAATGGCTGAGTAATGGCGCGCTCCCAATCAAACACACCAATCACCGCTTCAACTTTTAGACCTTTTATAAATACTACATCAGACTGCGTATGAAACATCCTTTCATCCTTGTTTGCTAATTTTTTGTGCGTATTTTTAATTTTTTACTTAACCGATCACAAAGCCTCTTCACGGAGACGCTCAGCCTTTAACACTTTGCTTGGACGATGTCGCCACAGATCAATGCTAAATAAGAGTAACCCTAACCAAATCAAACCAAATACTGCCAGACGATGTAGATCAAATGGTTCATTGTAATAAAATACCGCTAAGAAGAAAATAAAGGTCGGCGTCAGATAGTTCATAAAGCTTAAGATACTATATGCGACAAGCTTGGTCGATTTATTAAATAACAATAGTGGTATTAAAGTAATCGGGCCTGCAAGCATCAATAACCAAATGTTTGCGCTAAACCAAAAGCTTAGCTGATGGCTGACCACATCAGACTGCCAAAACCACCAAATACATAAAGGGACTAGCATGGCCGTTTCAACAAACATCGCATCAACAGCAGTTAATGGGGTTTGCCGCTGAATGGTGCCGTAAGTACTAAAGCTGAACGCTAAAATCAATGATATCCAAGGCAGACTACCAAGCATCACCACTTGAATGACTACAGACAGTAGTGCAAAGCCAATGGCTACCCATTGTAGCGTGCGCAGGCGCTCTTTGAATAAAATCATCGATAGGCCAACACCCACCAATGGACCAATGAAGTAGCCTAAACTGGCCTCAAGGATACGATCATGATTGACCGCCCATACATAGGTCAGCCAGTTGGTTGCGATAATTAACCCAGAGACGAGTGACAACGCGATCCATCTTGGGTTTTGTTTGAGCGTCTCTATCCACCCCCAACGCTTGGTCGCTACCAATACAATGAGTAGGCAAAAAAACGTCCAAACAATACGGTGTCCTATGATTTCGGTCGCATCGTAATCGGATAATTGCTTAAAGTATAAAGGGAAACCACCCCAGATAAAAAAGGCAATAAGCGCAGTGATAATACCGCGTCTAGTTGTGGTAATCGGGGCAACAGGTTTTTTGACGACATTTTGGGTAGTCATAGTACAGGACAACTTTTTAGAGCAAAGCGCACCCTCACCTAATTCTGATTATTATTATCAATTTAGTGGTGAAAGCGCAGGGTCACTACAGTGAAATTATAAGATATAAAGCAATGTACTCATGCCAATAGTGACATGAGTACATTGCTAACAATATTAGATTGAGCTTTTTATGGATGCTTTACAGTGCGTAATCATAGGAACATGTTGATCCACACTCACTCATTTATTCAGCATCAGTATCCACTTGAATAGACATACCGATTTGGTTGGCAAGCTCAGCAAAACCTGGGAAGCTGGTATTGACCGTCTCTGTACCCTCAATTGTAATTTGCTCAGCAGCACGTAAACTGGCAACAGAGAAACTCATCGCAATACGATGGTCATGATGCGAGACAATGTGACCACCACCAAAGACAGGCTGGCTATTATTTATATCGCCGTTCTCAGTAGCAGTGCCTTTGCCTTCAATAATCAGCCCATCATCAGTGACGGTACAATCAATGCCAAGCGTCTGTAGGCCCTCTGCCATCACCGCAATACGATCCGACTCTTTAACACGCAACTCTTTAGCGCCAGTCAAGACGGTACGCCCTTTGGCACAGCTAGCCGCGACAAACAGTACAGGGAACTCATCAATTGCTAGTGGTACGAGATGCTCTGGTATCTCAATACCGACCAAGTTTGAGCTGCGAATGGTAATATCAGCCACTGGCTCGCCGCCAACGTGCGTTTCATTGCTTAGGCTAATATCTGCATTCATTAATTTTAGAATATCAATAACGCCAGTACGCGTAGGATTGATACCGACTTGCGTCAAGGTCAACTCACTATTTTGGCTAATAGCAGCGGCCACCATAAAAAACGCTGCAGATGAGATATCAGCAGGAACCGCAATATCGCCACCTGTTAGTGTGCCACCGCCAGTGACACTGATGCGATTTCCTTCTACAGTTACCGGGTAACCAAAGGCCGAGAGCATACGCTCAGTATGGTCACGGCTAATCTCAGGCTGTGTGACCGTTGTCGTACCCTCGGCCCATAGACCTGCTAGTAGCAAGCAAGACTTTACCTGCGCTGACGCCACTGGCATATCATATTCAGTGCCCTGCAATGGCTTACCAGCTGTATCGCGACCCGTAATGCTAAGCGGTGCGGTACCACTATGACCTGTGCTCTGGATAACAGCACCCATAGACCGTAACGGTGCAGCCACACGCTCCATCGGACGTTTATTTAGGCTGGTATCACCTGTTAGTACACTATCAAATGATTGCGCGGCTAAAATACCAGACAGCAGACGCATACTAGTGCCTGAGTTGCCCATATACAATGGCGTTTTGCTTGGTTTTAAACCATTCATACCGACACCATGAATGGTCAAGTTGCCATTATCAGGGCCTTCGATAGTCACACCCATATCACGGAATGCTTGTAGCGTTGCTAGCGCATCTTCCCCTTCCAAAAATCCAGTCACATTTGTTACGCCTGTGGCAAGACTGCCCAGCATAATGCTACGATGCGAGATAGATTTGTCACCAGGAATGGCAATGGTGCCAGAGACAGTATTGCTAGGGGTAATATTATAAGAAGCTGACATGGCAGAAGTATCCGTATAAGGGGTGCTGGCTAACATATGGCCAAAATGTCGCCGTGCGGCTTGCGCGCGGCCCAAAAGTCCCATCAGGGCGGTTGAATCTTTATCAATGATGAGCTGGCGCATGGTTTGCAGATAGACACCATACTCATCAAGGGCGCTCACAATGGCGCTTTGGTTGGCAAAAAATATATCATGCCACATTTTAGGGTCGCTTGCGGCGATACGCGTAAAATCGCGGAACCCACCAGCGGCATAACGAAACATATCTAAATTATCATCATGGCTTGCTAACTGCTCAACCAAATTGAAGGCAAGCAAATGCGGCAAATGGCTGGTATGCGCTAATATACGATCATGGTGACCTGCATCCATCGTTATAACATTTGCGCCCACTGATTCCCATAATAATCGCAGCTTAGTAATAGCAATATTACTTGTAGTAGCTAGCTCACAGATAATGACACTATGATTGACAAATAAATTGGCGCGTCTGGCATGATACCCTGAATTTTCAGCCCCAGCAATTGGATGCGCGGGCACTAATCCTACTGGTAACGAACCAAACACCGTTTTGGCCGCGTCAATGATATTGACTTTGGTACTACAGACATCTGTCATGATGCAATCACTGGTAAGCTGTCCGTTATCCATCGCTTGTTTGATATCAATGAACACTGCTTGAACTGCCTGTACTGGCACTGCAATAATAATTAAATCACTACCAGCGATGACGTCTTGTAAGTTTGCACTACCTGCATCTAGCAGACCATGCTCAATAGCTTCTGCAATACTTGGCGCATGTCTATCGACTGCTACCAGACGCGCGCTTAAGTCATTATCTTTAATAGCTTGCGCAAAACTGGCACCAATCAGTCCAAGTCCAATCACACAAACTTGTTTAAATATAGGTGTCGTAGCATTTAGAGACGATTGAAGTTTATTATTTTCCTGACTACTCACGGCTTTTCTCATTGGACACACTAAGACATAGATAAGGATAATCTTAGTGTTATAAATTTTAATGGCTAGTTGAGATCAATTTTTAAGTTAAAAATATTAATGGATGTGCTTAGTCTTCACTCAGAATAGAACGCAAAGTATCAATCAAACGTAAATTGTCCTCGGCCACACCCACCGTAATACGCAACCAGTTTGGCAGCCCATAAGCGCCTAATGGCCGAACAATAACGCCTTGCTCAAGGAGTGCTTGATGGATTGAAGCCGCAGTTATATCTTCCATCTCAACCTGTACCTCAACCATAATAAAATTGGCATGCGACTTCACAAACCCCAATCCTAATGTATCAAACTGCTTTTCTAACCAACGCATTTGCTCATCATTCATCTGGCGCGTTTTTTCGATAAAATCTTGATCAGCAAGTGCCGCAGCGGCAGCAGCTAGGCCTACACGACTGACATTGAATGGCTGACGAATTCGGTTCAATAACTCTGCAACAGCTACTGAGCTTAATGCATAGCCCACACGTAAACCTGCCAGCCCATAAGCTTTAGAAAACGTACGCACGATGATGACATTATCAAACTCATCTAATAATGCACGGTTGTTACTCTCAGGGCTATACTCGATGTAAGCTTCATCTAGTACCACCAAGACTGAGCTTGGCACACTGGCAACGAACTGGCGCAGCTCTTTTTGCTCTAACTGCGTACCCGTTGGATTGTTCGGATTGGCAATAAAGACGATTTTGGTATTCGAGTTATCTTGTACCGCTTGGCTCATGGCTTTTAGATTGTGGCCAAAGCGCTGAGCAGGTACTTCAATTCCTGTAGCACCTTGCATCTTCGCCAGCATAGAGTAGACCACAAACGCATACTGACTATAGACGATAGCATCATCAACGCCCACAAAACTACGTGCTAAAATATCGAGCAAATCATCAGAGCCATTACCAAGCGTAATCTGCTCGACTTTGACATCATTGAAGTCAGCTAACGCTTGCTTCAGATAATAGCCATTGCCATCAGGATAACGTGACAATTGACCCAACTGCTCAGTGACCGCTAGCGTCACTCGCGGTGAACACCCCATCGGGTTCTCATTGCTGGCCAGTTTCACCACATCTGAGACACCATATTCGCGCGTCAGCTCTTCAATTGGTTTACCTGTCTGATAAGGTGCCAACGCCAAAATACTGTCATAAGCTGGCGTTAATGGCGATAGGTTTGATGCTGTCAATTGATCAGGCTGCATGATTTATCCTTAAGTATTATCACTAAATGCGATCGCCCATCTATTAAGTGTCAATCTCGGTAGATAAACAAACTAATAGATGACCCGATATATTTCTACAATACTGCTTTTGGATACGAGCCTAAGATGCGCAGATCTTTTACCAATGGGCGAATATCGTTGATAGCGGCGCTGACATTTGGATCATTGATATGACCGTTCATATCAATAAAGAACACATATGCCCACTTATTAGGACGCTCAGGACGTGTCTCGATACTGGTCATCGATACGCCATGATATGACAAAGGTTTCAAGATTTCGATCAATGCACCAGCTCTGTCATGGGCTGAGACAACGATGGAGGTTTTGTCTTGACCAGAAGGCGCAATGGCCTCATGACCGATGATAAGGAAACGGGTAGTATTGCTTGGATTATCTTCAATGTTTGAATAAAGCTTATGTAAGCCGTACTCTGCAACCGCAACGTCACCAGCGATTGCTGCTGAATGCCATTCGTTTTTGAGGCGACGCGCTGCTTCACCATTGCTTGATACCGCAACGCGCTCCACATTAGGAAAATTCACATCTAGCCAATGACGGCACTGAGCCAATGACTGCTGGTGCGAGTAAATACGGCTCAAACCATCAAGCTTAGTATGCTCAGCGACTAAGAAGTTTTGATGAATCGGCAGCTCAACTTCACCAATAATTTTTAGCGTAGAAGATAAGAATCCGTCCAAAGTATGATTGACTACCCCTTCTGAAGAGTTCTCGACAGGGACAACGCCATACATCGCAGTTCCCGCTTCAACTTCACGGAATACATCGGTAATGGTCGTCATTGGCACAGTATCAGCAGCTTTGCCAAAATGCTTCAGTGCAGCGGCATGGGTAAAGGTGCCAACTGGTCCTAAAAAGGCAATACGCTGCGGCGCTTCTAAGTCTAAGCATACCGACATGATTTCACGGAACAAACGTGCCATCTTTTCATCAGCGATTGGACCCGTATTGCGCTCCATGACCGCTTTTAACACCTGTGCTTCACGCTCAGGACGATAAAAGATAGGATTGATATTGCCATCAGCGGCCGTGTGGTTTTTCTTTACCGCTGCCACTTGTTGCGCCAGCTTGGCACGATTATTGATGAGTGTTTGGATTTCACAGTCGACCGCATCAATATTTTGGCGAATATTGTCTAAAAACTCTTTTTCAGTTGCGGTGTCGCTAGCGCCTGCGGCGGTTTGATTTAGATTGTCCATGGTTTGTTCTGGTGACTGCTCGCTCATTACCGCCTATCCTTTTTAGATTTTATCACTGTTAGGTATTACTAATATTTAGATATGAATATCTGCTAAATTTTACTGTTTTTTTTAAATGCTTCGGCTATCTCTACATACCTATAGTGCTTGAGAGTGTCATTATGAAGTCATTGGTAAATAGTGGTCAATGACCGAAACTATTTTAATCGTCATCCAAAAACAGTCTGTTAGAAACATCGCGCGTCATTGGCGTTCTCTGGTATTACTGCTATATTGGTCGCCAAATACAACAGACCAGCGGATGACCGGCTCTACTATAGCAAAAACTCAGGTCAGTGCCCATTCGTAAATAGTGATAAGCCGGCAAATTATTATTAATATTATCACAGTTAAGTGATATGACAGTGGCGCATAGCACAACTATGAGCAAACACACGTAGAAAACTGTGTTACAGTTTCCATTCAGCTCCCTACCCTGCGATATACAAGAGGAGCACCACATCATTAATAAGAAAAAGGATATCTGATGAGCGCATTACAACAATTACGTACCATGACGACCATTGTCGCTGATACTGGCGACCTTGCTGCTATTGCCCGTCTAAAACCCATCGATGCGACCACCAATCCAAGCCTTATCACCAAAGCACTAATCCATCCTGATAACCAAGGCATGCTATCAGAAACAATGAGCCGTCATAATGGCGATGTAGATGCGGTGATTGACGCCCTAACCATTCAAGTTGGTTGTGATATTTTGGCGCTTATTGAAGGGCGCGTTTCTACCGAAGTCGATGCGCGTTTGTCTTATGATACTGGGGCGACGATCGATAAAGCCTTAGCTTTTATGAACGCTTATCAAAAAGCTGGTATCGACTCAGAACGAGTATTGATCAAAATGGCAGCAACTTGGCAGGGCATTGAGGCGGCGCGTTATCTTGAAACCCGAGGCATTCACTGTAATTTGACTCTATTATTTGGTCAGCATCAAGCAATCGCCTGCGCAGATGCGGGCGTGACGCTCATCTCTCCTTTTGTAGGGCGTATTTTAGATTGGCAAAAACGCCAGCAAAGCCGTCAAAACGTACCGGCTTCTGAGGACATGGGCGTACAATCTGTCAAACTTATTTACCAATACTACAAGCAGCATGGCTATCATACGCAAGTCATGGGGGCGAGTTTCCGCTCAACTGAGCAGATATTGGCACTCGCAGGTTGCGATTTGTTGACCATTGCACCCAACCTAATCGATGAGCTGGCAGCCATGGATATCGATGTGCCTCGTCAGTTATCGCCGAGCATGTCCATGGATATGCAAGCGATGAGCCAAGTGAGCTTGACACATGAAGAGTTCAGCGCAGCCTATCAGCAAGACACAGTCACACAAGACCTATTACCAAAAGGTATTGATGGTTTTATTGGGGCACGTGATGAGCTGGCGAAGACGCTAGCGGCCATTCGCGGGCAATAAACGAAGCACGATAAGCACTCATATGGCACAAAAGATATTTGCCTGCCCACAGTAAGTTGGCTATCATGAGCGACTTCAGATAACAAGAAGCAAGGCTTAAGTATGAAACGGCTATCAATGTTATTGGCAGGCAGTGTTTTAATGACCAGCACCCATGCGGTCAATTGGGTCGAGGTGACCGAGAGCGACTCTGGATCGGCGTTTAGCTTAGATGTAGACTCTATCGAACACTCTGACATCAACATCATAGACGAAAAAGACGTCGAAAACATTACTGTCTCTTTGCTAAGAACCTATCCTACGCAAAAAGATAAGAGCACAGTGAAAGAAAAACCCATCCATCATAGCGATCAGCAACTACTGATTTCTTGTAAAGATTTCAGTTACTATAAAAGGGCTTACGTCGATTACAGTGCTGATAATAAAGTCATTAAGTCTTGGCAATCAGACAAGCCTATACTGACCACCAAAGACTTTAAGATCACCACACCAAAGACCGTTGGTCGCACGCTGATCGAATACGCCTGTAAAAGCTATGAGCAAAACAAATCGTAATATCATTAGACTCACCACAAAAAAAGCGCCCTGACTATTTTCAGGGCGCTTTTTTATACTCTATAAATTTTCTTGAACAATCAAACTTACGCTTTTAGTACCGTATAGACAGGTACTGGGAACTCGCCATGTAGATCAACCAAATCTAATAAAACTAATGCACCGACCACAGTATGATCGGCTGACTGGCATAACTCATAAGCGGTCGTCAATGTGCCTCCAGTAGCCAAGATATCATCGACCAGCAGTACGCGTTCAGGTGGCAAGTTGTTTTGCATCTCAAGCGTGTCTTTCCCATACTCAAGCGCATATGCTTTATTAGCGACAGGTGGTGGCAGTTTACCTGGCTTACGGAGCAAAATCATACCCTTACCCAAACGTCCTGCCAGCATACTGGCAAATACAAATCCACGTGCTTCAACAGCCCCTAAGCAATCCACCTCATCCATCAGTCCCTCTGGCAATGCGGCAAGCAGTGCATCGATGACAGCATCAATATGACTGCGCAGTAACGGGGTAATATCATAAAAATCAATGCCGACTTTTGGAAAGTCTGGTACTGTGCGAATAATCTGCCAAAACGGATGGTCTGTATTGAGCATCGTAGTCGTCTCATTTTCGGTAGTGGCAGATGTGGCGGCGTTAATACTCATGAAAACCCTTAGCGTGTGTGTTTATATGGTTTAGATAATAGTTAAATACGAATGTATCAGTGCTAAATAATGGATAACACTGTGAATTTAGCGGCGATTATTATAGCATAATTGACTTTCTTATTGCAGATTGACGCCCGATATTGTATTTGGTCGCAGCAAAATAGTGCGAACTCATACCTTGATAAAAGATAAGTCATCTCAATATACAAGTGTAAACTTAACTATGAAAATAACGGTTATATGCTAAACTACGTGCGCTTTTACCGTCTAATATAATGACTGTAATACGAAATATAAGCGTTTATGACGCACTGTAACACTGGTAATGATCGATAGGACTATTTATGAAACGTTATGAATGTATTGTCTGCGGCTGGATCTACGATGAAGCGCTTGGCTGCCCTGAAGAAGGTATTGCCCCTGGTACCAAATGGGAAGATATCCCTGATGACTGGACCTGCCCTGAGTGCGGTGTCGGCAAGCTTGATTTTGAGATGCTTGAGCTGTAGTAGATGACCCTCTAATTAGGACACTTCATGACAACATCAAATGACATTAATAGTGCCAAGTTGCCGGAAACGTCAGATACCAGTTTAGATAATACTCTGGACTTTTACCCTACTCCTGAATGGCAACGATTTGGGGAACATCAGTGGCGCGACTCTGATCTTAGCAAACACCTTCATCAAGCGATGATTGATATTGGTGACGGTATAGAGCTGTGTGTCGAAGCGGGTGGCAACCCTAATAATCCGCCGCTGCTGATGATCATGGGGCTGGGTTCGCAAATGATATTTTGGCCAGACAATTTTATTAAGCGCTTTATTGATGCTGGTTTTTTTGTGATCCGTTTTGACAATCGTGATATTGGCCTGTCTTCTAAAGTACAGATCGAGGGCCTACCGCGTATCAACCAGCTCAAAATGATGGTACGCCTACAAACAGGTCTATCGAACAAAAGCACTCAGGTTGCTTATAACTTGACTGATATGGCAGAAGATACCGCACGTTTGATCAAGGCACTAAAGCTTGGCAAAACGCATCTGCTTGGCGCCTCTATGGGCGGGATGATTGCACAAATTGTGGCGGCACGTTATCCGAGCTTGGTGCAGCGTATGGCGCTTATGTTTACCACGACCAATCGAGCATTTTTAAAACCGCCAAGACCTAAGCAGTTATACACCCTCATCAATCGCCCAGAGAGCCACTCTGAGCGTGATATCGTACGCCATAGTGTCTGGTTTATGAAAACTGTTGGTACGCCAGGTCACGTCAATGTGCGCATGGTGCGTGAAATTGCCAAAATTCGCTATCAACGCAACTTTCACCCACTCGGCACGGTGCAGCAGCTCAATGCCATCTTGGCATCAGGCTCTATCAGCCGCTTTAGTAAGCAAGTCAAAGCACCAACGATTGTCTTACATGGTAGCGCTGACGGACTACTACCAGCGTCACAAGGTCGAGTGGTGGCAAAAACCATTCCTAATGCCAAGTTTCATTTAATCGAAGGTATGGCGCATGATATTCCAGAATATTATCAGCCTTATATGGTCGATTTGATTAGCAATCATTTGTTAGAAAAATAGCTATTTGCCTATAGTAACACCAGCTATAAAAAAGAGTGTAAATCCTATCGATAATGGATAGGGCTTACACTCTTTTTCGTTGTATACCAATTACAGATATAACGCTAATCGCAGCTGACACCTGTGCCTTCTTTATCAATACACATTTTATTGCCGTTTTTTAAATTGCCGATCCATGCCTTACCGCCTGTAAATACAAACGAGGGTTGACCCTTATAATTATCATCAGCCAATACCCCATCATTAGTGAAGCGAAAAGGAATCACTAGCTCACCGCCGAGATTGACAAAGCCCCACTCCTCTCCGATACGAACGCCCGCGAATTCTTCAGAGAATGGACGAACTTCATCAAACGAATAGGTAATCATCGTAACGTCGTTGTCGTCAACGAAGCCCCATTTTCCATCTTGCTGACGTGATTGTAACGTCGTAAAACGTGTGGGTGCAGGTTGTCTTGATTGTGATGATGTATTGTTAGTAGAAGCTGTGGATTTTTTAGCCGACTGACTATCATCCTGAGCATTTGGATCACGCGTCGCATTACCATTTTTATCCAACCAACTTATCGCACTGTTTTTACGGACGCGCGCTCTCCCATTACGATAATCATCGATCTCATCAATCGATGCTGAAAACGAGACAACCGTGCTGTTGGAGGTATTGATAACACCGTAGTTACCATCTTTTTTTACGACGATACGGCCTTCAGATACTGGACGTGCCCACCCTTGATTCCCTGTGAGCATATCGTACATTGCAGGCACGACCTCGCGGCCCTGCATATTGAGATAACCGACTCGACTGTTGCGCAATACGGGTAATAGCCCACCCGATATCTTATTGGCATCGACTTTCTGATAGCGTGATAAATCAACGACCCTTTTACCTTTGCTGTCAATCAGAGCGACTGGCGCACCAAAATCTTTGATTGCCAAAAAATAGCCGCTATTAGAGGTACAAGAGACGTTTTTATAGTAGCTTTTGGGGAGCTTGCAACTAGCCGCTTGTGCGCTAGGCATTAAAAAAAATGCACTTGAGACGATACCTATCGCAAAGCTAAATTGCAATATTTTTAGAGGCAAACTAGAGGTCATATTTGGTTGTATTTTTGACATAAAATGTCGGAGCATAAGTAAACCTAGGCAAATAATATAGATTGTTTAATATAGCGAATCATGACTGATGACTTTATGAGTACTAGACTAACAAATTGTGATACCAGCGCCAACGTCATTCCTGTAAGGATGTGACTCGATTATATAAGCGCTGTTGTACAAGCACTATTGTATGAGTGATGGTTCTACTGCCCACGAGACTTTTTCGTACTATGTAGTTTAATAGGTCATCCGTAGCAACGACCTATCTAATAACCAGAATAAATTTTGGTTTTACCATTTCATTTTTTGCTTAAAACCACGACAATAGGGCTTGGGCTAACCCTCACATTGGTCTAGTACCATAAAAATAATAATATAAGGACGTTTTATGGCGACTGCTTCTTCACGCGCTGCCCCTATTGGCCTAGTCATCGGTTGCATTATCTTTGGGCTTGGCAGTCTGATTGTCGCTCACGTCGATATCGGTGGCTGGGCGATGTCATTTTGGCGACTGGCCATTTCAGGGGTTGTCTTTGCGATTTTAGCCAAAGTGATGCGCCAACAGATACCACAATCAAAACGTGCTATTTTTTATGGTTTATTGTCAGGTGCATTTTTAGGATTAGACTTGGCGCTTTGGCACGAGAGTATTTATGCTGTGGGTCCTGGTATTTCAACCTTGCTCAATAGCTTACAAATCTTCTTTTTGGCTGCCATTGGTTTTTTATATTTCAATGAGCGCCAATCTATCGTGCAGATCATCAGTTTATTTTTAGCGATGCTGGGCGTTGCAATGATAGGCAGTCCTGAATTTGCACACAATTCAGCGGCCACTTGGGGATTTGTAACGGGTATTGTATCAGGAGCAATGCTAGCCGCGTCGATGACTTTTATTCGCAAGACACATGATACCGAACCGACACCGATATTTATGCTGATGCAGCTAATTAGTATCGGTGGCGTCTTAGCGATGATTGTGCCTATGTTTATATTCGATACAGGTCATATCTTGCCCAACACATGGTCGGAGATTGGTTGGGTGCTTATCTACGGCACAGTGATGCAGTGTTTGGCATGGGGACTTATTGCTTATTCTATTCCCAAGTTGTCTCTGGCTTTGACTGGTTTGTTACTATTAACTGAGCCTGTTGCGGCACTTGTCATTGATTATAGCTGGCTGGACAAACCTATCAACAGCTTACAATGGGGCGGCGCCTTGTTAACCATGTTTGCTATTTATTTAGGGTCACTAAAGCCAAAGCCACGCGCCCTACGCCGCTATCGATTTTTTTCAAGGTTTTATAAGCGAGACTATAAGTAATTAAGTGATATTGATACAGCTACTCAACACCGTCATTCAACAAAAAGCGCCCATGCTACAGATAGCATGGGCGCTTTTTGTTAAAGGATATATGCTTTTACTATCTGTATTCGATAGGCGCAAACTTTAATCTTATTAGCATCACTTATTTAACGTCAGAACTTTGATTAAATAGAGCATTTAATACGATAGCAGCTAAAGTGGCGGTACCGATACCACCCAAATCAAAACCACCTAAGTGCAAGCTAAAATTACCTGTACCCATGATTACGGTTACTGCCGCGATGATCAAATTGCTGTTTTTACTAAAATCGATGTGGCTATCGATCCAGATTTTTATCCCAGCGATCGTGATCAGACCAAAAACAACGATAGAAGCGCCGCCTAATAAAGCCGCTGGTATCGTTTGGATAATGGCACCAAATTTTGGTGATAGTCCTAATATGATAGCGACCACACCTGCGACGACAAATATCGTCGTGCTATATACTTTGGTGACCGCCATCACCCCAATGTTTTCAGCATAAGTAGTCACACCTGTACCGCCAAATCCTGCTGAGAAAGTCGTTGCCAAGCCATCGGCAAAAAATGCTCGGCCCATATAAGGGGTCACGCGAGACTTGGTCATGCCTTCCACTGCCTTAAAATGACCTAAGTTTTCAGCGACCAAAATAAAGGCGACAGGCGCAATGAGAATAATAGCGCTCATCTCAAAGCGCGGGGTATGAATGCTTGGCAAGCCAAACCATGAAGCCGCAGCGACTGCGCTAAAATCAATTGCCGCACCAAAACCTAGGATATTGGTCATCACGAAATAAGCAATGTATGATAATACCAAACCCACGAGTAGTAGCAAACGACGCAACATGCCACGGGTAAACACCGCCACCCCACTGATGAGTAATACAGTCAACGTAGCCATCCAAGCATCAAACTGATTGGCAGATACGCCCTGAATAGTGACTGGCGCCAAATTAAGACCAATAATCATGACAATGGCACCGGTGACGATAGGCGGCATTAAGCGCTCAATCCAGCCAGTGCCGGTTTTCATCACCAACAGGCCAATCAACGCATAAATGATACCGCAGGCCATGATACCGCCTAACGCGACATTTAAATTATCATTGAACCCTGCCCCTGCATACGCAGTCACCGCAATCACCGGACCGATAAAAGCAAAGCTTGACCCCAAGTAGCTTGGCATACGTCCACCAGTGATCATAAAGAACATCACCGTACAGATACCAGACATCAAAATGGCTAAGTTAGGGTCAAATCCCATCAATAATGGCGCAAGGACGGTCGCACCAAACATGGCAAACGTATGTTGTATACCAAGTAATACACTCTTCGATGGTGGCAGATAATCATTGATACCCACTGGATCACGATCCAAATCGCCTTTGTAAGGTCGCCATGTCGGAAACCAGCGACCATTTTCAAAATCTGGATTGTGCGGATAACTGATGGCTACTGAATCAATACTTGCAGCCTCTAGTGAGTTTTGAGCTAACTGATCTTGAGCGCTGTTGTCTGAAGCTGATGATGGGTCTTTTTGAGATGGCATGCGCGCGTGTCCTATGTGAGCTGAGGTAATAGGCTAAAATAACTGATAAAGTAAAAACTGAGCTGAATTGAAAGGCTGGTAGACAGGGCTATATAGATAGCAGGTCATATAAGTAGAAAAACGCTATAATCCTCTACCTATAATATGTCATCCCAATTCATTCATTTATGTTGTAATATGACAAACCAAAAGTGTTATTTGGTATGATAGCCAAGTCTTGCTAGTTGTATGAGAGTAATATGTACTATTAAAAATACTTTTGGTCTTCTACAAGCTAGCATACTTAATAGCGATACTGACTTACAGGATGTTACATAGTCGTTGACTCCGAGCATGATAGCGGAGTTTCAAAATAAATAAAAGTGATTATTCAGTCACCACTTGTACTCTTTTACAGCACCCTTTCCATAGACAGCCACTTATAAGTACCTTTTAACGGTGCCTGCGAGCGATGACTGCCTATTATCTTTCCAATAAAAGCGCTCAATGCAATCATCACAATTGCTCAAGCTTTTGAATTTTTCGGTAACTCATTATGATTAGTATTTTTGATCTATTTAAAATCGGCATTGGTCCTTCGAGCTCACATACAGTGGGACCAATGGTGGCAGCCAATTTATTTTTAGCCTCATTGACCAAGCAAATGGAACTGACGGCTATCGCAAAGATTGAAATCGAGCTTTATGGCTCTTTGGCGGCGACAGGAAAAGGGCACGCAACAGATACTGCCATATTGTTAGGCTTACTTGGCCATACACCTAGCACCATTGATACACGTATGACCAGTAGCTATCTTTCTCCTATTTTTTCTGGCAAAACATTAGATGTGTCAGGTATTCACACGATTGCATTTGATACAGAGCAGGATATCTATTGGTACGACGATACTGTCCTACCCTATCACCCTAACGCGTTGACGCTTCGTGCTATATCGACTGACGGTACTCGTTATCAGCAGACCTATTATTCTATTGGTGGTGGTTTTGTCATCAATGAAGAAGATGCCACCAATCCGGATGAAGATCATGCCAGCCCAACGATCGATAGCGTGCCTTATCCTTTTAATAATGCAGCAGAACTACTAGAACAATGTCGTCAGTATGATTTGAGCATCAGCGAATTGGTACTGGCCAATGAATGCCACTTCCATGACAAAGAAGAAGTATTTGCCTACCTAGATAGTATTTGGGAGGTCATGCAAGATTGTGTTAAACAAGGCTGTGAAAATGGCGGTATTTTGCCAGGCGGCTTGGATGTCAAACGCCGTGCACAAGATTTGCACATGCAACTGTCTGCGGAAAAAGACCAACCTATCACCAAAACTGATAAATTAGCCGCCATGGATTGGGTAGACTTATACGCACTCGCTGTCAATGAAGAAAATGCCAATGGCGGCAAAGTCGTGACCGCACCTACCAATGGCGCAGCAGGTATCATTCCTGCAGTATTGCACTACTATCGTGATTTTTTACCTAACTATAGCCAAGATGGTGTCCGCAAATTTTTATTGAACGCCACCGCTATCGGTAGCCTAATCAAGCAAAACGCCTCAATCTCTGGTGCTGAAGTCGGCTGCCAAGGCGAAGTTGGATCGGCATGTGCGATGGCAGGTTCTGCATTAGCAGAAATCATGAATGGCACACCAGCTAAATGCTTAAATGCGGCAGAAATCGGTATTGAGCATAATTTAGGTCTAACCTGCGACCCTATTGGTGGTCTAGTGCAGGTGCCTTGCATCGAGCGCAATGCCATGGGGGCGGTCAAAGCTATCAATGCAGCACGTCTAGCCTGTAGAGGAAATGGTCAGCACTTTGTCTCTTTGGATAAGGCTATAGAAACCATGAAGCAGACAGGTGCTGATATGTCTGATAAATATAAAGAGACCGCTCGTGGTGGCCTAGCTGTCTACGCTGATAATAGAATTCCTACTGCGACGCGCGGCGTTAGTGTTAACTACAGTCAATGTTAATGTAATTGATGAATGTTACCTTCAATCACGTTATCTCATCATAGCAGCAGATATCGTATCAATAAAAAGGCCGCTAATAAATTAGCGGCCTTTTTATTGATACGATATTTTCAAGCTATACTATTCAGCAGTTTTTGAAACGACTTCGTTTAGAATCCAAACTGGTTTGACCACATTAGATCCTTCAGCAGTGACTGCTTCTTGGCGTACATCTAATACATAACGGTAGTTTGGCTCATAAGTGAAGCCTTGAATGTTACCACTTAAAGTGGTGTAGTTTTTCTGATAAGTTTGGCGATACTGTAGGCACTGTGATTCAACCATCGTACCGTCTGTTGCAGTCAGGTCACAAACTGCTTTACGCGGTGCGATTTCTACTTCAAAACTTGGAATATTTACCACTTTGACGTTCATAGGCTGTCCTTCTACAACCATTGTACGCTCATTGTCCATGTCCATAGTAGAACAACCAGTAAGAGCAAAAGTTGTCATCAATGCTGCAAGTGCTAATCTTTTCATTATTCAATCCTCAGATAATTGGTAATAATTCTTCATTTTCTATCTAAATTTATTATTTTAAAAACTCTACTGCATTTCTTCATACAACAAAGCTTCTTTCTACCATGATGATATTTAGAGTCACGCTAATTGAAATCTCTAGCCAGCTTTACTAGCGTTGTAGTGAATATCATCTGTTCACCCCAGCAAGTATAGATCGCAACTCACCTTACTCTCTATGACTGCTTTGTAAAGTAACGTCAGCTTTTGCAACTGATGTTAATACTACGTATTGAATAGCGGAGTAATTTGATAACAGCTTAATATTAGACACAAAAAAGCCAGAGCAATAATTACTCTGGCTTTTTATAAATAGATTTAAAAAATCTGTCAAGATTGAAACTTTTAAGACCGTTTCTAACTGCGATAGTCAGCGTTTATTTTGACGTAGTCGTATGACAAATCGCAGGTATACACCGTATCGCTAGCATCACCACGAGCCAAATCAATGTGAATGGTAATCTCAGCGCGGCTCATGACTTTTTTACCTGCTTCTTCTGTATAGCTGGGCGCGACACCGCCATTTTGACAAATCATCACCTCATCTAAATACACATCAACTTGTTCGGTGTCTAGGTCGTCAATACCAGCATAACCGACTGCCGCCAAGATGCGCCCCCAGTTTGCATCACTTGCAAAGAATGCCGTTTTTACCAGCGGCGAATGTGCCACTGCATAAGCCACATCGCAACATTCTTGCGTGTTCTGACCACCAGTCACTTTGACGGTCATGAATTTAGTAGCGCCTTCACCATCACGCACGATAAGCTGCGCCAAACGTACAAATACTTCGGTCAATGCATCAAAAACAGGTTGATAATGCGGATGCGCTGGGCTATCAATCACATCTGAGCTGGCAGCGCCTGTCGCAATCAATACGCAGCAATCATTGGTCGATGTGTCACCATCAACAGTAATACGATTAAAAGACTGCTCATTGATAGCGCTAAGCATCTCTTG
Source organism: Psychrobacter sp. Ps6 (assembly GCF_022129235.1). Lineage (GTDB taxonomy): Bacteria > Pseudomonadota > Gammaproteobacteria > Pseudomonadales > Moraxellaceae > Psychrobacter. Next base: position 6,813 of record NZ_JADQAI010000013.1, on the reverse strand, counting down.
CAATAAGTCGGCCGCGATATTGGCATCAGTTGCGACATAACCTAGCATAGTCGCCATATTTGGACGTATCATGCCTGAGCCTTTTGACATACCAGTGATATGATAGCTAATACCTGCAACGTCGACTTTTTGGCTAGCAAGCTTAGGGATAGTATCTGTCGTTCGAATACCATTAGCAGCAGCCAGCCAGCTGTCAGAGGCTAAGTTCATCAGCGCACCGTCTAAACCTGCAATGACCGCGTCACTATTTAATGGCTCGCCAATCACGCCAGTAGAGAATGGCAGTATTGTATTAGCCTCTACGCCAGCTTTCTCAGCCAAGGCTGTACAGATTTCAGTAGCGCGGCGTTTACCATCAGCGCCCGTCCCTGCGTTTGCATTCCCTGTATTGGTTACCAGATAACGCGGACTGGCCTTGGCAAAGTGCTCACGTAATATACGTACAGGCGCGGCGCAAAATGTATTTTTAGTCGTGACAACTGCGGTCGCGGCATGTTCAGCGATTTCAATCACGACCAAATCATCACGATTTTTATAACGTACGCCCGCGGCAGTTGCGCTCAGCTTAATGCCATCAATGGGATAAATAGTATCAGGTATTGCTACGTTTCCAACAGCCATAATAAAATCCTTATTTTTCAATTTTTATCGTTGTTTTTAGGTGATGTAATAAACACTATAGTTGATCCAATTTAAAGGTGGTACAAGGCAACCGCGTGCAGATGTATATGTCATACTTCAAGCGAGGTTAACGCCGTAACGCTTTTATAGTGGATTGACTATATCTGAATATCACGGTTTTTTTAGGTCAAATGCCGACCAGATTGGCGCATGATCTGAAGGTTTTTCCATTGCACGCAGCTCATAGCTGATTCCAGCATCGATACATTCACTAACGAGGTCTGAGGTGCATAGAATATGATCGATACGTAGACCGCGCTTGGGTTCATCATTAAAGCCGCGACTGCGATAATCGAACCAACTGTATAATTCGGTACTCTCTGGATAATGTAAACGGTACGTATCGGTCAACTCACGCGACATCAATGCTGAGTACCATTCGCGTTCCTCTGGCAAAAACGAGGTTTTTCTATTTTTCAACCAGCGCTTGGCATTGACCTCCCCGATACCGATATCGATGTCTTCTGGTGCAATATTCATGTCGCCCATGACAATGATCGAACGACCTTCTGCCTTTAGTGTATCAATATAAGCCATTAAATCTGCATAATACGCACGCTTCATCGGAAACTTGGTCGGATGGTCTTGGGTCTCTCCTTGTGGAAAGTAACCATTGAGCACATCCACTTCACGCCCTTCAAACTCATAGCGTGCATGTATAAAACGCTTTTGTGCTTCAGCATCTTCGCTAGGAAAACCTTTTTGTACAAATATAGGCGCTACTTTCGACAATAATGCCACGCCATAATGTCCTTTTTGCCCGAAATACTCTACGTGATATCCTAGACCTTCTATGTCATCAAGTGGAAATTGATCGTCATGGACTTTGGTCTCTTGTAGACCCATGACATCAGGATCGATTACCTCGCGCACTGCCTCAAGCTGATGCTGGCGCGCGCGGATACCATTGATATTAAAACTGACAAAACGGGTCATAAACTGTCCTATACTGATTGATTAAAATACGGTGCTGATATAGATGTATGCGATGCAAATGTCTATGATAACAGACCTAGGCTGTCCTAGCTGTTGCATGGCCTTATATCTTGAGCTAGAGTAGCGCTTATTATAAATATAATAGAGACTATTTTTTGTTGGGTTTCTTATTTGCCCGCATATATAAATTACGTTCGCTAAACAACCTTTATCAAAAATACTGAGCACCTTTATGACGACAACTGAGCATAAAAATAAAAATACAGCCGCGAATAATAATATGGAACCACTATTTGCTAAAGATTATAACGTCTACATCAACCATACGGATGCTGGCGGCATAGTTTATCATGCCAACCATCTGGTGTTTTTCGAAAACTGCCGCCGTGATTGGTTTACCAAACTGGGCTTAAACGGTTACTTTTTGCAAACTGATGATGGCGACATACAGCATTTTGTCGTGAGTCAGGCGGATTTACAGTACAAAAGAGCCATTCTCTTAGATGAAGTCATCTCTGTACGTATCGATAAAGTAGAGCTAAAGCCTGCCAGCATCATATTTTATCAAAGCATTCATCGCAGCACATCAGATAATAGCGCCTCAGACAAAGCTAGTAGCCAACTATTAAGTAGCACCAAAATCGTCATTGCCTGTGTGCAAAACCTTGTTAAGCCAGAACCAATGGCCAATAACGAAACAAATAATAATCAATTTGACAACGCAGTGAATACCACACCCATGCGCCCTATCCGTGTGCCAAAAGAATTACGAGATGCCATTGAGCAGGCGATTAGTGAGCAAATGAACGAACGACTGTAGAACGCTATGCACATTGATCCTGATAGACCCTTGCTTGAATTTAATAATCTCTGGGTGCATGGCAGACCAGTAGTCGATAGCAATAATCCTAAGCATAGTAGTGGTGAACAGACAAAAACCTTTGCACCGCATAAACTCTATCAAAGATGGTCAAATAAGCGACAAAAAAATGCGCTATCTGATGGCCTATCGCCTCATAGCCGCATATTAGTAAATGATGCGAGTGGCAAGCTACTATCAGGGCAAGTCACCGTTTTAACTGGTGCTTCTGGTAGTGGTAAGTCAGTACTATTGCGGGTGCTGGCAGGATTATTGCCGATGACCACTGGCGACATCCATCTGCGCAGTGATGCCACGCCAAATCAGAACCATAAAAGCATCCACACCGCTTCACCTACGGACTGGCGTAAGCACGTTGCTCTACTTGCTCAGCATCCACAGTTATTAGAAGGGAGCGTGCTTGAAAACCTAAAAATGCCTTATGACCTGCATGCACATCGGACTCAGAGTTTTGATAGGGCTTGGCATATATCCCAGCTTGAGACGCTCAATAGACATTCAGACTTTTTGCAACAAGAGGCTCATCATTTATCTGGTGGTGAGCGCCAACTGGTGAATACGTTGCGTCTATTACAATTAAACCCACAAGTACTATTGCTAGATGAACCAACCGCTGCGCTAGATATCGATACCTCAGCGCAGCTAGTGCACCTGCTGATGAGGTGGTTACAAGCAGATACTCAGCGCACGTTGTTATGGGTAACTCATGATACCAAAGATATCATGCCGCTGGCTCATAGACATTGGCGTATGCAAGCAGGTGTACTAACTGAGGTATTGTAAAAGTTTTCCCCAAAACCTTGAGTAGATTGCGTTCATTATACTCCCATCTTTTTTCTTCTTTTTATCATGAGCACCCATGAATGGTAGGGTTGATATGCAAGTATTTCTAACTTACGGTGATATTGCCCTCGCCAGTTGTATGATTATCATCGTACTACTCATCTCATGGCAACTGCGCTTAAAACTGACAAAAACGCTGTTGATAGCTGCTATTCGCACCATTGTGCAGCTTAGCTTTATTGGTCTGATACTGGCATGGATTTTTGCCCGTGAGCAGTGGTATGAGGTCCTGCTGATTTTGACCATCATGACTCTGATTGCAGGGAGTGCCGCCAAAAATCGTGTCAAACGCAGCTATAAAGGGTTGCTAACCGATACACTACTAGCCGTCGGCACCTCAGCGACACTAGTCACTGCAATAGCGATGATCGTTATCCTAAGAGTACAGCCTTGGTATACCCCGCAATTCGTTATTCCTATATTGGGGCTGATATTGGGCAATTCTTTGACAGCCATTTCATTAACAAGCAGTCAGCTGATCGAAGCTTTTCATGAGCAGCAAGGGCGTATCGAGATGATGCTGAGTCTTTCTGCTAGACCATTTGAAGCTGTGCATGAGCAGATACGTGCTGCGATTACCAATGGGATGACCCCAACGCTCAACTCCATGTTGGTCGTCGGTATTGTCAGCTTGCCCGGTATGATGACGGGGCAAATATTGGCTGGCGCCGACCCCACACAAGCGGTACGCTATCAGATAGTGACGATGTTTTTGATATGTGTAAGTAGTACGCTTGGCTGTACGATTAGCGCCTTACTGATTTATCGACGCTTTTTTAATAAAAATCAGCAGTTTATTTTACCTCGATAGTTTCTCCTTTGATCTTGTCCCTCAGGTTGACGTTTAAGCATTAACATTCTAAAAAACCAGGCCGTTGTTTATCTACATAAGCTCGTTAACTCATCTAAACAGTCAATTACTTTATTCATTATTGATAAACAATCCCCTCCCTTTTATATTCATTACCAGCTCAAAAATACGCCTAACTGTGGCTCATTTCTTAAACATCATACATGTCTCAAATTTTTCAGCTTTATCTATGTACTGCTCAGTCTTGCTTTCTATTATTGTCTTCAACATTATTCATGCTACTGTATTGCTTAAATGTATCGTTTTTTTGATACCGTAGTTGCAAAAATCAGATAATATCTAATTGAAATACAGGTTATTTCTGTCATTGGATTATCTAATTGTTTGATTCATTTAGCTCACCCATCAGTAGTTAATTAGCATTGAACAACGGCAACAAAAGCAAGCAGACACGGACGTTACTGCATCCAATAGCAGGTTAATCACATTGATGCTGATTTGTGATATTGACATGCATATGACTGCTTTCTTAAAAAACATTCACCTATATCAAACTGCAAGGACGCTGACTATGATGCCAAACAAACCTTGGCTTGACCAATATCCGGCAAGTGTACCAAAGACGATTAATCCTGATACTTATGGCAGCGTGATGGAGTTGTACGAGGAGTGCTTTGAGCGTTTTAGCGGGCATCCAATGAGTATATGCATGGGTGTTACGCATACTTATAATGATGTCAACAACGCTTCTCTTGCCATCGCCGCATGGTTACAAGCGCAAGGTCTACCTAAAGGTAGTATCGTTGCATTGATGATGCCAAACCTACCGCAATATCTACCAACGATGATTGGCATCTTGCGTGCAGGCTATGTCTGTACTCCTATTAACCCACTGTATACAGGTCGTGAGCTACGCCATCAGCTAAATGATTCAGGTGCTCAGGTGATTTTTGTGGTGGACAATTTTGCGCAGGCCCTTGAGCAAGTAGTAGATGAGACTGCCATCAAACGTATCGTCTTATCTAAACTTGGCGATATGATGGGCCTAAAAGGTATGCTAGTAAATACCATTGTCCGTCAAGTCAAACGCTTGATACCCAAATACGAGCTCAACGATCCAAAGCATGAAGTTACCAAATTCCCTGACGTGCTCAAGCAAGGTAAAAATTTACCTTTTCATGCGCCAAAAATGTCTTTAGATCAATTAGCTATCTTGCAATACACAGGCGGTACTACAGGACTGTCTAAGGGCACGATACTGACCCAGCGCAATATTGTCTCCGCTGCATTGATGGCAGAAGCATGGTATCGCCCGGTGACCTCAGATATCAATGAGGTATATATCAATATGGTCATGGCATTGCCGCTCTATCATATTTTTGCTTTTTCGCTGAGCTTACTTGGTATGCGCTCGGGCTATACCTTTATATTGATACCTAACCCGCGTGATATGCCAGGATTTGTCAAAACTTTATCCAAGCAGCCATTTCATATCTTCCCTGCGGTCAATACCCTTTTCAAAGGATTGCTTGATACGCCAACCTTCAAAAACTTGAATTTTGCACCCCTACGCATCTCTCAAGCGGGTGGTATGGCAGCCACCAAACAAACAGCAGAGCGCTGGTTAGAGGTCACAGGCTGCCCTATGGTTGAAGGCTGGGGCATGACTGAGGGCGTCGCTGGTGGTACTGCCAACCTCGTCACCGATGACAAATTCAACGGTACTATCGGCATCCCAGTACCGAACGTCGACATTATCCTCATTGATGAAAATGGCGAGCGTGTGGGTACTCACCAAGCGGGTGAAATGTGTATCAAAGGGCCTAATGTGACATCAGGATACTATAATAGAGACAGTACTAATGACTTCACGAGTGACGGTTATTTCCGCACTGGTGATATCGCGAGTATGGATGAAAAAGGTTACTTTACCTTATTAGACCGCAAAAAAGATATGATATTGGTCTCAGGGTTCAATGTATTCCCAAATGAGGTTGAATCTGTGATGCTAGACTGCGACGGGGTGATTGACTGTGCTGTAATTGGTATTCCTGATGAGCGTCAGGGTGAGGCGGTTAAAATTTATATTGTTCCTGCAGACAATAACGTGACTAAAGAAGTTATTACAGAGTTTGCCCTAGACAATCTGACTGGTTATAAGTGCCCTCGTTATATTGAATTTGTGAGTGACCTACCAAAGAGCAATGTCGGCAAAGTATTACGCCAAAAATTACGTGAAAAACATCACGCGGAACATCCTCAACGATAAGCAAGCCCCCCCCAATAAAAAAGCGCCTTATTTTAGCTATAAGGCGCTTTTTTTATTCTATATATTCTTCTTTAATTATCATTTTTATAACTTTTACCAACGATTATATAAATGATAAATGGCACTCATTAGCGTGAACCGCTTGTCTCTTTTGGCTTTCAACACATATTGTTCAATATATCAAACGTAAATATAAACTATTGAGTTCTTGGATAGCCGTAACGAATTTAGTTGTAGTTATGTTAATGTAATGCCGAAATGTGTCACTAAGTTTTCTATCAATTTAGCTTAATTGAACATTTAATTTAGGGCACTTTATTACTGTTGATTTGAATAAGGATTTTAATTTTAAAAAACAGTAATCAGCCGTTTGATCTACTTAGATGCTTATTT
>NZ_JADQAI010000007.1 GCF_022129235.1 Psychrobacter sp. Ps6 | reverse complement strand
GCGTATTATAGAGGGTTTAATTTTTGTGTCAACCTGTTTTATTAATGTTTTTGGAATTATTTTAGCAGAATGTAAAAATGGTAATTTTTTCAATAGGTTAGATATTTAATAATTTAAGATAATTGATGGGTAGTTGGAGATGCGCTCTGAACAATCGACCTGCCAGATATATTATCGGGTTTTACTGACTGCATAAGCTTCTCTATTTCTAACATCCATCTATAAAGAATTATCTTTTATATTACAACTTACCCACCCTCTCAAAAAACGCCTTATATGCAGCGACTTTCTTATCCAACGATAACGGATAGGCACGTGAGGTCGATGGTAATCTATATAAGGTCAAATTATTAACTTCAGTAGTTTGTTCATCGTTTTGCCACTGATAAGGGTAATCCATCCTTTGATTGGTTTTTGGATGCTTTGATTTGGCAATTGGCTCGTCTAATAACCCTAGCAGTACCTCTGTCGCTTTACCGCCCGTGGTAAATAAGGTCTTCACTTTTTGTACTTGCGGCAAGATAATATCTAAATTAACGGGTGTGACTACCGTTAGATTTTTATCCGAAGCATTGCCAGTCTCTCGAATAGCTTGCTTGACTGTCGGACAAGAAGCAATGCCACGTTCAAACATAAAATCTCGAATGCGTTCAGGGTCAAAGCGCTTCTCATCGCCTACTCTAAAGTAGTCAGCGTCATCGAAGAATACTCCGCCATAGATACGCCACATATCATTGTAAAAATTGGGATAATGAAAGCTCATTGCCCACTTATCAGCCGTCGGTGGAAAAGTGCCCATCATCATGACCGTGGCATTGGCCGGTAAGACAGGCTCAAAGGGGTGGTTTTCAACCTCTGTGGCTTTGCTATCAGACAATTTCGATTCAGTATCAGCAGTTTTTTGGGTGCTTGGTGTTTTTATAGTCATGATATTCTTCATCAGAAAAGCAGTTTTTTTGGTATCATAGCAAGTCTAAACACTACCTCACTCATAATCACGTTATATAGTCAAACTTAGTCGGTTCAATCAGTTGACTCAAATAGCGCAATATCATTTTACTTAGCCTGAATTGCTTAGGCTTTGATGGCAGCTGTGAACGCAAATATTGTCATGGCGATAAATGAGCACTGTCATAGAGTAGTTTATTAGCTTGATTATGAAGAGTTTAACTTTACTATTTATGAGCTAAAGATATGGTTAAAGTGCGGTAAGTGTTTGTATCTTTTATACTAATAGCAACCGCAGTAACTGCGCAAGCATCAGACAAGAAACCGAGAGAGATTCTATGAGTGACTTAAACAGCGATTTAAAAATTACGGTAATCGATCATCCACTAGTCCGTCATAAACTCAGCCTCATGCGCGAAAAAGACTGTAGTACTTATAAATTTCGTACATTAACCAAAGAGCTTGCGCGCTTGATGGCTTATGAAGCAAGCCGCGATTTTGAAATTGAAACCTTCCCAATGCAAGGCTGGTGTGGCGAAATCACTGGTGAGCAAATCATTGGTAAAACGGCAACTATCGTACCGATTCTACGCGCAGGTATTGGCATGCTTGACGGGGTGCTCGACTTGATCCCTACTGCTAAGATTTCTGTAGTCGGTCTACAGCGCGATGAAGAAACCTTACAGCCAGTCCCTTTCTTTGAAAAATTTGTTAGCCACATGGATAAACGTCCTGCGCTTATCATTGACCCAATGCTAGCCACGGGCGGCTCAATGGTTGCGACCATCGAGATGCTAAAGAAAAACGGCTGTACGAATATTAAAGCATTGGTACTCGTGGCTGCACCTGAAGGCGTACGCTTGGTCAATGAAGCACATCCTGACGTGACTATCTATACCGCTGCATTAGATAGCCATTTAGATGAGCATGGTTACATCATTCCAGGTCTAGGCGATGCTGGTGATAAGATTTTTGGTAAGCAATTATCAAATAGATAAGTTGCATTAGGATAAAAAAGCCGTCATCAAGGTTATGATAGAAACATGCAGCATCAACAATAAGGACAAATCATGAACGTATTGATTACAGGAGCAAGCGCAGGTTTTGGTAAAGCGCTGGCAGAGCGTTTGGTTGCGAATGGTCATCGCGTGGTTGGGTGCGCTAGACGTATCAATAAGCTAAATGCTTTGGCAGATACTTTGGGTGATGCGTTTTTGCCTGTGGTGATGGATGTGAGCGATACGGATTCTATCCCGCAAATCATTGCTGACTTGCCTGATGACTTTAAACAGATTGATGTCTTGGTCAATAATGCAGGATTGGCACTCGGTACAGAGCCTGCCCACAAAGCCAGTCTCGATGATTGGATGCGCATGACGGATACCAATGTTAAAGGTCTAATGGCATTGACTCATGCCGTCTTGCCAGCAATGGTTGAGCGCGATAGCGGATATGTCATCAATGTCGGCTCGATTGCTGGTAGCTGGCCATACTTTGGTGGCAATGTGTACGGCGCAACCAAAGCCTTTGTCAAACAATTTAGCCTAAATCTACGTGCTGATCTTATCGGTACGCAGGTGCGTGTGACCAATATTGAACCGGGCGTAGTTGCGGGTACTGAGTTTTCAAACGTGCGCTATCATGGTGATGATGACAAAGCGGCTAAAGTCTATGATGGCTTTAAGACCATGACAGGTGAAGATATCGGCGATATATTATTGTGGTTGATTGAATCGCCTGCGCATATCAATGTCAATCGTTTGGAAGTGATGCCAGTCGCACAAACCTATAACGGTCTGACGGTGGCTAAAAAAGACAGTTAAAAGCGCATCTATTTAACAATCAGCGTAACTCGTAAGACCGAAGCAATATAGATGTCTCTATATTGCTTTTTTTTATGTCCTCAATCGTGACCTCATTGACCAAGCGCAAGTCCTGAAAGTCCATAATCAATACTTCATTGCGTAAGCGCTCGCTAGTGCGCTTATTATGACGTATCGGAAACCCTAATACTTGCTTACCGACGATGGTGATTTGATTAACAATCATCTTTGAATGAGAAACCTGATGGGTCGCCACTTTTTGCGCGTTAATGATTGCCGTGGCTGGATTTACGGTGGTGGTGAGTAGCTTTGTTTGTCGTACCACTTTGGGCATCTCTCCTGCAAAGAACAGTACCTGATCTAATGGCATATACTGCGCATGACGGGTCAGCTCTTGACGAAACAAGGCAGGCATTTCTACATTAAAACTGTCTTCTGTTTGTTGATAAAACGCGGTAAAGTTGCGATGCAGATACCGTCCAAACACCGTGGCATTGATCCATTCTTGATAAATATCGTTCGCCAGTAGTCGCTTGGAATAGCTATTGGCATCTACCGTAACCTCATTATTTAGCATCGATAATAAAAGCGCTTGTGGACTGATAAATGTCTGTTGCTCCCAGACTTGTGGATACAAGCTACTATCCAATGACGAAAATATCGATTTGCTCATACCCTTCTATCCTTATCAGTGATCGCTACTGCTTTTACCATTAGTCAAATTCTATGCTATGGTCAGATGACTGCTTCAATATAGCAGCCTTTTATTCGCGGTAAAGCCCATTTTGTAGCGATATGTCCCGAAAAATTAAAAGATGGCTTGATAACCAAAAGTGATGTCATTCTATGAAAAGGCCCCTTCTTTCTCTACTCACATCATATCAATTACGAACAATTGACATAAAGACAGCTGATGGTACGGCGCTACCCGTGTCTGTCATTGGGAATGGTAAACCCGTCATGATGATGCATGCTTATGGCATGGATGCACGTGAGTTTTTGCCTTTTATACTGCCACTAATGGGTAAATATGAATTTTACTTGCCACATTTTCGAGGTTTTGGTGCGGCAAAAAATATTGAGTTGACGCAGTTTGATTTCGTGCATCAGTACGCTGATGATATCGATGCGGTAATTGAGCATGTCTGTCTTGAACGGCAGATAGAGTCGTTACCTGTGGCCGCGATTTCTATGGGTGCATTGGTGATGTGGTCTTATTTTGAACGTTTTAGTTCATCACGGGTGAGTCGCTATCTGAATATCGATCAAAGCCCTGTGATTCACAATCAACCAGATTGGCAAGGCGGACTGTTTGGGGATCGGCAAAAAGAGATGTTTGCTGTGTTTCAAGACATTGTCGATAGGACACTACCCTATGCGCAAGTTGAACACTTTACGCACTTGCCGTTTTCTCTCAAACGCCATGTGACCGATGTCGAAAGATTGTTTTCTTTACTCTCTGTCAGCCGTCCACGCTCGAAAGCTGTCGTACAAGCACTTACTCATCAAAACGATCATAAGCTGGCATTTTATAATCACCAAACATGGCAACATAAAATGCGCTGCCTGCAAGCATATTTGGCGATACCTTACGATTTTCGTGCAGGTATAGCGAACGTCACCATCCCAGTGGTCAGTCTCATTGGTGGACAATCAAAACTCTATGACCCCAAATGGCAGCAAGAAATCACACGTATGCTACCCAATGCTCGTGACGTTATTCTGCCACGCTCAGGACATGCCGTGCCAATAGATGAGCCATTGCAATTTCATAAGATACTAAAAGAATTTCTACAAGATTGACTAGGATTTTACACAACCACTTTATAATTACTACTATAACTTTACAACCTGTCATAGTAATTAACTTGGGCTGATTCTATACTAAAAAACTGATGCCAATCACTGCGAATAGTAGTTACTGACAAGCATCAACATAAAAATATATGAATATAATAATATCAAAAGGATAAGATCATGCCCTACGCTACCGTTGCAACACAAGACGATCAACCGGTCGAACTCTATTACGAAACCCAAGGTACTGGCAAACCTGTCGTACTCATTCATGGCTGGCCACTTAGTGGACGCGCTTGGGAAGCGCAGCTGCCTGCGCTAGTCGAAGCTGGCTATCAAGTCATTACCTATGATAGACGCGGCTTCGGTCAATCGTCCAAACCATGGAATGGCTATGATTACGATACCCTAGCTCAAGATTTAAAAGGTCTAATGGAAGCGCTCGATTTACAAGATGCGACTATCGTTGGATTTTCTATGGGCGGCGGCGAAGTGGCTCGCTATTTGGGTAAATACGGCTCAGAGCGTGTCAGCAAAGCGGTACTTGCCTCTGCTGTTCCGCCGTACCTGTTTAAGGCAGATGACAACCCTGATGGCGGTCTTGAAGAAGCAGATATTCAAGGGTTCTTGGATGGCGTCAGCGATGATCGTATTAACTTTTTAAACGACTTCACCAAGAATTTCTTTACGCCAAAAGACGGTAAGTCGCTGGTCAGTAAGCCTATGCGCTTATACAACCGCGATATCGCTGCTTTCGCTTCTGCTAAAGCAACCTTTGATTGCGTCAAATCGTTTAGCTATACCGACTTCCGCGATGACTTAAAAGCGTTTGATGTACCAACCTTAGTCATACATGGTGATGCGGATCAAATCGTTCCGTTTGAAGCAAGCGGTGAACGCTCTCACGATATGATTGCAGACAGTAAACTGCATGTCGTTGAAGGTGGTCCACACGGTATCAATGTAACCCATAGCGAAGAGTTTAATAAAACATTGATTGCCTTTTTGAATAGCTAATTGACTGTCTATATATATAATAAAAAAACGACCTCAACGGGTCGTTTTTTTATTTTCTGAAATTAATGTTTGATCGTTATTAAGCACTAATCGTTTAAGGGTTGAATCAATTCAAACCTTGGAATCTCTTTGCCATCAACGGTGACCGTCTCAGCAAACATCGCAAGTGGGCGTACCCACACGCCGTACTCACCGTACAGACAACGATAGACCACGAGCGACTCTTCAGTCTCTGAATGCTGCGCGATATGTAACACTTGGTAAAGGTTACCTTTGTAATGGCGATAGATGCCTTGGGTTATGGTAGCTTGATTTGTCATTATTACAGTTTACTCTTTATGCTTGGTTATTTACTCGCTATGACAGATTGAGCAATCACTTAAGCAACCGTCACTTTTGCATAGGCTTTCTTGCCTGCTTGAATCACAACCGTTTGACCTGAGCTTAAGCTAAAGCCAGCATTGACCTCTTCGCCATCGACTTTGACCGCGTTGCGCTTAATCATGTCTTTAGCCGCTGCACTATTTTTAGTCAAACCTGCTTGGTTTAATATCTGTGTGATAAACAAGGCCTCTTGACCGTCCTCAAGCGTCAATGTCACTTCTGGCAAATCCACTGGCAACTCACCATCTGCTAAGACGTTACCCGCTGATTTGTGCGCATTTGCAGCCGCATCAGCATCATGGAAACGCTCGATTAGCTCTTCGGCTAGGACACGTTTGATTTCTTGTGGGTTACGCCCGTCTTCCATCTCACGCATTAAGCCTTCCACTTCTTCCATTGGCTTAAAGCTTAAAAACTCAAAGTAGCGATGGATCAAGGTATCTGGCATCGATAGAATTTTTTGGTACATGGTGCCTGGCGCATCATAGATGGCGACATAGTTGCCGAGTGATTTGGACATTTTATTGACACCGTCCAGTCCTTCTAAGATCGGCACCGTAATACAAACTTGTTGCTCTTGGTCATAGCGTCCTTGCAATGTGCGACCCATCAACAAGTTGAAGGTTTGATCCGTACCGCCAAGCTCAACATCCGCTTTTAGCGCGATAGAATCATAGCCTTGCACTAACGGGTAGAGAAACTCATGAATTGAGATAGGCGTTTGCGAGGCATAGCGTTTCGAGAAGTCATCGCGCTCAAGCATACGCGAGACCGTCTGCTGGCTCGCAAGCTGAATCATATCGGCGGCGCTCATGTCTTTAAACCACTCAGAGTTAAAGACCACGCGGGTTTTTTCTTTGTCCAAGATTTTGAATACTTGCTCAGCATAGGTCGTAGCATTGGCTTTAATTTGCTCATCAGTCAATGGCGGACGCGTGCTGTTTTTGCCAGAAGGGTCACCAATTTTAGCGGTATAGTCACCGATTAGAAAATAAATCTCATGACCCAAATCTTGAAAATGCTTAAGCTTATTGATCAGTACCGTATGACCTAAATGCAGATCAGGCGCGGTCGGATCAAAGCCTGCCTTGATACGTAGTGGACGATTTAGCTTTAGCTTAGCGACTAAGTCGTCTTCAGATAAAATCTCTTGCGTGCCGCGCTGAATAAGGGCCAGCTGTTCTTCTAGGGTATAAGTTTGATTGGTCATGGTTCTCTCTATATGTCGCTTTAATTAGGATTTTTATAAATGACAGTTACTGGCTCAACACCTTATGACGTTTAGAAGCTCAAAAGGTTGGAAAAAATGCTAGAATTTGACGGATATACTAGCGTTTTTTAAGGTAAATTGCCATGACCAACCCCGCATCGATTGCTGATACTGACCATAATGCCCTCGCAGACTTGCTTATGAATAATGGTTTGGATAATAGCTCAGACGATATTGATGATTTGACCTCCGATAATTCGAACTATGCCACACTGACCGATGCGCTTGAGCAAACGGTGTTTGAAAGCTTTGATGACGGCTTATATATCGGCATGATGTCAGGCACTAGCTTGGATGGTATGGATGCGGTTGTTTGTCAGTTTAATAATGACATGGGCGATACCGAAAATACCAGTAATAAAGACAGCACCCAACCGCCAATGCAGCTGCTTGCGACGTATAGTCAAGACTTCCCACCACGATTGCGTGAGGTCCTACTGGCATTATGTCAGCCCAATGGTGTGAATCAACTCGTACCAGAGGCCGATGAGCCGAATAGCGAGCTTGACTGGTTTGGTTGGGCAAGTCGCGAATATGCGGAATTTGCCAGCGAGGTAGTCAATACCTTATTACAGCAAGCAAATATCGATGCAGAATCAGTACTGGCAATTGGCTGTCATGGGCAAACAGTACGCCATCGTCCGCAGATGGGTTTTAGCTTGCAATTGGTCGATGCCAATATCATCGCTGAGCGTACAGGCATTAGCGTTGTCAGTGATTTTCGTCGCCGTGATATGGCCGTCGGTGGTCAAGGTGCGCCATTGGTTCCTGCCTTCCACCAAGCACTGTTTGGCGCATCCGATAACACACGCGTGATATTAAATTTGGGCGGTATTGCTAATATAACCGTCTTGCCTGCTGACGGAAAAGATCGGGTTGTTGGCTACGATACTGGACCTGCAAACTTACTATTGGATGCGTGGACAGTACTACATACTGATAATAGCTATGATGCGAGTGGTGCTTGGGCACAGTCTGGAATCATCATTGAACCGCTATTACAGCAGCTTTTGGCACATCCATTTTTTGCTCAATCTCATCCAAAAAGTACTGGCCGCGAAGATTTCAACTTGGCTTGGCTACAGGATGAGCTACAAACATTCGATCAGACTTCTGTCTATACCCGCTACTCATCTGCAGATGTACAAGCCACTTTGACTGAGCTAACCGCCATCAGTGCAAGCGCCCAGATCAGTAAGTTTACAACTAATGATAAAAACAGCTCGGTGTATGTCTGCGGTGGCGGTGCATTAAACGACTATTTGATGACGCGTCTACGAGCCCATCTGCCCCACTCTACAGTGATGACCACTGAGCATTTAGGGCTGGCACCAACATGGGTTGAGGCAGTCGCTTTTGCTTGGTTAGCCAGACAAACACTAATGGGTGAAACTGGTAATTTACCTGCTGTAACTGGTGCCAATAAAGGCGTGGTATTGGGGCAAGTTTGTTTTGCCTGACCAGTTAGATTTTAGTTTACATACGTGCACCTATGTGTTTTATAATAACTTTAAGAACGCCATCCTCTTAGGACCCGTAAGTATAGGACATATCGCATGAGCCAACACAGCACTTCACCTATCGACCAAGCCACCAATGATGACACCAATAATATGACCGCAGCTCCTGTATACAAATCGCGTCAAAAACCCCCTCATTACGAGCGCTCTGATGTTACGCGTGTGGTCGTGACAGGTATGGGTGCCATTACACCGCTTGGTCTAGATATTGATAGCTCATGGACCAAACTGCTCAATGGTGACAGTGGTATCTCACCGATTACGCATTTTGATGCGACTGGCTACCGCGCGCAAATCGCAGGTGTGATCAAAGACTTTGAGGCCAAGCAGTACATGAGCGCCAAAGATGCGCGCCGCTATGATGAGTTTATACACTACGGGATTGCAGCGTCTTCTATGGCACTACAGCACGCTGGTCTTATCGATGAAGTCAGTGCTGCTGATGCGCCAGTACAAGGGGTTGATCAAGATCGCTTTGGTATTATATTGGGTTCAGGTATTGGCGGTATCCAAACCATCGAAAACAGCCGCGATACCCTACACGAAAAAGGGGCTGCCAAAGTCTCACCCTTTATCATCCCAGGCTCTATTGTCAATATGGCAGCAGGATTGGTCGCGATTAAGCACAACTTAAAAGGGCCAAATCTTGCGACATCAACGGCCTGTACTACCGCAACTCACGCTATCGGTCTTGCAGCGCGTTTGATCGCCTACGGTGATGCCGATGTGATGTTGGCTGGCGGTAGTGAAAAAGGCTCAAGCCCACTTGGTATAGCAGGATTTAGCGCCATGCATGCTCTCTCAACGCGTAACGATGAGCCAACCAAAGCATCACGTCCGTTTGATAAAGGCCGTGACGGTTTTGTACTTGGTGACGGTGCTGGCATGGTCGTCTTAGAAAGCCTTGCCCACGCTAAAGCGCGCGGTGCCACCATACTGGCAGAGCTGGTCGGGTTTGGCATGAGCGATGACGCCAGTCATATTACCGCACCACCAGAAGACGGTAGCGGCGCTGCAAAAGCCATGCGCAATGCACTCAATGATGCTGGGATTGAACCCGCAAGCGTCGGTTATGTCAATGCGCACGGTACCAGTACACCTGCAGGTGATGTCGCTGAATCAATTGCTATCGAAACCGTGTTTTCACCAGTGAAAGACAGTATTTTGGTGAGCTCAACCAAATCTATGACAGGACACCTACTTGGTGCAGCGGGCGGCGTGGAAGCTATATTTACCGTACTTGCCCTACAGCATCAGCACGTGCCACCAACGATTAATCTAGAAGAGGTAGAAGACAACTGCAATCTCGATTACGTGGCCAATCAATCACGTAAAGTCGATAACTTGCAATATGCTGTATCCAACAGTTTCGGCTTTGGCGGTACCAATGGATCCTTGATATTTGCACGCTGGCCTATCAACCACTAATAGCCAAAAGCATATCGTGCGATGCGATACCGCGTTTTTGCATTACCGCGTTGTCAAATTGTCGAATTGTCACTTTGATACGTCTGAACATTGTAACGTTGGTGTCAGTTTGGCTACGTTTGTCCACTTGCAGCCCCTTATCGTACTTGCGTATGATAAGGGGTAATTTTTGGAACATTTATGGAAGATACCATGTCAAGCTACTCATTTTCCCATCAGTTTTATCAGCGCTGGACGTGTGCACCGGATCCAGTACGCGCCGCAATCACCCAAGAGCTAAAAGATATCACCACCCTACTGCAAGCAGATACCGTATTTGAAAGCTTCACTTTTCATACACATGACTTAGATACCCATGTGGACGAGCTGTATGACAACTATAATGCCGAGCAAGCCATCGCTAAGGCAATCATAGACAAACAAGAACAAGAACGCGCGGCAGCTGAAAAGCAACAGTTAGAAGAAGAACAGAAAAAAGAGGCCGAAGAAACTGCGCGCAAAGCAGAAGCTACGCGACGTGAACAAGCAGAGACAGCTCAAAAAGAACAAGAAAAAAATGAGCAGCTAGCAGCCGACAAAAGCAGTATGGATGAAAAAACCATCTCTGATAAAGGCGTCACAGATAACGATACTGATGACAATTCAGAAATTAAAAAAACTGACTCTGAAGTAGCCGATAATGAGAGTAAGACTAGCGATCATAAAAACGCTGATAGCAAAACCATAAGCGATCAAACTAATGCGCTGGTCAATCATAATCTCAAAGACATTAATAATAACTCCAGTGCAGCCATCAACTTGGTATTAGAAGACAGTGAGCTGGATCCGGCGGATCAAACGTTAATTCGTGAGCTTGAAAACCAAATCGACGACTACTTGAGTGAGCAAATGATGCTCATGTCTGAAAATCTGAAATCTTGGCTACGTGCTGAGATGACTCAGCATTTCAGCGAGCAAAATACGTCAGCTACTACTGAAAACGCGGCTAAGAAAAATATTCACTAACGGCAACAACCCCTATTTTCTAAAAAGCCTTGCAGCACAAACATTAAAATGCCCCGTAAATAATTTACGGGGCTTTTTAGTACTTTTAGTTAATGTTTTGAGCTGGGTACTAGATGGCTTTGGTACGTTCAGTCAACCACTCAAGGGCGGCACCTTCTACGCGATCATTTAGCTCAGCATATACTTGGCTATGATAGCTATTTAACCAATCAATTTCGACTTGATCCAGTAGTGATGGCTCGATCAAACGCGTGTCGATTGGGCAATAAGTAATGGTTTCAAAGTGTAAGAATTGACCAAACTCTGTCTCAGTAGGATTGGCAACTGGTGTATTCACGACCAAGTTTTCGATACGGATACCCCATTTGCCCTCGCGGTACAAACCTGGCTCATTACTTGAAATCATACCGACTTTCATCGCACGCTCTTTTGGTGTACTGGCGCTATAAGCGATCACTTGTGGACCTTCATGCACGTTTAAGAAATACCCAACACCGTGACCAGTACCGTGGCCATAGTCCATCTGAGCCTGCCACAATGGTGCGCGGCAGATCGCATCAATCAATGGGGAGGCGATACCATCAGGGAAATGAGCACAGGCAAGTGCAATATGGGCTTTGAGTACGGTCGTAAAGTCGCGTTTGTGCTCAGCGGTAACTTGTCCAATACCGACCACGCGGGTGATATCTGTCGTACCGTTTTGATACTGAGCGCCTGAGTCAATGAGTAGTAAACCACCTTCACCCTCAGCCACATCAAGATAGCTAAACTTCTCTGGGGTTGCGCGGTAATGCGGCAATGCCCCATTTTCATTGAAACCAGCGATGGTTGGGAAGCTTGGCGATACATAATGCGGCTGACGGCTACGCACCTCTATCAGCATACTATCTACATCCAGCTCACTTAGGCGCTCGCCTGCTGCTAGACGCTGCTCAAACTCAGAAAAGAACTCCGCTAAAGCCGCGCCGTCTTGACGCATTGCCTCACGCACATGATCAATATCTGAGTCAGACTTGACAGATTTAAGCAGTGTACTCGGTGCCATCTGCTCAATAAAGCCAACATCATCTGCCATTTTGGACAAAGTGCCGACTGCGATTTTACTTGGGTCTAATAATAACAAATCTTCCGGTGTTAACGAACTCAATGCATCTTGTACCGCAGAGTAATCAGCCAATGTGATACCGCTGTCTTTTAGACTTTGGGCAATATCTTCGCTCACTTTATCGGTATCAACAAATAACGTTGCGCTGTCTGTATCAATCAACATATGTGCTAAGAACACTGGGTTGTAATCAACATCAGCACCGCGCAAGTTCGTCAGCCAAGCGATGTCATCTAAGCTTGAGAGTAGATGATGGGTTGCGCCAGCATCCTTCATGCCTGCGCGTACTGCCGCAAGTTTTGAAGTCGCAGGCTGCGCAAGAAACTGCTCATCGTGTGCATACAATTTAGCATTAGGCAGTGCTGGACGATCTGTCCAAACGCTCGTCAATATATCGCGTTCAGTGATTAAGGTAATGTCATTGGCATCAAATGCATTCAATAGTCGATCTTGCTCAGCGATAGAGAGCACATTGCCATCAACTGCCACGCTATCTCCTTCTTGCAAATGCTCGGCCAGCCAATCGATATGATTTGGTTGACCAGGCGCTAGCTTCTCCAAAGTGATACCCGTACCCTCTAGCTGCTCAGCTGCGTGTACCCAATAACGGCTATCCGTCCATAGACCAGCAAAATCAGCAGTCACGACAAGCGTCCCTACTGAACCCGTAAATCCTGATAGCCACTGACGGGTTTGCCAATACTCTGGCAAATACTCAGACAGATGTGGATCAGCAGAGGGCACGATGATCGCAGTGAGGTCTTGAGCCACTAGCGTTTTGCGTAGCGTATCGATACGCTCTTGAATGATTTGTTTATTCATGATAGGTGTCCTTATTTATTTTAGATAAATTATTTAGAAATCGAGAGGTGAGTAGCAACTATGAATAGTCGTCTTATTAGATGCCGCTTAATAGGATTGCAGCAGAACATAACTAGATGTTTGGGCAGAATGTAGGCTTTCAATAGCCTAAAAAATATCTCACTAATTAAAACAATAAAACGTGCTGCCAGTTATGGTAACACGTCTTATCATGAGTTATGGACTGATTCTATGGGCATGATAGAGGATTTGTATACACCAATTATCTGTCTTTATTGGCTTACCTCGTCAGCGTGCTCGCTTTTTTGCAGCATATTATTGATAGGTTTGGCCAATACCAGCAGTATCACGGCAGAGACTACCAAGAAGATCGTCATAGTGGTAAACAAAGTCGGCAGACCTTCGATTTTGTCCGCTGAGACATGACCACCAAAGAAGGCCGCGACCAAGTTACCCATCGCAATAGAAGCAAAGAACAATCCCATCATCTGACCTTGCATGCCTTTTGGCGCAAGCTTGGTCATTGATGACAGACCTACTGGGCTAAGCGCTAACTCACCAAGGGTCAATAACAGCAGACTCCCCACCAACCATAAAGGCGAGGCTAAGCCAGCACCAGGCGCTAAGATACTTTTTGATGCAAAAATCATCAAAGCAAAACCGGCAGCTGCAAGTAGCATCCCGAGTGCAAATTTTGCCATACTGCTCGGCTCAAGACCTCGGTTACCCAGCTTGACCCAGATAATACTAACGATAGGCGCCAATATTAAAATAAATAATGGGTTCAACGACTGAAACCAAATGCTTGGTATTTCAAATCCCATAACATTTAGATCTGTATAACGATCAGCAAATAAGTTAAAAGAGGTTGGCTGCTGCTCAAAACTTGACCAAAACAGCGTCGAGCCAATGATTAAAATAAAACAGATCAGTAAGCGCAGTTTGTCCGTCTTATCCAATCGTGGTGAAATAAACATAATGGCAAAGTAAAGGATGACGACGGCAGCAATGATATAGGTCATATACTCTGCGACCAGCTCAGGGTTAAACGATACCATACCTGTAGAAACTAACAGCACAATGGCGACTAACAGCGCAACAAAACCACCTACCCAGCGGCCAATGTTTTTGTAGCGGTCATTGGAGTGTTCCCACTCGGCATCGATACCTTTGGCTCGCGCAAAACGCGTCAAATTCTTTTGAGCGACAAAACGATAGATGAGCAAAGACACTAGCATCCCCAAACCACCGACACCAAAGCCGACGTGCCACATGCCTTTTTCTTTAAACACACCGACGATAAGTGCAGCCAATAACGCGCCGATGTTAATACCCATATAAAATAAGGTAAAACCGCCATCACGGCGAGAGTCACCCTTAGGATACAAAGCGCCAACCATCACTGAGATACAGGTCTTAAATAACCCTGACCCTAAGACGATACAGATCAAACCAACGAAAAATAACGCCATCCCGAACACAGCGGAGAGTGCAATACATAAGTGACCAAGGGCAATCACAATACTACCCCACCACAGTGCACGCTCTTGACCCAGCCAGTTATCTGCTAGCCAACCGCCCGGTACGGCTGCCAAATATAATGAACCGGCAAAAATACCATAGATAGCAGAAGCCGTGACTTCATCAAACCCAAAACCACCACTACTCACTGTTGCTACCATAAATAGCACGAGTAGCGGACGGATACTATAGTAAGAGAAACGCTCCCACATCTCAGTAAAAAACAACGAGCGTAATGGCGCAGGGTGTCCCATAAAGCCATTGTCTAGTGCTTGCAGCTCAGCCGCACTAGCTTCTGATTTTGATTGTGTACTCACAACTTTATTCCTTTAAAGATTATTTTGGTAATGACCAAATGCCTAATTATTCCGATAAGCGGTCATATAGGCGGAACATTGTTTCACTTGGTTATAACCAAGTAAAGAAAAAGTTGGCTAAAAATTACACAAATACCCACAAAAAAGCTCGCTCTCAATCGCTGAGAACGAGCTTTTTTGTGGTCTTCAATGCAGTCCTATCATATTGATATTACTGTTAGTAGAGGCTTTGATAACCACTCATTTAAGAGTTGTTTTTGCTATATAAACAATCAGTTGCAATGTCAAAAATTACTGCGCTACTGCTGTGTCATCAGCGGCAGTGCCAGCATCCCCAGCATCTAAGTCACCATCCGCTTGCTCAGCAGTCAAATCAGCATCGGCAACTGCTGCTTGGCTTACTGTACCAGAAGCGGTCGCTGTACCTGCTTCTGCAGTGACAACTGCACTATCTGCATCTGTCGCTGGTGTAACGGTTGCATCTGCAGCCGTATCAGGTGCTGCTGCATCTACTGGTGCTGTTTCAGCATTTGCTTCAGTCGGGGCAGCAGCGTCTTCGGTAGCAATGGCTTCTGCTTCATCAGCGGCCTCTGATGTTTCCGTTGGCTCAGCCGTAATATGCTCACCAGCTGGACGCAAAAATGCAGAAACACCAATAAGTAAGACAATACCTAAGAATAAGGCAATGCCACCTAGAGTGTATAACAGCTCTTTTTTTGGATTGTTATTGACGATACCTTCTGACATACCTTATCCACCTTGCACAAAATATTTGAAATATTGACCTATTATATCGCAATTTATACTGATTTGTGAAAACCCTTAAGTATTTAAAGGGTTTATTATCAACAATTTTACTATTCGCTTTTAGCGTTGATGACAGTTATTTACTCAAACTGCTAACTGTCATTGACTACTATATTCAGCAAATATCAATCTTATTTACCCAAACGTACTGACGTTTTGGGACGCTTACCTAAGTAACTCAGTATCAGCAGCAGCGCCATAATAAACAAAATAGGATATTGGCCAAAACGCATAAACGGCGTATTACCAACGCGTGCCTGTATATTACCGCGTAGTACAGTGCGCTCAAACTGCGGAGCACGCGCTACGATGCGACCTTTATGATCGATGATAGCTGTCACCCCCGTGTTGGTCGCACGCATAAACCAGCGACCATTCTCTAATGCACGCATCTGTACCATTTGCAGATGCTGTAGCGGGCCTGCCGACGTACCGAACCACGCATCGTTTGAGATGGTCAACAAAAAGTCTGTGCCAATCGCGTTTTTGCGCGTGGTATCTGGATACGCGACTTCATAGCAGATAGCCGCACCCAAGTTATGGCCTCGTACACGCAGTGGTGACTGATGATCACTGCCGCGGCTATAGCTCATGATATCTTGGCTGCCTGCCAGATTTGGTAGGATATCAAGCACACCTTCAAACGGAATATATTCGCCAAAAGGTACCAGACGTTGTTTTTTATACAAACCATCTGCCTGAGCCCCTAGCGCAACCACACTATTATAAAACGGCGCATATTTATCTTTACTGGCATCAAATGCTGCTTCGTCTTTATAAGGAATGCCCGTCACCCATGTCGTGTCTGTCTCTTTGGCCATTTTTACCATTTCATTGATAAAACCGACCGCTTCTGTCTGAAACATCGGAATCGATGACTCAGGCCACAGCACAATGTCACGTCCCCACTCGTCGCGAGTCAAGGTTGCGTAGATTTTTAGGGTTTCTATTTGATACTCGGTAAGCCATTTTAGATCTTGCGGGATATTGCCTTGAATTAAAGACACTGATAAATCAGGCGTGCCTTTTGGTTTGGTCCACTGCGGATTGATCAGCCATAGCGAGCAGCTAACAACCAACAAGGCTATCGACGGAATCATATAGCCTGCGCGGCGACGCAACAGCTCAACGAGACTGGCAGCCAGTAGCACCGCCACAAAAGAAACCGCAAAAACACCCGCAACAGGCGCCAAGGATGACAACCAATATTGCTCAGTAAATGCATAACCGACGAATAGCCAAGGAAAACCAGTGAATAGCCACGTTTTCATCCACTCTTGGAGTATCCAAAGCGCAGCAAAAGATAATGGCTGCTTGCCAACCACTCGATTAAAAATCAGCGCCAAAAAGCCATGGAATAACCCCATGCCGAGACCCATCAGCGCAATCATAATCAGCGCAAGCCATACGGGCGTCGAACCATAGACATGGATAGATGTGTATAGCCAAAACGCACCAACACACCAAAGCCCCGTACCATATGCCTGCCCAATGAGAAAGGCGCGGCGACCTGTCATCTCTGGCATCAATAGCGCATACAAAATGGCAGGTGATACCAACGCAACTGGCCAAATACCGTAAGGCGCGAGCGCAAGTGTGAAAGCGCCTCCTGCCAACAAAGCGATCAGTACCGCCAGTCCCAGATGTAAGCCTTTTGGCTGTTCAGGGTTCAGGCGTTTTTGTAAATCAACAGTAGACAGACGCATAGCAGTTATCCAAGACCATATTTTTCAAAATTTCACAGCTCAGCACTGAGACAAAACCCAAGCAAAAACTGACTGCATAATGCTTTATGCAGGACCACAAATAAAATCCACCCATGATACCAGTCAAAACCGATTAATGGGTAAATTTGCGTAGCGAAAACCTCATACCAAAATACAAAAGACAGAAAGCAAAAAACACGATTATTCATCGTGTTTTTTATTGAGCTTGCTAAGAATGTTTTATCACTAATTATTGATTATGGGAATACAAGCAAATTAATGGCTGCCTATCAGTATCTGCTGATCCCCATTGGTTTTGGTAAGCTCTAGATTTTGGATAAATCGTCCTTCCACATCAGTGATGGTGATTTGCCAATCATCTATCACCACGCTCTCGCCCTCCAAATCACCAACGAAACCGAGTGCTTGCATGACCAGACCGCCCATGGTGTCGACATCGGTATCATCAAAACGACTGCCAAGCTCATCATTACAGTCCTCAATCACCGTAGATGCTTGGACACGCCATGTGTTTGGCCTTTCGGGATCAGCGACGATATTATTAATATCGCTGTCTTCATCAAAGTCATCATGCTCATCAACGATGTCACCAACGATTTCCTCTAACAAATCTTCCATGGTAACGACACCACCAAAGTTGCCAAACTCATCGACGACGATCGCCATATGCACTTGCGTGCGCTGCAATGAGCGCAGCAGGGTATCAGAACGAGCTGTTTCACTGATATATAATGGCTGGCGCACCAAGTCTTTTAGACGTTTGCTATCGATTTTGTCTTCTTGGTTGCGTACCATGTGCACCAGAATAGGAATCAAATCTTTTGCCAATAGGATACCAATGACGGCATCATCATCTTGACTGTCAAAAACAGGATAGCGCGAGTGCGTCGTATCAAGAATGATATCCATCACTTCGTCAAGGCTAGTGCTTTCGTGCAGACCGATCACTTGCGGTCGCGGTGTCATGATTTCGCGCACTTGTGTCGCCGGCAGATCGAGCACGCCTTCTAACATATCGACCGTATCGGGCTCTAAAAACTGGCGCGAGTCTTGTACCAGACGAATCAATTCATCACGGGTTTCGGGGGCGGTCGATAGCCAGCGTTTTAAGCCGCGCATCGACCAACTACTCGGGCTGGGAGTGTCGTCAGACATGGTGGTGTGATTTAACCTCTTTAGTTAATGGCAATTAGAATAACCGTTCATAAGATAAGTAGAGCATAGATGGGGACAAAAGCGCCAAATAAAACAGCGAGCTTATCATTATCTGTGTAACAAACAACAGACATACCAGCACAATTTAGCTTCACTTTATCGCAAGCCTCACCGACATTCAACGACAAATTCACTCAAATTGTATTGTCAGTGTGTTATAAACTTTGCTATGGTCAAAGCCATTATTTATCAAAACAAACTTTATGTCGCTACGCTCCGTTTTTTCCCGCTTATTATCATCGCGTTCACGCAGCCAGCTTGCAGACAGCCATTCTGTCAGTCGCGACTTGGACAACAGATCAGCAGATAACAAACCACCAAGACCGACATGGCGACATCGTCTCGTGATTTTTTTGATCGCTATCACAATATTGCTATCAGCGGTGTGGTTGCTATTAGCGATTTGGTACCAGTACGGAATAAGCTCCGTACTCACTTGGCTTGCAACAATCATCATCGTGGGTATATTAGCCGCACTGCTTGGTACGCGTTATTGGCATACAGTCACAAAGATACTGCTCAGTGTCTCATCGACTGGTAGAACGTCCATTATCAAAAATTCGGTTGGTAAAAATACATCACTTAAAAACACAGCGCCTAAAAATATAGCACTTAAAAACACAGCGACTAGATACCTCATTGGTTTATACGGAGCAACTTGGCTCATAGGTCTAGGCTGGTTTTTTTCTATCGAACCCCAGCAAGATCGCGACTGGATGGCTGAGGTCGACCAGCAAGTTTCTTATGAGCGCGATGCAACCAACCCTGATTTGATTACCTTAACCAATGTCCGTAATTTTGATTGGCGCACAGACGAGGACGCCACAGAGCATTGGGAGACGCGCACGATTGATTTATCTAAACTCTCTGGCGTTGATGTGACCAACTCTTACTGGATGGGGCCACTGATTGCTCATACTTTGGTCAGTTTTCGTTTTGAAGACGATAGACCACTTGCCTTCTCATTTGAGATTCGTAAAGAAAATGGCGAGTCGTTTTCGGCACTGGCGGGATTTTTTAGACGTTATGAGCTGAGTCTGATTGCCGCAGAAGAGCGCGATATTATCTATACGCGTAGCAACGCACGCGGTGAGCAAGTCTATCTGTTTCCTATCAGCAATTTGCAGCAACATGAGGTGCGCGCGCTGTTTGAGTCTTACTTGACCGCGATTGATGAGCTAAATAACAAACCCGCTTGGTACAACACGTTGACGAGTAACTGTACTAATATTATCTTTTATATGGCGCGTATCGTTAGTGGTGATCGCTTGCCGTGGGATTATCGAATTTGGGTGTCTGGTTGGTTACCAAATTATCTATACGATGTCGGTATGCTCGATGCTGCGCCAACAAAAGACAATCAGCCGTGGTCGATGGATACGTGGTATGAGCGCACCCATATCAATCCAAAGACGCTTGGGTTTGATAACCTGCACTCTATTGCCAATAGCCGTCAGTTCTCTCGGCAAATTCGTCAAGATATTCCAATCCCTTTACTGGCCGACTCTCAATCTAGCGCTGAAGCAAAAGCCAAATCAGCGGCTCAGAGCTCTTATTAGCATGATAACCTGCCCTATAGCAGTTATGGATTCACCCAATTCACCACACGTGTTTCCATTTCTTCATCAGACATGCCAATCTCCGACACACAGCGGCCAGCGACACCCACATTGGCCGCACGCATCTCGTGCTGGGTGACTACAGCATCCTGAGTCAATAACAGATGCCAGCTTGGTAAATTCTGCCCTTTATACAAGCGCTTGTAGGCGCAATGTGATGGTAGCCACATCATATTAGGCAAGTTGTCCATTGTCAGCTGAATACAATCTGGTACATGCTCTTGGCGCGTCGCATAATGTTGGCAATAGCCTGTCGCACAGTCCATGAGCTGGCACGTCACATCGGTATACTCGACCAGCTCTTCGTCATCATCATTATCGATGTATTTGATTAAGCAGCAGCTGCCGCAGCCATCGCACAACGCTTCCCATTCGCTATGGTTTAGCTCGTTTAAGGCAAATCGTGACCAAAACTGCGGGCGTAGTGGCTCAGAACTAGAATCAGTATCCGCACTATCAGGAAATAAACTTACCGATTGCGCAAGCTTACCATCTGGATTGACGCCTGAATGCAAGTCTGATTGTTCATCATTTTTGTTTAATAAGTTTATAGTCATAGGGTTGCAGTAGCATTTTGATAAAGAGCGTTACACTATTATAGCTGTTTTTGCTAGATATGGGCGTTAAGGTAGTACGAGTTAGAAAACGAACCATCACAAAGACAAATAATCAAAACGACGAATAATTAAAACTCATAACATAAAAAGGACAATCATATGTCAGTTAAGACTTTCGAATTAATCAGTACCACCGAAAACGGTGTTGAACTCATCAGCTATGTGGCACTACCAGACAACGCTTCTGATGATAATCCAGTATCAGGTATCTTGGTCGCACCAGAATGGTGGGGCGTGGTCGATCATCCAAAATCAGTAGTAGAGCGTTTGGCAGAAGCTGGTTATGCAGCGGTCGCAATGGACGTTTATGGCGAAGGCAAACTCACTACCGATGCCGCACAAGCGAACATGTGGATGGAGCAAGTGCTTGCTGATCAAGACATGCTGATGGCACGCTGCCGCTTGATTTTGAATGACTTTAGCGATCAGTTATCAGTTGACGGCGACAATCTAGGCGCAATCGGTTACTGCTTCGGTGGTAAAGTTGTCCTAGACATGGCTCGCGAAGGCATGCCGCTAAAAGCGGTTGCAACCTTCCATGGTAACCCAACGCCAAAACAACCAGCAGACAAAAACTTCACTGCAAAAGTACTGGTCGCTCATGGCCGTGATGACTCAATGGTATCAATGGATGCTATCGAAGGCCTAAAATTAGAGCTAGACGCCGCTGACGTAGATTACACTATCGATGTCTATGACAATGCTAAGCATGGCTTTACCAATCCACATGCCGATGAGCGCGCTGAAAAAAATGAAGTAGACCTTGGCTATAACGAAGCGGCTGCTAAGCAAAGCTGGGAAAATATGCTTGAGTTTATGAAAGCAAACTTGGCATAAAAAAGATCTGGTATAAAACTTATCAAGAAGGGCAGCTTAACTATTAAGCTGCCCTTTTATTTCGGGTCTTGTTTTATCAATGACCTTTTGGGTGAGTAATCAGAGCGGTCTTGTGCTTCTTAGCAAATCACGTCATTATCACATTACTATCAATTAGATTGAGCGACGAAGATGTTATATCTATTGGTAACCCAGTTGGGTTGGCTGGCCTTTACAATTTTATTGATCGTGGTAGTCGCGCTATACACCAAGATAAAGCGGCAAATTGCGCATCTGCGCCGCGATATCATAAAACTACAAGCGGATCTTGAGCAGCAAAAAAATCGCAGTATAAACGCCTCATCTACCCATTTGGCTGATGAGCGTGTTTATACGCGAGCGAGCGCTAGTGAAGGCAATATTCCTGAGAATGACGCTACTAAAGATGCAATTTTTGATTCGCAACAGCGGTCTACAGATGCGTTTTCAACCCTGTCATCTACATCATTGCCACCACCACTGCCTGTTACTACTCCAACTCCGACCAAAAATAAAATAGTAAATGCGCCGATTGAGCCTGATGAACGCTCACTACCTATTGTGACGTCGCTTATTCATTCAATAAAAAACTGGTTTTTCGGTGGCAATCTCGTCGTTCGGGTCGGCGTATTGGTACTGCTAGTAGGCGTGGTGCTACTGCTGCGGTTACTCAGCGAATATATCGAAATTTCAATTACCACAAAGCTCGTGGCAATTGGTATCGCGGGGCTTGCGTTGGCAGCACTTGGGTTAAAGCTCACGGCAAGACGCTTCTCGTATGGGATTACGCTACAGGGCGCAGGCTTAGCGATTACATATTTGAGTACCTTTTTTGCTTACAGTGTTTATGAAATCATTCCGAGTATTCCAAGCTTTATTGGGCTTGGATTATTGTCTGCTATGACCATTGCCCTCGCCGTACGTCAAAACGCTTTTCCGCTCGCGTTGTTAGCATTGTCTGGTGGATTTTTTGCGCCGATTTTGACCAGTGAAGATACGGGTAGTTTGGTTATCTTATTCAGTTATTATCTACTGCTAAACGTCACCATTGCCGTCATTGCTCATTATCGACCGTGGAAAATACTGAATCTATTTGGCGTGGTTGTCACGTTTGGACTAGCCTACTATTGGGGCAGCACACAGAACCTTGATCCCATCATTGAGACGCAGCTTTGGCCATTGGTACTACTTATCACATTGCATTGGTTGCTTTACTTATTTGTCGTCATTCGTTACGCGCAGCAAGTTATTGCCTACAACGCACTCAGTGAAAATACCCTTAGCCCTATAGATAGTACAAATAATATCAATAGTTTAGATAAATCTACTGTAAGTAACGATACCTATTTATTTCCCATCGATACTGGCTTACTGTTTTCAGTACCGCTGCTGTCTTTCGGCTTATTTTCTGCTTTGCTCGATAAGATTCCTAATGCCCTGACCATCACTAGCGCGATTTTAGCGACTGTTTACCTTGGACTGGGCTGGTTGTTTATCCAGCGTAGTGAGCGCTATGCCTTAATCACTGAAGGCATGCTGGCTTTAGGATTTGGGTTTTTGGCACTGGTGATTCCGCTGGCGCTAGATGCGGAATGGATTGCTTTTGGTTGGTCAGTACAGGGACTTGCTCTGGTATGGTTTGGCAGGCGTTCGCTGCGGTCATGGTCGGTGTTATTCGGCTTGCTATTACAGCTCGTCAGTATCGGTATGCTCGTGACCACAGCGATATTCTCTAGCAACGACTATCCAGTTTTAGCCTTTAGTATTTCAGCAATTGCTTATCTGGCGACAGCCTTTATCTTACGCGCTAGCAACTCCCTTGCGATGTTGATGAATAAGCTAGATAACAGTAATAGTCAAAATCGTGACGCTATAACGCCTTCTACCACAAAGGTACAAAAGCGTGACAACCCATCAGATACGATGACCAATTACGCTCATGCACTGGGTATCAATGATCAAGCAGCACAGCCATGGCTGAACGCTATCAATCATCAAAGCTATGCGTTCAAACTCGTTTGGCACAGTCCTAGACTGATAAAGTTTTTAACATTGACGGCGATAGCGTGGATGCTGCAAGTGCTGATACTTGATTTGCATCATTGGTTTGATAGTTGGCAATCAGATACGACAGTCATTGCGCTGTCAGCACTCATCAGTCTGGCCGCCTATTGGGTCATCAACCGCTATCGTCCGTGGGCGGAAGTTAGACAGCTGAGTCGTGGATTACTAGCCCTGTTCTACTTCATGCTAGTGCTGCAACTGCCACAAAAATTCGAGCGAAATCTAACATGGGTAACAGCGGAGTGGTTGGTATTCATAGGTTTGATAATTGGCTGGTTACTGATAGGCCAGCTATGGCTAAAAACATGGTCTGATACTAAAAATACGGCACATTACACTGAGGTAAGCTGGCTCGGTACTGGGCTGTTACTGATTGCTGCCGCGGCGCATTATGGCCTACCAGACTCTGATGGTGTGATGGCTATCTTGTTTTCAGCGGTACTCATACTATTTGGGTTATGGCTCAATCATCGTTATATGAGAAAAAATGCAGAAAATACATCGACTAACAAAGTTTCAGAAAAAGGTCTGCTGTATTGGTTTGACTGGCAACAGGCACTATTAGGATGTGCTGCCATCTTTGCTCCCATTGCTTTACTGTGGGTTGTTCTTACCAATTGGTCATATGATGGTGTGATTTGGGGATTGCCCTATTTTCCATTATTTAACCTATACGACATCACCTCATGGCTGACGCTGTTGGTTGGTTTTAGTCTCTATTATATAAGCCAAAAAAACCGCGACGAGATACTTATCGAAGCAAGTGCAACTGCCAAATCTAAGCGCATATTTACCGCTGAGAACCTGCTAATCATATTGGGACTGATCAGCTTTTGGTTAATTTCCAGCATGTTGGTCAGAACGCTACATGCCTTTATCGGTACGCCACTTTGGGACGGTACTCAGGGCGGTGCATGGAGTAGCGAGCAAGTACAAACAGGATTGACGATTTTATGGACGCTCTTGGCATTGGTCGCCACCATCATGGCTAGTCGCTATTGGCAGCGCGCGCTTTGGTTTATGGGTATTGGATTATTAGGTATCGTCGTACTCAAGCTGGTCTTGGTCGATTTGTCACAGACCGAGGCAATTTGGCGAGTGATTTCCTTCCTTGGCGCAGGTAGCTTAATACTATTAATTGGTTACCTTGCCCCATTACCACCAGCGCATGAGGAAACAGAAGACCAAAATCAAGCGTGATGACAAAACTGGTTGGGTGAAATTGTGCCGTGAGCAAGGTGGTTCTGTAGTAAACTGGACACCATTAGAAAGTAGACGTTGATTGTTTTACTTTTAGCATTTTTTATAAAAGGTTATGAAAGCAGATGGATAAGAGAGCAAGTATTCAGTGGTTCCCTGGGCATATGAACAAAGCCCGTAACGAAATCAAAGAAATTATGCCGCAGATGGATGTAGTCATCGAGGTTATCGATGCGCGTATCCCCTATAGTAGTGAAAACCCAATGGTCGCAGCACTACGCGGCGAAAAACCTGTGATTAAAATCCTGAATAAAGCTGACCTTGCCGATCCTGATTTGACGCAAGCATGGATGGATTATCTCGAGCAGCAAGATGGGGTCAAAGCCATTGCTTGCGATACCGAAAAAGCCAATGATGTAAAACGTATCATCGCCATCTGTAAGCATCTCGTACCTAATAAAGTGGGAACAGGTCGTCAAATCAAAGCGATGATTATGGGTATTCCAAACGTGGGTAAATCTACGTTGATTAATACGCTAGCTGGACGCGCTGTGGCAAAGACGGGTGATGAGCCAGCCGTGACCAAGTCGCAGCAGCTCATTAAACTTGACGATGACATCATGCTTTATGACACACCCGGTATGCTATGGCCAAAGGTTGAAAACGAAAACTCTGGCTATCGTCTAGCAGCGACGGGCGGTATCCGTGATACGGCTTTTGATTTCGCTGATGTGGCAAGCTATACCGCTGAGTATTTGATGCACGCCTATCCTGAGCTGCTAAAAACTCGCTATAAAATTGAAGAACTGCCGAAAACTGACTGGGAGTTTTTTGAAATGGCTGGTCGTAACCGTGGCTGTGTACGTTCGGGCAATCAAGTCGACACCTACCGCATGTCTGAAATTCTCATTAACGAGCTGCGTAGCGCGAAGATTGGTCGCATCACGCTAGAAACACCAGCGATGATAGAAGCTGAAGAAATCGTGGTCGCAGAACAACGCATCGCTGCTGAAGAGAAGAAGAAAGCACGCGAGGAAGAAAAACGCTTACGTCGTCTAAAAACGCGGAAGAATAGGAAGTAGGTTTAATAAACGTAAGACCAATCATGTAGAAGTGAAAATTTTCCCGTCAGGCAAAGAAACCAACCCTAGCAAATAATAAAACACCAACCCATGTTTCTTTGCCAATGGTGCAATTACTCTAGCAGCTTCTTGCATATTACTATCTGGCAGCGGCAGAGAGACAGCAAAGGTATCTTGTAGCTGTACATGAGCGACCGTTGCTCCAAATGCTAATGAGAGCTCGAATGATAAATCACCTTCATGGGCAAATTGCTGTAGCTCAGTGGCAAACTCGAATATGTTTTCGCTATGAGCGCTGACTTCTATCTCTAGCAGCTGCGGTAGTAATACACCAGCGCTATCATATGAGTCTGGTAGATACTCATCACCATCACCCAAACTTGCATCCCAAATATAAAACAAAGTATATTCAGTCATAACTGGTTACTCCAATGGCTCTACGGTAGATAAAATCTCTAAAAGTCTATCCCAGCGCTTATTCATTCTATTCTTAGCATACTCGTTTGGTGAGTTATCTATCAGATCACGATACTGTATAACCAACTCATCGAAGTCCTCTCGACCCGCAAGTTTGGCTAAAATAAGGTGTTTATCCACACTCTCACCATAGCTGTGCCCTCTTGCAATCCTATCATGCAGTAATAAAAAAAGTTGATTATAGCTGTCTATTTTATCTGCTTCATCCAGTTTACTGGTAAACTCAGTATTGATAAATTCAGGAATCTGTTTTTGCTTATCTGTAAAGCTTCTATCGCATACATTAATGTAATGTAGCTTTAAATAAGGAAACTGCTGTCTAAGTTCAGTTGGCGGCGATACTTTGTCATAAATCTCTTCAAACACTGGTGATACAAAATACGCATGAATTTTTAATCTAAAATAGCCGTTCTTACCTTCCGCTCCTCCGGTTAGACGCACATGACCATAAGGCATGGCCTTGGTACAACCATCGACTTCAAGAGAGTCAATAACTTTAACGCTTGTTACTTGACTACACTGATAACCATAACGTTCTAAACAATCATGCATGAATGGGTGCAGTATTTTTTCAAAGTCCTCTCTATCTCTAGGAACCTGTGCCTCTGGCTTATAAATATCGGCGGACTGTTTTGCAAGCGCCCGCTTTTCTTTTAGCAGTGTCATCCCTCGTGCGATGTTAGGCGGATAGATCGTACCATCTGGATAGGCGGCCATACCCCGCGTGTCATAAAACACTAGCCCTAATTCTTCACATAAAGGGGCGATAACATCTAGCGCTTCACCGTGCAGTGCTTCAGGTGTGGGTATGGCGACGCAAGCGGTCTTAGGATGTGTTTTCATCTCTAAATTTGTATTTACGTAGGCTTCATAAAAGACTTCTGAATAATCCGAGGTTCTGGCTTCGTCCACGAGACGATCTGCCAGCTCAATGATATTTGGGCTGATAGTATCCACTGGCTGATGACGCAAAGCTTCAAAGTCTTGAGTTGCTTGCTCCCACGAACTGTCTTTACTTGGTGTACAAGTAATTTGATGAATATCCCAAACGAAAAAGGTTTGTGCTGACAAGATACTATCTCCTAAACCATTAATGAAAACATTGGTTTTACTTATTATCAAACCGAAAGTGCAAAACACATAATAACTAACTAATGCTTTTCCTTAAAAATAACAAACCATTGCATAGCGAGTCAGCCCACCCCATAAATTAGTTAACCTTTTATGGTCTAATATTTTTTATTAATTGACAAGGATTATTCTTGCCTACTTTATTCTCTCAACCTGAGTCATCTCTAAACTCTTTTGCTCCGCGCCTACTCGATTGGTTTGCCGAAAATGGTCGTCATGACTTGCCGTGGCAACAGCATCAAACTGATACACCCAATCCTTATATCGTTTGGTTATCTGAAGTCATGCTCCAGCAAACGCAGGTTACCACCGTACTGCCCTACTTTGCACGCTTTATGGACCCCTTTCCAACCGTACAAGATCTGGCCGCAGCAGAATGGGATATGGTTGCTGAGCATTGGGCAGGGCTGGGCTACTATGCGCGCGCCCGTAATTTGCATAAAGGAGCGAAGCAGTTGGTTGCAGTGATTGATGAGACAGGCGAGTTTCCGCAGACGCTCGCAGGTTGGGAGGCGATTTCTGGCGTTGGCCCATCAACTGCTGGGGCGATTATGGCGATGGGATTGCACCGTTATGGCGTCATTTGTGATGGCAATGTCAAACGGGTATTGACGCGCTGGGCAGCCATTGACGGCGATATCACTAAATCTGCTACAACCAAAGAGCTATGGGCATTGGCAGAACGCCTAACACCGACAGAGAACTCAGGATTGTTTGCGCAAGCCATGATGGATATGGGCGCGACATTGTGTACCCGTAGCAAGCCTGCTTGCCTGTTATGTCCATTAAAAGACGACTGCCTAGCCCATGCACAGGGACGCGAGACTGATTACCCCGTCAAAGCAAAAAAACAGCCCAAACCGAGTAAGTTTAGCGATGCGTTGCTGATAGAAAGCGTAGACGGTGAGATACTATGGCTACAACGCCCTGACAATGGTATCTGGGGTGGGTTATGGAGCTTACCATTACAGTTTGTCGAAAAAGTCGACGGTAAAGCGAATGGTAAGACTGCTACTAAAAAATCAGAAAATGACGAGGGTAAGCCATCAGGTGATATACGCAGTAATGAAAAAGTATACGAGGCAGAATTTACCACAGCTGAGCAAATTATCAATGAATGGCTAATAAAGAATGAACTGGTAACCGAATCAGTTAGCAATACATTATTAGATGACGCCCCTATTAAGCACTCATTGACGCATTTCCATTGGTATTTAACACCGCGTAAATTAACCGTCGATAACGCGCAAATACTAGCACTCAACAAGAAACTAGCAGCAGCCGAGATTGATTTTAAATGGCTAACAGAACAAACAGCGCGAGACAGTTTGGGTCTGCCTCGCGCGATGGAAAAGATTATTGAGCGGTAAATCTAGAAGCGATAATTAGACATTGATATTAATATAAAACGCTAAGCGCTATTTTTAAAGTATCTTTAAAGGTAGGGCTTAGAACTTTTTATCAATCAAGGTTCTCCAATATCCGTCTAAATGTTAAGACAAGATTTTTAGGCTAAATTCTAAGACTAGATTTTAAGACTTCGGCACACGCAAGCGCATCAGGCCTTCTTGCTGCACGGTGGCGACCAGTTTGCCATCTTGCCAAAACTGACCATGGTTCAGCCCTTTCGCGTTGGACGTGGTATCACTCCACATATCATAGAGCAGCCAGTCATTTAAATCAAACTCACGGTGAAAATGCATAGAGTGATCAATACTAGCAGCTTGTAATCCACTGGTCATAAAGCTCACGCCATGTGACATCAGCCCTGTACCGACCAAGTAAAAATCAGAAGAAAACGCCAAAAGCGCCTGCTGAATAGCAATGGGCTGATTGCCGAGCTTATGGATGCGTAGCCAGTTGGCTTGCTTAGGTTTCATTGGTTCTGGATTGATCGGATTGCGCGGCTTGACAGGTTTTATCTCAACATGACGGCGGCGCATAAACCGTGCTTTGAGCGCATCTGGTACTTTGCCCACGTATTCTTCTTTTAAATCTTGCTCTGTCAATAGATCTTCTGGCGGCGGATAGACAGGCATATCTTCTTGATACGCAAGACCATCCTCCATTGGCGAAAACGAGGCAATCATTGAAAATATCACCTGTTCAATCGGCGGCTTACCACGCACTTCTTTGTACTGAATAGCCGTCACTTCACGGGCAGATAGACTGCGACCATCACGCAGACGGCGCACTTGATATATCACTGGTTGATTGATATCACCACCGCGCAAAAAATACCCATGCAACGAATGACAAGGCTTGTCTTGATCTAATGTATGCGCTGCTGCCATGATCGCTTGGGCCAGTACCTGCCCACCAAATATACGACTGCCCACATAATCATGGCTCTTACCCTCAAAGACATCGGGGGTAACCTCAATAAGCGCGATTGTAGCCAGCAGCTCATCAATCAGTTGTGAATTATCGGACATGACAATATGTTTCCTTATTTTTATCAAACATGCTTAGCATCCGAACATATGCATCTTATAATCTCGATGCCATATAGACGCTGCGCTTGAATTTAAAATAATATGAGATCGCTTGCGGAAATACACAAGGGAGACTTTAGAACAAACACACAGCCATAGCTCATCAGGCCATGGCTATCTGTTCATTTTCGATAGAAAAGGTAAACATCTTACCCAATATTGTTGGCTTTGACTAGTTACTGTCAGCTTACTCATAAGTATTGCTTAACTATTTGTACGAGACAAATCGCACTTAATACATTGATTCAAGCAATCTAATTCATAAAAAAACGAGATGTCTAACAACATCTCGTTTTTGACAATCATCTAAAAGTTTATGGCTTCACTGCGACCAGTACGCGAATAGAGTCCGGCACTAGCGATAAATTACCAAGCGCTTGCTCTCCTTGAGCCTTGAGCTGCTCTAAGCGTTCAATTTCTTCAGGGCGTACGTTTGGATTGATGGTTTGCAAGTGCTTGAGACGTTTGATCTCGCGTGACCACTGCTGGCTAAAGCGCGCGCTTGCTTGCTCACCAATCTCAGCGATTTGCTGACGGGCGATGTCTTCGGCTTCGTAATAACGCTGCTCTATCACATCGCCGCGCACTTTAATCACTTGGCGAGCACGGTTTTTATCCAAACGTTCCACATGTGGCATAATCATATCAGCGCTGATACGAGCCGATAAGTCACTGCCCTGCTCACTGATAAAGACACGAATATTTTGCGTGGTCAATGTCGCTGGTAGATTAAGCACTTTTGGTGCGATGGCTTCAACACGGAAGTTCACCTCTAGCAGTACCATACCTTGTGGGACGGCGGCACTTTTTAGCATAGCAACGGTCGTATTACCAAAGGTACTGGTACTAGCAAGCTCATAGATGGCACGCATCAATGGATGCTCGTGCGTGATAAATTCGATGTCTTCACGTTGGAGCGCTTGCTCACGCTCAAAGGTCAACGTCATACCGTCTTCATCACCAAGCGGCAAGCCATCGATATAGTCGCTGATCTCAGTGCTATCGATCGGTGCAATAACCCACGAGCCATCACGCTGGATATTATGGTCAATATTGGCAGACGCAAAGAAACGCTCGATAAAATGCGGCAGCAAGTTATTGCCATCAAAGTCACGCATGGCATCAGCGATACGACCAGCGACACGCGGACGGCATGAGTTGTACTCTAGCAGACGATCACGGCCCGATTGCAGCTGTGCTTCTAGCCCCAATCGTGTCTGT
Source organism: Psychrobacter sp. Ps6 (assembly GCF_022129235.1). GTDB lineage: Bacteria > Pseudomonadota > Gammaproteobacteria > Pseudomonadales > Moraxellaceae > Psychrobacter. The sequence goes on along the minus strand of NZ_JADQAI010000007.1, from coordinate 143,067 downwards.
AACGCCTCATCAATGACGTCTTGTAGGATGACATTGTTTTCAGCAGTATCCGCGCCTTCTAGCATTGGCTTGAGCTCTTGAATATATTGCTCTTGCACGCTTTGTGCCGTTGGCGATATCTGGTTGAACATGTTCAGCGCATCGTTATACCAATGATATAGACGCTCTTGCGCCGTGCCCTGCACGTAAGGGACATGCAGCATGATTTGCTGCGTCTGACCGATACGATCTAGGCGACCGATACGCTGCTCCAAGGTATCTGGATTGGCCGGTAAATCCCATAAGATCAGCTGGCTTGCAAACTGGAAGTTACGACCTTCTGAGCCAATCTCTGAACACAGTAGTATCTGTGCGCCTTCGCTATCCGCAAAAAATGCTGCCGCTTGGTCACGCTCAAGCAGGGTCATTTGCTCAGTAAAGATAGCGGTTTTGATACCTGCATGCAGACGCAATACAGCTTCTAAACTCTCTACCGTCGCACCACTACGAGCGATTAATAGTACTTTCTGCTGCTTAAGCTCACCGCGCAAGATTTCAACCAACCAAGAGACACGTGGGTCGTCTTCTAGCCAGCCACCATCTGGTTGGTTTTCTTCGCCCCATAGCTGCTCACGCAATTTGCCATTGGTTTGATAGCTGTCTTTCCATGCGTCAGGGAGTGGCAGTGGGTGCGGCTGGCTGCTACGACCATAGAACCCTTTCACACTCTCACGCGTATTGCGGAACAAAATACGACCGGTACCGTGACGATCTAATAGCTCGTTGAGCGCATAGGTGCGCAGTTTGTCGTCTTCATTGATCGTGGAAAGCTCATCCATACTGATGTCTAACAAGCTACTAAGAGCAGCGATTTGACCGTCATTGAGCGGCTTGTCTTCTATTAATACACCAGCGACTGCTGCTGTCTCTGCAAACGCTTCTTGACCATCGATGAACTCATCTAGATCATCGAAGCGATCTGGATCAAGCAGACGCAAACGGGCAAAATGACTTTGCGCGCCAAGCTGCTCTGGCGTTGCTGTCAGTAGCATCACGCCTGGCGTCTCTTCTGCAAAGTCTGCCACCAGATCGTATTTATCATTGCCGCCTTGCGCTTCGTCCCAATGCAGATGATGCGCTTCGTCCACGACCAATAGATCAAATCCTGCCTCCATCGCTTGATCATACAAATCTGGATGGTCAATCAACAAGTCCATACCCGCAATGATACATTGCTCAGTGGCAAAGACGTTTTGCTCAGGATCATGTTCTTTAATCGCAGCCGTACGTACCAAGTCAAATAGCGCAAAATTCAGATTAAAGCGACGACGTAGCTCAATCATCCATTGATACTGCAAGCTATCTGGCACCAAAATCAAAACGCGCTCAGCTTTACCCGTTAGCAGCTGCTGATGGATAATCATGCCCGCTTCGATGGTTTTACCAAGGCCAACCTCATCAGCCAATAGCACACGCGGCGCGATACGCTTACCGACTTCATGCGCGATATAGAGCTGATGCTCGATAATATCGACACGCGCTCCCATCAGACCTTTCAGTGGATGGCCTGCCAACGCTGATTGCATACGTAAGATATCTTGGCGCAGCTCATACCAATCGCCGCGCTCGATACGACCAGCAAGCAAACGCTCAAGCGGCTTGGCTAGCGTGATATTGGCCGCAAGGCGCGTCTCCATGATGCCGCGCTCGTGCTCATCGACGCCATATTTGAGCACGCCCATGACTTCATCGACGGCATTGACCGTATAGCTTTTGCCATCTTGGTCATAGATAGTATCGCCGACCTTAAACACCACGCGCGATAATGGCGCAGAGTTTTTTGCGTAGACGCGCGTCTCTTCACTTTGTGGAAATAAAATATGCACACATCGATCATCGACATCGATAACCACACCTAAGCCAAGCTCAGACTCCGTATCAGATAAATAACGTTGGCCAACGGCGAATTCAGTACTGTGCAATGAAGCAATAGAGATAGTCATAAGGCGATGTCTTTTGTACTCAGATAATTAAAAATTAGATAGCAATGGTGGCTTGTGATAGCAGTCAGGTTAAAAATGAGGCAAATTGTTAATAGATGCAAACGTAGTGTCATAATCTTAGTAAAACCGAAACCAGCAGCCAAGCCGTACTATTATATAACGTTAGCGGCTAGATGAGTGCGTTAAGTTCAATTTTCAAGAGGTGGCTTATGATACCCATGACTTTATAAGGTCTATGGGCCCAATCATGCTAAGTAAATCCACTCATGATATAAATTACTTTGTTTCTTAGGCACTTATGCCGACTTAACCAAGAGGCGCTTATACCAACTTAGCCAATATTTAATGGATTCGTTTTTGACTAAAAACGCCAACGTGCTACATTAAGTCGATAACCATTCATTTGACAACTATTACCATCTATAGGACAACAATAAATAAGGAATCATAATGCAAGCCGTTTTTTTGGATAAAGGCACTTTTTCTGATGGTATTGACTTACCCGCACCAGAAGGCGTAAGCGATTACATCACTTATAACGACACACCAAAAGACACAGACCTCATCATTGAGCGCTGTAAAGATGCCGATATTATCATCACCAATAAAGTGCAAATTGGCGCAGAAGTAATCGCTGGTCTACCTAAGCTAAAATTGATTCAACTGACTGCCACTGGCATGAATAACGTTGATCAAGTTGCTTGCGATAAGCATGGCGTAGCACTTTATAATGTCGCAGGTTATGCGGTAAAAAGTGTGCCTGAGCATACTTTTATGTTAATGCTAACCGCCATGCGTGCCGGTATTCATTATCACCAAAAAGTCGCTGATGGCACATGGCTAGCAAACGGAAATTTTTGTCTGCTGGATATTCCCCTGATAGATTTGGAAGATAAGACGCTAGGTATCATTGGTATTGGCACCATTGGCAAGCGTGTAACCGAAATCGCACGCGCATTTGGTATGACAGTTCTATGGGCGGAGCATCAAGGGCGCACGCCTCGCAGCGATGAGTACACGGCGTTTGATGAGGTATTAGCTCGTGCAGATGTGATAAGCCTGCACTGTCCGCTGAACGAGAACACCGAGCATCTTATTAATAAAAACACGTTAGCAAAAATGAGCAAACAACCGCTCATCGTCAATGTCGCTCGTGGCGGCGTTGTTGATAGCCAAGCATTGACCGATGCGATTAACAACGAGCAAATTCTAGGCTATGCCAGTGACGTGTTCGAACAAGAGCCCATCGCGAACGATGACCTATTACTCAGTCTCAGCGATCATCCGCGCGTCATATTTAGCCCGCACAATGCGTGGGGCAGCAAAAGCGCCCAAGAAACCTTATGGCAGATATTAAGCAAACAAGTTGCTGACTTTATCGATAATCAGCATCAATAGCGACTGTCAATGATGAGCGAGCTACTAACGACTAAACCGCAACCAGTCGTCTTTTATTTTGCGGTATTTAAGCATGACACGGTCGCTTAGATAGTTGTTGGTCACGTACCATGGGTAGCGGTCGCCTTGTTTCGGCAGTCTGTCTTTGGCACGCTTGACATATCCAGACGATAGCGAGCCCATCACTGTATCTGCTTGGGCATGGGCGGTAGCATTCACCGTCTGTGCCTGTGGCAGCGCGACTTGGTAGCGGTTTTTGTGCATATAACTCAGTAGCCGAACCAAATACTGACAGGCTAAATCAATCTTTAGCGTCCATGAAGCGTTAGTGTAGCCAAATAGTGCAGCCATGTTAGGCACGCCTTCGATCATGACTGCTTTATAAGTCATGCGCGTGCCGATATCAATAGCCTGCCCGTCGATATATACCGCTGCCCCGCCTAGCATTTGCAGCTTCAATCCCGTTGCTGTGACGATGATATCAGCGTCAAGATGCGCGCCTGATTGCAGCATGATACCTGTCTTGGTGAAGCGCTTGATCTGATCGGTCACCACTGCTGCACGTTTACCGTGCAAAGATTTAAACAAATCACTGTCTGGTACAGCGCATACGCGTTGATCCCAAGGATTATAATCGGGCATAAAGTGCTCGATATCAACTCCGCTACCTTTTAACTCTTTTGTCACGCCGCCTTTTAGGACGACTTTCATCAGCTTCGGCGCGTGAGTAGCTAATTTATACAGCCCCTGCTGCCGTAACACATTGCGCGCACGTAGTACCGTATAGGCCTGCTCCTTTGATAAAGGAGAGAACTTGCCCGATAGCCAGTCGATAGCATGATCATCACCCGGTACGCTTGCCACATAAGTGGGCGTCCGCTGTAGCATCGTGACATGGCGCGCACACTGCTCACTATCTTCATCCACTAACGCCGGTAATAGCGTCATTGCGGTGGCACCACTCCCAATGATGACCACTTTTTTGTCGTTATAGTCTAAATCATCCCAATGCTGCGGATGGACGATACGACCACGGAAGTCGTCTTCTCCATCAAAATGAGGTCGATAGCCTTGCTCATAGTCATAGTAACCCGTAGCACCGACGATAAACTTTGCCGTCTTAACGAATACCTCTCCGCTGGCATGATTTTTTATGGTTGCTGTCCATAACTGATCCATGCTCGACCATGATATTTGCTGGACTTCATGCTCATAGCGAATGTGTTCCGTAATACCAAACTCACGCGCCGTATCAGCGATATAACGCTTAATATCACCACCTGCTGCCAGCATTCTATAATCTAGCCACGGTCTAAAGTTATAGCCAAAGGTTAAGGCATCAGAATCAGAGCGAATACCAGGATAGGTAAATAAATCCCAAGTCCCACCCAAATCAGCACGCTTTTCCAATATGGCAAAGCGCTGCGAGCCTCTTTTGTTATTAACTGATTTGTTCTGCCTTTGCTTTTTTGCACCTTTATGACCAAATAAATTTTTACCGTTTAGTTGCTGTAAACGGCAGGCCATACCAATACCAGCAATACCTGCACCAATGATCAGCACCTCATAATCGGCCAGCTTGTCCATTTGCGGCTTTTTACGTGTCAGGCGACTTTTGATCGCCTGTTTTGTAGTGGTAATATCAAGCATATTCTCATCCTTGTGTTTGCATGATCAGCGATAGCCTTAGTGCCTCTATTAATCGCGCGCTTCGACTTTAATTTCAGGCAGCTAATGCATCAAAATGGGCATGGACTTTCCCAGTCCATCCAAGCACCTAGTACTGGATGCTTTAAGCGCAGTTGCTGGGCGTGTAAGTTCAGTCTTGGCGCAATCTCTAGTGCCACGCCTTCAGCATAAATCGGGTCGCCAATCATCACGTGACCTGCATGCACCATATGCACGCGTAATTGATGGCTGCGACCTGTCACTGGTTTTAGCATCACTCGAGTGACGGTTTGACCATTGCATTGTTCATGGGCTACAACTTCATACAGTGTTAATGCATGCTTTGACCAGCCGTGATCGACGATATGACGCGGCTTGGTAGTCGGCTCATAGCGTACTGGCACCGATATCTCACCCGTTGCGCCGACTTGCTCCCACGCGCCAAAAACTCGTGCTTGGTACTTTTTTTGTGGTAGACGTTCAATAAATTGCTTACTAATATTGGTTTGGGCAGCGGCATTTTTTGCAAAAATAATCAGACCTGAGGTATCCATATCCAGTCGATGAATCAGTTTTACCGCTGGATTGGCACGCTCAAGCCGAGCAAGCAGACTCACTTTGAGAGTCTTGCCATCGACACTTAATAGGCCTGCCGGTTTATCAACCACCCAAATATCATCGTCTTCGTAGACCGTAATCTCTTGCGCAAAATCCTTGAAAAACTCAAGCGGATAGGCATTTTCTTGCGCGTTAAGGGCGTCGACTTCTTCATCAGCAAAAGGCATAACAGTAACTACTTATATAAATTGAATGAAATACGTGGATTTTTGACTGCTGGTATATTTGGTACAATGGCAGATTTTTTATTGAACTCAAAATAGGCAAGTTCAACACCGCAAACGACCACCGAAGAGCTATTGAAATAATACGTCAGAGCATTTTTTAGCAGATCGCTAGTAGTAAGTAACAGAGAAAACCGAACCTGTGTCATTCTGTTTCGATTTATTGTGCTAATCGTAATTGTTAGTCAATTTAACCAGCTTGAATCTGTCAAGACTGAGCAAACATGTTAATATGATGGCACATTTTCACCATTTCTAAACGATTCTTTGACCACTGACCAGCTTATTATTAGACCAATATGATTGCTTGCTCGTGGTGATAGAATAAATAAAACAAGAGAGATAAAATTATGTCAGACCTTATTGTTAATACTACCGACACAAACTTTGACCAAGACGTTTTAGAATCAGATGTGCCTGTATTGGTAGATTTTTGGGCAACTTGGTGTGGTCCTTGTAAAGCGATTGCGCCTATTTTAGAAGATTTAGCGACTGAGTACCAAGGTAAAGTTAAGATCGTTAAAGTTGACGTGGATAGCAACCCACAAGCAGCGAGCCGTTTTGGTATCCGTAACATCCCAACGCTATTTGTCTTTAAAGATGGCGAAAAAGTGGACTCAGTCATGGGCCTACAGCCAAAAGCTGAACTGGCTAAAGTATTAGACAAGCATTTATAAGCTGAATCTACTCGTTTCAGATGACTTTAAACGGACGAGATAGACTCATCAAGAAAGCCATTATCTGACTATGATAGTGGCTTTTCTGCTTGTTTTTTGTGCAAAAAACTTGATTATATGACTTTTTTGGCAAAATTTATTGACAATGCTATTGTGAAGACCGTATAGTCTGCTGACAAGAGAAAACCAACTGTTTTCCTAGTATCTTGTCGCTATTCTCCTCGTGTTTATCAACAAAAACACAATCGTCATTATAAACACCATTGCTGAACAAAATGACTAAACGCAATTACTGATATTGGGTTTTTGACGCAGACTCTTATGTAGCCTTTTTTATCCTTATTTCTTATGACCTTGCATCCCATGATTGCAGTGCGTACATAAGCAGACATGCAAAACCAAAACTACATAAAATACAGCGCTGTGCACACACCTATATCATCATATTACCGTTATTTTAATCACTGTCGTGACTTGTGCTGCTAATGGCATCTCTCATCTGATCAATTGCTAATGACCTATCTATGAATCTTACTGAATTAAAGAAAAAATCAATCGCTGAGCTATTGGCTATCGCCAAGGAAATGGGTCTTGATAATATGGCGCGTAGCCGTAAACAAGACATTATCTTTGCTATCCTAAAAACCCATGCGCGGAACGGTGAAGCTATCTATGGTGATGGTGTGCTTGAGGTTCTTCCTGATGGTTTTGGATTTTTGCGCTCATCAGAAGGCTCATATCTAGCCGGTCCTGACGATATCTATGTCAGCCCAAGCCAAATTCGCCGCTTTAGCCTAAAAACTGGTGACAGTATCGCTGGTACGATTCGCCCACCAAAAGATTCTGAGCGTTATTTTGCGCTATTAAAGGTTGGTGAGATTAACTTTGATACCCCAGATCGCTCACGTCATAAGCTTATCTTTGAAAACCTAACGCCCCTATTCCCAACTGAGCACTTAAAACTTGAGCTGGGCAACGGGACCACTGAAGATCTGACTGGTCGTATCATCGATCTAATCGCTCCGATTGGTAAAGGTCAGCGCTCTATCATCGTCGCACCGCCAAAAGCGGGTAAAACGATGCTGCTACAGACCATCGCTCAGTCAATTACCCGTAATAACCCCGAGTGTTATTTGATCGTACTATTGATTGACGAGCGTCCAGAAGAAGTCACCGAGATGGTACGTACGGTACGCGGCGAAGTGGTTGCCTCTACCTTTGATGAACCGCCACAGCGTCACGTACAAGTGGCTGAAATGGTCATCGAAAAGGCCAAGCGTTTGGTTGAACATAAACAAGACGTGGTTATTTTGCTTGATTCAATCACTCGCCTCGCCCGTGCTTATAACACGGTTATCCCATCATCAGGCAAAGTGCTAACTGGTGGTTTGGATGCCAATGCCCTAGAGCGTCCAAAACGTTTCTTTGGTGCTGCGCGTAACGTTGAAGAAGGTGGTAGTTTGACCATTATTGCCAGTGCATTGATCGATACTGGTAGTAAGATGGATAGCGTTATTTTTGAAGAATTCAAAGGAACGGGTAACCAAGAGATTACGCTTGAGCGTGACTTGGCCGAAAAACGCGTCTTCCCTGCGATTAATATCAAAAAATCTGGTACACGCCGCGAAGAGCGTCTATTGGACGAAGACAAGCTGCGTAAAGTCTGGATCTTGCGTAAGTTGCTGCAACCGATGGATGGTGTTCAAGCCACCGAGTTCTTGTTGGATCGTCTCAAAGAAGCAAAAACTAATGATGAGTTCTTTGAGCAGATGAAGCGCAAATCACAGAATTAATTTGCGAGCTTTATTCTAAAATAATTTATATTAAGACTGCCAATAGGTGGTCTTTTTTATCTCCGATTGCCAAAATACTCGCCTACCTATTTTTGACCTAAGTACCTCATATAAGCAAGCACCTGTTTGATGATACAGTCTGGAAACATCAATTACATGTTGTTTGCAAAGTTTAGCGCTTTTACTACGACTATATAGTCAGCAACCGACTATTATGGCAGATAGTAGGAATACATTTGAAACTACCATGGACATTGTTTTTTAAAGGTCTTACATTCTAAATTTGATGGATAAATAGGTGATAATATGAAATTTGCTAAAACGATTGCAATGACAGCAATTACGAGCTCAGCACTAATCATGACTGGTTGTAATTCATATGGTGGCGGTATGAGCAATACTGCTAAAGGTGCTACTGCTGGCGCTGCTGCTGGTGCTCTTATCAGAAGTAAAGGCGATAGCAAAGACATCGCTCGTGGCGCATTAGCTGGTGCAGCTATCGGCGGCGCTGGTGGTTACATTCTTGATAATAACTAAATCCTGCTACCTGATATCGCTTCATTATTAAATTGAGCGATATCAACTAGAGGATAAAAAAGCCTGCAATTGATTGCAGGCTTTTTTATGTCAATTTTTTGCGTGGTTATTGTTGTACTGATAACCTGTGCGCGGAGTCATAAAAAGTAATGTCATTTTTAAAGCGCACCGCTAAACGTATCGCAAGATTGTACGTTACCACTCTCTAATCCACGAGTGAACCATTCGACACGCTGCTGACTGGTACCATGAGTGAAGTTATCAGGTGCGACCGCTCTACCACTTGCCTTTGCCAATCGATCATCGCCGATCTGACCTGCAGCATTAATAGCTTCATCAATATCGCCCGCTTCTAAAAACTGTACACGCTCTTGATTACGCTGCGCCCAAACGCCCGCAAAGCAATCTGCCTGTAGTTCTTGTAACACTGATAACTTATTGGATTGTGCTTGGGTCACTTGCTGACGGGCTTCATTGACCTGCTGACTAATCCCCAATAACGTCTGAACATGATGTCCAACTTCATGTGCGATGACATAGGCCTGCGCGAAATCACCCGCTTTGCCTTGGTTTTCTTGGCCACCTGATCCTTGCTGATCACCTGAAATACCAAGGTTTTGACGCATCTCCACAAAGAAGGACGTATCTAAATAAACCGTTTGATCCCCTGGGCAGTAAAACGGACCTGTTGCCGCGCTAGCACCACCACAAGCTGAATTCACTTGACCATTGAACAGAATCAATGAAGGCTCTTTATAAGTACTACCCGCTTCGTTAAATATCTGATGCCAGACCTCTTCAGTATCCGCCAGCACAACTTTGACAAACTGGGTATCTCGATCATCGCTTGTCGCAGGTTCGCTAGAGGTTCCATTACTACCACCACCAGCGATTACCTGACCTGTTTGCAGCGCAGTCATAGGATTTACCCCAAATACCAGCCATAAAATACCTGCGATAATGATACCGCCAATACCACCGCCTATCATTTTTCCGCCGCCCGTACTGGAGCGTACGTTAGAGCTGCCTCGTCTACCTTGCCATTTCATAGTTTGTTCCTCAAATATACGATATCTAGCCGTTCGTATCAGTCATTATTTATTTTGTACCGCTCCTAACCAGATCCTTCAAATCAATATTTTAGCCAGCTGCGTTTCACTTGATTACTGTAAAAGCAATCTAAAAACACTTTATGGTAAGGGCGATCATTATTGATTCCCACCATCTCAATAATCGGCGTATTTACTTTTATTTTGCTCGATAAAGCGTGATAGACACTAAAAAATCATGCTAATAAATGGACGCCAAAAGTTCTCTGCAATAGGCTGATGTCATTGATTATACGTCGATTAATTTGGTTTGTTGTATTAAAAATACTATCGAACAGCTGAAGTAAAATATTATTTTAAATATTATTGTTACTTAATTGTACGACCCTATTCCCATTTTCATATAAAACATATAGAATGCGTGGAAGCTGAGTAGCTGTGACTAAGACTAGTTGAATTCTGAGAAATCTCGGAATTCGACCTTTGTTGCTGCTACTGCTCATTTCATTTTTCCGGAGAAAACCTTATGAAACTTAAATTACTTGCTCTAGCTGGTATCATGACTGCAACTATGGGCCTAACTGCCTGTGACAGCAACAAAGAAAACGCTGCTGAAGATTTATCTGACGCGCAAGAAGAAGTGCAAGACGCTTCTGCAGAGCTAGATGATGCTGCTGCTGAAGGCGAAATGACTGCTGATGCTGACGCTGCTGTTGCTGACGCTGAAGCTGACATCGCTGATGCACAAGCTGCAACTGCTACTGACGAAATGGATGCTGAAGTTCCTGTAGACGGTACTACTACTAGCGTTGACGTAGCTAGCGAAACTGATACTGCTACTGCTGATCCTGCTGCTGTTGAAGCTGCTGACACAGTTGTTGTTGAAGAGCCAGCTCAGTAATTTATTGTTCATACAATAAATAAACAGTAATAAAAAAAAGAGAGCATATGCTCTCTTTTTTTATGCCTGCAATTTATGACAGCTAGTTACTCATAACCATACTTGGTATTTATTTGCTATACAAGATACATGCAGCGCAATATATGAAGAATCATCATCACCGTCATGTGCAAACACATATCAATAATTTTACAAGGTTATAGCGAAAACAAGCAGGCTTTCATACTCAATAACGCACTAAGTATCGAATAAACGCTCATCAACTTTCTGACGAAATTTTTGTCCCGTTTTGAACGTAACCACGCGGCGCGCGGATACTGCGACAGGCTCCCCTGTTTTAGGGTTACGGCCTGGACGGCTGTTCTTGTCTTTAAGCTCAAAGTTGCCAAAGCCTGAAAGCTTGACCTCTTTGCCATCAATCAAACTCTCTGACAGCTCATCAAAAAAGTTCTCCACCAGACAGCGACCTTCTTGGCGTGTCAGATTTAGATGACTCATTAAGTGCTCAATCATGTCAGATTTGGTTAAGGTGCTCACAGTACGACTCCTATGCTATGTCGTGATGTCGAATATCATGGTTTAGCGGTATGAGGGTTAAGTCTAATTATTATAAAGGTTTTTTGAGCAGTTTTTAATAAACTATGCATTAAAATCCTTTATTAATAATGACTTAACTTATTCTACAAGTAAAAGGGTTATAAATAATAGTTTTTACGAATAGCAATGCTCCATAGCCTCATAACTGAAAAGGCTATAGAGCATTGGGCATTTTAAAGACTAAATATTAGCTGTCACGTAACTGGACTGCGTGTTGATCCGTTAATGCCTGTACAACCTTATCAGTGGCAGCCTTTACAGCTTCATCCGATAGGGTTTGTGTAGCATCTTGCCATACGAGTGCAAACGCCAATGAGCGCTGACCTGCTGGTACTTTATCGCCTTGATACACATCAAATAGCCACAGATCAGTCAACAGATCACCTGCCGCAGCTCGTATCGTCGATTCTAACGTCTGCAAACTGATATCACTGTCTACTAAAATAGCAATATCACGGCGTACTTGTGGGAACTTGCTAGGCGTCGTAATCGCATGCTGCTCACGAGTAAGCGTTAATAGCGGTGCCAGTGACAATTGGGCAACCCATGTCGTCGGCAGATCTAACTGCTTAGCAGTATTTGGATGTAGCTGACCCAACCAACCAACATATATATCATCGATATATAACTCAGCGCTTTGTCCTGGATGGAGGAAGCTCAGCGTACTACGCTCGTAGCGAATGCGTGCATTATCGATCTGCGCTGGTAATAACTGTTCAATGTCATGTTTTAGATCATAAAAGTCTAGCGCACGATTTTGATAAGCCTGCTCGCTCCATATATCACCCACTGCGACCAAGGCAATGCTTGGGGTTTGGACCAAATCACTGATACTTTGCCCCACAAAGCTAAGACCCGTTTCAAAGAAACGTACGCGTGGCTGCTGACGATTCAAGTTATATTGCACGCAAGGCAGTAGGCTCGATAGCAAGGTACGACGCATGACCGCCAAATCACTAGAGATAGGGTTTGCCAGTGCCAACACCTCCCCTAGCGCTTCATCATCAAGCAACGCTTCTAGTTTTGCATCACTAAAACTAAAGCTGATGGCTTCCATGTAGCCATTGTCAACCAATGCCAGCTTCATCTGATGCGTCAAATCTGCAGTATCATCATAATCCATGCTGACCTGCAAATGCGGCAATACACTTGGAATATTGTCATAGCCATAGATACGGGCAATCTCTTCGATGAGATCCTCGCGGATACTCATATCAAAGCGATAAGACGGCGGCGTGCAGACCAGTGCGTCATTTTGCTGCTCTACCTCAAAACCTAATTGGGTCAAGATACGTACCATCTCAGATGGCTCAATATCAATCCCAATGACATCACGAACTTTCGCGATGGGCAATGTAATCGGTGCGCGTGCTGGCAAATGCTCAAGGTTTTCAGCCGTGACTATTTGACCTGCTTCCCCGCCAGTGATACTGGTGATTAAATCACAAGCTCGTGCCAACGCTAATGCTGGCAATTCAAAATCGACGCCACGCTCAAAACGCTGTGATGCGTCCGTATGTAGCCCAAAACGACGTGCGCGTGCAGCAATAGCTAGCTGATTAAAGAAAGCACTTTCTACAACGATATTGGTAGTGCTATCAGTGACACTACTACGCTGACCACCCATAATACCAGCCAGTGCCAAGGCACCTTTATCATCAGCAATTACAAGCTCATCACCGGTCAAGGTAACGGTTTGCTCATTTAGCAAAGTAATGGTTTCATCAGGCTGTGCCAAACGTACAACGATATCACCTTCGATCATGTCTGCGTCAAACGCATGTAACGGTTGACCCAACTCCATCAATACATAGTTGGTCACATCGACCAAGAAGTTGTGTGAACGTAGGCCCGACTGTACTAGCGCATCTTGCATCCATTTCGGAGTATCGATGCTACGGTCAATATTGCGAATCGACTGCAACAAATAGCGAGGACACGCTTCCTTTGCATCGACTGTCACGGCTGGCGTTGCAGCAGTGCCAGCAGTATTGGCCGAGATTTCTGGCATTTGTACAGGTAAGTCGTTGATGACAGATATTTCACGAGCGATACCACGTACGCTAAAGCAATCACCACGGTTTGGGGTGATTGAGATATCCAATACTTGATTATCTAAACCTAGATATTCACGAATATCTGCACCAACTGGTGCATCTTCAGGCAGCTCAAGCAAGCCATCTATATCATCAACTAAATCAATTTCAGAAGCGCCACATAGCATGCCATTTGAGGCCACACCGCGTAGCTTACTCTTTTTGATTTTAAACCCTTTCTTATCATCGCTTGGCAATACCGCACCAACGGTAGCGACAGGCGCTTTCATGCCAACGGTCACGTTAGGAGCACCGCAGACAATTTGTAATGGCTCAGCGTCACCGATATTTACCTGAGTAACACGTAATTTATCTGCATCAGGATGCTGCTCAACGCTGATGACTTCACCGACAACCACACCGCTAAAAGCACGGGCAACTGCATAGCGATCATCAATCTCAAGACCTGCCATTGTCAGCTGTTCGGCTAACTGTTCGCTAGTATTTGTATGGTTTACCCACTGACGTAGCCACTGTTCGCTAATTTTCATAAATATCTCGGATCAGAATTTTATAATAAAGATGTTGGAGTAAAGCTTGGCGAATTCACTTGCTATAAGCAATCCTATATAAACTAGGTACAGCGTCAGGCTCGCTCAGTCTACGGTTTGTAGCACTTTCACGTGCCTTCCTTGGATCTAAATTATCTTGAACTGACTATATAGGTATAAGGAAAACTCTAGCCAAATTGCTTTAAGAAGCGTACGTCATTTTGGAAAAACAAACGCAAGTCATCAATACCGTAATATAGCATCGCAAAACGCTCGATACCCATACCAAACGCAAAGCCTGTGTATTTGTCGCTATCAATACCGCAATTGGTCAATACTTGTGGATGCACCATGCCGCAGCCCATCACTTCAAGCCATTTGCCATTGTCATCTAAGATATCCACTTCTGCAGAAGGCTCAGTGAATGGGAAAAACGAAGGGCGGAAACGTACGGTCAGCTCTTTGGCAAAAAATGCTTCTAGAAACTCACTAATCAGACCTTTTAGCTCAGCAAAAGTGCTCGACTCGGTGACCATAAGACCTTCTAGCTGATGGAACATCGGCGAGTGGGTTTGGTCTGAGTCGTTACGATACACACGGCCTGGGCAAATGATGCGAATCGGCGGCTCGTTCTTTTCCATGGTACGAATCTGGACAGGACTGGTATGCGTACGCAATAGATAGTGCGCATCGAAATAGAATGTATCATGCATCGCGCGCGCAGGATGGTGCGACGGTATATTCAACGCTTCAAAATTATAGTAATCGCTCTCAACTTCAGGGCCAGTTGCGACATTGAAACCCGCTTGAATAAAATACTGCTGCATACGCTGAGTAATCATCGTTACTGGATGTAGATGACCTTTTTGACCACCGCGAGCAGGCAACGTGATATCAATGCTTTCACTCTCTAGCTTGGCATTGAGCGCGGCGACTTCTAACTGCTGCTGTTGATCGGTCAACGCTTGCTGAATGCGACTACGTACCTCGTGCAACCAGCCGCCGTAGGTTTTTTTATCATCAGCATCGAGTTTGCCCATCTGCTTTGACCAGCCCGTCAATGGGCTCTTTTTGCCAGTCAATTGCACACGCAAATCTTGTAAGGTACGCGCATCAGTTACTTGTAGAATTAAAGCTTCAGCAGCACTCGCAAAGTCAGTAAGCTGAGCTTCATTGAGCTCGTTTAGCTCTGAAGACAAGGTCGGTAGCGCCGACAAGTCGTTGGTAGCAGCAGGGTTAGTCATAAGACGCATTATTCCTGATTTGAACGGACTATTAATTGTAGGGGTTTGACCAAATATTGCAAACCATTTATCCAGTTATGTTTATATAAAAAATTGATATAAATACTGTTTATGAGAATGGCTTGAGTATTTAGTCGATGACAAACGTATTTCGTATCGACAAAGCCTCGACGTCGAACAGGCATAGAATAATTTCATATAAAAAAAGCCACCGACCAGCGGTAGCTTTTATTAATATCGTACTATTAATCAATATTAGTTCTATTCGTTTAGATGCTTACTTAGATAAATTTTATATCTACTTAATATCTAAAGAGTAGTTAATATTTATGCTAGTTCCGCTTTTGCTTTTTCGACCAATGCTGTGAAAGTCGCTGCATCATGCATAGCGATGTCTGCTAGAACGCGACGATCGATTGCGATGTTTGCTTTTTTCATACCATTGATAAAGCGGCTATAGCTCAAACCGTTTAAGCGTGCACCAGCATTGATACGTGCGATCCAAAGACGACGGAAAGTACGTTTTTTGTTGCGACGGTCACGATAAGCATATTGACCAGCTTTGGTCACTGCCTGTACCGCTACGCGGTAAACACGTGAACGGGCACCGTAGTAGCCTTTTGCGCGTTTTAAGATTTTTTTGTGACGGCGATTTGCCTGTACACCACGTTTTACACGGGCCATAATTTACTCCAAGATTTTGTAATCACTGTTAAGCGAGTGATGATGCTGTCAAATAACAAACATCATTGTCAGACTGCAAAGTCAAATATCATTTCATCAGATAGTTTTCAATCAAAGATAGATGACAGTAGGCTATTAGATGTATGGGCACATACGACGAATGGCTGCTTCGTCAGATTTATGTACCAACTTAAGACCACGCAACTGGCGAATACGCTTAGGTGATTTCTTGGTCAAAATATGGCTTTTGAATGCTTGCTTACGTTTAAAGCCGTTTGCTGTTTTTTTGAAGCGTTTAGCGGCACCGCTTCTGGTTTTCATCTTAACTTTCATGATGATTTGCCTCTTTTTCTGTTTTAGAACCTGGTCGTCAAATAGTCATACCGAATAATCGTTATATAAATAACAATTAAACCTCTATTTGCCTCGAGGTGGGAGGCGCTATTTTAGCAGATAGTGCCTTGTTTTGCCAAGTAAAGTTTTGGCCAACCTTTACTTGGCAATAAATACAGTTAGCCAGAATAAGTAGAACTACAGCGCGGTTCTTAAAAACCTCATGAAAACGGTCAATTTTCATCCAAATAGATTGAATGTCAGCTGAAGCTGTGCTTAAGTAGATACTTAAGTTACATCATAATATGATGTGTCATGGAAGCACACTCATTTATTAAGTGTATACAGCTTTATTGTCTGTTCTTCATTATTATGATTCTGCCAGCCTATCGCATGATAAGTAGCATAATTTTTTGCCATCACTTTAGGAGATAGTGTGTCAAAGCAAGAGTTGGTATTTGAGGATTGCTTGTTTGTTTTTGAGACAGTGATGCGCGTGCGTCATACCGAAATCGACTTAGGGCAGCATGTGACCATCGAATCTCTGACTGCCCTTCTGTCCGAAGCGCGACTAAGGTTTCTACACGCTAAAGGTATTAAAGAAATCAATTCAGATAATCAGGGCTTGATTATTGATGCATTGCAGTTGGTTATTTTGAGTCGTATACAAGCGCGTGAAGAGCTTTTGTTTGAAGTCGGTGTTGAGCCAATATATGATAATGGCGGTAGTATAGTGATAAAAGTTACCCGTATGCACACGGGCGAAACGGTCGTAAAAGCACGGCAGCATTTTAGAAATTATGATTTTAATCTCAATAAAGTGATTAAGCTCGATAACACGACCAAAGAGGCTCTATATCCTCATTTATTTAGGCTGTAAAATGGCGAGTCAATCGTACCCCTTTTATTCTAATGCTCACGCAGCTTTCATATGACATCATATTTCAGAGCATTGTAGACAATCTCCTCGCTCCAACCATAAGTAGTATAATTACTTATTGATATTTTTACTCTCTAACTAATTTTTACTCTCTAACTATAAGACGACACATACATTATGACTCTACCTGCTTGGCTGACTGCCGTAACTTTTAATGCTGATGGTTTGATTCCTGCAATTGCTCAAGATCACAAGTCAGGCCGTATTCTGATGATGGCTTGGATGAATGCAGACGCATTACAGCTCACCGCACAAACACAAACTGCGGTTTATTTTTCGCGCTCGCGTGGCAAATTGTGGCACAAGGGCGAATCATCAGGTCATACGCAAACCGTCCACGATATTCGCCTAGACTGTGATGCAGACGTAATTGTATTAAGCGTGACTCAAGCGGGCGGTATTGCTTGTCATACAGGCCGCGAGTCTTGTTTTTATCAGCGTTTAGATCTATCAGGCCAAACACCTGAATGGCAAACTGTCGATAAAGTATTAAAAGACCCTGCGGATATTTATCATTCTGATAAATCTACTAGCACCAGTTCTGAAAACGAAAATGCTAACGCGACCACCGACTCTAATAACACTCAAGCTCAAGTCGATACTACTCAAGCGCCAATTGACAAAGGCTCTGTGCTACAACAGCTCGATCAGGTATTGGCAGAGCGCAAACAAGCCGATGCCGACAGCTCTTATGTCGCCAGTCTATATGCTAAAGGTTTGAATAAAATATTAGAAAAAGTCGGTGAAGAGAGTACAGAGAGTATCATTGCTGCCAAAGATTTTGCTCACTGCGATGAAGGTAGAGATAAAGCTGCTTTTGAGGCGGCGCGTCATGAGCTGATCTATGAAGTGGCAGATGTGTGGTTCCATACGCTCGTTGGCTTGGCATGGTTTGACATAGAGTCAGACGCTGTACTAAATGAGCTAGGAAGACGTTTTGGCTTATCAGGTATCGACGAAAAAGCGGCTAGATAGTTATCGAGATACAAAAAAAAGCATCGACCCTGTTTGATTATTGTTGATTTCACCTATTTGTAATAACTGCGGGTTATAATATAGCCCTGTTTTATCTCGCATTATATGT
This sequence comes from Psychrobacter sp. Ps6, assembly GCF_022129235.1. Lineage (GTDB taxonomy): Bacteria > Pseudomonadota > Gammaproteobacteria > Pseudomonadales > Moraxellaceae > Psychrobacter. The sequence goes on along the minus strand of NZ_JADQAI010000007.1, from coordinate 124,751 downwards.
GATGCTTTTTTTGATACATAAACCTTTTATCAATGTAAAGCAGGCTTTATCAACACAAAGCAGACATATAAAGACTGAAAATCAAGTCACAAGGATACCATTATGGGTAGTTTTTCTATTACGCATTGGCTAATACTGCTGGTCGTCGTCGTTGTCGTGTTTGGCACTGCAAAACTAAAAAACGCTGGCAAAGATTTGGGCGGTGCGGTTAAAGGCTTTAAAGAAGCGGTCAAAGATGAAAACACAGAGCATGCCAAAAAACGCGTGGTGCTTGACCATGATGGCACGGCCCATACCGACGAGCGCCCAACAACCACTAAGGTTGATGATAAGCATAATGTATAGCCTCTAGACAGTGACATCGGATCATTATGTTTGATATCGGGTTTTCTGAACTACTTCTCTTTGGCGTAATCGCCCTAATCGTCTTGGGCCCAGAAAAACTGCCACAGGCAGCACGTACGGCTGGGCAATGGTATGCCAAAATTCGCCGCACCGTCTCCACATTACAGTCTGAGATAGAGGCAGAGCTAGACTTGGCTGAGACACGCCAGCAAATGCAAAAAGAACTTGCCAAAATTCGTCAAACCGAAGCCGATATGAGGCGCGAAATGGCGGAGATGCGCGGTAATATGAAAGCTTTTGAAAGCTCACATAGTCCATCTTCAATGTCTGATAACGTCGCAAGTAGTAGAGATAGCAAAAATAGCAAAGAGAACGGAACAAATCACAATCAACCAGCCGCGCCAAAAGCGTTTGACTATAGTTATACAACTGACAGTCATGCCACTGAGGCGCACGAAGACACTGCAGAAGATAACCAACTGTCGAAGAGTGACCACAGCGATGCTGATAGTAATGTGGTCGATAACGACAACATGGCGCAAGCTGCCCAAACCTTCACTACTAGGCCGTGGGAAAATATGTGGTTCCGTTTGGGTGCTTACGATAAAGCCCGTCGCCTCCCAATGCCACCTTACCTACCAAACTATAAAGCCGATACCTTACTAAATAGCTCGGTAATTACGCAGACTTCTGATAATAAGCAGGGGACTGACTGATGCAACTACTCAAACGAAAAAAAAGCCGCCAAGAAAAACTCACTGATTCAGATATTCCTGCTTTAGATGGCATTGATCAAGACGATAAGGCAACAACTGATAGCACTCAAAACGAATCATCAGATGATGTTTTAAGCGCATTGGGTGACATGCCTATCACTGAGCATTTGATTGAGCTACGCCGCCATTTGATCAAAATATGCGTGGCTGTCTTGATCATCTTTTTGGGTTTGGTCGGTTACTCACGTGAGCTTTATAACTTTTTATCAGATCCGTTGGTCGCACAGTTACCTGCTAACTCGACCATGATTGCCACAGATATCACCTCGAACTTTATGGCACCGATACGTTTAACGGTCTTCGTCGCCGCCTTTTTGGCAATGCCCTATATTCTTTATCAAATTTGGTCGTTTGTTGCGCCAGGTTTATATAAAAAAGAGAAGAGAATCGCTATCCCAGTACTGCTGTCTTCTATATTTTTGTTTTATGCGGGTGTGGCTTTTTCTTATTTTATCGTGCTCAAAGGGGTCTTAAAGTTTTTTATTTTGTTTGCCCCGCAAAACGTATTACCGATGACGGATATCGATAGCTATCTAAGCTTTGCCTTAAAATTATTTATGGTATTCGGCTTAACGTTCGAGATTCCCGTTGTGACCTTGCTATTGATATTGGCCGGTATTGTCTCCATTCAGAGTCTAGAAGAAAAACGTCGTTATATCATTGTGGGCTGTTTTGCTGTGGCTGCCGTAGTCACGCCGCCTGATGGGGTATCCATGCTGATGCTGGCAATCCCGATGTGGTTACTGTTTGAGCTTGGGTTGTTTTTGGCTAAAATTTTGATCAAAGAAGAACCTAGCACTGATCTGATATCAACAGTCAAAGAATAAAGCATTTACCCGTCTGACTTATCTTGTTTTCTTCTTGCCCCACGCGTAAGCTTAGTGCTTATTGTCACGATTAAGTACCACCATCTATAAGCCATTGTTTATCCAGTGGCTTTTTTTGCCCCTTGTGTTTTTAATCACTTTTGTATTTAGGTAGCTTTATTATGTCCGCATCGATGCCAGCTTATATGAGCGATCCCACTGATGAGCAGCTCGCCGCGCTGAATATGGCAATGGACCACAAATCATTTAAAGTGGTGGCGTATGCAGGCGCTGGTAAAACCACGACACTCAAGCTAATCGGTGAGCGCTTGCGAGGTCGCGGACTGTATCTGGCCTTTAACAAAGCGATTGCCAATGATGCTCGTTCAAAGTTTCCACCCCACGTCGAGTGTCGTACTTTTCACTCGCTAGCTTATCGTCATGTCGCGCGTGATATTACCGCCAAGCTGTCTTTGCCGCGCTTTTCACCTAAGCGTCTCGGTGATGATTTGGGCTTGCAGCCTGTACAAGTCCGCCGGCAAATGGATGGGGTTAATAAATACATCACGCTGACACCCGCACGATTGTCTCGGTTCGTCAGTGATGCGGTAAGTAACTTCTGTAGTACGCATGCCAGCTATCCTGCGCCAAGGCACATACTGTTCCCAAGTTGGCTCGATGACTCGGATGCAGAGCAATTACGCGAAATGCTCTACCCTGCCGTTGAACAGCGCTGGCTACAGTCGATTGATGCACGTCACCCTGCGGGTATTGGCCATGATATTTATCTCAAACTATGGGCATTGTCCAAGCCGAGCATTCCTGCGGACTTTATTTTATTTGATGAAGCGCAAGATGCCGATCCATTGATGATGGGTATCTTGACGCAGCAGTCGAGACAAGTCATCTATGTGGGCGATGCACATCAGCAGATTTATGAATGGCGCGGCGCGGTGAATGCGATGAAAAAGCTGCCATTGCCGCAGACATTACTGACGCAATCCTTTCGCTTTGGTGAGCCGATTGCAGAAGTGGCAAATACCCTACTAAAAGCACTACAAGAAGAAGTGCCGCTAAAGGGCAACCCGAATAAGCAGTCCTCTACCGATAAAGGCATGGTACATAGTAAAAAGGACGCCATTTTATGCCGTACCAATGCTGCGGCGATGTCGCAATTACTCACAGGGTTAAAGCACGGGCACCGTGTGGCGCTACAAGCCGATACCGATCGCATGCTCAAATTCTGCCAAGCAGCGGAGAACTTAAAAAATGGCAGATCGGCTTACGGGGTGCCTGAGCTGGCTTACTTCTATAATTGGGGTGATGTACAAGAGTACGCTGAAACCAATGAAGGCAGTGATCTTAAAACACTGGTCAAACTGGTCGATGACCATGGAACTAATGTGCTCAGCCAAGCGGTCAATAGCCTGACCAGTATCGAAAATGCGGATTACGTTATCTCTACCGCGCATAAAGCCAAAGGGCTTGAGTGGGGCAAAGTACAACTAGATGATGATTTTTACTACGATGTGACGACCAATGCGGTTAAGATAAGTTCAGAAGAATTACGCCTGCTTTATGTCGCTTGTACGCGGGCGCAGAGTAATCTAGATATTCATAATATCAAAGACTTGATCTCTGGATTACAGACGGGCAAAAAGGTGATTTTTGGCAACACTTAGTCACGTTTCACGTTTGCCAATTTAAGTCCTTAGTCTACCTCTATTTATAACGACCTTTTAGCAGTGAATAACCAGCATGAATCAGAGCCAACAACTTCAAGAACGCCAAAATACCGTTGACCAGTTATTTGCAGCTCCCGTGCGTTTGCTCGCACCCATGGAAGGTTTGACCGATCCACTGATGCGCCAAATCTTAACTCAAATTGCGTCTGACTTGGGCCGTCCTTATGATTGGTCAGTGAGTGAGTTTATTCGTATCACTCAGCATGTCTTGCCAGCGCACGTCTTTTATAAATACGTGCCAGAGTTACATCACGATGCCAAGACCGCTTCTGGCACACCCATTCATGTGCAGCTTTTGGGTAGTGACGCGCAGCTCATGGCAGAAAACGCCGCTTATGCTTGCGAGCTTGGCGCGCCTGCGATTGATATCAATTTTGGATGCCCTGCTAAGACGGTGAATAGCCATCGCGGCGGCTCGGTGCTGCTTGATGAGCCTGAAACCATGTATCAGATTATCAGTGCGGTACGTCAGGCTGTACCCGCGCATATTCCCGTATCAGCCAAGATTCGCTTGGGCTATACCGATACTAGCCGAATGAATGATATTCGCGGCGCGATTGCCGCAAGCGGCGCTGATTGGCTCACTATCCATGCACGCACCAAAACCCAGGGCTATAAGCCACCTGCTTATTGGGACAAAATCCAAAGTTTTAATACGCTCGATATTCCTGTGATTGCCAATGGCGAGATATGGAGCGCAGCGCAAGCAAATGACTGTATGATGCAAGCAGGCACGTCACATCTCATGTTAGGTCGCGGTGCAGTCACACGCCCTGATTTGGTTGCACAAGTTGATAATGACACTAAAAACAGTACTGACAGCGGAGAGAATACGGCAACCTTGTTATGGCAAGATTTGATCGCGCATCAAATTAAGTTTTTAGAGGGTGCAGCAAAGAACGATGTGGTGTTGGTTGGACGCTATAAGCAATGGTTAGGGATGCTCACTAAAGGCTACGCTGAGGCGCAAACAGTATGGGAGGGTATTAAACGAGAGAAAAACAAAGCGGTGATTATCAATGTACTACAAGCAAGCGTACAACAATAATCACCTGAGCATATGTGGTCTACTTGGTAAATATAGACAGGTAATGCTATACACTGACTCGTATCGCCAGATAAAACAGCATCAGACAGCATGCCATGGATAACACCCAGAGAATAGAGCGAAACGTCGATAAGTTGGTGATATAAGCGGTGCAATAACCAATTCGTATGATCACATAGAGCCAAGCCAACACATTAATGATCGATTGCGGTACGAAGAACAGCATAGCCACCAGCACTGCCGCCAAAAATACCGGCAAAGTCTCATAGCTGTTTTTTTGTGCAGCATCAGCACGTGCCATCATCCCTGTTGCATTTTTAAAAAAATCGCGAGGATGTGCATTATTTCTGACCCTAAAGCCGCCAGATACTTTTGCAATTATTGATACAGCCCATGGCAGTAAGCTCGCTACCACCATCGCCCAAATGGCAGACGCAACTTTATCAGAAACCAAGTCAAAAAATGCACTGATCATTATATAAGTCCTTAGCCTGCAATCACTTCAAAATCATGGGTGATATTAACCCCACCCGCGACCAGCATGCGACTGGCTGAGCAGTATTTTTCTGCGGATAAATGAATGGCTTTTTCAACCTGTTTGTCTTTAATGTCTTGACCAGTGACCACAAAATGCAGGTGAATATCGGTGTAAACGGCTGGTGTGGTTTCGGCACGTTGCGCAGTTAGTTCACAACGCACATCCGTCACTGCTTGACGTGATTTTTGAAGAATTGACACCACATCGTAGCTCGCACAACCACCCAGCCCTAGTAAGACTAGCTCCATTGGGCTTGAGCCCTTTTCTTTGTCCGCATCGATTTGTACGTTATGTCCTGATGGTGACACGCCCATAAAGGCTTTGTTTTCTTGCCATGTGACGCTTGCTTTTGATTCTGACATTGTAAATGTTCCTTACTTTAATTGGCATATTGCCTATTTTTATTGTTTGAAATATATGCAGCTTTGCTAGTGTAGCATAAGCCAAAGCAAGATTTTATAAAGCCATTGTTTGGCTATGGTGTCGTGAGAAAACAATTTCTTGGTTTTACCCTCTTTTTTAATAAATGATTTGAGCACTATGCAGCTATCGTTACTCGCATCGATATTTATTAAATTTTTATTTAAAAAACCTACAAAAGTCTGTTTATAAATAGTTGATTTTAAAGGGTAAAACTCGTGAAACATTTTATAGCAAAATACTGTTACACATTTTGCTTGTTTCTTGGTTTAATAACGGTAATGAATCTTGTTTTGAGCTGATATCGATAACAATCACCTTATAATAATTACGATTGCTATCATGGTTTTAATTCGAAACGAGCTATTTTTAAACAAATTAAAAGGTTTAGTCATGATAGATGCAGACGGCTTTCGCGCCAATGTCGGCATCATCTTGGCAAATACACAAGGGCAGGTTCTGTGGGCAAAACGTATTGGTCACAACGCTTGGCAATTTCCGCAGGGTGGTATCGACCGCGGGGAGACGCCGATGGATGCAATGTATCGCGAACTCTGGGAAGAGGTCGGTTTACATCCGCGTCATGTGGACTTATTGGCAGTCACTCAAGACTGGCTGCGCTATCGTCTGCCAAAACGTTACGTACGCCATGGCCAGCATCCCTTATGTATTGGGCAAAAACAAAAATGGTTTTTGCTACGCTTAGATGAGCCGAATACCCAACATATCCGCTTTGATGAAGGGAAACCTGAATTTGACCATTGGCAATGGGTCAGCTACTGGTATCCACTCGGACAAGTGATTCACTTTAAACGAGGTGTTTATCGTCGCGCCTTACAAGAATTGGTACGAGAACTTCCCTTAAAGCAAGAACTGATCATTCCTGAGCAAAACAATCATTTGATTCAGTCTTAATTTTTAAAATGTCCTTTTACCTTTTATACAAACAATGAAAAGCCTGTATCCAGTGATACAGGCTTTTTTGTGTGAATGGTTTTAATAATGGTGTATAGGTTCTCGTGAAATCAGTAGAATTTATCACTGACATTGAATAATAAGTTTTTACTCACTAGCCACTGAATGCGGATACTCTCGACTGACAATGTGCGCGGTAAACTCTGAACCTTTTTCCTTCTCTTGCCTCAAAGTTAAAATACTCTGTGTTCGTGTGCCATAAGTAGGCTTGCTGGTATTAGTATTGCCAAAGCTCACAGGCTCAATATAAACAGACGATAAGGTTTGCTCAAGCTCAGTGCTCATCCCTGTATCTGGTAACTGATCGGCTGGTGCCTTGGTATTATCTGACAACACATTGAATGCAGCTGCTTGCCAGTAGCTAGCCGCGCTGTCCTCAGCAATTAGCGGTAGCACTTCTTGGCGCAAACGACCACGCAACCGCTCAGTCTTAAACCAACTGTCCTCTGGCTGACCGTTAGAAAGTACGTGTAGACCTGTATGCAGTGGCGTAGGTGCATGACCGCGATTATTAACGATTACCGCTTGCCGAGCGTCACCGATAATCAAATTGAAACCTGCATAAGCTTGTAATTCAATCTGCCGTGCAAACGCCATCGGACTGAGCGTACTGGTCAAAAAACGCGTGACCAACTCACCACGAGAACGCTCATTAATGCCTGCCTGCACACCATCGCGAAAGTTTAATACCGCAGCCCAACGTCCATTTTGTTCATAATATTCCGACTTTTTCGTTTGTGACGCTTGCTGATGAACACCCAACCACGTACCGCCACTTTGATTATCACGCCCTGCATAAATCGGCTGATCAGACCATTGATGCAGAGGCTCCGTCGGACGCTGCAAAAACTCATCGCGATTGGACAAGAGTACTAATGGCAGCTCGTCAAACAACTGCCAAGCAATGGCGACAATACACATAGGATTCCTTTTATAATGGTTTGTTGGGCGCGAGATTTTTGGTAAAAATAAACATCATCGCTTAAAACTGATTTGCTCAGCAAGTATCATTTATCGATCACCACTCAATATTTTATTGGCAGGGTAACTGATTTGGGATGTTGTACGTATCACCTGTGACTGCTTACTTGGCACGTTAAACTCCCACGCTACCATGCCTTGATTGTCATTCCAATTACGCTCCGTGACAGGCGGCGTGTGCGTGACCGTAACTTTCAGGCTATCATCACGGCTGATAGGCTCGCTACCCAATACTTGCAAACGCACAGGACGGTTATGCTGATTGGTAAATTGATAGGCCTTAGTCGTTGTTAAGGTTTGTGTACGGTTTAACACGCCTTTTTCCCCTTGCTTGTCTTCATTGATCAGCTCTTTGACCATCATGCTTGGATCACGACCAAAACCAATCCCCTGCTCTTTTAACATCTGATAGTTATAGCGCGATTGTCCAACATAATTGTCATCACGGTACAGCTGTAGTGAGCCATCTACCCACTCTGGCGTCAAGAACGGCGCTGATGCGTACCAATAGGCCGCCGTCTCAACGCTTGGGGTACTACGAACCCACAGCTTACTGCTGCCAGATTGCTCACCAATGACAGTGCGCACTCGCCTGCCACCACTGGGTATCGTCACTCGCTGCGGCAAGCGATACTCAATGATACCGTTTTTGTTTTGGCTATTGACCGTAAAGTTCGGCAGTGGTGCCATATTTGGTGCTCTAGAATCGTCGCTATAGCCCTCTCTGGCAGATACTACGACAGGCATGTTATCCGACATAGGTATTGCATACTCAACATTTTGGTTTTCTTCATAGAGTGATAGGCGCGGCACATGAGGCAGTCGTCCTGTCGCGCGCTGGTTGGGATTGGCCGTACTGAGAGTGACAGGAACGTTGGTCCAGTTCTCGCCGGTTTGTTGGGCGATAATCGCAGAGGCGGTGATATTTAGCTGCTCGCTATTGGTGTTGAGGCGTGCCTGATAGGTGGGCTCCCACCCTGCGCCTTGTACTTGATAATGCAATTTAATGCTACTTGGCGCGCGACTGGCAGTGCGTACACTCACCTGTGTCACATTATTGGAGGTTGATGTGGCGCTGCCTGCCATGAGCTGATTTAGTGCGTCTTGGGCGCGTGCTTGGCGCTGCTGAATGTCCAAAATCTTTTGGTTAAGACTTACCGCTTGAGTCTCTATATCGCGTGTGTTGTTGGCGATAGTCCCTTCGGTGTTGAGTTGCGTAACTGTGGTCAAATTTTGCAAATAGGCTTTTGCTAAGCGCGCCGCTTCTAATTCCGCATTAATACTAGCTAAGGTATTTTGTTGTGTTTGCACCTCGGCATCGCCTTGATATTGGCACTGGATTGCTTGCTCTCCTGTTAACTCTTCAATACTGATTTCACCAATACTGACATTACCCACCGCCTGTACGCTCAAACTGTCTTTATCTATATAAGGTGACAGGCACGAAAATATAACGATTTGCTCACCACTACCTGTGATCGGCAATGAACGTGTCACACTCGCCAAGCCTTGATAAACCGTCACTTGCTCGATACTACTCGTGGCCGCTTGGGCGACGGGTAACCCTAATACCGTACTGCCACCAAGCACAAGTGGCAAAACCATAAGGCGCGATCGTTGCGAGCGCCATGATGAGGTGCGAGCAGGAGCTGTTAGGCCAGACCACTCGGTTAAATATGCGTTCATATATCTTTCCTTAGAAGTGAAATCAATCATGGCGTCAGCGTAATCCATTTACGAGATACGTATGTGAAATAATGTCTATTCTATAGGCATTACCGTAGCCGTTTTGCAGCTTTTTAGCAATAAGTGCTTTTAGCAACCTCTGTGCTTATGTCAGCTCTTTTCTATGCCATGACTTTTTTTTACATTGCACCAATTTTTTATCTCCTTCCCCGTTATGGTGCGGCTTATTAACAATCGTGCACTAAATTAACGAAAATGACAGACAATATTTAATTATTGCTCAATTATTACGTGATTATTGGCTTTTTTGACTTGGCACGGAACTTGAACGCTTAATAACTGTTCAGGAGCAGTATTTTACCTTTTGTGTCTATTTAGGAGATGTCCATGTTTTCGTTACCAACTTTAGCTAACCCTCAGTTTGTTGACGCTCACCTACACGGCAAAATCAAATCACGCTTGTCGTTACTAGCAATTGCCGTCGTTGGTAGTCTGAGCCTCGCTGGCTGTCAAAAGCCTGCCGAAACTGCGGCATCGACAGAGACAACGGCTGAAACCACGACACAGACAACGACCACTCCTGCCGCTGATGGCGATACGATCAAAGTGGGCATCTTGCACTCGCTATCTGGCACCATGGCCATTTCTGAAACTTCGCTAAAAGACACTGCACTCATGACCATTGATGAGATCAACGCCAATGGCGGCGTACTCGGTAAGCAACTAGAGCCAGTAGTCGTCGACCCTGCCTCTGATTGGCCATTGTTTGCTGAAAAAGCCCGCCAGCTACTTACTCAAGATAAAGTCGATGTCATCTTTGGTGGTTGGACATCAGTATCGCGTAAGTCAGTATTGCCAGTGGTTGAAGAGCTGAACGGCTTGATGTTCTATCCAGTGCAGTACGAAGGCCAAGAGCAATCAGAAAACATCTTTTATACTGGCGCGGCGCCCAACCAGCAAGCGATTCCAGCGGTAGAGTATTTGATGAGTGAAGAAGGCGGCGGTGCAGAGCGCTTTGTATTATTGGGTACGGATTACGTATATCCACGAACCACCAACCAGATTCTAAAGGCATTTTTGAAATCAAAAGGCGTGGCCGATGCAGACATCATGGAGGAGTACACGCCATTTGGTTTTAGCAACTATCAAACCATCGTCTCTAATATTAAGAAATTCTCAACAGGTAAAAAGACTGCGGTGATCTCTACTATTAATGGCGACTCAAACGTGCCGTTTTATCGTGAGCTTGCCAACCAAGGTATCAAAGCCTCGGACATTCCCGTCATGGCATTCTCGGTTGGTGAAGAAGAGCTACGCGGTATCGATACCAGCTTGCTACAAGGTCATTTGGCGGCATGGAACTATTTTATGTCGATCAAAAACCCAACCAATAGCGATTTCACCAAACGCTATAAGCAATACGCGCTGGAGAAAAAACTACCAAATGCTGACAAAGTCGTGACCAATGATCCTATGGAAGCCACCTATGTGGGTATCAATATGTGGAAACAAGCTGTCGAAAAAGCAGGCACCACCAATGTCGATAAAGTCCGTATTAGTATGGCAGGACAAACCTTTGATGCACCTTCTGGCTACACCCTAAAGATGGATGACGAAAATCATCATTTATGGAAACCTGTGATGATTGGACAAATTCGTACCGATGGTCAATTTGACATTATTTACAAAACGCCAGAAGTTATCCAAGCGCAGCCATGGAGTGAATACATTCCTAAATAAAAGGTCTCCTAAATAAAGTTGTACTGAAAAATGCATAGATAGTCGGTAGATGGATAAATGAAATAAATAAGCCAACGCCTACTCTTCACATTTATTTTCAACACTTATTTTCAAAACTTTAAACACCTCAAAACCTTATCATCACTTCTGCTGCTTAGTCCGCTAAGCAGCAGAGGCTAAGGGTTTGTTGTCTGTAAAAATAGGGAGCCGCACATGCAGCGCCATACTTTACGCCCGTTTGCAGGGCAAACATCATCCGAACATGGTAATAGTCCAAAAGCATCAGTCAGTAAAGTCATGCGGCACGCGGCTCGTTTTTCCATCTATGCGTCGCTACGGTTACTTGCATTGATGGCGTTATTCATAACCGCCACTGCCCATGCTGATAACGATTCCCAATCGGCAAATATCGCCATTGTCACCTCAGAGTCGATGACCGATAGCAGTGACACGCTACGCAAAAATAACGAGCGATCATTGACTACGCCTACACAAGCCTCAGCTGCTGCATCAGGCGACGCTATCCAACAATTTGTGGCGGGCGATTTTAGTAAGCGCCAAGCCATGCTAAGCGATTGGCCAGGGTCAATTGAGAGTTTGGACAGTTTTGTTGAGTTGATTGCCAATGATGAGCTGTATCAAGGCAACGGCGGACAGACTTATTTACTCAACGCAGAGGATCAACTATTTACTTATCCTGATAAAAAAGAAACGACCGATTGGCCAAGTGATCTATCACAAATCACCCTGACCAATGCCTTACGATCCGCGCTTATTTTTGGACAAGCCAAGGTAAAGCTCGAGTCTGACAAGCCAGCACAGCGCCTGCAAGCGGTGGATATTTTGGCTGATAATATTGACCAAGTTGATCCAGCCATTATCACAACAGCCGCCGCAAACGAAGACAATGCCAACGTTCAAAAAGCATTAACTGCACTACAGGCGCGTATTGATTTCAAAAATGGCGACCTACCTACTCAGATTGCAGCGGTCAATCGACTCGCTGACAGCGACAGCCCGCAGGTATTGGTCGATATTGAGTCTGCCATTGCATCTGACAACTTAGATCCGACGCTTGAGGCGGCACTTATTGATGCCAGAGATAGCGTGGCACGCCGTATTCAGATAAGCACATGGACAGGTCATATTTTCACTGGGATGAGTACGGCCAGTATTTTACTGCTCGCGGCACTCGGTCTTGCGATTACTTTTGGACTGCTTGGCGTGATTAATATGGCGCATGGTGAGCTGATTATGATTGGCGCGTATACCACTTATATGGTGCAAAATTTATTTCAAGCTTATCTGCCAGATATGGTTGGCTGGTATTTGCTTGCGGCTGTTCCCGCTGCATTTTTAGTCAGTGCTGTTATCGGTATGATTATTGAGCGCATTGTCATTCGTCCGCTATATGGTCGTGAACTGGAGACGCTATTGGCAACCTTTGGCGTGAGTCTCATTCTGATGCAGTTGGTACGGATGATTTTTGGCGCGCAAAACGTTGAAGTCAGCAATGTGGCGTGGCTCAGCGGCGCCTATCAAGTGTCATCAAGTTTGGTACTGCCTTATAACCGTATTGCCATCATCGTATTTACGGTCATCATCGTGGCGCTACTGGTGTACTTGCTCAACAAAACCCGCTTTGGTTTGTTTATACGCGCCGTCACTCAAAACCGTCAAATGGCACGTGCCGTTGGTATCCATTCTGCGCGCATCGATATGATGGCATTTGGTTTGGGCTCTGGACTGGCTGGTATGGCTGGTTGTGCGCTTGCTCAAGTGGGCAACGTGGGTCCTGATCTGGGTCAGACGTATATTATTGATACGTTTTTGGTTGTGGTCGTTGGCGGGGTCGGACAAGTATGGGGCGCGGTATTGGCCGCCTTAGGACTTGGCGTCAGTGGCACGGTACTTGAGATTGGCATTGGTGCGGTATTGGCCAAGATTGTGTTATTGGTTCTTGTGATTCTGTTTATTCAGAAGCGGCCACAAGGTTTATTTGCGCTCAAAGGCCGCTTTGTCGAATAAGGAGACTCTTATGATATTGACCAAATTACTGTCTGACACGCGGCGCAGCGCCATTTTAATCGGTTTATGCTTTGCCATACTACTGATATTACCTTGGCTACACCTTATGCCAGAGACCTCACCTTTTCATCTCTCAGCTTACTGGATTACGCTTATTGGTAAGATCATGGCATTAGCGATGGTGGCTTTGGCTTTAGACCTCGTTTGGGGCTACGCTGGTATTTTGAGCTTGGGACATGGTCTATATTTTGCATTGGGTGGTTATGCCTTTGGTATGTACTTAACGCGTGAGGCTGCTGGCGATGGTCTGCCTGATTTTATGCGTTTTTTGAGCTGGACTGAGATGCCGTGGTATTGGGCTGGCACGCAGCATTTTTGGTGGGCGATGGCATTGGTGATCTTAGTACCAGGACTGATTGCCTTTATCTTTGGCTTCTTTGCCTTTCGCTCCAAGATCAAAGGCGTATATTTCTCCATCATCACCCAAGCAATGGTCTATGCCGCAGCGTTGCTATTCTTCCGTAACGAAACAGGCTTCGGTGGTAATAATGGCTTTACCGGTTTTACCACCCTCTTAGGTTATGACATTACTGCTGCCTCAACCCGTGCGGTGCTGTGTTTTGTCACTGCCTTGGCGCTCCTCGTGTCTTACATGGGACTGCGTTATTTAATGAACCAGCCTTATGGACGCGTATTGGGTGCGATTCGCGATAGCGAAAACCGCTTGCAGTATTTAGGCTATCGCACGCTATGGTACAAGCTCTCCGCTTGGGTATTATCCGCTGTCATTGCTGGTGTCGCAGGCGCGCTCTATGTACCGCAAGTCGGCATTATCAATCCAAGTGAAATGAATCCCGTAAACTCCATTGAAATGGCAGTTTGGGTCGCGACTGGTGGTAGAGGCAGCTTAATTGGCGCTATTTTGGGAACAGGTGTGGTGAACGCGGTAAAAACCTACTTTACGGTCGCCTACCCTGAGTTTTGGCTATTGATATTGGGCGGGCTATTCGTTGTGGTCACGTTGTTTTTACCCAATGGCATTATGGGCTTGTTCGACCGCTTTAAAAAGGAGAAAGAGTAATGCTAACTGATAAATCAACAACGTCCGAGCAGCTAACCAATGAGTATGGGCGTACTCATGGTGGCTCTGGCCGCAGCCATCCAAAGCCGTCAGGCGTTGATTTTAGCCATGGTATTGCGCTATATCTAGAAGAGGTAAGCGTTTGGTTTGACTCGTTTCGGGCCCTTAACAATCTGTCGCTCTATATTGAGGAAGGTGAGCTACGCTGTATTATCGGCCCCAATGGCGCGGGCAAAACCACACTGATGGATGTCATCACTGGTAAAACCCGCCCTACCGAAGGCAGCGTGTTTTTTGGTCAAACGCACAATCTTGCCAGCCTATCTACTGAAGAAATCGCTGAGGCTGGTATTGGTCGTAAATTTCAAAAACCCACTGTCTTTGAAAACTTCACCGTCATGGATAATTTGCTACTTGCCGCGCCAAAAGACAAGCGCGTTGTCAAAAGCTTGTTCAATAAACTTGATGCCGATACTCGCGACACCCTCGATGCCACCCTACAGCAGATTCGCCTGACTGACAGAATCAATAAGCCAGCTGGCCTGCTCTCTCATGGTCAAAAGCAGTGGCTAGAGATTGGCATGCTCCTTATGCAAAGTCCCAAGCTAATTTTGCTCGATGAGCCTGTAGCTGGTATGACCGACGCCGAAACCGAGCATACCGCCGAGCTGTGCCTGCGCCTAAAAAAGAACCATACCTTAGTGGTGGTCGAACATGATATGACTTTTATTGATGCCATTAGTGAAAAAGTCACTGTATTAGCCCAAGGGGCGATATTGGCGGAAGGCACCTTAGCGGAAGTGCAAGCCAATGAAGCGGTGATTGAGTCCTATCTGGGTCGATAGTTGGATAATAATTCAATACATCGTTAGCCAATAAGCCGCTAAACCATGCAAATATTAAAAATCATTGAAAGATTAGGAGACCGTCATGTTACAAGTCAATGGTATCAATCAATATTACGGCGGCAGTCATATTTTACGAGATGTCTCGTTCACAGCGCATGTAGGCGCGTGCAGCGTCGTACTTGGCCGTAATGGCGTGGGCAAAACCACGTTACTCAAATGCCTGATGGGGATATTACCAATCAAATCAGGGCAAATTTTGCTCAATGACCAAGACATCAGCAAACTCTCACCCGAGCAGCGTGTGCGAGCAGGACTGGCTTATGTGCCGCAAGGTCGCGATATCTTTTCGACACTGACGGTAGAAGAAAATATATTGATCGGTATGGCAAAGTTTTCACGCAGTAAAGCCAAGCAAGTTCCTAAGCATTTATATGATATTTTCCCAGTACTTGATGAGATGAAACATCGTCGCGGTGGTGATTTATCTGGTGGACAGCAACAGCAGCTAGCCATTGCTCGCGCGCTCGCCTCCGAGCCGTCAGTACTGATTTTGGATGAGCCAACCGAAGGTATACAGCCGTCTATCATTAAAGATATCGGCCGTGTGCTTCGGGACTTGGCTGACAAAGGGGACATGGCCATTGTACTGGTCGAGCAGTTTTATGAGTTTGCTGAAGAGCTTGCTGACAACTATACCGTATTATCACGCGGTAAGGTCGTGTCTCAAGGTGCAGGCGATACGATGATCGAAAACAAAGTACAAGAACTGGTGGCTATCTAACTGTTTTAATCCTATTTACTTGGTAGTGGATATCTTTTATGTGCTAAGAACGTCATGCTCTTATTAGACTGTCCGCTATCAATCACGTCTATTGTCACTTCAACACTTTCTTTTGTTACTGCAACTATATCTGAGATCTATCACTCTTTATTTCTTACATCCATAGCCTATCAATCTATCGACGACACTCAAAACCAGTAGCCAATCTCCTAGCGCCCACTGATTGGGTTGGAGCAATTATGTATGCTGGGCGCATGAAATTTGCTATTATAGTCAGCACTTTATTATCAATATTATGACACCCTTATGATGATTCATCCTCAGTACGATCCTGTCGCCTTGGCACTTGGGCCCGTCGAAGTCCACTGGTATGGGCTGATGTATTTACTGGCGTTTGCTGCCGCTTACGGTCTGGCATGGTATCGCAGCACCAAGCGTGAGGGCTGGACGACAGATATGGTCTCAGATCTTGTGTTCTTTGGTGCACTGGGCGTCATCTTGGGTGGTCGTGTCGGTTACGTGTTGTTTTATCAATTTGGCGAGTTGCTACAAAACCCAGCCTACCTCTTCAAGGTTTGGGAAGGCGGCATGTCATTCCATGGTGGCCTAATCGGTGTCATGCTGGGAATGCTGTATTTTGCTCGTAAATATAAAAAGACCCCGTTTCAAGTGCTCGATTTTATCGTGCCTTGCGTACCGACGGGTTTGCTGTTTGGTCGCATTGGTAACTATATCAACGGTGAGCTATGGGGCCGTGTTTCTGATGGTGGCTATAACTGGCTCACCTACTTTCCCCAAGCGGCTGGCTTTGATATGCAGCAACTACAAGCCAATCCTGAGCTACAAGAGGTGATGACTGAGGTCAATGGTCAGTACTTATTGCCTCGTCACCCGTCGCAACTGTATGAAGCCTTTGCCGAAGGTCTGCTGTTGTTTTTATTCTTGTGGTGGTACTCATCAAAACCTCGTCCGCGCATGGCAGTGACGGGTGTCTTTATGTTGGGCTATGGCTTGAGCCGCTTCATCATTGAGTTCTTCCGTCAGCCAGACGTTGACCAAGGATTTATTTTGTTAGGTTGGGTGACCAAAGGGCAAATATTGAGCACGCCGATGATTATTATCGGTCTGTTCTTAATCGGTTACGCTTATAAGCGCGGTATCTATGATTGGGGTAAGCACGCCGCTTACTAAGGGTCTCGCCTTACTGATAAAACGATTAATCACTTGAATAAGAGGGTACGCCTCATAACGCATACCCTAGCAATACTTTTAACAATGATAGCGTCTATATGGATTACTAGCCTAATCTGTGGACGCTGTCAGCAGTAATTAAAGAGCACTTTTATGAGCAATGGCACCCAAAGTAACAATGAGCAAGCGTATCTTGATTTGCTGCGCCACGTCTTAGACAACGGTACTAAAAAAGGCGATCGTACGGGTACGGGTACGCTGAGTCATTTCGGCGCACAGCTGCGTTTTGACTTAGCGGCAGGTTTTCCACTATTGACGACCAAAAAAGTCCACTTCAAATCCATCGCCTACGAGCTATTATGGTTTTTGAGTGGCAGCACCCACGTTCAATACTTGCAAGACAATGGCGTGCGTATCTGGAATGAATGGGCGACAGCGGAGCAGACCGCACGCTTTAACCGTCCTGCAGGCGACTTAGGTCCCGTATATGGTCATCAGTGGCGTAACTATGGTGCAAGTAAAGGCGCAGACGGCAGCTATAACGATGATGGTGTCGATCAAGTCGCACAGGTCGTTGAGCAAATCAAAACCAACCCTAACTCGCGCCGCTTGATTGTATCAGGCTGGAATCCAGGTGAAGCAGAGCAAGTGGCACTACCGCCGTGTCATACGCTGTTTCAGTTTTTTGTCGCAGACGGTAAACTCTCCTGCCAGCTATATCAACGTTCGGCTGATCTTTTTTTAGGTGTGCCCTTTAACATTGCCAGTTATGCGTTATTGACGCATATGGTTGCGCAGGTTTGCGGCCTAGAAGTTGGTGAATTTGTTTGGACAGGTGGTGATTGCCATATTTACCAAAACCACCGCGCGCAAGCTGAGCTACAACTGACACGCTCGCTGTATACGCCGCCAACATTAACACTGAACCCAAAAGTTAAAGATATTTTTGCTTTTGAATACGACGATATTAGCGTCAATAACTATGAGTCTCACCCGACGATCAAAGCCAAAGTTGCCGTTTAAAATACGTCTCATGCACGACAATAAATAAGACTGTGAGTTAAAATACAGACGTTTAAAAATATAATAGAAAGGACACATTATGAGTTATGCCCACACTGAAGTTGCCCAAATCGCCGCCATAAGTAGCAATCGCTGTATCGGTAAGAACAATGAGCTGCCGTGGCATATCTCAGCAGACCTGCAGCATTTTAAACAATTGACCACACGTGACCCGCAGAATACGGCCTCGAGTAGCGATATGCAGGGCATCGTCATCATGGGTCGCAAGACGTTTGAATCAATGGGTAGCAAACCATTACCAAAGCGTGTGAACTTTATTGTCTCCACTCAGATGGACTATGCAGAGCAAAAAGGACTGGTAGGACACGCCCATGCGCATGTGGTTCACAACTTAGATGACGCCCTGACGCATGCCGCAAGTTTGGCACATGGACTGCATTTAGATACCATTTGGGTGATCGGCGGTGAGCGTATATTCAATGATGCCATGATGTACACGGATCGCATTGAGCTGACCCATGTAGACACCGACATTACCAATGGTGATGCTTTTTATCCTAAGCTACCTGCACGTTATAAAGTAGCTGAGGAGTCTGAGCAGATGCATGACGAAAAAAGTGATTTAAGCTTTAAATTTGTGACTTATAAGGTAGAGAAGACTGACCAATAGTATTTGATTGACTCAAAAAAGGGCTGCCGCAAATAAATTAAATTATCTGCGGTAGCCCCTTTTTTTGGACGTTATCAAGTTAATGGTGGAAATAATGGATCAAGCTATTCATGCAGCACTTTATAAACCGTCTTCGCCAGTACTGGTCCAATGCCTTGCACACCTGCCAGTTCCTGCTGTGACGCGCCAAGCAATTGCTGCATACCGCCGAAGTGATTGAGCAAATCGCGGCGGCGCTTTTCACCCAGACCCGGGATGACCTCAAGCACCGATGATGAACGACGCTTGTCGCGTTTTTTACGGTGTGCAGTAATGGCAAAACGATGCGCCTCATCACGAATATGCATCAATAAATGCAGCGCTTTGCTATCCATGGGCAAATCTAATGGCTCATGATCCAAGAAGTGCAAGACTTCGAGTCCCGCTTTACGCCCTTCTCCTTTCGCGACACCAATGAGCAACGTATCACCAAGAATACCCAATTCAACCAGTACTTCTTTTGCCATACTCAGCTGACCCTTACCACCATCAATCAGCAGTAAATCAGGCAACGGCTGCTTTTTATACCGCCGTGTCAGTACTTGTTTCATTGCCGCATAGTCATCGCCGCCTTGGATATCATGAATCGCATACTGGCGGTAGTCACGCCTGCGCGCGCCGCCTTGATCAAACACCACGCAGCTACCAATGGTCGCCTCGCCCATGGTATGCGAGATATCAAAACATTCGATGCGATCGACCGTTCTGTCTGTCACATCTGATAATACATCTTTTAGCGCGCCAAAGCGTGCGTGCAATTCTAAATAATCACCAAGCTTGGTCTTTAGCGCATTACTGGTATTCAGCGTTGCTAAGTCCAGCCACTCTGAGCGATGCTCACGCACATTGGTTTTGATGACCACTTTATTGCCAAAATGCGTTGCCAATGCTTCACTGACCGCCACCTGATCGGGGATCTCATGACTCAATATAATCTCGGCTGGTAGATCGTCCGTCACCTGGAAATAAAACGAGGTAATAAAAGCCGATAGGTTATCTGCTAGCGGCTCGCTACTGTCTACATCAGGGAAATAATTTTTGCCGCCCAATACTCGGCCGCCGCGTACGGTTAGTACATTGACACACGTCATGCCCGCTTGACTGGCAATGGCTATCACATCTGCCTCACCTTGCACCGTATAGACGGCCTGCTTTGCTTGCACTTCGCGTAGCATCGACAGCTGATCACGATAAAGGACGGCTTTTTCAAAATCTAGCGCTTCAGCCGCCCCTTCCATCTTTTCAATCAGCGTGCTATGAATATCGCTAGAATCGCCCTTCAAAAAGCGAATGGTATTATTAACGTCCTCTTTATATTCTTCTGGCGATACCAATCCTACACAAGGCGCACGGCAACGCTTAATCTGATACTCCAGACAAGGACGCTGACGCTGCTTAAAAAAGGTGTTGGTACATTGGCGCATTTGAAACATTTTCTGCATCAACACCAGTGTTTCTTTTGCTGCATGGGCAGAGGGGAATGGGCCAAAGAAACGGCCCTTTTGATGGTTTCCTTTACCGCGTCCATACGCCAAACGTGGATAAGGCTTATCCGCTGAGATAAACACGTATAGATACGACTTATCATCACGCAGCAAGACGTTATAAGGCGGACGATACTCTTTAATTAAGTTCTGCTCGAGCAACAGCGCTTCGGTCTCACTACGCGTGATAATGGTCTCAATATTATGAATCCGTGCCACCAGCGCCCGCGTCTTTGGATGATCAATTGTCTTGGCAAAGTAACTATTCACGCGGCTTTTTAGCGACTTGGCTTTACCAACGTATAAAATATCGCCGTTTTTGCCCAGCATCTTATATACTCCTGGCAAATTAGGCAGGTTCTTGATCAGATGCTTAAGACGGGCTTTTTTATCATCGACAGGACTCGATTCTGAGACAGTAACCATAGAATTTATTGCTCTTAAAAATCTTAGTAATACTGCTAGTTATGGGGCAGGAATCGTGGTTTTGCAAGCTGATTATTACCCCAATAGCACGCATAAAAAAGCCAGCGTTATGCTGACTTCGTTTATTCGGTCATATACTAATCATGAATGGTCTAATGACGGAAGTTTACCATTAATGCTGGAATACCCGGCAACATACCAACGATAGCCATCACGCCAGTCAGTACCACAAACATGATACCCGGTATGATCCAGCGGCTCATTTTAGTCAAACTGGCGCTGCGCTCTTTTGAGCCAATCAAGCCCAAATTATCAAGCAATAGCGTGAGTGACCAACCAAAAGCTGGGTTCACCAAGGCAGAAGCAAACACCACAATAGCAGCAGACTGCGTGGTTTTACCTTCGCGCGTCATCTCTATACCAGCCTCTAGTAGTGGAATAAACACCCCAACGATCAATGCCACGCACATCACTGGTTGCCAAATGGCCAAATCCATTGGATAGCCCCAAATACCCGCGATAATACAAAATAAGGCTGTCAATAAAGCACCAGCAGGAATCGGACGTTTCGCAATCGCCGCAGGAACAATATAAGTACCCCAAGATGACGCAAAGTTGGCACCGCCTAGCACAGAGCCCACTACCTGACGAAATGAAGCGCTGGTCATCGTATCATCGATGTCCATGAGCACTTTTTCAGTACGCTTAGGATAGCTGATTTTTTGAAATACTTGATGACCTAAGAAGTCTGGCGACCACATAGCAACTGCCAAGATAGCAAACGGCAATACCACAATGAAGCTTTCAATCGTGGGCAGGCCCAACATCCAACCTGTGTTCTCGCCCCACCAGTACATCGGATTCATGTTTGGTAGACCTGGCGATGTCTGAAACTCAAAAGGTGCGCCCAAGGCAAAGGCAAGACCACCGCCCAATACACAGCTGAGCGGAACCGCAAGCCAGCGCTTTTGCCAATGCTCAAGCAATGCATACAGCAGAATGGTTGCCAAAATAATAAAGAATGCAATGTGCGACATACCGATCCCTTCTGCCCAAGCAAAGAGATTCTTGACTTGTGATGTCGTACCGATAAATCCTAAATAAATAAGCAGACCACCGCAGACACCTTTGCTGGTCAAATTCGCCAGCAAACTGCCCCCTTTACTGATAGCGAGAAGCAGACCAAAAGCTCCAATGAGCAAGCCAAATGCCATCGGATGACCACCAGCGGCCACGACAATGGGAATGAGTGGAATAAGCGGCCCATGAGTACCAGCGAGGTTGGCTGTCGGTAGCAAAAACCCTGAAAACAGAACGATAAAGAACGACACAATCAACAGCTCATAGCGTACATTTTCTAGAACAAAAGCATCACCCAATCCTAGCGGCCCTGCAAACGTTGCTGCAATCGCGCCAACCATAACCACTTTACCGATGGTCGCTGCCATTGCTGGAATAGTATCTTCGTACTCAAAACGATAGTCGCGAAACGGTAAATTGGGACGCCAGCGTTTTGGCTGCATGATCTGCAACTCATGATTCAAATAAGCATCACGATTGTCAAAACTTGAGCTTGGCTTATGCAACTCTATATAACTACCTGGCAATTCGCTGTCTTGATTGGTTGGGTTTGGTCGCGGCGTGTTAGACCCTGAAGATGAGGTCTGAATATTACTCATCACATTTCCTTGTGTTGATTGCATTTTTAATTGGCTAAGGATTTTAATTTGATATTCGCTAAATGACCGATCGGTCATAATAAACGGAAAACCATTGTATGTTAAGGGATAAGGAAATGCGAATTTAAGGTAAATTAAAGAGACTGTATGTATCGTTATGACACATAAACTAAAGTTTTCATTGATACAGGAATGAACTTAATAGGAAACTATTAGGAAAAAACAGCGCCGATCTGGGCGTAAAATTAAATCAAAGGCCAGTTTTATTAAGAATGACTTACATCTGAATGTTTTTTATCATATAACTAAATACTAAAGATAGTTATAATAAATACTAAATATCGCTTTGTGATAACTATAAAGACTATGCCCAGTTACGCTTTAAGGCTAGCGAGCGCAGTCATTTTTAACTATGATAAATGTCTTTGTCGTTTATCATCTAATAGTAAGCACTAAAAAAACAGCGTTACCCATATCACTGAAAAATCAACAAAAGCAACAGGATAGATTTATGAGTGTACTACCCAGCAATTTTGAGACTTTGAAGCGTAGAGCCAAGCAAAGTATCATGCCGCTACTGACCCCGCACCTACTAAAGCTGCGACTCAATACTTACGCACCCTATATCGGCGCAGGCATCAAAATCGACCACATCAGCCTCGATCAGGGATTGTGTGTGGTCAGCATGGGACTGACCACTCTCAACAAAAATATCGTCGGTACTCAATTCGGCGGTAGCTTATACTCCATGGTTGATCCTTTCTATATGCTCATGCTGATGCATCAATTGGGTAGTAACTATGTGGTCTGGGACAAAAGCTCACATATTGATTTTGTCGCACCGGGAAATAGCAGAGTCACAGCACGAATGAAAATACCTAGCTCTGAGGTGATTACCATTCAAGAGTTAGCAAAAGACGGTGAACCTGTGTTTCGTGAATATAAAGTCAATATCGTAGACGAACAGCAAAAGCTCATTGCTACCGTCACCAAAACCTTGTATATCAGACTGCGCAAATACAGTAAATCCAAGGAGCAAGCTAGCCGAATTGAAACGCCTCATACTGAATAGCTCTCGACTATCCGTAAGAAGTAGCACCTGTTATCTGTTAATATCCAGCTAATCACCCCGCAAGCCTAAATTGATAAGCGTGCACATACAAAAACCCCAATCCAGCATTCGCATAGATTGGGGTTTTGTCTTTTTTGGTATGGCCCGCTTATTTATAAATAAACCTATGAATAAGGGCTTGTATCTACTATTACCTTGTTTTGAGTCAATTCTAAAACTATACAATCAACTCAAAACGGCAAACTTGTACTTAGATACCAGGCGCAGTATCAACTGCATCAGGTACGCCAGCGTCAGTCTTTTTCTGAGCTGGACGTGGCGCAAGTTTTTCGCGGATACGTGCTGATTTACCAGAACGCTCACGTAAGTAGTACAGTTTCGCACGGCGAACAGCACCACGACGTTTCACTTCAATACTATCGATGATTGGTGAGTGCAATTGGAATGCACGCTCAACGCCAACGCCGCTTGAGATTTTACGTACGGTAAACGCTGAGTTTAGACCGCGGTTACGCTTAGCAATTACAACGCCTTCAAAAGCCTGTAAACGCTCACGCTCACCTTCACGTACTTTTACTTGTACCACAACGGTATCGCCGGGTGCAAAGTTTGGGCGCTCGATCAATTGAGCGTTTTCGATGACCTGAACCAATGGATGCTTGTTGCTCATGAGAGTTATCTCCTCACATTAGATAATAGAGGCTTTACGCATATCACCTGTTTGTAATAATTAATCGTATCTCTTTATAGTGAGATACAACATAAATGGGTTATAACCAACGGCCACTATGCGATGACTCGTTTTATTATTGCTCAAAATTCTGTTTCTTAACTGTTTATCAAGCTTAATGACGATAAAATCAGGTATCAACAACCTACTTTTTATCTGCTTTTGCTAGTGCTTTAAGCCACTTCGCTTGCTCTACCGTCGGAGTAAACGCTTGCCACAAATCCGGACGACGCGCTTGCGTACGACTGACTTGCTGACTAAAGCGCCATTTTGCAATATTGGCATGGTGACCCGAAAGTAACACTTCAGGAACCACCATACCCGCAAACTCATGCGGCTTGGTATAGTGTGGACAATCAAGCAAACCATCGACGAACGAGTCTTGCTCTGCTGACTTATCATCACCCATGATATCGGGTAGACGACGTATCACACTATCCATTAGCACCATTGCTGGTAGCTCACCACCAGTCAACACGTAATCGCCCAATGATACTTCCATATCGACATATTGTGACAGCAGGCGCTCGTCGATGCCTTCATAACGACCGCATAATAAAATCATGCCATCATAATCAGTCATACCGACGACGCTACTCTCACTAAGCGTTTGCCCTTGCGGTGACATATAAATCACCGGACAATGCTCACTATCGACACGGCAACCATATTGCTTGGCACGCAAGCGTGCATCCTCAATGGCTTTCGATAATGGCTCAGCCATCATCACCATCCCAGGACCGCCACCATACGGGCGCTCGTCAATACGGCGATAGTTATCAGTGGTATAATCACGTGGATTAATGCATTCAATCGTAACTTGCTCCTGAGTCACTGCCCGTCCCGTGATTCCAAACTCACGAATCGTGGCAAACATCTCAGGAAAAATACTAATTACGGCAAAATACATCTGATGTCTACTTGCATTGAGGCTAAAATAATCGGTGTGACTATCAATAAACACTAACTAAAAGCTAGAACCGATATTAATAATCACTCGGCCATGCCACAAGTACTGTTTTTTCAGCCATATTGACCTCTATTACAGTTTGCTTATGCCATGGAATTAGGCGCTCTTCATTATCCAAACTGTCTGAATTGGCTGCCACGCGCATAATGTCGTGGGCACCAGTTTCAAACATTTCAGTGATATTGCCTAGATACTCATTCTGCTCGTTCATCACGCGCAGACTGACCAAATCCGACCAATAATATTCGTCTTCAGCTGTTTCCGGCAAGACGTTTTGTTCGACCCAAACGGTAACACCGTTCATGGTCTCAGCAACATTGCGATCAGGAATCTGCTCAAATTGAGCCACAAGTCCTGTGCCTTGCTCACGCCAAGCTTTCACAGTCAAAGGTTTCATGCCAGTAGCGGTTTTCATCCACCACGGCTTCATGTCGAATATCGCTGTACGATCATCCGTATCACTAAACACCCAAAGCCAGCCTTTGATGCCATAAGGCTTCTTAAGTTGACCGATTTTCATAAGGGCACTAGCGTTTGGAGTGGATGACATAGCAGCTAACCTAACAATGATTAAAACAGCAATTGCAAAAACAATTGTGTCAAAAGCGATAAACAGTTAATGGCGCACCCTGGTCAGACCAGTTACGCTATGTATTCTAAAGTCTACTGAATCGTCTTGTAGTCATACTACAAGTGGCTCAGTAGCAACGAAAACTTAAGCAGTTGCTTCAGTTTGTGCTGCAGACTTGTTGTAAGCTTTTGCTAATGAAGCAACGCGATCTGAAGGTTGTGCACCTTTTGCGATCCACGCATTGTACGCTTCCATGTTTAGGCGTACTGCTTCTTCAGACTCTTTAGCGAGTGGGTTAAAAAAGCCGATGTTTTCAATATAGCGACCGTCACGCGCGCGGCGTTGATCAGCAACAACTACTTGATAAAATGGGCGTTTCTTGGCACCGCCCCGTGCTAAACGAATAACAACCATGTGAATTCTCTCTTTCGCAGGTATACCAAAAAGGGCATAATTATATCACAGTCTTTATTTGTTGAAAACATAAACTGTGCATATTTAATTATTTATTAACAATAGCTTAAATACCAGTCTATGTAAAACATAATCGAGCATAACCATGCGTTTTATACAATTATTAAGGACGGTCTATCTTAATCAGTTACTAAAATATACCGTGCTTTAATTTTGATATTATTAAAATATTGGAGAGGCACATAACAAACTACTTAAATAAATAGCCTCACAGTACGATTCATTGATTATGCTATTCTATGGTGTGTTGAAAGAGACTGACACACCCTACTCTCAGCCGCCATTTTTAAAAACAACCTGCTCTTTCTCCAAAATAAAATCGCGGCTTAACTCAAAACCAAATTTAATCAGACATTTTCTTAATCTGCTGGATTTATATGATTACTCCAAACTCAAAGCCCCGTCGCAAAGGTTGGCTACCACGTTCTTATTCCAATACTTGGCTGACAACCTTGATGGTCGCTTTTATTGTCCTCATCAGTGTGAGTTTGTCGATTTTATTCTTTTGGCGTAGTCTGTACCTACCAGAACTCAAAAACCATGCGCGTTATTTGACGAGTGAGCTGCGATTAATTAATAGCGTCAATAAAGATTGGCAATATCGTCCCGATATCCGCCAATGGGTTTATCAACATTCTCATGTAGTGGTGGTGAACAACCCCAGTGACTTTCCGGAGGTGGCTGACAAAGCATTTGTGAGCTTCTTTACTGATGTACTTCAGTATGAGATTGGTGCGCAGCTGGGTCGACCTGTCGAAGTTTATTTCAAGTTCAAACCAACGCCGCAGCTTTGGGTACAAGACAGTCGCGATGACAGCTTCTGGATTCGTGAGCCAGTGGTTTACTACTCGCAGTACAGCCCAACATTGCTCATATTGTTTTTGATTGGATTGCCTATCTTATCGCTGCTGACCATTATCTTGTTAGCACGTCAATTGAACCGTCCACTACGTTATCTACAACGTGCAGCGACTAACTATATTCGTCTGGGTCATGCGACTACACTGCCAACGCAAAAAGGCCCTACCGAGATACGACAAGTAAACATGGCTTTTAACCGTCTATTTACAACGTTGAATCAAGCCCAAAAAGAGCGAACTATTATGCTCGCTGGTATCTCACATGACCTGCGGACACCTTTGACTCGTATGCGTCTGACTGCTGAGATGCTACCAGATGATTTTTTTCGTGAAGGATTAATTTACGACATTGAGGATATGGATGCGATTTTGGAGCAGTTCATCTCATTTATGAAAGATGGTTCCGATGAGCCAGTTAGCTTGACCAATTTGGACACGATATTTAATGAGATCATGGTGCAGTTTGCACCGATGAAGTTCGTTTATCAATCAGAGTGTCACAAGGTCGTTCCTGTACGCCCCTTATCCATCAAGCGTCTCATCATCAATCTGATCAATAACGCCAATCGTTATGGTAAACCGCCGATTTATCTATCAGCCACGGTGATACCAACATTTATAGAAACAGTTGAAGAAGAAGATAGCGATGTCGTCAGTGAGAACGTTGTCAATAAAGAAGCACAAGAGCAACTGATGATTTGTGTGCGTGACTGCGGTGATGGTGTGGCAGAGGATCAATTGGAGCGTATCATGCAGCCATTTGAGCGCGGGGAGACCGCACGTACTACTCAAGGTAGCGGTCTGGGGCTGGCCATTGTAGATCGCATTGCGCGGTTACATCATGGTACGGTCGAGGCCATTAATCACCCTGATGGTGGGTTACAAGTATGTGTGCGTATACCGCTACTTTCTAAAGTTGCTGGAGATAATACCTTGGCTGCTGATGCAGTCGATGACACATCTACAGTCAATAGTATTACATCGAATGAAGATGAGCTATAAATCTATCTTTTGAATAAATTAAGTATCAGGAGATTAATCTTTGCTGCCGATGATGGGCGGAATATATTCAGCACTATTGGTAAATGTCAATGGCTGAGTAATCTCTTCTTTGGCTGTCTTTAGCGTTTGGGTTGTTGATGGCTGCTTTAGAAACAAGTAGTAACCCAGCGTAATCGCATTCAATAGCACCAAGCCACCAAATAAATATGGCATCCTTTGCCTCCTATATTGTCAAACTACCCTAGAATAAGCTGCTGCAAACAAGACACCTGATTATCAAAATATCGGTAATCAGGTTCGTTTAATGATGATAACTTTTCACTTATCATCATTGTTCAGCATTGTTATTTAGTGTCAAAATCGCGTTCGCTTTTTTCTTGCGTCAATTCGTCAGCAGCCAAAATTTGTGTCAATGGTTTGATAGGCCATGTCATTACGAATCTTGCGCCGCCAAGATCTCGGCTCTCATCTACTTTCATACTACCATTAAACCAAAAGGCAATGCGCGATACAATAGACAGACCTAGGCCGTAGCCGCCTGATGCTCGTGTACGGCTATCATCCAAGCGCGAAAACGGTATAAATACTTTTTCACGATCAGCCTCAGGAATACCATGACCGTCATCTTCGACACTGACAAATGCATTGCCCTTTTTGACACCAGCACTAATAATGATCGTGGTCTCGGCATAACGTAAAGCATTACCTGCAAGATTCTGAATCACACGGTGCAGATAGCGTCGATCGGCAATCGCGGTTACTTTTGCATTTGGTAAGTTGGTCACTATTTTAATCGGCTTACCTAATGCATTGGTCTCACGCTCAATCTGCTGTAGCAATTCTCTGAGATTTACTGGTTCTAAATCTAATTTTGGCGAGCCCTCTTCGAGCTTGGCATAAGTCAAAATCTCGTCAATCAAGCCATTAAGTGATTCGATATCTTCATCGATATAGTCACGCTGCATGAAACGTGAATCTTCGTCATCAGTATCAGCCAGCATATCTACTGCAAATCGGATACGAGCAACTGGTGTACGAAGCTCATGTGATACGGCTCGCGTGAGCTCTCGTTGCGACTCAATCAAACGCTTGATATGTGACGTCATTGCGTTAAAGGTCGCTGATAAACGCGCGATCTCATCTTGACCAATTACTTGTACTTGAATATCCAGGTTGCCTTTACTCACCTCATTAACACCAACTTGAATCAGCTGCAGCTTGCGCTCAAGTGGGAAAATGAGCGCATAAACACCCAAACTGATTAAAAACATACTAATCAGGATCATACTAATAATCAAATTAAGTGGGAACCAGTTAAACAATGGTACAGGGCCTATCAATACTGCCATATCATTAATTTCAGACGGAACCACTATCTTGATGGCCGAACTACTGGTACTGCTATTAGGATCTTGTAATGAGATGACTACTTCATCACGGCGTAGGCGCGACATTTGATCTGAATCTAAATCTAGCGTGTTAACAGGCACAAATGCCAGAGGGAAAGAAAATTTCTCCTCAAGTTCAGCCAAGCGTGCACGTTTATCAGACAAGGTGACTTCATAAGACAAGTCGTCCAATAAAAAGACAGCAATTGCTCTGACTTGTTGTTCCGTGACTTCCGATATCCGCGCTGTTAGGACATTCTCATTATCCGGCAAGCGATAATAAACATCTGCATAGACAGGCTGTTCGACGTAACGAACGACAGTATTATCATTTTTAAATCGTCGTAACTCGCTGGCAGTAAAATCTACTTCATCAATAGGTATGATTTTAAAATTTGCACCAAATAAACTACTGGCATCAGATAACCAGTATTCACGCTCTTCTGCAGTATTTTGGTGAGAGATGCCTTCGCTCACCAAATGAAAAGCCCCCATTGCCATGTTTTCACGGTAGGACTGTACACGCTCCTTATTGATAGTACCCATCAATAACTGCGCAAACAATGCTACGCACAAACAGACTATGAGTAGTCCAGCATAGATACGGACAAAAATACTGTGTTTTAAAGAAGAGACTAGTGACATACGTGCCGTGACCAACTTAATAAATAAAAACTGCTGACATCATCTAGCATATAATCGCTGCTATGTGATTGATATCGAACACTGTTGAATAGGATTATCAGACGCTAAATAGTATATTTTAATGGATATGCAATGATCATCCAAAAAGAATAGACATTTTATGCATTTAGTTCGCGTCTATAATAAGTGCTTAATTAAACCACATAACACCGCATTTAAGTTCAAAAATTAGAATTTAGCCACAAAAAAAAACCAGCAACTAGGCTGGTTTTTTCAAACGGCGATCAATATTTAGTCATTAAATGAGCAAAAATGACTTAGTTACCTTCTTTCACAAACAGATAACCCTTACTACGTACTGTCTTGATACGTTTTGGATTTTCTGGATCATCACCGATTTTTGGACGGATACGTGAGATACGTACATCGATTGAGCGATCTTGTCCATCATACTCAATACCACGTAGACGCTCAAAAATATCTTCACGAGATAAGATACGGCCTGCGTTAGATGCAAGCAACCATAGTAGATCGTATTCTGCACTGGTGAAATCAACCAATTCATCACCTAGATTGACTGAACGACCACCATTATCAATGACCAACTCGCCAAACTCTAGACGCTGTGGCACGTCTTCTGATGGTGCATTTTCTGAACGACGTAGCAAGGCCCGAATACGGGCAAGCAATACACGTGGCTGAGCAGGCTTGGCAACATAATCATCAGCACCCATCTCAAGACCCAATACCTGATCCATGTCTTCAGTACGTGCAGTCAACATCAAAATTGGATTTTGATAATGCGGGCGCACTTCACGGCATACGGTCAGACCATCGCTACCAGGAAGCATAACATCAAGTACGACCATGTCTGGTTGCTCATTGACGATACGGCGTATAGCACGGTTACCATCAGTTTCAATTGCTACTTCTAAACCATTTTTGACCAAGTAATCTTGAGTCAACATGGCCAGACGCTCATCATCTTCAACAATCAAGATTCGGGGGGTGTTGTCTTCTTCAGTCGTTGTCATTGTTATATCCTCTAATACATCTAATTTAAAAGCAGTAAAAGTAAGAGCGGTAAAAATTAATAGCACCATAAAGTGGCACAATCGATGTTCGTATAGCTGTTACAAACTTAGCAGCACAGTATACTATTAAACGTATTGCTTCCTATACTATAGCTGATAGTCGTTAACAAAACCTATAAACTATATCGACTAAAACTTTAGTTTACGTCCAAAAATAATGTCATATATTTCTGCATCAGCTAATGGTTTTACTTTTGCAGACTACTTAATATCTAAGTAAATATGAATTATCAAATGAATGATTAAGGTTGCTCAAATACACTCAATCATCGCTGTTTATTTACGATGTTCCATTATCTAATATAACGACATATTACGATTGTCGCCAGTAACTTTTCGGAATATTCTAATATTGTTTCTCTCAATCTTAGATGAACGATTTTACTTTAAAGAATAGAGAATTCATTTACTCATACCTCAGAGCTGAGCGAGGTCAATCATGATAAAGTGAATCAATCATTAACGAGTAGACATAAAAAAACAGCCCATATAATGGACTGTCTTTTTATCATTACTTCTAGCGATAACTCTAAATAATTAGCTAGAACTATCAGTAATGAATTATGCGCGGTTTTTATACTTACGAATAGTCTGTAATTGTCCTACTGACTCTGCAAGTGAGGCCAAAGCCGCATTGGTTTGTAATGTATCAGATTGATTGACCAGCATTTGCTCCGCTTTTTTACGTGCTTCAACGATTTTGCTTTCGTCAAGATTATGCGCACGCATGGCCGTATCAGCCAGTACGGTAACCATTTTTGGTTGTACTTCTAATACGCCACCTGAAACATAGATCACTTCTTCTTCGCCGTTTGCTTTTTGCACTCGCATTGCACCCGGTTTTAGCAAAGTAATAAGCGGTGTGTGACCTGGCAATACACCAATCTCGCCTTCGGTACCAGTAGCTATTAACATGCTAATTTCGCCTGAATACAACTCTTCACGAGCACTTACGACGCGACATTGTAACGTTGCCATACTTAACTCCTTACGATCAAAACTGCGATGCGTTACTTAGTGGCAAATAGAGTTGTGGTAACCTATTTGCCTTTTAGCAAGTGCGAGCACAACTTACGCTGATTTAGACTTCATTTTTTCTGCTTTAGCAACAACTTCATCGATGCTACCAGCCATGTAGAACGCTTGCTCTGGTAGGTCGTCGTATTCACCGGCGATAATTGCTTTAAAGCTCGCAATGGTATCGCGTAGTGGTACGTATTTACCAGGTGCACCAGTGAAGACTTCGGCTACGTGGAATGGCTGAGACAAGAAGCGCTGGATCTTACGAGCACGATAAACAACCAGTTTATCTTCTTCTGATAACTCATCCATACCCAAGATAGCGATGATGTCTTTAAGCTCTTTATAACGCTGTAGAACTTCCTGAACACCACGAGCAACATTGTAATGCTCTTCGCCGATTACTTGTGGATCTAGCTGACGTGACGTTGAATCGAGTGGATCAACCGCAGGATAGATACCTTGTGATGCGATATCACGGCTTAGTACAACTGTTGCATCCAAGTGAGCAAACGTTGTAGCAGGTGATGGATCGGTCAAATCATCCGCAGGTACGTATACCGCCTGAACTGACGTAATAGAGCCTGACTGAGTTGACGTAATACGCTCTTGTAGTAAGCCCATCTCTTCAGCTAGTGTTGGCTGATAACCAACTGCTGACGGCATACGACCAAGCAATGCTGATACTTCTGTACCCGCTAGTGTATAACGGTAGATGTTATCAACAAACAATAGTACGTCACGACCTTTGCCAGTAACAGGATCTTTGGTATCACGGAAGTACTCAGCCATGGTCAAACCAGACAGTGCAACACGTAAACGGTTACCCGGTGGCTCATTCATCTGGCCATATACCATTGCAACTTTAGACTTACTGAAGTCTTCGGTGTTTACAACGCCAGCTTCTTGCATTTCGTGATAGAAATCGTTACCTTCACGAGTACGCTCACCAACACCAGCAAATACTGACAAACCTTCATGTTTTAGAGCGATGTTGTTGATCAGCTCCATCATGTTAACGGTTTTACCAACACCAGCACCGCCAAACAGACCAACTTTACCACCTTTAGCAAACGGGCAAAGTAGATCGATAACTTTAATACCAGTCTCTAGCAGCTCAGTGCTGTTTGATTGCTCAGCA
This sequence comes from Psychrobacter sp. Ps6, assembly GCF_022129235.1. GTDB lineage: Bacteria > Pseudomonadota > Gammaproteobacteria > Pseudomonadales > Moraxellaceae > Psychrobacter. Next base: position 91,474 of record NZ_JADQAI010000007.1, on the reverse strand, counting down.
TAGCTTGGTGCTTCACGGTGGATAGACCATTTATCGTCAGCAACAACAGGACCTTCTTCATCGATAGGACGACCAAGAACATCCATGATGCGACCTAGCGTACCAGTACCAACAGGCACAGAAATAGGTGCACCAGTATTAGTAACAGGTAGGTTACGCTTTAAACCTTCGGTTGAACCCATTGCAATAGTACGTACGATACCATCACCTAGCTGTTGCTGTACTTCTAGGGTAGTTTCGGTACCATCTACTTGCAAGGCATCAAAAATTTGAGGAACTTCATTACGGTTGAACTCAACGTCAAGAACCGCGCCAATAATCTGTACAATACGACCGCTACTCATTGCGTTCTCCTTGAACTTCTATATATAGGTGTAGTCAATTATGAAACAGCAGCAGCACCGCCAACGATTTCCGAGATTTCTCGGGTAATCGCCGCTTGACGCAGCTTGTTATAAACCAACTGTAAATCGTTAATAAGGTCACCAGCATTATCTGTTGCCGCTTTCATCGCAACCATACGTGAAGACTGCTCAGAGGCGATGTTTTCCATTACCGCTTGATAAACAATCGACTCGATGTAGCGACCAAGTAATTCATCAATCAACGTCTTGATATCAGGCTCGTAGATATAATCCCAGCTAAGTTCTGTCTGTAGACCACTGTCTTCATCACCAAATGACTGCTCTGGTAGAGGAACCAACTGATTGACTGTTGGTTTCTGAGTCATCGCATTGATGAATCGGTTGTAGACCACATAGATACGGTCAATATTGCCGTTACTATAGTCTTCAAGCATCGCTTGAACCGGTGCATTCAATTGCTCAAACGTTGGTTTATCGCCATAGTCGGTCACAGCCGATGTGACTTTACCACCAAAGTTTTTGAAGAAACTCACACCTTTGGCACCGATGACTGCAAACTCAGCTTGTACTGACTGATCTTGATAATCTTGGATACTTTTAGTTAAAGCTTTGAATAGGTTAATATTCAAACCACCCGCTAGGCCACGGTCAGAGGTAATGACAATATAGCCAACCTTATTGACTGGACGCGATACCATATACGGATGTTTATAGTCTGATGAGGCATGCACCAAATGTGAAATAACCCGGCGCATACTATCAGCATACGGGCGACCCACTTCCATGCGCTCTTGGGCACGGCGCATTTTACTTGCCGCTACCATTTGCATCGCACGAGTAATTTTCTGGGTGCTTTTAATACTGGTGACTTTGGCACGTATCTCTTTTAAGCTTGCCATAATGATTCCAATATAAGAGGGTTAAAAAGCATTGGCGCATGCGACAATCGTTTGATATACAACATCAATTTTATAGAATAACATTTTATATCTTGTGGCATTACGCGATCTAATACCGATCATGGTTAAAACAGTGGCGCAAATATCTGATCAGACAACGCGCCACTTTTCAAATAACAGTTATAACCAATTCGGCTTAACCCGTTAAATTAATAACTGTGATTTTGTTTAAAGGTCTCTAGAGATGACTTTAAACGACCTGCGATATCGTCGTTGTAGTTCGCAGTGTCATCAATCTCACGCATCAATTCACTTTGCTCATCATGCATATAACGCAAGTACGCTTCTTCAAAAGAACCAATCTTTTCGACAGGTACATCAGCTAAGAAGCCTTCGTTTGAAGCATAGATAACGGCTGCTTGCTCAGAGATTGACATCGGCTGATACTGCTTTTGCTTCATCAATTCAGTTACACGCTCACCATGATCAAGCTGTTCGCGAGTGGCGTCATCAAGATCTGAGGCAAACTGAGCGAATGCTGCTAGTTCACGATACTGAGCTAGAGCGGTACGAATACCACCAGATAGCTTTTTGATGATCTTAGTCTGAGCGGCCCCGCCCACACGAGATACCGAGATACCAGCGTTGACTGCTGGGCGGATACCTGAGGCGAATAAACTAGACTCTAAGAAGATCTGACCATCAGTGATCGAAATCACGTTGGTTGGTACGAATGCAGATACGTCACCAGCTTGGGTTTCAATGATTGGTAGTGCGGTTAAAGAACCAGTTTTACCTTTCACTTCACCGTTAGTGAACTTTTCTACATAATCAGCGTTTACGCGTGATGCACGCTCAAGTAGGCGTGAGTGTAAATAGAATACATCACCAGGATACGCTTCACGACCTGGCGGACGGCGTAATAGTAGTGAAATCTGACGATAAGCAACGGCTTGTTTTGATAAGTCATCAAATACAATCAGTGCATCTTCGCCGCGGTCGCGGAAGTATTCGCCCATCGTACAACCTGAGTACGGTGCGATATACTGAAGTGCTGCAGGCTCTGAGGCTGAAGCAACAACAACGGTGGTATATTCTAGTGCGCCAGTTTGCTCAAGCTTACGTACGACGTTAGCGATAGTCGAACGTTTCTGTCCGATAGCCACGTATACACATTTAATGCCTGAAGCTTTCTGTGCGATGATCGCATCGATAGCCATCGCTGTTTTACCAGTCTGACGGTCACCAATGATAAGCTCACGCTGACCACGACCGATTGGAATCATGGTATCAACGGCTTTATAACCAGTCATTACTGGTTGATCTACTGATTGACGGTCGATAACGCCTGGAGCGATCTTTTCGACTTTATCAGTCATCTTGGCATTGATTGGACCTTTGCCATCAATAGGATTACCCAAAGCATCAACAACACGGCCTAACAGCTCAGGACCTACTGGTACTTCAAGAATACGACCAGTACAATAGGCTTTTTGACCTTCTTGCAGCTTTAGGTAATCGCCAAGTACTACCGCGCCAACAGAATCACGCTCTAAGTTTAGAGCCATTCCGTAGATTTCGCCTTCAAACTCAATCATTTCGCCGTACATGGCATCTTCAAGACCATGAATCTGCACGATACCGTCAGATACTTTGACAATCGTGCCTTCATTCTTTGCAGTTGCACCCGCATCAAGGTCTTGAATACGCTGCTTAATCAGGTTACTGATTTCCGCTGGATTCAATTGTTGCATTGCCTTGTTTCCTTTAATTTATGATAACCCGCCCACTGACTCAAATGCTCTTGCTATGACGCAGATAATATATGACTGCATCGATAAATGGCATTAGGCAGTTAGCTGTGTTTTTAACTGTTGTAACTTGCCGCGCATCGAATCATCAATGACTTTATCACCGACTTTGATTGTAGCGCCTGCCAATAAACTTGGATCAACTGATTCGTGAATCACTACACTGGCATTTAGCGAGGTAGCAAGACGCGTTTGTAGCATTTGACGCTGGTCATCAGTCAATGGGTAGGCAGAAGTCACATATGCGTCAAGCTGCTTTAAGCTTATTGCCTTGTGACGGCGATAATGCTCATAAACTTCAGGAAGCAGCGCTAGACGCTCTTGTTGCGCCAACTGCTTAACAAAATTATTGAGCTGGGGTGATACTTTAGGGTAGCTAATACTGTTACCGTAGCGAGAACCTTTTCTCTCGCCTAGTAGCTGTTTAAAAGCAGAGTCGCTATCACCGGCCACTTGTGAGTCATAAAGATCGACCAAAGCAGCTGACTTATGCTCAGCAGAAACAGCTGGATTGTCTAGCCAAGTACTGAACGACTTGTCATTGACAACAGTGCTAGCGACAAGTAAGAAATCTTCCCACTCGTGTACAGCGCCGTTTTCATTGGCATAGTCAAACGCGGCTTTAGCGTACGGTCGTGCTAAGGTTGATAAGTCAGCCATTATATCCTCACAATTACAGCTTCGCCGCCAGTTGGTCTAACATACTGGCATGTTTTTGCACATCGACTTTGTCTTGCAAAATCTTCTCTGCACCAAGTACAGCCAGTTCAGCAACTTGGGCACGTAATGATTCACGCGCTTGATTGATTTCTTGGTCGATAGACGCTTGCGCTTGTTGACGAATGCGCTCGCCTTCCGCTTGGGCTTGCGATTTTGCATCTTCGATGAGCTGATTGGCACTCTTGTTTGCTTGCTCGATTAGAGCGGCAGCCTTGGTCTTTGCAAGATCAAGTTCCTGCTGGACATTTTGCTCCGCGGTCGCCAAATCTGCTTTTGCTTTTTCTGCGGCATTCAGACCTTCAGCAATTTTACGCTGACGCTCATTGATGGCACCGATAAGTGGTGGCCACACGAATTTCATGCAAAAAATCACAAATATTGCAAAAGCAATGGCTTGACCGACGAGGGTAAAATTGATATTCACGTGATCACCTCTTTGTTAATGAAAAATCAGTTTCATTGATCATGTTTGGTAGTCAAATCTTGACTATATTTAATAGAAAACCCTTGAGCACCAAACATGTACAACTGAGCTTTCGGATTAACCTGCTAGAGGGTTAGCAAACAACAATAGCATAGCAATACCAACACCGATCATCGGAATAGCATCCAAAAGACCTGCTACGATGAACATACGAGTTTGCAACTGTGAGCCAAGCTCTGGTTGACGAGCTACGCCTTCTAAGAATTTACCACCTAGAATAGCAAAACCAATACCTGTGCCAAGTGCGCCAAGACCGATAAGTAGTGCTACTGCGATAACTGTGTAACCACCTAATACTGGATCCATTGATGTATCCTCATTTACCTATTGAATGTCTAATTAATGTTCAGTTGATGATGCAAGCGACATATAAACTATCGTCAGCATCATGAATACGAACGCTTGAAGTGTAATAACTAAGATGTGGAAGATAGCCCACGGTACCGATAACGCCCATTGAATCCAAAACGGCATTAGAGCAATCAGTATGAAAATCAATTCCCCAGCATACATGTTACCGAATAGACGCAAACCAAGTGATACAGGTTTTGCTATTAAGGTAACTGCTTCTAGGATGAAGTTGATCGGGATCAAAATCGCTTGTACGATTGGGTTTTTGGCGCTAAATGGATGCAATGTTAACTCACCAATAAAGCCGCCCAAACCTTTTTCTTTAATGCTATAAAAGATAATCAGTGCAAAGACAGAGAACGACATGCCAAGCGTGATGTTAGGATCAGTCGTTGGAACAATCTTAAAGAAAACATGATGTGGATCGTGACCCATGGCGGCGCCAACTTGACCTGCAATACCTGGAATAAAATCAACAGGTATCAAATCCATCAAGTTCATCAAGAAGATCCAAACAAAAATAGTCAACGCCAATGGCGCGATCAATTTTGATGTACCACTGTACGAATCACGAACGTTGTTATCAACAAACTCAACGATCATCTCAACCGCTGCCTGAGTTTTGCTTGGTACGCCTGAGGTGACTTTTTTGGCAACCATCCAAAAGATGGTACAAAATAAAATACCTAGACCAACTGACCATAGCATAGAATCAAGATGGATAGCATTGAAGCCCATTTGCCCTGCTTCTTCAGCGTTATAGGCAACTTTCCAACCTTCGCCCGGCAAATAGCCGTACGTCCAATTCGTTAAGTGGTGAGAGATATATTCTGATGATGTTTGCTCGGATGCCATAATGTAAGCTTCTTATTAATCAACGATTTAATCAACTACCAAAAATATGGTTGTCATCTGATGGGGTTTAGTATTTCTATTTGCCTTACAATTAAGCAAACAAATAAATCATACTAAAAGCACCCATGTAACCAACAACATCCAACCCATAGTTCTATTACTAATGCTATATTTGATAACTTGACATAAATTTTAGCTATCAAAAAAGGGCTTATGATAACTCAGTAATAGCCCTTGCATGTATACGCAAAATTATTATATGTGCTTGTCTACTGGCCGTTTTTTACGACCGGCGCTTAGTGTAGCGCTCATAAACAAAATATTTAGCTGCCTATATTAATGCAGCGTTGTATTCGTGTAAAGTCAATTATGATTTTATTATCCACTGTATGAATAAGTTAGCTGACAATAACGGCTACTAATATAGTTAGTCGTCCATAACTAAACTGTAAAAATTTAATCATCAGTGAGGCTAATAGCTTGGTCAACTCTACCCTATCACTGTGTCGTTGCATACTGCGCCTGACATAGAGGCTCATACTTCGATTTTTATAATCATTGGTGCTGTCATAGGACAGTTTTGTACTTTGACTTTCTGAACTAGTCATAGAGAAGTTGGACGGCAGGGTGACTTGCCAGTACTATGAATAAATTATCTATGTAGTGATCATTTATTAGCGCTAGCGTATATGCCACAACATCCAACTGTGACTAATTTGCATTACCATAAAACCGATAAACAGCGCTGGCGCCGATAGGGGTTGTACGGTAATAAAAATTAGTGCGAAACCAAACACAGTCAACAGCCATTTAGCCATTTGACCTCGATATAGCTGGCTAACGATATGTTGGCGCGCGCGATATCCAGTGTACCAAAAGATAAAAAAAGCAAAAACGGCTTGAGTCGTAAAGCTGAGTAGTGCACCAATGGCGGCGCTCTTTGCTACAGTAAGCTCACTACGTAACCAAATCGTATCTATCATCCAAGCAATAATGATAAGGATAAACAATATCCATGCTTGGCGTTTGATATAGATGCCTATTTTATCTTTTTGCGTGCGTTTGGCAGGCTTGGTCATCGATATTCCTATAGCCTTTCAGCATTGGGATAATATAGCATACTTGCGACACTTTTATCCGTAAATGACTTACTCTACAGGCATTACCTTTAAACCAAAATAAAACGCCACTTATTATAAGGAGACCGCCACTATTAAGCAAGTAAAATATGACTTTTATCAGTCACCTAACGCAACCCACTGGTATTGCTATGTTACATAGCCATAGCAGATACTTGAAAAACAGCTGTCTCACTCTTCCTAAAAACTCTAGCCTCTAAAACAACCCTAACGAATGGCTTCCTATCCTAGGATATGCATTGGTGGATTTGCTGAGCCATTGCTGTCCATCCTTCTACAAAGTCTTGGCTATCGCTCATGTCTTCGATTTGGACAGTGGTATTGATAGGCTGCAATTTGGCAAGCAATCCTTTGCTAGCGGTGCTTTGATTGACCAAGCACATCTGTTTGTCTGGACGATTGTCATTAAGCCAGCGCAATTGACTTGCTTTCGGGGCAAGGTGATGGTCTGGACTTAAACTACCTGCCAGCTTTATTTGTGTAGCATTTTCGATATATTGATAGGCGTCGTGATAGGCCCAATAAGGACGCTGTTTTTGTGTGGATTGCTGTATCTTCGCTACAGCATTGTCCATACGCTGCGCAAATTTTTTGGCGTTGGCTTGGTAGGTGCTTTTATACTCTGGATTGGCATGGCTATGAATAACAGCTAAGGCACGAGTAATGGCCTTTGCATTTTCAGGATCAAGCCAGATATGTGGGTCGAATGTGCCCGCAATAGGTTTTCCTTGAATATCACGAAGAGGATGTCGAGTAAAAGCATCAAAAGCAAATAGGTCAATGGCATTAGGTGCCATCTCTAAACTACCAGTCAGGCTGTTCTCTAATGAGGGACCAAACCAAACCACAAATTTACTATCTTGAATGGCTTTCTTATCACTTGGACTAATACTGCCATGGTGACCCACATCGCCAGCTTGTAAAATTTGGTTGGCAGAAGGCGTGCCTTCCGTCACAGCTTGGCTAAGTAAAAACATGGGATGATTGCTGACACTGACCGTTGCTGCGTGCGCGCTTACTGTAAAAGAGCCTAAGACTACCAATCCTGTAATCAGTAAGCGCTGTAACGTAATGATTGAGCGTCGTAAATAAGTAAAAACAGAGTTCATGGTAAGCTCTTTAATCAATGAGTAACAAAATTATGAGTCACAGTGTCGTGCCGCATCATGGATAAAAAATGATCAATATATATAAGAGAGGTAAGACAACTGATTCGATTCTATGTTTATTATGTTATACTATAACAATAAAAAACGCTATCATAAAAAACGTCATGCGATTACCATGCTATTTTTGGGAGCCTGTACTATGTCTACTACCTCATCGAATTGCGAACATTTACATGATGTGCAAGATTTGACTCCGCATGACGTTATTGAACGCTTAACAGCAGCAAAAGAGCACTGTCGTCTGAGTGGGGCACGTTTTACCCCTTTGCGCCAGCAGATATATCAGCTGGTTTTAGAGTCTGATCAACCTGTTGGTGCTTATGACTTAATCACGCAATTGCAGCAAATGCGCCTATTTGAAATGGATGATAGTGATACGCTAAAAGCATCAGGCTTATCAAAGCAATCTGCAGAAAAACCATCAACCAAAAAGCGAGCACCAAAAAATGTTGCGCCGCCAACGGTTTACCGCAGCTTAGAGTTTTTACTAAGTGAAGGTTTGATTCATCAATTAACGTCTATCAATGCTTATGTTCCTTGCTGCCATCCCAGAGCACAGCACACTGCTGCCTTTTTAATCTGCGATCAGTGTCAGCGAGTTCAGGAATGTAGCAGCTTACCAGTACAAGAAATGATGAGTTTCGCTGAGCAAGATGTCGGTTTTACGGTTGAGCGTAGTGTTATTGAGCTTAGTGGTCGTTGCCAAGTTTGCCAGTAAGATTTATTCAGGCTCTTTGGTTGCCTAAAAAGTATGTCACTGTCATTGATTGTTTATTTGTATTATTCATTTACCTATTCGTTGTCATCCTATGAGCCTGTCTACCTCACCCTCTAACCAGTCGACTACTACTATTGTGAATAGTAGTACCACGAATGAAGCTGGCAAACTGCTGAGCTTGAACAACGTCAGTTACCATATCGGGCATCAACGTTTGCTCTCACATATTGATATCGATATTGCAATCAATGAGACCGTCAGTATTATTGGACCTAATGGTGCTGGTAAGTCAACGTTGGTCAAGCTTATTTTGGGTCTGATCGAATCCACAAAAGGCAGTATTACAGCCCATCAACAGCTACAGCTTGGCTATGTACCGCAGCGATTTGCTGTGCCGCCCATATTGCCGCTGCGCGTCTGCGATTTGTTGGGACAAGCAGATAAGAAGCGTCTCACTTCTGAGCAGCGACAGTTTATATTTGATAATTTGTCACTAACGCATCTATTGTCACGACAAATGCTGCACTTATCAGGTGGTGAAACACAGCGAGTACTATTGGCGAGGGCGCTATTAGATAAGCCCAATCTACTTATCTTAGATGAACCGATGCAGGGTCTCGATCCAGATACCGAGGTTTGGTTATATCAATTTATCGATGAGCTGCCGGAGTTTTTGCGCTGTGCGATGCTGGTAGTATCACATGATCTGCACTGGGTAATGAAAGGCAGTCGCCGTGTCATTTGTCTCAACAAGCACATTTGCTGTGAAGGACAACCAAGCGAGCTTGCTATCAGCTCTGAGTTTCAAAAGCTATTTGGTCATCATTATGAGCAGCCATATGTGCATCAGCCGCATGCTTGCGAGCATCATGCACCAAGCGAGTTATAACGATAATGACCAAAAACGTTGATGATCTAAATCGAAAATAGCTAACATCAAATTCGTTAAAGCTAGCGTGACCAGACCGATAGATAGCACTAACTTTTTTTATAAAAATTTTACGGACACTTCTTATGACCGCTTGGTTAGCCATTATTGCACCTGCTTGGATCGCTGGCAGTATTTTAGCACTACTATCAGCGCCTTTAGGATGCTTAGTCTTGTGGCGACGCATGGCATTCTTTGCCGATGCTTTAGCACATGGTACCTTGCTTGGAGTTGCACTTGCTGCTTGGTGGCAGTTGCCCATGGGTATAGGTGTTGCGTTGGTTAGTGCAGCGGTGGTGCTGTGTCTGGTACTGATGGATGATGACCGTCTGCCAGCTGATGCCGTGCTCGCGGTGGTAGCCGTCACGCTGTTGTGTTTGGGGCTATTGACTTTAACGCAGTTGACCAATCAACAAGCCAATGTCTTGGGGTTTTTATTTGGTAACTTACTTGAGCTGGACTGGGCGGATTTGCCACTACTCGCTGGTAGTGTACTGGCTGGGTTGGGGCTACTATTGTATATTTGGCCCGCTCAAATAAAACTGGCGACTCATGAAGCACTAGCTCGTATTCAAGGCATTAACCCGACCCGCCAGCGACTATTTTTTATGGGCGTTCTCGCAGGGTTTTGTGCGATTGCGCTACAGGCTGTTGGCAGCTTATTGATCAGCGGTTTATTGGTGTTACCTGCACTGACGGCACGCTTATGGTCTTCATCACCAAAGCAAATGGTGGTCACAGCGTTTATCATTGCGCAGCTCGGCGTGACGCTTGGCGTGTGGGGAAGTATCTGGCTAGATATCCAGACGGGACTCTCTATCGTATTGATACTAGCGATATTGTTTTTTATCGCGCTAATTGTTTCGAAACTAGCCAAAATAAAATTTCGGTCAGCGCGCTAGCGTGCTGATATATAGGCCGCAGCAGTATTATACACCTCCTTTAGTCAACTTTATTTCATTAATATTACTAGAGCTTTCATTGGCTTTATGTTATAAACTTGCTTTACCATTATTTGTACCGATTCACTATATGACTCGTCATTAAATAGTGTTAATAATAGATTAATATAATTTTGAAAATAGTAGATCATTTATCCATACTCGTTCTCACAATGACCATTGTTTTGATTCGATAAGGGACTAACCCAATGCCGAACTATCCCGTCAATAAAATCAGCACGCCCGATGAACAGATAAATATTTTACAAATCACTGATTTGCATTTATCCACGCCTGTCGCTGCTGATACTGACAGTAGTCATGTCAATGAGGTGGGTGATTGTCAGCGTAATTTTGAAGCTGTACTGCAGCAAGCACTGAATGAAGATATTCGCTGTGATTTGATTATCGTGACTGGCGATCTGGTCAGTAAAGTTAAGCCTGTCACCTATGATCATATCTTTAATGTACTACAGGCAACCCAAATTCCTTTTGTATGTATTGCTGGCAACCATGATGTGACTGATGAGAATGGTGAAGACTTGCCGTTTTTTCAGCGGACACTCATTGCCCAGCCTGCTGACTCCCGCTTACTCAGTCGGCACATCATTGAGAGTGATCACTGGCAGCTGCTGTTACTAGACTCGTCTATCACAGGGAAAGTGGCAGGTGAGATAACCACTACAGATATTGACTGGCTATGCAAACGGCTTGAGGCATGTGATAAGCCTGCGCTTATCGCTCTACACCATCACCTCGTCCCAGTAGATTCTGACTGGATTGACACCCATATGGCGCAAAACGCTGAAACTTTTTGGGAGTATATGGCGCCTTTTGAGCATTTACAGGTGATCATTAGCGGTCATACTCACCAAGAGCAGATTCGTTATCGCCAAGGTGTGACTGTTTATAGCACGCCATCTACCTGCTATCAATTCAAACCTTATTCGCATGATTTTGCTTACGACGAAGCGTGTTCGCCTGGTTACCGCTGGTTGCAATTAGCCAACAATGGAAAGGTTGCAAGCTGGATTGAAAGACTGGATACTTAATGCCCATATTTATTGGTGCATAAAATAGCTATAGCGCTTACACCTCATGGATTTAGCACTTATTAATTGAGGTAGCGCGAGAGAGTATATTAAGAAAAAATGAGATCAGTATAAAAAATAACTTCATTATTATTAAAAACAGTGATACAACTTGTAAAATTAAGCGAAATGACCTGATATCTCATATTAGTCAGCAGTAATTTACCACATGATGGCAGCCATGCTATTGAACCAAAATGTTGCATCGCAGTATACCTAAGCAATGGTGTGTCGATACCGATAGACCAACATAATGATATTATTTGATCAGCTGTGTTACTTGTGTTACCAAGTGGTAAAACGTTTGATAAAGGGACAAATTATAGCGTTTGTAAAACTGATAACGTCTTGTCTTTTGATACGTCGTTTTATTGAATTAATTTGAAAAAGTAGGATACCCATATGAGCACCGTGACCACAAATCCAAGTGAAGTCAAGTTTACTCCTTATGTGCCAGCATCAGACGAAGAGTATATGTCTGATGCACAGTTAGAGCATTTTAAGGCAATTTTGTTGGAATGGAAAAACCAACTGATTGGCGAAGCGGATCGTACCAAAAACTACATCCAAGACGAATCAAGCGCCATGCCTGATATCAATGACCGTGCAACTCAAGAAGAAGAGTTTGCGCTCGCTTTGCGCACACGCGACCGTGAACGCAAACTTATCCGCAAAATCGACAAATCCATACTAGAAATTGAAAATGATGACTATGGATTTTGTGAAACTTGTGGCGTAGAGATTGGTTTACGCCGTCTTGAAGCACGTCCAACAGCGACCCAATGCATCGACTGCAAGACTTTGTCTGAGATTAAAGAACGCCAAAACCAAGGCGCTTAAATCAGATAGAACTAAGATGACTGTAAACCAAAGCGACCCTATGAGTGGTCGCTTTTTGCATTTTAGACGACCGTTTAGACGACCGCCTCCTCACACAAACGCTCCCCCTACTCTGTTTTTGATTATATGACTGATAAAGCATTGGTGAAATGTTGCCTTTGCTCACGAAACAATCTCATTTAATAAATATCTTTTGAACCTGATTTTTATTATTCTATCTGTATTATTTTTATCGATAGCCATTTATTGTGAAAACTATTCCTACTGATATGCCATCTCATATCAAATCATCCCAGCCTATTGGCCGCTTTGCGCCTTCACCAACGGGTGAGTTGCACCTTGGTTCTTTGACCACGGCACTTGCAAGCTTTTGCCATATCAAATCGCTCGGTGGACAGTGGCTGCTGCGTATCGAAGATACGGATACCGAGCGCTGTGATAGGCAGTTCACTGAACAGATTTTGATGGACCTAGAGGTGCTTGGGTTGCACTGGGACGGTGATGTCATTTACCAATCTGAACGTATTGATATTTATAACGAATACTTGTCTTCATCACTACGCCCATTGACCTACGGCTGCCAGTGCTCACGCAAAGACTTAGAGCAATATTGGGCGCAAGAGGAAATTAATAGACATCACAATAATGCGAATTTAACACAACCATGCAACCAAACGCAGCCAAACAGACAGCGTTACCCACGACGCTGTGTCGCTTCTAACCTTGATAGACAACAGCATAAATTACGTATACAGCTGCCAGACTATAAAATTGGCTTTCACGATGGTATCCAAGGACTGCAATGGGACAATCCGCAGCAGACACTAGGAGATATGGTGGCTCGTCGTCAAGACGGCATGATCAACTATATACTGGCAGCCAGCATTGATGACGGCCTACAACAGGTGACTCATATCATGCGCGGTTTGGATATCTTACCCATGACCACAGCGCAGATCAGTATCATGCAGGCGGCACAACTGCCAACCATCGACCATTGGTATCATCTGCCATTAATCAACAATGCTGATGGTCAAAAGCTCTCTAAGCAGAATCTTGCGCAGCCAATTGATACCTCAGATCCAAGCCAGCTTATCGCTGATGCCTTAAAACTCCTACAGCAACCAAAGGTCGATATCGATATACCAGAGAATATGCTCAAGCAAGTAATTGCTCAATGGGACAATACGCCGCTACAAGGGAAACAGCAGTTGAATTCGCCTTATTGAAGATAACTAAAAAGTAATTCACAAAATACAGATAGCAAAAAGCGCCACTATTTGCGGCGCTTTTTTAGTGCTTAATCATAGAATGTATAGACTATGTTTAAACTTTTTAGTAGTAGCGGCATTGGCTTTTTTCAATCTCAGGACTTTCTTTATATATTTTCAATAATAAGGCCACCATAACCAAGCTAATCAACATTGAAGAACCCCCATAACTAAAGAATGGCATGGTGAGGCCTTTGGTAGGAATGGCACCCATGTTCATCGCCGCATTAATAATCGTCTGCGCAATAAACACCACACCGATACCGAACGCGGTATAGCTCATGCGCATTTGGCGACGTTTTAGTGCGTTGTAGCTGATACGCATCGCACTACCGATAATCAGTGCTTCGAGTATCAATACCATACTGACACCAACAAAGCCCAACTCTTCACCCGTAATCGCCAATAAAAAGTCAGTATGCGCTTCAGGCAAATGCGACAGTTTTTGTACGCTTTCGCCATAGCCAACCCCAGTGAACTGTCCACGGCCAAAAGCAATCAGACTACGTGCCAGCTGATAATCGGTATCTTGCACATCATCAAACGGATCCATGAACGACATCACACGTACCAACCGGTACTCTGCCGTGGTCACCATCAACACTGCGCCACCAACGGCAGCCGCACCCAATGCCAAGAAGTGCTTATAAGGTGCTCCAGCGATATAAAAAATCGCGAACAGCGTCCCCAAAATAACGACAAAAGAACCGAAATCTGGCTGCGACAATAGCAGTATTGTTATCAGTGCTACCACTAGCATAATCCGTAAAAAGCCATCTAGGCCATTACGAACCTCAAAAGAGCGGCGCACCACAAAATCAGAGACAAACACAATCATGACCAGCTTGGCCAATTCTGCTACCTGAAAGTTAAAGCCACCCAGCGTGAGCCAGCGCTTAGAGCCGTTAATGGGCGTACTAAACAGCGTTGCCACCAGCAAAATACCCGTGATACCCAACAGAATAAACTGAGTTTCAGTCTTATATAGCGTCCGTAATGACACGCCATAATAAGGAATAATGGCGACGATTAACCCAATCACCATATACAGTAGCTGATTATTGAAAAAATACAGCTCCGTCATACCGCGACTGAGCGCAAAAGGAATAGAAGCAGAAGCCACCATCAGCAAACTGAGTACCATGATACAGCCGACGCTCGATAATAAAACTGCGCGCGCTGATGGCATAGAAAGAACACCGTCTGAGCCAGAGGCTTGTTTGGTTTTGGGCGAAGAACGAAAAAAAGAAGAGAGCGCCATAATTTTATATACACTAACAAACGAAAAAACACGGCGTCTATGAAACGCCACCGTTTAAAAAATCATAAAGTAAATCTTACTAGATAGACGATAAAAACCCTCAATATCAAAAAATGCTTGAGCAATCATTTATCTAGCAATCAGAGTCGTTACGGTTGACAGTAGCAGCAATTTATAAGCAAAACAATCATTTATAAGAGAAATGCTGCTCTGGTTAATAAGTAACTCATGTGCTACTACACCATCTATGCTGGCCTGTTCGAGCCTATAGCCATTTGAAAATTTTAACTGATAATCGTGCTATCTAATTGTGCCGTATCTAACTGAGCAACCAATCGACTGAAATGCTCACCGCGAGCCGCATAACCACTGTATTGATCAAAACTGGCACAGGCAGGTGACAACAATACCGCTTGTACTTGCGATAAGCTGCTAGCAGTGACTTGCTGAATAGTGACAAAGGCGTTTTCTAATGTTTGGCATTGGTGCAATGCGACATCATCGCTTAATTTCGTTGCGCGTAAATGCTGCTCAATTTGCTTGCCATCCTCACCAATAAACAGCACTTGGCTGACATACCGATTGATAAAGGGCGTCAACTCGCCAAACTGCTGACCTTTACCTTGCCCGCCCAAAATCAATAATAGCTTACCATCTTTTGGTGCATAGACCGCACCTAGCCCTTCGATAGCAGCCATGGTCGAGCCAATATTGGTGCCTTTAGAATCATCAAAATAGTCGATATTAGCAAAGCTCCCTACATACTGGCAGCGATGCTCAAGACCTGTAAATTGCTGTAACGTCTCGAGCATACTTTCAAGCGGCAAACCTGCAAGCTCACCAAGTGCTAAAGCTGCTTGCGCGTTGAGCAGATTATGACGCCCTTTAATCAACAGTTTGTCTGCGGACAGTAATCTTTCTGTACCGCGTGCAAGATAAGTTTGGCCTTCTGTGTCTGTAATGAGACCATATTGACCTTTATCAGGCGCATGGATACCCGTACTGATTCTGGGTAGGTTGTCTGCGACCAATGGACGGGTGAGCGCATCTTCGCGGTTAATGACCACTGACTTGGCACCTTGAAAGATACGATGCTTGGCTTGATGATAGCCAAGCATATCACCGTGACGATCTAAATGATCAGGTGACATATTGAGGACAGTCGCTACTTTTGCCCCCAAGTTAGTGACAGTTTCTAATTGAAAGCTAGACAACTCCAGCACTGCCAACTCCATATCTGCATTATCAAGCAAAGTCAGTGCTGGCACGCCAATATTGCCGCCAACACCAACATTGACGCCAGCATCTGCCGCCATTTGTCCAACCAAGGTCGTTACGGTACTTTTAGCGTTAGAGCCTGTGATCGCCACTATCGGTGCAGTACAGGCTTCACAAAATAGCTGAATATCGCTAACTACTGGAATATTTGCTTGGCGCGCGGCTGCAATTGCATCATTTTCGAGCGAAATGCCTGGGCTGATAATAATGCGTGCCGCTTGTTGTAAGAGCTCTGCGTCAATTGCACCAAATTGACGAACCTCGATCTCAGCGGGCAGTTGCTCTGCCAACTTAGGCGCAGCTTGTGCATCTGTTACCGCTACTCGATAGCCTTGCTTGGCCAGATAGTGCGCGACCGATAACCCAGACTGTCCCAAACCGACCACGACCTGTAGACCGTTGCCTTTATGGATTAAGGTTTCTGTTGCGGTATTAGCGGTCATATCTATTCCTTCTAGTAAACGAGCAAAATGGCGTCAAGCAAACTGGGCGTACAGCGACTCTAAATGACACCGGCAAGATGACAAGCATCATAACGGTATCGTTCATATTTCGGTACTGATTTTTTATGGCTTTGTGCTATTATTCGCCTGTTTTTATATTCAGTGGCTAATGCTATAATAGTTAGCTTGATCGATATGTGACATTGTTATGTGACAAGGCGTTTCGCCTGGCTATTTTAGTTTAGCATGTTGTCACATTTATCGCGCTATTGTCACGTTTCTTTAGCAACGATTCGTGTGTGATAGTAATATGCCAGATAGTAGTCATGATTTGGCAGATTGTTTATCACCCTCTACTGCAGCAAGCGATTGCTGATTCTATGTCTTATGGTAGGTGTTTTTTATAGCCTATTTTAAACAACCTGATTCAAACCATATTTTTAGGTCATTTTACTGTCCTTATCATCGTATTGATTATTGATGAGCGTATTCGTGATACCAAAAAAAATCAGTAGACATACTTATTATTGACCTTTCACACTCCAACACAGCAACATGATCCAGTACATGTTGACGTAAAAGAAAAATGAATAGCTATTACTAGCGACGCGATCATTTTATGAATGAGTAATGATTACTTTTTTTGCCTCTAACCCTATGTAGTTTACTTATGACATCTTTTATTGATAACTTGCGTGACGAGTGGTTTTCCAATGTTCGCGGTGACGTTTTATCGGGCTTGGTTGTCGCCTTGGCGCTTATTCCAGAAGCCATTGCCTTTTCTATTATCGCAGGTGTTGATCCAAAAGTCGGCCTATATGCCTCATTCTGTATCGCGGTCGTGATCAGTTTTGTTGGTGGTCGTCCAGGTATGATTTCGGCAGCAACAGGTGCTATGGCCTTAGTCATGGTCGATTTGGTTGCCGATCATGGTTTGCGGTATTTACTGGCTGCGACCTTATTGTGCGGCGTCATTCAGATCGTCATGGGCATCCTAAAGCTGGGTAATTTGATGCGCTTTGTCTCGCGCTCAGTCGTCATTGGCTTTGTCAATGCATTGGCAATACTGATATTCGCCGCCCAGTTACCAGAACTGAATCCTATGACCGAGCGTGTCGGTATGACTGTTTATATCATGACCGCTGTAGGCTTGGGGATTATCTACCTATTTCCACTTATCCCTAAAATCGGTCGCATTATTCCGTCACCATTGATTTGTATCGTTGGGTTGACGGCTGTTGCGATGTATATGAATCTTGATATTCGTAACGTCGGTAGCATGGGTGATCTGCCAGATTCGTTGCCTGTGTTTTTGTTGCCTGACATTCCATTAAACCTAAATACATTGCTGATTATTGCGCCTTATTCTATTGCGCTTGCCATTGTGGGTTTATTAGAGTCTATGATGACTGCGACGATTGTCGATGAGTTGACCGATACGCCAAGTGATAAGAACAAAGAGTGCCGTGGTCAAGGCATAGCCAACGTGGTGTCAGGTTTCTTCGGTGGTATGGCAGGCTGTGCGATGATTGGTCAGTCAATGATTAATGTAAAATCCGGTGGACGCACGCGCCTTTCTACCTTGATCGCAGGTGTGGTACTGCTCATCATGGTGGTATTCTTAAGTGAATGGGTCAGCCAAATCCCAATGGCAGCTCTCGTTGCCGTCATGATTATGGTATCGATTGGCACGTTTAACTGGCAATCTATTCGCGAATTCAAAACGCACCCTATGTCATTCAATATAGTGATGCTAGCGACGGTATTGACCACCGTCTTTACGCACAACTTAGCTTATGGCGTTGGTGTTGGTGTGTTGCTATCTGCCTTGGCATTTGCCAATAAGATTGGTCAGTTCTTAACCATATTCAGTGAGTACGATGATAGTAGCAATACCCGTTATTATTATGTCCAAGGACAGGTGTTCTTTGCCTCTACGACACAGTTTTTGAATAGCTTTGATACCAAAGAAGCGGTAGACAGCATTCAAATTGACGTCAGCCATGCGCATTTTTGGGACATCAGTGCTGTTGATACTTTGGACAAGCTGGTCATGCGCTTGCAACGTGAAGGTATTGATGTCAAAGTGGTAGGACTCAACAATGCGAGTCGAACACTGATTGACCGCTTCTCTGTTCACGATCGCCGAGATATTGGCTTATTAGATTAAGCAAATCAGCGTCTACCTTGTCATTGATGTATGGCAAGGTTGTATGAATCGATGAATGATTTGTGAACCAATGGATGAATAGACAGCTGCGTTGGTCAAAAGAGTTGGGTATGTACGTGATGCCTTAGCCTTATGCTGAGTGGCTGATTTTTATGATTAAAGTGATGTGGCCGTTTTATGAGTAACTTAAAACCAGATAGTGTCATTGCCTGCTTGGACTGTCCTGATCATGTTCAAGCTGTATTAGAGGCCAGCATGTGGGCTTCTATTCGCTTGCGCGCGCCTGTAGGACTACTACATTCAGTCCCAAGCTTACAGCAAAAAGCTGCGGTCAACTATTCTGGTTGTCTCAATATCGATGATGAAAATGCCTTGCTTGAGCAGTTCACAACCAAAGAGCATTTGAGCAACTGTGAGCTAAAAGCACAGGGCAGACTATTACTGTCTCAAGCAACCACGTATTGCGAGCAAAAGCCTCATAAGCTCAAAACTTATACCTTGCATCGTCATGAAAACCTGAACCAGAGTATCGATTACGTCGATGACAAGGCACAATTGATCGTTATCGGTCATCATGTCACGTGCAAATCGACATTAGGACAATTGATCAGAGTCAGCCACTGCCCCATTTTGGTGACACATGCACCATTTTTGCCCCCTACTACCGCTTTATTTGCTTTTGACAACAGTCCCACATGCCATAAGTTACTTAATTGGTTGTGTAAGACCCCGCTCGTGCGAGCCTTGACCATTCATATTGTCATGATCGGTAAAGAAACTTCTGATAACTGTGACGCCCTGCGTGAAGCATACGCGAAGCTCAAGCAAGCAGGTATCAAATCTAAAAAAACATTATTAGACTGCCGTGATGTTGCGGCGGCTTTAAATTATTACCAAAACCAAAACGATATCGGCCTACTCATAACAGGCGCATTTGGCCAGTCGCGTTTACGTGGGTTGCTACAAGGTAGCGATACTAAGAAGTTACTTGGCAGTACCCAAACACCATACCTCCTTTTTCCTAAAGCTTAAGCGTCTGTTTATCTACACTAACATAGCCTATCTATTTAAGCGCAGAGCACCAACGACTCTTTTGGCCTCTGCCACTGACCGCAACCTCTCTTCTATTTAGCTTCAATAAGCTGTCAACAAACGTTTATCTTATTAGTAAACTCAAGTTAGCAAATCGTCACATGAAATAGAAGGATAGCCTCCCCAAGCACCTAAAAAGTTGGTTATAATAAAGTTTTCATTAACCAAACGCTAAAGGTTGATTTACTTTCACTGTGTTTATAATGATGGCTCTCATCATTACATCGTCACTCATATGCTCTGTTGCAACCGCGGTTATTTTTGAATAAATAAACCCAATTCTACCTCCCCCTTGAGTAGGTTGGCACAGTTCTTGAATAACTTACCGTAAGCAAAGCAGAGATACGACGATGCACCATAATGCCTCTATCAATCTGCGGCATCACACAAATAAGGAATTTTTTATGAAGCTAATCACTGCGATCTTAAAACCGTTTAAGCTCGACGATGTGCGTGAAGCGCTTTCTGACATCGGTGTTAAAGGTGTTACCGTCACTGAAGTCAAAGGTTTCGGTCGTCAAAAAGGTCACACAGAGCTCTATCGCGGCGCAGAATACGTGGTGGACTTTTTACCCAAGGTAAAAGTCGAAGTCGCTGTGATCGATGAGATGGTCGAACCTGCTATTGAAGCAATCACTCGTATTGCTAGCACTGGCAAGATTGGTGACGGCAAAATCTTTGTCACTGCGCTTGAGCAAGTCATTCGTATCCGTACGGGCGAAACCGGACCTGATGCTATCTAGATTTGAGGCCATATCTATAAACATCGATTTATAGGAAAAGGCTCTTACTGCATTTTTATCTATCGGTCACGCCGATATCTATATCGTAAATTCAAGGGGAATTTAAATGGAAAGTCAAATCTTTGAGCTTCAGTATGCGCTCGATACGTTTTACTTTTTGATCTGTGGGGCGTTGGTCATGTGGATGGCAGCCGGCTTCACTATGTTAGAGGCCGGACTGGTCCGATCAAAGAATACGGTCGAAATCTTAACTAAGAATGTCGCGCTATTTGCAACCGCTAGTATCATGTACATGATATGCGGCTACGCTATTATGTATGGTGGCGATCTGTTCTTGAGCGGAATTGCAGGCGGCGATACCTTGGTAGAAGACGCGTTAGCAGCCTCTGCTGAAAACGGCTTTGGT
This sequence comes from Psychrobacter sp. Ps6, assembly GCF_022129235.1. Lineage (GTDB taxonomy): Bacteria > Pseudomonadota > Gammaproteobacteria > Pseudomonadales > Moraxellaceae > Psychrobacter. The sequence goes on along the minus strand of NZ_JADQAI010000007.1, from coordinate 70,499 downwards.
GGTGACTCTGTCTACTCTGCAGCCTCAGATTTTTTCTTCCAAGTAGTCTTTGTAGCGACTTGTATGTCAATCGTTTCAGGTGCTGTTGCTGAGCGTATGAAGCTGTGGGCTTTCTTATTATTTGCTGTTGTCATGACTGGTGTTATCTATCCATTAGAAGGCAGTTGGACTTGGGGCGGCAACGATGTCTTTGGGTTATTTAACCTAGGTGACATGGGCTTTTCTGACTTTGCAGGCTCTGGTATCGTCCATATGGCGGGTGCTGCTGCTGCTCTAGCAGGTGTCTTGCTCTTAGGATCACGTAAAGGTAAATACGGTCCTAACGGTGAGATACGTGCGATTCCTGGTGCTAACCTACCACTTGCGGCACTTGGTACGCTAATCCTATGGATGGGTTGGTTCGGCTTCAACGGTGGTTCAGTACTTAAACTCGGCGATATCGCAAGTGCCAACTCTGTTGCCATGGTATTCTTGAACACCAATGCTGCTGCCGCTGGTGGTGCTGTAGGCGCTCTGATAATCGCTCGTATCATCTTTGGTAAAGCGGATCTAACCATGCTCCTAAACGGTGCATTAGCAGGCCTAGTCGCTATTACTGCAGAGCCATCAACCCCTTCTGCGCTACAAGCCACTCTTTTCGGTGTTGTCGCTGGTGTCATCGTCGTGTTATCAATCTTAGCGTTAGATAAAATCAAAATTGATGATCCAGTGGGTGCAATTTCAGTTCATGGCGTGGTTGGTCTGTTTGGTCTACTAATCGTACCAATTACCAACCCAGCATCTACCTTTATCGGTCAGATTGTGGGTGCGGCGACCATCTTTGCTTGGGTATTCATCGCTAGCTTGATCGTTTGGGGAATCCTCAAAGCAGTCATCGGTATCCGTATCTCTGAAGAAGATGAATATGAAGGTGCTGATATTGCAGAGTGTGGTATGGAAGCTTATCCAGAATTTATCAGATAAGATCTCTCAATAGTCTAAACCCTATCGTGCGATACGCTGATACTATTTACCGTAGTATCAGCGTTTATTATTTTAGGGCGTGTCCCTAACTCAAACGTTTTTCACTAAATAGGGACACGCCTTAGTCATCAAGCAATCCCCCTTTCTTAAAACGATAAAATAAGAAGTATAAAAAATCCCGCAAAACCTTTCGGTAATGCGGGATTTTTATCTGTCAAGTTGGGACTTGATAGTTAGGTTTTTATAGATTTATTTCTTTTTCCATACTTGGCTACGTGAGAATGGACCGATATAACCTTTTATGTTTAACGAGTTACCGTTTAGAGTTGCAGTCATACGATAGTCTTTACCTTTTGCTGGATCAGTAATCGTACCCCCACTATATTTACCGTTACCATCAGATTTCAGACCTTTAATGACCGTCGTACCAACATATTGTTTGCCTTTTTCTGTATTGGCAGCAATGAGTTTGCCGGTTAGTACGCCATTAGATTCAGTGATTTTCACCGTGCCTTTTGGTTTACCTTCATCAAATGTCTGCCAAGTAGTATTGGCTAATGGATCAGCGGCAAATGCCATACTAGCAACACTAATACCAGCAACTGCCAAAGTGGTTTTTGTAAATAACTTCATAGATTGACTCCCTTCATACAATGGTTGCTCGAAACATTATGTTTCTGATGTCCTATGCTTATCCTTTGCTAGAATCTTTTATTACAAGCTTTGCGATTCTCTACTTATAAAGCGTAGGTTATCGATATTGCTCATAACTCTTTGTCAAAGATTTTGAGCGACATAAGCGATGTCTTGACTCATTATAAGCAATTTTCCGACTTTGCCTAGTAATTTTTTTATACTTTATTATTTCTATAAAATAAAACCATATCAAAGACTTATAAGAAGGGATTGTCGATATCTCTGCCCGATTGGTCATCATTTTCTTTTGACTTATCACCATTATTATTATAAAGGTTTTTGCTTTCAAATGCGTTTATGACCCGACTCATTAGCTCATGCAATTGCTGAGCGTGTTCATATCCGGATGCATCCAAAGTCAGGTCTATATCACCATAGATAATGACTTTGTCCTTTTGGTTTTCGATAACAAGATCACCAACCTGCATACTTTGGTGATCATTGGCGAATGGGTCAATCATGTGTTCATCCTTATGGTGTATTTAAAACCCAAAAAGTATTCTATGTTTTGCTCTATGCCTTTAGCTGTGCAAGTAACCACTCCAAAATAGCCCAGACAAATAGCATCCAATCCGGCTCCTGAGCTGACGTATCAGTTGTCTCTGAGCTCTCACCTGCCTTTAGCGGCAAATCAAATGCTTCTCGCTTAGTTTGAATGTCCAACATCGGCAAGACATCAATACCAGTTTCAGCGGTCAACTCATCAATACTAATAACATCGATGCGCTCTGACTCGTCATTTGGTGCGTAATATACCCCTGCCTGATTGGTCGCGGGTATATACACTGCTTTGAAAAAATGGCTGGGTACAAGCACACGATTGGCGAGCTGCTTGGTTTTTTTATTGGTAAATGCGACACCTGTAATGGTATAAACCTCACCATATTGCTGCGTCAAATACCGAGTAGCAGACTCAATATTACGCCAAATATAACGATTGTTACGTGGTGACTGCGGCGCAATATTGGCCAGACTGAAGCTATCGTACTGTTGGCTGCGCGTTGCCATATCGGCATTTGGTGCTAGGTGCCCGCGATCATAACCAGAGCCCGAATAATCAGATAATGAAGCACGTGCTGATTCTGGAAGCTTGCTTTCTTCATGAAAGCTATCTTCACGGTCGATCTGTTTGGCTTGCTGCAGACGTGTGCGATCTAGATGTTCTGCTGACCACAGCGGTGTGCGTGATACACCAGAGTACATAACGGCAAAGCCATCCATGCATAATGCTTGTGTCTTATTACTCAGCTTGGTGTTAGTAAATTCAGGATAGATACCGCCATAGAAGGATTGACTACACTGCATGAAATCATCAGCATGTGCCTGAGTGACACCTATTACAACTGTTATGACAGTCATTAGTATGCTGTGTTTAAGTCCATATGTGTGCTCACGGAAACTTATCATTCAATTTTCAACCATTTATACTCATCATTGCGTATCTGCTATCCTAGCAGGCAGTTCGCAATAAAGAAAGATAGCGTGCAAGTCGTGACATTTTAAATGGTATCCGCTATACTTAGGCGTTCAAAAAACGGTGAAGTGGGTGAGTGGCTGAAACCGCACGCCTGGAAAGTGTGTATACGTTCATAGCGTATCGAGGGTTCGAATCCCTCCTTCACCGCCAATCTTATTAAGCCTCAGTTTTCCTATCTTGCCCTACTCTGTCCCAAACACTGCTTAAACCCTTTATAAATAACGCGTCTAGCGTTTTTTTTATGCTTGTTATTTACCTATAGATGATATTTCAATTCTGAATGATTCAGCCTTGTCGATGATATTGGCTCATGATGAGAAATAGTGCATAAAAAACCCCAAGCCACTAAAAAGTTGCTTGGGGCAAAAAATCGATACAGTCTATCAATAATTAATCGTCATGATCCACATGACTACTCAGGACCTTACCCGTTATGCTATCGACCACGACGTCATGAACTTGATTGCCTTTACCAATTTCAATCTTATAAACAGGCTTATTAGCATCCATGTCAAACTCAGCTTCAAGCACTGTACCGTTTAGCGTTTTATTGGCACTTTTCATGGCTTGCGATAGGCTAATTTTTGCTTGTTTCATGGCGTTATATTCGGCCAAGTCATCTCTATCTAAACGCTCCATCTTATCTTTTATCACTTCGCCTGTATTGGCATTTATGATGACTTCTTGCTCATTGTTATTGGCAATAATTTTAATCTCATAATGGTTATTTTCCATACGATCTTCTTGATCAAAGCCTGCACTAATAATATTGCCTGCTACCGCCTTATTGGCGAGAACCATCGCTTGCTCTAGGCTGATTTTACTCTGCGAAGCCGCGACGGTTTCATTCATTGACGTAGCGGCTTGGCTCATTGGAATAGCAACCACGTTAAGGGTAGCGACACTCAAGGCTATTGCTAATAATTTTTTTGACGTTGATATGTTTTTCATAATAAGGCCTTCGGGTTTTCCAGATATGTTATCGAGATCGTTATTTACTGAAATAATGTCGTGAAAGATGGTGACACAATCCGCCGTGTTCTGTCTAAATGAATTATGCTGATAAAACGTAACTTGTGTTGTGTTTACAAGGTAAAGTATTTTGTAACTATGTCAAAGCGTGGACAAATTGTTTGCTACTTTTCAACATATAGGAAACATCAAAACTAACCCCAAAACTTATTACCAGAAGCATTAAAGGATGAGAATCCGTTCAATATTTTGAGATTGGTTAACGGTGAAATGACCCGAAATAAAATTCAGTATGAGAAATTAACGAAAAAAAAAGAGACCAATGAATGGTCTCTTTTTTTATTATATATACTATTAAAAAATGACGCCCATTTAAGGCGCCATTTTTGGATTATCGAAGGTTAGTTTTAAGAACGATGTTCGTGAGCATTTTTACCTTGATATTTACCTTTCACCTTATATTTAGCAGCTGCCGCCTTTGATCTATCGTGAGAATCCTTCGCCTTATTTTTGACAACTTTATGCTTACTATCTGCCTTGTTACCATGTTTTTGGTGTTGTACTTGAGACGCATGATGTTGTGAATAATTTGGTGCAGCATTGGCTTGACCAACCATCGACAAACAAGCAGTAGCGGCTAGAATCGAACTTACTATTATCTTTTTCATTGTTTTTCCTAATTTAATTCATATTAATAAATTATGATTAAAGATACCTTATGAAGTATCACGATAAAGCATCGCTCTATCGACAAAGAAAATGATAACTGGTTCTCGTATTAAGTAGCTTTATGAAACTTGAAGAAAGGTTGCGATTGTTACCACTGCTAAGCGTATTCACACACTAAACGGTAGAAAGCTACAGAGTTGTACTATTGGCTGGTATTCATTGAACCCACCAATCTCTATATGATGATTTTCCCAACCGTACAACTAATTTATATCGATTAGCATCTGACAACTATACACAGCGCAACTATTCTATCAGCGCTGATTGGATAACAAATTTATGTGTGGGTTATTACGTGTTTTATTAACTGTAATTGGGGCGATACTAATTATCGACTGCGTTACTTTGATTGCCGTTGATAAGGTCAATTTTGGTACAGTGCTGCCTTTTTTGATAGGCGTGGTTTTTGTAGGGCATGGACTGTTTGCGCCCTTAATTACGAAAATACTTTCCAACAATCCTTTATTGCGGCGTGTTTGGTACGGATTGTGGCTGATGTTTGGGTTATGGCTCGCCAGCTTTTTGGTCTTTGTTTATTCATTGCAGCAGCAAATTGCCCAGGGCAGACAAGATTTGCCACCTGTAGCAGCTATTATTGTACTCGGTTCTGGGACGGTCGATGGTAAGCCTACCCCCACCTTAGCTAGTCGCTTGGATACAGCAGCACGACTGATCGAGCAGCAGCCACAGGCGCTCATTATTACGAGTGGCGGTGTGGGCTATGAGCGCACGCGCAGTGAGGCGGACATCATGGCGACTTACTTGCAGCAAGCACATGATATTCCACTAGATCGTATTTATCAAGAAGGTAAAAGCACCAGTACTGAGGAGAATTTGGCGTACAGCCAAGTCATACTTGAACGGCATGGTATTGATAAAGAGGCATCCATCGCGATTGTCACCAGCGATTTTCATACTATCCGCGCGGCCGCTATAGCTCGCCATCAAGGTTATACGCAACCAATCACGCTTGCCAGTCCAACCCCATTGTCTATTCGCTACAATGCATGGTTTCGAGAGTATTTTGCCTTTGGTAGCGGTTGGCTACTACAAGAATACTGATTAATGGATACCGTAACAAAAATATTAAAAGGCGCTCAACTTAACGCTTTTTTTTGCAAAATATAAACCACGAATTTTGCCTCTGTTTTAAATGATGCTTTCTCTACTGCTGTCAGCAACGCTTGTCTTTTTTCACTACGTGCGCGATAGGCATATGGGGTCATGGTCATTAAATCAGCCAAATCATCCGTTGATAATGTCATCTCTGTACTGACATTATCAGTCCCAAGCAACGTAAAGTATGGTGCCAATTCGTGTAAAAACTTATCAGAATCATGCTCACGCACGTCATCAAACAAAGCATCACGCATCGTCGCTAAGTGTCCGGCATCTGGTTTAGCAATGATTAAATATCCATCATCAGCCAATACTTCAGCAAACGCTTCAGGCAAAATAGGACTAAAAATACTGCTAATACCCGTCACACTACGAGAGCGTAACGGTAGATGCGCGGCGCTGGTCACTAGCGGATAAATCGCCGTCGTTTTGGCAGCGCTACTCTCATTTTGTTGATACCAAAGACGACCTGCTGCTTTACTCACTTTAGCCAATTCCACTAATGCAGGTTTGCTGATATCCGCCGCTATGAGAGTATCTATAATATCCGAGCCCAGTTGTGCCATTGCTTGCGTGTAGTAGCCTTCGCCGCAGCCAATATCAAGCCAATTCACAGACTGAGTATCCTTCGCCTCTGTCGCCTCACTTTTTGACAGTAACGCTGCCATCTTTTGGACAATCAGATTTTGTAACGGTGCATAGTGACCATGGTTCAAAAATCGTTTGCGGGCATTGATAGATTCTTGACTGTCGCCAGGTGCTTTTGATTTCTTCTGCTGTACAGGCAACAGGTTGACGTAACCTTGGCGAGCCACATCAAACGGGTGTGAGGTTTGCTTGGGGTGTAAACTACCATCACAGCGCCACGTATCTGCAGCTGGCTGTAGTGGTGACTGGCAAAGTGGACAAATAAATAAGGACACAGGTATCTCAAAGTCATAGCAATATGACCCGCATTTTAACAAATTTCGTGTGCCTTAAACGATAAAAAGCCACCTCAATACTCATTGAGATGGCTTCTAAGCAGGAAAATTAGGTATATTTGAGGCTTGTTTTTCTAACGCAGCTTCAAGGTCATTAGCCCAAGAATGACGAGAATAATAGCGATAATCCAAAACCGCGTCACCACCTGCGTTTCTTTCCAGCCAATTTCTTCAAAATGATGATGCAGCGGAGCCATACGGAAAACGCGTTTTTTGCGCAATTTATAAGAGCCAACTTGCAGCATTACTGATAGCGCTTCAGCGACAAATAGACCGCCCATAATGGCAAAGGCAATCTCTTGTCGCGTCATCACGGCAATCGTACCGAGCATCGCACCCAGTGCCAATGCGCCCACATCACCCATAAATACTTGTGCAGGATGCGCGTTGAACCACAAAAAGCCAAGACCCGCCCCGACCATGGCGCCACAAACGATAATGACTTCAGAGTTGTAGGGAATATACGGAACGTGCAAATAATCCGCAAAGCGCACATCGCCCGATACATAAGCCATCGCACCTAAGCCTGCTGCGACCAGCACTACTGGTAGGATTGCCAAGCCATCCAAGCCATCCGTTAAGTTAACCGCATTGGACGCACCATTGATCACAAAATAGGTAAAGATAATAAAACCAATACCAAAAGGCACTACCGAAAATGGAATCATCCAATCTTTAAAGATCGGTATCAACAAGTCCTGCATCTCGCGAGTGGTGTTGATATCCGGCTGTAGTGTGGCGATGTAGTATAAAGAGACGCCGACGAATAATGCACCCATCGATAACCAAAAATATTTCTTTCGCGCAATCAGACCTTTGGGATCTTTGTACTTGATTTTGAGCCAATCATCCGCCCAACCTACAGCACCAAAGATCACCATAACAACGAGCAAAATCCACACATAAGGATTGTTCAAACGTGCCCATAGCAGGGTCGATACGCCAATAGCACTGAGAATCAATACCCCGCCCATGGTTGGCGTACCGGTCTTGACCAGATGCGATTGAGGCCCATCATTGCGAATGGCCTGACCGTATTTGAGTGACCGTAAGTGCTGAATGACACGCCCACCAAAAAACATACTAAATGCAAGGGCAGTGACCACCGCAAGCAGCGCTCGCAACGTCAACGAAGAAACCGCAGAAAACGGCGTATAATACTGGCCAAGCCAGCCAAACAACCAAACTAACACCGCCTACTCCTCTACTAGCGCATGAATAAGTGTTTCCATTGTCATGGAACGCGAGCCTTTGAATAACACAGTACAAGGCTTAGCTTGTTGCGCTTGCAAATACGGCTGTAAATACTGTAATAAACTGTCTTTGTCTGCGAATGCATGAGCATTAATATCAGCAATTTCTTTCGCACCAGCAACGGTAGCCTTGGCATATTCACCAACACAGAGCAGCACATCGATACCTGTGGTCGCGATAGTACGGCCGAGGCTTTGATGCTCACTAACTGCCGCCTCTCCTAGCTCGCCGATATCACCCAACACCATCACTTGCGTACCCGTTTGTGCAGCCAATACTTTGGCAGCGGCACGTACCGAGTGTGGGTTGGCATTGTACGTATCATCAATTAGGCGGTGCTTACCCAGTATTTGACTGTTCAGACGACCTTTGGCTGGACGCGCGTTTTCAAGCCCAATAACAATGTCACTGACGTCGATATTTAACGCATGCGCACAGGCTGCAGCAGCCAAAGCATTATTGACATTGTGTTCGCCTGCTAATGGCAAATTGATATCATGAATCTGATTACCGATATGTAGCTTAAACTCACTACGCTCTGGCTCTACATCTAAATGACTTGCGCTGATATCAGTATTACCAAAGCCAATCACATGTGACGTATGCTTTTCAGCAATGCGGCGCAATTGGTTGGTAAAATCGTCCTTATCAGGAACAATAGCAAACTGCGCATCCGTTAAGGTATGATAAATCTCTGCTTTGGTTTGGCAAATGCCTTCACGGCTACCGAACTCACCCAGATGAGCCGTACCAATATTTAGGATACAGGCCACATCAGGACGCACAATCTCAGTCGTATAGGCGATCTCACCAATGTGGTTGGCACCTAACTCTAAAATGGCATAACGATGATGGTCTGATAACTCAAGCAGCATCATTGGCACACCCAAATCATTATTGAGGTTACCGCGGGTAATCAATGTCGGTGCCAATCGACCAAAAATGCTACCTAGCATTTCTTTGCAGGTGGTTTTCCCGCTAGAGCCAGTAATCGCTATCACGGTCAGATCTTTATGCTGCTGACGACGATAGCTTGCCAGCTGCCCTAACGCCAAACGGGTATCACTGACAACCAGCTGCGGAATCGCATTTGACTCAGATAAGATAGGACGAGACACGATGGCTGCGATGGCACCTTTTGATGCTGCCATGTCGATATAGTCATGACCATCGAAATTCTGACCACTTAACGCCAAAAAGATATCACCAGGCTTTATCGTACGAGTGTCGGTCGCAATACGCTTACTAGCTAATGATGCTTGCTCTGCATCTGCATAGTCTTGTGGCAACTGCCAGTGACTATCGAGCGATGCTGTCGCTGCGAGCATATTATCCATTTGCCAGACATAAAGCCCTGGCGACTGGATGGTGTTATCGTGGTCAGCTGTCATAATGGTTACCTTATATAATGACTACTTCATTTTTATATTTAATGATTAACTTTTTGATAATAAGCGTATCGATAGTCAATCGACTATATACGGCCCGCTTGCGCTAACGCCTGCTGCAAAATAACACGGTCATCAAAATCGTAACGGACGTTGTTAATCTCTTGATAGGTCTCGTGACCTTTACCAGCGATGACGACAATATCGTCTGGACCTGCCTGACTCACGACATACTCAATGGCCTTTTGGCGAGCAGGTTCTATATGCGTACATTGATATTGCTCAGCACTCATTCCAGCCTGCATATCCTGTAAGATTGCATTAGGGTCTTCGGTACGTGGATTGTCAGCGGTCAAGACAACTTGATCAGCACCTGTGAGGCCCGCTTGCGCCATCAATGGACGCTTGCCTGCATCACGATCGCCGCCACAACCAAACACTGCCCACAGCTGGCCTTTACAGTGAGTTTTCAGGCTCGCCAGCACTTGACTTAGGGCATCTGGCGTATGCGCGTAATCAACGATAAAACAGCCATCATTCGATGGCACGCGCTGCATACGCCCAACCGCACCTTGTAGCTGCGTGACCGCAGTAGCAATGCGCCCAATATCCACATTTGACTCAGTAGCAGACTTAGTACCAGCAACGGTACTAGTCGCTACTGCTGCTGCGATAGCGGCAAGCAAATTAGCAACATTAAAGCGCCCGAGTAATGGACTGACAATCTCGATAATATCCGTTTTCTCATCACCAACTGTTTTATCATTAAAGTCAGTACGCAGACTTATCTTGACACCCTGTAGACTTGGCTCGATATCAGCTGCGACAAAAGTAGCAGATGTTGCAGGATCTAGACTATACGTCCATACCGTCAAGTCGCTAGCAGTGGCTGTATCCAACATAATCTGAGCATGCTCATCATCGACGTTTATAATGGCATGGGTCAAATCTGGGAAGTGGGCTTTATCAAACAGCTTGGCTTTGGCAGACGCGTATTCTTCCATATCAGCATGATAGTCTAAGTGGTCACGACTCAGATTGGTATAAATCGCAATGCTAACTGGCACGCCTTGTAAACGCTGCTGATCCAAACCATGAGAGCTGGCCTCTAACGCCAATATTTCAGCATTCTCAGTACCCATTTGATATAAAAACTGCTGTACAGCCAAGGCGTCTCCAGTGGTATGACTGGCTTGTACCAAAGCGCCAAGGCGACCGTTACCTGCCGTACCCATCACTGCACTGCTCATGCCTGTTAATTGCGTCAGTTGCGCCACCAATTGACTGATGGTGGTTTTACCATTGGTACCCGTGACAGCGACTACCTTTGGCAGTGTCACTGGCTGCTGATATTGCAGATATGCTTGGATTAAGCTGCCTAAGAAATCACGAATATTAGGGACGTATAAGATTGGGCACGGCAGCGCTGCTAATAGCTGCTGTGCGTTAGACTCACCATCCATCTTCAGAGGGGTATTTGCTTCGCTAATCAAGGCAGCAGGATCCATCTCTGAGAGGACAAAAGCGGCCTTTTCAGCGGCTTGTAGCAAATAGTGTCGGCTCTTTTGGCAGTTTGGATTGTGGCTTTTTAAAAGAATGAATACGTCATTATTGGATAGTTGACGGCTGTCCAGTCTGAACTGCTGAAAAGGAATATGAGCAATAGATTGAATCTGATCCACCCCTGACTGACTCGATGCCTGTTGAACCGATGCTGCGATCATCGCGATTAGCTGTTGCGCGAGCCTATTATCGCTCGTATCGATAAGCTGCTGTAGAGTGGCCGTCGTAACAGTGGCGCTATTTGGCGATAAGGTAGGCATGGTCATGGGCAAATCCTAAACAGTTAATACAAATCAGCCCCTAAAGAGCTGACTACTTAAAATCATTAAACGCCTACTGTGGTTCTGTTTTTAGCGGCTTATCCAAAGGCACATTGTATAATCGTAACGCTTCTTTCATCACGTTGTGGAACACAGGTGCGACCGTTAAACCCGCATAAATCTGACCGCGCGGATCTTCAATAAGCATGACGCCCACAAGCTTTGGATTAGACGCTGGGGCCATACCAGCAAAGACGTTACGATACTGATCAGTATAATAACCGCCTTCTGGATTGATACGGCGCGAGGTACCAGTCTTGCCTGCCACACGGTATCCGTCAATGGCGGCGGCTTTAGCTGTTCCACCTGCCTCGGTCACGCTCTCAAGCATCTGTACAATAGACATCGCCTGCTCGCGCGCCATAATGCGTTTGCTTGGTTGCGGTTTGTCGTTCTTAATCAAAGTTAATGGGTGCATCACTCCGCCTGCTGCGAGGGCTGAATAAGCCTGCGCTACTTGCGCTAATGTCACTTGTAAACCATAACCATAACTGACTGTCGCACGGCGTGAGGTTTCTTTCTCTTTTGGTGTCACAATGAGACCACTGCCCTCACCTGGGAACTGTAAAGGCGTTTTTGAACCAAAGCCAAACTGTCGTTGCATATTAGTAATGGCATCAGGCGGTAGCGACAACGCAATCTTAGTCGAAGCCACGTTACTAGACTTCTGTAGTAGCGTCGCCATGTTGATCATGCCCAAGTTATTATGATCGCGGATGGTATAGCCGCGCACGCGAATTGAGCCTGGGTTGGTATCAATTAAAGTAGTCGGCGTATATTTACCTGAGTCTAGAGCGGCGGCAACGGTAAAGGGCTTCATCACCGAACCTGGTTCAAACACATCCAATAGCGCACGGTTACGCTGGTTTTCACCAGTCATCTCATTGAGATTGTTTGAGTTGAATGATGGCCATGTGGATAGTGCTAGCACTTCACCAGTCTGTACATCGACGATCATACCCGTCGACCAGCGCGCTTTTTGCAGACGCCCTGCTTTTTCTAGCTCTTTATAGAGCAAATATTGCAACCGCGAATCAATCGTCAGCGCCACATCTTTGCCTGGTATCTCAGGCTCAAGTTGCTTGATCTCTTTTAAGCTGTTTTGTTTGGCATCTTTTAAAACAAGCACTTTGCCATCATCACCTGCTAAATCTTTTTCATACTGGCGCTCAATACCAGCACGTCCTTCATAACCACCCTCAGGGTCGTTGGCGTTTTGTCCCATAAATCCTAACAACTGCGCGTTAGATTGCGGCTGCGGATAATAACGCTGAAAGAAGTTTTTCTCATGGACACCAGGGAAATCAAGCGAGCTAACACTTTGTGCAATCTCAGGTGTGACTTTATTGAGAAGGGGTAAATAATGCGAGCCTGCACCGGACGGCAGTGCTGCTTTTACCGCCTCCTCATCAGTTACATCAATACTGTCATCGATTGATGTGGCTTTTTTGAGTTCATCGACCGAAATATTGGCAGCAGCAGCAAGTGTCGTCAGATCCATATTATCTAGACGCTTTTGCATACGTGCTTGTAGTTGCGGACTGCTAGGATTGGTTAAAATAATGCGCTTAAGCTCGTAATACTCACTGGCATAGTCGTGCGGACTAAAAGACACGGTCGCGAGCGGCGCACTAACCGCAAGTGGTAAATCATTACGGTCGGTAATCATACCTCGATAGGATTTTTGCGTGCGCTCACTGGTAATGAGCTCATTACCTTTGTCTTGATAGAACTGCGCGTTGGCCACCTGAATATAGTAGGCACGGCCAATCAAGAGCACCAATATAACCAGCGCCAAACCCCAAACGGTACGAAAACGGTTTTTGTCTTGCTCAAAGCCGCCACGAGAGGACGCGCCAGAGGCTTTACCTAAAAACCCTCTTTTACTCTTTGGGTTTCTGGCACTGGCATGCGTCCCTTTCGTGTCACTCTTTTTGATACGATCAAATAATTTGGCTTTACGACTGCCTGCCGCCTTATCACTCGTTTGTCCAGATCGGGCAGCGCTTGCACGGCGTAACGGTTTGGTCACCTTGCCACTGGCTGGTTTTTTACTGGTGTTTTTTGCTGGTGTGGATTTAGGTTTTTTGTCGCTCATTGTCCTGCCTCCGCTACCGGTTCTTCAGGGGAGATATCGGTAGAGGCTCGTGGTCCGGTCACATCTAAGTCTAACTCATCGTCGTCGTCATCAGAGACTACTGGTACCAAGGCGGTGGCGACACCAGGCTGAATAATCAGCTTATCCTTCAATGTCGGTGAGTACATACCCAATTCCGCCACTGCACGACTGGCAATTTGCGGTGTGGCACTAAAGGTTTGCTGCTCAATCAATAGACGCTGATGTTCTATTTGCAGCTTACGCTCTTGTTTTTTCATGTCTTGCAAGGTTTTATAATCCTGATGATATTGCTGAACAGCTTCGGCAGTCTTGATGCCGCTCCATACGATTGCGGCTGCCAAGAGCAGTAATACGACCACATAAATGCTCACCACATTGAACCGACGCACGAATAGCTCGCCGATATCGGTGTTATAGGGTGCGGCGGCGCGGCGGTTTGCAGGTTTGTCAGATATTGCCATGACGATCTCAAAAAGTGAACGTAAACGATAAAGTAGATAATGGCCTGCAAGCAATGAACGCATCATTGCTCAGCCATACCATTGATAAAAATAAAACCAAAGATAACCGCCTTGTAGCGGCAACAGCCTACCGCTATAGCGATGTGTCATATCAAAACCTGCTGTCTTACCAAACCTGCTGTCTTACAAAGTCGAATAGGTCGAATAAATAACCATGTTATTTTAGAATAAAGAATGACTGAATTGCTTGATATCTCAGACACTCTCAACTAATAAATGACGGAAAATTATTTGCTGAGCCTAACAGACAATATTTACAGCTTTTTAACAGTGGCGTAGCGATTAAGACATTTATGCATCATTCAGACAAACAATAGCAATCATATGCGATTTGCTCAGTGTTTTCATCCATGATTTATGGCGCAGCCGTCTGCTGATATTCTGTGTCGGTGCGAGTTGCCATACGCAACCATGCACTGCGCGCGCGCGGGTTTTGGCTCGTTTCAGCTTTGCTTGGGCCAACGCGTTTTGGCTTGCTAAAATAGCGCGGACGATTGGGCGGCATCGGTAGATTTTCATCTTCTGGATACTGGCCTTTGCTATGACGCTGCAAAAACTGCTTGATACGGCGATCTTCTAATGAATGAAAACTAATCACTGCAAGCTGCCCGCCTGACTTTAAGATAGTAATACTTTGCGCTAAAAAGTCGTCGACATCGCCCAGCTCATTATTAATAAAAATACGCATGGCCTGAAAGCTTTGTGTGGCTGGGTGCTTGCCGCGCTGCCAATTGGGATGCGCCACTTTGATCACCTCTGCCAGCTCAAGCGTAGACTCATAGCTGTCCATCTGTTTGATAGCGCGCGCAATACGGCGACTATGACGCTCTTCACCAAACTCATAAAGCACATTGGCTAAGGTTTCATCGTCAACCTGCTCAAGCCATTCGGCAACTGACTGGCCACGGCTTGTATCCATGCGCATGTCCACTGCCCCGTCGCGCATAAAACTAAAACCACGGCTACCATCATCAATCTGCGGTGATGAAATACCCAAATCCGCCATCAAGCCATCCACTTCACTAATACCCATAGCAGCCAAACTATCAGTCAACGTTGCAAAGCTGTCATGAACCACGTGCACACGGCTATCTGTCTCTGCTAGCGCTTTCGCTACGCTAATCGCGGTCGGATCTTTATCAAAGACAATCAATGTGGCGTCATCGGCAAGCTGGCTCAATAGCAGCTGGCTATGACCACCACGACCAAAGGTCGCATCAACGTAGATGCCGCTTATATTTAAGCCATTTTGGTCGCCGTCTTTTTGCTTGGGTAGGGATTTTACCCCTAGCACGGCAGCGACGGTCTCCTCTAGCAGTACCGCATCATGGACAAAAATTAATTCATCAGACGTGATATCACGCTCAGTATCGGATTGAGTCAGGTTTATGGGTTCATCTTGCATGGTGACATCCTCACTAGAGAATGGACTGGGCGCTGATTCAGTGCGGTCAGTGGGAGCAAGACTGGCTTTCGATTTTGACGTAGACTTTGATAGGGACACAAACAACTCAATAGATGACGACCATACTGGCCAGTAATTGGATGAAAATAAACAAGTTATGACTTGCCTAGCATTATTATCGCAAGGATACACGGCTAGTCAAGCACTAGAAGGGCTTTTCATTAAAAATATCACATGTCTCTGTTATACTAGCGCTATATTTTACGCTATTTCTTCACATCGACTTCATATCTTTCATCGCTATTTATACTAATAGCCTATATCGATAGTAAACTTTGAGACTTTTATCATGCACACCTCTACTGACAGCAAGCGCCCTGTACGCACGCGTATCGCCCCATCACCAACTGGCTTCCCGCACGTAGGCACTGCTTATATCGCCCTATTCAATTTGGCTTTCGCCAAAGCGCACGGCGGCGAATTTATCTTACGTATCGAAGATACCGACCAGACGCGCTCGACTGAGCAATCAGAGCAAATGATTTTGGATGCCTTGCACTGGGTTGGCCTAGACTGGAGCGAAGGTCCAGATATTGGCGGCCCACACGCCCCTTATCGTCAAAGCGAGCGTAGCGACATCTACAAAAAGCACGCCGAGATACTCATAGAAAAAGACCATGCGTTCCGCTGCTTTTGTACCCCTGAAGAATTAGATACTATGCGTGCTGAGCAAATGGCCAATGGCGAAACCCCTCGTTACGACGGTCGCTGCGCACATCTTGCTCCAGAAAAAACCGAGCAATTAGTAAGCGAGGGCAAACCACACGTGATTCGTATGCGCGTGCCGACCGAAGGCACTTGTCAGGTACAAGACATGCTACGAGGTACGGTTGAGTTCCCTTGGACCCAAGTCGACATGCAAGTACTGCTAAAAACGGACGGCATGCCAACCTACCATCTCGCCAATGTCGTCGATGACCATTTGATGGAAATCACTCATGTGATGCGCGGTGAAGAGTGGCTCAACTCTGCGCCTAAGCATCAACTGCTATATGATTATTTTGGTTGGGAAATGCCAACGCTTTGCCATATGCCACTACTGCGTAACCCAGATAAATCAAAACTGTCTAAGCGCAAAAACCCAACGTCTATCACCTACTATCGTGATGCAGGCGTATTGCCTGAAGCGTTGCTCAACTATCTCGGTCGTATGGGTTACTCCATGCCCAATGATGCTGAGAAATTTACCTTAGATGAGATGATTGCCAGCTTTGATATCCAACGTGTGTCGCTTGGCGGCCCGATTTTTGATATCGAAAAACTCAACTGGGTCAATAGCGAGTGGCTACGCGCGCTCACCCCTGAAGAGCTAAAAAATAAAATCCTTGAATGGGCCAGCAACAGTGACAAACTGACTGCTATTGCAGCCGCGATTCAGCCACGTATCGAGCTATTGTCTGATGCGGTTAATTGGGGTGGTTTCTACTTCCAAAACCTACCTGACATCAATGCTGAAAGCTTCACTCATAAATCGCTCACCCCTGAGCAAATTATCGAGATACTGCAATTAGCGCTTTGGCAATTAGAAGTCTTGCCAACGTGGTCAGAAGAAAATATCTACGCCACGCTAAAAGGCCTAGCCGCTCACCTTGATATTAAGATGCGCGACTTCATGGCACCATTCTTTATTGCTATCGCTGGTAGCACCTCATCGACGCCCGTCATGAACTCTATGGCGATTATTGGCGCTGATATGACCTTGACGCGCTTGCGTCACGCCGTTGATGTATTAGGTGGCCTCGGTAAAAAGAAATTGAAAAAACTTGAGAAACAAGCGGCAGAACTGCCAGATTTTTTGGCTGCTGCTGAGTAGTTTAGAAGCTGAATAACTTATCTGCTGAATAGTCAGTTGGCTAAACTTGTCGAATGTAAAAGGGTCAGGCCATCTCTGACCCTTTTTTCGTTGTTAATAAGTACTACTACTCTCAGAATATAAAAACCTCTTATTCAATATTTCAATTGGAAATAAACATGGCCACCAAAACCGTCACAATAGAAAGCAAAGATTATGTCTTTAACACATTAAAAGAAGCTCAAAAATACTACGATGCCATCATAAAGGAGCTTTTTGAGGCAAACCTTACCCTAACCACAGGTCAGGATTTTGAAGATTTAAAATGGATATACAGTACTTATTGCGGTTATACCAAGCATAATCTAGATAAATTGGGCAAATATGACATCATTGGCGTCAAAAGTATCAGAACGATCCGAGAAAAAGGCGGTCAATATGTACCAACGGAGTGCTGTGCAATTATTTTTTCTGATGGTAGCGAAGCAGAGTTTTATACCGATAAAGCCATCAAAGAGATCGCGCTTAAGCAAAATCCACGCTAATTTGGGCTTCTTGGGCCTTTAAAATAGGATAAATCACTTTTTTTTGCATATTTATGAATTATTTTTAAAATAGTGGTTGACAAGACTGCCGCTCTTACATAAAATACGCACACTCTTAGCGAGGGGCTATAGCTCAGTTGGTAGAGCACTTGCATGGCATGCAAGGGGTCAACGGTTCGACTCCGTTTAGCTCCACCATACTTATTTATAGCAACGCTCAGTATTACTGAAACGTAATCATAAATACTCGCTAGTAGGACGATATCAGCACCTAGGCAACGCTTATTTACTAAGCTATCTGATATTGTGAAGTACCGTTGTAACCACTGGTTATAACACTCTATGCGTCCCCATCGTCTAGAGGCCTAGGACACCGCCCTTTCACGGCGGTAACGGGGGTTCGAATCCCCCTGGGGACGCCACTATTCGGCGTCACTTATTAGCACTTTTGCTTAGCATTAGATCAGACTAATAAGCGAACACTAAAAAAGCCCAGTCATCATACGGTGACTGGGCTTTTTTACGTCTATCATTTCTCCAATATGTCTTAACGCAGTTCTTTTCATAGCTATCCGCGCTATTGCCAACCTATCTAATGCTCGCTACTATCTATCTCATCATCATTTTATACAATATAAAAATTCCCTACGATGTATGAATTTTTGGTGCTATTAAAGGAAGAGATTAGCTATGTTTGGTATTGAGAATTACCTAGGGTTTGTCTTAGCCGCTGTTTTATTAAACCTCACGCCCGGCACCGATAGTATGTATATCATCACCCGCAGTGTGTCGCAAGGACAAGCTGCAGGGGTTTATTCTGTGTTAGGCATTACCTCGGGTATTTTGGTGCATACGTTATTGGCAGCGCTAGGATTGTCCGTATTACTTGCCAACTCCCCTACGGCATTTATGCTCGTGAAATATATTGGTGCGGCTTACTTGTGTTATTTAGGCTTTAAGATGCTGACGAGCAAAAACTCGAACTCAATCGCAAACAGTTTGTCCAAAGCTCAGGACGTGACTAGCCAAAAGGCTGTAGACGGCTGGAAAATCTATCAGCAAGGCGTGTTGACCAATCTATTTAACCCAAAGGTAGCCTTTTTCTTCTTGGCGTTCTTCCCTCAGTTTATCGACGCTAGTTATGATTATGGCATGCTGTCATTTCTGATATTAGGACTGACTTTTGCCACTACAGGCTTTATATGGTGCTTATGTTTGGCGATGTTGGCTGCGCGGTTTAGTACACGCTTGCGGGAAAATCCCTCTATTGAAACAACGCTCAATAGAATCAGTGGTATGGTGTTTGTGGGGCTAGGGATTAAGTTATTAACTGAGAAGAGCTGACTAGACATGAATAAGGCCGCTATCTTAATGGGCTATTTTCATATATCTTAAAAGAAGCTTTTCAAATCATGACTATTTCACAATAACTAGTTGTGTATGAAAAAACTCAGTAAATATCAAGCCCTAGGAGAAATAATGAGCATTATTCAAAATGCAATAGATTCAATCCAAATTGGGGTTGAGGATTTTGAAAGTGATGACAATAGACGTAGTGTTTCTGCCATGAGAAATATCGCAGCTGGAATTTTATTATTGTACAAGGAAAAGCTTTGTCGATTATCTCCACATGATAATAAAGAGCTATTGATAAAGCAGAATATTGTGCCTGTGCAGAATGCGAAAGGTGAAATAACTTTTGAAGGAAAAGGTACTAAGACAGTTGATGTTCAGTCCATAAAACAAAGATTCAAAAGTTTAAACATTACAACAGTAGATTGGGACAGATTTGATGAAATCAGTAGACTAAGAAATGATTTAGAACATTACTACACGTCTAAGTCTCCCGATGCTATCAGAGAGATTATAGCCAAGTCCTTTTTGCTGATTAGAGACTTTCTATCAGAGCATTTGCAGGAAGATCCTCAGGAGATTCTGGGCGATGATTGCTGGAAAGCTTTACTCGAGATAAATGATGTTTACTCGGCAGAAGAAAATGCTTGCAAAGCAAGTCTTGATGCAGTTGATTGGAAATACCATTCAGTTGAAATAGCTCTTAAAAACCTTCGTTGTGAACAGTGTCACTCTTCATTAATACAAGCCCCACATGCTGAAGATGTTTACCCAATGATTGACTTACATTGTAAATCATGTGGGGAGGACTTTAGCTTTTACGATGTACTTGAACAATGCATTGAAGACTCTTTGGCTGGAGAAGCCTTTATGAATGCAATGAATGGTGATGAGTCTCCGTATGGCGCATGCCATGAATGTTGGAAAAACACTTTCATCTATGAAGAAGATTGTTGTGTAGCTTGTAATTATGAAATGGAATATAACGAATGTGAGATGTGTGGAACCTGTCTTAGTTTAGAAGATCAATACAATGAAGGTAAATGCGGTTACTGCCAGTATAGGTGGGAAAAAATTATGGCAGAATAAGCTTTCTCAACTTAAAAAATCATTCAAAAATAATGCATAAAAAAGCCCAGTCGTGACGACTGGGCCTTTTTATATTAAACCTAATTAAACACTAGCCTGCTTCTTTACTCTCAGCAGCCAACTGACGTAGCACATAGTGCAACACGCCACCATGACGCACATATTCGCGCTCTTTTGGCGTTTGTAGACCGACATTGACCTCAAAGCTCTCGCTCGATCCATCAGCACGGGTAGCCGTAACGGTGGCGGTTTTACTTTCGCCATTGTCCAGACCTGTGATGCTCAGTACTTCAGAGCCATCTAGTTTGTATGTCTCTGCATTTTGACCGTCTTTAAACGTCAATGGCAACACGCCCATACCGACGAGGTTTGAGCGGTGAATACGCTCAAATGAGCTGGTCAATACCGCTTTTACGCCGAGCAAGATCGTACCTTTGGCTGCCCAGTCACGGCTAGAGCCTGAACCATACTCTGACCCACCAAGTACGACGAGCGGACGCTTATCTTCTTTATACTTCATCGCTGCGTTATAGATGGGCATTTCTTCGCCATCTTGTAGCGTAGCGCTGTCATCTTTGAAGTAATAGGTATAGCCGCCCTCTTTGCCACCCATCATGGTATTTTTGATACGGATATTGGCAAAAGTACCACGGGTCATGACTGCATCGTTACCACGACGTGAACCATAGCTGTTAAAGTCTGCTTCCATCACACCGCGCTCTTGCAAGTACTTGCCTGCTGGTGAGTCTGGGTCGATATTACCTGCTGGTGAGATATGATCGGTCGTAATTGAGTCACCAAATAGACCCAAAATACGTGCGCCTTCGATATCAGGGATGCCTTCTGGATCCATAGTCATATCATCGAAGAACGGCGGGTTTTTGATATACGTCGATCCTTCATCCCACGGATACAGCTGGCTATCCGCTGAGCTAATGGCGTTCCATGCGGCACTACCGTCGAACACTTCGCCGTAGTTTTTACGGAACATATCAGCATCGATGTTATTGGCAATCAACTCGTTAATTTCTTCTGAAGTTGGCCAGATATCTTTTAAGAATACATCATTACCGTCTTGGTCTTGGCCTAGCGGATGGGTCGTCATATCAATATCGACCGTACCTGCAAGCGCGTAGGCAACAACTAGCGGTGGTGATGCCAAGTAACTGGCTTTCACGTGTGAGTGAATACGACCTTCAAAGTTACGGTTACCAGACAGTACCGCCGCCGCGACTAAGTCGTTTTCTTCAATTCCTTTTTCGATCTCTTCTGACAATGGGCCTGAGTTACCAATACACGTTGTACACCCATACCCTACTAGATAGAAGCCTGTTTTTTCTAGCTCATCCATCAGATGGGTTTTTTCTAAATAATCAGTAACGACTTTAGAACCCGGTGCCAGTGAGGTTTTGACCCATGGCTTAGCTTTTAGGCCTTTAGCAGCGGCTTTTTTGGCAACTAGACCGGCACCAATCATAACGGCTGGGTTTGAGGTATTGGTACAAGAAGTAATGGCAGCAATCACGACTGAACCGTCACGCAGTTTGTGCTCTTTGTCGTCAATATTAACGCTTGAGAACACATTATTAGCTGGCTGGTAACCTTTACTATCGTCAGTTTCGGTATCAACGTCGATATTCGGCTCAGCCGCCAAGTGTTCCGCTTGCTCTTGCTCGCCGCCTTCTTGGTCAAAGCGTACTTTGCCTTCGACTTCTGACTTGCGATCTTTGGTCATTTTTTCTAGCGTTTCGCCAAACTTCTCATGCATATCAGACAAATTAATACGCTGCTGTGGCAAGTTCGGACCAGCAAGGGCTGGTTGTACTGACGATAAATCTAGTTCTAGCTTGCTCGAATAAGTCGCCGCTGGGGTATCGGCATCGTGCCATAGACCTTGCGCTTTAGCATATTTTTCGACCAGTTCAATCTGCGCTTCCTCACGGCCTGATAGACGCAGATAATCAATCGCCATTTGATCGATTGGGAAAATACCACAAGTTGCGCCATACTCTGGAGACATATTGGCAATGGTGGCACGATCTGCAAGCGGCATACTGTGTAAGCCTTCGCCATAAAACTCGACGAACTTACCAACCACACCATGTGCACGTAGCATTTCAACCACACGTAGTACCAAATCGGTTGCCGTGACGCCTTCGGTTAGCTTACCTTTTAACTCAAAACCGACCACTTGCGGAATCAGCATCGAGGACGGTTGACCGAGCATCGCCGCTTCCGCTTCAATACCGCCCACGCCCCAACCAAGCACGCCAATACCATTGATCATCGTGGTATGACTGTCGGTGCCAAATACCGTATCTGGATATGCCATCAGCTCGCCATCAACATCTGCTGCCATCACGACGCGCGCTAGATACTCAAGGTTGACCTGATGCACAATACCCGTCGCTGGTGGTACGACAACGAAGTTTTCAAAGGCTTGCTTGCCCCAATGCAAAAACTCATAGCGCTCATTGTTGCGTTTGAATTCAATCTTTTCGTTCAAATCGAGCGCGTCTTCGCGGCCATAAGCATCGACCTGTACAGAATGATCGACGACCAGCTCACTAGGGATAAATGGGTTAATCTGCTCCGCTTTGCCGCCAAGCTCGACCACTGCATCACGCATCGCTGCCAAATCAACGACTGAAGGCACACCAGTGAAATCCTGCAATACCACACGCGCTGGCATAAAGGCGATTTCTTTTGACGCCTCGGCGCCTGCATCCCAA
This sequence comes from Psychrobacter sp. Ps6, assembly GCF_022129235.1. GTDB lineage: Bacteria > Pseudomonadota > Gammaproteobacteria > Pseudomonadales > Moraxellaceae > Psychrobacter. The sequence continues at coordinate 47,419 of NZ_JADQAI010000007.1, read as the reverse complement.
TTGGCAACCGCTTCGATATGGTTCTTGCCGACTGACTGGCCACCGTCTTCGTTACGCAATAGATTCTCTAACACGACCTTCATACAAAATGGTAGTGTCTTGATATGCTCATAAGTTTCGGTAAGTTTGGGCAGGCTGTAGTAGGCATGTTCCTTGCCAGCAACTGAAAGGGTGTCTTTTACATTAAAAATATCACTCATGATAGCTTCCTTATCGTTGTTATAGATCCTAGACATAAATTATTATAAGTTTATGTATAACGGGTGGCTCAATAGATGATCGATATATCTTTAATCAGCAGAGCAGTTTAATAACACTGTCTGATGTGACTCTGTGTTAACAAAAGAGATAACCATCTCTTTCCTGTTTAACAGAAACGTTCTTTTACCATAACAAACATACAAGGCTTTGTTAACGTCTGGACGTTGTCAAATCGTGGCACAATCGTAAACGTAACAAAGGTTTGGCTAACCAATCTTAAGTGACTCATTCCTCTTTATTTTTTATTTTTCTGACGACGTCCACTGCGAAATACATAGCTGTCTTCATAAAAGTCAGTATCGGTATTTTCTGCCCAAAAATGCGGCACGCCTAAGATCGGTAATGGCGCAAGTTGGCGTGGTGTCACGTCATCTTTTGATAATAATGTGTCCATGTATTCGGCAACTTTGTCATCCAAATAACTCATACGCTCAGCTAATGATAGGGTAAAAAATACTTGTGAAACCTGAATGACAATGCTGTGCGCGCATAAGGGTTTGCGTGGGTGTACCAACTGCTCAAGCAGAGCATGCCCAAAGATATAGACGGCAGCCTGAGCACTGCTCTCCGGCTGTACTGGATCATCCCATTTAGCACGGGGCGTCACCAAACTTGCCTGCCAGTCAAAATCAATCAATGCCTTACCAATATTAGGATCTGCCGTGACCAGTACTGCCCCATTTTCATCAAACACCGTAATAGTGTCGCGCACACGCCCTCGGCGCTCACTGATGCCTTGTTTGGCGATTTCCAGCATGTGGTAATAATTCAGCACCGCTTTGGTCTTGGGAAACGTCAGCCAGATACTGCCGTTAAATAAGTCATGCAAGTTATCACGCGTCGGAATGTTGCCAGTTATACCGATGAAATGCTCGTAAGCCTCCCCCTCAGGCAATGCAGTTTGAGAGACAAATTGTAGCGTTTGAGGCGTTTGGTTATGGGTAGGTTTGGTCTGCGGTAATGGCTGCTCTAAATGATCAGCCTGTTGCATCATCGCCGTCTTTAAGACCTTGGCAATCGTGTCAGGCGTCTTGATGTCAGAAGCATTTATATGCTGCTCATCTAAACTACCCGATTCACTTAAGCTATTCTGCTGACTTGGCCTACTGAGGCGCTCAATGCTGTTGCTGAGGTAATGTAGTTGAATAATGTGTGACAACCATGGTGCTTGCCAATCAATCTCAGCAAAGCTGTTATCAAGCTTGCCTTCTATAACAGGCGAGTGGTCGGTACAGGTATCAGAATCAAGTTTGGCGGGTAAATCATTGGCAGGCATAGAAGCTCTCTCTTACAGGCTATCTCTGTTAGACGTATGGACGGTCTATGGTATCATGGTGCGCTTTTTTACAGCTAGATGCACCGCTCGAAAGGACTTTTTGAGCGCTATGGATGAATGAGTTTTATGGCAAATTTTAATACCCACTTAAATGTCGCTTTTATGGTGAGTGGCACCCTGAGTTTGACGGTTTATAAAGCAGGATTGATTGATGATTCAGGGTTTTTAGTATGCGTGGCGCTTGGTACCATCGGTGGATTGCTACCAGATTTGGATTCGGATAACTCAACACCGATCAAGCTAGGTTTTAATATTACCTCGTTTGTCTTTGCCTTTGGCTTGGTCATGCATTGGCGCAGTGATTTGAGCTTGCTGGCATTGATCGCATTATGGCTGGCGGGTTATGGTTTTATGCGTTATGTGATCTTTCATATCTTTACTACTATGACGGTGCATCGCGGCGTTATCCACTCTGTGCCTTATATGGCGATACTTGGACTGGGGTTAACCTGTCTAAGCTATTATGGTCTGCATCTACCGCTGACGACCAGTTGGTTTTATGGTCTGTTTTTATTTGGTGGTGCGATGGTACATTTATCATTAGACGAGCTGTATAGCGTCAATTTGTCCAATATGAAAATGAAGCGCTCATCGGGCACGGCAATGAAGTTTTATCAGCCAAAAGACAAATGGTGGTACCTGCTCTTATATACTATTCTTGCACTACTGGTATATGTTGCCCCGCCTTTTGAGATGTTTTGGTCACGACTGAGCGACCCTTCTGCATGGGCGCAGCTCAAAGTTGGTATATTGCCAGAGTTAATAAAAAGCATGCTGCAATAAAGTTATCATAAGACCATTAAGCATAAACGAATAAACCCAGACGAATATTAGAGTCAAATATGCAACCTTACCCAGATACTTGCCCTTGCCAAATCAATCCAACAGCAGAGACGGCAAACGCGGCTCTTTCCTATCAAGACTGCTGTCAGCCCTATCATGATGCTTTTTATAATGATGAGGTTGATAAAGCAGATGGTATAAAAGCGGTGACAGCCGAACGGCTTATGCGGTCGCGCTATAGTGCCTTTGTGCTCATAAAACCAGAGTATATCGTCAAGACCACAGTGCCTGCGCAGCAAGGCTTGCTTGACTTTGACGCGATTGAGAGTTGGGCTAAAGAGACGGACTGGGCAGGATTAGAAATCGTAGCGCACACGCCAAAGCTTGGTAAAAGACATGCACAAGTTGAGTTTAAGGCATATTTTAAAAGTCCTGAGGAAACAACAAGTGGTTTAGCAGAAAAAATACAGGCACATCATGAGTTATCTACCTTTGTAAAAGTAAAAGACAAAACTAGTCATGATGCGCGTTGGTATTTTTTAGATCCCACGGTTGCGATGACGGTGACGCAAAAACAACCGTGTATTTGCGGGTCTGGAGAGAAGTTTAAGCGGTGTTGTGGGGGTTATATTTAAACAACATTAGATATCTATTAACCGCTAAACACTCGCCCCAACTTCCCTTGCAATGGCAATGCCTTCTTCAACCGTTAAAAACTTGCGCTGACTTGGACTGTCTTTATAAATGACATCACCATCTTGAAATATTAAGCATTCATTGACCGCCAATTGCTGCCATTTCTCATTTTCAGTCAATGGCACAGTGACCAAAATCGTGACTTTATCCGTGTCTGTAGTCACGTCACCAAAGTTAATCGCCATATCATCGTCCGCCAGTTTGGCTTCCCCAAATGGCGCTTTGCGCGTGAGATAAAACAGTAAGCTACCTGCATAGGCCAGTTGCCACCTGCCATTGGATATTAAGCAATTAAATAGCCCATTGGCCGATAGATAACGACATTGCGTGGTCAAAAAATTGAACAGCGTTTTGTCATCAGGACGAGATTTAAAGCTACTTTTTAGACGATTGACCAAATAGCAGAATGCCATTTCAGAGTCAGTATTGCCTACTGGCTGACAATGCGCGGCATTGCCATTGTCTTGCAAGCGCTGGCAGCGTTTGATAAATTCGCTATTCATCTGCCCATTGTGCGCAAATACCCACTGCTCGCCCCATACTTCGCGGACGAATGGATGGGTATTTGCCAAGCAGTTCTGCCCTTGCGTCGCCTTGCGAATATGCGCAATGACGTTCATGGCTTTGATTGGGTAGTTATTGACCAAATCGGCGACTGGCGATAGATGGCTTGGACGATTATCATGAAACAAACGCAGACCCGTTGAGTCATTTGCCGTCTCATCGTTGGTTTTGTCATTATTGCTGCATTCGCTGCGCTCAAAAAAGGCAATGCCAAAGCCATCTTCATGACTGTCCGTCATACCGCCGCGCTTGCGAAATCCTGCAAAGCTAAAGCCAATATCCGTTGGGGTATTACAGTTCATTCCTAAGAGTTGACACATTTATAAAGTACCGCCGTTATTGTCGTCTATTATTGAGTTGCCTTGAGTAGCATTGCTTTGAGTGGCAGATAGCGCATCAAAGTCAGCATCACTCATCTCATCAAGCAAAGCGGCGCCATCAGTTGGGATGGTATCCAAAATGCGCTGAGCTTCTGCCAAGTCGGTGTCCTCTACCCAGAGAACGATACCAGAGTTCATACCAGGGATCGCACTGAGCGGTTGCAAGGACACGGTGATACCGTTATTACGTAGCAGATTGGCATGCAGCTCGCCTTGCATATTGGTATCAAAGCGCGCCAGTTTGTGCCAGTTATCAACTTGATCGGTCATGGGGTCGCCTCTAAGGTTTCGGTACTAAAATTAGTACTAGCATTGGTACTAGAATAAATGAATAAGCAACGCTTACGATAATTGATCGAGCGTATATTCTTTGATTGCAAACTCACTACTATTTAATTTTTCTTGTGCTTGCTCAGCTTGGGTAATACTGCTAAACACACCGACTATTTGATTGTCTGTTTTGCATAATAGTACAAATACGGTATTTTGCGACTTTTCAACATGCGCCCAATGGTAAGCGGCCAGACGTTTCATCAAGTCAGGGTTTTTGACCATGATGTTATCACCCGTACGACCTTCGGTACGGTTGTAGTGAATCACATTTAGACGTAACAACCAGAAAATCACCGCAGCTTTTGCCAGCATAACAGGTAGTGCACGTTTTTCATCGTTATTTAGCGGGCGGGTCGATTCATAACCTTGTAAAAACGCTGCCATTTTACTGCGGTCAAAGTTAACGGATTCGCCTTGCTCTGCAACGCCCCACGTGGTACAAAAATCATTGATAGTAATGGCTATATCCATTACGTAATGCTCGACACTGACTTCGGTAAAGTCCAACAGGCCTGTCAGACGCGCTTCGCCTTTTTGTAGATTCCATAAGGTATTGTCGGCAAACATATCTAAATGGCACAGACCTTTTGGCAAAGTTGCCAGTGGTAATTCTGAATAAGCGCGCCAGATATCGCTCATCAGCTTGGCTTCGTCACCTGGCATGAACTGCATTTCACGGTCGCGCACCTCGCTCCATGGGTACAAAGGCACGCCGTACTGCTCGCTTGGTTGTAGTGCTTGTAACGTTTCATGCAGCATTGCTAATGCCGCACCAATATCATGACACATCGCTTGCGTGGTTTGCTCGGGATGTGAGCCTGCTAGGCATGGCACTAGCGTAATCGCTTTGTTTTCATAATGGATGACATAGCGTTTATCCTCGCCATCCGCCTGAGCACTATTTGATTTAATAACAGCTAACGGTGCGGCGACTGGTAACTTACCATTTAACTGATTGAGGATAACGGCCATTTTTTCGATATCAGCGGGCGGACGCTCTTCAAACAAAGTGAACACGTAAGAATATGTACCATCTACATCGTCAGTCGTTTGAATAAACCAGTTTGAGTTTTTAATACCCTGAGTGATCGGAATCGCGCGGGCAAACGACACGCCAAAGCTTTGGCAGAAGGCGGCAAACTGATCATCGGTTAACTGGGTATAGACGGACATGACATCTCACTTATAGCAATTGGATAAGAAGTTAAATAGGATAAATTTCTGCGGTAATGACAGCAATTGTACCGCGCATGATAAAACGATGGTAAAAAGCGTAATAATCTTGCGAAAACCTGCCTGAAATAGCAGTGATTTTGCTAGACTAGCGCCTATGAATTGATTATAAGGTGAAAGACCCTATGTTAGCAAAGCGTATCATTCCTTGCTTGGACGTTGACAATGGCCGCGTGGTCAAAGGCGTACAGTTTGTCGATATCAAAGACGCAGGCGATCCTGTTGAAGTCGCCCGCCGCTACAATGAACAAGGCGCTGATGAGATTACTTTTTTGGATATTACTGCGACTAATGACGAGCGTGATACCACGTATCATACCGTTGAGCGCATGGCAGAAACGGTATTTGTTCCGCTGACTGTCGGTGGCGGTGTGCGCAAAATCGCTGACATCCGTAATTTGCTCAATGCGGGTGCGGATAAAGTGGCGATTAACTCAGCAGCGGTATTTACGCCAGAGTTCGTTGGTGAAGCCGCGCAAAAATTTGGCAACCAGTGTATCGTCGTTGCCATCGATGCCAAACGTGTCGCTGACATCAACGTCGATGGCATTGTCGTGCCACGTTGGGAGATTTTCACTCACGGTGGCCGTAAGCCAACGGGTATCGATGCCGTTGCTTGGGCGAGTAAAATGGCTGAACTGGGCGCTGGTGAATTACTGGTCACCTCGATGGATGGTGATGGCACCAAAAAAGGCTACGATTTGGCGCTGATGCAGCAAATTACGAGCCGCGTCAATGTACCCGTGATTGCCTCAGGCGGCGTTGGCAACCTACAACATTTGGCAGAAGGCGTACTAGAAGGCGGCGTCGACGCCGTACTTGCTGCTAGTATTTTTCACTTCGGTGAGTACACGGTACAAGAGGCCAAAGAATATATGGCAGCGCAAGGGATACAGATGCGTCTTTAGTACGCTCGTAATATACAAATAAAACCCAAAAAAATGCTATCATAGCGCTAACCATTTATTTTCGTTCAATTAACTCGGGAAACGCCAAAATAATAGGTGGCCAAGTCGATTGAACACATCAGACTATTTAGCTATTTATTGACGCCTATATTTCAATTGAACGCTTATTAAGCAAAGGATTTTTTATGTCAAACTTACAACAGCAGCGCAACGACGTGACCCATATCGATGGTAACTTGCATCAAAACGCTGATGCTCGCATTGGTATCGTTGTTGGTCGCTTTAACGGTTTTGTCGTCGAGTCATTGGTTGATGGCGCGATTGACGCCCTACTCCGTCATGGCGTGTTGGGTAGCAACATTACTGTTATTCGTGTGCCTGGTGCATTTGAGCTACCACTTGTCGCCCAGCGCGCTGCGGAGTCTGACCGTTTTGACGCGATTGTGGCATTGGGTGCAATCATCCGTGGCAGCACGCCGCACTTTGATATTGTAGCCAGCGAGTCGGCCAAAGGTTTGAGTGCTGTGGCAATGGATTATAATATCCCTGTTGCCAACGGTATCATCACTACTGACAGCATCGAGCAAGCCATTGAGCGCTCTGGTACAAAAGCAGGTAATAAAGGCTCTGAAGCTGCGATGGTCGTATTAGAGATGATTGCTGTTTTGTCACAGCTAGACATCGACGACGATATCGATGAAGCTTAAGCTTCGAAGCTAGACCTTACTGTTTCAACTGGTGCTGCTATTTAGTAATAACAGCACCTTATAGCTTGACGCCAGCTATCAACACACTGGCTATTTTTTGAATTTTCGCCGTATTTCTATACCCTTTAAAATTTTGAATAAACAAAGCTAAAAAGCTACTTTGCTGATTCATATTTTGACTAGGTATCATCTCAAAAATTTAGGTACAGACCCCCTATGACTGACCAACTCAAGCGCGCTATCAGCGCTGCGAAAACCGCACAAGCCAACCAAGCTGAAGCTACCCGTATAGCGAGCAGTAGTGCAGGTGATCAAACCTTCGATATGAGTGAGTCTTCTTATAAGACCAGTCACACTGCTATCCGTAAGGCGCGCCGCTTTGCCATGCAAGGTCTATACGAGTGGCTCGTCACCGACCGCCGCTTTGATGTAGATGGCAAGCTTGGCTGGAAAGACAATGCACCGCATGATATCGCGGCACGCACGCGCGCAACCAACGCTATGCACACCGTCCATATCGGCTATTATCACGAAATGATGCGCGATATCCCAGAGCAAATTGAAGCGTTAGATGCGCTTATCAGTCAGCATCTCGATCGTGAGGTTGACAAATTAGATACGGTTGAACATGCTATTTTGCTCATTGGTGCGTACGAGCTACAAAACCGTATGGAGATTCCTTACAAGGTTGTGCTTGATGAAGCAATGAAGCTAAATAATCACTTTGGCGCGACTGACGCTCATAAATTGATCAATGCGGTACTGGATAAAATGGCCGGTGAGTTGCGTGCTTTAGAGGTACAAGCAGATACCAATGCCAATCTACGTACGTCACAAAAAGCGGCGGCTAAACAATCTGAAGCGAATTCGGCTGAAGTAACCGTAGCTGATAATATCGAAACGGCTACTGAAACAGAAAGCACGATCGATAATGCACCGACTGCATCAAACAAGCCGCGTATCAGCGCCAACAAAGCCAATGTGAAACGCAGTAGTGCCAGTAAAGCAAGTGCAAATATCAGTGACTTTAAGGCGAGCAAGAAAAACGCTAACGATACTAAAGACTAAGACTAGCCATGAACGAGTTTGAGCTGATTGAGCGTATATTCTCACAGATGCAGGCCAAACATGCGCCATTAACGGGTATCGAAAAAGGTATCGGTGATGACGCGGCTGTGATGGCATTGCCAGCAGGATCACGCTTGGTTAGCTGTATCGATACCTTGGTTCAGGGCCGTCACTTTCATGCTGACTTTGCACAAGTGCATAAACTTGCGTTTGAAATTGGCTATAAAGCTGTCGCGGTTAATGTCTCAGACATTGCAGCGATGGGCGCGACGCCGCATAGTATTTTGCTAGCGTTGGCATTGCCTGAGCGTCTAGCAAATCATGAATGGCTCACGACATTTGCCAAAGGCCTATTCCATGCTTGCCAGCTGTTTGGCGTGACGCTGATTGGTGGTGACACGACGCGCAGCGAGCGCCTAGTGCTGAGTGTCAGTGCTCAAGGGTTGCTTGCCGCAGGTACACCAGCTGTTTATCGCTCAGGGGCACAAGTTGGTGATAAGGTCTATGTCTCAGGCACCCTTGGTGATGCAGCTTTCGCCTTACAGCATCCTGACAGCGCACAAGGCATAGAGTTGGCGCATCGCTTGCACATGCCGACGCCGCGTATTGCGCTAGGTGCAGCATTAGCAAAAACTGGTGCCACATCGATGATCGATATCTCTGACGGTCTTTATCAAGACCTTGGTCATATCTGTCAGCAAAGCTCAGTCAGTATGCGTATTTATTTAGATCAATTACCGAGTAGCGAGTCACTGGCCACAGTAGAGTTATCTGAGCGTTTGTTATGTCAATTAGCGGGCGGCGATGACTACGAATTGGCGTTTACCTTGCCTGCACATATTGAACCACCTGTTACCAATATGCCTATCACTTGTATTGGAGAAGTCGTTGCGCTCGCAGATTCTATTGCGACAGATGCCAAATCGCCTCATCGCTCACGTCTTGAACTGTTTTATCAAAATCAGCCAGTCACGCCGACCCAATCTGCCCCCTTCTCTACGTGGCCCAATCTCACCGGTTATCAACATTTCACAGGCTAATCCATGACTGATCAACACCTATCTAAGCCTGATATCCGACAAGCAAATGACTGCCCACCTCTACCAATCGGTGCCAGTATGCTTGACCGCATGGTTTATTGGCTCGGACTAGGTTTGGGCAGCGGCCTACCTCGACGCGCGCCCGGTACGTGGGGCACGGTTGGTGGTCTGATTGTGGGTGTGCCACTCATGAGCTTGGGTTTTGTTCCTTTTTTAATCTTGACGATTTTGTCGTGTTTGGTTGGTGTTTGGATTTGCGGGCGTACGTCTGAGTTGATGCAGGTACACGATGATCCGCATATTGTGTGGGATGAATGGGCTGGTATGTGGATCACCTTATTGCCGTTATCTTATATATTATCCTACGTATTTCCTACGTCTGAAAATACTTTATCGATAATGATGCTACCGATGTTTTGGGGCTGGCTACCGACTGCTTTTATCCTATTTCGCGTATTTGATATTTTAAAGCCACCACCGATTGGCTGGGCAGACAAAAAGGTTGCGGGCGGTCTTGGGGTAATGTTGGATGACATTATTGCAGGGATTATGGCAGCCGTGATTTGGCTGATTATTTACATCATTGTGATGATGTTTATGTCTGTTTAATATTGTTTCGCGGAAATAATTACTTCGGTTTAGCCTTCTTGCTCATTTGATTTTGCTTGCGTAAGTTTTGGGTATTCGAGTTACAAAGCCTGCACGTCATAATTTTTTATGTGCAAGTTTTTACGCTATAATTCAACATTATATTTTGTTACATTTGTAGGCTTATTATGACATCTCCTCTTTCTGTAATTATTTTAGCGGCCGGTAAAGGCACACGTATGCAGTCGGCAAAGCCAAAGGTTTTGCAGACCCTAGCTGGTAAGTCATTATTGGCCCATGTATTAGATACCTGTCATCAGCTCACTGTCGATGAAACCATCATTGTTCATGGTTTTGGCGGTGATCAGGTAAAGTCAGAGATTACCAACCAATATACGCAGTCGTCGTTTACTTGGGTTGCTCAAACTGAGCAGTTAGGAACGGGGCATGCGGTCAAAGTGACACTGTCTGATTTGCCGAAATCAGGGCAAAGTCTCATTCTGTATGGTGATGTGCCATTGGTCAGCTGCCAGACATTAGCTGCTTTAAAAGCTGCCAATACTGATGGTATGTCTATGCTGACGTTGACTGTCGATAATCCGTTCGGATTGGGTCGTATCAAACGTGACCAAAACGGTAACATTGAAGCCATCGTTGAGCAAAAAGATGCTAATGCTGACGAGCAAAACATTAGAGAAATCAACAGTGGTATCTACTGCGTAGACAACGCCCTACTGCATAAGTATTTGCCAGAGCTCTCTAACAATAATGCGCAACAAGAATATTACCTCACTGACATCGTCAAAATGGCCGTCGCTGATGGTATTACGATTGCGGCGATTGAGCCTGAGCATACGTTTGAGATTGAAGGGGTTAATAACCGCCAACAACTCGCAAGCCTAGAGCGCACGTGGCAACGCAAAATAGTCGCCGACTTACAAGAAGCGGGCGTTCAATTTGCCGATCCCACGCGCGTGGACATTCGCGGGTCGTTGATTGCCGGACAAGATGTATTTATTGACGTCAACGTGGTCTTTGAAGGCGACTGCACTTTAGGCGACAATGTCTATATTGAGGCGGGCTGCGTCATCAAAAATGCCCAGATAGGCAATGCTTGTTATATTAAGCCTTACTGTGTGATTGATCGCGCTGACATCGGAGCTGGTGTTGACATAGGACCTTTTGCACACCTGCGTCCTGATACGGTATTGTCTGACAACAGCAAAGTCGGTAACTTTGTTGAAATTAAAAAATCAACAATCGGTCAAGGCAGTAAAGTAAATCACTTAAGCTATGTTGGTGATGCAACTATCGGCACAGGCGTCAATGTCGGTGCAGGTGCCATTACTTGTAATTACGATGGTGTCAACAAGTCGCAGACTATCATTGGAGACAATGCCTTTATTGGTTCTAATGCGAGCCTAGTCGCGCCAGTAACCATCGGAGATACGGCTACCATCGCTGCAGGTTCTGTCATTACCAAAGACGTTGATAGTAGTGCTTTAGCGTTTGGCCGAGCTCGTCAGGTACAAAAAAATGACTTTCAACGACCGACTAAAAATAACTGATTTATCGAAAGTTTGATCAATCGCCGTCATTCTTGAGTAAACCTAAGCAGTACGGCAATCGTGGTAGTACTGCTTCATCATACTTTTGAGCTAATAACTGAGCCTTGGTAGCTAACGAAATTTACTAGTCTTGTACCATCATATATTGAATTATTAAAAAACAAATTTAAGGAAAAGCCATGTGTGGAATCGTTGGCGCAGTTGCTGAACGCAATATTGCGAATATCTTGCTTGAAGGTCTTAAGCGTCTAGAATACCGAGGTTATGACTCAGCGGGTCTTAGCATCATCCATAATGGCGAGCTACATCGTGAGCGTCAAGTGGGCAAAGTTCAAGCCTTGGTCGATGCGGTTGAAGCCAGCACTGATTTTTTTGATGGGCATATTGGTATCGCTCATACTCGCTGGGCCACGCATGGCGAGCCTGCACAGCGCAATGCCCATCCGCACGTATCTGGTAAGATTGCCGTTGTTCATAATGGCATCGTCGAAAACTATGCTGAACTCAAAAAAGAGCTCATCGCAAAAGGCTACGAGTTCACCTCACAGACCGACACCGAAGTGGTGGCGCATCTGATTCATGACATTTATGAACAAACCAATGATTTGCTAGAAGCAGTACGCGCAGTGATTCCTAAGCTACATGGTGCATTTGCTTTAGGCATCATTCACGTGGACACACCAGACGAGCTGGTCACAGTACGCTTAGGCTCGCCTTTGGTCATCGGTGTCGGTATTGGTGAAAACTTTATTGCCTCAGATCAGCTGGCATTACTTCCCGTCACCAACCGCTTTATGTACCTAGAAGAAGGCGATATTGCCAAATTGACCCGTGACAGTATTAAAGTCTATGTCGATGGCGAGGAAGTTAGCCGCGAAGTGCATGAAATCGATGCCAAGCAGAATAATGCTGACAAAGGCGAGTTTAAGCACTATATGCTCAAGGAAATCTATGAGCAGCCAGATGCTGTCGCTCGTACGCTTGAAATGGCGATTGATAATCGCCAAGCGTCAACCTTACGCGATGACTTTTTAGCACGCAATGAAGCGCAATTATCAGGCGTACAGCACGTACAAATTATCGCCTGTGGCACTAGTTATCATGCGGGGATGGTTGCTAAATATTGGTTTGAGAGCTTGATGCGCCTATCCTGCTCTGTTGAGGTTGCCAGCGAATTCCGCTATCGCAATCCTGTGGTACTCGACAACTCGCTGGTGATTTGTATCTCTCAGTCTGGTGAAACAGCCGATACCTTATCAGCCCTGCGTGACATCAAAAAACAAAACCCAGCAGGACTGGTGAGTCTAGCACTATGTAACGTGCCTACCTCATCATTGGTTCGCGAGACAGACATATTCTTGCCGACCCTTGCAGGTCCTGAAATTGGTGTGGCATCGACCAAAGCCTTTACCACCCAGCTGGTCGCACTCATGCTATTGATCTTAAAAACAGGCGCAGTACAGCAGCGTATCGACAGCGCAAACCTAAGTACTTTACTCAGCGAGCTACAAAAGCTGCCCGGTCAACTCTATGCCAGCTTGCACCTTGATGCTCCGATCAAAGCGATGGCAGAGCACTTTGAGGATAAGAAAAGCTGCTTATTTTTAGGGCGCGGTCTACAGTTCCCAATCGCCCTAGAAGGCGCATTGAAGCTCAAAGAAATCTCTTATATTCATGCTGAAGGCTACGCCGCAGGTGAGCTCAAGCACGGCCCGCTAGCGCTTGTTGACAAGGACATGCCAATCGTAGTGCTGGCACCCAAAGACAGCATGCTCGATAAGCTCAAAGCCAACATGCAAGAAGTACACGCCCGTCACGGCGAGCTGTTTGTCTTCGCTAGTGAAGATAGCCAAATCGTTGCCGAAGATCGCCTGCATGTGGTATATGTTAAAGCGGTTTGCGAGACACTTGCCCCTATCGTCTACAGCGTACCAGTACAGCTGCTCTCTTATCATGTGGCCGTGATGCGCGGTACTGATGTCGATCAGCCACGCAATCTTGCCAAATCAGTGACGGTTGAGTAATATAAGATATTGATTTTATTATAATTTTTATTAATAAATTACTCGTCATGCTATTGTGTGACGATTCATCCTTTGCTATCTTGTATCAACGAGGTGGCAAAGGATTTTTTTTGAATAATGAAATAAGAAACTATCCATCATTTATATGGTTATAGTCTCTACAGTATAGGCATTGAACACATGGATATTGAAAACGACACCGCGAACCAAATAGACATCATCTATGAAGATGAACATCTGGTGGCGATTAATAAAGAAGCGGGGCTGTTAGTGCATCGCAGCTGGCTGGATAAAGGCGAGACGCGCTTTGCCATGCAGCTCACCCGTGATGCAGTCGGTTGTCATGTGTTTCCCGTGCATCGGTTAGACAAGCCGACATCGGGTGTGTTGTTGTTTGCCAAAAGCTCAGGCGTGGCTCGCACCTTGACCGAGGCATTTACTGAACGTAAGGTTACCAAGCAGTATTTGGCCGTGGTGCGCGGCTTTATGCCAGAGCAAGGGACGGTCGATTATGCGCTTAGCTTTAAGCCCGACGCCATCGCCGATAAGTTTGCCAACTTAAACAAACCCGCTCAAGAGGCGGTGACTCACTGGCAAAGTTTGGCACAGATTGAGCTACCATTTGCGGTTTCCAAAAAGCACGCCACCAGCCGTTATAGCCTTGTGCGCTTGATACCTGAGACGGGACGCAAGCATCAGCTGCGTCGGCACATGAGACATGTATTCCATCATATCGTCGGTGATACCAGCCACGGTGATATAAGGCATACGCGATTTTTTCGCACTCATTATGACTGTACGCGCATGCTACTACATGCTCAGACATTAGCGCTCAGCCATCCGGTCACTGGTGAGCCATTATTATTAAAAGCAGGATTTGACGATCAATGGATGCGTATCTTAGAAGCGTTTTCTTGGGTAGAGAGCGCTAAAAATTAAATAGCATAAATTTCACTTGGCGCTAACGTTTTAAAGAAATGAAAATATCGATAACATGTCTGAAAATTTAATACTCAGACAGGAATTTGTTAATTCTAGTATTTTGATTGGGTCAGATTAAATCATTTCTCAGAACTATTTACTTTTTGAAGGCCCTTATAGATGGCTAAAAAGGTTAAACAAAAGCTTGAAGTAGATAAATCAGTTCTTACAGTACGAATTTCTTATTCTAGTAATAAGTATTTGGCTAACTAGAACTTGCGACTCCAACTTTGATCTACCGACATCAATAAGATGAGATATTGGCAAAGTTACCATACTTTTTAAGAGGCCATTCCGTTCTAAGCGTTGTGTAACTCTGATTTGCTCAATAAAGTCAACAGTTCTACTCTCTTAAACAACTATATCAATAGATATATTTTACGTTCGATACTTGTTAGTATATACGGTTATTTTTGAGAAAATAGTATCAAACCCTATACTAAAGTAGTAATTTGATCTTAGCTAAATAACATATCAATCTGCTGAAGGTAATTGCCTCAGCTAGTATTTTTCTTTCTAATATCAACAATATTTCTTTTAAGAATAAACAATGGTTTTTAAATATTTAAAGAAGCCCTTCTTTTACAATAGAAGAAAAAGGTCTTATCTTGGTGAAAGCTTAACTGTAGCTGCCAAAGCGCATCAAAAAGCAGCTGAGCAAGGACATGTCACATCCCAGTATCAACTTGGTACATTTTATAGAGAGGGCAAAGGTGTTCGTCAGGATTTGGCGACGGCTATAAATTGGTATCAAAAGGCAGCTGAGCAGGGTCATGCCATTTCCCAGTATCATCTTGGTTCATTTTACCAAGCAGGTAATGGGGTTCATCAAGATCTAGCGACGGCTATAAGTTGGTATAAAAGGGCAGCTGAACAGGGTCATGCCATTTCCCAGTATCACCTTGGTTTGCTTTATCAAGAGGGCAAAGGCGTTCATCAAGATTTATCTGCAGCTGTAAGTTGGTATCAAAAGGCCGCTGAGCAAGGTTATGTCACTGCCCAATATCATCTAGGTTTACTTTATGAAAATGGCAAAGGTGTTAGTCAAGATTTGACGACGGCTGTTAGTTGGTATCAAAAAGCAGCTGAGGAAAATTATGTCACTGCACAATATCATCTTGGCTTACTTTATCAAGAAGGCAAAGGTGTTCGTCAAGATTTATTTGCAGCTATCAGTTGGTATCAAAAGGCAGCTGAACAGAGTCATGCCATTTCCCAGTATCGTCTTGGTTTGCTTTACCAAGAGGGCAAACATGTTCGTCAAGATCTCCCTACAGCTATCAGTTGGTACCGAAGAGCTGCTGAGCAAGGTCATGCCATCTCCCAATATCATCTTGGTCTACTTTACCAAGAAGGCAAAGGTGTTCGTCAAGATAAGTTTCAAGCAAAAGAGTGGTTTGGTAAAGCTTGTGATAACGGTTATCAAAATGGGTGCGATAAGTACCGAATACTAAATGAAGCAGGTTACTGACCTGCTATATGCACGGTATCTTTTAATGCACTAATTCAAACTATTAAACTAACCCTTTATATAGAAAGAAGCAGCTCACAATCATGAGTAGCACCGCAAAGCATTTTTTCAATAGAATCGGCGAGAGTTGGTGCGCGACTTTTGCGCCTATCTTGGCGGTAAAAAAGCTCATGGCACCGATGCCCACAAAAGCATAAATATGCACGAAGCCAATCGCGTTGGGAATATTGACGTGCTCTTTCATCCCAAACACCATAAAACCCAGCGCGCCAGCAATGGCAATCGGCAGACCGCAGGCAGCGGACGTGCCCACTGCTTTTTGCATAACCACATTATAGCGAGTGAGATATGGCACGGTTAAACTACCACCGCCGATACCAAAAATAGCAGATGCCACACCAATGCCCGCCCCTGCTGCTAGCTGCTTAGGTGCTGATGGTAATACAGCATCGCCAGTACTGACATCAGAACCTAGCCGCTTTTTACCGCCCGTAAACATGTTAAAGGCGACCCATAGCAAAAACGTACCCACGATAATTTGTAGATGACCGCCCGAGATCGCGCCTGCCATTCCTGCCCCAAAAAAACAACCAATCGCCATGCCTGGTGTGAGATTTTTAAAAACAGGCCACATGACCGCGCCTTTTTTATTATGCGCCATGAGCGAGCTGATAGAGGTGACGATGATGGTGGCAAGCGAGGTGCCGAGTGCCAGATGCATGACTATATCAGGACTGTAGTCCATCTGGGTAAAGACTATGAATAATAGCGGTACGATGATGGTGCCACCGCCCACCCCAAACAGGCCTGCTGCAAACCCTGCCAGCGCTCCAATGATTAAAAAAATGATAAGTTCCACAGAATCGTTACTTTTGGTTGGATGATGGAAGAATATGGCTAAGCCATGTCAATTTGACAGACTTGACCAACCGAGTGATAGCGACGATTGAAATAGACCAAACTCTCGTCTGGCTCACCCGCTCGCTCAGAATGCTTGATGGCAACGACGCGGCACATAAAGACGCTGTGCGTACCCACGGCTTGCACTTGCTCAATCTCACAATCAAAGCTAACGAGTGCATCGTCTAGCACAGGCGCACCTGTTGCTAAGGTGTGCCACGCGCCATGGGTAAAGCGCTCATCTGACTCGAGCTTTGAGGCAAAAATGTTGGATAAGTGCTCATGCTGCGCGCCAAGTACGTTGACGCTTAATACTTTATTATCCACAAAGGGCATGTGCGAGCGCGATGATTGATTCATACAGACCAGCAAGGTCGGCGGATTGTCGCTGACACTGCACACCGCTGAGGCAGTGAACCCGTGTGTGCCCGCATCGCCTGCGGTCGTGACCACATTGACTGCTGTCGTCAGCAGTGACATAGCGTCTCTAAAACTGCTTGCTTCACTCATTACTCACACCCCAAATTTGGATTATTACTGACCGTTCTTTAGCCTACTAGCTCTTGACGAACGATGTCTGCGCCTGCGCTCAGTGCTTGCAATTTACCTTTTGCCACTTGGCGCGACAACGGTGCCATGCCACAGTTAGTCGATGGATAGAGCTTATCAGCATCAACAAACTGCAATGCTTTACGCAACGTATCAGCAACTGCTTCAGGCGTCTCGATATCATTGGTCGCCACATCAATCGCACCGACCATCACTTTTTTACCACGAATCAGTTCAATCAAATCCATCGGTACACGCGAGTTCTGACACTCAAGCGAGACAATATCGATTTTTGACTGCTGCAGTTTAGGAAAGGCTTTTTCGTACTGACGCCATTCTGAACCCAGTGTTTTTTTCCAATCGTTATTGGCTTTGATACCATAGCCGTAGCAAATGTGTACCGCCGTTTCGCACTTTAAGCCCTCGATCGCGCGCTCAAGGGTCGCGATACCCCAGTCGTTGACATCATCAAAGAACACGTTAAATGCAGGTTCATCGAACTGAATGATATCCACACCCGCTGCTTCCAATTCTTTGGCTTCTTGGTTAAGAATGGTGGCAAATTCCCACGCCAGTTTTTCGCGGCTTTTATAATGATTGTCATACAGCGTATCAATCATGGTCATCGGCCCAGGCAATGCCCACTTGATCGGCTTGTCAGTATGCTGACGTAAAAACTTGGCGTCTTCGACGAACACAGGCTTTTGGCGGCTTACGGCACCAACTACTGTCGGTACGCTGGCATCATAGCGATTGCGGATGCGCACGGTTTCACGCTGGTTAAAATCCACGCCGTCTAAATGCTCAATAAAGGTAGTGACAAAGTGCTGACGGGTTTGCTCGCCGTCACTGACGATATCGACGCCTGCTCGCACTTGCTCTTGCAATGACACCAGCAGCGCATCCTGTTTTGCTTGGTGCAATTCTTTACCGTCAAGTTGCCAAGGCGACCAAATTTTCTCAGGTTCTGCCAGCCAAGAGGGTTTTGGTAAGCTGCCAGCGGTCGATGTTGGTAATAATAAAGTCATGTCGTATTGTCTTCTCTATTTTAGGTGTTCTCTATTTTAGGTGTTGTAGCGTGCGCTTTTATATTTGGATTTTTTAAGCGACGTTCTTGTTTACAGCGTAATTGGCCGCCCATGTTTCAAGAATATCTTGGTAAGGCTTGATAAAATGCGTTTCGGTAAATTTGCCTTGCTTGACCGCCATTTGGCTGCGCTCGACACGATCGTAGACCACTTGTGTCAATGAATAGTCTTGGTAGTTCAGGCTGGGTTGATACACTTGACCCGCGCTTGAGTTGGCGTTGTAAATCTCAGGACGGTAGATCTTTTGAAAGGTCTCCATGGTGCTGATTGCACTGATGAGCTCAAGATCGGTATAGTCGCTGGTCAAATCACCTGCAAAATAGAACGCTAATGGCGCGGCGCTGCCCTCAGGCTTAAAGTAGCGCACGGTTAAGCCCATTTTGTGAAAATAGTCGTCGGTTAAGGAGTACTCGTCTTGCTGGTACTCAACGCCCAATACCGGATGCTGATTGGTAGTACGATAATAGGTCTTGCTGGTTGAGACACTCAAGCAGATGACTGGTTTTTTATCAAAATTGGCTTTATAAGCTTCTGAATTTAGTAAGTATTGAAACAGTTTGCCATGTAGCTCGCCAAAATTTGCGGGCGTGAGCGAGTCTGACTGCTGGTCGCGGTGCTCTGGGAGTACAACACTAAAATCATAATCACGCACATAAGATGAGAAGCTATTGCCAATCATGCCATCGATGCGCTTGTTTTCTTTGTGATCGATGATCGTCGTTTTTAGCGTTTCGATAACAGGGAAAGCATCGCCATTGCCCGCAATATCCATGTCTACAGAGATGATGTCGACTTCGACAGAATAACGGTCGGCATTTGGATTGTCCCAATGCGCCAGCGCGTTGAAGCGATTGTTAATCATCGTCAATGTTTTGCGTAGATTATCCTCACGCTGCTCGCCGCGTGCCAGATTGGCAAAGTTCGTCGTCAGACGCGTGCTGTCAGCAGGCTGATAATTTTCATCAAAACGAATGCTCTTAATGGAACAGCTAAATTCTTTAGTCATGGCGATTCACTACCTTAATATCAAATAGAACAAAATGTCGGTATGGGTGAATCATACCCAAATCCTCACATGAATAAAAACGATACTATTTTAATATAAGATGAATAAAATTCATTATACTGACAATTTAAAAGGCAATGTAGCTGAACAATCGTAGTTCTGACTACTGGACGAAAGAGGATTTGAGTATATAAAGGAGTAAGAAATAAGTAGTGAGAAATGAGGGCTTTGGTCATTGAATAGGACAGATAATTGACGTACAACTAGAGTTTGTAGACGAGTGATAAAGTATTATCCTAGTTATTAAAATACATACCCCCACTACACTGAATTGAGTAGCAGGGATTGTGGGCTTTCAAATTTTTATACTTCTAAGAGCGTGTAAAACGGATTTAACTGATTACTTTAGGCTTAGGCTTATTACTCGAATAAATAAAATACAGCGCAACCGCTAGACAAACCAACGCACTGATGCGACTGCCTGACAGGCTTATCGCTTCATTGCCGAGCCAACCAAAATTATCGATTAATACGCTCATGCTCAGCTGACCAAAGATCACCGCCACCGTAGCCACAGCTGTGCCAATACGCTGTACCGCAACTACCATGATGACGATATAAGGCACACCGCACAATGCGCCAAGCAGCTGCCATTTAGGGACATCCATCAACGTAACCGCGTGATTGGGCTCAAAGAAGAAAATCAGCAGTGCGGTCACAACGGCACCAACAGAAAACGTCAAAAAGGCACTTTTGAACACGCCAACATTACTACCTAGTCGACCATTCAATGCCGCTTGTACGCTCAAGGTCGCCCCGCCAATCACTGCTAGTACAATCATTAAAATAAGCATCATGTGATCTACCCCTTTGCCATAAAAACAAGCGCTGCAATGATGAAACCTAACGCAATCACTCGTCTAATATCTATTTTGCGCTCCTCGGTTTCAAACAGCCCATAGTGGTCAATGATCAAGCTCTGAAAGACCTGACCTGCAAGTATGCCAATCATCGTCAGTGCAATCCCAATGAAGGGTGTGACGACTGTTAGTACCACCACATAGACAGGCCCCAAAATGCCACCAATCAATAGCAGTGGCGGCTGTGAGAAAAACGATGGACTCTCTCGCGGACTAAAAAATAGCATCAAAAAGAACGTCAAGGCGGCCCCGACACCAAAGATACTGAGCGTCGCCCAGAGCTCACCCACCTGACTGCCTAGGGGACCAAGCAGTCCAGCCTCGACCGATAGCCCCATACCGCCTAAAACCACCACCAGTATCAATAAAATCTGCATAAAACAATCCTCAATGTGCAATGCCGCGTAGTTTAGCGCAGCCTATACCCACGAAAAACGCTATAATGTAGAAATGACTTTTGCATAAGTTGCACAGATGAATAACGTCGACAATATCAGCATACAAACCTTACTGCTTTTTATCAGCGTCTTTAATGCCCAGAGCTTCTCTGTCGTGGCACGAAAAGAAGGAGTATCTGCTTCAAAAGTGTCTCGTATTATTAAGCAACTAGAGGATTCGCTAGGGCAGCAGCTTTTTTATCGTAATACACGCGCCGTCATTCCCACCGAGGCGGGACGCGTGTTTATGGGCTACGCGCATGCTATTACTGAAAGCATGAATGCCGCGCAGAAGGAGTTGCAAGATAGGACTTTAGAACCGGGTGGTTTATTAAGAATTAACGCCCCTGTGTTTTTTGGTCAACGGCACATCGCACCTTGGATACCAGCACTGAGTCATCGCTATCCCAAATTGCAGATAGATTTGACGCTCACTGATGATTTTGTGGATCCCCATCATTATGCAACCGACGTTATTTTTCGCATTGGCACATTGAATGATTCGTCCTTTCATGCGCGTATTTTTGGTGAGCAAACCTATCACCTTGCAGCCGCTCCAGCATATATAAATAAGCACGATAAACTACAAGCGCCATCTGACCTAGCTCATCATAAATGCTTGGTCTATAAAGGCTCATCAGGGCCAAACCGCTGGTTTTTCAAAACAGAAGATGAAAACTGGACACCATTTGCCGCCCCTGCATTGCTTATGTCAAACAATGCAGAGTCGTTACTGGTATCGGCGCTCAAAGGCATGGGGGTTGTGTTATTTCCTGATTGGTTGATCGGTGATCATCTTAAGAGTGGTAAATTGGTGAAGCTACTGCCTGAGTATGAAGCCGCCATCAAAACGACGCCTCAGCATATCGCGGCTATCTATCCGAATACGCGTCATGTATCGTTAAATGTGAGAACCTTGATCGATTATTTCGCTGAAGTTTATGGCGAGCCGTTATATTGGCAGGTTAACTAAGAATTTATGTATGACACGCCATAACCTGCCGCAAGTTTTATAGAAAAATTCAGATAGAACAAGAAAAATAGCCTCAAGCGTTTATACTAGACAAAAAAATAGTAGCGATACGTCATTTTTTAGATGACCTATCGCTACCATGATAAAAACTAGCTACCTTTGAATGTTAGTAGCTTTTAGCAATTTTTATTCTCTTTCTAACACCACTCTATAGCGAGCATTACCGCTTTCTAAGCGCTCAAATGCTTCGTTAATCTCAGACATTTTATAGGTTTCAGTTACTGGCTGAATATTATGTCGCGCCGCAAAATCTAGCATTTTACGCAGTGTCGATGGTGAGCCAACGGGTGAGCCTGATAGGCTTTTTTGCGCCATAATCATTGGCGCGGCCGATATCTCTAGCGGCGCTTCTAATATACCAACAAAGTGTAGTTTGCCCTTTGGTTTCAACGTCTGGACGACAAGTTCCCAATTCATATCGACGTTCACGGTTGAGATGATTAAATCAAAAGAACCCGCTACTTTTTCGATTTCGCTGTCTTCTCTTGAATTCAGCGAATGATGAGCACCCATCTCTTTTGCTTCTTCCAGTTTCGACTCGCTAGTAAACGCCGTCACTTCACAGCCCCATGCATTGGCAAACTGTAACGCAAGGTGACCCAAGCCACCGATACCGATCACGGCTACTCTTGATGTTGGTGTGATACCGTACTCTATAAGTGGGTTAAACACCGTGACACCGCCACACAGTAGTGGTCCCACCGCATTAAAATCTAAGCCTTCAGGGACTTTAATGACACTGGTGTCTTTTGCACGTACTTTATCTGCAAAGCCGCCGTGGTTACTAATGATCGTACCTTCTTGCTCAGGGCATAGGTTATGGTCGCCACCGATACATAGATCGCAGACGTTGCAGTACCCTTTATGCCAACCAAGTCCGACTTTGTCGCCTAGCTCCAGATGCTTGACATGTTTGCCTTTATTGAGGACTTTGCCTGCAACTTCATGACCACCGACGAACGGGTACTCGGTCATGCCCCACTCGTTTTGCCACATTGATAGATCACTGTGGCATATGCCGCAGCTGTGTACTTCGATTTCTACTTCGTGATCGCCTAGTGTGCCAGGATCGTACTCATAGGGTTCAAACTTGCCACCTTTCTCTTTTGCTGCATATGCATTAATCATAATTATCCCTTGTTTTTAATATGGATGGAGGCTGGTTTATATCGATAAAAAGATATAAAAACTTTATTTGGTAACGTTAACTAAAACGACTATAGCAAAGAGCTGTTCGAGCGCACCACCCTATTTAACAAATTAGGACTAGGCTAATACAAAGTGTCATATTTGATAGCGGTTGAGTCCTCACATTTAACCTTCATCCACCGCAACCTGCATCTTCAGCTGATAGGTAATCTGTGGTTTTCTGGATTTACTTTTGGCTTTGGGATTTTGATGACTTGTAATAATAAACAGATCACCATCAGCCCCATCCCTAGCCAACCGATAGAAGAGAAAGCTTCTCCAATGATGATGATAGCGAGTATGGTCGCTACAATGGGTTCTAGCAATGTAATGAGTGTGGCTCGGCTCGCCTCAATCACTTTTAACGCTTGACCAAAAAGTAGGTAACCCAAAAACATCGGAGCAATGGCCATATATAGCGCAACACTGATATGTTTAATGTCTAAAAATAAGTTGTCACCTGTAAATAGCAATGACGGCAACAGTAATATGGCTGACAAACCAAACATACTTGCCATGGCTGACTTGGCATTGACCCCATTTTCTATCATTTGGTGCGCTGACCACGAGTACGTGGCGTAGGTCAGTCCGGCAACCAATCCGAGCAACACGCCCAACACCTGATTGCTCGACGCTACAGTTACGTCCAAATAGTGCGTTTTCCCCAAGGTTAGCAAGATAACGCCAATGCCACCAAAGGTAAAACTTATCTTCCAGCGTCTAGTGATATTTTTATTGCTGATCAGACGCTCCATCATGACGGTAAAAAACGGTGCGCTCGCAATGGATATAACGGTGCCGATAGCCACACCCGCGAGCCGCATGGAGGAATAAAAAGCCAAAGGATAGATGGCAACACAGAGACTGCCGATAAGTAAAACTTTCGGCTGAGACAGTAGTTTTGCTTTATCGCTGACTAGGTATTTTTTGGCATTTAATACCAGTAAAATACCGCCTACACCCATGGCAAACGCCCCGATACCTAACGGACTCACGTCAGGTATAAAAGCAGAAGCAGTCCCTGTCGTCCCCCAAAATATACTGGCGACTACCACACATAGTACTGCGCTCAAACCAGATTGAATCTGCAACATAACGGTCATCTCAAAAGTTATCGTGAATGATACTATTATAGAACGCTAGTTATGAGATACTTTGCAGATAGGACGGTTTTGTTGGCAGGTCAGACGTGCTTTAATTTGGAAGGAGCAACACCGAAATACTGTGAAAATCGGCGGCTAAACGCACTGACATCGGTATAACCGACCAGCTCAGCGACGATAGAGACGGGGGAATCTGTATGTAGTAGTAAGGCCTGCGCCTTTTGCATTCTGAGTTTAGTAATGTACTCAGTCAAGGTCTGCTCAGTTTGCGCCTTGAAGTTCTTTTTAAGCTGCGTAGGACTTAAGCAAGCAATATTGGCTAATACGTCTATGGTGAGATTTGTCGAGAGGTTATGAGTGATATAAGACACGACCGCTCTGATTCTATGGTCGTATTGAAAAAACAGCTTTTGTTCTGCTAAAAGTTTATAGAAGGTAGCAAACATCAATGCTTCAATATCAGGGTTGATCTGATGCTTTAATTGACTCTCCGAAAACGCCAAAAATGACAATAATGGCGCGCTTATCGAAAAAACAATGTGTGCTGAATTTAAAATATGTGATGGCAAACTGTCTGTGTCCACCACAATAAACTTGGCATTCTCTTCGGCATTAAAATAGTGCGTTTCATTGGCTTTGACGATGACACATTCGCTTGGCGTTACTTTACCACGATAGCTTGCCACTTCAATATTTATCACGCCTCGCAGTGGCAACACAATCTGATGAAAGTCATGAGAATGCCCGCGGGTTTGACGAGTATACGACCTGATAGAGAGTGTATTGATCATTTATAGTGTTCCGCCTGCATCGTTCTTCCTATTGATACTGCTATTCGCTATTCGGCTCACTACTTTATATCACGCTGTTTACCATGTGGCACTAGCCATTTGGCAAACCAGCCTGACACATCGTCCATCAACGTATAGACAACTGGAATGACCACCAGACTGAGTAGCGTTGACGTCACTAGCCCGCCCAATACCGCTGCTGCCATCGGTCGTCTAAACGTAGGATCGGCATCGCCCCAGCCAAAGACCAAGGGTAACATGCCTGCACCCATCGCAATGGTGGTCATGATGATAGGCCGCGCACGTTTGCGACAGGCATCCATAATGGCCTCAAAACGCGCCAGCCCTCGGCGCTGAGCAATCAGCGCGTAATCGACGAGTAGGATTGAGTTTTTGGTTGCGATACCCATGAGCATAATAAAGCCAATCATCGACGGCATCGACAGACTGCTATTGGTAATCACCAAACCCACAAACGCACCGCCTATCGACAACGGCAATGCCATCAAAATGGTAAATGGCTGTAATAAACGGCCAAATAATAAAATGAGAACGCCTAAAATACAGACCACACCCACCGACATCGCAATGATAAACCCACTAAAGAGATCCGCCATGTTCTCAGCTTGACCTTGATCAATGATGGTAATCGAAGGCGGTAATTGCTGCATTGTTGGCACGGATTTGACCGCTTGTACCAAATCGCCTAACTCGCCATCTGCTGGTTGCACTGTGATGCTAATTGCACGCTCCCGATCTAGCCTGCTAATCTGCGCAGGCCCTGTACCAAAATCAAGTGCTGCGACTTCGCCCACGCGCACTCCTTGCCCTGCAGGCATGGTACTCGGCACGTACAGTCCTTCTAACTGACTGACGTTTTGCTTGGCAACATCTGGTAGACGCACCACGATAGGAATCTGACGCGTATCAAGATTGAGCTTAGACAAGCGCTGCTCATAGTCGCCAACAGTCGCCACACGTAACGTGGTCGCAATATCTTGCGTCGTCACCCCTTTGTCAGCCATCGCTAGTCTATCTGGCGTCACCGTCAGCTCTTGACGCGGCAAACTGCGATCGCTGGTCACCGCGCCTGCACTTGGCAAACCGCGTATCTCAGTCATGATTTTTTGCGCAGTCTGTTCGAGTAATTGAGGATTGGTACTGGTTAATGAAAAGTTATATCCACTCTCCCCGCCGCTCGATAGTCCAACGGTAAAGCGAGCACCTGGCACTTCAGTCATTAATTTACTAATTTTGCGTTCTATTTCTTGCTTGGTGCCTCGTTCTGCACGCGGGGCAAGTACGATATCCAAGCCCGCAATATTTTCAGCTTTAACGCCACCACCGTCCGACGCACCCATCGACGCCTGTGCCTCTCCCACCGAGGTAAAGATATTCGTCACCTCAGGCATAGCCAAAATACGCTCACTGGCAAGCGCAGCCACCCGCTCTGTATCTGCTAATGCCACATCGGGTGTCAGCTCAATCGCCACTCGAGTTTGATCGATATCGTTATCAGGGATAAAGGCAGTTGGCAACAGCTTGACCAGCCCAAGTGAGGCCACAAACAGTACTAGCGTTGCTCCCATGGTGAGCCAGCGATGATGTAATGTCCACGAGACGATTTTGAGATAATACCCCATCATCGCGCTTTGCTTCTCGACGTGGTTTTTTTCAGGTCGAAGTATGTATGCCGCCATCATCGGTGTAATCAAACGCGCCACCATGAGCGAGGCAAAAATGGATAACGCCGCCGTCCAACCAAACTGACGGAAGAACTGTCCAACGATACCGCCCATAAAGGCTGTTGGTAAAAACACCGCAATCAAAGTAAAGGTCGTGGCAACCACCGCCAGACCAATCTCATCAGCTGCTTCCATCGCGGCTTCATAAGGGGTTTTACCCATACGCAAATGTCGTATGATGTTTTCGACCTCAACGATCGCATCATCGACCAATACGCCAATGACCAGTGATAATGCCAATAGCGAGATAATATTGAGGCTGAAGCCGAAAAGATACATGCCCAAAAAGGTAGGGATCACGGATAAAGGCAAGGCGACAGCGGCAACAATCGTCGCTCGAATATTGCGTAGAAATAAAAATACGACGACGACCGCTAAAATGCCACCTTCGATTAACATCCGCAGAGAGGCTTCATAATCCTCAGCAATGGGCGTCGCGCGATCATAGACTTTTTCGATACTGATATTGCCAGTATCAGCAGTCAGCTTGGCAAGCTCATCATCAACAAGCGCCATGACATCGACCTCACTGGCACCGCGCGAGCGAGTGATGTTAAATGCCACTACTGTTTTACCGTCAAGTTTAGCAATCGAGCTTGGGTCGGCGGCGCCATCAGTGATCTGTGCCATCCGTCCAAGCGCTTGCGTACCGCCAGTGGGAACCGCGACTTGTACATCGTTAAGCTCATTCGCTCGCTCAACCGCACCAAGGACACGGATCGTCTGCGTCGTATTTCCAACTTCTGCCTCACCGCCAGAGCTGTCTTGCTGAATGCCCGCGATTTGTTGCGAGAGCTGCGAGATGGATAGTGTTAGACCACTTAGCGCAATCGGATCAGCGGCAACAGTAATCTCACGCTGAAGCCCGCCAACACGGCTAACGGTACTCACACCCGGTATATCAGAGAGCCGCTTGGTGACCGTATCATCCACAAACCATGACAGATCCTCTACGCTCATATTGTCAGAGGCCACAGAGTACGTGACTACCGGGAATCCTGCCGTAGATACTTTGGTAATAATAGGATCGTTAGCAGCGGCTGGTAGATCGCCACGCACCTCACCCACCGCAGAGCGTACATCGTCGACGGCTTCTTGAATGTCTTTTTCTAACACAAATTCGGTCGCCATTGTCGCAGCACCAGTCTGCAACGTGGTGCGGATATGACTTACGCCTTCGATACTGGTCAGTTTGTTTTCAATTTTCTTAGCGATATCGTTTTCAAGCTGCGAGGGCGCGGCACCAGGCAACGTGACTGTCACTACCACAGCGGGCAGGTCGATATCCGGAAACTGCTGCACCTTCATTTTCATAAAGCCATAGGTGCCGCCGAGTGTCAGGAGCACAAATAGCAAT
Source organism: Psychrobacter sp. Ps6 (assembly GCF_022129235.1). Taxonomy (GTDB): domain Bacteria; phylum Pseudomonadota; class Gammaproteobacteria; order Pseudomonadales; family Moraxellaceae; genus Psychrobacter. The sequence goes on along the minus strand of NZ_JADQAI010000007.1, from coordinate 19,361 downwards.
ATCGCGACGAGCGGGTTTTTGATCGAGTAAGCGGAGACGTTTAGACTCATGACTGTGCCTGCGCTGCTGTATTGACAGCGGTACTGGTTTGGCTCACACCATTAACAATACGTACCAAATCTCCATCATTTAAGAAACTACCGCCTTGCTTCACAATATGACTGTCGCTTGGCAATGGCTCTAGTACGGCGACATTTTCACCAAGTCGCTCGCCTAAGGTCACTCGTTGTTGTTTGATACGTCCCATTGACTTACCGTCAGTCGTGGTCAGATCAGTCACTAGCATCACATAGTCATAGCCATCGTTACTGACGATAGCGCTATTAGGAATCGTTTGGGTGCTGGCACTACCGAGCAGGAACTCACCAGTCTGATACATGCCAGCGCGGATTTTTGAATTAGCCGCGAGGCTCGCATAAATCGTGATTTGGCGATTATTATCTGCCGTCGGTGCAATACGGCTCACCTGCCCCATCACACTATCATTACCCGGTAGAGCGACTCGTACGGGTGTACCAATATTGATATCGCCAATCAGCTTCGGATCTAACTCTGCTCGCCATTCCAATATGCCGCCTTTGATAATCGTAAATAATGGATCACCACCTGCGACCTGCCCAACTTCGATCATTTTTTCACTGATGATGCCACTGACAGGCGCGACTACTGTGGCATTGTTGAGGGTCAAACGCTGATTACTTAAACGAGCTTTAGACGCTTGCAACGCTGCGCGGGCACGCACCTCAGAGGTACGATAGCGATCGGCTTCTTGTTTACTGATGGCGTCAATATCGATGAGTGGCAATACGCGGGCCGCATCGGCGCTGGCGTTAGCGAGCGTGGCTTCTGCCTCTGCCACGTCTGCCTCTGCTTGCAGCACTTGCTGCTCCATCGCATCGGTATCAAACATGGCGAGCACTTGCCCCGCTCTCACGCGGTCACCCTCTTCGACCAATACACGCTCAATAGCCACACCACTGACTTTTGCACTGACATTAGCGATATCTTTGGCGTTGATGGTGCCATCAGCGCTAATTGTGCGACCGATATCATCTTGGCTTGGGCTGACTGTTTCTACTGACAAGACAGACTGCTCCGTACTCGCAGCGCTATCAGCTTCATTGCCACCTGCCACACCACTAGAGGCTACCGACTCCTCTCGTAACTCATCTGTACTACTGCCCCAATACTTACCTAGCACAACTCCAATCACCAGCACCGCAACCAATGCTGGTATGAGCCACAGTGGCATTTTTGCGGGAGAATTTTTAGATGAGGCATCAGTTTGACGATACGGTGGTAGCTCAGCGTGTTGAGGTGTCTCAATATTGGTTTGCTGTCCGCTAGTCGGTTCTTGCTTATTATCAGGGTCTTTAAAGTCACTCATAGTCGGTCTCTATAAATACGGATAATAATAAAAGCAGCGCTTAAACGTTCACTCAAAAACAATCACTGGACAGCTACTAGTCAGAATAGCTTATGAATTAGTGGTTAGTGCGCTATCTTTTTGCAACAAGCTCATTGCGAGATTTTTTGCAAACGATTTAAGCTGTTGTTGTAACTCTGGTTGTTCATAAACCGACCCGCCAAGCGTGGCTTGTTGTAGTGACGAGTCAGTAAACATACCGATGGTAAAATAAAGCAAGGTGAACAGGCGCAATGGCTTAGTATGATCGTCAGCGGGACCAAGAAATGTGGACAGATAGCCTTGAAACCGTGCCAATACTTGAATGTCATGTTCAAACAAAGTCACCATTTCTGGGTTATTCTGTACCGAGATATTCTGTGACGCTAGCTTAGCAATTGCTGGATTCTCAATGAGTAAATCCAAAGTTTTATCGATCCACTGCTCTAACGCTTGGGCGGGCTCAAGTGTGCTATCTGCAATCGCGGCTTCCGTTTGAGATACAAAAGCTAACAGCTGACGAGCATGCATTCTACATACCGCTTCATACAGCGACCGTTTGCTTTGCCAGTGAAAGTGAATGGTGGAGATATTCTTGCCAGAAGCCTTTGCGATATCTCGAGTAGTAACTGCTTTAAAACCTTTAGTCGAAAACAGCGCTTCGGCACATCGTAAAATGGAGGCGGCACTACTATCAGGTTCGGATTCGACCCGATCCAGCGCGGTTTCAAAGTCAATTTCAGATAATTTTGTCATGGGTCATTATTAATCAATCAATTGATTGAGTCAAACGTTTTAGATATCCAAATGGTATATAATAATAGCCCTTTTAAGCATTGGTATAACGACTTGCCTCAGGCATCCAGCGGTGAATCAGTTGGCTGACATCTGCTTTTCTCGCAGGATCTGCAATCAAGTGCTTCGCCAAACGCTGCGCAATGGCAAATAACTGCTCATCACGAATAAGATCGGCCAAATAGTAGCCAGTATTACCTGTCTGACGTTTACCGAGCAGTTCACCCGGCCCGCGCAGCTCTAAGTCTTTTTGAGCAATGACAAAACCATCGGTGCTATCACGTAGTACGTTCAAACGCTCTATGCCTGTTTCTGATAATGGTTTTTGGTATAACAACACACAAAAGCTCTTAGTTGAGCCGCGCCCAACGCGCCCGCGCAACTGATGCAACTGCGACAGACCTAGACGCTCCGCATTTTCGATCACCATGAGCGACGCATTGGGCACATCGACCCCCACCTCGATGACGGTTGTGGCAATGAGCAAATCCAAATCACCCGCCTTGAATGCTTGCATGATGGCTTGTTTATCCGCAGATTTCATTTTGCCATGTACCAATCCAATGCGAATATCTAAGCGCTCATTCAAATCTTCATACGTGGCTTCAGCTGCTTGCGCATCCAATACGCTAGATGCTTCTACTAAGGAGCACACCCAATATGCTTGCCTGCCCGCTTCGCAATTCACGGCAATGCGTTCGATCACCTCATCGCGTCGATTACGATCGATGGTCACCGTCGTAATTGGGGTACGCCCTGGCGGTAACTCATCAATAATAGAGGTATCCATATCACCATAGACGCTCATGGCAAGCGTACGCGGAATGGGGGTAGCTGTCATAATTAGCTGATGCGGTGTGCTATTGGCCACGCCTTTGTTGGTCAATGCCATACGCTGCTCAACACCAAATCGATGCTGCTCATCAATGATCACGAGGCCTAGTTTGGCAAACTGCACTTGCTCTTGAAACAACGCATGCGTACCAACGACGATTTGTACCGTATTTTCCGCAACTGCTTCCAATGCTTCACGGCGTTGTTTAGCAGTTTGCTTACCCGCGAGCCAACCAACACCGATACCTAGCGGCTCAAACCATTGTTTAAAATTCACAAGATGCTGCTCTGCTAAGATTTCCGTCGGCGCCATGACTGCTACCTGCCAGCCACTATCAAGCGCATAACCCGCCGCTCCTGCTGCAACCAACGTCTTGCCAGCGCCCACATCGCCTTGTACCAGTCGTAGCATTGGGATAGAGGTTGCCATATCAGTGGTGATGTCTTTCATCACTCGTTTTTGTGCACCTGTTAGATCAAACGGCAATGCACCAAATAGCTTATCAGCAAGCGGACTGCGGGTCGTACATTTGGGTGATTTATGCTGATGCAGCTGTTGACGACGGTACAACAGGCTGAGCTGATGGGCGGTCAGCTCTTCAATGATTAAACGCTGACAGGCAGCATGAGTACGCGCAGTCAGTTGGGTCAACAGTTTATATTGCTGGCTTGCATTAGTATAAGTGGGCGGTGTGTGTAGCAGCACTAAGGCTTCAAATATCGTTAAGTTGTAGACATTACTATGAGCGATACGAGCAGCCGCGCTATGAACATCGTTATTGACGTTGTAAACGGACGCAGTAGGCCTATTCACACTACTGCCAATCATATTATCAGGCACACTTCGCGCCAGCATCGAAAAAATATCTTCTGGAAATTCTGTCTCTAACAGTACAGATTTGGCTGGCTCAAAAGGTACTAATGGTAAGTCAGCCACAACAGCAAAATCATCCATCGTAAACAGCGTCATCGGTAGACCTTGACTACGAACCGTTTGCAGTGCCAGTTTGATCAAAGTGCGTAGCTTATTTTGGTGCAAGCCTTTCACACTAGGATAAATGGGCTGTAGACCCGTATCGGTCGTGGCTATATTATCTGTGATAATTTGATATTCAGGATGGTGTATTTGTTTGCCGTAACGACTGACTTTGACTTCACCAAACAGCTGTAATCGCGTCCCCAAATTCATGGTCTGCGCAAGGCCGCGATAGACTTTAAAAAACCGCAAAGCTATGGTGCCTGTATCATCGTCCACAGTGACGGTCATACCGCTACGTTTAGTATCGACATGGACCACGCGTCCGGTAATCATAGCCGACTGTCCGTGCGCCACTTCTGCGATTGATACCAGTCGACTGCGATCTTCATAATCACGCGGCAAATGCAGTAGCAAATCAAATATTCGCTTGATATTCAATTGTGCCAATTGCTCAGCCACCTTTGTCCCGACACCTGCCAGCGCCGTCACTGGCATATCTAACGCCGAGAGTGGCAAATCAAGCCTTGATTGGCTCATTGGACTGGCTGAAGAAACATTCACCGATACTGGCATCAAAGATCCTAACAAGGTTATTTATTATTTTTATCTGTGTCATCGACTGTTTTAAATATAACTCACCCAGGCAGGATTGTCATAAAATTACCCGTAAAAACAGCAAAATATAAACATCAATTCATCTCATTATAGCTGAACAGTCAATGACTTATGCTAAGCTATTCCGTCATGACTGCAAAACCCCTTAAGACAACTTGTTTACATCTATCATATGAATAATAGTAGCTGTCTTATTTTCTACATCATGGTTTTTATAAATCACGGTCATTTTATAAGGTGTTTTTTATGTCAGACTCTGCTCTGTATCGACCGTCTTATCAAGGTTTAAGTATATTACGTCTTAGTATGCTTGCCGTCGCTGGGTTATGCGTCAGTGCTTGCAGTACCCTAACACCCACTGCTCAAATACCTAAAACGCCAGAGCCTATCGTGGAATTACCTAGCGTCGCCTTGGTCTTGGGTGGCGGCGGTGCCAAAGGGTTTGCTCATGTGGGTGTGATAAAGGCATTGGAAGAGAATGGCATCAAACCAACACTGATCGTCGGTACGAGTGTCGGCAGCTTAATCGGTAGCCTGTATGCCAGTGGTTACACGCCAGTACAGCTTGAGCAATTGGCACTGACCACCACCGATAGCCAGTTGACGGACTTCACACTGTCCAATCAAGGCTTTGTCGAAGGCATTAAACTCAAAAATTTTGTGAATGAAAAAGTTCGCGGACAAGTCATAGAAGACTTTCCAATTACCTTTGCCGCCGTTGCAGCAGAAAAAGACACTCTAAAAAAAGCCGTGCTGACCACTGGCGATGCTGGGCTTGCTGTCCAAGCATCCTGTAGCGTGCCTAATATTTTTATTGCCCCGCGTATTCCAGAAAAAGTGGGTAAAAAATATATCGATGGTGGCGTGGTCAGCCTCGTACCCGTTGACAGCGCACGCGACTTGGGCGCTGATATTGTTATCGCTGTTGATGTGACTGCCGCTCAAGTCAATGGACCTACTGATAATAGAGCACTAACTATCAGCTCATTAAGCGACTTTTGGGGATTTCTCGAAACCAATATCGTATCCACTACCAATCGCTCCTCATCAATACGCCGCGAACGAGATCGCGCGGATATTGTCATTACGCCAAATGTCGGTCGTAACAGCTCAATAGATACCAGGCAACGTCGTGCGCTCATAGAAGCAGGTGCGCAAGCCACAACGCCACAAATCAACGCCATCAAACAGCTGATTCGAGAGAAATCTACTAGCAAATACGCAACGCTTTAAGTAACTCTATCTGAATACTAATGAATACGGATTTCAATCAGCGTCGAACACAGCACATAAAAAAGCACCACCGTTATAAACGGTGGTGCTTTTTCAATAATAAACATCAATATCTGGCGAACTTTTTACTATAAAGGTCTTAGCGTTATTTAACGCGCGCGCGATATTTTACTGCAACGGTGTCATTCAAACCGACACCTTCAAGATCCCAACGAACCGCTTTGTAATACTTGAGCGCGACATCTTGTAGCTGGTTGTCTACCTTGGTACGTAGTGGCATACGGGCGAAGTTATTGCCATCGACGCTACCATATGGGAACTCAGGTGCCACTGTACCAAGTAATTCTACTTGATCTGGGATACTCATTGTGACCGTCATCTTACGGACGCGATCGGCATTGGTGTTGGTAAAGTACCCTTGATACTCCAGTACATTACCTGATTGCAGACGAGTATTTGTATCGACAGGGACGAGTACTTCTTGACCATTGGCATCAACACTGACCAACGATGCTGTGATTTTACTATTGACCGCTTGAGCACTTGAATTGCTACTCGCATTTGTATTGGCTTGAACTGCCATTGAGCTATCAACTGCTTGCTCTGGTGTTGGCAGCATGGCAGATGCCTGCGTGACTACCATCGCACCGATGAGCGTACCGGCAACAACGTGAAATAAGCGATGACCGCTCCAAGCACTAAATGGGCTAGCAAATTGGTTACTTTTTTTCATAATTCTCATTATCCCTGATTGATATATCGGTAAAGCACAGATGACAAAAACTGAGTTGTCTTAACACATAGTCAATAATTAAAAGAATCAGATTCATTATTTTTATTGATTATCTTCGTTCATTGACAGTAAAGCAATAGCGCTTAGCATAGCAAAAAGCATTTGTGTGTACATTAACCCCGTGTTGAGGTTGTGTATATCACCAATGGGCAATGAAAAGACCTCAATACAGCTGAAATAAAAGATAGCTCATAACCGCGTTTTTTGCTATGGTAAATCTTTAGCGTTAGGCATTTTTTTGCTACGCCCTTTTTCTTATTCTAACGACTACTGCTCCCATTATGACTACTAGTTCCATGCCACAGATTAACCCTGAATACGTCCATTGGTTCCGTAACTCTGCCCCATACATTAATACGCATCGCGGTAAGACTTTCGTGATTATGTTTGGCGGTGAAGCGGTCAATCATCCTAACTTCAGCACGCTGATTCATGACTTTGCCTTGCTCCATAGTTTGGGTATCAAACTGGTACTGGTACACGGGGCGCGACCGCAGATCGAAAAAAACTTAAAAGACGATAATATTGAATCTCCGCTGCATCAAGACATTCGTATCACGCCGCGTGCCGCCATGCCTGCTATCCTGCAAGCGGTTGGCGCGATTCGCTTACAGATCGAAGCACAACTGTCGATGGGGCTGGCCAATTCGCCCATGTACGGTTCACGTATTGACGCCATCTCAGGCAACTTTGTCACGGCGCGCCCTTATGGCATTCGTGAAGGCATTGACTATCAAATGACAGGGGAAGTGCGCTCTATTGACGTTGAGGCTATCAAAAACAATCTACTGCATGACCATATCGTGATATTAGGCTCGATGGGCTATTCTGCGACGGGTGAAGTATTCAATTTGCTGGCTGAAGACGTTGCGCTTAGCGCCGCGGTAGAATTGGGTGCTGATAAGCTGATATTCTTGGGCGAAGAAGCAGGTATCAATGATGGTGATCGCTTGCTACATGAGATGATTCCTAACGAAGTGGATCGCTTCTTACGTGACCGCGATTTGAACTGTGAAATCAATTATTTCTTGAACTGCGCAAGCTTGGCTTGCCGCCAAGGTGTCCATCGCACGCATATCATCTCCTATGCTAAAAACGGTGCCCTATTAGAAGAGTTATTCACTCGTGACGGATCTGGTACGCTAATCAGCCACGACCCATACGAAGAAATTCGCCGTGCTAATGTCGATGATGTGGTTGGCCTTCTTGAGCTGTTATCACCGCTAGAAGAACAAGGTATTTTGGTCAGTCGCTCGCGTGAGCGCTTAGAGCAAGAGATCGATAACTATAGCGTCATCGAACGCGATGGGATGATTTTGGGCTGTGCAGCCTTGCATACGCTAGACGCAGAGTCCGCAGAAGTCGCTTGCGTTGCCGTACGTCCTGAATATCGCAATGGTAGCCGCGGCGCTGACTTGCTCGCGTTTTTAGAGCAGCAAGCCCGCAGCCATGGTTTATATAAGCTGTTTGTATTGACTACTCGTACCGCGCATTGGTTCGTGGAACAAGGCTTTGCGGAAGTTGAGGCAAGTGCCTTGCCATCAGCACGTCTGGAGAAGTACCACAATGGTCGCAACTCTAAAGTCTTTCAAAAAAACCTATAGTTTATAGCCAAACTGATATAAAAACCTTTGCTCACAAAAAAGCCTTCATAATGTCTATGAAGGCTTTTTCATATACTAATGCTTCAATCGCGCATTACTTTACTTTCAATAGCTCAACCGTAAAGATAAGCGTGCTGTTTGGCTCAATACCAGCGTTACCCGCTTCGCCATAGGCGATATCTGATGGGATATAGAACTCGTACTTGCCGCCCTCTTTCATCAACTGTAGACCTTCTGTCCAGCCAGCGATTACTTGGTTTAGTGGGAACTCAATTGGCTCACCACGCTCATAAGAGCTGTCAAATACGGTACCATCGATCAATTTACCTTCGTAGTTCACTTCCACCACGTCAGTTGCTTTTGGCGATTTACCTGTACCTTCTTTCAATACTTTATATTGCAAGCCAGAATCCGTTTGCTTCACACCTTCTTTTTTCGCATTTTCTGCTAAGAATGCTGTGCCAGCGGTTTTATTTTCTGTTGCTTTGGTTTGCATGTCTTTTGCGAACTGTTCTTCTTGCTCTTTTTGATACGTCATCAATACTTCTTGCATTTGCTCTTGGGTCAATGCTGAATCATTGCCTTCGTAACCATCACGGAAACCTTTTTCAAAAGTATCCAGGTTCAAATCTTTGACAGCTTCTTTATTGCCTTCTGCCATCATGAATCCTAAGCTATAGCCCACTTTTTCACTTGCTGAGCTCTGTTCAGTGATAGAAACGCTTTGAGCAGCTGTTTCTTGACTGCCGTTATTGGTGCTACAGCCTGTCATTAACAACATAGCACTAGCAAGAGCGCTAATGCTTAAAGTAGTGATTTTTTTCATAGATTACTCTCTGATTGTAAGAATAGTGGCGAGATGTCACATTGTTCTATAATAACAAATCTTAGTTTTGGGAACCACGCTTTACATGAAATTATCGGGCTAATGTACAGTCTGTGTTAATATTTCCTATTATAATAACAAGTTATCACACAAATATAGTGGCAGGTAAAGCTTTCTATCTTTAAATCCATCAATACATAGGCTAAGCTAAATTAGTTAAGGAGATAAGTAATCGAATGTTGGTATTTATTGTTGATATATGAGTGTCAGTAGCAAAGCGATAACTAAAAACCAGACTGATACTTTTGATAATCCTCTTTATTCGAAAATTATAATATCTTCGCATAACTCAATTTAAAGACACTATTTATAATAAACCATCTATATATTTGTCTCGTTCAACAGTGATTGTACTAACAATACTTTTGAGTGTTACCTATAGGATGATTCAAGGAGGATAAGATGAACCCAATGTACACATCTTTTAACGGTTATCTTGGTGGGCCTATCGGTTCTATCATTGGCGCTATTTTGATATTTATCATTGGTTGGCTGGTCGCACTCGGTATCGCAGCACTTGTCCGCGGTGTGCTCTCTAAAGTCAATCTTAATCAACGCATGAACTCTTCAACCGGTAAAACTTACGATCTTGAGGGAATTATCTCCAAGATTGTTTTTTGGTTTATCTTTATCATTGCTATTTCAGGGGCGCTTAGCCAACTAAACTTAAACTCAATTTCGGCACCATTTGCAAATATGGTTAATCAAGTATTGGCATTTATCCCTAACCTCATCGGTGCGATTGCGCTTGGTGTGATTGGTTGGGTCATCGCCACGGTCGCACGCACTGCCATCAATGCGGCGCTTTCTAAAACAACAATGGACGAGCGTCTAAGCGCACAAGCAGGCGTAAAACCAATGAGCAGCACCATCGCTGATATGGTTTACTGGTTTATCTTATTGGTTGTTTTGACCATGGTACTCGGTCAGCTAGAGCTTGATGGTTTGTTTGCGCCATTAACAAATATGGTCGACAAAATTTTCAGCTTTATCCCTAACATCCTAATCGCTGGTGTGGTCTTTGTCGTCGGTTACATCATTGCCAAAGTCGTACGCGGCATTGTGACCAACCTTGTTTCTACTTTTAATGTTCAAGAGTTAGCGACGAAAGCGGGCTTAAGTGAACAGAACAGCCTACCTAATATTGCCGGTTCGCTAGCATTTTTAGTGGTTATTATCCCAACGATTATTGCTGCTTTGAATGCATTAAAAATCGATGTTATTGCTCGCCCTGCGACCAATATGCTAAATAAAATCATGGAAGCATTGCCAAACATCTTCATGGCAGTGGCTATCTTGTTTGTGACTTTTTATGTTGTACGTATGGTTGCAAATATCGTCAAAGGATTGCTTGAAAACACTCAAATCAATCAAATGCCTGCCAAAGTTGGCTTGCAAGAGACTATGGGTGACAAGAGAATCTCTGACTTAGTTGCTTATGCGATTATCTTCTTTGCTATGCTATTTGCTGCTATCGCAGCTGCTGATTTACTAGGTTTCGAGCCTATCTCAGCTATTATTACGATGTTTATCGCATTTGGCGCTAACATCATCTTAGGTGCGATTATCCTGTTCATCGGATTTTGGCTTGCCAATATTATTGCAGGTGTTGTTGAGCGTTCTGAACAAGGTTCACAATTCTTAGCAAACATTGTCCGTGTATTGATTATGGGCCTTGTACTTGCTATGGGTCTAAAAGCAATGGGTATTGCAGATTCAATCGTGAATCTAGCATTTGGTCTAACGCTAGGTGCTGTAGCCGTCGCCTTTGCCCTATCATTTGGTCTTGGTGGTCAAGAAGCAGCCGCACGTTTCCTACGTAAAATGCAAGATAAGATGGATCGTGAGCGCGACGAAGCAAAAGCAAAATCTACGCTGCAGCCAAGCTCATCAACGCAAGAAAAAGTTGCTGATTCAGTTCGTGACAACACACCTTCAGCCGCTAGCACATCAACGACTGATTTGCGTACAGATGTAGTCGATACGACTCGTGTCGATACTAATGATATTTATAATAATGATGTGAGTGATAATAACATCATCAATAACGACCCATTGTTACCTGGTAACGGTCTTGATGACGACTTCAACAATAAGTATTAATACATCGTTCTTCATTTTTAAATAAAAAAAAAGACAGCCTAGGCTGTCTTTTTTTGTGTGCGTCATTATTTCTTTCGCGCCGGTATAGTAAGACTTAGACGTACTTGAGATAACTTGTCAGATTGAGGATAACTCTCAGAGTTTTGAGCGGTTTGCTTCTCTGCATCTTGCATACTTTGATGCGATTTTCTACTCTTTAGTTGTTGTATTTGCTTGGTTAGCTGCCGCTCTCTTTGCGTCATCGCGTCCACTGACTGAATCCACACATCAATATCGATGAACGTTTCATTTGCCTCAGTAATAAGGTCGATACCGAGTACAACGATATGATGCAGCTCTGCTATCGGTAATCGAGTCGCAACATCCTGTGCAATTTTTGCTAGATTCGGTTGAATAGCATTTCTGCTATTCTTTGCTTGAACGTCTTGTCCATAGAATATCAGTACATAATGTCGACCCAAACTTTCGTAGGAATGCTGATGTACGATATAACCATCTTGTTGCAGCGTCTTACTTTGCTTAGGATGTCTATATAGCGTACGGATCAGCTCATGACGCGAAAATAAAGACTCATCTAATAGTTGCTGCTGCCAACGAAACCCCAACGGCTCAGTTGATGATTTTTGGTCATTACTAGATGTCTGCTTATCAGCATATGCTGCTATCATTTGTGTACTGAGCTGTGACCATAGCGTGGCTGCCTGCTGCATATGCTGTTGGTACATCTGCGCAGTCGTGCTCTGATTCTTGTATGCAAGCGCCATGGCCACCAACGCTGGATTAGGTTTGTCCTGAATGTCGTACTTGATAAGCGCATTGTCTACTGTGATTGCAGGTGTGAATAAAGAGGCGCTTTGCAAAAATTCAGCGACTAGCACTTCTTCTGATACAAAACTTGGGATATGGCTGATAGCCGAATATTGTAGTTGCCCTAAGTGATAATTCAAAAACCGCCATAACTCACAGGGTGTCTGTAACGCAACCAGTATTGAATGCCAGTCATGCCAGCTGAAGACTTGCAATTGCTGCCCGCCCTCACTCATGTCTACAACCAAGTCCTCCAAAAAATAACGAGCACCAAAAGCATGTTGCAAGTGATTTGAGTGCTTGCTGTCCTGACTATCAGTATTTTTCTTATGACCATCGACTACATCATCAGTAAGCTGAATATCAAAAACCAAAATATTATGAGTCTCTGCAACATGTTCATTTTGAGACAATGATGATTTATGCCGTGCCAGCGCAGCCTTTATAGCAGCCATACGTGCTCGCTCAATATCAGCTGAGCTTGTACTCATGGGCAAGTATAATGTCAGTGCCAGCAGTTGCAGCTTGCCGCCCGAGAGCTGGTGATGATAGTGGCGGGCGCTATAGCGAGCATCATATTGCTGTTCAATAGTCTGCATACCAGCCAGAGCGATGTCTACCGCTGCTGTCTGTAAGTAACAGGCCAGCTCACTAGCAAGATAGCCCCCATCGGATATTGTAGTAGACGAATGAGACACAGATTCTAGCCCTTTATAGTCTTATGGTATGTGATGAATGGCATTTTGGCTGATTAAAATGACGGCATATCTATAAATATAGTTATCAGCGTTTCAACATTTTTACGAATGTAAAATTACGCTACATAAGCACTATCAGACACAGTCGCTTTCAACGTAATGACTTGTTATGATGATATCAAAGCAGCAATGCTTGTGCGTGGATCTTATAGTTATAAGCTGCGCTCACGTATCAATGTCAGGTACGTTTATCGAATTTTAATAAGCACTATATAATAACAAGGATTGAGCATTATGAAGCGTTTTAAAGAAAAAACCGTCATCGTTACTGGAGCAGGCTCAGGCATTGGCCGGGCAACTGCTATTCGCTTCGCCGAGGAAGGCGCGAGAGTCGTTTTGGTAGGACGTACAGCTGAAACATTAGAGCAGACAGCAGCAGAATTCCCAGAAGATCATACATGGATTCATACCGACAACTACCTATGTGTCACTTGTGATATCAGCGTGCAAAGCCAGGTACAAGGGATGATTAGCAGCGCGATTGATAAGTTTGAGAAGATTGATATTTTGGTAAATAACGCAGGAAAGGCGATTCAAGGTAAAATAACAAACCTATCCTCTGAAGATTGGCACTCGGCTATTAATATTAATTTAAATGGCACGTTTTATGTCTGCCAAGCCGCCATGCCTCATCTAATCGCCACCAAAGGCAATATCGTCAATGTCTCATCTCTCTCAGGTATGGGCGGTGATTGGAACATGGCCGCCTATAACGCTGCCAAAGCGGGCGTCACCAATCTAACGCGTACGTTAGCAATGGATCATGGGCCCGATGGTGTACGTGTCAACGCCGTCAACCCAAGCGTGACCAAAACCAATATGACGACTGCTATTCAAGACAATGACAGCAAAATAGATAAGTTTTTAGCCCGTTGTCCACTTGGACGTTTGGCAGCACCAGAAGATATTGCCGCCGCCATTACCTTTTTAGCCAGTAATGATGCCTCTATGATTACTGGGGTAAACCTACCAGTTGATGGTGGTGTCAGCGCGTCTAATGGGCAGCCACAGTTTTAGTATATTGGCTGTCTGATGGATAGATACTAAAGCGATCTTATTTAAAAAAGCCCCTGATATTAAATTATCAGGGGCTTTTTTGTTTTTAGAGCTAAATTATAGAAATTTATTAAAATTAGTACCAATAACAACGTCAGTACCAATAATGCTGCCACAAGCTTTATTCAGCTGCGTTATTAACATCCTGTAGCGGCTGCGATAAGCGCTCAGGGTGGCGCGGCATCACGCCTTGGTATTGAGCATAGATTTTGGGTAAATCTGCTTCGATATCGCCAGTTGGATGGACCAGAGACAAAAAACGCACTTCCTTGGTATTATAATCTAGCGCAACTGGCAAGATAGGAACGCCAGCACCGACGGCTAAATAATAAAACCCCGTCTTCCAGCTTTCGGTATATTCTCGTGTACCCTCGGGTGCCAATCCCAAAAACAGCGGCTTGCCCGTTTTGAATTTATCGATACTTGATTGTAGTACTGAGCCCTTATCACTACGATTGATAGGAATGACCCCTATCCAATTCAATAATTGCGCAAATACAGGCACCTTAAATAGTGTGTGCTTACCCATGATACTAATTTTCAAATCCAGCGCAAATAAGCTAGGAATCGCGTAAACCCCATCGACATTAGAGGTATGCGGTAGTGCCAATACCACGGCCTGAGAGATATTAGGTATCTCACCGACCGTCCGCCATCCTGCTGTTTTCATCAACCAAGAGCCAATGATGGGCGATACTTTATTGCCACGCCTAGGCACGTTATCACCCACCTGCTTTCTACTAAGATTCGGCAGTATTTTTGAGCGCGTAGACGGAGCAGCATCAGACTTAGAGCGTTTAAAAATCTTCGGTATCATGACAGTATAATATAATGAATATACTGACATCATAACATTAAGCCTATAAGGCGAGGCTGATTTTTGCGTGCTTTTACTATGGCAAAAAGTGCTTAGCTATAAATATAAGTAATGATCCATTACGATATTTTATACATACATTTCTGAAAACTCACTACTACTTCTTAAGAAATATCAGCCAAATCACCTTTACTCTCAAGCCACGACTTGCGATCAGCGGCACGTTTTTTCGCTAGTAACATGTCCATAATACCATTGGTCAATACCATATCATCCATATCCAGCTGTACTAATCGACGCGTATCACGGCTCATCGTCGTCTCGCGTAGCTGCTCGGCACTCATCTCACCCAGCCCTTTAAAGCGGGTAATTTGCGCTTTTTTATTGCCCGGTACCTTGGCTAAAATATGCGCAAGCTCTGGCTCATCTAACGCATAGTGGACTTCTTTACCCACGTCTACTCGATACAGTGGCGGCATGGCAACGAATAAATGCCCTGCATCCACTAGCGCAGGGAAATGCTTCACAAACAACGCGCAAATCAGCGTCGCAATGTGTAGGCCGTCAGAGTCAGCATCTGCCAAGATACATATCTTGTCGTAACGCAGCTCGGACAAATCATCAGAGGCAGGGTCGACACCGATAGCTATGGCAATATCATGAATCTCTTGGCTGGATAGTACCGTATCTGATGACACTTCCCACGTATTCAAAATCTTACCACGCAGTGGCAATATCGCCTGATAATGACGATCACGTGCTTGCTTGGCACTACCGCCTGCCGAGTCACCCTCTACTAGGAACAGCTCAGCCCCATCACGCAGATCACCGCGGCAATCTGCCAATTTACCCGGCAATGCAGGCCCTTGTGTGATTTTCTTACGGGCAACTTTTTTGGCCGATTTTAGGCGACGTCCTGCTTTATTAATCGCTAATTCCGCAATCTGCGTACCCATGTCCGCATGTTGGTTTAACCACAAACTAAATGCATCTTTTGCCAATGTCTGTACGGCGCCAGCAGCCTCGCGACTCGATAGACGTTCTTTAGTCTGCCCAGAGAACTGCGGCTCAGAGAACTTCAAGGATAAGATATAGTTCACGCCATCCCAGACATCCTCAGCGGTCAGCTTTACACTGCGCGGTAGCAAGTTATGTATATCACAAAACTCACGCAATGCTTCTAGGATACCTGTACGCAGTCCATTGACGTGGGTACCGCCCTGCGCTGTCGGGATCAGGTTCACATAGCTTTCCTGAATAGGTGTGCCACCATCGGGCAACCAAGACAATGCAAAGGTAATAGCAGCACGTTCGCCCGCTTTCGCATCATAATTATAATAGAACGGTGCTTCAGGTAATGTTTCAAGACCATCTAACTGTTCGCTTAGATATTCAACAACACCATCCGTAAACTGCCAAACGACCTTTTCATCATTAATATCATCGGTGAACTCAATCGTCAGTCCCGCTGCCAAAACTGCTTTGGCTTTTAGATTGTGCTTGAGCTGCTTCACATTAAATTTTGGTGTATCAAAAAAGCTACCATCAGCCCAAAAGTGCACTCTCGTACCACGTTTGCGTTTGTTGGAGCTGACCGCTTCCGTCAACGGCGTCACGGCTGCGCCATTTTCGAACGCCATATCAAACTGGGTACTATCACGCCATACCGTCACTTCAACGCGCGTAGATAACGCATTAACGACAGAGATACCCACCCCATGCAAACCGCCGGAGACTTCATAATTGGAGGTCGAAAACTTGCCACCCGCATGCAAACGGGTCAAAATCAGCTCAATCCCGGATTGACCAAACTCAGGGTGAATATCCGTCGGCATACCGCGCCCATCATCTTCGACAGACAGCGACCCATCACTGTGCAACTGCACTTTGATGGTTTTGGCATAACCCGCTAACGCTTCATCCACCGAGTTGTCAATGACCTCTTGCGCCAAATGGTTTGGACGCGTGGTATCGGTATACATACCTGGGCGACGACGGACAGGTTCCAGCCCTTCTAAAACTTCTAACGATTGCGCATTATATTGACTCACAAATGCATCCTTAACTATTCATGTGCGTTTAACTCTATAAAACCATTATAACCAAAAACAGCGACGTTAAGGTCAATAGTCCATTGTTCACGTCATATAATGTCGTCTATCTAAGACTTTACTAACTCTCGTAGCATCTCTATCACCATCGGTAGCTGCTCACCGAAGTCACTAAAGCGATGATCGCCGCCTGCTTGTACGGTTACTGATACACCCTGCCCTTCATAAAAGGCCTGAGACAACTTAGAGTCTAATAGCTCATCCCCTTTTTTGAGCAGTACGGCAACTCTATTGGGATAAGTGACTTGAGATATCCGATGATCTGCAAACCACTGTAAATCTGCAGGCGTAATACTCCAGCCACCCGCCGTCGTATGCAGGACGTTATTATCCGATGACTCATCACTACTAACTTGATTTGATACTAAGTTATCAGAAAAACGCTGTAGGGTAATATGAGGCTGCGTGCTAGGGTTTAGCAAAAGTGCGGGGAAACCTATTTGGTTACTGATTAAGGTAGAAAAATAACCACCTAATGAGCTACCGACCAATACTGTATTGGACGATCCCGTCTGCTCATTTTTGCTATTGTTCAAACCTTCTACCAATGACAGCAGCTGCTCACGCACTTGCGCAGGCGATTTATTAAGATCAGGGCGCAGCACCGTGATATCAAGATGATGGCTCTGGCAATATTTTTCTAACAACAGCCCTTTGGTCGAGTTTGCATCGCTGTCTAGTCCATGGATATAAATCAGGTTCACGTATCATCTCACTTATTAATTTTGTTATGATTGTCTTATATAGGCCAGTGACGCTAAGCATAGCACCCGATGCGCAAAAATAATAACAATAAAACGGCACACTATTAGTCGGCATTTGCGACATAATAATATGGTCATAATCGTTTTGTGCCAGTCAAAGGAATGACGGTAATAGCAATGGAGTCGCCATGAATCAACAGTTTGAGCTGTTCGACATTGACAACCCTTGTATCGGTGTCTGTCAAAGCAATAAAAAAGGCTATTGCTTTGGTTGCCTGCGCAGTCGAGCCGAGCGCCAACGATGGCATCATATGACGACAGAGCAGCAACGCGAGGTACTAAGACTTATCGCAGGGCGTCAACTGCGTATTGAGCTCATGCGACTGCGTAAAAACGAGCAGTTGGGATTTGATTTTGAAGAAGAGTTTGAGATGGGTGAGTTGTTTTGAGAAAGATGAATTAAATAATAATTCCTATTATTTTTGCCCTGAATTAATAATTTTTATATCACATTTGCGCCCTTTAATACCCAAACAATTACGCCCTCTTTTTCTAGTTGAGGTTGACGACCTAATTCAAAATTAAGGCATATAAAAAACACAAACTTCAATTTGGCATCAGTTGCTAGTACTTTATTTATATCTTTCTTAAGTTTTTGATTACTTGTTGGAGCCACTGCAGCAAAAACCTCAGCAGCTAAGCCACCACATTCAGATTCAATATCAGAGCCTGGAGCAGTTCCTAGATTAAGCTGAAATGGAGCTAGTTCTGGATATTCAGTAAATAGAACTTCCAATGCGTAAAACGATGCTAGATAAGTGAAAGACTGATTGATCTGTTTAATGATATTGAGCGGACGATTAGAGTCTAAAGGATCAAAACCTATACCGCTAAACTTCATTTTTGAAAAAAGCGTTTGTGAAGAGATTGAACTGACGTTGGAGTTAATCTGCAATAAGGTCTTATCCATTGACTCGTATAGCTTTTGCTCAAGTTGTTCGAGTTCATTGATATCATTTACTTTAAAAGACTTAAGCATTTATTATAGCCATCTCAATACATCCAGATAACCAGATAAGTTGAGTTAAGTTATTTCTTAGTCATCGTATAGTATTAAATTATTTTTAGATAAGTCAGAAACTACCTCAGAATATTCAAATGTAAACCAAGAACTATGCGACTCAAATGTGACTTTGACAGGCGCTTTAGCGTTACCATGGATAAAATCTCCCATCTCATGTTCAAAAATAATTCCGAAATTTTCCTCAAAACAGTTACCCCAACAGTTTTGATCTTCCATATCAAATAGATATACATTTGGATGATGGTTTAATGTATCTAAATTCCAATTCTCCAAGGTAGGATGACTCTTTTTAACCCAGTTTAAAAAACTTTCTGTTCTATATACTGTAATAGCACTTCTATTTAGATATTTCACTTAAGACTGTCCTTGCAAGTTGCTGATGAAATTGTATGACATCTAATTGAAATTCTGAACAAGTATTATAGAAATTATATCACTGCACTAATCTTTCAAGATTATTACCATGAACCCAGATACTAGGCTTTACAAAATCACCAATTTTTCTTTGATCTCTACTCTCATATATTATAGACATGTTATAAGAAATATAAGCAATAACTTCTACTTCGATTTCTAAGACTTTTCCCAGTTATCTATAGCTTCTGCTACTCGCATATCTTTCAAATACGGTGAAATTGCATTGTGAAAATCTAGCATCAACGATCATAGTAATTGAAAATCAAATTCCAATAATACTGAACAAAGAAAAGCCCCTTGATACATTAGTATCAAGGGGCTAGTCAGAATAGAGAGCTGACGATGACCTACTCTCACATG
>NZ_JADQAI010000006.1 GCF_022129235.1 Psychrobacter sp. Ps6 | reverse complement strand
AACCTGTACTAATTGCTCGTTTGGCTTGACCATACAACACCCAAGTGGTTTGTATATAAGTCTAATTAATCTATCTTGTATAGCTTACGCTATAGAATAAAAGAAAGAACATTTCGATATCACCGTTAACCTTGATTCAGTTAGGTTATGTGATACTTAGTCAAATAAGTAAAACTATAACAGACTCATATCTAACCCCCTTTGCTGACGACAATAGCGCGATGGCCCCACCTGATCCCTTCCCGAACTCAGAAGTGAAACATCGTTGCGCCAATGGTAGTGTGGTTCGCCCATGTGAGAGTAGGTCATCGTCAGCTCTCTATTCTGACTAGCCCCTTGATACTAACGTATCAAGGGGCTTTTCTTTGTCTACAATTTTGTTTCTGCCCTAGTCAACCTCATTAGTTGTCTCTACCTAGTTACTTCCTCTATCCATATCCCGTGTTATTGTATCTTTTTGCTCTTGTATTTGTTCTTTGGCTAATCTTGGCTATCTACTATTAAGACTCATCAAACCACACTCTACTTCTACATTTAGATTGTTGCTTAGCCATATTAGTGTTAAATTTACTCAACAATAAGTGATTATTTAGTAGAGTAAAAAGATGAGTACTGACGAACTCCCTCCTAATATTGGTGTTTCAGACAAAGTCATTCTATTTGATGGTGTTTGTAAACTCTGCAATGCGTGGAGCAATTTTATTATCAAGCATGATCGACAGCGCGTTTTTAAGTTGTGCAGCGTGCAATCAAAAGAAGGCAAACAGATACTTCTTCATTTTGGTCTACCATCTGAGTCTTATGAGACTATGCTCTATGTAGAGGGCAACCAGTCCTTTCAAAAGAGTGAGGCATTTTTTCAAATAATGACTCAGCTGAGCTATCCATGGAAAATAGTTTGCATTTTTAAAGTGATTCCAAAGCCGTTACGTGATTGGGTGTATGACCGGATTGCTTTAAATCGCTATAGTCTTTTCGGTAAATACGATTATTGTACTTTACCATCGCCGGACCATGAGGCACGCTTCTTAGATGCAGAACAATAAGCTTTCTCATGTCTCGTTTGTTAGTAGATTACTATTAGGATTTTTGTTCATTTATCATGGTTTAGTACCCAAAATACTGTGGTTAAGTGCAGTTGAAGTGGATTTAGTTTCGCTAAGTGGTCTTAGGATCCCTGCTAGTATTGCCTCTCCATTAGCTGGTATTGGTGAAATAATTTTAGGTTGCCTAATCATATTCTTAAAAAAATCGAATATTCCTGTGTATATAGCAGCGGTAACGCTATGCTTATTATTACTTTTCGTCGGTCTATCAAGCCCAAAATACTTGGTGGGCGCATTCAACCCCGTTACTACTAATATTTTAGGACTAGGTTTCTGTTATTTCATACTGTTTGCCAGTAAACATGAAAAGTCATGAGAGATGGCTTAAACCGATGAAGACTGACTTTGAAGCTTTGTGTAGACAAATAATATAAAGTCGATATTTTACGTTCTAAATGATAATAGAATCCGCTTAATACAGCATTATAGAAAGGTAAAAGAATGGATATCGAGCAGGAGTTTTCAGCGAAAGTTCGAGAACATCTACACGGACTTACTTCTAGTATAAAGCCAGTTTTAAAAGAGTTGATTGCGTATGACTATCCAAAGGAAGTGGTGAGTTTAGAATTTGAAGTATTTGCTAACGAATTTACAAAAGGGTTTCCAGTCAGAGCTTTTTTCATAGACGCAAATAACTCCGAGCACTTCGTTTATGTCAATGGTGAAGCACAGTATCCATCGCCTGTTGCTCCAGAGTTGTTAGAGATAGAGCATGTCTACCCTTATGAGATTGAAGAGAGATATACCAATCAAGATGAAGAGTTTGATTTATGGAGTATCGCAATCGATGAGCTTATCCAATGGTTTTCACAGTGCTGGAAAGAAGTGGGTGGAGAGTCGTTTCAGTTAAAGGCAAACATTGCGCCTCATGATAATGATGAGGTGTATAACCTTGTAGAGAGTAAGTGGGAAGAAGGATAGAAGTGAGTAAAGAAGATTAGGGAAAAGAATGGTAGAGTTTGGTGTTAAGTAACTGAGGTAAAAAACAAGTGAAAGCTAAATTTGCGGGTATTCAATATCTAGGCGACAGCGGTGTCACACAAATATGTAAAGAGGCAGTCATACAGCTTATACATGCTGGTGAAGACATAAGAGACGTGAAAATACTCACTGTTGAAGAAACTTATTCACATGCGCTATTGCTAACTCTCAAATATGATATTCAGGTTATCATCAAAGGTGGTTTTGCTTCTGGTTACAATGGAGAGGCACCAAAAGGATATGCATTCGTCTTAAACCTATTACGCAACTATACAGACAGTATTAATGAATACATTATTCCAAAGTCGATTTTTGAACGTATCTCCAATCCAAGTTTAACTGTGAAAGATTTGGAATATATCAATAGTATCGAGCCAGTGCGTCCTAATAGATGGCATGACGCTGTTTATCTCTATAAGGATCGTGAACGCAGTATTTTTAGTGAGTTTCCGCTTACTATTCCTATGGCATTGCTTGACCCACGCCTGATTGAGCTAGCATTGGATTTTGATAAGAATCCAGATAGTGCAATTATGAGTGCATACCGAAAGCTTGAGTCTATCGTCAAAGCGCGTACAGGCTTGAATAATGAAAGTGGCGTTAAGCTGTTTGCAAAAGCATTCCAAGGTGACGATTCGATTTTGTGTTGGGAAAACTTAGATTTAGGTGAATCTAAAGGCAGAGCATCGCTGTTTACAAGTGTCTATATGGCTTATCGTAACAATCGGGCACATCAAGAGCCTCGTCATGATCTAAGTGATGATATTCGAGAGTTTATATTGATTAATCAGTTATTTGTTTTAGAGAGTGAGTCAGTAGTGAGAAAATAAGAAAAGGCTTCTTAATATGTGATATGAAAAATTTTTCTGTTAATAAAAATATTGTTTTGGAGTAAAAAATTGAAAGTTCAATGGAAGAAAAATAAAAATTTGAAGCCTAGTATTATTCTAAAAAAGATTGATGATGAAAAGAGGTTGGAGAATAACAGGGTTAGCTTTTCTGGGTTTGAGTTTCATGATGCTATGGTCGCTATAGAAAGTATGATAGATTTCCCAAGTATAGCTGATGACTTGGATAAACATACTCTTGTGCAAAAAACAGTGTGGCAAGCCGCTAAAAGTACTAAAATCGAAGCAGATAAATTTCTTATTATTCTTAAAGAAAATATAGTTGTAGAATTGAAAAGGAGAAATAATAATTATTATTTATTGACTTCTTTGTCTATGAGATTGTTACATACAAAAAAAATAATATTTGATGGTTTTGTTTTTAGATTTTATAAATATGATTTTCCTAAAAAATTTAAAGGTAGAAAAAAATTAATAAATGAAAATAGAGATAGTAAAGAAACTGAGTCAAACGGTTATATTAAAGTGGTAGTAGAAATAGAAGCTAAGTCTGAAACTATTGCTACTAATAAGGCAATGAAAGCACTTGACATTTTGCGTAGTTTTTTTCTGTATACAATGTAATAGTTTTTCAGAAATAATTGGTGATGAGTATGAGCCAATTAATAAAATTCGTTTAGGAGAATTTCATACATTACACAATGCATCAGGGGATATTTTCGAGGATACATTTTGGTACGATCCTAGCTATTCTAAAGCTAAAGTGCATGTTTTTGGAGATGAGAAAAATACTGTTAAAAATGTAAGAAATATAATTAATACTTTTTATAAATTTGATAATAAGTATAGAAGTATTATATCTGATAGTATGCTGAGATTTGTCCGTGCTTTTGATGAAAAAAACCAAAATGTTGCTATCTTGAGAGTTTGGGGAGCATTAGAGGCTCTAGCAGCACCGAATGAAAGTAATTGTGATTCTGTAACCACGCGGTGCGCATTCATCTTTAAGGATTATGAATACCATAAACAGATACTTGAGCACCTGAGGGAGTATCGAAACCGAAATGTACATGCTGGACAAGAAAGTGAAATAGCTAAGACTTATGGATTTCAAATTCAAAAATATTTTAAACAACTATTTTTATTTCATATCAGACAGCAAGGTAACTTCAAATCTATAGATGAGGCTAATAGTTTTTTAGATTTACCAGCGGATAAAGAAAAGATATTACATTTGCAGAGTATTATAGAAAAATCTATTAGTTTTAGAGGGCATGGCTAAATTTTTGAATTGAAAGTTTAGCTTATCATTCATTAGTATCAGTGATTTCATGAAATATATTGAGATAAACTATATAACTTTATCAATATTTTCGCCTTATTCACTATGTTTTAGTATATGACACCCACACAAGAGAACCCCCATGACCACATCAAAAGTAACTTACCAAGGCGATTTGCGCACCACCGCCATTCATTTGCAATCAAATAATGAAATCATCACCGATGCGCCAACCGACAATCAAGGCAAGGGCGAGGCGTTTTCACCGACTGATTTGCTAGCGACCAGTTTGGCCAGTTGTATGCTGACCATCATGGGTATCAAGGCCCGTGACATGGAGATTGACCTTGCAGGCACCACGGCTGAAGTGACCAAAGTCATGGCCGCTGATCCAAGACGCGTGAGTGAGATCCATATCATCGTGACCTTTGATAAGGAACTTGACGATAGAACGCAAACGATCTTTTATAACACCGCATTGACTTGTCCAGTGGCCAATAGTATTCATCCTGATATCATGCAGAACTTAACGTTCCGTACTGCTCGTGGCATCTAATACCATGGCAAAAACGTTATTGATTGTCGCTCATGCACCATCGCCTAATACTGAGAAGTTGGCGCAAGCGGCGTATGCTGGTGCCAATCATCCTGATATAGATATCAATGTCGTTCTGAAGTCGTCGCAGGACACGCAGCCTGAAGACGTATTGGCTGCTGATGCCTTGCTATTAGGTACGACTGAAAATCTGGCATATATGGCAGGGCTGACCAAAGACTTCTTTGACCGCTGCTATTATCCCGTGTTGGAAGAGAAGCAAGGCATGCCATTTGCACTATATATACGTGCAGGGCATGATGGTACGGGTACCAAGCTTGCGATGAAGATGATTACAACGGGGCTGCGTTGGTCATGGATTCAAGAGGCGCTGATACTACAAGGCGAGTGGCAAGACAGCTATGTTGACCAAGTAGAAGAGCTTGCCATGACGTTAGCCGCTGGCGTTGAGGCGGGTATTTATTAGTAGCATATTTTGCCAGTGATTCGCGAAATATGCTGCAAATGTAATGGGCAGTCGAAGGAGCGTATCAATGCAAAACGATCATCTAAACAGCCAAGTGGATATCGACGCGTTGCCATTCTCTCAAGCGTGTGAGAATAATAAACAGCCCATTCTAGAAGTATTGCAAAACGAGCTGCAAGGCTTTACGCACGTGCTAGAGATTGGCTCTGGAACGGGTCAGCATAGTGTTTATTTTGCGCCGCATTTACCTGAGATACAGTGGCAAACCAGCGATGTCACTAGCAATCACCGTCATATAGCAGCTTGGTATCATGCTTATCCTGCGCCTAATCTATCTCTGCCATTAGTGTTTGATTTGGCGTACGATTCTGTACCTATCAATAGTCAGTCAGCAAATAGTAATATAGCCAAGCCTTATGATGTGATATTTACGGCCAATACGCTACATATCATTAGCTGGGTGTTAGTTGAACGATTATTTGTACTGGCTGGTGATGCGTTACCTGTAGATGGTAAGCTGATTGTCTATGGCCCATTTAACGAGCATGGTAACTATACTAGCGCGGGCAACCAGCGATTTGATGCGATGTTAAGGCAAGGTAATTCTGACAGCGGGATCCGTCATAAAGAAGATATTGTCAGTTTGGCAAGTACTCATCATCTAACGCTTAGCAAAACGTACGCGATGCCTGCCAATAATCAGCTATTGGTCTTTCAGAAGTATTAAATGATTAGGACATCAAAAAAAGACACCTCATTGATGATTCGTTGAGGTGTCTTTTTTTTTGCATTTCTTATGCAGTTACTGATGTTTTTTATGCTGCTAAATTATTTATACTCATCTGCTAAGAAGTCCAAATAACGTTTCCAAGAGCGTTCATCGGCACGGGCATCATATCTATCACTGCCAAATACGCTAAAAGCATGGGGTGCGCCACTGTAAGTGACCATTTCATGAGGAACTTTTGCCGCTTCTAGCGTTTTGCCCAGAGTCGCAAAGCTCTCTAGAGAGACAGACTGGTCAGCTGAACCATGGAATACCAATATCTCTCCAGTGGTTTTGTCATAACTTTGACCAGTCGGAATATCAAAGGCGCCATGGAAGGGGACAAAGGCTTTTTGCGGGAAGCCTGAACGGGCCAACTCTAATGCAACCGTACCACCGAAACAATATCCCATGGTCGTGCCGTTACGCACATCATTGCCCTCCAGTCGTCCAGCATTCAATGCACCTTGTAGTATGCGGCGCATTTTGTTGCGATCGTCATACAATTCGCCTGTTAAGCGTTTGTTTTCTTCGACAGAGGTCGGACGAATGCCTTGCCCAAACATGTCTGCTGCCAGAACGTTGTAGCCTTCATTTGCTAGCATATCAGCGCGTTTGCGCTCATAGTCTGTCAAACCATCCCAGTCATGAATGAGTAAAATAAAAGGAGCATTGGGCTTATCTGCTTTGGCGTAATAGCCTTCATACGCTTGGTTATCCACTGTATAAGTGACGTTCTTGGTCGTGATAGCGGCCGCTGTTTGGCTGACAGTCAATGCCATGAGACCCATTGATGCACCCATCAATAATGAGCGGTAAGGTTTTTTGGACGAGAAATTCGAAGTTGGTAACATAGTTGATAGCCTTATAGTTATATAAAAAAGAGATAAATATATGGCTAAAAACCATGCCAATGTTATTTATCGATGATCTCTAGTACGCCATAAAAGCATACCTTAAAGAATAACTACATTACAAGACTGGATTGTTAACGTTTGGGCTCACTCAAAAGTCGTCAAGCGGTTGAGTGACTGCGCACGTAAACTTTAACCAAACATCAACAAGGTTCACTATATATGCAACTATAAGCGACTCAGTTTTTGGGTAAGATAAGCCGTATGCCTTTTATTCCTTTATCTTTTTTAATAATTGGTCATGCAGCAGCACAGACAAATAATCGACAGATGAAGTCAGTATTATCCCAAAGGATACAACACCTGTGTAAGCACATTTTTAATGGTCTTAGAAGAGACTACTTTACTCATTAGCTAGGATGTTTTATGAATAATAATATCGATCATACCGACCCAGCCAAAGACATGAATACTGAACGCGGCAATGGGGGCGAAACCCACCAACGCGCAGGCGATGACACCAAAGTATTGACCACCCAACAAGGCGTGGCTATCTCTGACAATCAAAACTCACTAAAAGCAGGCGCACGCGGTCCTACGCTCTTAGAAGATTTTGTACTACGTGAAAAAATCAACCACTTTGATCATGAGCGTATCCCTGAGCGTATCGTCCATGCTCGCGGTAGTGCGGCACATGGCTATTTTGAGCTGACCGAATCATTAGAAGAGTATACAACGGCCAAAATCCTTACCGAGACTGGTAAGCAGACGCCACTCTTTACCCGTTTTTCGACCGTTGCTGGTAACAAAGGCTCAAAAGACACGCCACGTGATGTGCGCGGTTTTTCTGTCAAAGTCTATACCGAAGAGGGCAACTGGGATATCGTTGGTAACAACATGCCTATCTTCTTTATCCAAGATGCGATTAAGTTTCCAGATTTGATTCATGCGGTCAAGCCTGAGCCAGATCGCGGATTCCCACAAGCGGCGTCTGCCCATGATACGTTTTGGGATTTTGTCTCATTGAGCCCTGAAACCATGCACAACTTAATCTGGCTGATGAGTGATCGTGGTCTGCCACGTAGCTTACGTATGATGGAAGGTTTTGGTATTCACAGCTATCGTTTGATTGATAAAGACGGTAAGAGCACTTTTGTACGTTTCCATTGGAAACCCGTACTTGGCGTACAGTCAACCACATGGGACGAAGCCGTAAAAATCTCTGGCGCAGATCCTGATTATCATCGCCGCGACTTGTTTGAGTCAATTGATAATGGCATGTATCCTGAGTGGGAGTTTGGCGTTCAGTTATTTACTGAAGAAGAAGCGAATAACTTCCCATTTGACCATTTAGACGCGACCAAGCTCATTCCAGAAGAGCTAGTACCGGTGAAAATCGTTGGTAAAATGGTCTTGAATCGCAATGTAGATAATTTCTTTGCCGAAACGGAGCAAGTAGCGTTCTGTCCATCACACGTGGTACCTGGTATCGACTACAGTAATGATCCATTGCTTCAAGGTCGTCTATTTAGTTATCTAGATACGCAGTTGTCACGTTTGGGCTCACCAAACTTTGCGCAAATTCCAATCAATGCGCCAAAATGCCCGTTTGCCAACAACCAGCAAGATGGTCATATGCAAATACAGGTGCCTAAAACGCGGGTGCTCTATGAACCACAAAGCCTTGATCCAACACGCCCACGTGAAAGCGCCAAACGCGGATTTGCCTCATTCCAAGAGCAGATGGATGATGGCGTTAAAGGTCGTATCAGAGCAGAAAGCTTTGCTGATCATTACAGTCAGCCGCGTATGTTCTATCGTAGCCAGACCGATGCAGGCAAGGCACACATTGCCTCTGCATATGCGTTTGAGCTGGGTAAAGTAGACACTGCACATGTACGTACTCGTATGCTCAGCCATCTGCCGCATATCGATGAAGACTTGGCCAACCGTGTGGCAAATGCCCTTGGTATGGAATTACCAGAGCCTGCTGATGCCGCTGCACCTGTACAGGATCTAGGAACGTCAAAAGCGCTTCAAACCATCGGTATCTCACCGAAGAGCCTAAAAGGTCGCTTGGTCGGTATCTTAGTTGCTGAAGGCTCAAGCCATAGTGAAGTCAAGAAGTTTGAACAAGCCGCTATCGACGCTGGTGCTAGCGTCAAGATCGTCGCGCCTAATAAAGAAGTGACGTTAGACGATGGCACGCACATTCAAGCGGACGAACGTCTTGCTGGTGGCCCTTCTGTGCTCTTTGATGCTGTGGTCAGTATCATCATGCATCCACCAGCCAAAAAGCTGGCCATGGACAGCGCAGCACTAGATTGGTTCAATGATGCTTATGCACATTGCAAAGCGATCGCTTATTGCCCTGCGACTGAAGAACACATCTTGAGCAAATTGCCTATCGAAAAAGATGCGTTTGTGACGCCGCTTGATGACGTTGCTGGTTTTATCGAAAATGCTAAGACCCGTCTGTGGGAGCGTGAACCAAAGGTACGTGATCTTGCGTAATTTATATATATAAAATCCATCTTTAATAAGAGACCCAGCCTAAGCGCTGGGTTTTTTTGTGAAAAAATCATACAAAACGGTGGTCACAAGCGTTCACTGAAAACGATTTGTTTTGTATTGATTATCGCTATACTAAAAATACAAAGACACTAGGATCAGATGATCAGGGATGATAAATGAGTTCGTGTGAGATTGTACGCTTAGAGGGGTATATCCAGAGTAGCTACCTTGCGGTATATCCAGATAAAATAATGCTACTAGATGGCTGCTGCCGTGCCGATGTGCCGATGGTGCTTGATTATATCAAATCAACGCTAAAGCGACCCATTACCGACCTAAAAGTTGTGGTGGTCACACACATGCATCCGGATCATGCGGGCGGTGCGCGTAAGTTTCGACAAGAGACAGGTTGCCTTATTGTCTCTGCTGACAAGAAAGATCAGTGGTACGGCGGTATTGGTGGACGAGCGATGCATTTTGTCGATATCAATCTAGGGTATTATGTGGCGCGGCGGCAAGGTCGCCCATTTAAAAATCTGTATTATTCGGCAAGCCTAAAGCCAGACATCACTGTCACAGACGGTGACCTTGTCCCAGAGTTCGATGAATGGCAAGTGTTAGAGACGCCAGGACATACGGATCGTGATCTGTCTTTACTTCATCTGCACAGTCGCCAAGTATATACGGCTGATCTCATCATTAAATTGCGCCATAAGTTTGTTGCGCCGTTCCCTGTCTATGACCCCAAAGCCTATAAGCAATCGTTAAAAAAAATAAGAGATTTAAAGCCATCAATAATAATGATGGCACATGGTCGAGAGCGGGCGATGAGTAGGGCAGAGTTTGATGAGTTCATCGCTCAAGCACCCAAATACCCGCGTACGATTAAAGACACGATCAGCCATAAACTGCTATGGCGTAAGAAAGGCAGCTTCCGACTTTTTAAAAGGCAACGTCATAAGTAAACATAGAATAAAGAACTAAAAGTGCAGACGAAAAAAAGCCCAGCTACTATCATAGTAACTGGGCTTTTCAAATATGGTGGGCTGTCCGCGACTCGAACGCGGGACCAATTGATTAAAAGTCAACTGCTCTACCAACTGAGCTAACAGCCCTAACGTTTAAAGTGTTTGTATCCCTAAACGTGAGAGCACATTATATATATAATTCTGACAATTACAACCCCACATGATAAAAAAAGTGTAATTCTCTTATAAAATTGCCAATTTATTCCAGTTTCTTTAAGTTTTTGCCATTATATCGATATTGACTGCTCTATTTTTGGCTAAAGCGAGTCAATAATCAATTATTAGTCTCGAGAAAGCGCCTCGACGGGGTCAAGTTTGGCAGCATTACGTGCAGGCAAGAATCCAAATACTACGCCAATCAATGTCGAGCAAACAAACGCGGCAATAATAGAAGTCGGTGAGTAGATGACTTTGAAACTATCACCGCCCACACTATTAATCAGCTCACCAATGGCAAATGCCATTCCAATACCAATCAGTCCTCCTAGGATACAGACTAAAACGGCCTCAATGAGAAATTGCTGCATGATATCGCTTTGACGCGCACCGACTGCCATACGAACACCAATCTCATTAGTGCGCTCGGTGACAGAGACTAGCATGATGTTCATGACCCCAATACCACCAACAATCAACGAAATAACTGCAACTGATGAGATAAGTAGGGTCATTGTACCTGTCGTTGACTCAATCGTCTGGCGAATAGAGTCTGAATTTCGTAGCTCAAAGTCATCTTTGCCATGGCGACTTTCTATCAAGTCAGAAATGGCCGTCTCTGCGGCACTAGAAGAGATACTATCATCTAGCAACGCCACAAAGCGGTCAATATTGGTACTACCGGTGACGCGCGACATCACCGTCGTATAAGGCATATAGATAGTAGGCGTCGTTACACTGGGGCCAAAGCCACCATCGCTCTCTTCAAGTACGCCAATCACGCGTCCAGGCACACTACCAACCAATATTACCTCGCCAACAGGATTATCAATATCTGAGAAAAAGGTCTGTTTAGCGTTGTCATCGATGATGATATCTTGACTACGTAATGTAATGCTTTTTGCATCAAACCCTTGGCCCAATGCTAATGTCTCACCAGTGACGGTGAGATAGTCTTCACCAACGCCATTGACGGTAGCATCCTCCTGTATATTACGATAGCGGACACTAGAGCTGGCATTTACCTGAGGGCTGACACTGATAATATAGGGCTGATTGCCGACCGCCTCTGCATCTTCTGGTGTCAAATTGTCATCATTATAACGGCGTCTAGGGTCGCCTCTAGGGTAGCCATCATTGACGGTAATGGTATTGGTGCCTAGCGAGCTAATATTGGCGAGGATTTGCTGCTGAGAGCCTTGTCCAAGACCTACGATAGATACAACCGCAGCGATACCGATGATAATGCCGAGCATAGTCAGTAGGGTACGCATCTTATGCGCACGCATGGCAAGCAAAGACATTTTGAAAGCTTCAAGCAGTCGATCAATAAAACTACCAAAGGCACTTTTGCGATGCTCGCCAAGGATAGATTCTGGTTTTTTGTCTGTGTGCTTATAATGCTCAGTTTGATAGTCAGCGATGACATGGCCATCTTTTAGCTCAATCACACGCTCCGCTTGTGCTGCTAGTTTTGGATCATGAGTGACCATGATAATGGTATGACCTTGTGCGCTGAGGTCATGCAAAATCGCCATGACATCTTCGCCAGACTTACTGTCTAGGGCACCAGTTGGCTCATCTGCTAAGATAACATCGCCACCATTCATCAGTGCACGAGCGACAGAAACACGCTGCTGCTGTCCACCTGAGAGCTGATTGGGACGATTGTTGACCTTATTGCCAAGGCCGAGGTCAGTTAGTAGCTTCTCAGCACGATTGGTGCGTGCCTCGGTATCCATGCCCGCATACACGGCAGGGACGGCGACGTTGTCTTTGGCACTGATATCACCAAGCAAATGATAGCGCTGAAAAATAAAACCAAAGTGCTCACGGCGCAGTTCTGCTAGCTGATCGGCATCAAGCTTACGGGCGGATTGACCATAAATCTTATAATCACCAGCAGTGGCTTGATCTAGGCAACCTAAGATATTCATCAAGGTGGACTTACCAGAGCCTGACTGTCCAATGATAGCGACCATCTCACCTTGGTAAATCGTCAGATTGATATCATGCAAGACGCGAATGGTTTGCTCACCAGCAGGGAACTCTCTGATAATGCCAGATAGTTCCATAATGGGTTTGCCTGATGCAGAGTGGTTAGCGGTATTGGTTTTTGCTGAGTTGTTTGAGCGATTAGCAAAAGTGTGTGACCCTAAGTTTTGAGCCGTGCTACTTTCAGAGCTATCTTCAGTCGACGGTTTAGGGGATTGAGATATAGTCATAGCAGTGTCTTTAATAAAGGCTAATAAGCGTTATAGTGTTGTTATGAAAGGGCTGCTATGTTTAGCAAGCCTTTCTTACTCAACATAGTCAAAACACAAGTTACATTCGAGGTCCACCAGGTACGCGGCCGCTACCTGATTTCTTACCGCTTTCTTCACTGATGATTACTTCTTCCCCTTCTTTCAAACCACTTAAGATTTGCGCGTTTACTCGGTTATCAATACCGACTTCTACAGTACGCTCTTCTACGGTTCCGTCATCTTTTAATACACGTACAAACTTGCCCGTTGTTGATTTGCCTTTTTCTTTAGCTCGCTTTTCTTGTATCACTGTTGATGGTACTAATAGAGTGTTTTTGGCTTCGTTGACGATGATATATATCTGTGCCGTCATATCGATTCGGAACAAGCGGTCAGGGTTTGGTACTTCTACGTAGCCGACGTAATAGATAGCAGCGTCTGTCGAGCTGGTGCTACTGATCTGCTCTGGGGCAGGTTCGATAGCAGTTAATGTCGCATCATACTGCTTGTCTGGATTACCGATAATATTGAAATAAGCAGGCATACCAGCACTGACGTTAATGACATCAGCTTCTGAGATTTGCGCGTTGATACGTACGGTCGATAAATCTGCTAACGTCACTAATGTGGGCGCCGTTTGGTTAGCATTGACCGTAGTGCCTTGCTCAGTCGTAATAGAAACGACTGTACCTGATATTGGTGCACGAATCGTGGTATAGCTGAGATCTTCTTCAGCAGTACTGACGTTGGTTCGTGATTTGCGTAATGCTGCTTGCTGACTGTTGATATTGGCTTCTGTGGTCGCAATCGCGGCTTTAGCTGTGTCGATAGCCGCACGTGCATTGGCAACGGCTGCTTTTGCAGTCTCGACACTGGTCGCCTGCGTGTCATATTCTTGCTGGGAGATGGCATCGATAGCGACTAAGTCTTGCAAACGCGCAAAATCAGACTGTGCTTGTTTGAGCTCAGACTGGCGGCTAGCAAGATCGGAATAGGCACTTTTTAGTGCTGCCTGTTTGCTGAGCGATTCTGCTTGCGCACTTTGTAGCGCAGCTTCACTTTGCTCAAGGCTGGCTTGTTCGTTGCTCAGGTTGTTTTTTTGGGTCACTTGATCAATCTGTGCAATCAAGTCGCCTTGCTTGACTTCGTCACCGACTTCGACGTATAGGCGTTTTACTTCACCAGATACCTGCGCGCCGACATCAACGGTATTCAACGCTTTTACTTTACCAGACGCCATGACATTGTTTTCAATATCACCGACTTCAACGGTTGCGGTTAAATAGTTAGGTGTGGTTTCTTCTGGTTTTAAAAAAGTATAGGCCAAAGCCCCTAATGCTAAGATAATTAAGGTGATGACACCCCATTTAATAGCAGATTTTCTGCTTATTTTGCGCATGACAACAATCCAATCACAATTAAATCAAGTGTAGATATAGTAGAGACTTCATGTACGAAAGGGAATGATAATTAGTTTACGAAAGGTTAAGGCTTGTTTAGAACAGATAACATGACAGAAAATAAGTGGCTGCTAATGGTTGGATATTAGAAAGAATATATTTAGCAATGGATAAGAAAAAGGTATGTTTTAGAAAATGTTTTCAGTAGGATGACTTTGACAAAAAAGTAATAGAAAGGGGGAAAAATAGAAAGGCATGCCCAATCATTAGCGGCTCGTCTATCGCATCGCAAACAAACGCTTACCTGCAAGCTCTAATGCTGCTTGCAATAGAAGCTCCCATGCTGGCTGGCGAATAAGGCCTTTTATGGCTTGGTCACAACGATAGAGCAAAGCAGGCCACTCGGCAGTTTGGGACTTTGACTGACGACGGCAGGCTTGTTGATAAAGACCCTGCTTGCTACGCCAAATGCCTAATGCTTGCGGGTCTTGTCCATCCATCAGTTGTATAATTTGCCGCATGTCTTTACTGATTGCCCAAAGCACCAAGGTGGTCGGCTCATCTGTCGCCTTTAGCTGAAACATGATTTTGGCAACCTGCGTACTATTGCCCGCGAGCATCGCATCAGACAAGTCAAACACACTAAATTGAGCGTCACTGACCAAAGCGGCTTGCAAGTCTTTGATGTCCAGTGCCACGTTGTTTACCGGCTGCGTAGAATTATTAGAGTGCTCGTTATCTTCATGATTATCACTGTTGCTAACCGCTAATTGCGGTGCAAACAAATAGGACAGTCGCCATAGCGTTTGATAAGCACTGAGTAGATGGTGCTCAGTGTGTGACATCAATAGCTGCCACGCTTCTTGCGAGAGTCTTAACCCAAACTTTTGCGCCTGTATCTGCAACAACTGCTGGCGCTGCTGCTCGTTGTATAAATTGCAATCAATGACAGTGCCGTATTGAGCAAAAGGGGTAAACCATTTACTGCTCTGACTGCGTTTGTCTTGCTTGGGTGTTAACCATAATACGCTATGACTGTGCGCACCTGTTTGCGCCTCAACCGCAAAGCGCTCAAGCTCAGCAATAACTGCTTTATCAGGCTTATGGTTGCCAGTCACGATTACTGCACTGGCATCATCAAACAAAGACTGGCTGCCAAGCTCTGACAACACTTCTTGCCAACTCTTCACCGATATCAGCTCTATGCGCTTGATAGCGTAGTTTTGCGCGCGCCAATGCGGACGCAGCGCATCAATCAGCCATTGACTGAGTAATGGCGCATCACCATGCGCCAGCCACAAGCCCGCTACCGCAACCGAAGATTGCAGGAGTTTTGGATAAGCTTGTATAAAGGTATTTTGCATAGCGTGGTAGGACACAGGTTGGTAAGCAGGTGATAGTATTTGCAAAAATATGACGAGCGCTGTCGAACTTGCTTAGCTAACTAAGTATATATAGTGCGTACGCTCGTTGTTCTTCATACTTAAATGACTGCAAATGGTAGAGCTTCATAACAGTATTTGTTAAAAGTTACTTCTCAGGTACGACAACAACCGTTGGCGTTGCGCCTTTATTCATCAGTACAGACTGTTTGGCAGCAGGTGCGACTTTCGGTAGCGAAATCGCCACATATTGATCCGTGATACGGCGTGCTAAGCTGTCATAGAGCCAATCACGAATCTGGTCGCCTTGCTGATCGTCAGTACTGACGGAGGCTTCATTGTACTGATAGCTACGCTCGACTTGAATGGGGTTGGTAAGCGTGACGGGCTTGCCATTTTCGATCGTCTGGTAGCTGACATCGGCGGAGAGTACCAAGCGAATCTCTGTCAATACACCCACCAACTCGTAACGTTTAAAACGCACGTTACTGATATCGATCGCTGCAATCGGTTTAGCATCAGCTTGTTGATTGCTGCGAATCACATCATCAACTGTCATATTGTCAATGACATCGACACCTAATGTGGTTAGGCGGCGTGTCAATGGCAATTTTAGAGGAAATGAGGTGCGATTATCTTCGATAATGACGGCTGTCTTACTGTCATTAAGCAGCATAGGGGTGTCATAACCGCGTAGCTGAAAACCGCAACCACTTAGACCCGCCGTTGCACCCAATATCGCAAACATAGGTAATGCTGCGAGCATTGCGGTTGCAAGCTTACGCCCACCAGATTGTTTTGCACCAAAGTGCAGTGCGCTTGGCGTTGGTTGTGACTGTCCAGCTCGATGCTTGTATGACATAAACGCTATCCTCATATGATAAAAAGGCTTAGAGTACTAAGCCTAGGCGACTAGCCTGCAACCACAATATTGACCAGTTTGTTGGGTACGACGATTTCTTTTTTGATCTCGCCTGTGATGAACTTTGCCACGCTTTCCATCGTTCGAGCCTGTGCTTTTAGCTGCTCAGGATCGCTGTTTGGTGCCACATCCATCTTACCACGCATCTTACCATTGACCTGTACCACCATCGTGATCATGTCCTGTACCAGCGCACTTTCATCAACGGCTGGGTAGTCCAACGTTAAAGTATCAAGGCCTAGCTGCTCAAGCAAATGCTCACCAACGTGCGGCGCATAGACAGACAGCATAATCAGCAGATTGGTCAATGCTTCGTGTTTAACGTGTAGCTCTTGCTCGCTACTGGCGTTAAAAGAAGTCAGCTCATTCGCAAGTTCCATCAGGCTTGATACTGGGGTGTTGAGTGCCAAACGATCACCCAAGTCACTATCAATCTTAGCAATGGTTTCGTGCGTTTTACGGCGTAAGTTTTTAGCTTCTTTGCTCAGGCCCTCTGTGTTCAAGATAGCACCGTTCAGCGTATCAATGCTGATATTGGCGGCCGTTAGCGCTTGCATATGATCATTGGCAATGCGCCATACTTTTTTCACAAAGTTATAAGGACCTTTTAACGCATCATCTGACCATTCAAGCGTCTGGTCAGCAGGTGCGGTAAATAGCGTATATAAACGAACCGTATCTGCACCATATTTATCGATGGTTAGCTGGGGATCAACGCCATTGTTTTTCGACTTAGACATTTTCTCAATTTTACCAATCGTGACTGGCTGACCATCTAGTTTTAAGATGGCTTTGATCGGTTGACCACGTTCATTGAAGTCAATATCGATATCTTCTGCAAAGTAGTAAGTCGTACTGCCATCAGCGTTGACACGGTAGAAGGTACCAGCGAGTACCATACCTTGCGTCATTAAGTTGGCAAATGGCTCGTCGCCAGTGACTAAGTTTTCGTCACGCATGAGCTTATGGAAGAAACGTGCATACAACAGATGCATTACCGCATGCTCGACACCGCCCACATATTGATCAACCGGCAGCCATTTGTTGGCAGCAGACTTGTTGACCATGTTTTGCGCATCAGTCGGGCTAGCAAAGCGGGCGTAGTACCAGCTTGACTCTACAAAAGTGTCAAAGGTATCGGTCTCACGCTCGGCAGGGTTGCCACATTTAGGACAAGTAGTATTTACAAACTCTGGGATGTTTTTGAGTGGGTTACCGCGACCATCAGGCACGACATCAGTCGGCAACACAACTGGCAAGTCTTGCTCTTCAACAGGCACCGTACCACAATGCTCACAGTTGATCATTGGGATAGGGCAGCCCCAATAACGCTGGCGCGACACGCCCCAATCCCGCAAGCGATATTGGATTTTTTTCTTGGCAAGCTCTTTTGGCTCAAGTTTGGCAAGCATTGCTTCAAACGCCTGTTCAAAGTCTAGGCCATCAAACTCACCTGAGTTGACCAAAGTATTGCGCTCAGTGTAAGCAAGATTAACCTCAGTCTCGTTTGCTTTAGCATCCGCTTTAGCGTCGTCAAAATAGCCATCAGGCGTATGGATAACTTGCTTAATCGGTAGATTGTACTTAACCGCAAACTCATAATCGCGCTCATCGTGAGCAGGAACGGCCATAACTGCGCCCGAGCCGTAGCTCATCAACACGTAGTTGGCGACCCAAACAGGTACTTCTTCCCCAGTCAGTGGATGCGTCACAGTCAGACCTGTGTCCATACCGATTTTTTCAGCTTTGGCAAGATCCGCTTCAGCCACTGAGCCTTTTTTACACAATGTGCAGAACTGAGCGATCATGTCATCATTTTCAGCAGCGTATTGTGCAAGTGGATGCTCTGCGGCAACGGCGACATAGGTCACACCCATCAAGGTATCAGGACGAGTGGTGAATACATCTAGCGTGTTTTCTTCGCCAGCAAGCTCATAAGGGAAGTGGACTTCCATACCTGCACTACGACCAATCCAGTTGCGCTGCATGGTCAATACTTCAGACGGCCAGTGACCTTCTAGCTGATCCAAATCGTCTAGTAGCTCATCAGCATAGTCAGTGATGTTGAAGTAGTACATTGGGATATCGCGCTTTTCAACGGCAGCTCCACTACGCCAGCCTTTACCATCGATGACTTGCTCGTTTGCTAGGACAGTATTGTCAACTGGATCCCAGTTAACTGTTGAAAGCTTTTTATAAACCAAGCCTTTTTTGTACAACTGCAAGAATAGCCACTGCTCCCACTGATAGTATTCAGGGCTACAAGTGGCAAATTCACGTGACCAGTCAATGGACAGTCCTAGCAATTTAAGCTGCGCACGCATGTTGTCGATGTTGGCAAATGTCCATGCAGCAGGTGGGGTCTGGTTGGCAATCGCTGCGTTTTCTGCTGGCAAGCCAAAACCATCCCAGCCCATTGGCTGCATGACTTCATAGCCTTTTAGGCGATAATAACGGCTTAATACGTCAGAAATCGTATAGTTACGTACGTGGCCCATGTGCAGCTTGCCGCTTGGGTAAGGGAACATCGACAGCATGTAACGGCTTGGTTTGTCGCTTGGCTCATTGCTGACCTCAAAGCGCTTGTCAGTGGCCCATTTGGTTTGCTGCGCGGCTTCTATCGCTTGTGGGTTATAATAATGGTTGTCGGTCTGGTCTGCTGTCACGGCGTTGCTCATAGTCGGCTCGAAATTGGTTGATACTGATTTATTTAATACGGATTTGTTTAATACTGTTCAAAATAGGTGGAATTTGACAATGCCATAGCATAGCGTAATTTGGCAAAAATTGCGACGATATGATGCATTCGCTTACCAGGTTTGACGATTAAAAGTAATGCATTCTCTATATCCAGTCAGCCTTCGGTATAATAGAAATATTCACAAGCATTTATGAGCAATAATAAGGAGTCAACATGACCATCACCATTTACGGTATCAAGTCTTGTAGCACGATGAAAAAAGCGTTTACTAAGCTAGACGAGCTGGGCGTCAGCTATGATTTTCATGATTATAAAAAACAAGGTATTGATAAAGATACAGTACAGCGCTGGGTAAATGAGCTAGGGATTGATAAAGTGCTCAATAAGCGTGGAACGACATGGCGCAAGCTAGAGGAGAGCCAAAAGCAAGCGGCTGACGCCAGTGTGGACAATGCCATTGAGCTATTGATTGAAAAAACCAGTATGATTAAACGTCCGATTGTAGAAGGTCAGCTAGCAGATCAAGATCAGTCAATCTTGTTATGCGGTTTTGATGAAGCGGAGTTTGAGACGGCTTTTTCGTAGAGAGGTAACTTTCTATTTATTATTCTACATGACCAGCGTTCAAGTATTTCTACCCTAAAAGCCAAAAAGTTTAAAAAAACAGAAAAGAGCCCAAGCTTTGCATTAGCTTGGGCTCTTGTATATTAACAGCTGATAATAGTCACGTGTTATTGTTCTAACTATCTACCTCACGGCTGATTAAGGTGCCAACGCCTTCGTTAGTGAAAATTTCCAATAAGGTTGCGTGGGGCACACGGCCATCAACGATTACCGCACTTTTCACGCCGCTACGTACCGCATCAAGCGCACACTGAATTTTAGGAATCATACCGCCTGAGATCGTGCCGTCTTCGATTAAGCCATCGACTTTCTTTGGCGTGAGTCCAGTGACCACTTCGCCGTCACGGCCCAATACGCCTTTGATATTGGTTAATAGCATCAGTTTCTCTGCTTGCAAAAACTCAGCCACTTTACCAGCGACTAGGTCAGCATTGATGTTGTAGGTGTTGCCTTCGCTATCCACACCAAGCGGTGCAATAACAGGGATAAAGTCAGAGGCAATCAGCATATTAATCACATCTTTGTTGACGCTGACCACGTCGCCCACGAACCCTAAATCGACAGGAACAGCGATACCATCTGCACCGATTTTTTCCATCATCAGTTTCTTTGCTTGAATCAAGTTGGCATCTTTACCGGTTAGGCCGATCGCGCGTCCGCCATGCTTATTGATTAAGCTGACAATGGATTTGTTGACACTACCGCCCAACACCATCTCTACAACATCCATGGTGCTTTTGTCGGTGACACGCATACCATCGATACGGTCTGATTGACGCCCTAATTCTTTGAGTAGGTTGTCGACTTGTGGACCGCCACCGTGTACAACGACTGGATGCATGCCCACAGTTTTGAGTAAGACGATATCGCGAGCAAATGAGCTTTCAAGCTCAGGATCGGTCATGGCATTGCCGCCGTATTTCACCACGATGAGTTTATCAACAAAGCGCTGAATATAGGGCAGTGCGGTGGTTAATACCTCGGCGGTGTTTTTGGCGTCATCTAAATTAAGCGTCATTCCTAACTCCTAAAGGGCGGGTTTTAAATGGGTTGTTCTTTTTAGCATATTTAATCGATACAGGTTTAATGCCGTTATTCAGCAGGCATGGCGACAATCTGTGTTGCCAGATCTGTATTAAATGGGCGACATAACGCGGCAAAGGTCGCTTGAATGTCTTTTAGGTCATCCATGCTGTCACCAGCGAAGCGTGCAGTCAGGCTATTACTGGTATTTGATTGACGTAATACGCCAAATCCGTGCGCAAAATCCAAGCGGACACCATCAATGCAGCTAAGTCTAGTGCCAGCTGGCAATAAAGACTTGGCTTGTTCGACGGCTATATGTGATCTGACAGTGGAGCAAGTACAGACTGGTGACTCACATATAGCAGCTGGTAGATCAGCGGCGTCTAGTCGGTAATCAGAAATATCAAACAAATCAGCATGAGTAGTCACGCTCGCTAGCTGCTGCAAGTAGGTACAAACCCTCGTTAATTGCTCCATAATTGAGCAATCTGTCCTAGCAGTCTGCGGCATCGGCAAATAATGATCAGCCGTACTGACCATGGCGGGCAAGCGTTGAAGAATATCTGATAGCGCATTTTTATCATCTAAGATATTACGAGGCTTGGCAAACCAATGCAGTAAGCGCAATGCAGCATATATGGCATCATCATAAGGGATAAAGCGGCCATCATTAAAAATAAAATGCCCTGATAGCTCGCCAGCAAAGACAATTTGACTATTAGGATGCTGTACCTGTTGGCGCATAAAGCTGCTACCAGTCTTACTAATCACTGGCATCGCGCCAAGATCCGCCAGTAGCTTTGGCAGATGATGCGCGCATTTAATATCAAATAGCACCTCAGACGCTAAGGAGCTGGTCAAAGAATCAGGACGCTCTGTAACGGCAATGCGTGCCAATAAGTAGAGTAGGTGATCAGGCATGACCACTTTGCCGTTATTATCAACGATCATCAAACGATCACCATCACCATCAAATGCCAGACCAATATCGGCATGGTGAGAAATGACAGCTTGCTGCAACGCGGTTAGACGGTTGGGCTCGGCTGGATCAGGATTACCCAGAGGAAAACTGCCATCTGGCGTGTCATTGAGCACAATAACATGCTGGCAAAAACGGTCAAATAAGCGCTGAGTGATGTTGCCAGTGGCACCGTGCATACAATCAATAACCACAACCAGATTAAGCTTAGATGCTGTTTTTTGGTTGTTTGTAGGTGCTGCTTGATTATCCTGCGTCAACTGACAAAAGACTTGCTCGATAGCCGCGATATAGACGTCTGTTACTTGCTTGGCAGGCAGTTCTTTAGGCAACGTTCTAGACAATTCAGTACTGCTGCTAATATTTGTATGACGTGAGTCTGGTTCTGAGTCTAAGGTTGCTTGCTCGACTTGGTTTTTAGATGAGTAATGAGTATGAGAGATTAATTGTTGATACAGGGTTTGTATCTCTACATTACTGGGAGATTTATGATTGACCAGCCACTTGATACCCAATATGTCTCTGGCAGAGTGACTGGCGGTTACAATAATGCCATGACCTTGATATTGCTTTGCCCAAAATGCCATCATGGGTGTGGTAACAAGACCAAGCTGGATAATGCATAAACCCTGTTGGGCTAATACAGTAGAGAGTGTACGTGCAATCGATTCGCTGCCATGGCGCATGTCATAGCCAATAACGACGATAATTTCGGCTGCTATATTCTGCTGGACGTTAACGGTGTTATCGGGAGGGCAAGTAACAGCAGTAGCAGCCTGGGCATTACCATTTTTTGTGAATTGGCTGCGTTGAGAGCCATAGAGCTGAGCAAAACGATTGCCGAGCGCTTGTACAAACTCATCGGTAAAATGCGTGTTTGTACCACGGATATCATAAGCACGAAATAAGGATTGCTGCGCCGCAAAAGATGGCATGGCTTATTCTCCTTATTGACGTGGTAAATAGGTGATTATGAATACAAAATGGACAGCGCAATATTCTATTAATGTAAACAGATAAATTCTAGTCGCTATCTTGGTTACGATTTGGCTTAATGACGATCTAAGTCGCTGTCCAAAACTTACTTGCCAATGAATGGTTACTGACGACCTGAGTGTCCGAATCCGCCAGCACCGCGTACGCTTTCATCACTGAATTCTGCAACCACTTCAAACTCAGGACGAGCAACAGGCACCACGATATACTGTGCCATGCGCTCTGCAGGGTTCAGAGTAAAGTCTTCGTTACTGCGATTCCAAATACTGACCATCAGCTCACCCTGATAGTCAGCATCAATCAGCCCAACCAAGTTACCCAAGACGATGCCATGCTTATGGCCAAGTCCTGAGCGCGGCAATATCATACCGGCATAATTAGGGTCTTGAATATAAACGGCAAGGCCTGTACCTATCAAGTGAGTTTCGCCTGCTTTGATCGTTAAGGGCTCATCAATACAAGCACGTAAGTCGATACCAGCACTGCCATCGGTGGCACGAGTTGGCAAAGAAAATGCTTCATCTTCAGTAATCTTAGGGTTAACCACTTTCACTTGTACAGCTTGCATAACACACTCACTTAACGATTTAGAAGTTTTATAAATTAAGACCATTCAACATTATTGTATAAACAACAATGATATATAAATAGCAATGCTATATTTTTATTGAATACTTTATTATTTAACAATTCACTAGAGTATTAACACACTCGCCAAGCCTAAAAATGACATAAAACCGACAATATCTGTAACAGTGGTTAGAATCACTGAGGCGGATAGTGCAGGATCGATATTCATACGTTTTAGCATCAGCGGTATACTAATTCCCGAGACATTCGCCGCCGTCATGTTGATCGCGATGGCAAAGCCAATGACAGCACTAATTTCGATGTCATGAAACCATAATTGGGCAATAAATGCCATGATTATCGCCCAAATGATACCGTTTATCGCGCCAACCCATAGCTCTTTGTTAAGGAGCCAGACTCGGTTAGAACCACCGATTTGACCCATTGCCATACCGCGGATAACGACTGTCAAGGTTTGCGAGCCTGCAATACCGCCCATACTAGCGACCACCGGCATCAATATCGCCAGCGCCACCACTTCTGCCAACACTTCCTCGAACTGTCCAATCACTGCTGCTGCTAAAAGCGCGGTGCAGAGGTTAATGCCCAACCAGACACTACGGCTTTTAGCACTGGTCAAAATAGGCGCGAACAGCTCTTCATCTTGGCTAACACCAGCAAGATTTTTCATAGTGCTGTCGACATCATCTTGGATAATCTCCATGATGTCTTCGCCATTTAGCTGTCCAACCAGCTCGCCATAGCTGTTTGTCACAGGGGCAAAGCGGATATCTTCTGAACGAAAAATCGCCGCGGCATCTTGGATATCTAGGCGATCATTAATCGTGATAGCGGTATCAATCAGTTCTGACACTAACGTTTTTTGGTCATGTTTAATCAGATCTACCAGACTCAATAGCCCAAGTAATTGCTGGCTTTGATCGACCACGAGCAGCTCTTGGCTTTCGTCATCGAGTAGATCCTCGTTTTCGCGCAGCCAATCCTGTACATCCGCCAGATAGATATCATCCCGTATTTGGATAATATCAGGATCCATGTAGC
Source organism: Psychrobacter sp. Ps6 (assembly GCF_022129235.1). Lineage (GTDB taxonomy): Bacteria > Pseudomonadota > Gammaproteobacteria > Pseudomonadales > Moraxellaceae > Psychrobacter. The sequence goes on along the minus strand of NZ_JADQAI010000006.1, from coordinate 174,455 downwards.
TCCCAACTTCCCAGTCATCATACGTATCAAGTTTATTGACTTGGACGCGCGTTTCTTCATCGAGCGTTGCCATGACTGAGGTACGCACGCTCTCAGTAACGGTATCCAAAATCTCAGAGATGTCTTGGGCATCAAGATCTTGTGTAAATAGCGAGATTTCTTGAGAAGAAATATTCTCTAATAATGGCTGGCGGGTATCGTACTCGAGCTCAGCAAGTACCTCACCTTTAATGCCCTCTGGTACTTGCTCCCAGATGAGTAGGCGGTTTTGAGTCGGGAAAGATTCTAGTAGGCTTGCAATCTCATACTCAGACTGCTTTTCTAAAAATTCTGTAATCGCCTCATATGCTTTATCAGCAACCAAATCCTGCAAATACAGCAGTTTATATTCGGCACTGTATTCAGCCGGATTATAATCTCCTGGTAGCACTGATGGTCGTTCCTGATCGGGCATCGAGGTAGGCATAAGTATTCCAATATCTTTTATAAAGTGTCAATAATAGCAAATGGCAAAACGTCGGGTTAGCGTTTGCCGAGTCAGTTCTTTTTGGCATCAGCACTGCCAATATTGATGTTAGCGTTTACCCAATAAAGCGCGAATATTGGCCAAATACTCATCAGCGACCGCTTCTGGATCTTTGGTGGCTTTTTTCTTTTTGGCCTTGGCGGGCCAGTCGATATGATCTTCTGGCAACTCATCCAAGAATCTGGACTCTGAGGTGACACGCATCTGGCCACCAGCACGGCGCTGGGTCGCAAGCGTCAAAGTCAGTTCACGACGCGCGCGGGTAATGCCTACGTACATCAGACGACGCTCTTCTTCCACTGTGTCACTCATGATAGAGTTGCGATGCGGTAGCATCTCTTCCTCAAGTCCCATGATATAAACAAAATCAAACTCCAAGCCTTTTGCGGCATGCAAGGTCATTAGATTGACTTTGTTGGTGTTCTCTTCTTCTTGCTGCTGCTCGAGCATATCGAGCAAGACCAGCTTACGAATGATGGTATCAATCGTACGATCTTCGTCTTCTTCAGCGCGATTAATGAGAGATTGAATACTGGTATACAGCATATCAATATTATCAATACGGTTTTTTTCTTGCTGTGGGGTTTTGGCATCGCTACGGACAAAGTCAATATAGCCCGTCTCATCAATCATCTGGCGTACGATCGGCACAGGATCTGAGTGTTGGTCCAGCTCGCGTGTATAGTGCTCGATGAATTCGCCAAACTCTTTTATCGTGCCGTAAGCCTTGGATGGCAACACATGAGCCAAGCCGGCATGAGTACAAGAAGCCAATAGCGATATGCTGTGTTCTTGTGCAAACAAGCCAAGCTTCTCTAGCGTGGCAGGTCCCATACCGCGTTTGGGGGTATTAATAATACGCAAAAACGCGCTGTCATCTTCGGGATTTAATATCAGGCGTAGATAGCCCATGATGTCTTTGATTTCACTACGGGCAAAGAACGACTGACCGCCCGATAACTTATAAGGCACTTGTAGCTGGCGCAATTGTGCCTCTAGCATACGTGCCTGAAAGTTACTGCGGTAGAGTACTGCATACTGCTCCCACTCATTACCAAAACGCAGCTTATGAGTGACGATCTCTTTGGCGACGCGCTCAGATTCATCGTCGTCATTACGGCAATTGATGATCCGAATTTTTTCGCCTTGGCCTTTATCTGACCATAGCTTCTTTTCAAATAAATGCTCGTTGTTCAAAATAACAGCATTGGCAGAGGTCAAAATACGGGTGGTAGAACGATAATTTTGTTCCAGCATGACGATTTTTAGTTTTGGGAAATCTTCTTTTAGCAGTGCCATGTTTTCAGGCTTCGCCCCGCGCCACGCATAGATAGACTGGTCATCATCACCCACCACGGTAAAACGACCTTGCGGCCCAACCAAATGCTTAATCATCTCATACTGGGCCGTATTGGTATCTTGATACTCATCGACCAATAGATAACGAATACGGTTCTGCCATTTGTCTCGCAGTTCTCTATTTTCACGCAAGATTTTGGTTGGCAGTACAATTAAATCATCAAAATCGACCGCATTATACGCACGCAAGTTACGCTCATAAAGGGCGTATAAGGTTGCAAAAATCATGTCTTCTGGATCGTCTAACGTCTCCATCGCCTTGTCAGGCTCAATCAAATCGTTTTTCCAATCAGAGATCATCTTGATCGCTTTACCAACCAGCTCACGACTTTCAGCGCCACTTAGGTTGTCGCGCATCATCAGCTCCATCAAAAGGCGCTTACTATCATCGCTGTCCATGATAGAAAAGTTACCTTTTAGCGGAGTATGCATCAGCTCATAGCGCAAAAACTGGAGACCAAATTGGTGAAAGGTTGATACAGTCAAACCGCGCGTTTTTTCGCTTGGTAGTAGTTTGCTGACACGGGCTTTCATTTCACGTGCCGCCTTATTGGTAAAGGTCACGGCAGTGATGCGCTCAGCTGGCATGTCGCACTCTTGAATCAGATACGCAATTTTACGCGTGATCACCGAGGTCTTACCGGAGCCAGCACCTGCGAGCACAAGTAGTGGACCGGATACGTAGAGCATGGCTTCTTGTTGTTTGGGATTGAGTTGACTCATAACGTGACCTGTAAGACAAAAGCAAAAAGAGGGTAGCGCTGATATAGCACAAGTAGATGAATGCGGTGTGTATCACCAAAATTAATATCGTAGTGATATCTTAATAATGTTTGTTATAAGGATAATAGAATTTAAGGTTTGATGATGACCTATCGTAAAATTAGGTGGGTCATTATAAAGCAAAAACGGTCACTTTGGGGGAGGAGTTGGATGATGAAAATAGGGTATGAGCGCACTTGATTTTTGGTAAATAGCTTGACAGCGTTTGCGTATCGAACAAAGCATGGATTTGGGGTTAATATAAGGTAACGTCTATATCATAATTTTTGGTAAAAAAAACACATTTTGTTTCATAGAAAATGACCGTCGAATACAGTTAAAAACTAGCTTTTAGGCACTGATATGCGTATAGTACGTAAATAATTTATGCCAGTTGTCACGTCATTGTTAACCACGTGTAATGAGCTATTAAATCAATTAAGTACGCAGTCAGATATGATATTGATTTAATACGTTGATCTTACGTTGTTAGAAGATGCGTTGGGCGACCAGCCTTTATCCGCGCGCATACCGGAATCTCTACAGTTGGTCAGGTCTGACATCGTCGTTAATAAGCTTGATAATTGGTTATTACCAGCAAAATACCTAACATGTGACTCAATGACAGTTACTTAAACACAGTGTCAGTGAATGACAACTGCTTTGTGTTTTTGTCTGCGTTATACCTGTCGTGAGGCGACCTTAATGGGTCAGTGCCTACGCTGTGTCTAACACTCGATTGGGTGAGGAGCACGTATTATCATGTCTGCTTTTAATTGGTCAGCAGTTGCTTTTATCTTAGCCGCCATTGGGCTAGTTGTCTTTATGCTGGTGGTACCGCGTTTACTTGGCGGTCGCTCTCAAGGCTTACAAAAAGAAGAGATATTTGAAGCGGGTGTTGTCGGATCTGGCAACGCCCGTATTCGTTTGTCTGCTAAATTCTATTTGGTCGCGATTTTCTTTGTGATTTTCGATTTAGAGGCGCTGTATCTCTACGCGTATTCTGTGTCAGTACGAGAGGCTGGCTGGCTTGGTTTTGCTGCTGCTGCTACCTTTATCACTATTTTGATTATTGGTTTGATTTATGAGCTGAGCTTAGGCGCGATGAATTGGGCACCTGCTGACAAGCTACGCAAAAAGGCACGTCTATATGCCGCGCCTGCTGGCTTTAACTTAGCAGATATTACTAAGTTTGATGGTGCTCACGAGCTGATGGTCGATCCTACTGGTAAAGTACCCGCGCAATCATCCGGTCAAATCAATGTCTCAAACAATATTGAGACCAATCGCCGTCATCTACAAAACATCGATCATATCAATACCACAGGTAATGTAACGTCTGTGGATTTTGCGATGTCTAGTCAAAAAGATAAAGCTGCGCGTTAATGCCAGTTGATGGTTGTAGACCATAGTATATGTAAAGACAGGCAGCAAGATATAAAGACACCAGCCTGTTTATATCGATGATCGCTGATGATTAGCCACTTATTATTAATAAAATTATGGCGACAGCGCGAGCAAGATGATTGCCACGCCAAGCCTAATATGAAGGTTGTATGTTATGAAATACACATTAACAAAAGCCAACCCTGATGCAGATACCTATCCTGCACAGACCCGCCAAACGGTCAGTGACCCTATCGAAGATGAAGTGAATAAAAACGTCTTTATGGGTCGTCTCGAAGACCTCGTTCATTCGACAGCAAACTGGGGGCGTAAGCACTCACTCTGGCCATTTAACTTTGGTACGTCTTGCTGTTATGTCGAATATGCCACTACCTTAACCGCTGTTCATGATTTGTCACGCTTTGGGGCAGAGGTTATTCGTGCCTCGCCTCGTCAGGCAGACGTGATGATCGTTGCCGGCACTTGCTTTGTTAAGATGGCCCCTGTTATTCAGCGTCTTTATGAGCAAATGCTTGAGCCAAAATGGGTCATCTCTATGGGTGCCTGTGCCAACTCAGGCGGTATGTATGATATCTACTCTGTTGTACAAGGCGTGGATAAAATTATCCCTGTCGATGTGTATGTACCAGGCTGCCCCCCGCGTCCAGAAGCGTTGATTCAAGGCTTGATGTTATTGCAAGAATCTATCACCAAAGAGCGTCGCCCGTTAGGTATCCATGTCAATGAGCAGGGTATCTATCAGCCGCAAATGACGCCTGAGCGTGACCGTAAGCAAGCAGATCGTATCGCTGTCAAAAACTTACGTAGCCCAGACAGCATCTAGGTTTAGACAGCATCTAGGTTTAGACAGCATCTAAGTTTAGATAGCATTTAGATTCACAGCAATAACTTCAATATTTTATGCGCTTATCATAGTTCGGTTATGATTAACATAGCTCAGTTATGGTTGACATAGTTTAGTTATGATTAATGAAGGAATACGTCATTCATGGTCACGGTAGTCGAAAACACAGATCCTAATATTAAGCCTATCCCAGCAGTCATCACAGAGCTTGAGCAGAAGTACGCTGGTAAATTTGTCGTGCAGCACACTGTGGATGAGATTCCAACGGTTTGGGTGGCGCGTGCTGATTTATTAGACGTTCTCTTATTTTTGCGCAAACTGCCTCAGCCATACGTTATGCTATTTGACTTATCAGCGATAGACGAGCGTCTGCGTCAGCATCGTGCGGGTTTGCCTGACAGTGACTTTACGGTGTTTTATCATCTGATGTCGCTTGAGCGCAATAGTGATATACGTGTCAAGGTCGCGCTGAGCGAAGATGACCTCAATGTTCCAAGTGCGACGAATATTTGGCCAAATGCCAACTGGTACGAGCGCGAAGTGTGGGACATGTTCGGTATTGTCTTTACAGGTCATCCGCATTTGACCCGTATTTTATTGCCAAAATACTGGGAAGGTCATCCACTGCGTAAAGAATATCATGCGCGTGCGACTGAATTTACCCCATACTTCCTGAATACCGCCAAGCAACAATACGAGCAAGAAAACCTACGTTTTGTCCCAGAAGAGTGGGGCATGAAGCGCTCAGGTCGTGATGAAGACTTTATGTTCTTGAACATCGGTCCTAATCATCCCTCGGCTCACGGTGCGTTCCGTTTGGTACTACAGCTGGACGGTGAAGAAGTCGTCGATTGTATCCCTGATATTGGCTATCACCATCGTGGTGCAGAAAAGATGGCTGAGCGTCAAACGTGGCACTCATTTATCCCTTATACCGACCGTATCGATTATCTTGGCGGTGTGATGAATGAGCTGCCATATATCATGTCGGTTGAAAAGCTTGCCGGGATTACCGTGCCACCGCGCGCTGAAACCATTCGCGTAATGATGAGTGAGTTTTTCCGAATCACCAACAATTTGCTATACGTTGGTACGTTTATTCAGGATGCGGGTGGTATGACGCCTGTATTCTATATGTTTACCGATCGCCAAAAAGCCTATGACGTTATCGAGGCGGTGACGGGCTATCGTATGCATCCGGCTTGGTTCCGTATCGGCGGTACTGCGGCTGACTTGCCACGTGGTTGGCAGCGTCTGGTTCGTGAGTTCTTAGATTGGATGCCGAAACGCTTGGACGAATATGTCAAAGCAGCATTGCAAAACAGTGTGTTAAAAGGTCGTACTCAAGGTGTTGCTCAGTATAATGCCAAGCAAGCATTGGCTTGGGGTGTGACCGGCGCTGGTCTGCGCGCGACAGGTGTGGATTTCGATCTGCGTAAAGCACGTCCGTACATGGGCTATGAGAATTACGACTTTGAAATACCTGTCGGCTATAACGGCGACGCTTATGACCGCTGTATGGTCAAAGTCGAAGAGATGCGTCAGTCATTGCGTATCATTCGTCAATGTATGGACAATATGCCGCAAGGCCCTTATAAAGCGGATCATCCGCTGGCCGTACCACCGCCAAAAGACCGTACGCTAAATGATATTGAGACATTGATTAATCACTTTATCTCAGTATCTTGGGGTCCTGTGATGCCAGCGGGCGAATGTACGACGATTGTCGAGGCGACTAAAGGTCTGAACAGTTATTACATCACCTCAGACAAGGCTACGATGAGCTATCGTACCCGTATTCGTACGCCGACATTTGCGCATTTGCAGCAGATGCCATCGGTCATCAATGGCTCGCTGGTTTCTGATGCCATTATGTATTTGGCATCGATCGATATTGTGATGGCGGATTGTGATCGTTAAGATCTTGATCTTTAAGATTAAAACCGCTGCTTCAAAAGTATTTGTTCATCAATATATTATTGCCTGATGGCACACCAAAATGCGGTCGCTTATCGATATAACCCAGTTTTAATGAGACTGATATTGTCTAGTGATGGAGCAGGATGAGTGAGGAAAGACAGAAGATTATGAAAATTGTTTCCGATAAAATGCCAAAAGTAGATGTGGAAAGCATTCTCACCAGTGATGAAATTGCTGCCATTCATGAGTTTATGCACCATTACCCGCAGGCACGTGCCGCTTCGCTAGATGCGCTAAAAATCGTGCAAAAGCGCAACGGCTGGGTTGATGATGCGCAAGCGAATGCTATTGCCAACATCCTAGATATCCCAATGTCAGATATGGATGGGGTTGCGACTTTCTTTAACCGTATTTATCGCCAGCCTGTCGGTCGCCATGTGATTCTCATCTGTGACTCAGTGGCTTGTTATTTGACCGGTTATGAGGCGCTATCAGCTGAGATCAGATCGCAGCTGGGTATTGAGTACGGTCAGACAACTGCTGACGGTCGTTTCACCCTACTACCAATTTGCTGCTTGGGCAACTGTGATAAAGGACCAGCGGTACTGATTGATGAAGACACTTACGGCCCTGTCCAGCCATCTGAGGTCGCGCAATTATTGGAGCTATACGCATGAGTTTAACGATTTCAGAGCAAATTGCTCGTCGCGGTCAAGGCCAAGCGCCAAGCCAGCTGAATGCACAGCGTGTTCCGATCTATGGCGATAAAGACACAGCGACTAGCGAAACCAAACCATTGACATGGCGTTTGGCGCATCATGATGCCGTGCTTGATTTGGCTACTTACGAATCTCTAAAAGGGTTTACCGGTCTAAAAGAAGCGCTATCTAAGTCGCCTAAAGACGTTGGTAATATGATTAAAGCGGCCAATGTTCGAGGTCGCGGTGGTGCAGGTTTTAACGCGGGTCTAAAGTGGTCATTTATGTCGCCGCCGGATGGTTTGCCGCGTTATCTCATCTGTAATGCGGATGAAATGGAACCGGGCACATTTAAAGACCGTTTGCTCATGGAGCGTCTACCGTTTCAGCTTATCGAAGGTATGCTCATTACTGCCCATGCTATCGGTGCAACCGACGGTTATATCTTTATCCGTGGTGAGTATATCTTGGCAGCCCAGCGTTTGGTCGCTGCTATCGAAGAGTGCCTAACAAATAATCTCATGGGCGCCAATATTTTAGGCTCAGACTTTAGCTTTAATTTGCATGTGCATACGGGTGCTGGACGTTATATCTGCGGTGAAGAAACCGCATTGATTAACTGTCTAGAAGGCCGCCGTGCTAACCCACGTACCAAGCCGCCGTTTCCACAAATCTCTGGTGCATGGGGTCGTCCAACCGTTGTCAATAACGTTGAAACCCTGTGTAATATGCCAGCGATTTTGAATCATGGCGTCGAATGGTATCAGTCGTTATCTGATATTAAAGGCACCAGTAAAACACCAGGCACCAAACTATTTGGCTGCTCAGGCTTGGTCAACGATCCAGGCCTGTGGGAATTACCGTTTGGTTATACGGCACGCGAAATCATTGAAGATTTGGCTGGCGGTATGAAAGATGGTAAAAAGCTCAAAGCTTGGCTGCCGGGCGGCGCATCGACTGACTTTTTAACCGCTGATCATTTGGATGTGGTGGTAGATTTTGACACCATTCAAAACGCGGGTAGCCGTATGGGTACAGGGCTTATCATGGTCGTTGATGAGTCACAAGACATGGTGCCATTACTGCGCAACCTTGAGATTTTCTTTCAGCGCGAGTCATGTGGTTGGTGTACACCATGCCGTGATGGTCTGCCATGGGGCGTTAAACTGCTTACCGCCATCAATGATGGTGAAGGGCAAGTTGGCGATGTAGAAAAACTAGAAGGCCTGACGCGTGACTTATGGATTGGTAAAACATTCTGTGCGCATGCTCCAGGTGCGATGGAACCACTAATGAGTGCGATTAAATATTTCCGTCCAGAGTTTGATCAAAAAATCGCGCAGGCGGTTGGTGTCGATGTTATTGATGCGGCAGCCAACCAACAGCCAGTAGTGAAATAAGGAGAGCGGCATGGCAGTCATACATATTGATGGAACCACTGTCGAAGTAGATAGCAGCGACAACTTACTACAAGCCTGCTTATCACTCGGCATTGATGTGCCGTATTTTTGTTATCATCCAGCCCTTGGCTCAGTAGGCTCGTGCCGTCAGTGCGCGGTTAAGCAATTCCAGAATAAAGACGATATGGAAGCAGGTCGCGGTCGCCTTGTGATGTCTTGTATGGTCGCTCCTGGCGATGATATGTACATCTCGGTCACTGACGATGAAGCCAAAGCATTCCGCAAGTCGATGGTTGAGCTACTCATGACCAACCATCCACATGACTGTCCAACTTGTGAAGAGGGTGGACATTGTCATTTGCAGGATATGACTTACATGTCAGGTCATAGCCGTCGTCGCTATCGCTTTACCAAACGCACGCACCACAACCAAGAACTTGGTCCATTTATCGCACATGAGATGAACCGTTGTATCGCTTGCTATCGCTGTGTGCGTTTTTATAAAGACTACGCGGGCGGAGAGGATTTGGGCGTTTATGGCTCAAATAATCGTGTTTACTTTGGCCGTGACAAAGATGGTCAGTTTGAAAGCGAATTTTCAGGAAATTTAACCGAAGTATGTCCAACGGGTGTGTTTACTGATAAAACCCACTCTGAGCGCTACAACCGTAAATGGGATATGCAGTATGCGCCAAGCGTCTGTCATGGTTGCTCGGCTGGCTGTAATATCTCACCGGGCGAGCGTTATGGTGAATTGCGCCGTATCGAAAACCGCTATAACGGTGAAGTAAACCGCTATTTCTTATGTGACCGTGGTCGCTTTGGTTATGGCTATGTCAATCGTGATGATCGTCCAACGCAAGCGCTTGAACGTATCAATGATAAGCATGTCAAAATCAATATTGACTACGCATTAGATGAAACCATTAAGCGTATCAAAGATAAAAAAGTCATCGGTATTGGTTCACCGCGCGCCAGTCTAGAGACTAACTTTGCGCTAAAAAATCTGGTCGGCTTTGATAACTTCTCAACAGGTCTGAATCATCAGCAGCAAGCACTGGTCAATAAATGTATCGAAGTGCTTAGCACGGAAGGCATTTATAACCCTAGCATGACTGATATCGAAACGTATGATGCAGTGCTCGTATTAGGTGAAGATATCACGCAAACTTCATCACGTGTCGCCCTGTCAGTACGTCAAGCCGCAAAAAATGAAGGCTTGAAAATGGCGGCGGCGCTGCAAACGCAACCGTGGCTTGCTGAACCAGTTAAGCGTATCGCTCAAGATGCGCTAAGCCCAGTCTATGTCATCGATGTAACGCAAACTAAGTTAGAAGATATCAGTAAAGTGAGCGTAGTGGCGACCCCTGAAGATATCACTAAACTTGGCTTCAAGGTTGCTGATGAAATCGCTAATTTCGCTGATGATTTAGCAGACATAGCAGATCCACAAACAGCTGATGCAAGTGCTGAAACTGACGGTATGCAAGCGTTGGCGCAGCAAATCGCTTATGACTTGATTCAAGCTGATAAGCCGTTAGTTGTCTCGGGTAGTAGCTTGTCTTCTACCGCATTGATAGAAGCAGCGGCACAGATTACCCAAGCATTGACCCAAAAACGCGCGGCAATAAAAGCGACCGAGCAACAGCAGGTTGAGGCACATAATGCCAAAGTACAGGCAGCACAAGCGAAAGCGGCTAATGACCAGCCTGAAGAAGACCAAGATTTATCTGCCAAGCCAAACAAAACTGAAACAGGTGTAAATACAGAAGCGCAGGATGATGTCGAACGCGCACCTGCTGAAAACCTTGAGTTAAAAGAAGTGAACGCACAGTATCAGGCACAGGCAGGTATCTATCTAACGGTTCCTGATGCCAATAGCATGGGCGTTTGTATGCTTGGCGGTCAGTCAGTTGAAGAGCTGCTAGCCACTGATTACGATGTGGTTGTGGTTGCAGAAAACCAGCTAACAGATGCGATTGATGCCAATAAATTGACGCAGCTACTGACTGATAAAACGGTTATTGCATTAGATCATCAGCTCCTTGATTGGCATAAAGACGTAGATATCGTATTGCCAGCGGCAAGCTTTGCAGAAGCGGATGGTACATTGATATCAGCTGAGGGCCGTGCGCAGCGCTTCTTCCAAGTTTACGATAACGAATACTACCATCCGATGAGCAGCATTAAAGAAGGTTGGCGCTGGATACATGCTGTGCATAGCAGCATTGAAGGTCGTGATGTCGACTGGACGCAATTAGATGATGTTATCAATGCATTGATTGCTACCCATCCTAAGCTTGCAGGCATTAAAGGTGCCGCGCCTGATGCTGACTACCGTATAACGGGTCTGAAAATCGCGCGTCAACCGCGTCGTTATTCAGGTCGTACTGCTATGCGTGCGCCAATCTCAGTGCACGAGCCAATGCAGCCAAAAGATTTGGACACTGGTCTGACCTTCTCAATGGAAGGTTATAGCGGTAAAGAAACACCAAGCTCGATGATTCCTTTTGCCAATGTGGCAGGTTGGAACTCACCGCAAGCGTGGAACAAATACCAAGACAAAGTCGGTGGTCATCTGAAAAATGGTGATCCAGGTGTGCGCTTGTTCGATCAGCTAGAGCGCCTAGCCACTCGTCAATATGTGGCGCCAGAAGCGATGTCTTCGAATACAACTGACTTGCAGCACGGCCAAGCGAAACTGGTACCGATTCATAATATCTATGCCAGCTCAATGATGGCATCACGTAGCCCAATCGTCGCAGAGCAACTACCTGTTGCTGCATGGCGTATCGGTATAGACGATGCCAAAGACTGGAATATAGCTGCTGGTGATTACTTGGCGATAGAGATTGACAAGCAACAAATCACCTTGCCAGTACAGCTGGTCGGCTATTTGGCAGAAGGCTGTATCGGTTACCCAGTCGGGCAGGTGAGTATCATTCACCCATCCATGCCAGCGTCGGTACGTAAAGTAGACGCACCAGTGACGATGATGGGTAGCATAGCTAACGATATGATGAACAACAACGATACAGCGCAAATTAACGCAGCGCCGACCACCACACAGGAGGTGTAATATGCAAGTTACCCGTATTATCCCTGATGTGCCAAGCTTTTTGGCCAATAGCATGAGCTTTGATATTTGGTCTATTCTATTTTTGGTGGGTCAATCGCTAGTCATTTTTTTGGTCGTGGTATTGGTTGCGGCGATGATGATTATTTATGAGCGCCGTATGTTGGCCTTGTGGCAAGATCGTTACGGTCCAAACCGTGTCGGGCCTTTTGGTTCATTGCAGTTAGTCGCTGATATGCTCAAAATCTTCTTTAAAGAAGATTGGACACCAAACTTTACCGATAAGTTTATGTTCACGTTGGCACCTGCGGTCGCGATGTTTACTGCCTTGGCTTCATTTGCCATTATTCCTATCTCGCCAACGCTTGGCGTAGTTGATTGGGATATTGGTATTCTGTTTTTCTTTGCCATGGCAGGTATTGCTGTCTATGCGGTGATGTTCGGCGGTTGGGCCTCTGCCAACAAGTTCTCGCTACTCGGTGGTTTACGCTCTGCTGCACAGACGATCAGTTACGAAGTGTTTTTGGGCTTGTCATTGATGGGTGTGGTTGCATTAACAGGCTCGTTTAACTTGCGTGCCATTGTTGAGTCACAAGCGGACGGCTGGTATATCATTCCGCAGTTTTTTGGATTTTTGACCTTTGTAGTGGCTGGTGTTGCTGTCACCCATAGGCATCCATTTGACCAACCAGAAGCAGAGCAAGAACTGGCTGAAGGTTATCATGTCGAATATTCTGGCATGAAGTTTGGTATGTTCTTTATTGGTGAGTATGTCAACGTTGTCTTGATTTCTGCCTTGATGACTTGCTTGTTTTTTGGCGGTTGGCTTGCGCCGTTCAATTTAGATATTCCATTTATTCCACCAGCTTTTTGGTTCATGATTAAAACGCTGTTCTTTATGACTATGTTTGTTTTGGCTCGAGGCTCACTCATGCGTCCGCGTTATGATCAGGTGATGAACTTTGGCTGGAAAGTATGCCTGCCCGTAACCTTGATCAATCTGTTGATTACGGCTGCGGTCATTTTGATCTTTTCTCCAACGTTATAGTCATTACTAGTAGCCATCACTGATGAACTAGGGTAAAGCTGATAAGGATAATAATCCCATGTTTACTACCATAAAAAAGACCGTCATTGGTATATTTACCATTGTCCGCAGCATGTGGATGGTCAATAGTCATGCGCTTAGACCGCGTGACACCATCCTTTATCCTGAAGAGCCGGTACCTGTACCGCCGCGTTTTCGTGGACGTATTGTCCTCACACGTGATCCTGATGGAGACGAGCGCTGCGTCGCTTGTAACTTGTGTGCGGTGGCATGTCCGGTAGGGTGTATCTCATTACAAAAAGCCGAGCGTGAAGATGGACGCTGGTATCCAGAGTTTTTCCGTATTAATTTCTCACGCTGTATCTTTTGTGGACTGTGTGAAGAAGCCTGTCCAACGACAGCGATTCAAATGACCCCAGATTTTGAGCTGGGTGAATATAAGCGCCAAGATTTGGTCTATGAAAAAGAGCATTTGCTCATTTCAGGACCAGGTAAATACCCTGATTATAACTATTATCGTGTGACGGGTATGGCGGTAGCGGACAAACCAAAAGGCGCCGCGCAAAATGAAGCGGCACCGATTGATCTAAGGAGTTTGCTGCCATGATGAATATTTTAAACCATCCTGAACTGGCTGGGTTTTATTCGCTTGCAGCAGTGGCGATATTTGCCAGCCTGCGCGTCGTGACTCAGGCCAATCCAGTGCATGCTATCTTATCGATGATTGTGTCGTTGCTGGCAATTGCTGGGATATTTTTTGTATTAGGTGCGCCGTTTGCGGGTGCGCTAGAGATTGTTGTTTATGCAGGTGCCATTATGGTGCTATTTGTCTTCGTTATTATGATGCTTAATTTGGGCATGAGTAATGACGAACGTGAAGAGCGTTGGCTTGATGCCGGCACTTGGGCGATACCGACAGGATTGACGATAATCATTGCCGTTGTGCTATACGCGATGATTGGTCTTAATCATGATGAAGCGGTCATGATGGGTGGCACGACTATCTCTGCCAAAGCAGTCGGTACAGTACTATTTACTAAATATATCATGCTGGTTGAAATTGCAGCGTTATTACTACTCGCAGCCTTGGTCGCCGCTTATCATTTAGGTAAAGAGACAGTCGACGATGAGGTCATCGGTAATGATAGCCAAAACTTCAAGCCAAGCGTAGGCAGTATCAAGCAGTACGACAATGACAGTACGCTTACACAGTATGATGGCGTAGAAATGGCTAAGCCTTACGAATATAAAGATGTTGACCCGCATGACTATGTTGGTATGAAGGTAGGCATGAAAGCAGGCAGTCAAGTAGGTGCGAACAAAGTTACGCGCAAGGAGGCAGACTAATGGTACTAGCAGCAAGCGTGGCACAAGATGTGTCAAACGTGCCGTTTGCCCACGAGGTGGCAGGCTTAGTACAGCCAGTTGCTGAGGCGCACAATGTACTGGGTATGATACCCATGAGCCATGGACTGATTTTGGCAGGTATTTTATTTGCTATCGGTCTGTGCGGCGTCATGGTACGACGTAACTTCCTATTTATGCTCATGAGTCTTGAGATCATGATGAATGCGGCAGCACTAGCATTTGTAGTAGCAGGTAGTCGCTGGGTCGATCCAGACGGACAGATTATGTTTATCTTTATCTTGACCTTGGCTGCGGCTGAAGCGTCAATTGGTCTGGCAATATTATTGCGTTTTTATCATCAGCGTGGGCATCTCGATGTCGATAGCGCCAATGAGATGAAAGGATGATGTCATGAGTTTATTACCATTAACCTTTATATTCCCGCTCATTGGCTTTTTGATTTTAGCCTTTATGCGCGACAAATTATCAGAGACGGTCGCAGCGATTGTTGGCGTGGGTAGCATGCTGTTATCAGCACTATGCACGCTAGTGGTTAGCTATACCTTTTTGACCACCAATCCAGCTGGAACGGTAATTGAAGTTCCGCTGTGGACGTGGTTCCAAGTTGGCGACTTTGCGCCGCATTTTGGCTTGAGCTTTGATGGTCTTGCATTGACCATGACAGGCATCATTACTGGGATTGGCTTTTTGATTCATCTGTTTGCCTCTTGGTACATGAAAGGCGACACTGGCTTTGCCCGTTTCTTTAGCTATATGAATTTGTTTGTGGCCAGTATGTTGTTACTGGTACTCGCAGATGATTTGTTCTTGCTATATCTCGGTTGGGAAGGCGTGGGTATCTGTTCGTACCTATTGATTGGTTATTATTACCACGACAGAGCCAACGGCCGTGCCGCGATGAAAGCTTTTACCGTCACGCGTGTTGGTGATGTGTTCTTAGCCTTTGGTTTGTTTTTATTATTCCGCGAATTCGGCACGCTTAATATCCAAGAGATTATTACGCGCGCGCCAGAAGTGTTTGATGTCAATAACCCAATAATGATGCTAACCACCATGATGTTGGTCGGCGGCGCGATGGGTAAATCTGCGCAACTGCCATTACACACATGGCTTGCGGATGCGATGGCAGGTCCAACACCAGTATCGGCATTGATTCACGCTGCGACAATGGTTACGGCAGGCGTTTATTTGATTGCCCGTTTACATCCATTGTTTGAGTTGACACCAGGTATTCTATTGTATTGGGTAGGCGGTGTTGGGGCGTTAACGCTGGTCGTTGCTGGATTCTGTGCACTCGCACAAACGGACATTAAACGTATCCTCGCTTACTCAACCATGAGTCAGATTGGCTATATGTTTTTGGCGTTGGGCGTGGGTGCATGGCAAGGCGCGATCTTCCATTTGATGACCCATGCTTTCTTTAAAGCATTATTATTCTTATCATCAGGGGCGGTCATTCTTGCGGTACATCACGAGCAAGATATCTTTAAGATGGGTGGTCTGCGCAAAAAGATACCATTGGTATTTTGGTGCTATATCATCGGTGGCGGTGCACTCGCTGCGATACCTTGGGTTACCGTTGGTTTCTATTCTAAAGAAGCGATTCTTTGGGAAACCTATGCAACAGGTCACTTAGTATTGTTCTATATGGGTGTATTTGGTGCTTTCTTAACCGCGATTTATACGTTCCGTATGATTTGGATCATATTTTTTGGTGAAGAAAAGACCCATGCGCATAAACTATCAGGGGTATCGTATTGGTTGCCTTTGACCGTGTTGCTAGTGCTATCTACAGCCGTTGGTGCTTGGATTACGCCACCATTAGAGGGTGTATTGCCAGAGAGCGTTGGCCATCTATTAGAAGTTGCTGGTCAAGCACATGCTAAGCATACCGCAGAGTATATCGCGATGGGTGCCATGGCAGCAGGTTTGATAATAGCTGCACTACTATATGTGGTCAATAAAGGTCGCATGCTCACTAGCTTTAAGCGCTCTCGTATTGGCGGGGCGCTATATCACTGGTGCTACCATGGCCTAGGCTTCGACGCACTATATGATGTAATTTTTGTAAAACCCTTTTTGTTCATCGGCCGCTTATTAAAAGCCGACCCTATCGATAAAACGTGGTATATCTTGCCTAAGCTGGCCTCAGCAGGTAATAAGGTATTGTCTGCGACGCAAACAGGGTCACTTCGAGGTTATGCCACAAGCTTTGGCTTGGGTATGACTGTATTGCTAGTGCTGGTAATGATGACGGTGGTATAAGATGATTGAGTTACAACAAACGTGGATGCTACCAGCATTAATTGCAATTCCTTTTATTGCAGGATTATTATGCTGGGTGGTAGAGCGATTTAATAAACGTCTGCCGCGCTGGATTGCCTTGATCGGTATGATGTTGACCTTTGCTTTGTCATTGGTGCTTTGGCAGCAGGGCGATTTTAGTGGCATGAGTAAGCAGGTTATTGCACCAGATGCTGCGGTGCCTTGGGTCGCTGAATTTAGTGTGCCATGGATACCGAGCTTTGGTATTAGTTTTCATTTGGCGCTAGATGGTTTATCACTGATGATGGTAGCCTTAACAGGCTTTCTTGGTGTGGCAGCTGTTGCCTGTTCGTGGAATGAGATTCAGCGCCGCGTTGGTTTCTTCCATTTGAACTTGCTATGGAGTTTGGGCGGTGTCATCGGGGTTTTCTTAGCGATTGATCTGTTCTTATTCTTCTTCTTTTGGGAGATGATGCTGGTTCCTATCTATTTCTTGATCGCCATTTGGGGTCATGATGTGGTTGGCAAAACCAAAGAATACGCAGCCACCAAGTTCTTTATCTATACCCAAGCGTCTGGGCTTATCATGCTCATCGGTATTTTGGTATTGGTCATTATCAGCTACGCCCAAACAGGGGTAGTGAGCTTTAACTACAATGACTTGCTCGGTACGTCACTTGGCGGCTGGGAATATCCCATTATGCTGTGCTTCTTTATTGGTTTTGCGGTGAAGTTGCCAATTATTCCATTCCACGGCTGGTTGCCAGATGCGCATGCGCAGGCACCAACGGCAGGTTCAGTGGATTTGGCAGGGGTACTTATTAAGACAGCTGCCTACGGTTTGATTCGTTTTGTTCTGCCGCTATTTCCAGTAGCGTCACAAGAGTTTGCGCCGATAGCGATAACCTTAGGTACGATTGGTATCTTTTACGGTGCGTGGCTCGCCTTTATGCAAACGGATATGAAGCGTTTGCTTGCGTATACCAGTATCTCGCACATGGGCTTTGTGGTACTGGCGATCTATGCAGGAACGTTACTCAGTTTGCAAGGTTTGATGATCCAGATGCTCGCACATGGGCTTAGCTCAGCGGCATTGTTCATTATGGCAGGGCAGTTGTACGAGCGTCTGCATACGCGTGATTTGACCTTGATGGGTGGTATGTGGGGGCAGTTCCGCTACTACGCGCCGATATTGATGTTCTTCTGTGCGGCATTGCTTGGTATTCCAGGGACAGGTAACTTCATTGGCGAGTTTATGATTTTATTCGGCTCCTTTGCTCAGTATCCTGTGTTTGTAGTATTTGCGACATTCAGCTTGGTACTAGCAGGGCTATACTCGCTCATTTTGATTCATCGCGCGTTATTTGGTGAAAATAATATTGCCGCATTGGCAGAGCGAGAGACTAAGTCACATGGCTTGCCTGCGCGTAGATTAAAAGACTTGGGCAAGCGCGAGCTGTCATTACTATTGATGTTAGCGGCTGGTTTGGTATGGCTCGGATTATATCCACAGCCGTTCCTTGATACCTCAAGTCACGCGATGCAGTGGATCAATAATGCATATATATACAGTCAAGTGACACAGGTAGATGCGTCGCAACTGCTTGATGTAATGGAGGCACGTTAAGTCATGAATGAGATTACAATGAATGATTTGATAGGGCTTGTGCCTTACGCGCCGATTATCGCCGTAGTGATTACGGTACTCGTGGTAATGATTGCCATCACTATCAAGCGCTCGCATATGGTCACTGGTACAATCACCGTAGTCGGTTTGAATATTGCGCTGGTTACGTTACTTGGGCAAATGACGGGCTTTATCGAGAGTGGCGCTATCGCGCCAAATGCTGAGCAGTTATTTGTGGTTGATAACTTTGCTCAGTTCAATATGGCGGTGATCCTGATCTGCGCCCTGGCTTGTTGTACGCTATCGTATGCGTATTTGGCCAACCTCAAAGACAATAAAGAAGAGCTATACTTGCTCATGCTGCTATCGACCATTGGTGCATTACTAATGGTAAGCGCGCAGCACATGGCGTCGTTCTTTATGAGTCTAGAGATGTTGTCAGTGCCCTTGTATGGTTTGCTCGCTTACACTTATATGCGCAACCGCTCGCTTGAGTCGGGGCTGAAGTATTTGGTATTGTCGGCGACAGCGTCAGCGACTTTGCTCATGGGTATGGCCTTTATCTATGCAGAAGTAGGCTCACTAGCATTTAAGCCAATCAGTATGGTGCTAGGCAATTTGTTTGAATCGCCACTACTGATATTGGGTGCGGCGATGATGATGTTTGGTATTGCATTTAAACTCTCGGCTGCACCGTTCCATATGTGGACGCCAGATGTTTATGAAGGCGCGCCTGTTCCTATCGCGACCTTTTTGGCATCCGTCTCAAAAGTTGCCATGATGGCGCTGGCGGTTCGATTCCTAATCGATACCTCTTTATTGGCATTGCCATCGGTGCAAATGCTACTAATGGTGATGGCAACCTTGTCTATCTTGGTAGGTAACTTGTTGGCTGTGCGTCAGACCAGCCTAAAACGTCTATTGGGTTATTCATCTATTGCCCATATGGGTTATGTGATGATCGTTATCGTCAGTATTGGCGCTGCTGCTGATAGCATCTCTAGTATGTATATGGCGGTATATGCTTTTACATCTATCGGTGCCTTCGGTGTGGTGACATTGATGTCGAGTCCATATCGCCTGTCTGGCGAGGCCGATGAGTTGACTCATTACCAGGGGTTGTTCTGGCGTCGTCCAGTATTGACGGCTGTGATGACTATCATGATGTTATCATTGGCTGGTATTCCATTGACCGCCGGTTTTATCACCAAGCTATTTGCGATATTGGCTGCTGTACAAGGAACCAACTGGTTCTTAGCGGCGATGATTATCCTAGGTAGTGCGATTGGTCTATTCTACTACTTGCGCGTGTTACTCACACTGTTCAAACGTCCTAAGCAGTTCATCGAGTTTGACGTGTCTGGACAATGGGGTATTCGTACCGGTGGTATTATGGTCATTGCTGTGACAGCGATTATTCTATTCTTTGGTATCTTGCCAAACAGTATGATCGAATGGGCAAGTTTGGCTCGCATTTGGTAATGTCGCTGAGTCAATACGGCAGATAAGTCGCTGCGATCTATCTGTTGTTACGGTTAAAAAACCAAGATGCGCCTGCTTTATGATAAGCTTGGCGCATCTTTTTTTGCTTACTTTTCTGTCTTTGGCAAAGTTATATTATAAAAACACAGTTTAATAGAATATGAGTGATGAACAGTTATGAGTGATAATATCCAAACGGTCACGGTGCTCAGCAAAACCACATGGACGCCCAATTTATTTAGTTTTACCGTCAGCCGTCCCGATAGTTTTAAGTTTACCGCCGGACAGTTTGTGCGTTTGGGTGTCAATCCCAGCCAGTTGAAATATTACCAGCAGGTTGAGGCAAGTGATGAAGCCTCTGATGAAGCCTCTGATGAAGCCTCTGATGAAGCCTCTGATGAAGCATTGAATGAAGATATCTTTCGAGCGTATTCGATTGTGTCTTCGCCATTCGATGAGGTGATAGAGTTTTTCTCTATCGTGATTCCTGATGGTGCATTTACCTCGCAATTGCAGCATTTACAAGTGGGTGATGAACTGCTGCTCAACACCATGCCATTTGGGTTTTTGACTTTAGCACGTTACCAAAAACCACTGCCAAAAGACTTATGGTTGCTGGCAACAGGCACTGGTTTAGCACCGTTTTTGTCAATGCTGCAAGATTTAAAGACATGGGAAGATTACGAGCACATTGTATTGGCTTATAGCGCACGTTCGCTCGATGAACTTGCTTACGTTGAGCAAATCGAGCGCTTGCAAGAAGACTTTGGCACTTTGGTGGATAATCCAGCAAAGCTGATCTTCATTCCTATCGTCACCCGAGAGTCTGTCGACGGGGCATTGTCAGAACGTCTGCCAAAGCTATTATTAGAAGGGACATTGCAAGCGCGCGCGGGTATTGATTTGGATGTCGATACGACGCATGTCATGCTATGCGGTAACCCAGATATGGTGGATGACACCAAAGAAGCGCTCAAAACACTAGGCTTAGTGATGAATCGACGCGGTGAGGGTAATATCGCTGTTGAGAACTATTGGTAGGGGCAGCTGACGATTATCTTGATTCATAAAAAACGCTGCATCTTACAGGTTATTAGCCTTACAGATGCAGCGTTTTTTATGGAGAAGTGATTTATCTTGAATAGTTATTCTTGGCTTGGTTCGGTGGCATCGTCTATCGGATTGATGGGGCCTTGCATCAATTGCGGCTCATCATCGTCGCTAATGATATCTTCGTTATTGCTTGAGGCCAATAGATCACGATAGTTAATCTGCGCCTTCAAAACCATTTGCTCTTCTTCAAGCTTTCCATAGTTGATCTGTACTTTATACAATGTACTCATAATCTTTTTGTTGTTTTTTAGCCAGCGGTTAATATCGAGGTAAATCACTTCGTCTTTTGGGCGAGCAATATTGACGTAGGAGAGAATAAAGCCCAATGGGTCTTTTTTGAGGACGCTATGATAAAACCAAATAGCCAGTTTGACACCTTGGCGCTTAACAAAAGACTCGCAGCGCAGATTTAATATATCGGTATACGTCTGCTGACCGAATACAAAGCGTTGGACATTGCGATCGAGTTGGACATGGATCAAACTAAAATTACTGGCCACTTCAGCATAAATGCCGCCAGCATCAACCGTGCAGTATAAGCGAAACCAATCATCATGCATCTCAACGCGCAGCTCTAGTATGGCTTTTACATTATCCGTTACAAAGCTTTGTAGCGCCTCGTTGACGTATTTTTGCGCGACTGGTAAGGAGATCTCATCTTCGAGTTTGTCTGTCGTTTTATGATAGATGTCTTTAACCGATTGAGCGATACGCTCCCAACCACTACCAAGTGACTCATCAAAACGATAGCCGGTGTTCTCAAAGAACTCGTCAAAATTGTCTGAATTGTTCACGTTATCAAAGTCGCTCAAACTTATTATCCTTACAATTATAGGGCTTAGCACCAGCGTTTTAAAACAGTATATAACAAATACCGTGGCTTCAAAATGGACACATGCGTTTTATGACAATTCATTTGACACTATAAACACGATATTGGTTTTATAACATTTTCGATGACCTGTTTTTTTCTTAAATGGATGAAAGGTCATAAACATCGAATGGCTGGACCATAATTTTGACATTGACGGTTAGGCTAGCGACATAATTCTACGTCATGTTATGATAGCGCCAACATACATCGTGCATATCGTTGTAGTGCTCATTAATGAATGCTCTACACGCATACGCGCCACCTATTAGCTGAGACCCATTGTGGCCTATATCAAAGACTCACAAAGCTACCATTTTTCGGCGCAGCCTCCCAAGCGTGATGTGAGCTTACCTGTAGCGATTGTCATTGCGGTCGCCATACACGTGTTGATTATTTTTGGCATCAGCTTTTCGATGGGTAAAGACCCTGCGGCCATGATGCAGGATGTGGCAAAGGCGCTCACCGATAATATGAAGCCAAACGAAGACGCGCATTTTATTGCCAACGCCTCACAAGAAGGCGGCGGTACCATAGAGGAGCGGCTGAGACAAGAGAATGACCAAATGAGTCCATTGTCTGCTGAGCAAATGAGCGAGACACAAGACGTCATCAATCTACAGCGCCAAGTTCGACAGCAGCGCTACCAAGAGAGCTATCTGCGCACCACATTAAGCTGGCGTCAGGCGAGCGTAGAGTCGGATAATGATAGCAAACAAGCACAAGATGACATCATGGCACAAGAAGCGCGTCTGCGTAAGCAAATCGCTACTTTAGAAGCGCAATTGTCTCAGCGCCAGCAAGTCTATGCGACCAAATCCAAAGTGGTCACTATGGATAGTAACTCGACCACGCGTGGGGCAGCAGCCGACTATATCAATACCTTTCGTGAGCATGTCGAGCGTGTCGGCAATCTGCATTATCCTGTGCAAGCACGGGCGCAAGGCATTACTGGTGAAGTGCGGCTCATGGTCATCATTAGTAATAATGGCAATATTAAAGCCATTCGTCTGCTAGAAAGCTCAAATTCGACGATACTGGATGAGGCCGCAAAACAGTCAGTACGGCAAGCAGCACCTTTTGGACAATTCACCAAAGAGATGAGTGATATTGTGGAGTTACGACTGATACGTACTTATCGCTATAGCGACGAAGTGGATGTTACTTACTAACGCCACAAAACTAAAACCACAAAACTAAAGCGATAAAAAATCAGTGACACGATAAATAAACATAGAATATCAATGAATACGTCATAATATTCGACGATAATAATAAAGATTGATCGACACCCAAATTTATAACACACCGCTATAGAGTAAAGAGTTAGTATGGAATTTTTAGGTTTTACAGTAGATGTTGCAACGCTCACCAGCAATGCACTAGAGATAGTCATCAAGGTGGCTTTGGCAATAATTATATTTATCGTTGGACGTTGGCTTGCCAAAAAAGCCGTCGACTTCTCTGGTCGTCTAATGACGCGTAGTCATTTAGATGAAACAGTCTCTGGCTTTTTAAGCCGTCTGTTGTATGGCGTGCTATTGGTTGTCGTGGTCTTAGCCGCACTTAGCAAAGTTGGCGTACAGACCACATCGGTCGTTGCTATCTTGGGCGGTGCCGCGGTTGCGGTTGGTTTGTCACTGAAGGACCAGCTATCGAATTTTGCCGCTGGCATTATGATCGTGACTTTTCGCCCGTTTGTGCGCGGTGATTATGTGCAAATCAGCAGCTATACGGGTACGGTGACCGAGATTACCTTGGTCAACACCCATCTAACGACCATTAATAATCATGATATCATTATTCCTAATAGCGACATCACAACATCAGCGGTGGTCAACTATACAGCACTACCCAATCGCCGCGTCGATATCACAGTAGGTATTGGCTATGATGCGGATATCAAAATAGCCAAAGATCTGATGCTGAGCCTAGCCAGAAATAACCCGTTGTCTTTTACCGATCCTGAGCCTATTGTACGAGTGACCAATCTTGGTGACAATTCAGTTGATTTGACATTGAACGTGTGGACAACCAATGCTGACTGGTGGACCATGCAGTGCCAATTACTTGAGCAGTTCAAACACGCGTTGGATGACGAGAAGATTGAGATTCCATTCCCGCAGCGTAGCGTCCATGTCAAAGGCTTGGATCAAATGATCAATCAAATGGGTCAAGCGCAAAAGCTGCCGACCACTAAAGACTGATTAAGACCGAGTTAAAGATAGGGGTTTGGTAGGTTTAGGCCTGCCAAAATCTCAATCTCAAAGCGCTCCATCTCATCTTGCTCAGCCTCTCCGAGCTCATGATCAAAACCCAGTAGGTGCAGCACGCCATGTATCAGCAAATGACTGATGTGCTGTGCCACGGTTTTGTCTTGCTCTTGTGCCTCACGTACTATGACCTCATGACAGATAATAAGCTCACCAAGAGACAGTGTTGGCATTAATCCGATGATGGCGACAGGCAACTCGCTTGGATAAGACAAAATATTGGTCGCGTAGTCCTTACCGCGTGCCTCTAAATTAAGGGCTTGGCCTTCGATTTCATCTGTAATGTATATGTCCAAGGTTTTGGATTTTTCTTGCCACAGCTCAGAATCGATATCTGCAAAGTAGGGTAGCGTCAGACCTTCATTGATGCGCGCATTCATATAATCTAAAGTCGCCATCATGACAGATAATAGATACTTACGATCATAAAACGTATCAAGCGTCTCATCATCGATACCATCGGCTGCATTAATATCCAGTGCTACCAAGCTGTCATCGTCATTAGTGGCGCTATGATCTTGGTGGCTATTATTACTGTCAAATTGGTTCATATCGTTGTCCTGTTTTATTATGAATGGGCGTATTTAGTCGGCTATACTCAATCTAGACCATTCCTCACCCAAGTAATGCTAAACCTAAGCAATCTTTGCCAAGAAAAAACCGGACTACTTTAGTAATCCGGTTTTTCTATGCAATATAAATCTTTATAGTGAATTGTTCTAGCATTATTACAGTTTGGCAGCAGCATTAGCCACAGCTTGTCTACGTTCTTGCTCTTTGATACGTTCAAACTTACGTTTTTCTTCTAAAGCCATTTGCTCTTCATCATATACATCATAAGCTTCAACGATTTGCTGTACCAACTGATGGCGTACCACGTCTTTTGAATCAAATTTGGTGATATGAATCTCTTCGATGTCTTTTAAGATCTCCATCGCCTGCGCAAGACCTGACTTATGACCGCGCGGCAAATCGACCTGCGTGATGTCACCAGTAATGACAGCTCGTGAGCCAAAGCCCAGACGAGTCAAAAACATTTTCATTTGTTCGGGCGTGGTGTTCTGTGCTTCGTCCAAAATGACAAATGAATTATTGAGCGTACGACCACGCATATAAGCAAGCGGGGCGATTTCGATGATTTGTTTTTCGATCATCTTGCCAACTTTCTCAAAACCTATCATCTCATAGAGCGCGTCATACAATGGGCGCAAGTAAGGATCAATTTTTTGCGTCAAGTCACCTGGCAAGAAACCCAGCTTTTCGCCAGCTTCTACCGCTGGGCGTACGAGCAAGATACGCTCAATCTCGTTACGTTCTAGCATATCGACTGCACAAGCCACCGCAAGATAGGTTTTACCAGTACCAGCAGGACCAATACCGAACGACACATCAGAGCTTAAGACGTTTTTTACATAGCGCTGCTGGTTGCCACCGCGTGGTATGATGCGACCCTTACGTGTGCGTAAGCTAACAGGCGTAAACTCATTAGCCTCATCTGATTCTGCATCCTCGATATCATCATCCTGCTCATCGTCGTCCATATCCTCATCACGTGAGATGCTAGATTGGATAATCAGATGCAGCTCTTCTGCGCTGATATCTTTGGTGTTTTGGGCTTCATCGACCATCTTATAGATGATACGTTCACCGCGCTCGACAGCGGTCACATCGCCACTCAAGCAAAAATCGCCTTGGCGTTGCATGATTTTGATATCGAGGCGTTCTTGGATGTATTTCATGTGATTGTTGTATTCACCTAGCACGGTTTTGAGCTGTGCTGGCGTTAGGGATTCAAACTTTATACGGCGGCTCATGGTATCAGTCAAGCGATTATCCTTGTATTGTGTGCCCGGCGCTGTGATTTAATTTTGATAGCGTCACGGGTTTTCAGAGATAAAATGGTTAATGGCGTTATATGGGTGTCGAGTAGTTATAGTAGATACTAAAAGTGACGGTAATATTATTGTTGGTTTTGTGGAAGATAATAAATAAAAGTCTTGCCTTCATTATGGTAGAGAATTTTTAAAATTCAAGCGATACATTGAGCAGATAGCGTTGTTTTTGTATGTCGATTGCAATCAATGCACAGGCCTACTCTAAATTGAGTCAACGGAATATCTATTAAGTTCATTTATCGGTTAGATAACATCATCAGTGAAAAGTGACGCTCGCATTGAGATATTGATAAGTTAAGTTTTTACTGATTTTACCAATATAAACCTTGCTTGCGATAAGGATGGACGAACGATTTGTCTACGGTTAAGAGCGCAGCATGATAGGCAATTTGTGGTAATCTATGAGCGATATTACAACGCTTTACGATTGAGTAAAAAGCGGCCTTTATCAGATAAAGACTATCCAATAAAATGGCTATCGATCACCAAAGACGTGTCTGCCCGAAAATTATAATAGGAACAACAACGATGCAAGAGACAGGTTCACCTTTATCCAATTCTAAAAGCCTACCTGAAAAAAGAGAAGCAATCACCGACCAGCAAGTGCTTATCGTTGGTGGCGGTCATGTCGGTTTGTCTTTTGCCTTACTACTGGCACATCACGGCATTGCTAGCACGCTATTAGAAAAAAACCGTTATCCAACCATCAGTCCGACCGATGACCGTACGCGCAGTCATTATTTGGACAGTCGTAATACGGCATTATCGCGGCGTACGGTACAGATCTATCAAGAGATTGGACTGTGGGATGAATTGCAAAGCCATGCGTGCCGTATTGATAGCGTGCAGATTAGTGAGCAAGGTAGCTTTGGGCGCGCGCAGCTGAATAAAGCTGAAGAGAAAGTAGAATCCTTTGGCCAAGTCATTGAAAACGCTTGGCTAGGACGTAAGCTCTTATTAGCCGCACAGCAGTCGCCACTTGTTACCTTGATTGATAATGCCAGTGTCAACACCGTTGCCCAACAAGCGGACGGCGTGACGCTGAGTTTTAGCAACCATGACGCAGCAGAAAGTGAGCAGCAGCTACAAGCCAGCGTATTAGTCGCTTGTGATGGACGCGATTCTACCGTACGTCAGTTGTTAAATATTGGCACTACCACCTATGACTATCAGCAAACGGCTATCGTTGGTGTGGTCGAGACGGATAAGCCGCATGAGCATGTAGCGATTGAGCGTTTTAGCCCAGCAGGGCCACTAGCGGTGCTACCACTGACGGATCCAGAGGGCGACGGCAATAATGAGTATCAACAAGGTCATAGACGCTCTGTGGTTTGGGTCTGTCCAATAGGCGAAGAAACCAGATATCTAGAAGACGACGCACATTTCTTGCAGACGCTACAGCAAGCGTTTGGACAGCGCTCGGGCAAGTTCGTTACTACTGGTCGCCGCGGCGCGTATCCGTTGTCCCGTGTGCTAGCAGACAAGCAGGTCGAGGGTCGCTGCGTTATCATGGGCAATGCCGCTCATACTTTGCATCCTGTCGCGGGTCAAGGGTTCAATCTGTGTATGCGCGATGCGCATGTATTGGCACAAATGATGAGCTCACAAGTGCTCAAAGGCGAAGACATCGGTAATGCACAATTACTACAGCGCTATGAGAAGGCACGTCAAACCGATCAAAAGCGGGTGATTCGCTTCTGTGATGCCGTGGTACATGGCTTTACCCATCCTAATCCCGCCATTAAGCTGGCACGAAATATGGCATTACTGGCCTTTGATAAATTGCCAAATATCAAGCCATTGGTTGCGACCTACGCGATGGGTCTAAAGTCATAACAGCGCATAAAAATACGATTTTTTCAAAATATACAATAAATAAGAGGGGAGTCGTCCGTGCATCGTTTATAGAATGATGGACGGACAATGCTCCAAAAAGGATAGTTTATGAAAGACAATCATACGCTGATTATCGGTGGCGGTATCGTTGGCGCGACGCTCGCGCTAAAGCTGGCGCAGGATAAAATGCCAGTGACCTTAGTTGATGCCTGTCCTGCCCGTGACGAGTCAGCGTGGCAAGCGGTGCTAAGCAAACGTGACGCGCGTGTCTATGCACTCAGTCTGGCGAGTATTAACTTACTCAAAGAGGTTGGCGCGTGGCAACACATTGC
This sequence comes from Psychrobacter sp. Ps6, assembly GCF_022129235.1. Classification (GTDB taxonomy): domain Bacteria; phylum Pseudomonadota; class Gammaproteobacteria; order Pseudomonadales; family Moraxellaceae; genus Psychrobacter. The sequence goes on along the minus strand of NZ_JADQAI010000006.1, from coordinate 146,353 downwards.
CGCATCTCAGCGTAAAGCCGACTATTCCCAAATGCAGGTCTGGCAACTGAACGGCATGGGCGAGCTATTATTTGGTGATAGTTATGATCAAAGCGCTGTACCTGAGATACTCGGTAGTATGGTGGAGCCTGCCGTTATTGAGCATGCATTATGGCAGCGTTTGCATGAAGCGGATATCAGCGACTATCTGACCGTTATCGCTGGTCACAAAGTAGTGAATATGGACTGGCTAGGCGCGCAGCAAGGCTACCGTGTGACCTTAGATAATGGGACAGCGATTGAGGCGCGTCTATTGGTCGGGGCTGATGGTCGGGGCTCATTTGTCCGTCAGCAAGCAGGGATTGGGCTCGATACGCTTGATTATAATCAAACGGCGATTTGCTGTGCGATTCAAACTGAAAAACCGCATCAAGCGACTGCCCGCCAAGCCATGTTACCGACTGGTACGCTAGCGCTCTTGCCTTTAGCGGATATCACTAAGACTGATAAAGTAAATCCGCAGCATTGGCAGTCAATCGTATGGACATTGCCGCGTAATCAGGCATTGGCATTGATAGAGGAAGACGACCGCTTTATCGCGGACAAACTTGCGGCAGCGAGCCATTACGAGCTGGGTGCTATCAAGCAGATTGAGTCCATTGCCAGCTTTCCTTTAGCGGCACAGCAAGCAAAAAGCTACGTAGCTGACAATTTGGTACTCATCGGTGATGCAGCTCATGGCGTGCATCCGCTGGCAGGTCAAGGATTGAACCTCGGCATGCTCGATGTAAAAGTATTATGTGAGCAACTGGCACATGACTTTACCCGTAGTGGCGGCACGCTGTGGGGTGCTAACCAAACGCTGCGTCATTATGAGCGTTCGCGCCGTCCGCATAATAGCCTAATGATGCACAGCTTTTCTGCCCTTAATTGGCTATTTGCAGGGTCGCTTGCCCAAGCGCGCCCCGTGCAGCAGATCCGTAATGAAGGCATGTACCGCGTTGGTAAAATTAAACCATTGATGCGCTTGTTTGCGAAGCAGGCGAGTGGGGTTTGAGGTTGCTTATTTTTTAGTGACACAGAGTTAGTGACATGGCATGAGTATAAGTATGGCCTATCATAACTAGTAAGGCATTCACTATGACGACGTTCAAGACAACAAAATTATCTACTGCCTTATGGATGATAGGAGCTGTGGTAATAGCAGGCTGCCAGTCAGTGACTCCAGCCACAAGTAACATTGCACAAGAGGTTTTAAAGCCCTCCATTTGCGTGGTTGAACCGCCACCTGTTGATGAAAATGGCAAACCTATGCCAGTGGATTTGGACGATACATTGTCTATGGAGTTACGAGTGTTTTTCGATAAAGATAGTGCCGAAATAAAGGAACAATATACTCCGGAATTAAATAAGATCATAGCGTTCGCGGATCGCTGTTCTAATCTGACTTTTTTTGTCCAAGGGCATACCTCCAAAATTGAACAGCAAGCCATTGACGAGAAAGCTCTACATCTTGAAGGCTCGTCTCAGCAACTGGACTCTAACCCATTAGCGAGTGCTCGTGCACAAAGTATCAAAAATTACTTGGTTAATCTTGACCTGCCAGCGCATAGAATTCGCACCTTTGATTGTAGCGCTGATAATCCTATTGCCCCTAATGATACTGAGGAGGGAGCTATTATGAATCATCGAGTGTTCGGTTGGATATCAGCACGAGACAGGTATGATCATACACTCTTAGATTGTAGAGAATTTTAAAGGCAAAATATTATGAAAACCAAATTAAGAAATATATTTTTAATTTTGGTAAGCGCTTTGGCGCTATCAGCCTGCCAAACATCTGTTTCGCAAAATCAAACAACTCAAACTACTGATTTACCAGTTGTAGAAGTTATTTTAGGCAGCGATGGGGATGGTGTACTTGATGCGATAGATGAGTGTCCAGCTACACCTTGGAAGGTGATAATAGATGAAGTAGGTTGTCCTATTGCAGGTATTGGAGTAGGTCTAAAAATGGAGTATCGTGCTTTTTTTACAAAGGGTAGTAGTGAGCTATCAAAAGAGTATCAGCTTGAGCTTGATAAAGTAGCAGAGCAGATGAATAAGTACGATACCGCTACTATGAAAATTGAAGCTCATATTTCGGAAGATGAAATGGGGCAGGCGTTAAATACTTTATCTAAAAATAGAGCTATGATGGTCAAAAACTACCTTATTTTAAAACACGACATCAAGCCTAGTCGTTTGAGTGCTTTTGACTGTGGTATCAGAGCGCCTATTGCATCAGCTGACACCGAAGAGGGAAAATCCATGAATCGTCGAGTCTATGGACTAGCGACAGAGCCAAAAATAAACGCTTATAATGATCCGGCTGACTCAGCTTCAAAGATATGTGTCGAGTTCTAAATCGTACTCAATCTTAAAAATCTGTATCTACCCCAATGCCGAAAAGAACACCATCAGTACAGGAGAGACAATATTAATCAAAAAGCCAAAACTGATTGCCAGTGGCACAACTTTTAGTCCACCTGACTGTTGAATAATAGGCAAGGTAAAGTCTAAACTGGTCGCACCGCCAAGCCCGACAGCAGCCGAAGGATATTTGCGCATAAATACAGGAATGAATAGCAGCGCAAAGAACTCCCGTACCAAATCATTAAATAGCGCGACACTGCCCCATACCGCGCCGTAAGCATCGGTCATGACAATCGCTGATAGCGAATACCAACCAAACCCTGATGCCATTGCCAAGCCTTTCGTCCATGACACATCTGAGAACAGCAAAGCAAACACAAGCCCACCAACTAGCACCGATAGCGTAAAAATAATGCTCATCTCGACGCCGCGCTTATTGAGCATGACTTCTTTTAGCGTAATACCTGAGCCTTTGAGACCAATACCTACCAACAAGATCAAAATCATCAGCATGACCGTCATAGAGTTTTCAGGTGGCATATAATCAGTAGGCAAGAAGTAACCAATTACCATGCCAATCACGACGCAAACGACCTGAGCTAAGCTGCCTCGAATACTGACACGATGCTCTTTGGATTTGACGCTTGGTTTTTTGGCATGCCATGGTCGTACACGGTCAAACAGCATAAGTGCAAACAATCCTGTGCCAATCGTCAATATAGATAAGACGGTCACGTACAAGGCAATTTCGCCAACTTGATTACCCAGCCCTTCTACCTGTGATAGCTCAATACCGATCAATGCCAAGATAAGATAGACCAAATACGACAAGCCTTTATCGGCAAGTTTGGTCAAGGTCGGGTTAGAGGGAATGGCAAAGCCAATAAACATTGGCATCAAGACCAAAACGAGGGTAATTAGGCTTTGCATGGTGGTCGGCTCGCAGCATTTTTAACAAGATATTTTAAGAAGCTTGCGATTGTAGCATATCATCTTAGCAATACTGACATGGGCAACGAGGATGTATAGAAAATTATCAGGCGTTGATTGTCGATCAGTAATAGCTTAAGGCGCTATAATTCTTTACCAAACAAAATTTTATTGATACATTAAGGCACTGATAATATTTGGCTAGCATTATGTCGCTATACCAGCTCAAATCTAACTTTCAAGATCAGCTCCGTCCGATAAGTAATGCGCTGGTCGAGCAAAATGTGACTGCCAATCAAGTGACAGTATCTGCTGTACTATTAAGCGTGGGTACGGCATATGTGGTTGCCAAACCTGCCGTCGAAAAACAAAGATTATGGCTTTTATTACCATCCTCATTGTTTGTACGTATGGCACTCAATGCCATCGACGGTATGATGGCACGTGAACATAATCAAGCGTCAACGCTAGGTGCCGTACTGAACGAAGTAGGTGATATCGTTGCCGATACGGCGTTGCTAGCGAGTCTGTTACCTCATGTCGCTGACCAGAAAAGTGATGCGTCAGTAATCAGTTTATCAGCTCATCAGCAGCACATTTTTAGTTTGATCGCGCTTAGTATCAGCACCGAATTGTTGGGTATAGCCAGTGATGCAGTTTTAGGCAACCGTGCCAATCAAGGGCCTTTGGGTAAAAGCGACCGTGCTTTTGTGTTGGGTGCGCTTGGTGCGGTTATGGGTATTAAAACACCAATATATATGAAAGCACCGATATCATGGTTTCATCCCAGAATGGGACAATTTCTTATACTGATAGAGGTCATGTTATTAAAGACTTGCCTCAATCGACTGCGCTATATGGCAGCGTTATACTTGATGCGTAACCCGCCTGTATGTCGGTCAGACAAATCCGCTCCTCTTATGATCTGCCATAACGATTCTATTCAAGCTGATACTTTATCTCCTGACGGCTCTGTTTCCAACTTTTCTATGTCAAATTCTGCTACTCAAGCTTCCTTTTTGGAGTCCAAAACAATGCCATCTATTTCTGAAAATACCAAAGATACCTCAAAGGATATGAACGACGGTATTCATGTTCCTGAGGAGAAGGTTATCAATGGTGAAAGCTGCTATAACGCTTACGATGGTACGGCTATTTATTATCGCTATTGGCTAACGATGTCTTTAGAGCAGATAAAAGAAGCCAGTCAACCATTACGCCAAGTTATTTTATTGCACCGAGGTCATGAGCACTCGGGGCGATTGGCAGAGCTAGGAGAGCAGTTTGCAAAAGCGGGCTATCAAGTATTTGCTTGGGATGCACGCGGCAATGGTCGCTCAGGCGGTATCAAAGATCATGCTGAGAGCGTCACAGAGCTTGAGCGCGATTTAGACGGTTTTGTGCAATTGGTCATGGGACAAACTAGCATCGCTATCGAAGACACGCTGATTGTCGCCAGTAGTATTGGCGCAGTACTAGCAGCCGCATGGGTACATGATTATGCACCCAATATTCGCGGGATGATATTGGGCACGCCTGCGCTCAGTATTCGTCTGTATTTGCCCTTTGCCATACCGTCGCTCAAGGTAGCACGTACACTAGGCCTAATGTCACGTGTCAGCAGCTATGTCAAAGCACAAGTACTGACTCATGATAAAGACGCGCAGCAAGCCTATAATGCGGATCCGTTAATATCTAACAGTATCTCGACCGACTTGCTCATCGACACTCATGCGACGGGTAAGCGCTTGCTCGATGATGCAGGGGCTATCACCGTGCCGACGTTTGTCTTATGCGCGGGTAAGGATTATGTGGTCGATAAGCAGGCTGAGCGGACATTTTATGAAGCGATTAATACCCCGACCAAACGCTGGCAGTTATACCCAGATAGCTATCATGCAATTTTTCATGAAACCAATAAAGCCGACGTATTCGCAGACTGTATTGAGTTTGCCGAGCAGGTATTTAGCACACAAGTACAAGCGCCTGATTTGAGTACCGCCCATTTAAACAGCGCCAGTAAAGATAAAGTGGATCGGTTGGCGATTAAGCCGTTCAATCCAAACTTTGCGATTACCCGTTTTGCGATGCAGAAATTCGGTCATGTCAGCGCTGCGATTGCTACAGGGCTGGAGCATGGGTTTGATTCTGGTCATTCGCTGGATCATGTCTATTACAATCAGCCCAGCGGTCAGAACAAATTTGGACAGGCAGTCGATAAATTCTATCTAAATAATATTGGCTGGCAGGGTATACGCATTCGCCGTGAGCATATATTAGAGCTGGCACGTTTAGCACTCGCAGATATCAAAGATAAAAACCAAAGCAGCAATAAAGCATACCAACCAAAACTGTTAGATATCGCGAGTGGTCATGGTTTTTATGCGTTTGATCTACTGACAGAGTTTGCAGATCTGCACGCTGAGCTACGTGATTATGAGATGTATAATATCGAAGCGCTGCAAGCAAAAGCAGAGCAACTGGCAATGGCTAGTAGGGTAGTGATAAGCAAAAAAGATGCCTTTGATCCTGCCAGTTATACCAATGTACGGACGAAAGATGCCAGTACGGATACGACAACATTTGATATCGCTATCGCTTCTGGGTTGTTTGAACTATTCTCTGATAATACATTACCAGCGACGGCATTGGCTGGTATTTATAACAGCCTAAAATTGGGTGGTTATTTGATTTATACCAATCAACCTTGGCATCCTGAGCAGGAGTTCATCAGTAAAACATTGAACAATCACCATGGTAGCAGTTGGGTCATGCGCTGTCGCTCGCAAGCGGAAATGGATCAACTTGTTGAGCGCGCAGGCTTTAAGAAAGTCACGATGCGTATCGATCGCTTTGGTATTTTTACCGTGTCATTAGCGATTAAAACCGCACAAACTGATGATGAATAATAGATGAATAATGAGCGGGTCAAGCCTTACGAGCGTGTGCAGCTTTTTTCAGGTGGTGGCTCACGCTTTGGTTATTATTTGGGTAGCTACGCAGCCTTGGCGTCTCATGACTTAACGCCAGACATTATCGTTGGTACTTGCGGTGGTAGTCTGTCTGCTTACTTAGTACAACTTGCGCCTGATCCTAAGCACTTACAGGAACTCATGAGCAGTCGCGAACTGTATCGTGTCATTACTGCAATTCGACATGTTGCGCCAGATGAAGCCAATAAACTTCTAAAGCTGCGTTATATGACCTATGCACTCAAACGTTGGTGGTTATCAAAGTTGCGAGACAATGGACAAGGACAACGTCAAGCAGACAGCTACGAGCGACTGTTAAATGAGTTACAGCAGTTAGCAATGTTTCGTATCGATAACGAGGCAGAGTGGCTCGATGAATTGTCGCAGTTTGCTACTAGTAACAATAACGGTAGCGACGATAATAGCGCTGCTCATAAAGCGTCACCAGAGATAGCTATCATTGCTAGCCGTTTGTATCAAGCGCCTACTGATGATTCGTTTAATACAACACTAACACTGCAAGAGTTATTATTTGCGCCACCGCGCTTAGCAAATTTGTCAAATTCAGTATCAAGTCTGGCCGACGAGCAAATAATGTCATCAGCGCATACGTTCGCTAATGGACGCATACACCCGTCTGTAAAAGTACAAACTCAATGGGATTTTGCCTCAGTGGTTCGCGCTTCTATGGCTGATATGTATTATTTACCGCCCACGCATATCACAGAGCTTGGCTGGTGCTTGGGCGGCGTGATTAATCTTACGCCGATCGAGCTGGCTTGTCAGTTGGCTGAGACAGTATTTGCCGAGACCAAGGCGGGATATGACTCATGGCTTGCTGTCCCAGCGATTCAGCGTGTTTTTGGTTTTGACCCCAATGACCGATTGGCACAAGTGCATGGTTATAACCCAATGAAAGAGCCATCGCATACTACTAGTAAAAACCATCAGCTACATTGGCTGCCATTCGCAGATAACGCGCAGCAACTAATAGGGAAAAATGTGCAAAAGCGTTTTAACCTAAAACAAATGACCGTTGAGCTCATACATCGTGACTATGATGGATTTGTGCAGCAAATGCAGGCGCAATGGCAGTACGGCTACCAACGTACGACCGATTACATACAGCAGCATGACCTATGAAATACGCTACATCATCTAATTATATGAACAACACACCGCATATTATCGTTGTTGGTGGTACAAGCGGTCTTGGCTTGGCATTGGCGCTGCATCATCAAGCGCTTGGCTGGCAAGTGAGCGTTGTGGGGAGTAATACGGCAAAGATAGCCGATATCAACAGCCAATATCCTACTATCGTGACCTATGCATGCGACTTGACCGATCAGAATCAGACACAAGCGTTGTTGGACAGTCTATCCGATATTAGATTTCAAAGGCTTATCTATAGTGCTGGCAGCTATACTAATGAGCGTGTCCATCAGTTGAACCAAGCCGACAGCAATCAAATGCTAGCGATTAATTTACAAGCATTTGAGCAGATTTTTAAATGGGCAAGCAGTCAATTAAAGCAGCAGTTGAAACAATCACATCAGGCATTGGATTTGACCAAATGTAGCAGACCAAGCCTTGTCTGTATCGCTTCTATCGCAGGTACGATGGAATATCCTTATGCCAGTCTTTATGCAAAAAGCAAACGCGCGATGATTGCGACTGCCAGCGCATATCGAGCGGCACTTGCCCCTTATGATATTCAAGTGAATGCTATTGCCTCAGGCTATATCGACACCCAAGCGTTACGTGATTTGAATAATGGTGATGCTAGTCATAAGCCATTTATCATGAGTACGCAAACAGCAGTCAGTCATGTCATGCAAGCAATTGACGATGATGTAGAGCTGGCAATATTTCCACGTTCGATGCGATATATCACGAGCGTCTTAAATCATTTGCCTAAGCCTGTACTCAATTGGCTATTACGCAGCAAATTGGATAAAACCAGATAATGTTGCTATCCGTACTGTTAGTACAGTTAACCAAGTAGCCAGTAAAATACGGTAAATAGCGGGACGCCGATGAGCAAACTGTCTATCCTATCTAATACGCCACCATGTCCAGCGAGCATGGTTCCCGTATCTTTTACCCCATGCTGGCGTTTAAACGCTGATTCTAATAGATCGCCAAAAATACCGCTGACTGCCAAGCCATAGGCTGCTAGCAGGCATACCCACCCATTAAAAGGGGTGAGCCAAAGACCCAATAATGCTGCCAATATCGCTGCAAAAAAACTGCCAAAGACAGCACCTTCAATGCTTTTATTGGGGCTAATCGTTGGGGCGAGTCCTCGTTGAAACAGTTTGCGCCCCAGCAATCGCCCGCATAGATATTGGGCAATATCATTAAACTGACTGGCAAATAGTACGAAGAGCAACACACCGTATTGTTCGCGTTGCCACGTCAATTTCTGTAAGGCGATTAGGCTAACTATTAGGGAGGCAAAGACAACGCTGAATAGCAAATCTAAAAAGTTAAGACGCGTATAGTTTTGCGTAGCGTCTAAGGAGGCATTAGGACAGCGTAGAGAGTCTGGCTGCAAACCGCGTGCTCGGAGTTTTTGAATAAGGGTTTCTCTACTACGCAGACACCACAGGCGTTTGATCTCATAGCCACCGCGTAAACCGATTAAGATAAAGAATAAAACAATCAGCCATTGATAGGGATGCGCTTGATAATTGGCACTTTGGTTGTCGTTCGCTATCTTTGCAATCACATAACACGTGCATAGCGTCGCTAACATCAGCCACCAAGAGCGCGCAATTAAGTATATCTTCGGTAAACGTTTGCGCAGATAAGGGATGGCAAGTGCGCCCCAAACCAAACTGACGACCATCATCAGGGCAATCACAAACAAAATGTCAGAAGCCATACCTTTAACACTCAAATAGTAGAGGATATTTAGAGCCTATCTGTAATGATAGCTTAAATACCTCTTTAACTATAGCGTTAGATACTGATTTTAGTAGACTTAAGTGCTTTCTATAATAGGCACGCGCATTCTCTCTTCTTCTATGATATTAATGAATGATTCAAGTGTGGATTTTTTTAGCGACTCAACCACACTCGTTCGAGGAGTAGCCGCTAGATTTGGATAATCAAGGCGATAATGCCCACCGCGACTTTCAAAACGTTGATAAGCAGACTGAATAATTAAAGTTGCTAATTCAAGCTGCCTTGTTAATTGAAAGCATGCAAGTCCGCTAGCAGTAGTAGGGCTGCGTCTATTACTTGCATCGGATTGCTCAGACTCAGCATCTGTGAGCCAGTCTTGCCACTTTTGTATTTGGGTTAGTGCTTGCTCTAATTGACTGGCGCTACGGGTGATACCCATGTTAGTGGTCATGAGCGCTTTTAGTTCTGTGGCTATGGTTGCGACATCAGTTTTTGCGAGATTAGTGTCAACAACATCGAGTGTTTTATCGCCATGACCATATTGTTGTGCGACAAGCCCAGAGATAGGCAAGACCACAGGCTGCATATCTGTAAGAATTGGCGCTGACCAAACAGTAGTAGCTGATTGAGCTGCCTCATAATAAATGTCATCATTTATCTCTTCTAAGTCTTCTAAACGTTCTAAATACTGAGGTAGGTGGGCTGCAATATTACGACCAACCACCACGCACTCTAGTAGAGAGTTGCTCGCCAAGCGATTTGCTCCGTGTAGCCCCGTATAAGCCACTTCACCAGCCGCATAAAGTCCTGGCACATCCGTCAACCCATGGGCATCAGTCACCACACCGCCACAACTATAATGCGCTGTCGGGGCGACTGGAATAGGATCTGTCGTGATATCAATCCCAAGCGTTAATAGCGTTTGGTAAATCTGCGGGAAATGCGCTTTTACAAAGTCAGCAGGCAAGTGACTGACATCAAGATGCACGTAGCCAAATCCATTGTTATCAATCTGCGTAGCTATCGCCCGAGCGACGATATCTCGCGGTGCCAATTCAGCACGTGCGTCCACGTCCAACATAAAGCGGATACCAGTTTGCGGACAATATAATCGTCCCCCTTCACCGCGCAGTGCTTCAGATATCAAAAAGCTGCTGTCATCTAACGCTAAGCCTGTTGGGTGAAACTGAATGAACTCTAAGTTTGCCAAGCGGCAGCCTGCTTGCCATGCCATCATGACACCATCACCGACGCAGACGTTAGGCGCGCTGGCACGCTTGAATAACTGACCTAAGCCGCCACTAGCCAGTACTACTGCACGACTATGAAAGGTGAGCGGGCGTCCATTGATATGATCAAAGACAATTGCGCCTCGGCAATGCTTAGCATCGCTACCATCTGTAAAAAAAGTCTGGCTACTCGCTATAGGTAATGTCAGTAACTCAAGCGCTTCATGATAAGGCAAGATAGTGATATTGGTAGCAGCTTGCGCTTTGATGGTCAAAGCGTCCATCACGTGTCGACCCGTCGCATCATCTGCATGGGCGACGCGTCTACAGCCGTGACCGCCTTCTTTTGTTAAATGCAAGTCGCTAGTCTGTAACTGAGAGAAGTCCTGTGCGCTTGCATTATTCAAAGCGATAGGTGAGTTTTGCGTAAAAGGGACACCTTGCGCACATAGCCACTGCACCGCTTGTTGTCCTGCACCCAAGATACTGGCAGTATTATCAGGTGTGCAAAGCCCTGCACCAGCTACTAGGGTATCAGTAACATGGTCAGATACAGAGTCATCTTTGTCTAGACTGGCAGCAATACCACCTTGTGCATAGTGACTTGAGCAAACCTCAAGTGCTGCTTTGCTTAAAACCGTGATATTCAGTGACTTTGGTAGCGATAACGCTGTACTCAAGCCTGCCAGACCAGCACCAATGATAAGGACATCAGTATTTATGATATGGCTCATGCGACTACTCCTATAGTTATCAAGAATACGGTTATCAGGAATGGTGATGCGGGTTTGATTGGCTGAGCGCGGCTTACTCATGCTAGGCTGCTCCAACATTGGCAAACAATGCACGGTCTTGGACGATATCGCCACTGGCGGCCACACGTTGCTTTTGCGATTCAGCAAAATCAAGCATGCGCTGTAAAGGTTTTCTAGCGGCGGCGGCAAGCTCAGGCGTCATTAGTACCTCACCGCTGTTATTTGTTAGGCATTGCTCGATACCTTTTAGGCCATTCATCGCCATCCAAGGACAAAACGCACAGCTCTTACAGCTCGCGCTTTCACCAGCGGTAGGCGCTGCCAAAAAGCGTTTGTTCGGCGAGCGTTTTTGCATCTCATGCAATATCCCTAGGTCAGTCGCAACGATAAAGGTGTCAGCATCCATCTCATACGTTGATTGCAATAGTTTACTGGTAGAGCCGATGACATCAGCGAGTGCCACCACGCTATCGGGCGACTCAGGATGTACCAAGACTTTGGCTTCTGGGTATTCGGCTTTTAATTGCAGTAACTCAGTGGCTTTAAACTCATTATGCACAAGGCAAGAACCCTGCCAAAGCAGCATATCTGCACCCGTCTCACGAGCGATGTATTTGCCCAAATGACGGTCAGGCCCCCAAATGATTGGCTCTCCTTGCGCATGCAAATGACGGACGATGTCGATACCGACCGATGATGTTACGACCCAGTCAGCGCGCGCCTTTACCGCGGCGCTGGTATTGGCATAAACGACGACGGTACGCTCAGGGTGAGCATCACAAAATGCGGAAAACTCATCAGCTGGGCAGCCCAAATCGAGCGAACATTCTGCTTCCAAATCTGGCATGAGTACGGTTTTTTCCATACTTAAAATCTTTGCCGATTCACCCATAAAGCGTACGCCAGCGACGACTAGCGTCTGGGCGCTATGGGCTTGTCCAAATCGTGCCATCTCAAGCGAATCACCGACACAGCCACCTGTCGCGAGGGCCAAGTCTTGGATAAAAGGATCAACGTAGTAATGTGCCACCAGTACGGCGTTATTATCTTTCAATAATTTTTTGATGTTTTCTTCAACCATAATGCGTTCAGCACGAGGCAAGTCTGCTGGCATTTTTGCTTTGGCATATTCAATATTCATCTGTGTGGCGATGCGATTGTCGGTACTCATGATGGGTGCGTCGTAAGGGTAAATTTTCATAATGGCAACCTCTGTTGGCGCTATAGTGATAAATGGGTGTGCTAAAACAAGACGTTTGGCAAGATAAAATCAATTCATTGTTTTAATTATGCTCATTTTGAGCATAAATACAAGTATTTTTTGTATACCTGCTGATTAAGTACAGCTATTTTCATTACTTGCGATTTAGCTAAATGGTCTGCATTTTTAGTTTGTCTTTATACAGAAGCTGACGTTTAGCGATTGATTTTGATGTTTTACGATTACAACGCCAGACTATGATATTTCAAGATTCACGTTATACTGTTTTAGATTTGAGGCGTACCATCACTATCAGCCTTGATATCCCTTTTATGCCATTTTAAAGAGATAGGATAATCCCCAAAACTATGACGTTGTCTTATTCACATGCGCACCAGCAAGGTAGCGGCACAACAGAAGTGGTCGCCGTATTGGTCGCGATTACCGATCATATCGCTCGTGTCCTAACCGTTGACCAAGGTAAGCTATTGCCAAATGGTCCACTCATGCCGCTACATCGCTCGTTGCAAGCTGGCGTACGTCAATGGGTAGAAGAGCAGACGCAGCAGCCACTCGGATATTTGGAGCAGTTATATACCTTTGTCGATACCAATAGACGTAACATTGACGGTCATGCGCTCGTCTATGTTAGCTATTTGGGCCTAGTGCAAGAGACGCAAACGCAGGCGCTCCAAAGCAAGGCGTTATGGCGAGATTGGTATGATTATTTTCCATGGGAGAACCATCTAGATGGTATGCCTAGTATCATTATGGACTTTATCATCCCTATGCTATTGGAGTGGGCAAGTACCGCTGAAGACTCAGTTGCCCGGCAGCGTAGGCGTCAACGTATTGGTTTGTGTTGGGGATTGAGTGAAGGATTTTTGACAGATAGCGAGTTCATAGAAACTGAATCAGTTGGCGATAAGACTGATGAAAGCAGAGAATGGATCGCAGAGCATGTGTTGCTACGGTACGAAATGCTTTACGAGGCAGGACTAATACCTGAAGCGCCTAATTATCCACCCAATTACCAAACAGTTGAATTGCCAAGCGACTGGTCTCAGCGTATCGGCATACCGATGTATTACGATCATCGCCGCGTGATTGCTACTGCTATTTCAAGACTACGCGCCAAAATTGAATATCGACCGCTTATTTTTGGGTTGATACCTGACGTGTTTACGTTATCGCAGTTACAGCATAGTGTTGAGGCATTATCAGGTATACGCTTGCACAAGCAAAACTTTCGCCGTTTGCTTGAGTCACAGAATCTCGTGACGGAGACAGGAGAGAGTAGTAATGCTCAGCGTGGTCGCCCTGCCAAACTCTATCGTTTTCGTCATGATATTGAGCTACAAAGCTTATTGATGGACAGCAAGCTTCCTAAGCGCAAATAGTGGCTACTAACGAATACAGCTAGGTCAATTTCATACAGAAATCGACTTGCTTAATAAAAAACTTGTCACCTCTCCTTGCAGGACCGGCAACTTTACGCTATATTTATGCTCATTTTGAGTTTAAATATTTAGACGTTTTTATTCATATCATGTCTATTTATCCATATTACGCCTATTTATTCGTATCATGCTTACATGAGGGACAAAGATGACAATTGAAAAAGAGCCAGCATTGGATGACGTATTGCTTAAACCCTTGGTAGAAGATGCGCTAGCGGAAGATTTGGGCAGACGTGGTGATGTCACCTCGCAAGCCACTATCCCAGCAGATATGCAAGCACAATTACAGATCAAGGCGCGGCAATCAGGTGTGATATGTGGTATGGATTTGGCGCGTTTATCTTTTGCCTTAGTTGATGCAAACATTGAGTTTGTGGCTCAAGTGCAGGATGGCGAAACAGTCGCCGCCGGTGCTGTATTGGCTACTGTAAAAGGTAATGCACGCCGTCTGCTAACAGCAGAACGTACAGCATTGAATTTTATGACGCATCTTAGCGGTATTGCGACAGCGACCCGCCAGATTGTCGATAGCGTGGCGCAATATCCGGCACAAATTACTTGTACGCGTAAGACCATTCCAGGTTTGCGTATTGTACAAAAATACGCGGTACGCTGCGGTGGCGGTCGCAATCATCGTTTGGGTTTGGACGATGCGATTTTAATCAAAGACAATCATATTGCCATTGCTGGTGACATAAAAACCGCTATCGAGCAAGCACAACATTTTGCTGGGCATCTGATTCCAATTGAAGTCGAAGTAGATACACTAGAGCAATTAGAGCAGGCATTAGAGGCAGGTGTGAGTTTGGTATTGCTAGACAATATGTCGCCAGAAGTCTTATCGCAAGCGGTTGCCATGTGTAAAGGTCGCGCAAAGACTGAAGCCTCTGGTGGTATTACGCCTGAAACGGTACAAGCAGCTGCCAGTACAGGAGTCGATTTTATTGCGATGGGCTACCTAACGCACAGTACTACTGCTTTGGATATCGGCTTAGATTTTAGTGCATAGGCTGTCAATTATTTCAGCTTAATCTGAGCCGCCGCTTTTTATATTCGCTTTATATTCGCTGGATTTTTCGCCAAGATGATATAGGAGGGTAACCGAGCAAAGTTAATGATTTAACTCGCTTATCTGCCTATGTTACAATACTATTATGAATTGCCTATTGGGTCATCGTCGCACTCGCACGATGGCCTTATCTTTTTGCACAAGCGGTATCAATAGACAAGCGAGCGCTCAGTGAATACTGAAATTATCAAGATAATCCTAGCCTTTATGGTATTGATCAATCCATTTAGCGCATTGACGTTGTTCTTGGATTTGACTCGCGGCTATTCGATGAATAATCGACGTAAAGTTGCACGTGTTGCTTGTCTGACCATTTTTATCACCATCAGTTTTTTTACGGTGGCGGGTGAGACCTTACTAAAAGCACTAGGTATTTCTATTGGCTCGTTTCAGCTGGCTGGTGGTATATTGGTGTTCTTGATTTCACTAAATATGATGAACGGTGAAGGTAATCCTGTTAAGCCTGATCAAGAGAACTTCGATGTCGACCACGTGCAAGATGCGCCGCCGACGATGGCCTCAGCAGTGGTACCCCTTGCGATACCGATGATGATTGGACCAGGTGGTATTTCTACCGTTATTATTTATTCATCACAAGTCTCAGGAATTTTGCAGGTATCTGCCATTATCATTGCTGGTCTCTTCATTAGTCTATTTTGCTATCTGGCATTGATGGCAGCTGGTCGTATCAGTCGCTTGTTGGGTGATACTGGTCTGAATATTATGAGCCGAATCATGGGTATGCTATTGGCAGCCGTGTCTATCGAGATTATCGTTAGCGGTCTGCGTACGCTGTTTCCTGCTTTGATCTAAGCTATTTATTCTGTCTCTAATATTGAGCACTTAAAATCCTCTTAATTTATCTAGATTGAATGCCTAATGTTGTATTTAGCTTTGGTATAGATGCCAAGCCAGATACAACATCAGCAGTCCTACCAACGCATCCAGTATATTCCACGCTTTTGGCTTCGCAAATAGCGGTCTGAGCAAGCGTGCGCCATAACCTAGGGCAAAGAAGAAAAAAAACGAGGCGCTAATTGCCCCAACGGCAAAAGTGAGCTTACTACTTGCGCCTGTTGAAACCATCCCAACGAGTACCAATGTATCTAAGTAGACATGTGGATTTAGCCAAGTAAAACCAAAGCAGAGTAGTAGCGCTTTTTCTAAGCTGGTCACTACTTGCCCATCAATATTCAAAGCGTGTGATACGCGTACGCTGGCATACAGGCTCTGTAAGCCATAGCCCAATAAAAATAAAACGCCTGCTATTTTTGCAATATCTACCACATGCGGATAGCGTGCGGTGACCGCCCCAAATCCGCCAACGCCCGCTGATATTAATAGCGCATCGCTTACCGCACAAAACAGACAAACAAAAAATATGTGCTCGCGTTTGAGACCTTGCTTGAGTACAAAGGCATTTTGTGAGCCAATGGCGATAATGAGTGATAATCCAAGCAGGAAACCAGAGATATAATCGGGAGCATTCATAACAAGGCGCTTAGCATTTAAGAAGTGAGCGGAGAGAGTAGGAATGTTGACACTTTGCGTACTGGCAGGTCAGCAAAAACCTGTTAAGATACGCTATTGAATGAACGTATGCAATACGAGCACAACGAGTGCGTATTAGACGAGGGGCAGAGCAAGTCATGGTAGTCAGTTTGACAAGAATGCTAAAGTCATTTGGGCAAGCTCAAGATGACCTACCAACGTTAGCTGCCAACAATGCGCAGGAGATGGGCGTTAATCATAACTTGAATGACAATAGTGATAATGTCGATATCCATCATAATAATGACGCCGCTCAATCAAATCACGAGCGTGCTGCACTAACGCCGCCTGAGCGGGTAGACCGTATACGTGATGCATTGGCGCAAGTGAACGATATTCGCTCATCAACCCCATTGACTGATCGCTATTTATCCAATCGTGCTCACATACGCCCGACCAACAGACCGCCTTTTGACCCCGTTACTTTATGGTATCTCAAACATGGACGTTGTCCGATTATGACTGAGCTTGTTGATGTGGTCGATGAGGCCACCCTAAATGCGATGCCTATCGAAGCCGTTGCGATATTAGATCGTATCAATGGTAAGCTAAAACGCTATCGTGAGTGGAGTAGTGAGCTAAACGAGCAACAGCAACATAATGAACGTCAGTTTGTCATTGACAAGCTCGTGTCCGAAAGTATCCCTGAAGCGCTACATCATTATGAGCAGCTACAACGCTTTAGTCCGCATCGCACCAAAAACAATATGGTACAAGGCAAGATGACTGCAGGCGATATGCTGACAGATTTGTTTTTAGAGATTGATTATGAGCTTGATGAGTTATTGGACGAGCTGCATCAAACCGTTTTAAATCGTCTTGCCTCAACCCATCGTTACGTCAAGAGTCGCACGCAAAGCTAGCGTATTTTATAAAATAAAAGATTATCCAAAAACATAACAGACTCAATGTATAACAATATAAGGCTTTAACAGAGCCTTATTTTTTTGTTTAATAAAAGCAGTGCTAAGCAATAAAGTTGACGACACCAAAATCGCTTAGCTTAAAATACTGATTAAAATAATAAGAAATTTGTCAAACTATTCTGTCAAACAATAAGGACAACCCGATGACCCAAGTGACTGCTATGTTAGTGATGTTTGTACTATACGGAGTGCTGCCGGCCGCTGGGTTATATCTGGGGTATCGTGGTATTAAGAAAGTTACCGCTCCCAAAATGCTGGAATATACTGCCATGCCGCAACTGGGCTATATACCAGAAAAGAGCTTGCCAGTTGATGTTAAAACTGCACTTGAGCAAATCAATCGAAAAGGCAAAAAACTCCGCTTGATTTATGGTGATACCAATAATGACGGCAAAATAGACGATAAAGACACCATCAATGAAACTTATATCATGATTCAAAATCTGATGGATCGACATATACCACAAGCAGTGGCCGATTATCGCCGCTTGCATGACTTAGATGTGGCGGATGGCGCGCGCGCTGATACCACTAAGATCAAACATTCAGATGTCACTGGCAAACAAGCATTGTTAGAAGTGCTTAAGACGATCAACACACAGTTTGATGACTTACTCAATGCCTCATACCATCAAGATGGCCAAAAACTGCTCGCGACCAATCGCTATCTGCAAACACGCTTTGATCATCCAACTGCGGAGTCAACGATGCAGCCGTTGAGTAATCTTAGTAAGAAAACAGAGGCTATTGAGTCACCTACTTTGAGTAGCACGGATGTGAAAAATCCAGTAGCAGAAGATATCAAACGCTAAATGCCAACGATAAGTAGTCATACATAGAATTGAGTGATAAGTAGCGAGCAGTTATGAGTATATTAATAGGCATCGGTATTGTAACGACCGTCACGACTTTTTATCTAGGTAGAAAAGGCTGGCATGCCTTGCACAAAGCGGTCGGTATTACCCCAGGTGTGCTTATATATCAAGATGATCATGCGCCATTGTCACTGGCTACGTTAAGTTGGCAACAGCTTAACTTGAATAAAAAGCACTTAAAAAGCTTGTCAGATCAGCAGCTACGGCAACTACAACGTATCGATAACAAAGTGGATAGTTATCAAGCTTATCAGGCAGCATTACAAGCTCAACATAAAACGCCTGCTATAACAGAAGCACAGTTTGTATTGAACAAAATGCTGCAAACTCGGCTACCTGAAATGCTAGCCAGTCACTACCAATTAACAAATATAAATGTCACTAGTGAGAATAGTGAAAAGAGGTTAGAGGCTAGTGAGTTATTGCAAAGTGTTTTAGATAATATCGAACAGCGGTTGGATAGACTACTGGCACAAATGGACGAGGAGCAGCTAAAAGAGCTGCGAGTCATGAAGCATTATATTAATAGCCACGATAGCTGAGCCGTTATTTTTATACTGAGCAACTGTGACGCCTGTAAAAGAGACACAAAAAAGCGGTCGATGATGAATAGTCATTGACCGCTTTTTTATATTTATTCTAAATCTATCAAAAATTTAGAATAATGTTAAATAAACTGAACTAGCGCTTATCGTTGCGGTCACGAGTATTACGCGTGCCGCGGCTGGCAGGGCTAGCACTACTTTTAGGCTTCGCGCTGCTGTTGCGGTTGTCATTACGAGTGTCCGTACGACGCGCTTTAAGCGGCTTGTTTCTGATACGCTCTTGCTTTTCTTTAGCCGCGCCATGTAGGCCTGTGCCATAACGTGGACGTAAGCTCACCAAATCGGTCAACGTATTGATCTCTTTTTTATCGAGCTCTAAGAAACGACCTGTACGTAACTCTTTTGGTAAGGCAATCGTACCGTAGCGTGTACGCAATAGGCGGCTAACTTTCAGACCTTGTGACTCAAATAAACGACGTACTTCACGGTTACGACCTTCTTTGAGCTGGACGTGATACCACTTATTAACGCCTTCACCGCCGCCTTCTTTGATGTCGTCAAACTGCGCCATGCCATCTTCTAACATAACACCAGCAGTCAAGGTACGGGCGATATCAGGAGTGACTTCACCCAACACACGAACGGCATATTCACGTGTCACTTCGCTAGAAGGATGCATCAAGCGATGCGCCATCTCACCATCATTGGTAAATAATAGTAAGCCAGTTGAATTGATATCCAAGCGTCCCACCATAACCCAGCGATCATGAGTGAGCTTTGGCAAGCGCTCAAATACGGTCGGACGACCTTCTGGATCCTTGGCTGAGCAGACTTCACCTTCAGGCTTGTAATAAGCGATCACTCGGCGACGCTTCTCATTTTCGGCAGTATATTTGATCTGACGACCATCCACACGAATCTCATCGCCTGGTGTTACACGGTCACCAATCGTTGCTGGACCATTATTAACAGAGACGCGACCTGCTTTAATCACTTCTTCCATTTGGCGACGTGAACCAAGTCCCATACGGGCTAGTGCTTTCTGTAATTTTTCATCTTTCATCTGAATGTCCTTGAGTCGGTGGGTTTACATTTCTCAATGTATAATGATTAACAATTGTTTATACCAGATTATAAATTATAATAGGTAAGAATATGCATTGTTTGCTGTGAGCAGCATTATACTAGTAAAAGACTGCTTACACTGTATTTTTTGGCTTATTTCTCTGATTTATATACCTTGCAACTGTACTCAAGCCAATTTGAACAAAATCTTGCATATTTTTACTGAGAATGTTTAACATCTTTTAGATAACCGTACATATGCAGCAATATAACAGTGTAAGAATTTAGTATAAATT
The DNA here is from genome assembly GCF_022129235.1 of Psychrobacter sp. Ps6. Classification (GTDB taxonomy): domain Bacteria; phylum Pseudomonadota; class Gammaproteobacteria; order Pseudomonadales; family Moraxellaceae; genus Psychrobacter. The sequence continues at coordinate 126,175 of NZ_JADQAI010000006.1, read as the reverse complement.
CAATCAATTATTAATATACGTAATATATGTAGCTGTAATTGATAAAAAAAATTTATATCTCACATCAAGTAATTAGTTTAAAAATAGCTTTTTGTATCAATCAATAAGAACGTTCGTTACAGTTAGCTAACTTATGTTATGATGCCGATTATTTTTGTGAAAGATGTAAAAAATAACGTCGATGCAAATTATCAATACAAAACTGTTTTTAGTCGTTTTATATGATTGCAGTAATAGAAGGGGCTTTTTGATATGAGACAAACAACTAAGTTGTTGAGTGCAGCATGTTTGTTAGCTAGTAGTATGCTCTATGGATGTGCTACTACAACCATCAATTCTGGGCTTCAAGCTGGTCAGTTACCACCCAGTGGATCTTTTACTGCAGAGAATGGTATAGAATTTAATGTCCAGCCCTTAAATTTAGCAACATTACCACCGAAAAAAACGATCACACCAAGTAGTGATTTAATACGTTTGATTAATACGTCTGGTCAAGTGGATTATCGTATTGCTAAAGGAGATATTTTAGGTATTACGTTGGTAGGTTATCCTGACATAGCGCCTCCTTTGACCAACAGTAGTAGTGCATCCAATCCATATGCATCTGGTTTTCCTATAGATCAGCAAGGGTTTATTCAGTTCCCACTTATTGGTCGTATAAAAGCTAGCGGTATGAGTGTGCCACAATTTACAGCGAACTTGCAAAGTCGCCTTCAGCGTTATCTCAGGTATCCAGATCCACAAGTGAAAATCATTAATTATCGTGGCAATAAGTTTTTTATCGATGGCGAAGTTAAGCAGCCCGGTGAGTTCCCTATTGCTGATGTGCCCGTTTCTCTATATGGGGCAATTTCTATGGCAGGTGGTGCAACGCCTACAGGTGATTCAAACAATGTTGTGCTGAACCGTAAAGGTACAAGCTACAATATAGGTTTACAGTCGTTACGACAGATGGGTGCTTCTGCCAACCAAATTTATTTACAAGATGGTGACTCTATCCATGTCAATAGCCAAGAACGTAATAAGGTATATGTGTTGGGAGAGTTTGGACAAGTGGAGCCAGTACCCATCTTAGAGCAAGGTATCAGCTTGGCACAAGTTTTAGGGGAGTCCAAAGGTCTCAATTCTAATACGGCTAATGCGGCCAAGATATACGTCGTTCGTGACAATCTCAATACGAGAGCAACTGATATTTATTATGTGGATATGCAAACGGTTACTAGCTTTGCGCTTGCTAATCGTTTTGAGATGTATCCTAATGATATTGTCTATGTTGACCCAACTGGTCTTACACGCTGGAATCGTGTTATTAGCGCCTTACTACCTTCCACTACTGCGTTTAGATCTCTTTCAACTCTATAGGTAACGATAATTATGGCGTTTAACAATATTTTGGTCGTTTGTGTTGGTAATATTTGCCGTAGTCCGATGGCAGAAGCGTTACTAAAAAAGCGTTATCCTAACAAAGTAATTGACTCTGCAGGCGTTGGAGCTTTAATTGGACATCCTGCAGATTCATCTGCTCTCAAAATTATGACTGAACAGCAGATAGATATTACAGACCATGTAGCCAAACAAATCGACGAAAAATTAGCAAAAAAAGCTGACCTTATTTTTACCATGTCAGATAGTCAGACTAAATGGATTGAGGAACGTTGGCCATTTTGCCGTGGTAAAACCTTTAAGCTTGGTCACTGGCAAAATAAGGATATTGCTGACCCATATAAACATGAAATGAGCGCTTTTGAGACAGCATATCAAGATATTGTTGATGGTCTCGATCAGTGGGCCGATAAAATTAGCTAAGTAATGCTTATCCGATGAACAAGCTGAAGTGGTAGACCTATAGTTATGAGTACAGATTCGAAAAATTTATCAAAACCTGTTTCGAAAGAAGATAATGATGACATTGATCTTATGGCGCTGCTGTTTGCCATTTTGCGCGGCTGGAAAATCATCGTATTTTTTGCTGTATTAGGCCTAGTAATTGGGGTTTTGTATAGTAGATATGTCAACCCTACCTTTAAGTCAGATGCACTTATTCAAATTGAAGAGAACTCCAAAGGAGTGGCAGCACTAGGGGCTGATATTTCTGAGTTAGTTGGGTCGGAAGTTAGTAAAGCCCAAGCAGAGGCAGAGCTGATAAGGTCGCGTATGATTTTAGAGCCTGTTGTCAGTTTACTGCATTTACGTATTCGCCTATCTGACCCTAATATTGGCACCTTAGATAGAATAAAAAGTGATAGTACTGCGACTCAAATAAATAAACCTGAAGGTGTGTCGCTTAAAACTAAAGATGGTGAAGTAGAAATCAGTCAGTTTAATGTATCTCAAGAGTATTTAAATCAATCATTTAGCTTGATGCGCTCAGAGACTGGGTTTGTCTTGAGCAATGGCTTTGAAGATTTCAAAGGTGAGATAGGTCAGCCCCAGCAGTTCAGAGGCACAGATGGTCAAATTCAAATCACAGTAAATAATTTACCTGCTGATGGTTATTTAATCAATCTTACTAAGCAGTCTCTCCAAATGACGACAGAGCGGTTAAATAGTGCTTTATCTGTGGTTGAAAAAGGCAAGCAGACTGGCATTATTCAGTTGTCTATGACCGGAGCCAATCAGCAACAAACCAGTTTGATCCTAAAACAAATCGTTTTATCTTATATTGATCAAAATCAGTCTCGTGGTTCTGAAGAGACCACTAAAACCATCAGCTTTATGGAAACTCAAATTCCGACCCTAAAGAAAAGGTTGGAGGATTCTGAAGCAATATTCAATGAATTCCGTAAAAAGTACGGTACTATTGATGTGGCAAAAGAAGCCGAACTACTTTTAACAGAGAGCTCGCAAATTGAGCTGCAACTCAATGAGCTAAAATTGAAAAAAGCGGATCTCACTACTTATTATACGGAAGAGCATCCATTAGTAATCCAGATCAATGATCAACTTGCAGTACTTAATGCTAGAAGACAAGAAATAGATAACACTATTGCAGGATTACCTGAGATACAAAGAGAGTTTTTACAACTATCAGCTGATACGACGATCAACAGAGAGATCTATCTCACGCTACTCAAAAACTACGAACAGTTAAAGATCGTCAAAGCTGGTCAAATTGGTTTCGCTCGTATCATTGATTTACCAATCAGTACCCACCGAGCGATCGCGCCAAAGAAACTACAAATTATCATATTGGCGATGTTATTAGGGACGATGCTTGGAACAATGCTCGTACTCCTGAAAAACATGCTTAGAAATGTGGTTAAAGACCCTGAACGTATCGAAGCAAAAACAGGCGTATCTGTGGTCGCGACGATACCCCGTTCACCTCTACTAACCAGATTACGTAAAGATAAAAAAGCGCCTAATCGTTTGCTGGCCTATGCTGATAGTAACAGCTTGAGTTATGAAGCCATCAAAAGCTTAAGAACGAGCCTGATGTTCGGTATGCCGACAGCAGAGCAAGTAGCTCAAAGAGCTAAGGTTATTTTAATTACTGGCGAGAGTCCTGGCGTTGGTAAATCATTTATTTCTGCTAACTTAACAGAAGTTTTTGCTCAGCTCGATAAAAAAGTACTGATCATGGATGCAGACATGCGCTTGGGTGAGTTGCACAAGATGTTCAGTATGAATCAAGACAATGGCTTAGCCGATTACCTTTCACAGAATGACAATACGTCACTACAAGGTAATACGGTTTCATCAGGAGAGCTTAGTCATTTTATTCATTCGACAGGGATAGATAATATCGATTTTATGCCTAGGGGTGAGCATCCACGTAATCCTGCATCACTACTGTCTAATAGTAGGCTTAATGGTTTAATGAAAGAGCTAGGCTTACGCTATGACTATATTATTATTGATACACCACCGATACTTGCAGCTTCTGATGCGATGATACTGGCGCAATATGCTGACAAAGTACTTATGGTAACTAGATATGATAACTCAATTGAGGGACAACTGGTCTATGCTGTCAATCAAATGAATAAAGCAAATATAGAAGTAGATGGAATTATTTTGAATGATGTACAGCAAGGTATTATGAGCAAATACAGCTATCATTATAGTTATGCCTATGGCAACAATAAATAATCATCAATATATCAGCTGAGTATTAAATTTATGAATATTGAGCCAAATGGTGATCTTAGGTCTCAAGAAAGTTACGACAGTCCCAGTCAGTTACAGCGCATGGTTCTGCAACTGCTGGCATTACCTCGCAGTGTCAAAAAGAGCATTCTAACTACTGCCGATTTTTTAATGGCAGTAGTATGTCTGTTTTTTGCCTTATCATTACGTTTTGGTTATATGGACGCTCATATTCCATTATTATCGTTATGTTTATACGCTCTGATTCCTATCATTAGTTTGCATCTTATAGGTTTTTATAGAGGTGTAGCGCGCGGGTTTTTTGATTCATTGATGGGACGTGTATTACAGTTGTTTTTTGTACTTATTATACTATATGAGGTTATATTGTATTTTGAAGTCTTGCCAACCATACCGCGCTCAGCACCCATTTTGTTTTTATTCATGTTCTTTATTTGGCTGTGGAACAGTAGGTTAACTATAAAGGAATTATTAACACGTTGGCAAAAGAATGCTGTAGAACATCAAAAAAATATGTCAGATCTAGATAATGTTGTCATTTATGGTGCAGGGCATGCAGGGCAAAAACTATTAGAAGGCTTGAGAAATTCACATAAGTATAATGTGGTAGCGTTTGTTGATGATGATCCGCAGTTAACAGGCGCATATGTGCTAGGTAAAAAGATTAACGCAGCCCAAGATCTTATTGAGATAGTTGATGAGCTTAATATTGCGCAAATTTTTTTGGCAGTACCCTCTATCAGTCGCGCTCGTAAACGTCAGATTATCAATAAACTGGCAGATATATCCATCAAGATAAAAGAGCTCCCCAGTTTACAAGAGATTGCTGATGAAAAAGTGACTGTCAGCCATATGCATAAGATTGATATTTTGGATGTGCTTGATAGGCAAACTGTTGAGCCTGATGAACGTCTGCTTGCTAAAAATATCACAAGAAAAAACGTGCTAGTTACGGGTGCTGGTGGTTCTATTGGTAGTGAGCTGTGCAGACAGATTATCAAAAATAAACCGCAATGTCTGGTGCTGTACGAAGTGTCTGAATTTGCACTCTATAGCATCCATCAAGAGTTGCTCGCTAAGCAGAAACGTAATCCTGAATATCAGGATATTCAGATAGTCGCTCTTATTGGCAATGTTACTAATGAGGATAAGTTATATCGTGTGTTTCAGGAATACAGTATACAGACGGTATATCACGCAGCAGCCTATAAGCACGTACCTATTGTTGAGTTTAATCCTTTTGAAGGATTGATTAATAATACCAAAGGTACCTATCACTGCGCGTGTGCCGCCATACGCGCCGAGGTTGACACATTTGTACTTATCTCTACAGATAAAGCGGTGCGGCCCACCAACGTTATGGGAGCGACTAAACGTATGGCCGAGTTGACTTGCCAGGGGCTCAGTAAAGTCAGTAATAAAACCTGTATCAGTATGGTGCGATTTGGCAACGTCCTTGGTTCATCTGGCTCAGTGGTACCTGTTTTTACCAAGCAGATTGAGCAGGGGCTTCCGATTACTGTTACCCACCCTGATGTCACGCGCTATTTTATGACGATACCAGAGGCAGCAAATTTAGTAATCCAAGCAGGTGCTATGGCCAAAGGTGGAGAAGTCTTTGTTCTCGATATGGGTAATCCTGTAAAAATTGTCGATCTGGCACGGCGCATGATTCATTTAAGTGGTTGTGAGGTCAAAGATGATAATCATCCTAACGGTGATATTGAGATAATGTTTACAGGTTTGCGTCCAGGCGAAAAGCTCTATGAAGAGCTGATCATTGGAGATGACAACATCGAAACGACTGAGCATCCTCTTATTATGCAAGCGATGGAACACAGCTTCCCATTACATGATATTGAGGAAGTCTTGACGCATACACCTGATAAAGCGAAAGAAGATGATGTTGTGTGGCTAAAATCTCAATTAACAACATTTGTGGCAGGTTATCGGCAGGATGATACACAGACAATATAACACTTGATCAGTAATATAATTTTAAACAATGAGTAATAAATTTTTGAGGAACCATCATGTTAACTGTTAATGATATTAAAATCGCAGTAATTGGTTTAGGCTACGTCGGCTTGCCGTTGGCAGTAGAGTTTGGCAAATATCGTCCTGTGATTGGCTTCGATATTAATGCAAAACGTATTGGTGAGTTGTCATCAGGTATTGACCATACGCTAGAAGTCAGTGCAGAAGAGCTGGCACAGGCCACCCAGTTGAGCTATAGCTCAGATATTAACGCTTTGAAAGAATGTAATTTCTTTATTGTGACTGTACCCACGCCTATTGATGACTACAAACAACCTGACTTAACACCGCTTATAAAAGCATCGGAAGCAATCGGCAGTGTTCTAGAAAAAGGTGATATCGTCGTTTATGAATCAACCGTTTATCCTGGCGCGACTGAAGAAGTTTGTATTCCTGTATTAGAGCAGGTATCAGGGCTTACTTTCAATAAAGATTTTTATGCGGGTTATAGCCCAGAACGTATTAACCCAGGTGATAAAGAGCACCGTGTCACCAATATCTTGAAGGTAACTGCGGGCTCCACGCCAGAGGTCGCTGACTTAGTAGACGAAGTGTACAACCTTGTTATTACTGCAGGTACGCATAAAGCAGCATCCATTAAGGTTGCTGAGGCAGCAAAGGTCATTGAAAATACGCAGCGCGATGTCAATATCGCTCTCATTAACGAGCTTGCAGTCATCTTCAATAAGATGGGTATCGATACGCAAGCCGTGTTAGAAGCGGCAGGTACCAAATGGAACTTCTTACCATTCCGTCCAGGTCTGGTCGGTGGGCACTGTATCGGCGTTGACCCTTACTATCTAACCCATAAAGCACAAGCGATTGGCTATAACCCTGAGATTATCTTGGCAGGACGCCGCCTTAATGATGGTATGGGTGAATATGTCACTACACAGCTGATCAAAACCATGATCAAAAAGCGTATTCAAGTAGAAGGCGCTAAAGTACTAATCCTAGGACTGAGTTTTAAAGAAAATTGCCCAGATGTACGTAATACCAAAATTATTGATATTGTGCATGAACTGCAAGAATATAACATTGATGTTGATGTCTATGATCCATGGGTTGATGCCAGCGAAGCTGAGCATGAATATAATATTTCACCAATCACTGAGCCAAGTGTTGGTCAATACGATGGTATTATCCTAGCGGTAGCACATCAAGAGTTTGCAGCTATGGGCGTCTCTGCCATTCGAAATTTAGGTCGTGACAATCATGTATTGTATGACTTGAAGTATCTGTTTACCAAAGATGAAACTGATATTCGTCTATAAATCATCCATACATTAAGATTGGAAAGCATTATGTCAAAGTATGAACAAGTCAAAGAAGAACTGTTAACAGATAAAAAAACATGGCTGATTACAGGTGTCGCAGGGTTCATTGGCTCAAATTTGCTCGAGACCTTACTAAAACTTAATCAGAGCGTTGTAGGGTTGGATAATTTTGCCACAGGGTTTCAGCACAACTTGGATGAAGTACAGTCACAAGTGAGTGATAAGCAGTGGCAAAACTTTCGTTTTATCGAAGGTGATATCCGTAGCTTTGAAGACTGCCAAACAGCCTGCGCTGGTGTAGACTATGTGTTACATCAGGCAGCACTAGGTTCTGTACCACGCTCTATCAAAGATCCAATCACTACCAATAGTGCAAATATTACAGGCTTTTTAAACATATTGACTGCTGCTCGTGATGCTGAAGTGTCTAGCTTCACCTATGCCGCTAGCAGCTCTACCTATGGGGATCATCCAGCACTACCTAAGGTCGAAGATAACATTGGCAAACCGCTTTCACCTTACGCGGTAACAAAGTATGTCAACGAACTATATGCAGAAGTATTTGCACGTACTTATGGCTTTAAGACCATCGGCCTGCGTTATTTCAATATCTTTGGTAAGCGTCAAACGCCAGATGGTGCGTATGCGGCAGTCATTCCTAAATGGACTGCGGCGATGATTACAGGCAATGAAGTCTTTATCAACGGCGATGGCGAGACCAGTCGTGACTTTAACTTTATTGAAAATGCGGTACAGGCTAATATCTTGGCTGCAACTGCCACTGATGACGCCAAAAACGAAGTCTATAACGTCGCTGTCGGTGGGCGTACGACATTGAATACGCTGTTTACCGCACTACAAGACAATTTGGCAGTTAGTGGGGTTGGTTACGATGAATCTCCTGTGTACAGAGACTTTAGAGTAGGGGATGTGCGTCACAGTCAGGCAGACATTGGTAAAATCCAGAATGCTTTAGGCTATGCACCGCAGTTTGACATCATTCAGGGTATTGAGAAAGCAATGCCTTGGTACGTTAAGTCACTAAAATAATATGATTAGTAAATTAAAATCTACTTTAGAACGCCTCAAAAAAAGTAAAGATGGTAAAACAGTAGCTAGTAATTTTGGATATTTAATGCTATTGCAAATCGCTAGCTATATTTTTCCCTTACTTACTATCCCTTATCTTGCTAGGGTCATTGGCGTAGAAGGCTTTGGTAAAATAGCTTTTGCAGCGGCAGTTATCGTTTGGTTTAAAACTATATCTGACTGGGGTTTTAATTATACAGCTACTAGGGATGTAGCATTAAGCAAAGAAAATCTGAATAAAGTTTCTGAGATATTTAGTAATGTGCTATGGGCAAGAATAGTATTGATGTTTATATCACTATTAATCCTAATGATCGCAATAGCTTTTATTCCATATTTTAGAGAAAATAAAAATATTCTTCTCGTAAGCTTTTTATTGATACCAGGAAATATAATTTTTCCTGAATGGTTTTTTCAAGCTATGGAAAGAATGAAATTCATCACCATTCTTAGTCTTTCTAGCAAATTAGTTTTCACTTTATTAGTTTTTGTTTTTATAAAGGAAAAGTCGGATTTTATTCTACAACCATTATTTATAAGCCTAGGGTTTATAGTAAGTGGTTTAATCGCTATGTACATAATCTTAGCAAAATGGAAGATAAAAATTCATAGACCAAAATTAATAGAAATATTTAAAACGATCAAAGGCAGCACTGATGTATTCATAAACAATATAATGCCAAACTTATACAATAGTTTTTCTGTAGTACTGCTTGGGTTTTATGGTGGTAGTGTTGCCAATGGGTTGTTAGATGCTGGTAGCAAGTTTATAAATATAAGTCAGCAATTTCTCTTAATTGTATCAAGAGTATTTTTCCCGCTACTATCTAGAAAAATAGATTCGCACAATTTATACGCTAAAATTAATATTTATCTATCTATATTTGCATGTATAAGTTTATTGATATTAGCGCCATTCATAATAAGATTCTTCTATACAGAAGAGTTTGTAAGCGCTGTCATAATCCTTAGAATTATGTCTATATCTATCATTTTTTCGGCGCTAATTAGTACTTTTGGTACAAATTTTATGATTGTAAAGGGATATGAGAAAAAACTAAGAAATATAACTGTTGTTTGTTCCTTCATTGGATTTGTATCCGCTTTTCCATTAGTGATACTGTATGGCTATATAGGTGCAGCTATTACGATAACATTAACACGAGCCATTTTAGGTTTGAGTATTCTGTATGAAGCTAAACAAATCGAAAAACAGAGATAGTTGATATGCCAATAGCCATACACATAGAGAAAACACCTTTTCTTAACATTGATTGCGTATTATAAATCGAAAAATCTGGTTAAAAAATATAGGTTTTTCTAAAAAGTATGCTGATAAAGTAATAAAAATAATCAGAGGTTATTGATTATTTTGGGTCTAATAATTTTTTGATAGAAGGTTCTAAAATGAAACAATCACTAACTATGATTTATAGAAGACTGAGATCTAAAAAAGCTATAGAGATATTAAAGCTATTAAAGAGCCGTGATATCAATAATTATAGTTCGAACTTGATATATCAAAAAAACAAGTTACTCGTTGTTTTAGATATGGCATTCTCAAATATTTCTTTTTATAAGTCTATGCAAGGGCATTGTGATCTTAAAAATCTGACCTATTCAGAGTTTTGTAAAATACCCGTTTTAACCAAAGACATGGTTAGAGATAATCCTGATGCTCTGATCAACCAGTCATATAAAAAAATTGATGAAGTGAATAAGGCAACATCTGGTGGCTCTACTGGTGAGCCATTGACGTTCTTTAGAACTAATACTCAAAATATTCACGGGCAAGCTGCTTACTATTATGCATTAGAGTTGAATAAAGTTGATATATTTGGAAAGTCTATTGACTTGTGGGGGGCTGAAAGAGACATGCACAGTACCCACACTAGTTTTAACTTCAAAAATTTCTTAAACAATAGGCTGACACTTAATACATTTGTGATGAGCGATGAAATAATCAGTCGTTACATTGAGCAAATTAATTCAACGAAACCTATCTTTATTAAAGCCTATGTACACTCTGTTTACGATATGGCTAAATATATTAATAAAAATAATATAAAAATTAAATGTAAGCCTGTAATTCATTGTACTACAGGGCCGTTATACCCTGAGATGAGAGATGAAATAAGTAAGGCTTTTAATAATGCGCATGTCTACAACTTTTATGGTTCAAGAGAGGTATCCGCAATTGCATCTGAAGCTCATGAAAATGAAGGAATGTTTGTTTTTTATGACAATTTATTTTTAGAAATATTAGATGATGATAATCAGCCTGTTAAAAAGGGTGAAGAAGGTGAAATTGTTATTACAACTTTAAATAATTTTTATATGCCACTAATTCGTTATAAGATCGGAGATAGAGCGGTAAAAGGTGATGATCTAGAGTTTGGTACTTTAAAAATGGATAAAGTTACAGGTAGAACTTTAGGTGTCATTCATAAGGCTGATGGTACTAAAATTGATGGACAATTCTTTACAACGCTATTTTTCGCTAAACCTAGTATTAAATCATTTCAATTAATACAAAAAGATATCAACTTATTAGAGTTAAATATCGTTAAAAATGAGCCTTTTAATTCAGATGAGTTAGAAGCAGTATTAAATAGAATTATGACAGAACTCCCTGACATACGTATTAAAGTTAACTTTTGTGAACGTATAGACCTAACACAAACAGGAAAGATAATGTACGTATATTCAGAGTTATGATTTTATAGGTTATTGGAATGATAATTTAGAATGAATTGAAAATAACTTTAATCCACAAGATTGAATGATTCAAAACCTTATAGAATCATTACAACTTTCTATTTCTATTGGTATAATAGGCTATGCTCTTAATAAGTTATTTCTTACTATATATAATTTGTCTGTTTTCCATAACTTTATTAGTCAAAGGTTTTCTAAGAGGAGCAATAAACGCCTACTATTTTATTATTCCAGTACTAATTATATTCTATATCTTACCAGAAGTATTAGATTTTTTAGTAGGAACTAAGTTTATTGGACCAAGTTCCACTTATGTAATGCGTGAGGCTCTTCTTGATGAGAAAACTACTATTTTTTATAATATTTATATATCAATAATATTGGTGTTGTTTTCTTATCTAATGGTTAAAAGTTCATCTATCGGTACAGAAAATTTGAAGAACCAAATATATCGTTTTTCTATATTATTTAAAAAATATAAATACTTGTATTGGGCTTTGATTTTTATTCCAATTATACTTGTTTTTTATACTGGTAGCCTAGATTTTTATATGGATTATACGGATCGAAATAGATATGAAGGTCCTGCAGTTCAAGGTGTCATAAGTAAACTAGTGCTTGCTTCAACCTTATTAAGTACGTTAGCCAATCTCTACTATATTAAGTCTATAAATAATAATAATTCGTTTAAATATCTTATTCCTATATTTTTTATTAGTATACTTTTATTAATTAATTTTTACTTGCATGGTAAGCGAAGTATCGTAGTAGTATTTTTTATGGTACAGATCGCAATACTATTTATCTCTAAAGCTGTTAGTCGAAGAAAACTTTCACTGATTGCAGTAATATTTTTATTGCTCACAGCTGTTTTTATGAAATTATATGGAAAGAATATAGAATCTGGCTCTAGCCTTCTAGAGGTAATAACAAATCTAAGAGTAGATTTTAGCCGTGATTATGGAGTTAAATTTGTAATATATCACGAGTTATTTAATAATAATTCTGTTTTACCATTTAAAGGAGCTTCGTATCTATTTTTATTAACTTTTTTTATTCCAAGATCGATTTATCCTGAAAAGCCATATCCTTATGCGGTCTACTTTACAAACTCAGCATTTGGTAACTTTGGTAATGATTATTTATATGGTTGGGGGCTCACTACCTCTTTTTTATCAGAAAGTATTTCGAATCTAGGATGGTTTGGGTTATTTGCTTTTCCAGTTTTTTACATTTTATTAATAAGGTATATCTCAAATATAAATTCGATTTTCACTCACTTATTAACTTATTTAGTATTGGTATTATTACTATTAATTCAGCCTATAGCTTTTATGGTTCTGATATTGTTGCTTATTTTATTTCTTTTAAAACGGAATAAGAAAGTAGTATGGAAAAGGATATGATATGACTCAAAATGATAAAATTGTATTTTTTGTAAACAGCTTAGATAGCGGCGGTATTGAAAACTATTTACTTCGTTTTTTAAAGGAAAATCATAGTAATTTCAAAAATATTTATGTTTATTGCAAAAGTGGAAAAGGTGGTCAGTTAGAAAATGCATATAGTGAAATAATTAATTTAGTTATAATAAAAAAGGAAATAGGTTTCTTTAATTATAGAAATACTATGTCTTTAAATTCATTTTTTGTAGATAATGAAATATCTTCTGTTTGTGATTTCACAGGAAATTTTTCTGGTTTAGTTTTATTAGTAGCTCATAAGGCTGGTATTCATAAAAGAGTAGCTTTTTATAGAAGCTCTACTAATCGTTTTAAGTCAGACATATTCAGAAACTCATATGACAGACTAGTAAAAATGATGGTGAAAAAATACGCTACAGATATTCTTTCAAATTCTAAAGCTGGATTAGATTACTTTTTTTCGAAATATTGGGAAAACGATAGTAGATTTGAAATTATAAAGAACGGTATAAATGCTGAACTCTTCTTAAAAGAGTCAGGAAATCTAAGACAAGAGTTTAGTATCCCTGATACGGCTTTTGTCGTAGGACATACAGGACGTTACAATCCAGCGAAGAATCACAAGACTATTTTATCTGTAGCTGAAATATTAGTAAAAAACTATGACGATATATACTTTATTTTATGCGGTAACGGAGTCAAGAATAACCTCCAAGATATCTTGAAAACTAAAAAACTAGATAGTAGGATTTTAGTTTTTGAGAATCGAAGCGATATTTCAAAATTCTTAAATACTATGGATTGTTACTTTTTTCCTTCAATTACAGAAGGACAGCCAAATGCATTGATTGAAGCAATGATGATAGGATTACCTTATGTTGCTTCTAATATTGAATCTATAAAAGAAACAGTTCTCGATCTAAAAAACTTGTACAATCCAAAAGATATAGATTCTTTTGTTAAAGCGTTAGAACTTAATTATAAAAATCGACCACAAAAAAATGTACTTTATCAACAGCAAGTTATTGAAAAGTTTGATGCGGATAAGTGTTTTAATGCTTTTTATGAAAGGTTGTTCATATGAATATTACTTTTGTTCATGATCATAAGTTTAAGAAAATTAAGGATAAATATTTTTCTGAAGGAAAAATTACAGACGAGGTTTTTTCTCGCTATATTTCACTTTCTGAAAAACTAGTAGTAGTTAGTCGAATGGAAGAGATAGCTAACAATAGTAATCTATCTAAGATAGAGTTAGATAACATTACTTTTAATTCTGTTAAAGGGTTGCAATTCCCAAATATTTTTTCAGTTTTTTTAATTGAAAATAGTAGATGTATTATCCGAGATATATCGAATTCTGACTTTATTATTGTACGGTTACCAAGTTTTCTAGGGGTTTATGCTTTAATTTTAAATGCTTTTATAAAAAAGAAGTATTTTATTGAGCTTGTTGGTGATCCTCAAGAAGCACTCACAACATCTAAAGAAAATATAAATTTTTTTTTTAAGGTATTCGTTTATGCTTTTTCAGGGTTAAATAAATTTTTTATAAAAAGATCTGATGGTGTCATTTATGTAACTCGGTTGGCTCTTCAAAAAAAATATCCAACTGATGGTATTTCAAGCTATGCTTCAAATGTTGAGGTATCAATACAAGAAAGATTTATTGATATTAAAGACTATGAAGTCAATGAAAGAAATTTCAAGATCGGATTAATTGGCTCTTTTAATAATCATTATAAAGGCATAGCCGAAGCGATTAAAGCTATTGGCTTCCTAAGAAATAGTATGGAAAATGTTGAACTACATATATTAGGATCTGGTTCTTTAGAAAGTCATTACAAATCTGTAGCGAAAGCACTAGGTGTAAATGACTTGGTTTTCTTTGATGGTATCCTCAAAGGTGGAGATGAAGTTGCTAAATGGTTGAGTTCATTAGACTTGTATATTCAGCCAAGCTATACCGAAGGTCTACCTCGTGCTTTAATCGAAGCGATGAGTGTCGGCTTACCCGCAATAGCAACTGATGTAGGTGGTATTCCTGAGCTACTATCTAAAGATGCTTTGATAAAACCATACGACTCAATAGCTCTAGCGAAAAAAATAGATTTTTTTATAAACTCTCAACAACTTAGATTCGAGCAAGGTGAGTTGAATTATAAGAAATCCAAAGAATACGACCAAAGCGTTTTAAAACAACGTCGTTCAAAGTTTTGGAAGTCAGCTAGAGATATAGTTAAAAGGAGTTTGGTTTGAGTAAATTCCTAATAATAGCCAGTTACCCTGCTTCTATCTTAAAGTTCCGTGGTGCTCTAATTAAAGCTATACAGGATAAAGGCTTTGAAATTCATATAGCGGCACCTGAATTTAATAATTATCTAGAAGAGCGCGAACAGCTAGTAGTATTGGGATATGTCGTCCATGACATTGCTATGCAACGTACGGGTACCAATCCCAAAAAAGATTTAAAAACCATTATTGAGCTGTATCGCTTGATGACGAAAGTTAAGCCTGATTATGTGCTTGGCTATACCATCAAACCGGTTATTTATGGTTCGCTCGCTGCTAAGCTTGCCCGTTTGCCGCATATTTTTGCGCTGATCACAGGGCTTGGCTATGCCTTTAGTGGGGCAGATGAGGTAGGGTACAAAAAGTCCAATCTACAAAAAGTGATGCATCAGTTATATGCCGCAGCATTGATGACAGCCGATAAAGTCTTTTTCCAAAATCCTGATGATCAAGCGCTATTTAAAAAAATGGGTATTTTAAAGCCATCAACACCTAGCACGGTGGTCAATGGCTCAGGCGTCAATGTATCAGAATATAGCGTTGCGCCATTGCCGACAGAAAACGACGTGCCTGTACCGCGATTTTTGCTCATTGCGCGTTTGCTTGGCGCAAAAGGGGTACGTGAGTATGCTCAGGCCGCAGCCATTATCAAATCGCGTCATCCGCAAATACAGTTTGACTTGGTAGGCTGGGTCGATGACAATCCTGATGCGATTGCGCAGCGTGAGCTGGATGCTTGGATTGACGATGGAGTAGTCAGTTTTTTAGGCAAGCTTACAGATGTCAAGCCTGCCATCGCAGACAGCTCCGTCTATGTGTTGCCCTCTTATCGTGAGGGGACGCCGCGTACTGTGCTAGAGGCAATGGCCATGGGTCGCGCGGTCATCACAACCAATGCGCCAGGTTGCCGCGAGACAGTCATTGATGGGCATAATGGCTATCTGGTACCCGTCAAGGATGCGGACGCCTTGGCTGAAGCTATGCAAAAATTCATCGATGAGCCTGAGTTAATTGTTAAGATGGGTCGTACTGCTCGCCAAGTGGCTATGGATAAATTTGATGTCAATGCGGTTAACCAGATGATGTTAATGGAGATGGGAATACAATGATAAAACGACTGTTTGATATTGCAGCAGCGTCCAGCGCACTTGTGGTCTTAGCCCCTGTCTATGCGGTGACCGCTTATAAAGTAAAAAAGAATCTAGGCTCGCCTGTCTTATTTCGTCAAGTACGTCCAGGTTTGGATGGTAAGCCGTTTGAGATGCTCAAGTTTCGCTCGATGAAAGATGCTATTGATGCTGATGGCAATGTGTTGCCTGATAGCGAGCGCTTGACCGATTTTGGTAAGCGTTTGCGTGATAGTAGTCTGGATGAGCTGCCTGAGCTGTGGAATGTGATCAAAGGCGATATGAGCTTGGTAGGGCCGCGTCCATTATTGATGGAATATCTGCCGCTATACAATGATGAGCAAAAGCGCCGCCATCACGTGCGTCCTGGTATTACAGGCTATGCGCAAGTTAATGGGCGTAATGCAATTGGCTGGGATGAAAAGTTCGCGCTCGATGCGTGGTATGTGGACAATCAATCATTGTGGCTAGACATTAAAATTTTGGTAAAAACGGTTAAAAAAGTGGTTATCAAAGATGGTATCAGCGCTGAGGGTGAAGCAACGATGCCAAAGTTTACTGGCAGTATAGCCGAGCCAAGTCATGCGTAAGGTATATGCGGTTTATGGCGCATCAGGCTGTGGTCGTAGCTTGATGCCTGTTGCCAAAATGACGGTGATGCGGGAAGAGCGCACAGCAGATTTGGTATTTATTGACGACGGCTTAGAGCAGCCTGCTACGGTCAACGGCTATCCAGCGATGAACTATCAAGATTTCGTCGCACTCAGCGCTGACAAGTCAGTACTGATAGCCATTGCCAATAGCCAAGTACGCGCGCGCATCACAGCCAAACTTGCTGCCGATGATATCGCGCTCTGGTCAGTACAAGCAGACAGCACCATCATTATGGATGACGTGAGCATAGCAGCAGGTGCAGCGCTTAGTCCGTTTGTAACTATTGGTGCAAATGTGCGTATTGGCAAATGCTTTCATGCCAACTTATACAGTTATGTCGAGCATGACTGTATCATCGGCGACTATGTGACCTTTGCCCCGCGTGTCAGTTGTAACGGCAACATTCATATCCATGACCATGCCTATATCGGTGCAGGTGCCGTGATCAAACAAGGCACTCCTGACAAACCTTTAGTCATAGGGAAGGGCGCTATCGTAGGTATGGGTGCAGTTGTGACCAAAAGCGTGCCCGCAGGTGCTGTCGTGATAGGCAACCCCGCCAGACCGTTGGCGCGCTAAGATGCGCTCAGTTTTTTCTTAACCTATCGCCCTTATAGTTCCAACGTCTTATTTATTGAGGATATTATGCTAAATTCATTTTTTTCACCGTGGCCCAGCTTTACTCAAGAAGAGGCGGACAAGGTTAGTGCTGTTTTGTTGTCTAATAAAGTCAACTACTGGACAGGACAAGAAGGGCGCGAGTTTGAAAAAGAATTTGCATCGTGGGCAGACAGCCAGTATGCGGTAGCCGTTGCTAATGGCACCCTAGCATTGGATGTGGCATTAAAAGCGCTGGATATCGGTGCAGGTGATGAGGTGATTGTCACGCCGCGCACCTTTATTGCCAGTATCTCTTGTGTGGTCAATGCAGGTGCGACGCCTGTATTTGCGGATGTGGATGCCGAGACTGGCAATATCTCGCCTGAGACCATCAAAGCCGTATTGACCGATAAGACCAAAGCCGTCATTTGCGTACATTTGGCTGGCTGGCCGTGCAATATGGATGGCATCATGGCATTGGCAGACGCGCATGATTTATACGTCATCGAAGACTGCGCGCAGGCACATGGCGCAACCTACAAAGGACGCAGTGTCGGCAGTATCGGTCACGTAGGCGCATGGAGCTTTTGCCAAGACAAAATCATGACCACAGGCGGTGAAGGTGGTATGGTCACTACCAATGATGAAAGCTTGTGGCGCAAAATGTGGGCGTACAAAGACCATGGCAAAAGCTACGCCGCTGTCTATGAAACCGAGCACCCACCTGGCTACCGCTGGCTGCATGAAAGTTTTGGTACCAACTGGCGTATGCCTGAGATGCAATCGGCAATCGGACGTATTCAGCTGGCGCGCATGAGCGATTGGACACAAAAACGCACGCAAAACGCGCAGGCAATTTTGGATGCGTGTACACGCTGGGCAGAAAAAGGCTATCTGTCTGTACCCCGCCTAGAAGAAAGCGCCGACTTTGCTGATGCCAAGCACGCTTACTACAAACTTTATGTTTATGTAAAACCTGAAAATCTGCCTGAAGGCTGGACACGAGATGCTATTATTGCAGCGATTAATGAGCAAGGCGTGCCGTGCTTTTCAGGCTCGGCGTCTGAAGTGTATTTAGAAAAAGCCTTTGATGATACAGGTCTGCGTCCAGAAATCAGGCTGCCAATAGCCAAACAATTGGGTGAAACCAGTTTGATGTTTTTGGTGCATCCAACCTTGACAGAGGCAGAAATTACGCAAACGGTTCAGGCTTTAGACAAAGTTCTTGTCCGTATCGATACGGATGCTAAATAAATAATGATTCATTAAAACTTATCTATTCTGGATAAGTACACTTTATAAAGAGTAGATAATTATGTCTAAACAAAGAAAGTACAAGCAGCTGAGTGTGTTAGTAGGGCTGGGTATGGTATCCATGCTGGCCTCAGCACAGAATTTGTATATGAATGATATGAAGCTCAAATCAGAGCTAGAATGGTTAAACGCGCAAGGCGTCACTCACATTAGTACCAGTACATGGCCTCTAACTGCTAATGAAATTACAAAAGCAATCACCACGGCTCAAGTGAGCACTGACGCACAGCAAAAAGTACTACAGTCAGTCCGTGCAACACTTGCTCAAAAACCCAACTCCTTGGTGAAGGCTGAAGTAGACGCTTATGTACAGACAGATCGTCAGCAGTTACCGCAAACTTTTGCTGATGACCATTTAGCAGGGCAAGAGGTTTCAGCAGCACTCAGTTTGAGTGAAGAAAATTGGGAGATGAAACTTCAAGCCAATCTAAAAAACGACAGTTTGCTCGAAGACAGTAACGATTTGAGTTTTGAAGGTTCATATATTGCTGGCTCTGCTGCCAATCAATGGTTGATTGCCGGTCAGATCCCGACATGGTGGGGCCCTGGTACTGACGGCAGTTTGATTCGTGGCGATGCCAGTCGTCCTGTTGCAGGTATCACCATGCAACGTGATAAGCAAAATGCACCAACCTCGCCTTATCTTTCATGGGTTGGTCCTTGGCAGTATCAGTTATTTGCAGGTCAACTTGAAGATTATGATGCCGTAGCAGATGCTAAGCTATTTGGTGCTCGTCTGACGGCCAGTCCTTTACCATGGTTAGAAGTTGGTGCGTCTCGAACCTTTATGTGGGGCGGGGAAGGTCGTCCAGAGAGTTTTAGCTCCTTTGGTGATGCTGTTTTAGGCACTAAAGATAATGGTGACAATGGTGCGACGATTGGTGAAGACCCTGCTAACCAATTAGGTGGTTTTGATGCTAAGGTGCAGCTTGCCCCACTGATCAATATTCCTGCGAGTATCTACGGTCAATATATTGGTGAAGATGAAGCAGGGGGTCTACCTGCTAAAAATATGTATTTGGCGGGTGCAGACTACGCTTCGGAAGCTTATGGAAAACCATATCAATTGTATACAGAGTATGCAGACACACGTACTAGTGGTGAAGTCCGAGGCATATCATATGATCATGGTACATATACCGATGGGTACTACCAGCAAGGCTACCCACTTGGGCATTCTTTGGGCGGCGATGCAGAGAGCATATCAGTAGGTGGCAAGTTATGGCTAGATAGTCGAAACTTTATCAATACAAAACTGCAATATGCTAAGGTCAATCAATCAGGAGAGTTAGACAATCGCACTGGAAAGTCTGATAATCAAGCCTTCCCAATAACGGATAAATTAACAGCTATTGATGTATCATGGGCGCATCAGTTGAATCCAAAAACTTTAGTGACATCTCGTGTATGGGGTGTCGATTCAGACAATGCTTCAAGCGATATTGGTGCAGGCGTTGGGCTAGAGTTTCAGACTTATTAAGTTCAAGCCTATAGCCGCTAATAAATAACGCGAATGCATGAGAATGAAATGGTCTGCTAGATGATAGTAGCCCATTTTTTTATTGTATCCCAATACACGCTAGGATTTTGCAGCGTACACAGGTACAATATTATTATCAGTCAAAGGTTGACGAAGCAAAAGACAGGCATGCAAAGTACTTGCACGCGCTGTCTTTATTTTTTTATATCGTACCCTCTATTGGAGTTACTATGTCTATTGCCCACGAGTCCGCCACCGTTTTGGACGGCAAAGCACTTGCCAAACAAATAGAACAGGATCTACGCACGCGCGTGGATGCGATCAAGGATAAGACGGGGCGCACCCCAAGCTTAGCGACGATATTGGTTGGTGACGACCCAGCCTCTGCCACTTATGTCCGTATGAAAGGCAACGCCTGTCGCCGTGTTGGTATGGACTCTATACGTGTTGAAATGCCCAGTGCCACGACCACTGAGCAGCTCATGGCAAAGATTGATGAGCTAAACAGCAATCCAGACGTACACGGTATTTTGTTACAGCATCCAGTCCCTGAGCATATTGATGAGCGCGCTTGCTTTGAGCAAATCGACTTAGCAAAAGACGTCGATGGCGTGACTTGCCTTGGTTTTGGTCGTATGGCGATGCAGCAGTCCGCTTATGGCTCATGCACACCGCAAGGCATCATGCATTTACTAGAGCACTATAATATCGAGCTTTCGGGTTTGGAGGCTGTGGTCGTAGGGCGTAGTGCTATTTTGGGTAAGCCAATGGCGATGATGCTACTCAATGCGAACTGTACGGTGACTATCTGTCATTCAAGAACGCAAGACTTAGAGTCTCATATTAAGCGTGCTGATATCGTTGTTGGTGCTGTAGGTGTGCCTGAGCTGATCAAAGTAGAATGGATCAAAAAAGGCGCAGTAGTAATTGATGCGGGTTTCCATCCAACGGATAACGGCGGTGTTGGTGACATTGAAATGCAAGGCATGGAAAACATTGCTAGCGCGTATACGCCAGTGCCAGGCGGCGTTGGCCCGATGACCATCAACACGCTTATTCGCCAGACAGTCGATGCGGCTGAAAAATCAGCAGGTTTGGGGATTAACTAAAAAGATAGTCATGTGAGTGCTGATCGCCGATAGATAAAAGGCTTGAGGCAAAGTAGCCTCAGGCCAAATTAACCACCTCTTAGTTGATAGGACCTAAAAATGGCTAAAAAAGACGTAGGTATTCATGAGCGACTACAAGGTATTGGTAGAGAGTTTGTCGATGTCTGTCATTACGTTATCTTATTTTTAATCAGCGTGGTGGTGGTCTGGACGGCAGGTAAAGAGTTTATTTATATTGTCCAAAAAGGCTCAGCGGATTTAAAAGATATTTTGATGCTATTCATTTATCTTGAGCTGCTGGCTATGATAGGGATTTACTTTAAAACCCATCGTTTGCCCGTACAGTTTTTGATATTTATTGCCATAACGGCTTTATCACGACATTTAGTTGTCGATGTGCAGGCAGTGTCAGATTATTTTCATTTATGGTTGCTGGCCACCATTTCTGTGGCAATCATGCTATTGAGTGGGGCTATTGTCATACTAACCTGGACGGCAAAAACATTTGGTCGCCCAGAAGACAATCTTGATAGACAGTATGCAAATTTAACGGTCAAGGCTATGCTGCCTGATAATGCGCAAGCACCAGATAGCCATACCAAGCACCGCCGCGAATAATGATTGACGATCAGCATAAAAAAGGGCTACCAGTGGTAGCCCTTTTTTATGCATGAATGAGTTATCACAACCATTTGAGTCGCTTAAAGTTGTAATACAAGAAGCTACAAAGAGCGATGATGATTATCATAATAACGAAGTACGCATACTTCCAATGGAGCTCGGGCATAAAGTCAAAGTTCATACCATAGATACCAGCGATGGCGGTTGGTACGGCAAGGATACCTGCCCAAGCTGCAAGTTTACGTACGACTTCGTTCTGTCCCATATTGACCATTGCCATATAAGTGTTCATGACCACACTTAGCATCTCATTAAGACCATTAATGGCATCCAATGAGTGCAGGAGATGGTCATTCACATCGCGAAAATATGGCTTGGCTGCTTGAGAAAACCCTGAGACTATCTCGCTTTTTTTATGATTGATAAAAAAGCTACAGATGTCTTGCACGGGTAGGATAATGGCGCGCATATGTACCAGCTGTGATTTGAGCTGATATAGGTTTTTTAATGTGCCTTTATCAAATTCATAGGTGAAGACATAGCGCTCTTGCTCACGCAAATATCGTCCCAATCGATCGGTGATCGGCATATAGTTATCAACGATAAAATCGAGTATGGCATGGAGTACAAATATGGGACCCATGCGTAGCTTTTCTGGGCGACGATGACAGTGCTCACGTACTGGCGCATAGGAGTTTGACGGACCATTACGAATCGTAATCAGGTAGTTTTTGCCCATAAATATCGCAGTCGTACCATAACGAATGACATTGTCTTCGAGTTTGGCCGTACGTAGCACCACAAAGACCATATCGTTGTCGTAGTTCTCTACCTTGGCTCGCTGGTGGTCAGCAAAGGCATCTTCAATCGCCAATTCGTGTAGATCAAAGGCGTCTTTTACCTTGACCATGGTTTCTAGGCTGGGGTCGTAAAGACCAAGCCAGATAAACTGACCATTATTACTCAACGCACGGCTCACATCAGTAAGGGCAATTTTGTCTAGATTTTCGCCTGTTTTTCGCGAATACGCATAGCAATTAACCACTTCATCCTTACTTGATGAATCAATGTCTTCATAGCGCTCAGAGTCAGGATCATAGACCGTCATGGTCTCGATGGTATCCTGAGTTGTGGCTTCAGCATCGCCGTAGATATAGCTGTCATCGTCATTTAGATAGAGATGCCTGTCATTCATATTGGCATAAATGTGGCTCATATTAGAGTCAGGTGCAATGTGAGCCGTTTTTTTGATTAATTGGTTATTGTCGTTTTTCACACACCCTCCTGTCATATAATAAACAGCTGCAAGACTCAAAACTTGTCTTAAGCAAAGCCATTATCATTTGGTCGCACTATCTATGAACAACCTTTTACAATGCATAGCTTTTTAGCGTGTCGATATCTACCAATGCCAGTAGGCTCTCGTGGCAAGCTTCTAGTTTTATCTGCGGAGCAATGTTGAAATCTAGTGCTTCAACCCAACGCAGGGCGCAGATACACCAGTAATCACCAGGCTTGAGACCGGCAAAGTTATATTCAGGTAGCGGGGTGATAAGGTCATTGCCACGACTGGCTGAGAAGTTTAAAAACTCACTGGTCATCTTGGCACAAACGGTATGTTGACCAACATCATGGTTGCCCGTATGACAAAAACCATTGCGATAATAGCCAGTGATAGGGTCGAAGCAACAGCTGGCAAGCGCTGTGCCTAAGACATTGGTTTGGTTGATGGCAGGGTTTGGGTGGTAATCAGATGACATAAGGCTTCCGAGATAAAAATATGTGTTAGTGTACCATGAGTCGGTATTGATGACGCTGCCGTAATCACGCTCATCAGTGTATGTATAACAAAAAATAAACGCTATTGTGATCAGTCAATGCCGAGCTGAATATATGAGTGTCAATGGCTACCTCTACCGTACTAATGAGAAGCACTTAGACAGTAATTAGATACGGATTGTGGCTAATTGTCACTAGGCGAACCTTGAGTGCTATGCTAAACTAAAGCATAAAGTGCCTTGATTATTTGTCGCAATTTTTTAGCGCATAAAGATACTCGTCTTATCATTCCAAATTATACTTATTACTCACCCTCTTAAAGTCACCTGGTTTGTTTATAAATAATTGGGTCAATGATGTTGCGCGTTAAAAATAAAAACACTCGGCGTCAATACTTGGTAAAACAACCTTTGAGTACCGCATCAGTACCGCGTTTTTGGTAAGCGATACGCCAAACAAGGATTTATTGTGTCTGTTAGTTCTGATTCTGCAAAATCTGCCCAGCAAAACCCTCTAAATGAAACAGTGACTCAGTCTGCCAAAAGCAGTACTGCATCTAATAGCATGCCGTACTTGAGTAACTTTGGCAGCGATGTTGCCAATAGTTGGCTGTTGCCTGATGGGGTGGTCGATGTCCTGTTTGAAGATGCACATAAGCAAGAAGTGCTTAGGCATCAACTGATTGAGCAGCTTATCACTCATGGTTATCAGCTGGTTTGTCCGCCGATGATTGAGTTTACTGAATCTTTGCTCAGTGATGCATCAGAAGATTTGAAACGTCAAACCTTTAAGATTATCGACCAGTTGACGGGTCGCCTAATGGGCGTGCGCGCGGATATTACCCCGCAGATCTTGCGTATCGATGCGCATCATGGCGGTACGGGTATCGCTCGTTATTGCTATGTCGGTGATGTGATTCATACCCTGCCATCAGGATTGTTTGGCTCACGCACACCATTGCAGCTAGGTGCTGAGATATTTGGCTGTGCATCACTGGCAGCAGATATTGAGTTGATCGATGTGTTGTTTACCATGGTCAATAAACTCAATATAAGTGCTGCGCTTCATATCGATTTGGGTCATGTGGCGATATTTAAGCGTTTAGCCGAATTGGCTGAGTTGCCAGACAGCGCCACTGAGCAATTGATGTACTTGTACGCCAATAAAAATCTACCGGAGCTTAAGCGTCTTTGCCGAGAGTTACCGATGGGCGATGATTTTTATGTGTTGGCACGCTTTGGTCATGACATTGCAAACTTATTATCTAAATTGTCAGACGCAGCTCAGCAAGACGATCAAATCGCGGCCGCTGTCGATGAGTTACAACGCCTTAAGTCGTATTTAGAAAATCACTGGCAGTGCCCAGTCAGTATCGATGTGACAGAGTTGTCAGGCTACCACTATCATACAGGTATCGTCTTCAACGGTTATATCAATAGTGAAACGCAGCCACTAGTACGTGGTGGTCGTTTTGATGGTATGCAAAGTCAGACGCAAGCGTTACGCGCGGCCACGGGCTTTAGTATGGATGTCAGTCGCTTGCTGGCGCATACACAGTTAGATGCACCAACCACAGTACTAGTTGATTTTGCTGCTATAAATAATGCTAACGAAGATGAGATGCAGACGCTACTGCAACAAGTAGAGAGTCTACGTCAGCAAGGCTATCGTGTCACTATGCCGTTAGATGCACAGGATAGTCCAGATGATGTGACGCATCGCTTGAGTTTTGCTGACAATCAGTGGCAGCTACAAACGATTTAGCTATTCATTTGTTAAGCGAGCGCTTATTAAGCACCATTTATTAGAACGCTAAGTTTTTAGACAGAAAGCTTTTTTATATAGAAAGATATCGTCAATAAAGTCACTTTAATTTTTTAGCTTTTATTGCACACACCTCAATACATAAAGGTAAGGATTGATCATGGGTAAGAATGTTGTAGTCTTGGGTAGCCAATGGGGCGACGAAGGTAAGGGTAAAATCGTTGATTTACTTACCGAAAAAGCCTCAGCAGTAGCCCGCTTCCAAGGCGGTCATAATGCTGGTCACACGTTGGTTGTCGATGGCAAAACCACGGTCTTGCATTTGATTCCATCAGGTATCTTGCGTGAAGGCGTTACTTGCTTTATCGGTAATGGCGTGGTGTTGGCACCTGACGCATTACTAAAAGAGATGAAAGAGTTAGAAGACAACAACGTACCAGTACGTGAGCGTCTACGTATCTCTCCTAACTGCCCACTTATCATGCCTTACCATGTGGCACTTGACCAAGCTCGTGAAGCCAAGCGTGGCAGCGGCAAAATCGGTACAACAGGTCGCGGCATTGGTCCTGCCTACGAAGACAAAGTCGCTCGCCGTGCGATCAAGCTTGCTGACTTGTTCCGTGAAGATCTAGAAGAAAAACTACGTAACTTGATCGAATATCACAACTTCCAACTGACTGAGTACTATAAAGTTGAAGCGATTGATTTTGATGAAACGTACAAGCTTTGCCAAGAGTGGAAAGAAGAGATTAAAGGGATGGTTACTGATGTAACTGAAGACCTAAATCAATTGCGTTTGGCTGGTAAAAACCTCATGTTTGAAGGTGCGCAAGGTACCCTACTTGATATCGATCACGGTACTTATCCGTTTGTAACCAGCTCAAGCGTAACTGCTGGTGGCGTATCAACGGGTACCGGTATTGGTCCATTGTACTTAGACTATGTACTTGGTATCACTAAAGCTTATACCACGCGCGTTGGTAGTGGCCCATTCCCAACGGAATTGTTCGATGATGTTGGTGCTCACTTAGCCAAAGTCGGCCACGAGTTTGGTGCAACAACTGGTCGTGCGCGCCGCTGTGGTTGGTTCGATGCTGAAGCATTACGCCGTGCAGTGGTACTGAACTCTATGTCAGGTATCTGCTTGACCAAGCTTGACGTATTAGATGGTCTTGAAGAGTTGCTAATCGGTGTGGGTTATAACCTACCTGAGACTGAGTGTGCGGGCGCACATGATGCTGAATTCTATGAGTCAGTAACACCTAAGTACGAAACGATGCAAGGCTGGAGCGAGTCTACTGTTGGTATTACTAATTATGACGACTTACCAGAAAATGCGAAAAAATATATCAAACGTATCGAAGATTTGATCGGCTGTCCTGTTGACATCATCTCAACTGGTCCTGATCGTGAAGAGAC
This sequence comes from Psychrobacter sp. Ps6, assembly GCF_022129235.1. Classification (GTDB taxonomy): domain Bacteria; phylum Pseudomonadota; class Gammaproteobacteria; order Pseudomonadales; family Moraxellaceae; genus Psychrobacter. Next base: position 99,361 of record NZ_JADQAI010000006.1, on the reverse strand, counting down.
TATCGTATTGCGTGATCCATACGATGCGTAGTTTTTAGCGCTACTGTGATTCAGTAGGCTGTAGTATCAATAAAAACCTCAGTGCTGAGCATTGGGGTTTTTGCTTTTGTTATAACTGATAGCATTATCAACGACTAATGAATAATAAATTTGCTGTCATGCAAGTTATAGTCATAAATTAACCCTATCATTTATAGTCTTAATCATTATAATAGGCAGCAATCCTATGTTGGCGTTCAGGTTTTTGATTTGACAGACCACTTGTCAGTCAAATCAGTCCAAATCCAACATTGTGGCCAAAGACAAAACAAAGTGTTAACCCTTTGACTTTTATCGATTTTATTACTTATTAGGAGCTTTTCATGGCTAACGAACGTACTTTATCTATCATCAAACCTGACGCAGTTGCTGGCAACCACATCGGCGCTATCTATAGCCGCTTTGAAGACGCGGGTCTAAAAATCGTTGCCGCTAAAATGCTACAACTTGATGACGAAAAAGCAGGCGGTTTCTACGCTGAGCACGCTGAGCGTCCATTCTACAATGACCTAAAGTCATTCATGATGTCAGGTCCAGTATTGGTATCAGTACTAGAAGGCGAAAACGCGATCGCTAAGCATCGTGAAATCATGGGCGCGACTAACCCAAAAGAAGCCGCTGAAGGCACTATCCGTGCTGACTTCGCGAGCAGCATCGACGAAAACGCGGTACATGGCTCAGACTCAGCTGAATCAGCAGCACGTGAAATCAGCTACTTCTTCAGCGATGACGAAGTTTGTGCACGTACGCGTTAATAGCAGCGGTTATTAATGTCAGCTCTTATTTAGCATATTGATTGTTAATAATAGGTTGTGTAAGACGGCTTATATCTTATGGGTATAGGCCGTTTTCGCTATAAATCGTTTTCGCTATTTGCCAACGGGTGACTTCGATTATAATAGCGTACTCTAGATTGAAATTATCTGCAGGGTCCCTCATTATTAGTTTTAACTAGCGTTATCAATCCCTTATGAGCATGTTTTTACTCAATATACCAAAACTGCGCTCATAACGGATTGCTCATGCATTCCTGCCGTACGTACGGCAACGCTCATCTCAATAATTGCAGCGCTTATTTAAGTGCATGCAAAAAGGTTACCTATTATGTCAACTGTTCAAGCACCAACCCAGCACGTACCTACCAAGCTTACTGATAGTATTAAGCTAGTAGACGAGGCGCACGCAAAAACCAATCTATTAGGCATGACACAAGCACAGCTGTCTAATTACTTCAAAAGTATCGGTGAAAAGCCATTCCGTGCGACTCAGGTCATCAAGTGGATTTATCAGCATGGGGTGACGGACTTTGAGAAGATGACCAACTTGAGTAAAACACTGCGCGATAAATTATCGCTCAATGCTTGTGTGGTTCCGCCCAAGATTATCCACCGTCAATACAGCGATGATGGCACGCGTAAATGGGTGTTTGAAGTGACAGGCGGCTCATTGGTCGAAACCGTATTGATTCCGGCTGATGACAGCAAACTAAACGGCCGCAAAACGCTATGTGTGTCTTCGCAAGTTGGCTGCGCGCTCGATTGTAGTTTTTGTAGTACGGGCAAGCAAGGGTTTGAGCGTGATTTAAGTGCCGCTGAGATTATCGGACAGCTGTGGGTCGCTAATGCTTCATATATGACGGACGAAAATGAAAGCTTAGAAAACGTCGATCATAGCCTATGGGAAAATAACGTTACCAACGTGGTGATGATGGGTATGGGCGAACCACTATTGAACTATAAGCCTGTGGTAAGCTCGATGGAGATCATGCTAAGCGATCATGCTTATGGACTATCAAAGCGCCGCGTCACCTTATCGACTTCTGGTGTCGTGCCGAAAATGTATCAACTGGCGCAAGATATTGATGTGGCATTGGCCATCTCATTACATGCACCAAACGATGAGCTGCGTAACGAATTAGTACCTATTAATAAAAAATATCCGTTAGATGAGCTGATTGCCGCTGCGAAAAACTACGTCTATGATGTCAATCCGCGTCATAAAAAGCACGTCACGATTGAGTATGTGATGCTCGATGGTGTCAATGATAGCAATGAGCATGCTCACCAGTTGGTCGCATTATTAGAAGGGCTGCCAAGTAAGATAAATCTTATTCCGTTTAATCCTTTCCCACATGCGCCGTACGACAAGTCAAGCAACAATCGTATTCATGCGTTTAGCAATATACTGAGCGAAGCTGGGTTTGTCTGTACTGTTCGTCAAACACGTGGTGATGATATTGATGCCGCCTGCGGTCAGTTAGTTGGACAAGTGGCTGATCGTACCAGACGTTCAGCAGCGTGGCAACAGAGCATCAAAGATCGTGAAAATGTTTGATACGTTTTGCATATGGCAGGATAAATATCCGTCTGTTCTAAAGGCTTAGCTGTCTTTTATCTGTCGCAACGGTAATGAAAATGTATCAATAACGGTCAAGATTGAAGAACATAGCAATTAATAACAACTAAATTGTACTTATAGGGGCTAAATCTATTAAACTGATGCCTCGAAGATCGAACGCATTGAACCACAGTTTTATGATGGCGGCTATGATGACTTCTAAAAATTCTTATCAGTTGGTAGAGCAAAAACCATTTTTCAACCTCTATAAAAAGGCAAGTGTGGTGACGAACCGAGTCACTGCACCGAAGTGCGCATTACTGGCCGCCGCACTCGCAGGATTATTGCTAAGTGGCTGTCAAAGTACGCCAAACAATGACTTGTCAGGCATCGCGCCTTATCAGACATCCACGAGGCCCAGCGGTGATCGCAACTTAGATCAGCAAGAAATTGCTCGTGTACGTACCTCACTTGCTGCACAATATATCCGCAAAAATGAGCTCGATACGGCGCAGCGGCAACTCGAAAAAGCCTTTTCTGCGGATAGCCGTTACGCGCCAGCCTATGATATGATGGGCGTTTTGTTGCAGCAAGAAGGCAGCCGCATTAATCTTGCAAAAGCCGATCAGTACTTTAAAAAAGCCATCGCGCTCGATAAAGAATTTGTGCAAGCACACAATAATTACGGTGTTTATTTATCACAGATGAAGCGCTATCGTGAGGCGGCGGAGCAGTTTGAGATTGCAGGCGCCTCATTAGGTTATGAAGGTCGTATCGGTGCGTTAGAGAATTTAGGGCGTACATACCTTCAGTTGGGTGACAATAGTGCCGCTGCTAAAGCGTTTTTGCGGGCCCTCGATGGCAATCGCAACAGTATTATTGCTCATATTGAGCTGGTAGATTTATTGCTTGAGCAGCAGCGTGTGCCACAGGCTCAGCGCTTGTATGACGAGACCTTGATATTGGTACAAGGGCAGGGCATCAGTCCTAGATTGCTCCTACAAGGTATCAAACTTGCGGCAGCACAAAACAACATTACAACTCGCCAGCAATTGGCACAGCAGCTTTTGTCCGCTTATCCATTGAGCGACGAAGCGAAACAACTTAAGACTTGGCTTAACAATCCAGAGGCACCATGGAAATGATCACCCCATCATCAAACACTCAATCTAACGCTCAGGGATCATTTGGTGCCACGTTGCAGCAAGCCCGTAAAACGAAGCAAGTCAGTTTAGAAGAGGCGGCTGCCGAGTTATTTATCTTAAAACGTCATCTAGAAGCACTAGAGAGCGAAAACTTTGCTGAATTACCGCAAGCGGCATTTGCTCGCGGCTTTGCTATTAACTATGCCAAATACTTGGGCCTAGACTCAGCCAAAATCGCGAGTAGCTTTGATGCCGCTTACCCCAATGAGCTCAAAGCCAAATCGGTCAACAATACTGATACACCATTGCAACCAATGGGCACGCTGCAGCGCGATACACACAATCGCATTCGTTTTAATCCGCTATTGATCATCGGTGTGATTGGACTCATTATCTTGGCAGTATTTTTATTTCGCATGGTAAGCAATGCGAGTAAAGAAAATAACCAAGAGCCTGTCTCTACTGTTGAAGATGTATCTGCTATTGAGCAAGCGCAAGGGGCTGCAATTAGCAATGATGCAAGTGGTGTCGGTGCGTCTGGCTCTGCGTTGAATTTAGGGGCTGCCAGTGCAGATACGGCTTTTTTAAACGTGAAGTTGACCGATGATGCTGTGGTTAGCATCACGGATGCATCGGGTAATAGTCTCATCAGCGGTTCACAGACGGCAGGTGACTATGACCTATCAGGTGTGCCACCATTTAGTGTACAAATTGATAATATCGATAATGTTAGCTTGATGCTCAATCAAGAAACGGTTGCTTTAGATACTTATGCAACGGATAAGCAAGCTACCTTTGAGCTAGTACCTTAGTCATCATTGGCCTCTTATCGAGCATGATTACTAGTGTTTAATAAAACTACTATACGTCTAAGTTTATTTATATATACAAGCCTGTGGTTTTTCTATTTTTGATTCAAGGATTTATCTATGTCAATGCCATCGCCTATTAACCGCCGTTTGACCAAAAAAATCTATGTCGGCGATGTTGCGATTGGTGGTGATGCGCCAATTAGCGTACAGAGCATGACCAACACTGACACTTGTGATGTGGCAGCAACCGTCGCTCAAATCGAGCGTTGCGTAGAAGCCGGCGCTGATTTGATGCGCGTATCGACGCCAACGATGGATACCGTCAAAGCCTTTGGCGAGATTCGCAAACTGGTGAGCGTACCTTTGGTTGCAGACGTGCATTTTGATCATAAGATTGCCTTAGCTGTGGCTGAAGCCGGCGCTGATTGTTTGCGTATCAACCCTGGTAACATCGGTAGCGATGCCAAGGTGCGTGAAGTGGTTGCTTGTGCCAAGTATCACAATATCCCTATCCGTATCGGCGTCAATGCAGGCTCTTTAGAAAAAGACATTCAGCGTAAATATACTGAGCCGACTGGGGAGGCGATGCTTGAGTCAGCAATGCGTCATATCGACATTTTAGAGCGTCTTAATTTTGACCAATACAAAGTGTCTGTCAAAGCCAGTAATGTGTTTTTGACACTGGATGCATATCGCCTGCTATCAGCGCAGATTGATAACCCACTGCATTTAGGTGTCACTGAAGCAGGTGTTTACCGTACTGGTGCTGTCAAATCTGCCATTGCGCTTGGTGGCCTGTTATTAGACGGTATTGGTGATACTATTCGTATCTCCTTAGCGGCTGAGCCTGAAGAAGAGATTAAGATTGGTTTTGATATTTTAAAGTCGCTTAATATCCGCTCAAATGGCGTAAACTTTATCGCTTGCCCAAGCTGCTCGCGTCAAGAGTTTGACGTGATTAGAGTGATGACGGCATTAGAGTCACGTTTGGAAGACATCCGTGAACCAATGGATCTATCTGTGATTGGTTGTAAAGTGAATGGTCCAGGCGAAGCAAAAGAAGCAGATATTGGTATCGTTGGTGCCGCACCAAGATCACTGGTATACCGTATGGGTCAAAAAAGCCATCTTATCGATACTGACAATTTAGTCGATGAAATAGAAAGTATGGTTCGCGCCCATGCAGAAGATTTGGCGAAAAAGCGCGAGAACGAGATTATTCGCGTAAAATAAGTCGCAATATAAGTATCTGCTTTTTGCTATGTGGACAAAGGGTAGGCAGCACATTTTTTATTTTAATACGTAGATAACAACAATAGATATAACTGTTAAATTTTAAGGACATGACCGTATCATGATTAAAGCTATTAAAGGGTTTAATGACATTTTACCTGATCAATCAGCAAAGTGGCTGCATCTAGAAGCGATATTGGCTGATGTACTTGGTAGATATGGTTATGAGCATATTCGCTTGCCTATCGTTGAGCAAACTGATCTGTTTGCCCGTGCTATTGGCGGCGCGACAGATATCGTTGAAAAAGAGATGTACAGTTTCACTGATAAATCTGAGCCACCGACGCCTTTGGCCTTGCGCCCTGAAGGTACAGCAGGAGCAGTACGTGCCGTTATCGAGCATAACTTATTGCGTGGGGACACGCCGAAGCTTTGGTACGTTGGTCCAATGTTCCGCTATGAGCGTCCGCAAAAAGGCCGTTATCGTCAGTTTCATCAGCTGGGTGTCGAGAGCTTTGGCAGTGCACTACCAGACGCTGATGCTGAGCTGATTGCAATGACGCATCTGATGTGGCAAGAACTGGGCCTAAAAGATGAGATGCACTTACAGCTAAACAGCCTAGGTGAGCTTGATGAGCGCCATGCCTATCGCGAAGCGCTGGTTGCCTATTTGACGGACAAAAAAGATCAATTAGACGAAGACAGTAAGCGCCGCTTGACGACCAACCCATTACGTATCTTAGATAGTAAAGAAGCAAGTACGCAGGCAGTATTAGCAGACGCACCAAAGCTTGCTGACTTCTTGGGTACAGAGAGTGTGGCGCACTTCGAACAAGTCCAAGCTTATCTGACTGCGCTTGGTATCGATTTTGAAATCAATCCACATCTGGTGCGCGGTCTTGATTATTATAATAAAACGGTTTTTGAGTGGGTAACGGACAAGCTTGGCAGTCAAGCGACGGTATGTGCTGGTGGTCGCTATGACGGTCTGGTTGGACAATTAAAGTCCATAGGTACAAACGATGATAAGTCAGATAAAAAACCTGTAAAATCTGAACCGGCTATTGGTTTTGCGATGGGGCTAGAGCGCTTATTGCTACTCATGGAAGCCGTGGCACCGATTGCTGACAAACCCGCTTGTGATGTCTTTGTTGTGGCGCATCCTGACGTTTATAGTGCAGGTATCAGCTACGCACAAAACCTACGTTATAGTCGTCCAGATGTACGCGTGAAGATGGCAAGTGCAACGAGTCTAAAAGCGCAAATGAAAAAGGCAGATAAGTCAGGCGCAGCATTGACAGTTATTATTGCACAGCAAGAGCTGGATGATAATACCATCAGTGTCAAAGACATGCAGACGGGTGAGCAACAGACTGTCACACAAGATTGGCTATCGAGTAAAGATAACTTTTCTCGTAAATAATCGTCTTGCAACGCCGCAGTTTTGATTTTGGCATCAGCAATTTAATGTACATTTTATCAGGTAAATATATATGGCTCTGACCCCCAATTCGCCGAATGCAGACAACTCCATGCAAGCATTAAAGCAGTATGGTAGTTATATTGTCACTGCGATTTTGTTGGCACTGGCTGCTTATTTTGGCTGGACATACTGGCAGAACAACCATGCGCGAGTAGATACTGTCGCCGCTGATCAATATGCCGATATCCAGCGATTGAATGAAGAAGTCAGCTTGGCTTCGCAAAATCCAGATCTAGAAGCCGACGCGCAAGAGGCGCTTGTACAGAGCCGCACACAGCTAGATAAAGATATTGATACTTTAGTCAGTACGCATGGTGAGTCAGTTTATGCCTGGCAAGCGCTGATGATAAAAGCTCGTCAACAGGTCGATAATGATGATTTTACGGCGGCAGCTGAGACATTTAAGCAAGCACTCGCCATTGATCTGGGCGATGCCGGTCTAAAGGCAATTACTCAGCTGCGTTATGCCAAGACGTTACTGGCGACAGGCGATGCAGATGCAGCCTTGTCAGAAGCCAATAACGATATGCCAAGCTCGTTTGAAGCCAGTCAGCAAGAGCTGCTGGGTGATATTTACTTGGCACAAGACAACAAAGAATCAGCGATTAAGTCTTACAATAATGCTTGGGAGCTATTACGTAGCCGCCAAGAAACGCGTGCAGTATTGGCCTTAAAGATGGAAAGCTTAGGTGTCACCCCTGAGCCAATTGCTGGGCCTACCAGTCTTATTCAAGAAACAGCTACTCCTGAGCAGCCATTGGTGGTTGAAAACTCAGAAAGTACGAGCGTTGAAGCTGTTCAGTAAGTCAATAAGTTCAGTAAATCGCTAAGTATAGTATTGAGCAGTAGCAATCGTCTAAATGCTTTTTGATATGACGTCATAATGACTAATGTGCTGTTGGCCAATGTACCAATTAATAATAATTCATTTGTAGTGAGAACATATAATGACTCAATCTATTCGCTCTAGAAAAATGTTAAAAACTACGTTGAGTAGCCAGACCATCAAGAAGACAGTCATGCATGTGGCAGTACTTGCCGTGATGAGCACTGCAGTGATTGGGTGTAACCGCGGTATCAAACCAGTGGTTAACGACCCAGTAAAATTGGTACAAATTGCGCAACCGATCAGCGTGCTCCAGCCAGTATTTAGCACCGATGTAGGTAACAAAAAAGCCAGTAAGAAAGACCCTCTAGATTTGCAAGTTGGTTACGCCAATGGGCAAATCGTTACGGCATCACGTGGTGGTGATCTGATAGGGTTTAATCAGGCAGGCGAGCGCTTATGGTCGATTAACGTCGGTGATCAGATCACAGGTGGCGTGGCGTTAGACGCTCTAAGTCAGACAGCGATCGTGAGTACTCGCAATGGTCAAGTAATGGCGTTTGATACTATGACTGGCGCAAAACGCTGGCAGCAGCAGTTGTCAGGGTCGGTGTTATCCCCAGCGCTTATCAGTAATAATCGTGTGGTACTATCAGCAAATGATGGCTTCTTGCATGGCTTATCACTACAGACTGGTGAATCAGTGTGGCAGTTCGCGACGCAAGTACCAGCGATCAGCGTGCGTGGTAGCGCGGCACCAACTTTGCTAGATAATGAAACGGCATTATTAGCGACTGCTGATGGTCGTTTGCATGCAATCACCGTTGATAATGGCTTACCAAAGTGGTCAAGACGTGTCGGTATTGGGTCTGGAAGCAGCGAAGTTGAGCGCATGAGCGATGTCGATGGCAAACCTATCGTGGATAAAAACCAGCTGTTTGCGATTAGTTATAGTGGTCAGCTATTGGGGATTGATTTAGCCTCACGTCAAGTGATGTTCGTCAATGAGCTTGCTAGTTTAAAAGCACTTGCTGTCAACCCTCAGCAAGTCGTTGCTACTAGCCTAGATGGTAAAGTGGTAGCCTATGATCGCAATAGCGGCGAGACATTGTGGGAAAGTGAGGCACTGGCTTATCGTGACCTAACCAATCCTGTCATGATTGGCAATTATATTGCAGTCGGTGATTTTGACGGTGTGGTACATTTATTTGACCCTGCTACTGGCAATATCGTTAGCCGCGTGCAGACAAAAGGGGCGCTGACGAACTTGCAAGTACAAGGCAATCGCCTCATGACTCAAAGCACGTCAGGACAAGTTGCTATCTGGCAGTTAACGCGCTGATAAGAAAATACACTGGTTTTTATCTATAAAACACAAACGCTGCTTAGTCAGCGTTTAGTGCCTTGTGTAAATCGCTTGTTTAAGTACAGGCTTTCGCGTACTCTATGCGACCGATGTGCTAACCATATATACTATATATAATTTAGTCGTCCCAATTATTTTTTAGCCATAAAATAGCCAGCTACTATTTTTGCTATTGTTTTATCATTCATTTTAATTTGCGGTTAAGTGCAGCCTTATTCGTTACTATTGCTATATCAGTGGTCATAAGAATAATTGTACTGTCCGTCATTGTGCCTTTCACTGAGAGTAACCCATGAGTATCAAGCCTGTGGTCGCCTTAATTGGTCGTCCAAACGTCGGTAAATCCACCTTATTTAATCAGTTCACAAAAAGTCGGCAGGCATTGGTTGCTGATTTATCGGGATTGACTCGTGACCGTCAATACGGTGATGCGACTTATGAAGATAAATCTTTCATCGTTGTGGATACTGGTGGTATTGGTGAAGCAGATGACGGCAGCGGTAATATCGATGATTATATGTCTGAGCAGTCGCATACCGCGATTCACGAAGCAGATATCATTGTATTCGTCGTTGATGCTCGTGCTGGTATGATCGGTGCTGACGCTGAGATTGGCAAGTTTTTGCATACTCTAGGCAAACCGGTTTATGTCGTTGCCAATAAAGTTGATGGCGTCCACGATTCAGCGCCAGCGGAATTCTATGCACTAGGATTGGGCGAGCCGTATCCGATGGCAGCCAGCCATGGTCGCGGTGTAGGCAACTTGCTTGAAGTGCTAACGGCTGATATGCCTGAGCAAGAGAATATAGTAGAGCCAAGAGGGTTGAAGCTTGCCATCATTGGTCGTCCAAACGTTGGTAAATCAACACTGGTTAACCGTCTGTTGGGTGAAGATCGAGTGGTGGTATTCGATATGCCTGGTACGACGCGTGATAGTATTTATATTCCTTATCAGCGTGAGGGCAGAGACTACGTATTGATTGATACTGCTGGTGTACGTCGCCGCGGTAAAATCGATGAAAAAGTAGAAAAATTCTCTGTTATCAAAACCTTGCAAGCGATTGAAGACTCTAATGTAACCGTTATTGTCATTGATGCGCATGAAGGTATCGTTGACCAAGATTTGCATATGATTGGCTATGCGCTTGATGCTGGTCGTGCTCTAGTCGTCGCGATCAACAAATGGGATGGTTTGACGCCAGATCAAAGAGACTATATTAAGCTTGAGATGGATCGTCGTTTTAACTTTATCCCCTATGTAAAAGTGCATTTAATATCAGCGCTACATGGGACTGGTGTGGGTAATTTATATCCATCTATCTTGCGTGCATATAAGTCTTCGATGTTTGAAGTCTCGACCAATCGCTTGACGCAAATCTTGCAAGATGCTGTCACTGCCAATCCGCCACCAACTATTGCTGGTCGCCGTATTAAGCTACGTTATGCACATATCGGTGGTCACAATCCACCTGTTATCGTGATCCATGGCAATCAAACCAGCGCGCTTCCTAAGAGCTATCAGCGTTACTTAGAGAACCAGTTCCGTCAAGTATTTAAGCTTGAAGGTACGCCGCTCAACGTCATCTTTAAACAAAATGACAATCCATACGCCAATAAGAGCGACACGCCAACCAAGGCAAAAACACAGCAATTGCGTCAGCGTGAGCGCAATCGTGCGAAGAAATTCACTACTAAAGATAAAAAGTCTCGTTAATCGCACAATCTGCTATGACTTATTTTACCGTGCAACCTAGCACGGTAAAATAAAAAAGCACTATAATCATATAGTGCTTTTTTTAGCAGTTCAGGATACTCGCTAATTACCTCAATCTTTCGCTTATCACATCTCTCAAATACCTGTAATATAAGTAAAACCTTTTTTGACTCAGTAGAGTGATATGAACAATCGTTCGTCTCAAACCATTTCTATGCTCATTTGGCGCTCTGTTGGACAGGCCGTAATTCTGGCTCTGCTGGCAGGTTTTGTATTGCCTTTTATTTATGGTTTGGTGCATCACTACCAAGAAAAACATCAGCATATACAGCAGTTAGCTTCGTTATTAACAACCAGTGCATCGACGCCAGACGGCGCTGACGTCGTCGCTGAGCAAGTGAATGTTTTATTAGAAAATGAGCCAAGCATTCAGAGTATTGTGTTTTATTCCACATCCCAGCCTATCAACGATATCAGCCAATCACTAGATGACTGGAAAAACGCTTTATTTGCCGATACGGTCAGCTTTAACTATCCTGTCGTTAGTAAGTACGAAGATTTTGAGAGTGTCAGACCCAATAAACCCACATCTAATCAGCAGTTAGCGACAGATCTGTCTGAGAGTATGAGCGCGTCATCAGTTACGGATGAATCGATCGGTAACACGAATAGGAATAACACGCTGATTGGCTATATCAACATCACCATGGATGTGAAAGTACTGCGTTCACATTGGTTTCGTAGCATTATCCCGTTGTGGTTGACCACGTTACTACTGACTATTATTTCAGGTATATATATCTTTCGAAAGCTGAATTGGCCGGTCAAAGATATCGAAGCATTAAATGGTGTCTGCGGTATTATCATCAAAAACGCAGAGCTAGAGCAGCTACCTATTATTCCGCAGCGCTTTAACTTTCAAGAACTGACACAAATAAAAAAGGCCTTGGCTATCTTGTTTGGTCGACTGCAAGAAGCCAAGCAAGGATATGATACGCTTGCTGCCTTTGAGCAGCAACTACATAACAAAGATGTCTCGCTTGATGTGCAGTTGCATAATTTCCAAAGCATGATTACCCACGAACTAAAAACATCGCTCAACGCTATCGTGGGTGGGCTACAGTTATTGGACTACGAAACCTTAACTAGAGAGCAAAAAGACGCTGTCGAAATCATCAGCAATGGTAGTGATAAATTGGTGCTGTCACTGGATCATATTATTCAGTTAAATCAGATACAAAAAGGACAAATAAAAATTCATAACAATGAATTTAATCCGTTACAGTTGATATCTGATCTTTTGATAAAGTTTGAACCTATAGCCAGTCAACAAGGCTTAGCGTTAACCAGTAATATTCATCATGTAGATTACAGCCTCTATGGCGACTCCGCAAAAATTCAGCAAATATTATCCATATTAGTCAGTAATGCCATTAAATTTACTCCTGCTGGGCAGGTAGTGATCACGTCACAACTGACGCATTTTGATAAAAGTAATCGTTGGAAAATCAGTGTCAAAGATACGGGCATCGGTATTGATAGCAATCATATTGATGATATTTTCAATCCTTTCTTTCAGGTGGATTCGTCACAAACGCGCCAGTATGAAGGCTCAGGTGTAGGCTTACCTGTGGTTAAGCAAATGGTGCAGCTCATGGGGGCGACCATCGAAGTTGATAGTACCTTGGGGTCAGGGACGCAGTTTACCCTGACGTTGGTGATGCCGAACCAACAGCAATCTCGCCAGCAGCGGCTACTAAATGGGCTAACGATTATTTATTATTATGATCAAGAGACAGGTACTTTATTCAATGAGCTGGAGTATCTGGGTGCTACGGTTGTTTGTCATAAGTGCGCGCAGCAAGTCATGAATGAGATAAGAATACAGAAGGTAGATATGGTGATGTTTGCTGAGGACGTACTCGCGGATAAAGCTGAACTATTAGCAAAACTTATTCGCCAACATGAAAACGCAGAAAGCGTGCAACGTGCGCTATTGATATATTGGTATCCCCAACATCAAGCGCGTTATGTCGATAATTTCGAGTATGGTTTAAAAGCAGCTGGCATTGATTACTGTCATAGCACGACTTATGAGCATAAGGCTTTGAGTGACTTGTTAAAACGTTGGTTAGTATGGACCTAAAACACTCTCAAAAAATAGGTTTGGCTTTTTGAAATCGTACAGTCTGTTAGATGTAATGTTTTGATAAATGAACAAGCCAAGATTTTTTTACAACAAATAAAAAAGACGCCCAATTTTAAGGCGTCTTTTTTATTATGTCATTTTCTTATAATGAGAGGCTTTGCTATAGCTTTCTATTTATAAAAATAGAACAGTTCTTAGAACAGATTCTGCGCCCAGCGTACAATATGTTGCCAAGTACGGCTCAAGAATCCTGACTGTGCGACATCATTAGTGGCAATAATAGGGACAGATGCGACAGCTTTACCATCAATAACGGCCATCATCTTACCAATCTCTTGACCTTTCTTAATCGGTGCTTCTAGGCTGTCAGGAATATCAACCACGGTCGTGATTTTATTCTTCTGCGTTTTACTGGTTAGGATTTGTAAGTTATCACCCGTTGCCAGTTCCACCTCATCGGCTTCTCCGAACCATACTGGAACTTTGCTGACGAATTGACCAGCAGGCGCTTTGGTCACTGTGGTGAAGTGGCCGAAGCCCCAATTGAGTAGTTCACGCGACTGATCAGCACGAGCCTGTTGGCTCTTGGTACCCATGATGACAGAGATGAGGCGCATACCGTCGCGGTTACTCGAAGCGACTAAACAATAACCTGCCGCATCAGTATGGCCGGTTTTTAGGCCATCAACCGTAGGATCGGTTGCGAGTAGGGCATTGCGGTTGCCCTGAGTGATACCATTATAGGTAAACTCTTTTTCTGAATAAATACTGTAGTAATCACCGCTGTTTTTGACAATAGCGCGAGCAAGTTTGGCCAGATCTAGCGCTGAGGCTTGGTGACCTTCAGCAGGCATCCCAGTAGAGTTAACGAAATGAGAGTTTTCCATACCAAGTTTTTGCGCTTGCTCATTCATCAAGATTGCAAATGATGCTTCGCTACCCGCGATATGCTCAGCCATGGCTTTTGACGCATCATTACCTGATTGAATGATAATACCGCGTAGCATATCGATGACACTAGCGGTCTTATTGACTGGCACATACATGCAAGACTGACTGCTGCTACCACGGCACCATGCATTTTGGCTCATGAGTACTTGGTCGTCTTCTTTGAGGTCGCCTGATGCTAAGCGCTGTTCGATGATATAACTGGTCATCATTTTTGTCAGAGACGCTGGCGGTAATGATTCATTCGCATTTTTCTGACCCAAGATCTCACCAGTATTATAGTCCATCAATACATAGGCGGTATTATCCATCTCAGGTGGTTGTATGGCTGCGTTTGCCATCACTGCACTCATTGAGATACTTACACCAACTACCAGCTGTACTAGCTGATTTTTTACACGCTTTACTGTCATATATCATTACACCGCATCATGGAACCAAATGTATCTATCGCTTGTATTCACTGTCAATTTTCATACATTATTTTAAGCAGCATGCCTTAAACATTATGTCTAAAATAATGTATTAATCAACACAAGAACAACTGTACGATAGACATAAAATTAACGCCTTATCTTAGCAAAATGCCAACCGATGGGGAATCGATAAATGCAAAAAAGTAAGGCATGAATAAAAAGAAAAGCGAATAGGTATCAAGTGTTTGCTCTTACTAACCTATAGATAACTTTTGATCAGCATAAATTCAACGACCACAAAAAAGCCTGCTGTACCGCTTGTGGTTTATAAACGGAATGACAGCAAGCTTTTATGTTCATTCAACCTAATGGGTAAGTGTAGAGTATCATTTTTGCCGATGATGAGAGTAGAGCTCTAAAAAGAACAAAGCCATTTTTTATTGTCGTTAATTATGACTGGCTTTTCTAGCGCTCAAGACGGCTCTCTACGCTTACACGCTTTTTAGCAATTAATATTCTGCGTTTGCCAAATCTTCGCATAATGCTTTATTTTCTTGCTTTGAAAAGCCCATTGTCCAGCTACGAATACCTTGCAGTATCTGACGATAGTCTTGCTGCGTTGACAGGTATTGGATGGCTGCTTTTGGGTCTTCTAACGAAGGCATTAATTCATGCAATTGCACGGTATAAGACTTATAAAAACGTTGTTTTTGATTGCCGTTCAGCATTGATGGACAGATCTCTGATAGTACCTGCATCACAGCAATTTCATGCTTTGTGATATTAATGCCAGACATATCTAACGGAATAGTGGTCGCAGGATTGTTTGCAGCATTAGACGCTTGAGACAGCATGGCAACAGACGTTATCAGTCCTGCCAGCCCGATTTTTGAGGCGGTCTTTGCTATCACAGAAGCTATAGATAATATCGATTGATTTTTCATTCAGTATTACACTCGCTTATCTTTATTTGATGGTGATATGTTAATGGGTAAAAAAACAAAAGTCACATAAAATATTGATTTATGTGTAGATATCTTGTGAGCCAAAGGCATTTTACAGCAACATATCAGTAGCATATACCAATGAAGTCACCTCAGTATAAACGCATCAGTTTGTATTGTTGTATGGTGTTGCATATTGTAACGCGTTGTCTTATCTCTCTCATTTCGACTCCGTTTTAGGCAGATAATATAACAATAGACAAAAATGCCAGACGGTTTTTGGTCAAAGACTGGGTTCGTGATATCTATTGTTCAGGTATAATCGCTCGTGCTATCAAGAGGATTTAGTTTTAATGTACTGATATCACAAGGCTTTCAAGAGTAATCGCCAATTTTTTTATTTTATATACTAGCCTTTGGTTGCTATTTTTATACGAATAAAGATATGGTACGGTAGCAAAAATTTCTACTAGAAAGACGGTTTGACACAAACATACTGAGCTGACATGAAGATTTTAATTAGTAATGATGATGGGGTGTACGCGCCAGGGTTGTTGGCACTGTCTCAAGCACTATCGACCATCGGTGAGGTCGTGGTAGTCGCACCAAACGAGGAGCAAAGTGGCTATGCTAGTGCATTGAGTGTATCAAAGCCATTGCATACGCATCAATTGCCATCGGGGTTTATAGCGGTTAATGGCTCACCAGCTGATTGTGTTCATCTGGCACTGCATGAGCTATACCGTGACGTGGATTTTGACTGTGTTATTACGGGTATCAATTCAGGTGCAAACTTAGGACAGGACGTGATGTTTTCTGGTACCTTTGGCGCGGCATTGACCGCGCAGCTATTGGGCATACCTGCTATTGCCACGTCTTTGGTAGGTGGCGGCGTAAAAAATGGCGGACAAGAATCAGCCAGTGATTATCAAGTGGCGGCAAATGAAATCGTCAAATTGCTCACTGAGACCTCGATTTTAGAGTTTCTCAAAAGTTTGCCCTATCATGTATTAAACGTTAATATTCCTGATGTGGATAGCAGCAGTGATATCAAAGGGCGAAAGGTTACCTTGTTGGGACATAAGCAGATCGCCGAGCCAGTGCGTCATATGATTGACCCGCGCGGCCGAGATGCGTACTGGCTGTCTTTACGCAAATGTAAAGACAGCACGCACAAAAACGAGCAACCCCTAGACAGTTCAGCTGAATCAACCAATCAAAAAAATGTTGTATCAACATCGGGCATGACGGATGATCAAGCAGTGGCGGCAGGATACATCAGTTTGTCGCCAGTACGTCTACATCATACCCCAGCGGCGGCATTGGATAAGCTTTTGGCACTAGATTTATAAGTTCGATAGGATATGATTATCAATGACATAGGTGATGGCCACCATCTCACTTGCTGTACGAGTGATATAAGTCATCTGCTAGATCGCTAATTGTAGTAACAATATCTAGAGGCTTTTGAGTGATATCAAGCGCTTTTGGATGATAAAACAATAGATAAGCAACAGAAAGAACAGGAACCTTGTATGAAAAGAATCATGACCGGATCGCACCTTGCTAAGGCGGCGTTGATTGGCACTATGGCAGTTACTACCTTGTCTGTAGTCGGCTGTGCAACCAAACCTACTTATCAATCACCAAACCAAGCAGGTCCTAAGATTATTACCAACGCACAAGGCGTCCCTAACTACCATCGCGTACAGCGTGGCGATACGGTCAGCCAAATTGCGGCACGCTATCGTCTTAACTATCGTCAGATTGGCGCACTAAATAATCTGGACAGTAAATATACGATTTATAGTGGGCAATGGCTCAAACTATGGCAGGGCGGTGCAGCGACCACGGCGAGTAATAACAGCTATAACAGACCAGCACAGCCACAACCAACTTATACCCCACCTGTAACCCAGTCTCAAACGCCAGCATACGAGGCAACGGCCAATTCGACCTCTGGGTATGATTATCCTACTCGCAATCCAGTGACGCGTAACATTGATCCAGCGGCGGGCAATATGGGCATGTGGTTTGCTGGCAATGTCGGTGATCCAGTACTTGCTAGCCAATCAGGAACGGTGCTTTACTCAGGCAACGGTCTACCAGAATATGGCAACTTGATTATGATTCGCCATAGTGATGACTACATCACGGCCTACGCACACAATAGCCAATTGCTGGTAAAAGAAGGGGACACGGTACAGCGTGGCCAACGTATCGCGACGATGGGTAGCAGTGGTCAGACCAATCAAGTAGGGCTGGAGTTCCAAGTTCGCTTGAATGGTAATCCGATTGATCCACGTACAGTACTTGGGCGTTAGTATTGAGGCATGTCGCTGATGGCTGGGCGGCTTTGGTCCATTTTATTTATTTATGTTTGAGACTTTTTATGAGATTAAAAAAACAATACCTCACTCTTATGCCAGCATTAGTGATGGTCGGGTGTACGAGCCAGCAAGCCATGCAAAAAAAGCCTGTCCGTCAAGGTGGCGTTGAGATTACTCAAACCCAAACCGTGCAGGTCAAGCCAACACCAGCGCCAGTTATTAAACCGCAGCCCGCCCCAAAGCCAAGCTATAGCAGCTTTTCTGATTGGAAGTCAGACTTTTCTATGCGTGCAATATCTTCAGGCTATGATGCTGGAGTCATTCGCCGATTGCTCGATTCCGCTTATCTGAATCAGCAAGTTATCTCATTAGACTCAGGACAGCCCGAGTTTTCTAAGATGCCTTGGGAATATGTGGACTCTGCTGTCTCTAGTGGGCGTGTGAGCGTAGGTAAGCGCAAGTTTGCAGAGCAGCGTGCGTTCTTGTCTCAATTAGAATCGCAGTATGGTGTTGATGCAGAGATTGTCGCAGCGATATGGGGTATGGAGTCGTCATATGGCGCGGTCACGGGTAACAGTGATTTGCCAAGCTCGCTTGCCAGTCTAGCCTACGATGGTCGTCGTCAAGAATTTGCAGAAGCTCAGCTATTATCCTTAGCGACGCTGCTTCAGCGTGGCGACGTATCATGGTCGCAATTGGACGGTTCTTGGGCAGGCGGCATGGGACAAACGCAGTTTATTCCTGAGACTTGGCTCAAGCAAGGCGTTGATGGCGATGGTAATGGCCATCGCAATCCTTGGGCCACAGGCGATGCACTCGCTTCTACCGCCAACTATCTGAGCAACTCAGGCTGGGTGCGTGGTCTAGCACCTTTTTATGAGGCGACTGTACCTGCTTCGTTTGATTATTCACTGATGGGCAGTAAGCAACCTGCAGCCAGATGGGCGGCGATGGGTGTCGATACGATAGATGACGTCTATTTAGATGCCAATACTCAGATGGAGCTATGGTTGCCAGCTGGTAAAGATGGTCCCGTATTGCTGCTAAGCCCAAACTTTGATGTTATCAAGGTTTACAATAACTCGTCGAGTTATGCGCTAGGGGTGAGCCTATTAGGCAAAACGATTGATGGACAAAGCGGTCTGCGAAAATCATGGCCCCGCTATGAGCGTCCGTTGTCAACCACGCAAGTGACCAACTTACAGCGCCGCCTGACGAGCATGGGTTACGACACCAAAGGTGCTGATGGTATCGTGGGCACCAATACTCGTATGGCATTTCAGCGCTGGCAAGCAGATAATGGCCAAACGCCAGATGGATTTATCACTCAAAATAGCGCCTCTTCATTGGCTGGCTGGTGAGGTAAGCTGATGGCATTTATACACCGTATGAAGGTCGCGATTCATAATCGCTTTTAGCCATTGTGAATTAACCATTAATCTTCAATTAAGCATGTTACCTTGCTCTACAAAAAGCACCTTGCCAAGGTGCTTTTTTTGCCTCAGGCTATGTCTGATTTTGCTGAAATTTATTGAATGAATAGATATTGTGATACTCATCAAATATTTGAGTTGGTTTGATCTAGTAGTCTTCAAAACTTATCAGGACAAGGTTAATACAAGAAAATCGATACTGTGAATGATAGACTCTAAAGACAGCTTTTAATAATAAAGATTCAGTCACAAATAATGAGAACGACCAAAAGAGCGTACCTTTATGATTACCATGGAAGAATTACAAGCGGCAATAAAGCTGCGTATCAATAATTATAATAATACTGACTTCCCGCTTCACAACAGAGCTATCAATACCTGCGATCTATTAGATAGTCGTAACTACATATTGGCGCAAAGCGTCGTTTCACCTTTTGATGTGCCCAGACAAAATCTATCTGCGATGGATGGCTATGCTATTGCTAGAGGTAGCGAGCTGTCAGAAGGTAATACGATCGAGATCGTCGGTGAGTCTCAAGCGGGTAATGCCTATACTGGTGAGACAGTAGCAGGGCAGGGCGTCCGTATTTTTACTGGCGCAGTGGTGCCTGATTGTTGTGATACAGTCATTATGCAAGAGAATACCAACTTTGCTGATATCAAAACGACCATCGATAAATCTCAACCTTACAGCATAACGCTCACGCAAACGGCCGAAGTCGACAATAATATTCGTGCGCAAGGCGAAGAGATTGAGTCCGGCGAAGCTGTGCTAAAGATAGGAAAACGAATTAATCCTGCCGATATCAGCTTGCTTGCAAATCTGGGTGTCAGCGAAGTGAGCGTGTTTCAACCACTCGTCGTCGGTGTGCTCGCGACAGGCGATGAGCTCGTCGCTATTGGCGATGAGCTGGAACATCTAGCCCAGATATACAATTCCAACACCCCAACGCTCAAAAGCCTACTGTCGGACTTACCTATCACCATTCGTGACTATGGCATCATTCCTGATGATTTGGATAAGACGACAGCTGCGGTCAACGAAGCCATGCAAGACTGTGATGTGCTCATATCGACAGCAGGCGTCTCAGTTGGCGATTATGATTTTCTGACGACCGTGATCGAAACACTTGGGCAAATCAACCACTATAAAGTGGCGATGAAACCTGGTAAACCGTTTGTATTTGGCGAGTTAAATAAAAATATCGATAAGCCCGTATTGTATTTTGGACTACCAGGCAACCCGCTCTCCACAGTAGTGGGCGCGCTCCAGTTTGTGATACCCGCATTATGGCAGATGTCAGGTGCGAGTTTATCAGAGCAGCCGATGCCGCTGACGATCAACGCTAAGCTCACAAACAATATCAAAAAGTCCCTTGGCCGCAAAGACTTTCAGCGCGGCGTATTGTCACAAGATGAGTCAGGTCATTACCAAGTTGAGTGCTTTTCAAGTCAACAATCACACAGAATAAAACAGCTGAGCCGCGCCAATTGCTTTATTGTGTTAGACAAAGACAGTGGCAATGTAGTATCTGGTGGTGAGGTTACCGTACAACCTTTCCCTTGGCTACATCGCTAATTCACCGTTTGCCAATCTGCTATAAAATGATGGAACGAAATTAAACAGCAATCTAGTAATGGGATGCTAAACACGAATAATAAAGTAACGCTTATGGCAAGCAATACTGATGGCAGTAATATATGAATGAAGACAATATCAAAATAGACAGACCGCAACTGTATTCTCCTGCGTCAGCACCTGTGCTGTCTGACAGCTATATACCGTCTGCTCTAATGATGCCGATTGATCAGGCGACCCAAATCCATCAGCCTTTAACTGACGGGTTTGCGCGGCGTCTGACATATCTACGCCTATCTATTACTGATTTTTGTAATTTTCGCTGCGAGTACTGTTTGCCAAATGGCTATCAGGGCAAGCGTCCTGACGATGAGTTGAGCGTTTCTGAAATTGCGACATTGGTGCGCGGCTTTGCCCAAGTAGGTACCAAAAAAGTGAGAATTACGGGCGGCGAGCCATCCATTCGCCGTGATGTTGCCGAAATCATCGAAACCATTAAACAGATTGATGGTATTGAAACAGTAGCGATGACCAGTAATGCTTATAAGTTGGGTAAACACTTAGCGAGCTGGCAAGCGGCTGGACTCGATCAGCTCAATATCAGTATGGACAGTTTTGATGCGGCTACTTTTCATAAGATGACTGGCTTTGATACCTTGCCGCAGATACTGGAGGATATGGATACCTTGCTAGAAACGACCGATATCAAACTCAAAATAAATAGCGTCTTGATGGCAGAGACTGCCTTTGAAAACCTGATCGCCGCGATCGACTACGTCAAAGATAGGCAAGTGACCTATCGTTTTATTGAGTTTATGCAGACCAGTGACAACAGCGACTTGTTTTTTGCCCAGCATGCTCAGTCTGATATCATCACGGATTATTTGTTAGATCATGGTTGGCAGCCACATGACCGTGGTAGTGCCGATGGTCCAGCGGTCGAGTACAGTCACCCTGATTATGTCGGCCGTATTGGTATGATTGCCCCTTATGCGGCGCACTTCTGTGATACTTGTAATCGCTTGCGAGTCAGTAGTCAGGGCAAGGTGCATCTGTGCTTATTTGACCAAGGTAATTATGATATTCGGCCATACTTACAGCAGGACGATATCCAAGGACTGGTAAACACTTTACATAGCTTTATGCCGATTAAGCCTGAGCATCATCATCTGCATGACTCGAACAGTGGCATCATGCACAATCTTTCGATAATCGGTGGTTAAGGTATTCTCAGTCCTTAATCATGATGCTAACCGATGCTGTTTTTGCTATAGCTTTTCTGACATAAGCTTTTTTTAATACAATTATAAAATCATATCTATAAAGGATTTTTTATGAGTAAGCCTGCTGCACCATTTACCCCACTTAATATTGCGGTCTTGACTGTTTCTGATAGCCGTACGCTGGCAGAAGACACATCAGGTCAGTATTTAGTAGATAGTTTGACCGAAGCAGGGCATCATTTGGCAGACCGTCAGCTGATTACTGATGATATTTACCAAATTCGCGCCGTGATTAGTGGCTGGATTGCCAGTCCAGATGTGCACGCGGTTATCACGACTGGTGGCACAGGCTTCTTTATTAGAGACAGTATGCCAGAGGCGGTGAGTGTATTATTCGATAAGTCGATTGATGGTTTTGGTGAGATGTTCCGTTTGATTTCAAAAGATGAGATTGGTATGTCTACTGTGCAGTCACGAGCAGTCGCTGGTATGGCCAATGGTACGGGTATATTTTGTCTACCAGGATCGTCTGGCGCATGCCGCACAGGGTGGGAAAACATTCTAAAAGAGCAGTTTGATAGCCGTACGCGTCCGTGTAATTTTGTGCCGCATTTTTTGGCGCAAAACCCCAGTCATAACTGATTGATAAATAATTAATTAATGATAAATGATTAAGCCATGACAGCTATTTAACCAAAACCGATAGGCAGTGGCATCATGACAGCGTGCTCGAATAATTCGGATAACTTGGCAGGTATAGTAATCTTAGCTGGCGGGGCATCCAAACGCATGGGTACTCCCAAAGCGACGCTTACTCTGCCCTCAGGTGAGCAGCTATTGCATTACCATGTCCGTCATGCCAGCGAGTTGCAAGTTCCTATTTTGATTGCGGATAATGGGCGTGGCTTTTATGTTGATTCAGATGCTACTTTAAACAAACCCAGTTCACCTGTGATGCCTATAGCTGACTACGTTTCCGATTTTGACGCTGATAATAATGAGCAAATTCATACAGGTGGTGCATTGGTCGCTATCGAATCAGCATTGCAAACATTGAGTGGTTTGAATGATTCAGAGGTATCAAAAAATCAGCATGCATCGTGGCTATTGGTAATGAGCTGTGACAGTTTAATACCCGCAACCGATTTGTGGCAAAAACTGCAACTCTCGATTACTCCAGCCGCTGATAAGAGAGTCATTTGCTTAAAAGACGACAATCACTTATATCCACTACTAGGGCTTTATCATTTACACATTGAACCTGATTTGAAAGCTTATATTGATAGTGGTCAGCGCCGAGTCATGCCTTTTATTCAGCCAATGGTGAAGGCTGTACCATTTACTCAGGACTGGCAGCATTTGACCAACTTTAATAACCCTAAAGATTTTAAGCTGGCATGTGCCGCGCTACCAAAATAATAAAAATACTAATAAATATATGACTAAGAAAAGGCTATATCAATGAGTAACAGCTTTCAGACAAATCATCAATCTGCTTTATCACACTTAGATAGTGATGGCGATATTACCATGGTTGATGTCAGTGGCAAGACTGCAACGACGCGAGAAGCCAATGCAATGGGGCAGGTTCGTTTTCCGAGCGAGATTTATGCGCAGATTAAAGCGGCTGATGGTATGACCAAAAAAGGCAGCATTACGCAAACGGCACACATCGCCGGCATCATGGCTGCCAAACGCACGCATGATTTGATACCGCTTTGTCATCCGCTGCCGTTAGATAAGATCGGCCTAACATTTATATATGATGATACGCTTAGCAGTATTACCGTCAGTGCGGTGGTCAAAGTCACGCACAAAACGGGGGTTGAGATGGAAGCGCTAACCGCCGTGAGCGTTGCCTGCTTGACTATCTATGATATGACCAAAGCGCTATCGCATGACATCGTCATAGATGATATTCACCTGATTAAAAAGACAGGTGGCAAGTCAGATTATAGTCATGCTTAGCTTAAAAAATACATTATCAATGAATAGAGATGTACTGAATATTAAGCAAGGACGCTTGCAAAGAAAGGAGAGATTTATGAGTGCTATTGAGACAAAAGCTGATATCGAATCAACGATGGATATTAACGTAATCTATTTTGCCAGTTTGGCGGATGAGGCCAACTGTCAGCAAGAGACTGTCAAATTACCCCAAGACACCTCATTGACTGAACTATACGAACAACTTAGTCAAAAGCATCGTTTTAGTCGTCCGCAGTCAGAGCTGCGGGTAGCAGTCAATGATTACTTCGCCAAATGGACCGATCAAATCAATGATGGTGACAGTGTGGTTTTTATTACGCCAGTTGCTGGTGGTTAAATACGTGTTTCTGAGTAGCCAGCAAGCCAATAAAAATAATAAATAGAGAAGAAAAATGACCGACAATGTCCATAACCACTCAATGACCATCAAACGTAGTAGCGATGAAGCGTACCTTATTGCTGAGCGCGACGGTTTTGCATTGCTCGATATTGCGATTGACGAAAATAAGCTCAAAAGTACGTTAGACAATGACAGCTGCGGTGCGTTCGTTTGCTTTGAAGGGCGAGTGCGAAACCATAACAATGCCACGAGTGTTGATCGCCTTACGTATTACGGTTATGAGGATTTGGCCATCAACCAAGGCCGCGCCATTATAGAAGAAGCCAAAAAGCGTTTTGAGATCACTCATGCCATAGCGATACATCGTATCGGTGCGCTAGAGATTGGTGACGTGGCTGTGTGGGTGGGGGTAGTGTCGGCGCATCGCTATCCAGCATTTGATGCGTGTCGCTGGATACTAGATACCATCAAAGCGGACATTCCTGTTTGGAAGCAAGAATATTACGAAGATGACTCGTCTAAATGGCTCAGCAATAATGGGTAGGTCACTAGCTGCTAGTATCTCTGCGTGTTGGCTATTGGCATTAAGTGCTTGTACAGCAGATAACAGTACAAATGCAGAATCGGCGACTGCGACAAGTGCTGAGCACCAAACACTACGTATCGCTGCGGCAGCCAACTTATCTGATGTCTTACCTAGTATCATTGATAGCTATCAAACGGATAGCAATATATCGAATCAAAACAACTTAGATATTGAAGTCACTTACGCGTCATCTGGTAAGCTATATGCACAAATCAAGGCAGGCGCCCCTTATGATATATTTTTGTCTGCCAACCAGGAGTTTCCGGAAAAGCTTGCTGATGAAAATGCTGCTGATAACAGTGATAAGAATAATGAATCTGCCTCGCCATTTACCTATACCAGAGGTCAGCTGGCACTCTATAGTGTCACAAAACCTTTAAATGATTTTGCGCCAGCATCACTTCTTGACGCGTTTACAAGTGCTAGTTTCACAGATAATAGCAAGATTTCTATTGCCAATCCTGAACTCGCTCCTTATGGTGCATCTGCAAAAGCCTATCTGCAATCACAAAAAATGTATGATAAATTGAATGCACAAAAAAGTCTGATACAGGCAGAGAATATTGGTCAAGTATTTCAGTACGCCCATACAGGCAGCGTAGACTATGGATTTGTGGCGCAGTCTCAACTTGTGGCAATAAAAGCCAAACCTGAGCAGTTCATTACTTTACCAAAAGCGTCTTATCCAGCTATTCTGCAGGATGGTATCGTTATCAATAATACAGTCCCAGCAGCAGCGTTTACCAAATACTTGCGCTCGGATGCAGGACAACAGCACTTCGCGCAGGCAGGCTACCTGCCCATTCAGTAATTCGTTAGACTAGACCTTCTACCTATAGAACGAGCCGTGACATTATATGATCGATCAGTCTCTTATGTCAGATATGCTCAGTCCATTTTGGGTGAGTATTAAGCTCGCTTCTGTCACGACCCTATGTTTATTATTATTTGCGACCCCTATGGCTTATTGGCTTGCCAAACCAAGCCGTAGAAAAGCCATTGGACGTCTCAAAGTTTTACTCATGGGTATCATTGCCATGCCTCTAGTGCTTCCACCTACGGTCATTGGCTTTTATTTATTATTATTATTAAGCCCAAATATGGGTATCGGTAAATGGCTGATTGAGCACAATATTAGTCCGCTTATTTTTACTTTTGAAGGTCTAGTGATTGGCTCTATTATTTATTCACTGCCTTTTTATATACAGCCAGTGTATGCACAGTTTTTGCGTATTCCCCAAAGTGTCACTGAAGTCGCGCATCTGTTAGAGCCCAGTCGTCTGCGCCGCTTTATCAAAATCTCCCTACCGCAAGCACGCGTGGGTATTATTTTGGGTAGTTTGGTGAGCTTTGCTCATACCATTGGTGAGTTCGGTGTGGTGCTAATGATAGGTGGCAGTATCTCAGGTGAGACCAAGGTGGTATCGATTGCGATATATGAGCAAGTAGAAGCGCTCAACTATGAGGCAGCGCATATGATGTCTGGCATTTTGATTATCATGGGTGTGGTGATGGTGGCGTTGATTGCTAGTGTGAGTCGCATGAGTCAGCGTCCATAGTGCTAAAATACCTGCACGTCTGCTGGATGATTATAACTATTGCTAATACAAAATAGATGCTTATCGAGAGGTAGTTATATTAGAGGGGACATAGACAAAAAACGCAGACACAAAAAAACCCCAAACAATCTAATGCTTGAGGCGAAACTTTCTTAAACTTAACAGTTTAAATTCGTTTTAAATATGGCGCAGCGGACGGGACTCGAACCCGCGACCCCCGGCGTGACAGGCCGGTATTCTAACCAACTGAACTACCGCTGCTTAGGTCGTCTTAGCTTCTTGCTCTTATTTAAAGAGCCCACCTGCTAAGAAGTGGTGGGTGATGACGGATTCGAACCGCCGACATTCTGCGTGTAAGGCAGACGCTCTACCAACTGAGCTAATCACCCTTCGAACAATCGCAATGCAATTTATTCAACATCAACTGAGCGCTACGTTTGTCACTAAGCTCTGCTGCTGTGGGTGTGTATTATATAGATTTACACTTGGCTGTCAAACGTTATTTTAACTATTTTATGAAATAATCGGAAATAAATTTTTAATCCTATTAAAAACAGTAATATATGGTAGACGCTTACTTGTATTTTTTAGAGGCAGGTTATGATTGTTAGCAGTTGTTTGACAGCGAAAAGCTACTATACTACGGATACTTTGTTTTTTGAGCATGATTGAGGGAGGCCAGCATAGATATTTTTACGATTGGGCAGATCTTTACCAACTGGACGTGGGGAGAGTACGCAGGTCTAGGTCTGATATTTCATATTATGCTGATGATTGTTATGACGTTACGCGTCGTATCAGTGCAGCGTAATATTGGTGTATCCATTGCTTGGATTGCTGTGCTTTATACCGTGCCCGTGTTCGGTCTGATTGCGTACATACTACTGGGCGAGCCGATGATCGGACGACGCTACCGTGAGCGCGTGGATCAAGCAAGCATCATGATGAATGACATGGCACGGCGCGAACATCTGGTGTTTGATAAAGGACAAGAGCTGCTACCCATCAAATACCGCGGTGTGAGTCAAATAGGAACGCGCTGGACAGGGCTGGGAGTATTTCCCGATCATCAAATGCAGTTGTTAACAGATCCTGCATCGATTTTTCAGCGTTTGATTGAGGATATCCATACAGCGCAGCGCATTGTTTTTATGGAGTTTTATATCGTATACCCCAAAGGAAAAGTACTCGATGTGATAGAGGCGTTGTCGGTAGCCGCTCAGCGCGGCGTTGAGTGTCACATATTGGCTGATAGTGTAGGCAGCTTTAGTTTTATTAATAGTAGTGCCCATCGTCAATTAGAAAAAGCCGGTGTTTTTGTCCATCAGTCGCTGCCAGTAGGGCTGCTTAAGACCTTATTTAAACGCTCGGATTTGCGTAATCACCGTAAGATGGTGGTCATTGACGAATATATTGGCTATATCGGTAGCTTTAATTTGGTCGATCCGAGGTTTTTTAAGCAAAATAAAAATGTCGGACAGTGGATTGATGTGGCGATCAGAACCACCAGCCACCACTCTATTAGTATCAATACCGCTATGGCCAAAGTTATTGTTACTGATATTGGTGCTGAAAATAACGACAATCTCGCTGAGCTACATCAGCGGGTTAACAATTACACACGTAAATTGTATGTGATGGACCCAACTATCAACGATTTGAATAGTCGAGTAAAGGTGTTGGGTGATACGATTGATTATCATGAGCAGCCAGATATCGGTAGCACTTCAATTGTGATACCAAAGATGCCTGTCGTAGATAACGTGATGGCACAGCTCATACCGTCAGCACCGCAACTCACAGCGCATGTAATTTACAATACGTTAGTGACTGTGATTCACCGTGCCAATAAGCGTATTCGTATTACCACACCTTACTTTGTACCGGATGAGTCCCTATCGGGTGCGCTGACGATAGCGGCAAAACGCGGCGTTGAAGTGACGATTATTGTTCCTGAAAAAGTCGATTCGTTTTTGGTGCAGCATGCTTCACAAGCTTATTATCAAGAGCTGCTGGATGCTGGCGTGACTATTGCGCTATTTCGAGGGGGGTTGCTACATGCGAAAACCGTGGTTATCGATGATGACTACTGCCTGTTTGGTACGGTCAATATTGATATGCGCAGTTTTTATTTAAACATGGAAGTCAGCTTGGCGATTTATACGCCAGAGATGGTCGCTCAAGTGGCTGACTGTCAAGAAATATATTTACAAAGTTGCCGTATTTTGGACAATGAAGAGTGGCAGCAGCGCCATGGATCAAAACGCTTATTTGATAATGTCGTACGCTTGTTTAGTCCTTTATTGTAGCGCGCTGAATTTTAGGTTAAGGTAACCTGTCCGTGTTTTTTATGCTCATATTTTTAATCATTATTATTGCCTCTATAATCAACTTCTCTAAAAAAGGACACGCCTGTCTATGTCTGCCTCGCCCTTAACACCACTCGATTATATTGCAGAAGGCTACTGGCAAGATTTCTTAGCTGGGCGTCCTATCGCAGGTGGTATCGCATATGAGACACAGTTGCATAATTGTGCGCTAGATGAGTCGCTTGAGAGCTTACAGCGTATTGATACACTATTGTCTCAAGTACGCCGTGACATGATGAAAGGCGGTATATGGAATGAGGCGACGCTACTGGTCGATGAGCACTATCGCAACTTTATGGTGTTTTTGGCATTTTATGCAGGTCGCGTATTGGCACAGCAATGGCAAAATAGACCACGCTGGTATGGTCAGTTTGAGCTACGTAAGCGTTATCCTGAGCTGTCATTAATTGCCGATGACTTTTATCAGCATATGGCGGTTGGCTATGGTGATAATAATGCGGCTACTGATGCTCTGCCTTTATTTTTTGCATTAGAGCCAATAGGGCTGCGTCTATTTGGCAATATTGATCGGCCGTTTAAAGCGGTACAAGGTGGACAAGCGGCGAGTGGACTATACCAAGCAGTCAGCGCAAGATTGCCAGATTTATCGGATCACGATAATGTTTTAAAGATTTCTAGTGGTCAAGCAACCAAGGTCGTAACGCATAATACGACCCAAAGCCTTCACTCAACGACAGATTCGAGTACGACTATCAGTACAAGTCAACCTGCTAATCACTATGAGCCCTCAGAGGACACACCAGTAAATAATGAATTGAATGATGTTAATGTAATATCAGCCAATATCGAGCGCCCTTCTGCTACAACTACTGTATCTGAACCATTAGTGAGTACCGCGCCGCGCCAACCAGAGCTTCAAGTAAAACCTGAGCTGACGAAATTAGAGTCGCCAGTCATTAAGCCTATGGCACCTGTAAAAGCCTCACCGACCCCAGAAATGTTTACTCAATTGCTCGTAGAGCTAGATGAGATTGAGGTGCCGCAAATAGCAGGCGTGACTGAATATCAGCAAGCTTGCAAAGTTCTCGATCAGTTTGAGCGGCACATTGCCAAGCAGGACAAACCGCGTGGCCAAGTTGTCTTTTCAGACAGCCATATAGCAGCAAAAAACAAAGCATTGCTAGCATTACAGGCGGCTGCAGAATCTGGTAATACGGCTGCTATGCTGCGCTTCGCCATGCATGAGTTACTTGGCGAAGGACTCACGGCAGATGATGAGGACGCTAAAAAATCTGGTATAGAATGGGTGAAGCAAGCTGCTAGCAAAAATGACAGCCGTGCCCAGCGTTTACTTAGCAAGCTGTATTATCAAGGGGTAGGCGTGCCGCAAGATATTGATAGTGGTAAATACTGGCTAGAGCAAGCGGCAGATAATGGTCATATAGAAGCCAAAAACCTTGTATATCAATGGGAGCAAGCGCAAACATTGATTACGACACAAAAGCAAGAGCAACACAGTATCAAGCGCTACCAGTTACTGTTTGGTGCAGTGATCGTGGTTGCGATACTGATACTGATTATCGTCTAATCGCTATTTACTCAGTAAACTTTTAAAAGTTTATGGTTACGCGCTGATTTCAGGTAGAATTGGCGCGTTTTTACATTTACCTTCCTGCTGTTTGATTCATTACTAATTTGGGCTACTCCATGCCATCATCTCATACTCCATCTAACGCCTCGTCCAACTCCACTGATACTATGCTACTAGATAATAATCTACTGACTGACAGAGCGGTGTACCAAACGCCATTTTATTATCAGTTTCTGATCGGTGTACTAAAACCATTATATCGCCTGCAAGTATGGCGGCGCTCTCACAAACGCGACAATTATCAGCAAGAAGTTGCTCAGCGTTTTGGCAAGCAGTATCCACCGCGTCCAGCGACTACTGGCCATGGTAATAAAGGTGTGATTTGGTGTCATGCGGTATCGTTGGGGGAGACCAATACGGTTGCGCCTTTATTAGACGCATTACTGGCTAGTGGCTATCAGATATGGTTGACCAACACCACGCAGACAGGTTTTGCTCGCGGTGCCAGTCGGTTTGCAAACGAAATCGCTCAAAACCGCATGAGCCACAGTTATGTCCCCGTTGATACTCCTGCCGTGATTGAGACATTTTTGACGCACGTACAGCCTATTGCCGCGCTGTTTGTCGAAACTGAACTATGGGCGAATATCTTGACCAAGCTTGCTCAGCATCAGATACCAAGTATTCTCGTCAATGGTCGTCTCTCGGTGGCTTCTTTTAAAAGTTACCAAAAAATTGGTGCGGTGAGCACTAGCATGATGAAAAACCTTGCGCTCATCATTGCGCAAGACAGCGATTCTGCCAAACGCTTCCGTCAATTAGGAGCGGATAGCGCACAGATTCGCGTGGCAGGGTCGCTAAAGTGGGTCATCAATACGCCTAAAATCGATGATAAGGCGATTGATTCTAGTGAGCAGGCTGGTGATACAGAAGAGGCACGTGTGCAGATACCCTCTAAAAAAAATGCGCTCGCCAAAAAAAATGAGCTGGCAAAAGCGTTTGCGATAGCAGACCGACCAGTTTGGGTGGCAGCAAGCACTCATAACGGCGAAGAAGAGACGGCGCTATCGTTACATCAGCAACTATTGTCACGGCCAGTATTAGCCAATACGTTACTGATCATCGTGCCTAGGCATCCTGAACGTTTTGATGAAGTTGCAGCATTGATCGAAAAGACTGGTCTAACAATGGCACGCCGCAGTCTTGATGAGGCCATTAATGCAGATACGCAAGTCTATCTGGCGGACAGCATGGGTGAGATGATGACTTGGTATACGCTGGCAAATGTTGCATTGGTTGGAGGGTCGCTAGTCGATATAGGCGGACACAATCCAGTTGAACCTGCGAGCGTGGCAACGCCTATTATCATGGGTCGTTACACCCAATCGTGTCAAAGCGTGGTCGATAAGCTGGCCGAGGTAGGTGCCTTATATCAACCAAACAATGAGTTTTATCGTCCAATCACGATAGATGGCTCAAATGAGAGCGCTAAAATTATAGCAAATCATCTGCACGGTACTGATAGCGCTGATGACACCGCACTTATTTATCAGCAGCTAGAAGCTTGGTTAAATGATTTACCATTAGCGACGCAGGCAGGGCAAGCTGGCGAGACAATAACCGTACAGCAGCAAGCGGTGTTGACTCGTCAGTTTACGATGATTGAGGACGTTATTGAGCAATATTTTCCTCAAAATTTAGGGCAAGAGATATTATGAATTGTATACTACTGCCCGTTGAAAATTTCTCTGCAAACACGGCAAAGATCAATGACTTGGTGCAAGTCGATCATGTCAATAACATACTGGACGCAAAAGTTGGTGATACGCTCAAAATAGGCCAGCTCGGTGGCAATCTTGGCACGGCTGTCATTGAGGGTATTGCCTCTGATAGCATTGAGTTACGTGACGTTCAGCTTACTATTACACCGCCAGCCAAACTGGATTTAACCGTTGTTTTAGCGTTGCCTCGTCCCAAAGTACTGCGGCGTTTGATCATGGACATGACGGCGCTTGGCGTACGCAATATTGTACTTATCAATAGCTATCGCACGCAAAAAAGCTATTGGCAAAGTCCGATGCTTGCGCGTCTTGACGAGTTTGTATTAGAAGGTCTACAGCAAGGGGTTGATACCATTGCCCCTCGTATTATGCTACAAAAACGCTTTAAGCCATTTGTCGAGGATACGTTTGCAAGTTTGGTAACCAATCGATCGATCGTCGCGCACCCTTATGGTCAGCAATCATTTTCTGAATATCGAAAAATACACTCGTCAGTAGGATTGCCAAGTCTGGTCTGTATCGGTGCAGAGGGCGGTTGGATTGATTATGAGATAGCGCTGCTTGCAGAACAAGGCTGCACGCCAGTACACATAGGGCCGCGTATATTGCGTACAGAAGCGGCGGTCAATGTGATTTTGGGACAATGGCTGCTCTAGGGCTTATCATGATTTTTATCACTATTTCCAAAATTTTGCGTTCGCTCGTTGACGTGTTGAGTCTTCATAAAAGTAAGTTTTAGCAAAATTCAACCTTATTCAACCTTTGAAAGGTGACTAATAAGTTAAATAAGGTCAGTATCTTGAGCCTGATAAATGTATTGATAATTAATCTCATTTCTATTAGTATGTTGTTTTCACAATTATGGTCAATAAGTCCTAATAAATAGGGTTTTTTAACCGTTTTATCTCACCATTTGTCGCACTTTTTTTATTGCATTATTCTGGGGAAAACCATGCCACTGAACACCATCTGTACTAACTTACCAACCGCTAAGACTGTCCTGCCTGCTGCCGTATTTGGCCTCATGTTGGGTTTGGTTGGCTGTAGCGACTCTTCTACAACAGAAGGTAGCGCGGAAACAGAAGCAGCAGAGGCTGGTACAGAGCAGCAAGCAGCGAGTGATGTAAGTGACAATGCCGCGGCAACGACAACGGGTGATGATCAAACAGTCACTATCTACTCATCACGTAATGAGCAGCTTATTAAGCCTTTATTGGATCGTTATACTGAACAGACGGGTGTTAAAGTTGAGCTGGTCACAGACAAAGAGGGTCCACTCATGGCGCGTCTGCAAGCAGAAGGGCAGAATACGCCAGCCGATATGCTACTGACCGTTGATGCTGGTAACTTATGGCAGGCTACGCAGCAAGGGTTGCTACAACCAGTGTCCTCTTCTGTATTAGAAGCCAATGTGCCCGCAAAATATCGTGATCCAAAAGGTCAATGGACAGGTCTGTCACTGCGCGCGCGTACGATCTTTTATGACCCAAGCAAAGTCACGGCCGATCAACTATCGACTTATGAGGATTTGGCAGATCCAAAGTGGAAAGGCAAGCTTTGTCTACGTACTTCTAAAAAGGTCTACAACCAATCGCTTGTGGCCAGCATGATGGAGCATTTGGGCGAAGAAAGAACAGAAGAAGTGATTCGCGGTTGGGTAGATAACTTAGCCACTGATGTGTTTAGCGATGATACCAGTATGCTAGAAGCAATCGCCGCTGGCCAGTGTGAAGTCGGTATTGCTAACAGCTATTACTATGGTCGCTTGCTGGATGAAAAACCGGATTTCCCTGTGGAGATATTCTGGGCAAACCAAGGCACTACAGGTACGCACGTGAATGTTTCAGGGGCGGGTGTGGTTGCTGGCTCAGACAATCCAGATGGTGCGCTTAAACTGATCGAATGGTTGTCATCTGATGAGGCGCAAGGCCTGTATGCCAGCTCAGACAAAGAATTCCCAGTCAAAGAAGGGATTGATGAGTCAGAAATGCTGAGATCTTGGGGTGAGTTCAAAAAAGACGATATCAACGTACAGAAATTTGGTGAGCTACAAACTCAAGCCATTCAGATGATGGATAAAGCGGGTTATAAATAAAGGACTACCAGTCATCGCAATACCAAGCTCAAAACCATCGTTTCTAAAGAACAGCCTTTAAAGATAAGTCATTAAGAGTTAGTTGTTAAAGTAATGACGATTTTGAGTTTGGTCTATGCTTAAAAAGCCTTAATGAGTGAGTATGACACGGTAATGATACTATGATCACAACGCCAGATGCGTCT
Source organism: Psychrobacter sp. Ps6 (assembly GCF_022129235.1). Classification (GTDB taxonomy): domain Bacteria; phylum Pseudomonadota; class Gammaproteobacteria; order Pseudomonadales; family Moraxellaceae; genus Psychrobacter. The sequence goes on along the minus strand of NZ_JADQAI010000006.1, from coordinate 64,928 downwards.
GTTAGTCAAAACAATACAGTCAATGACAGTGCTAATGACACTCAGACGATCAGTCAAGACCACACCCTTCGTAAACATATTATCTCGAAATCAGTCTTAGGGCTGGTTTCGTTGTTTATGCTGGTGCCGATTTTGATTGTGTTGTTATCGTGGACGCAACCAGTCGCAGACATTTGGACACATATGGCAGAGTACGTACTGCCACAAGTGCTCAAAAATACTGCGATTTTATTGTTTATGGTAACTATTATATCAGGCACTATCGGTACGGTTTTGGCTTGGATAACCAGCATGTACCGCTTCCCTGGTCAGCGGTTTTTTTCGTGGGCATTGATGTTGCCGCTTGCCATACCGGCTTACGTATTGGCGTTTGTCACCATTGGTATTGTTGATTTTAGTGGACCGTTACAGACAGGACTGCGCGATTTTGGTATCACGACAGCGATTCCCTCAATACGCAATGTATGGGGCGCAGGTCTCATTCTATCATTGGCATTTTATCCTTACGTGTATTTGCTGGCGCGTCAGGCGTTTTTGTCGCAAGGTCGGCGGGCAATTGAGGCAGGACAGATGCTGGGTTTGAGCCGTAGCCGTGTGTTTTTTCGGTTGGCATTACCACAAGCATTGCCGTGGATCATCGGTGGCTTATTACTAGCAAGTATGGAAACGTTGGCAGATTTTGGCGCGGTTTCGGTATTCAATGTCGACACTTTTACAACGGCTATTTATAAGGCGTGGTTTGGCTTTTTTAGTTTGACCACAGCCGCTCAGTTGGCAGCGTTGCTCATCGGTGTGATTTTTATCGTGGTACTGTTTGAGCAGTATTGGCAAGCCAAGCGTGGTAGCTCGATTACGCAAGGTAGCAACCAGCGTTTTGATGCCAGCACACCTGCCAAAATAGGGATGAGCTTGCTGTGTACGTTTGTATTTTTACTGGCTTTTCTAATACCGTTTTTGCAGCTGATTTATTGGACAGCATTAAATTTTCGCCAAGATTTTGATGCGCGCTATATTGATTTTGTGACTAACAGCCTTATGATTGCTAGTATGACCACGCTTTTTATTGCTTTTTTGGCAGTGATTATTGCGTGGATTAAGCGGCAATATCCTGATAAATCGACCAAACTGATGACCACGTTGGCCAATTTAGGCTACGTCGTGCCGGGTACGGTATTGGCAGTGGGTATTTTTATCCCCATTGCGTGGCTAGACAATCAAATGATTGCCTTTGGTATCACCTCGCAGCAAGTGCTCTCTGGCAGTGTCATTGTCATGCTATTGGCCTTATCGACACGTTTTATGACGGTCAGTTTTCAGCCAGTGGATCGGCAGTTACAGCGCCTGACCGTCAATCAAGAAGCAGCAGCAAAACTGCTTAGTGACAGTGCTTACCAGCGTTGGCGTCATGTGATGCTACCAGTGCTCAGCCCTGGGGTGCTAACGGCATTATTAATGGGGTTTGTCGAAGTGATGAAAGAGATGCCGATTACATTGATGACACGCAGGCAGGGCTGGGATACGCTGGCGGTGCGAGTGTTTGAAATGACGAGCGAAGGCATGTGGGGACGGGCGGCACTACCGAGCCTATTGATTGTACTGGTTGGATTGCTTCCTGTTTGGATATTATTGCGTCAAAGTGACAAACAGGGCTAACCGCGATTTCTTTGTATACATTTGCCACATTCGATGGCGCGTAACCCAACTTATATTATAATTTTTACTGCTTTACCCAAAATTGTATCTACTAATAGCGAACTGGGATTGTCTATGTACACTGATTCAATGAACGACTCATCAGGCGCTCAGTCCGTAAAGACTGGAGCACGCATTACTCCTGTCAAAAAATCACCAGTCGTGCAAACTCGGACAGCTCAATCTCAACCCAACAAGCCTGTAAAACAAGCCGATACTGTGAGCCAAGATACTGAGAGCACTATCGCGACCAATCCTTATTTTAGTGTACAAAACCTAATTGTTGGCTATGACGATACCATCGTCGTCAATGGTATGTCTTTAGTATTAGAGCAAGGAGAGATTGGATGCTTCTTAGGTTATAGCGGCTGCGGCAAGACCACGGCATTACGAGCGATCGCAGGTTTAGAGCAAAGCCGCGGCGGTACTATTTATTTAAACAATCAGCGTCTAACGGAAAAAACAGCTCGCCAATCATTTGCCGTGGCGCCAGCCAAGCGCGGCATGGGGATGGTGTTTCAAGATTATGCGCTTTTTGGTCATTTGAGCGTGGCCAAGAATATTGCCTTTGGCCTTAATAAATGGTCAGCAGCTGATAAAAAAGCACGAGTACAAGAGATGCTAAGCCTAGTCGAACTGACTGAGCATGCGGACAAACGCCCAAATGAGCTATCCGGTGGTCAGCAGCAGCGTGTGGCGCTTGCAAGGGCACTCGCACCGAAGCCTAAATTACTACTACTTGATGAGCCATTTTCCAACCTAGACGTGGTATTACGTGAATCCTTAGCAATGAATGTCCGTGATATTCTTAAACGTACCAATACTACTGCGATTTTGGTCACTCATGATCAAAACGAAGCGTTTGCGTTAGCAGATAAAGTCGGGGTCATGGACAAGGGCAGATTGGTACAGTGGGCAACACCAAGCGAGCTGTATCATGAGCCTGTCAGTCCTTTTGTCGCTGAGTTTGTCGGCGAAGGCGCGATGATAGACGGTATCATCAAAGAAGGCCATGTTGAGACGGCGCTGGGTAATATCTATCGCCGCATGGAAGTCTACGATGAATCAGGACAACCACAATATTGCGCGTATGATTATCCCAATGGCACGCCCATTAAAGTACTCGTGCGCCCTGATGATATCATTCATGATGATGACAGTACGCAGACAGCCTTGGTGATTGGGCGGGTTTTTCGCGGTGCCAATTATTTATATCGATTGCAATTGGATGACGGACAGACCGTATTATCACTAGTTGCCAGCCATCATAATCATGCAATTGGCTCTCATATTGGTATCTTGCCATTGTTAGAGCATGTGGTGGTATTTGATGAAAAAGAAGTCAATGCCACCACTTGGTCAGAATATGACAGATCATCGAGGGTTGATGAAGACGTTTAGCAGCCTTTACAACCTTTGAGCGGTTGTCTAAATGTACCGTTTAGCCAGAATATGCAAATACCGTCCAAGCCATTTGTACGGTTCTAACTGTGAGTAACGTAACTCCATTCTTATCACCGCATCTGGGTCGTTATGGCCACCACGCTTGAGCGGTGCATAGTCATGAAATACTCGTAGACCACTACTACGTACCGTCTGATAGTCATGTGCCTTTAACCAAGACTCAACTTCTTCTTTAGCAACAGGATGATTGGGTGTGAGGCTTTTCTTATTGTCTGCCTTATAGTCTGTATTATCGAGTAAATTAAAATTTCCCATGATAAGATTGCGATAATCGAAGCTTGCAGGGTTGTAAAAGCACAAAGACAGCGCGCCATCATCTGTTAGATATTGATCAAAGAAGTCCATGACGGCAGCGGGCTCTGCCAGCCATTCGAGTAGCGCGTGCGACATGATCAAATCAAACTTATTGCTTTCTTCTTTAGCTAGCGTTTCTTCAAGCGCTTGATAAGGGCATACATACCATGTGATGTCTAGCTCTTGATCGATTTGCTCAGCGTTTGCTTTTGCCTTTTCAAGCATATTTGCTGAGATATCATTGATGACTACGCTATGACCTTGAGTAGCAAGCTCTATGGCAATTTGTGCAAGCCCTGCACCCACATCTAAGATACGCAGCGGTCGCCCAAGCGCTTCACTTATCTGCGCACTATATTCAAAAATGTCACGGCGTAATACTGCCAGTCTAATCTCTCCTTTTAATCCGCCGTAGACCTTTTTTTCAAAATGATCGGCAATGGCATCGAAGCTACGATCGGCACGTGTACCTTCTGGTGCTGTGGCTTGGTTTTGGTCAAGTTGGTTGTTTTGATGTTCAGTTGTCATAAGGCATTCAGATCAATAGATGAGAGGTTGAGAGCAATAAGAACATTTAGCGTTTCAAACGTCTATTAATGACCCATTTAAAAACGATCTTGGCTAAAACAATAATGACAAATACGACGATAACAAATACCCACATACCGTTGCCTTGTAGGTTTTCTTGATAGGCTTTTGCTAAATATGCTGATAAAGCCATAGCGACTAAAAGTGCTCCCCAACGGACATAAGGGATAGCGCGATTATTATGGTTGGGAAAGCTAGCAACATAATCACTCGAAAAGCTATATAGCACCATTGCTAAAATCCAAACAATCGCAAGAAGGATATCCATAATAAAAGTAGCCTGTTAGGTCGTTATTTGAGTTCTATAAAAGATGAGTTAGTGTAACGCTTAGGATTTTTTTGTCCAGCGTCACTAAAAAAATAGCCTCATTAACATGATTTAAACCGTAATATACTTATCATGAAAATAGCACGGTTATGAAAACCATTAGCTCATGTTAGAACAATTGGTAGGTTCTGTTCAGGTAAGGTGGGCAGAGTATCTCATTGCTCTGCAGATGGTAAATTCGTCTGTAAAAATAGCAAAATCAGTTAATCAAAAAAAACCTGCTACTAAAATTATTTTAGTGTGTGTCAATAATTCAAAATATCACTGTGAATGAACCGCTTGGCTTGATTTTAATGGCAGCCAGAACCCCCTAAATCAGCAAATTTGTGCTAAAATAGCTTCTTTTATTAAACATTAAAACTATCGCTATTTTCCTATTGTTTTGCACGTGTAGCAGTGTTTTTTTATGGTATGTATTTTGATCATGACTGCCCATTTATGTGGCAGTATTTTTATATGATCTATGGGTGCTATAAGCGATGTGTCAACGTTAGAAAAAAATGTGAGTGAAGGAGTGTATATGAGCGAATCGGTCAGTCCTATTGGCATCGTAGATGAACTAAAGCAGTCGTATTTGGATTATGCGATGAGCGTGATCGTCTCGCGTGCGCTGCCTGATGTGCGTGATGGGTTCAAACCTGTACACCGCCGCGTGATGTATGCCATGCACGTGCTATCAAACGATTATAATAAACCGTACAAAAAATCAGCCCGTGTGGTCGGTGATGTGATCGGTAAGTACCATCCACATGGCGATATTGCCGTCTATGACGCCATCGTCCGTATGGCGCAGGATTTTAGCTTGCGTTATCCAATGGTTGATGGTCAAGGTAACTTTGGCTCGATCGATGATGATCCTCCGGCAGCGATGCGTTATACCGAAGTACGTATGACCAAACTGACCCACCAGATGCTGGCTGATTTGGACAAAGACACAGTCGATTGGGAAGACAACTACGACGGCTCTGAGCGCATGCCAAGCGTGATGCCAGCGCGTATTCCTAACTTATTGGTCAATGGCGCGACGGGTATCGCTGTTGGTATGGCGACCAATATGGCACCGCATAATCTGACCGAAGTGATTAATGCGTGTTTGGCCTATGCTGAAAATCCACAAGTCTCAGCTGAAGAGCTGATGTCACACATCTCAGGCCCTGATTTTCCAACCGGCGGTATTATCTATGGTCGCGCTGGCATTTTAGATGCTTATCGTACGGGTAAAGGTCGTCTGCATATTCGTGGTCGCTATCATATCGAGCCGATGAGTAATACTGGCGTCAACCGTGACCGCGAGCGTATCGTATTTACCGAAGTGCCTTATCAGGCCAATAAAGCCAAACTCATCGAGCGTATCGCAGAGCTTGTCCGTGATAAAAAAATAGAAGGCATTAGCGAAATCCGTGATGAGTCTGATAAAGACGGTATGCGTATCGCTATTGACTTACGTCGCGGTGAGACGGCTGAAGTTATCGTCAATAACTTGTTCTTGCAAACGCCGCTTGAGTCTAGCTTTAGTATCAACATGGTGGCGCTCGATAATGGTCAGCCAAAGCTATTGACCTTGCGTCAGCTTATCGCTGCATTTGTCCGTCATCGTCAAGAAGTGGTGACACGCCGTACGATTTATGAATTGAACAAAGCCCGTGTTCGTGGTCATTTGCTCGAAGGTCTAACGGTCGCACTAGCCAATATCGATGAAATTATTGCGACGATTAAAGCGTCTGCAAACCGTGGACTCGCACGCGAAAGTTTATTGAATAATACGTGGGGTTCAGGTAGTGTCGTTGCGATGTTGACCGCTGCTGGCAGTCAGTCTGTACGTCCTGAATTTATCGAAGGTGAAGATCCTAAAGCGCCGTTTGGTCTGATTGAAGGACAAGAGCGCTATCGTTTATCCCTTGAGCAGGTCAATGCGATTTTAGATATGCAATTGCATCGCCTAACGGGCCTTGAGCAGGATAAATTGACTGAAGAATATCAAGACTTACTACGCGAAATCACTCATTTAGAGTCTATTCTTGGTGATTTTGATAAGCTCATGAGCATTATCTCTAATGAGATGATTGAGATTCGTGATAACTTTGGTGATGAGCGCCGTACCGACATCATCGACTCACGTATGGATTTTAGTCGTGAAGACCTGATTCCTGAGCAAACCGTTGTGATGACCGTCTCACGTACGGGTTACGCAAAAACTCAGCCAATTGATGACTACGTCGCACAAAAACGTGGCGGCAAAGGTAAGTCTGCAACGGCGATGAAAGAAGATGATGTGATTGACCATTTAGTCGTGACATCAACGCATTCGACTGTTTTGTGTTTCACTGACAGCGGGCGTGTCTTTAGCTTACGTGGCTTTGAAGTGCCGATTGCCAGTCGCGGTGCTCGTGGCCGTCCATTGGTGAATTTGATTGGTTTAAATAGCGATGAGACAGTGACGACGATATTGCCAATTCCAAAAATTGTAGAAGATACATCAGTAGTAGGTGAGGTATCAGCGCATAGCAATGATGACGATTCGGTAGAAGATAGCAATCAAGCAGAGCCACCTTTCGTATTCTTTGCCACGGCTAATGGTACAGTAAAGCGGGTAGAACTTAAGCAGTTTGCCAATATTCGCTCGAACGGCTTGATCGCGGTTGGTCTAGAAGATGGTGATAAATTGGTCAGCGCTCGTATTACTAATGGTAGCCAAGAAGTGATGCTATTTGCTTCAAGTGGTAAAGCCATTCGTTTTGATGAGAATGATGCTCGTGCGATGGGCCGTACAGCGAAAGGTGTTCGCGGTATGCGTCTGGCTGCTGATGAATTTATCAAATCATTGGTCGTTATCGAAGATGATGTACATGAAATCTTAATTGCTTGTGAAAACGGCTTTGGTAAGCGTACCCTTATCGAAGAGTTCAATACGCAAAATCGTGGTGGTGGCGGTGTAATTGCTATCAAGACCAGTGAGCGTAATGGCGCATTGGTACGAGCGACCAAGGTTGACGCTACTGATGATATTATTTTAATCTCTGACAAAGGAACGCTAGTACGTACGCCAGTTGAGCATGTCGCTAGCTCTGGTCGTAATACACAGGGTGTCACGCTCATTCGTCTGTCAAAAGATGAAAAATTAGTCGCTATGGCGCGTGTTGAGCACGAAGAGGGCGATGATGAATTAGTCGATGCGATGAAAGAAGATGGGACTTTCTCCGTAGACGGCCAAGAGCAGATAGATATCGATGCCGCAACTGACAATACCGCTTTGAGCGATGCCAACGACGTTATCGATATTGCCAACGATTACACATTGGACAATGATGCAGTAGATGATGACGAGTAATAGTCTTGGTAGTTAGCTTTTCAGTCTAGTTTCTGATCATTGTTCTAGAAAAAAGCCTCTGACGTTATCGTTGGAGGCTTTTATTTTTCATTCACTTTTTCTTAATAATGTACACAGGGTTTTACTTTTAAGGCTGTTGTTATGCTTACGACCAATCAAACTTTTCAGGGAACTGTCGCAGCGGTATCGTCGAGCTTTTTATTCTCGATGATGTTTTTGTTTGGGCTATTTATGCTGCCCTTAACGGGGACACAGGTAGCCTCATGGCGAGTGCTGATGATGTTGTTAAGCTTGGTCATCTTGCTCAGTTTGACCAAACAATGGCAGCATGTCTTTGATTATATAAAGACACTTAAAACCTTGAAAGAATGGCTGATATTTATATTGCCTGCACCGATCTTAGGCGGCCAGATTTGGTTGTTTATGTGGGCACCTGTGAATGGATTTGGACTGGATGTCACCTTGGGCTATTTTTTATTGCCACTTGTGATGATTGTGCTTGGTCGGTTTTTTTATCGTGAGGATATGAGTGTCTTGCAGTATGCGGCAGCGATAATGGCAGCGCTAGGTATTGGCTACGACATTTTTCAATATGGTTCGGTATCTTGGGTGACGCTATTTGTATGTTTGGGCTATCCGCCGTATTATCTATTGCGCCGCACACTTGCTGTACCGCCCATTACTGGCTTGTTGTTTGATTTGACATTGCTGACGCCAGTGGTACTGATCATGCTTTATCTCACTGGTGGTTTTAGTGTGGCGGCACAAAATATGAAGTTTTGGTACCTACTGCCATTGCTGGGTGCATTTAGTGCACTAGCAATGTCGCTGACGATGATTGCGAGTAGCAAGTTGCCAGTGTCGTTATTTGGGGCGCTGAGTTACATAGAGCCGCTGCTGTTATTTGTGTTGTCCATTACCGTTCTGAGTCAAAGTCTTGATGAAGGTGGCTCGCTCTTTATGTACGGTATGATTACACTTGCTCTAGTGGTCATGATAATCGATAGTGCGATAGGCTATCTCGTTCGTCAGCGTAATGACCGCTTGCATGGATATAGAGAGCTTCAGATTGGCGGCTTTCCGCCGCGTCGTCATTTTATCAATCAGCGTATCGATGGTGTACTAAAAGCGCATCGCTTTCGCAAAATTCGTCGTTATCAAAAAAAGATGGATAAGATACAGCAAAAACTCGAACAACTTGATGCAAAATAAGCACTTATGTCCATTAAATTTACTGGATGTAGAAATTAATACACTAGATGCACAGTAGCATTGCTTATCTATGCCGACTTTGACATAATGCCGCCCATGATGTAGCAAGATACATTAAAAGCGTTTATCTTAGATTGCGCGACGACCTTATATGCAAAAGCCTCAGACGTTATCGTCTGAGGCTTTTGTTTTTTTTAAATTGCAAAGGATGTGCCCCAATCTCTAAAGGCTGTTGTGATGTTGACTACTAACCAAACCTCGCAGGGTACGATCACTGCTGTGGCTGCAAATTTTTTATACTCATTGCTGTTCCTATTTGGTTTGCTGTTGCAACCGTTATCAGGTACGCAAGTTGCTTCGTGGCGTGTGCTCACGATGTTTTTTAGTCTGGTGCTGCTAGTGAGTGTGCTAAAGCAGTGGCAGCATATTTTTGATTATCTAAAAACACTAAAAAACGCAAAAGAATGGTTTTTATTTATATTACCTACTCCGATTTTGGGTGCGCAAATCTGGATGTTTATGTGGGCACCGGTCAATGGCTTGGGGCTTGAGGTGACATTGGGTTACTTCTTATACCCAATGATTATGATCGTGGTCGGTCGCTTTTTTTATAATGAAGACATGAGCTTGCTACAGTGGGCTGCGATTATATGTGCCGGTCTTGGTATCGCTTACGATATCTTTGAATACGGTGCGATCTCTTGGGCGACTTTGTTTGTGTGCTTGGGTTATCCGCCGTACTACTTGCTGCGTCGTAAACTGGCCGTACCGCCTATCACAGGCTTGATCTCTGATCTTGTATTGCTGCTACCAGTCGTACTGGTTGCGCTATATATGAATGGCGGCTTTGAGGTGGCAATCACCAACCATAAACTTTGGTATCTATTGCCATTATTGGGCATCATCAGTACTGCTGCGATGTCACTGACGATGGTTGCGAGTCAAAAGCTGCCTGTCTCGTTGTTTGGGACTTTGTGTTACCTTGAGCCGGTATTTTTATTCATATTTTCGATTGCGATTTTGGATCGTAACTTACATGAAGGCGGCTCCATGCTAATGTATAGCATGATTTTTATCGCACTGCTGATTATGATTGCCGATAGCGCCCTTGGCTATCTGTCGCGCAAACGTGAAGACCGCTTACATGGTTACAATGAGCCACAAGTGGGCAGTTTTCCGCCGCGCCGCCGTCTCAAAAACCGCCGTATTAAAGGCGTGCTAATTGCGCACCGCTTTCGCCAAATCAAAAAATATCAGCAAAAGATAGATAAGATGACGCGCAAGATTGAAGCACTACATGTAGAATAATGCTGACGATTACCGGGTCCTAGATATATATAGAGCTGACTTATTAGGCCGTACTTTCGTCACAGTTCTACAAAGTTGCAGTGTCAAAGGGGCAAAAATTACGCTATTATCAAGAACAGTGGTGTCATGTTTCATTCAAAACGTGGCGCCATATTTAAGAGATTATGGCTGATTTAAAACAATATATAACTAGGACGGTTTATGTTAACTCTGCATCATTTAAACAATTCGCGCTCGTTTCGTATTTTATGGCTACTAGAAGAGTTGGAGCTGGATTATGAGCTGACGACCTATGAGCGTACTAAGGCGTATCTTGCACCTGAGAGCTTAAAAAAAGTGCATCCGTTGGGACACACGCCGGTGCTTGAAGTGGGTGATCGCGCTTTGGCTGAGTCAGGTTTCATCATCGAATATTTGCTCAGACACTATGATAAAGAACATCAGTTTAAGCCAGCTGATGATAATGAAGCGGCGTGGGAAGATTATACTTTTTGGTTGCATTTTGCCGAAGCCACGGCGATGCCACAATTAGTCATGCGTCTGGTGTTTAGTAAAGTGGTTGAACGATCGCCTATGCTTATCAAGCCGATCAGCAAAGGTATTCGTAAACAAGTTGAAGATGGTATGATCAACAATAATATTATCAACAACTTAAATCTGATGGAGCAGCATCTACAACATAGTCACTGGTTTGCAGGGGAGACGTTCAGTGCCGCTGATATTCAAATGTATATCGTAGTCGCTGCATCTAATGCGCGTGCAGGTATGGATCAATCTAAATACGCCAATCTATTGAACTGGCTCAAACGCTGTCAAGAACGCCCCGCTTTTAAGCGTGCTGAGGCAAAGGGCGGAACACCGCAGTTTTAATAGATATTGGTATAATTACTTAAACACCTCTCAATGCTTGAGGTGATACTAGATAAAAGGTTTTGTTTATTTATAAGCAAAGCCTTTTTTAGGATAAAATAATGACAGACTTGAATACATCGCATCATGCAAAAACAAAGAAAGACACAGATACTAAGCAGTCGCTAGATCAGAACTTGCAAAGCAAGCAAACGGTTGATAACCAGCAAGTATCTATCAAATCTTGGTCGCAGAAGCTGCTGGTTGTGATTTTGTGTGCCGCTAGTTTTTATGGTGGCTGGAAATCTTATGAATCTAATATGGTCAATGAATGTACAGCCAATGGTGGACAAATGGTTGACGGTCAAAAAACCATGATATGCCAACGGTCCTAACCCGTGCCTCTGATAAATAAAAGACATGACCTATGCTAAAGTTAACCTTTTTGGGCACCTCCGCAGGCGTGCCAACTAAGCAGCGCAATGTGACTGCTTTGGCAATCGAGTGTTTGAATCCTCATGCGTCTGGTTCATCAAAAGGCAACCAGCCGCATAGTAACAGTCAAAATAAAAAGTCGCGCCCGTGGCTGCTCATCGATTGCGGCGAAGGCACACAGCAGCAATTACTGCATACCAAGCTCTCCTTACGTCAATTGACAGCTATTTGTATTACACACGTCCATGGCGACCACTGTTATGGCCTGCCAGGGCTGCTGGCAAGTGCCGCGATGTCAGGTCGCCGTGAGCCATTGACGCTCATTGCACCAAAAGCCATCTCGGCGCTGCTTGATGCCTTTATCCTACATACTGAACTATATCTGCCATTTACCCTCAACTTTGTGTCGATAGAGAACCTGTTGTCGCAAGAAAATAATAAAGGTAAAGTAAAAATCGACTTGGATAATCAACATCAGCTGATGATAGAGGTTCATCCGTTATCGCACCGTGTGCCATCTCATGGATTTGGTATCACGCAGACCATCAGCCGTCGCACGCTTAACACGGATAAGCTCGTAGCAAATGGTATCCCAGCAAGTGCGCTGTGGGGCAAGCTACAACAAGGTGAAAATGTCATCACTGAGGATGGTCGACAATTGCGTTCAGCAGACTATGTTCATGATGATGTGCAGCGGACAAAAGTAGTAATAGCAGGGGACAATGACACGCCAGAGTATTTGAGTGAAGCAGTTATGGACACAGATTTGTTGGTGCATGAGGCCACTTATACGCACGAGGTCATGATGGCTATTCAAGCTCGTAACCTTGAATTTGATCCCATGCATAGCAGCGCGCATATAGTGGGTACTTTCGCGCAAAAAATGAGCCTGAAAAACATCATTTTGACCCACTTTAGCGCTCGTTACCAAAGCTTTGATAATCCAGATAGCGAAACGCCAAATATGGCCTATATCCGCTTAGATGCGCAAAGTGTCTATCAAGGCAATCTATGGCTGGCAGAAGATTTTGCTCAATATACCGTCAATGGGGCTACCGACTTGGTAGATAATCAAGAGGGCCGTCGAAAGGAGAGTCGCGTGCAGTATGTAGGCTCTGCACGCAGCAATTAGGCGTGACTGTAAAGAGATAGTTTCAAAGATATGGCTTAGCGACTATGATTTACGGTCTGCAATAGCCAATTGTGTTGTGCCGCTCCAATAACGACTGAATTGATAAGCAACCCGTCCTGAGCGTCCACCGCGTTCAGATGCCCAGCGCAAGGCGTCCATTCTGATTTTGTCAGGTAGATTTTCACCGTCCACATCCATTTCAATATCAGCATTCATGCGAGCTGAAATTTTCCGTTGCTCTAAACGCAGATAATGCTGCACAATCTGTAAGTAAGTCTGCTGATCCATAGGATGAAAGGTCAAGGATAAGCCAAATCGATCCGATAACGATACGGTCTCATCAATGGTCTCGTAAGGATTAACTTCATCCGTCTGCCCATTATAAATATCAAGATTGTCCTTCATCATCTGTGGTAGCAAGCGACGGCGATTACTGGTGGCATAGACCAGTAGCTTGTCTTGCTCAGAGTCTAGCGCGCCATCAAGCACACTTTTTAGCGCCCGATAACTCTCGTCTTGACCGTTAAATGCCAAATCATCACAGTAAACGATATAGCGACAAGCGCAGTCCGCTGGCAGCGCATTAATCGCGGCACGAATCTTATCTAGCACCTGTAGATCATCACGCGCAATCTCGATAATCCGTAACCCCTCACTATGATAGGCTTGTAGCAATGCGCGAATCAGTGAGGATTTGCCGGCACCGCGTGTCCCTGTCATCAGGACGTGATTGGCAGGATAGCCTTTTAAGAACTGGCGGGTGTTTTGTACCAGCTTTGCTTTTTGCACATCAATACCTTGCAAATCATCCAAACTCAAAAATAGATTGACAGACAAAGGCTGCAGGTGACCAGTACGTCCACCGACCCAGCGATACGCAAGCTGGCTTGGGTTAATCTCAATGGTTGGTGTGACATGTTCTTGCAGATACTGACTGAGCAACGCTAATAAAGGGGCGGGCAGGGCGTAATTGTTAGACTGTGACATAATGACTCTAGCGGTAAAGTGGCGGTTGGGTAAAACGATAGTGCGCGATTGCGACTCTATAATATGGAGATAATACTTTGAAAAATAGTGCCAGTAATTTGCCTATTACACAAGCCTTGCAAGTGCAATCTGGACAACTATTACCAGTCATCACTCAAGCATTGTCAGAGCGAGCATATAGTAAAATAGTGCATCAGCGTATCAGTCAGCAATACAGAGAGGGAGGCACAGAACAAATCCAAGAAAGTAACACGCAAATTGCCAAACAACGCAGCAAGCAAGGCTACTATCAAGGTCTAACGCGTGCACGACATCTAGAGTATGGTAGTGTGATGATTAAATGGGAGCTGCGCGCCACTTCAGATAAGCTGCAAAGTGTCTCAGATTTAACTTACGAAATAAGCGTGTTGCAAGCGTTATATAATTCGCAGAAAACCCAAGTTAGCTCTATTACGCCACCTCTATTGGCCTATCACAATGTAGAGGTCGACACATTAGGACAGAGTCAGCAGTTAACAGTATTGGTTATGCCGCACTATAAAAACGGCAGCTTAGCCAAACTACTGAATCACTATCTATCGTTAACGGACAATCAAAAACATGACTTGATCAAAGAGTCTGCTCATTTAGTCTGCAACCTACACAACGCTGGCTGGCTTCATAATGATATTAAACCCAGTAATATCTTGCTCAGTGATAGTCTAACGACTCACGCTTACAGTGATTGTATAGTGCCTGACTTACTATTGACAGATTTTGCATTAGCCCAAAGAATTGATCGACCAAACGCAATAAATTTTTCTGGCGGAACACCAGCATATTTGGCACCTGAGCGTTGGCAAGGACAAAGAGCAACGATACAAAGTGATATCTATGCCTTCGGTATTATGATGGTTGAGATACTGATAGGGAAGCGAGCATTTAATATAGACTTTCAAAGCCAGCAACCGATGACAGATTGGGCCATTCAGCACTGCCAGCAGCCTATTCCAAAATTACTGTTAGAGTATGTTCGCTATCAAAGTATTGTTGATAAAGTATTGGCAAAGCGAGTAGAGAAAAGGTATCAGAGTATGGAGGCTGTATTAGGTGAGTTAGAAAAATTATAACTAGAAATGCTGAATGACAGACACAAAAAAACCTGCTAAAAGCAGGCTTTAATATTTGGTCTAAGATGTACTATCCGAAAATGGTGGGGCTGGAGAGACTCGAACTCTCACACCTTGCGGCGCCAGAACCTAAATCTGGTGCGTCTACCAATTCCGCCACAGCCCCATTTTCCGTTACTCTATCATCAAAAGCGATTAAGTTCAAACGCTATCTAGACAGTTAACTGATTCGGTAGTGCGTCTCAGTGGTTGGCTATTATATAGAGTTTGAATTTTTGGTCAACCCCTATTTGCGATTATTTTTAATTATTTTGCATTTATTTTTACTTGTTTTTATAAATAATTGATATTAATGGTTTTTTAATATGGCGTTTTAAGTGCTTAATTACTCTTTGGATGGCACTCTGGGTGCAGAGATGTCTAATTGCTGCAATTTACGGGTCAGGGTATTGCGTCCCCAACCAAGCAAGCTTGCCGCTTCTATCTTTTTGCCACCACTATGGTTGAGTGCCGCTGTCAATAAAACTCGCTCAAACTCAGGCGTGGCCATTTGTAGAATATCAGTTTCGCCTGTATTAAGAGATTGCTCAGCCCAGATAGCGAGCGCTTTTTGCCAATTTGGACTGGCAGGAGCTTGAGTGGCTTGATTATTTTGGTCGTGATTATTTTGGCTGTGATTATTTAAATCATCGTTATTTTGCAGTTGAGGATTCACTGTATTTGCTTGTGGTAATGAGTCATGCTTTTGGTACAGCTCTGACTCTAGAGGCGTGTTTTCTAATAGCTCTGGTGGCAAATCTGTCGCCATTACCGTGTCACCAGTTGCCATCACTGTCAGCCATAGGCAGACATTCTCAAGTTGACGCACATTGCCGCGCCAGTCAAAGGTCTGCATCATCTGTAAGGCCGCAGGATGCAAATGTTTCGGTGTTGTGTTCATTTGCTCAGCTGCAGACTGCATAAAGTAGGTCGCTAATGCAGGAATGTCTTCGGGGCGTTTGCGCAGTGGTGGTAGCGGTAGACGAATGACATTGAGACGATAAAACAAATCCTCACGGAAACGATTTTGTTTGACTAATTCTTCCAAGTTCTGGTGAGTGGCGGCGATGATACGGACATCTACTTGGATCGGCTGCTGTCCACCGACGCGGTAAAACTCGCCATTGGCCAGTACGCGTAACAGACGTGTTTGGGTACTAAAAGGCATGTCGCCAATTTCATCCAAAAATAACGTACCGCCATTAGCCTGCTCAAAACGTCCTTGACGAGTTGTCGTTGCACCAGTGAACGCGCCTTTTTCGTGACCAAATAATTCAGACTCAATCAAATCGTGCGGTATGGCTGCCATATTAAGTGCGATAAATGGTTGCTGTTTGCGCGGTGAATGCTGATGCAAGGCACTGGCGACCAACTCTTTACCTGTTCCTGACTCTCCGGTGATTAAGACCGAGATAGGAGACTGCGCCAATCTACCAATGGCACGAAACACGGTTTGCATGGCTTGTGACTGACCAATGATACCGCTCGGATTGCTATTAGCTTTAGAGGCAGTTGTCACATCAGCTTTATTTTTGCTGTGTTTAGAGGGTTTACTGGTAGGCTTTTCAGGTGTTATATCACTGTCGGAGCGCGCGTCAGTCGCGATATGGGTATCAGGTTCGTTCGAATAATGGGCTATCGCCATATTTGGCTGGTAGTTGATCGCTTTATAGATAGTGGCAACAGCATCATCTAGGTCAAAGGGCTTTGGCAAGTATTCAAATGCACCAGTTTGATAGCTATTAATCGCAGAGGTGAGGTCTGAGTGCGCTGTCATAATGACAATCGGCATGTCCGGAAAGTGCTGGTGTACCCAGTCACTAAATGACAATCCATCCATCATTGGCATACGAATATCAGTCAATATTACGTCTGGCAGCTGTGTGGCTGACGCTTGCTGTTTTAGTGCATCATTGAGCCGAGTCCATGCTGCCTGTGCTTGGGTAAAACTGATAACGGTCAATCCAGCATCTTCAAACGTATCTGCCAATACCATACGCAGCGCTGCATCATCGTCGATTAACCAGAGCGTTGCAGGCTGATCGCTGGGTGCATTGTTGACGGTGACTATTGGAGAGTGTGCATCGCTTTTAGGGTTTTGGTTGTCACTGTATTGGGTCATGTATCGGGCCTAATGAGCAATTGTTATTGTCGGTTTGGGATTGGATGTCTTACAATTTAGCAGTTTTATGCCGCCATGTGTTCTATGATTCAGTGACGGGCTGGGTAAAAGGCAAATATAGTGTAAAGCGTGTTTGTTTGCCGTTCGCCTCCTCTGTAGAGCTCACATCAATCATACCATGATGATGGCTGATAATATCTTGTACGATAGATAAGCCAAGGCCAGTACCTGCGGCACGGCTGGTCACCATCGGAAAAAATATTTGTCCGATAAGTGCCGGATCAATGCCTGAACCATTATCAGTGATAGTGATTTGCAGTACTTGCTTATGCTGCTGCCCGACAATCGTATGTTGAAAGGCAACGCGCGTTTGAATGTGCAAGGTTGGCTGATAAGCAGTCTCTCTATCGGTCTGCACGTCGGTTAATGCTAACTCCTTAGACGCAGAGAGCTTATTCTGCTGTAGCGTTTGCTCAAACTCAGTCATAGACTCACACGCATTATTCATAATATTTAAAAATACCTGAATCAATTGGTCTTTGTCAGCACACAACTCAGGCAATGACAAATCATAATCTCTCTGTATCGTCACTTGTGGGTATTGACTGACTACCAAGGTCAAAACATGCTCTAGTGGTTCATGGACATTCAGCGTTTGCCAGTTTGGCAGCTGGTTTGAGCCAAGCAGCTGAGCAATCAGATGTGTCAAACGGTCAGTTTCTGAGATGATAATGTCGGTATAGTTACGCAGCTTTTGATTCATTTTTTGCAAATCATCATTGGTGCCAGTGCTAGCGTCCTGTGAGATACCAAGCGCATTAGAGTGACTATTGGCCGCCGTCGTATTCGCATCACTGAATTTAATAAACTGCCTTTGCAATAACTGCGCTGCACCCCGAATGCCCGCAAGTGGGTTTTTGATTTCGTGTGCGACCGATCGTAGCATGTGGCGAGCAACCGCATATTGCTGCTGTTGGCGCTGTTCCTCTGAGATGCGACTTTGACGGTCTTTGCCCCACATCTCGATAATAAAATATGACTGCTGCTCGTAGATAACAGGCGTCACGCTATAATCGACTGAGAGTAGTAGGTTGCCATTCAAAGGCGTTTGGATGACATGATCATGGTCAATGAAAGGCTGTTGGTAATTTTGTGCTTGATTAAACCGTTCTGTCAAAGAGTAGAGGGGTTCATCCAGAGATTTGTTTTCATCATCATCACTGACATTGTCAATAGAAGCGTTTTCTTTTAATTTTAATTCATCGGGTGCTAATAGCGTCAGGATAGACTGGTTGATTAACCTTCCACTACTAATAGCCAGTAATTGCTCTGCTTGAGCATTTAAGCGGGTTATCGATAACTGATCATTGACCCACAAAATAGCGGTGAATAGATGTTGTGATACGAATGCTAAATCAGGGGTGGTTTTGGTGGTGATAAAATCAGCAGTCATGGATAGTGCCCAGAAAGATAGGATGTTTGAATCAATATTTAACCATAAATCAAGACTATAGAGCGGCAAAACTGGTGATTTTTGCAAAAAAAACGTACAATGCGCTCAGCCAATTTATCTCTAGCAAGGTCAGCCATGTCCAAAACTTCTACCGAGTCAGTGAACACGACAACGATAGCCCCTACGTCAGCCGTAAAAGACACTGCCACTATCTTTAATCCTGCAAAGCCATCAATACCGCAAGAGCAGAGTCAGACAGAGGTCAGTCAAGCAAATACTGACCAGCCCTATCATCATAAAGCCAACCACAATCAAAACCGCAGCATTGCTCAAAGCAGCCACGCTACTTCAGCCTCGACGGCTAATGCCACGGCTACTATGCCAACTAGCGTAGCGCCAAAGATTGGGTTTGTGTCACTAGGTTGCCCAAAAGCCTTGGTGGATAGTGAGCGTATTATCACTGAGCTGAGCCGTGACGGTTATCAAGTCGCCAGCGACTATGACGGTGCAGATTTGGTCGTGGTCAATACCTGCGGCTTTATTGAGTCAGCGGTGCAAGAGTCACTTGATGCGATTGGCGAGGCCATTAGCAAAAACGGTAAAGTGATTGTCACTGGTTGCCTTGGCAAAGAAGCGGACAAAATCCGTGAAATGCATCCCGCTGTACTGGCAGTGACAGGCGCGCATGCCTATGATGAAGTGATTACGGCCGTCGCACAGCACGTGCCAAGGCCAAATCGCAGCTTAGATGCCAACTATGATCCAAAAATAGATTTGATTAATGAGGCAGGTATCAAACTGACGCCAAGTCACTATGCGTATCTAAAAATATCAGAAGGCTGCAATCACCGTTGTACGTTCTGTATTATTCCAAGTTTACGCGGCGATTTGGTATCACGTCCGATTGATAATGTGATGAACGAAGCACTGGCGCTCAAAAAAGCGGGCGTGAAAGAGCTGCTCATTATCTCGCAAGATACCTCAGCTTACGGTCTTGATCTCAAGTATAAGACCAGTTTTTGGAACGGTATGCCGCTCAAGTCTAAATTTTATGACATGTGCCAAGCATTGAATGATTTAGGTATTTGGGTACGCTTGCATTATGTCTATCCATATCCACATGTAGACAAAGTCGTTGAGCTAATGGGCGAGAAGAAACTGTTGCCTTATCTCGATATTCCTTTTCAGCATGCCAGCCATCGTATCCTAAAAGCGATGAAACGTCCTGCACACAGCGAAAACACCTTAGCGCGTATCAAAGCATGGCGTGATATCTGCCCTGATATTGTGATTCGTTCGACCTTTGTGGTTGGCTTCCCGGGTGAGACTGAAGAAGATTTTCAGTGCTTGCTTGACTGGCTAGTAGAGGCGCGTCTTGATCGCGTGGGTGCATTTACGTATTCAGAGGTAGAAGGTGCTGTCGCCAATGATTTGCCAGACCATGTGCCTGAAGACGTCAAACAGTCTCGCTACGAGCGTTTGATGGCGCTGCAACAAGATATCTCAGCGCAAAAACTACAAGAAAAAGTCGGTAAGACTTTAACGGTATTGGTCGATGAGATCGATAGCGATGAAAATATTGCTATTTGCCGTAGCTATGCCGATGCGCCTGAAATTGATGGGCATGTCTATGTTGATGATATTACGGATCAAGTCAAAGTTGGTCAGTTCCTGACCGTGACGATTGATGACGCTAGCGAATATGATCTATTTGCCAGTTATCAAGGTTAAGTGTTCGATAAGATATACGAGTGAAAATTGCCCAATGGCGGGCAGTTTTTGCTACAATTAGCGCAATTTAGCCTGTTTAATACGCTTATCTTTAAGCGCAGCGTTACGGGCAAACTTGATTTGTGTTTTACCCATAATTTTCTTTATAATTTCATGATAATAAGGTGACCTCATGTCTGACAAAAACCCGCGTTACGCTCGTATCTTGCTAAAACTCTCTGGCGAAGCCTTGGCTGGTAGCAAAGACATGGGTATTGATACCGAAGTGCTCGATAAGATGAGCCTGTCTATCGCTCACTTGCGCGGACTAGGTGTTCAGGTTGGTATCGTGGTTGGCGGTGGTAACTTATATCGCGGCGCGCAATTACAAAAAGAAGGGTTGGTTGGCCGTGTGACGGGTGATCAGATGGGTATGCTAGCCACTGTCATGAATGGGTTGGCGATGCGTGATGCGCTTGAGCGTCGTAATATCAAAACGCGTTTGATGTCTGCATTGCCGATTGGTGAAGTCACCGAAAGCTATAGCAGTCGTAATGCGATTCGCTATCTCAAAAATGGTGAAGTGTGTATCTTTGTTGCGGGAACAGGCAACCCATTCTTTACTACTGATACGGCTGCTTGTTTGCGTGGTATCGAAATCGAAGCGGGCTTGATACTTAAAGCGACCAAGGTCGACGGCGTTTATGACAAAGACCCAAGCCTACACGATGATGCAGTCAAATATGATGGTCTGACCTTTGATGAAGTGTTAGAGCAAAAACTTGGCGTGATGGATTTGACTGCTATTGCCTTATGCCGTGAGCATAATGTACCGCTACAAGTGTTTGATATGACCAAACCTAATGCATTATTGAATGTCATCATGGGTGAAAACGAAGGCACACGCGTTTTTCATTAATTCCATGCGCTGATGTAGCGTTGATTGGTCACTTCAGAGAATGGCTAATAACGAAAAGTAGCTAATAACAAATATCCCAATAGCAAATAAAAAATTTGTCGATAGCGACAAATAAGGACACACAATGATTAAAGAGATTAAGCAAGACGGCGAAGCACGCATGCAAAAAACGTTGGAAGCGCTTGAGAGTACTTTCAGTAAAGTTCGTACTGGACGTGCACACCCAGGCATGTTGTCAGGCGTGATGGTCAGCTACTATGGTTCTGATACACCGCTAAACCAAGTAGCAAGCGTGAACGTTGAAGACTCACGTACGTTATTGGTTCAACCGTTTGATCGTACGATGGTACAAGCGGTAGATAAAGCCATTCGCGAAGCAGACTTGGGCCTAAACCCGATGACAGCGGATGTGATTCGTGTGCCAATGCCAGCGTTGACTGAAGAGACTCGCCGCGATATGCAAAAACTTGCTCGTGGAGAAGCAGAGAGTAGCCGTGTGTCTATCCGTAATATTCGCCGCGATATGATGAATGACATCAAAGAGTTAGCCAAAGAGAAAGAAATCTCAGAAGATGATGAGCGCCGTGCTAATGATGACATCCAAAAAATCACTGACAAATACATTGAAACTATCGATAGCCGCTTGAGTAAAAAAGAAAGCGACTTGATGGAAGTTTAAGACGAGCAGTTTTGTCATTCATCATTCATGGCAAAACTTGGTTCAGAGTATTATCTACATTTTAGCAGCCAATACCTTGCAGTTATTGGCTGTTTATCATGACATGGATAATATGATTTACTAATATAAGTGCAGTTTACTGATATTTCTCAAATATATTGTAAGCTATAAAAATTTTGAACGCTAAGTTATGATAAATTTGTGAATTATTTACATGACACTTTTTAATCGCCACTGCACACGTTATTATTATTTTACCTCAACAATAAGCAAGTTTGCCTATGTCCACTTCAGCCACCTCGGCACCTAACACGCTTCCTCGTCATATCGCTATTATCATGGACGGTAATAACAGATATGGCAAAGCCAATAATTTGGGTAAAGGTCAAGGCCACATAGCTGGTAAAACGGCTTTAGACCCTATCGTAGAATATTGTGTAGAGACCGGTATTGAAGTACTGACCGTTTTTGCTTTCTCTAGCGAAAATTGGCAGCGACCACCTAGTGAAGTTGCACTATTGATGCAGTTGTTGGCATCGACTATTCATGAGCAAATGCCGCGTATGAAAAAATACCGCATTCGTTTACGTTTTATTGGTGATCGCAGTCAGCTTAGTGAAGAGTTACAAGCGCTAATGGCAGATGCTGAAGCAGAAACTGCAAGCTTTGATGCCATGACATTAGTCATTGCGATTAGCTACGGTGGACAATGGGATATTGCTCATGCAGCAAAACAGCTGGCACAACAAGTGCAGGCAGGTGAGTTGAGAGCTGAAGATATTAGTGCAGAAATGCTTGGTGAGCAAGTACAACTGGCAGACGCTCCAGCAGTAGATATGCTTGTTCGTACCGGTGGTGATTACCGAATATCGAATTTTTTATTATGGCAAGCGGCCTATGCGGAGTTGTTTTTCACGCCAACTTTATGGCCAGATTTTGTTCCAAAAGAGCTGGCTTCGATGATTGCTGAGTTTTCACAGCGACAACGCCGCTTCGGTAAAACCAGCGAGCAGGTAGGGATAGAGCAGCATAGTTGCTGATGCAATAGTAGCCATAAAAATTCAGACAGTGTTCTCTAGGTCGCCAATACCGCTTGCTTACGAGATGATAAACCGTTTTAATGAGGGTCAATCGCTATTAATGGGCATAGGTCTATTAACTGTTATAATGCATTTTTTTGACTGTACCTTCTTCATTATTATAAGGCTCGATAAGTATGTGGCAACGAATTAGAACGGCAATTGTTCTCGTTATTATCGTTGGTATTGCAATGTTTGCGAGCCAAACCCCTATTTTATTCGCACCGCTTTTAGCCGTTGGCGTGATTATTGCCGCTCATGAGTGGGCGAAGTTGATGCCGAAGTGGCGTCGACCTATTGTCTTTGTGCTACTAGTTTTAGTGATAACTGTTCTATCGCTTATGTTTAAGGTGACTTGGTTATTTTGGTGGACGGCCTCGCTTGTCATATGGCTAATGGCACTGTCTTGGGTACGTGCATTCCCAACAAAGACAAAATGGTACGGAAAACATCTAGCGTTGTTGGGTGTCATTATTTTGTCCGCCTCTATTACTGCGATTTTTTACCTCTGGCAGCTATCAGCATGGTGGCTACTCTATGTATTTTTATTGGTCTGGTGTGCTGATAGTGGTGCTTATTTCGTTGGTCGTAAGCTTGGCCGCCGAAAAATGGCACCCAATGTCTCACCCAATAAGAGTATGGAAGGATTGGCCGGTGGTTTGATTACAGGTCTACTGGTAGTCGTTGCGATCAGTGTGTTTAAGCTACAACTGACGGGCGCAGCGCTAGTCGCCTTTGTAGCTCTATCGGCGCTAACGATTCTAGCTTCTGTGCTTGGTGATCTTTTTGAGTCAATGCTCAAGCGCCGTGCTGATGTCAAAGACTCTGGCACCATCTTACCAGGGCATGGTGGTGTACTTGATCGTATTGATTCATTGCTATCTGCAACTCCGATATTCGCGCTTGGCTTTTGGGCGATACAGCAGCTTGGTTTGATTGTGGTATAAGACAAAGTCACTTAGCTGATTTTATGGTGTGATAAGTAAGCGAAGTGACCGTTTTGGCTCATCTTTTACAACGATCTTATTTGTTACTATATAGCTTTATTGCCTTTTATACTGTTCAACCTTCATTTATTCTTTTCTCATTCTCTAAATATTAAATATCATAGGCATTAATGGTTATGACGCAACGCATCGCCGTACTAGGCGCGACAGGCTCGATTGGCGATAGCACGTTAGCAATATTAGCGGCGCAACCGCAATATTATGAAGTCTACGCATTGTCAGGCTACTACCGTTTAGATAAGCTGTTTGCGCTCTGTCAGCAGTTTTTGCCTAAGCGCGTCAGCGTGCCAGCAGCAGCTGTGGATGAGTTTGCCAAAAGGCTTAAAGCAGCAGGAATTGATAGTGATGTAGTAGGGGGCGAGGAAGGGTTAGTAGATATCGCTACTGATTCACAAACTGATACTGTCGTTGCTGCCATCGTAGGTGCGGCAGGACTGCCTTCTACCTTAGCAGCAGCACGCGCAGGTAAGCGTATTTTGCTCGCCAATAAAGAAGCGCTAGTGATGGCAGGGCAGGTCATGATCAATGCGGTCAAAACACATGACGCTACGTTGTTACCCCTCGACTCTGAGCACAATGCCATTTTTCAGTGCTTACCACTTGCTATTCAGCAAGACAATACGCAAATTCATCAGCCAAATCATGGTGTCCGTAAACTATGGTTAACAGCCTCTGGTGGACCATTTTTGCAGCAGTCTTTTAAACATATGCAGCAAGCAACTGTCGCAGAGGCAGTCAAGCACCCTAACTGGTCAATGGGCCAGAAGATATCTGTCGACTCAGCCACAATGATGAATAAAGGGCTTGAGCTGATTGAGGCTTGTCATTTGTTTGATTTGCCTGAAAATAAGATAAATGTGGTCATTCATCCACAAAGTATTATTCACTCAATGGTAGAATATAGCGATGGTAGCTTTTTAGCGCAGCTTGGCAGTCCAGATATGAAAACCCCAATTGCCCATGCGCTCAGTTACCCTAGCCGTATTGATAGCGGTTCGCAGCCACTAGATTTATATGCACTTAGTGGTTTGGAGTTCGTCGAGCCTGATCTGCAAAAATTTGCCTGTCTACGCTTGGCTCGTCAAGCCATGCAAGCAGGTACGCAGGCGACTATTGTACTAAATGCAGCCAATGAAATTGCAGTGGCGGCGTTTTTAGATGGACAAATTCGTTTAACTGATATTGCTGATATCAATGAGCGTGCCTTGAACGATATACAGCTGCCACCATTAAACGAAACGGCTGACATAGAAGATATATTAGCCATTGACAAGATAGCGCGTCACCTTACTGATAAGCTTGTGGCAAAGTTGACATAATCGTATAAATCGTTAGCAATAGACAGCATCTTAATTAAAATATGGTGCTAATAAACGATATTAGTGAAGATGTCGATGTCGATGTTAATGTTGATAAAAGATGCTAAGCAACAATACTGAGAAAAGATCATGACGTTTTTATTAACGCTTCTTGCGGCAATATTTGTCTTAGGTCCACTCATTGCCTTACATGAGTGGGGGCACTATATCGTGGCACGGATGTGCGGCGTCAAAGTATTAACATACTCTATCGGTTTTGGCCCTAAACTATTTGGTTGGACAAGCAAAAAAAGTGGCATCAATTATCGTATCTCAGCATTGCCACTCGGTGGCTACGTCAAAATGCTTGATGAGCGTGAAGGCAATGTCGCAAAAAATGAACAGCATCTTGCGTTTAATTATCAGCATCCGCTCAAGAAGATTGCGATTGTCGCCGCTGGCCCTATCATGAATTTCATCATTGCTATTGCGCTCTTTTGGGTGTTGTTTATGACGCCGTCTGAGCAGTTGGCTACGAAGATTGGGCAAGTACTGCCAGATACCCCTGCTGCGATGGCGCAATTACCTGTCGGTGATAAGATTGTTGCGATTGATGGACACGATGTACAGACGTGGGAAGGTATCAATTATCGCCTTGCAGGCCGGATGGGCGAGACAGACAATGTGAGTATCACTCTACAGTCAGATGCTCAAACCAATCAGTCGATCAAAACCTATCAAGCACCAGTCACACAATTTATGCAGGGTGATGCACAAGGCAAAGATGCATTGACCAGCTTTGGTATGTTACCGTGGCAGCCACAGATTGCCCCGATTGTCGGTGAATTGGCGCCTGATGGTGCCGCTAGCCGTCAAGGTCTACAGGTGGGAGATCGCATTACTGCCATCAATAATCAAAAAATTGATGATTGGATTAGTGTCACGCGTATTATTCGTGATAATCCTGAGGTCCTACTTGATTTTACCGTATTGCGTGACGATAAGGCGGTGCAATTGCAAATTATGCCGCAAGGTAAAAAAGACAACTTGGGCAATGATTACGGTCAAATTGGCGCCATGGTGGATCAGACTGAGATTGTTATCCCTGATGCCTACAAAACCACCGTGGTTTATGGCCCTGGCGAGTCATTGGTCAAGTCGTTCGAGAAGACTGAACAGCTCGCCGTGATGACGGTAAGCTCGATGGGAAAAATGCTCTCAGGTATGATTGGTCTGGATAACTTGTCAGGTCCGATTACCATTGCCAAAGTTGCCAAACAAAGCTTTGATATCAGTTGGCAGATGGTATTATCGACGGCTGCATTGATTAGCCTGAGTCTTGCTGTATTGAATTTATTACCAATTCCAGTATTGGATGGTGGTCATATCGTTTATCATTTCATCGAACTGATCCGCGGTAAGCCGCTCTCTGAAGGGGTACAAATGGTGGGTTTAAATATCGGTTTACTCTTACTGGCAGGTTTCATGGTGTTAGCAATTGGTAATGATATCAGTAGGCTGTTTTGATCGGTTGATGAGTAATATAATCAATAAAGCACGATATACTAATGGTTTAATGGCGCTTACGCTTTGATTGTTGCTATTATACGCAAGATACTTTGTGTCATAGCCTCTGTACTAATCGTAATTTTTAGTTTATTTTGTGATGCTTTTTATATAAAGTGTTCTGAGTCAGCCATGCATGGAGTTGCAACTTTGTGCAAATGGGCTGGACAACATGTGCTTTTTAACTTAACTTTAGCAAGTTTTTTATTGACGGATAGTGTTTATGCGTACGCCTTTATTTATGAGCGCGGCTGGGTTGCCGTTAGTTGTAGCGATGATGAGTATGCCGGTACAGGCTGCAGAATTTGTAGTGACTGACATCGGTTTCAATGGCTTACAACGCCTAACCCCTGATAGCCTCTATCCGGTTCTACCTATTACGGTAGGAGATACGGTAAATGACAGTAGCTTAGCAGCCAGTATCAAGGCACTATATGCGACTGAAAACTTTGCTGATATTCAAAGCCGTGTCGAAGGTGGCAATCTAAGGTTTGATGTTATTGAACGTCCAACCATTGCCGAAGTAAATTTTGAAGGTAACAAGCTCATTCCTAAAGAAGGGCTGGAGCAAGGCCTTGGGAATGCTGGGCTGTCTGTTGGTAATGTACTGAAGCAATCGACCTTGCAAGGCGTTGCTAATGAGCTACAACAGCAGTATATCAGCCAAGGTTACTACAACAGTAATATTGAAGTAGATCAGACGGTACTTGATGGTAATCGCGTCAAGCTTGATGTGCGCTTCATTGAAGGTAAGCCTGCTAAAGTTGTTGATATCAATGTGATTGGCAACAAACACTTTAGTGATGAAGAAATCAAAGATGTCTTTGCTGTAAAAGAATCATCATGGACACGCTTGCTATCAAAATCTGATCGATATGCACAAGAAAAACTGGCCGCCAGTTTAGACAATTTAAAAGCGTTGTATCAAAACGATGGTTATGTGCGTTTCGCAGTAGATAACGCGGTACTCAATATTAGTGAAGATAAGCGTAGTGTGTTTATTGAAGTCAGTTTGAGTGAAGGTGAGCAGTATCAGTTTGGTGACGTCAATTTCTTAGGTAAGCCCACTTTTGATAATAACGAACTAAAAGAGTTGGTTACTTTTGCGCCTAATGAAAAATACTCACAAGCCAAACTGGATGAAACAACAGCCGAGCTCAAAAGACGCTATGGTAACGAAGGATATTATTTAGCTCAAGTTAGACCCGTACCACGCATTAATGACGATACCAAGATGGTTGACGTGGATTATTATATCGATCCTGCACGTCCTATTTATGTTCGCCGTATCAACTTCACAGGCAATCTAAAAACTCAAGATGAAGTATTGCGCCGTGAGATGCGTCAATTGGAAGGGTCTCTTGCCTCTAGTGAAAAGATTCAGCTTTCACGTACACGTCTTATGCGTACCGGTTTCTTCAAAGCTGTTAACGTTGATGTAAAACCAGTACCCAATCAGCCAGATCAAGTAGATGTCAACTATACAGTAGAAGAGCAACCTTCTGGTAGTTCAACGATTGCGGCAGGTTACTCGCAGAGCGGCGGTGTCACTTTTCAGTTGGATTTAACCCAAAATAACTTTATGGGTACTGGTAACCGTGTTAAAGCCGCACTGTCACGTTCAGAGACACGTGATTCGTATAGTTTAGGATATACCGATCCATACTTTACAGAAAATGGCGTCTCGCAAGGTGTGAGTGCTTACTATCGCGAAACCAAATATGATGATAGAAACGTTAGTAATTATGTCACTGATGCCTACGGTGCTACGCTAAATTATAGCTATCCTGTGGATGAGACCAAGCGTGTCAGTGCTGGTCTAAATGTCGACAATACGACAGTACGTGGTGGCCGTTTCCTCGGCATATCGAACGCGCAAGAAATCATCGATGACGGCGGTACTGTTGAAGACTTCACTGGAGATTTCGAAGGTCGTACTGGCTTTAAAAATGATTATCAAACCTATAACTTACTATTGGGCTGGGACTACAGCACCCTAGATCGCCCAGTGTTTCCGACCAAAGGTATGAGCCACACTGTTGATGCTACCATTGGTCTTGGCGATTCTAGCTATCAGAAACTCGTTTATCGCGGCAACGTGTATTATCCGCTTTATAAAGACTGGATCGCGCGCGGTTATACCAAACTGGGCTATGGTAATGATTTGCCATTCTACGAAAACTTCTACGCGGGTGGTTATGGTTCAGTACGTGGTTATGAGTCTTCAACGTTAGGACCTAAGTCTCAAGCTTATTATGATGCTATTAACGATCCCGCTAATCAGACGTATAGTACAGAAGAGGTTGGTGGTAATGCGTTAGTTAGTTTTGGTAGTGAGCTGATTTTGCCAATGCCGTTTAAAGGGGATTGGGCAGATCAAGTGCGTCCAGTACTATTTGCTGAAGGTGGTCAGGTATTCGATACGAGTGACAAAGAAGACCGTACCTTCGTTAATCCTGGCACCGGTGAGGATACAGGTGTACCACTCTTAACCCAAGACAACGAATTCCGATTTAGTGCAGGTGCAGGTGTGACCTGGTATACGCCAATTGGTCCAATTTCACTCAGCTATGCCGTACCTTTTGGTGATAAAGAAGGCGACGAAACTGAAAAAGTCCAGTTCCAGATTGGTAATACATTCTAGATCGCCAATATTATCTAAATATATCTAATCGTTCTCAAATATTTGTCTAAGTAAGTTAGAATGTCATTAGTTCCCAGTAGGTCGTCAAAACACATTGTTATTTTGACGACCGTTTTATATATAACAATAGTCTATTAATAGTCATTATGATAACGATTGAGCAACTTATCACTCGGATTGAGCAGCGTCAGCCCATTATCAATAAGGCTGATATTAGTGCTGAACAGTTACGTCACCCATTTAACAGTGTTGGAAGTTTAACTACTGCTGACCAAAGGCAGCTAAGCTTTTTGGCAGACCCTCACTATATCTCTAGTTTGTCCAGTAGCCAAGCAGGCGCAGTATTGGTCACCCAAGAGTATCGTGACCAAGTACCTGAGTCGGCCTTAGCGTTGATTGTCTCTAACCCATACCTAGCTTATGCCAGTGCCAGCCAACTATTTGCCCGTCAGTCACTATCTGCTGGAATCCATCCTAGCGCTGTGATCTCTGATAGTGCTGTGATTGGTGATGAGGTCAATATTGGTCCTTTTTGTATCATTGGTGACTATGTGCAAATAGGGGCGCGTAGCTCACTTGATGCCCATGTAGTGATTGAGGCGCATTCTGAGATCGGTACTGACAGTGTTATCAAATCGCAAGTGGTTATTGGTCATGATTGTGTCATTGGCAATTATGCAAGATTGCATGCGGGTGCGAGTATTGGTGCCGAAGGGTTTGGCTTTGCGCCCACCAACAATCCTAGTGTTTCAGGCTGGGAGCGTATCGCTCAGCTAGGCCGTGTGATTATTGGTGATCATGTGCGTATTGGTAGCCACACCTGCATCGATCGCGGCGCCATTGATGATACGGTTATTGGCAATCACGTTATCATTGATAATTTGGTTCAAGTTGCACATAACGTACGTATCGGTGACGGTACTGCCATTGCTTCCCAAACGGGTATTGCGGGTAGTACGACTATAGGCAAACGTTGCATTATTGGCGGTGCTGTTGGTATCACAGGCCACATCGAAATTACAGATGATGTGGTTTTATCAGGTATGACCATGGTGACTAAGTCTATAAAAACTGCTGGTTCGTATTCTTCTGGAACTGCTGCTATGCCAACTGCTAATTGGCGCCGTGCAGCGGTACGCTTTCGTCAGCTTGGGCGTGATTAATGCGAACACATATAAACAATAAATATTCAAAACATAGCAAGGAAGCCTCATTATGAGCAATAACCATATAGATATCCCAACCGATGACGACATCAAGAGCTTGGCTGAGCAAGGTCTTACGCTACCACTAACATATCATACGATTAAGCATTATTTACCACATCGTTATCCTTTTATGTTGGTCGATAGGGTGGTCGCTTGTACACCAGGAGAGTGCATCACGGGTATCAAAAATGTGACCATTAATGAAGAGTTTTTTAATGGACATTTTCCTGATGAACCAATCATGCCAGGGGTTTTGATGGTAGAGGCAATGGCACAGGTTTCAGGCATACTTGGGTTTATTAGTGCAGGTCTGACTTCAGAAGATGGCTATCTGTATTTATTTGCTGGTGTGGATAAAGTGCGTTTTAAGCGTCGAGTGATTCCTGGTGATCAACTCATTATTCGTGCCAAGACAGTGATGCAACGCCATGGTATTTATAAGTTTGATTGTACGGTACATGTCGAAGACGAACTTGCTGCGAGTGCTCAAATCATGATTGCGCGTCAAGAACAGCAAAAAATCAAAGACAGTAAAAGTGCCTAAGTTTGTAATAAGTTAGCATTCATTAGGCGCTATATCGAATCGATTTTTACAATTATAATGAGCTATTATATTGATATTTAACAAAGCAGCGGATATTGGTTTCATTCATGAAGCCAAACCGGCTGTATTTGGCTGACTATTTATTTGCATTGAATGATACAAGGGCCCACATCATGAGTCAGATTCACCCTACAGCACTCATCTCACCATCTGCACAGATTGATGAGACTGCCATCATTGGTCCCTACTGTATCATTGGTGATGAAGTGTCAATTGGACCACATACTGTGCTGCATAGGCATGTCATTGTGACTAGGTTGACTCGTATTGGTGCGCATAACCAGTTTTATCAGTTTGCGAGTGTTGGAGAGGATCCTCAGGATTTAAAGTATGCAGGTGAGCGCACTTGGCTTGAGATTGGCGATCACAATACGATTCGCGAAGCTTGTAGCCTTCATCGCGGTACTGCACAAGATAGTGAACTGACCAAGATAGGTAGCCATAACTTGTTAATGGTCAATACTCATGTGGCGCATGATTGTGTGATTGGCGATCATAATGTGCTGGCAAATAATGTGGGCGTTGCAGGTCATGTGACTATCGGTAGCCATACAATCATCGGTGGTAATTCAGGTATTCATCAGTTTTGTACAGTAGATGATTACAGCTTAATCGGCGGTGCCAGTTTGATTTTAAAAGACGTCGCAGCATTTACGATGGTGTCTGGTAATCCAGCAAAAGCTCATGGTCTAAATATCGAAGGCATGCGCCGAAAAGATTGGTCGAAAGAAACGATTGATGTCTTACGCCAGGCCTATCGTATCGTCTTTAGATCGGGTCTGACCACAGCAAAAGCGTTGGAGGTTCTGCAAGGCGAGCTACTATCTCAAGAGCCAAAAGTTCAATTGTTGATTGATTCACTACAGAAAAGTCGTCGCGGGGTAGTGCGTTAAACGTATGTTCAGCCACCGTAGAAGCTAGGCTAAATAGTTATTTTTTGCAGTTTTAATTTGCCTAAATTTTATTAATAAAAGATAATATTGCCAAAAGCCATAACCAATTGTTATGGCTTTTTATATTTATGAGTGCTTGACTTTTTTGGTCGCTTAGCAGAAACTGAGCGTTTATGATATTGTAAACAATTCTTTCTTAATGTTACGGGGCACTTCACATTGAAGTGTTTACTAAATAGTTTGATAGTAGTAGTCACTATTTATGATGATCAAGGAGGATTATCAGTAGCGTTATTTGAAGTACGAGGACGCAAAAAATGGCTATCAATAAACAAGAACATGCACAATGGAGCTCAAGTTTTGGCTTCGTATTAGCGGCAGTAGGTTCAGCAGTTGGTTTGGGAAATATATGGAAATTTCCATATATGGTGGGCGAGAGCGGTGGTTCGGCTTTCGTTATCGCTTATTTGTTCTGTATCGCGCTAGTCGGTTTTCCAATACTGGTTGCTGAATGGCTCATTGGTCGCCGTGGACAAAAAAACCCAGTCAACACGTTTGCGGATGTGGCTGCTAGCGAAGGTAAATCTCGTAACTGGACCATCGTTGGTGCTACTGGTATTTTGGGTGGCTTTTTAATTCTATCTTTCTATAGTGTCATCGGTGGTTGGGCACTTAACTATATCACTAAGGTTGCGTCAGGCAGCTTTACAGGCCAAGACAGTGATTCAGTGGCTGCGACCTTTGATGCGATGCTAGCATCAGCCGGTACATTGACGATTTGGCACACCGTATTTATGATTTTGACTGCCGTCATCGTTGGTATTGGTGTAACGAGCGGTATTGAAAAAACAGCCAAGATTTTGATGCCACTACTGGGTGTGATTCTTTTCATTATCGTTGGTTATAACGTAATGAATGGTGGTTTTGGTGAGGCAGTCGCTTATTTGTTCACGCCAGACATGAGCAAGCTGACGGCTGACGTTATGCTTGCAGCATTAGGTCATGCCTTCTTCACACTATCTATTGGTATGGGCATCATGGTTGCTTATGGTTCGTATTTGGGCCGTGAAGTGAACTTGCTAAAAACTGCACGTACTGTTGTTATCTTAGATACGGTTATCGCTTTGGCGGCCGGTCTAGCCATCTTCCCAATTATCTTTAGTAATGGTCTAGATCCTGCATCAGGCCCTGGTCTGATCTTCGTCAGCTTACCGATTGCTTTTGGTAGCATGGGTGCAGGTACTATCATTGGTGCATTGTTCTTTTTGCTTATCACCTTTGCAGCTGTCACATCATCTATCTCATTATTAGAGCCAACAGTTGAGCTGCTAGAAGAACGTACGTCGATGAGCCGTACCGTATCGACTATTGTTGCCAGTACTGTGATTTGGCTATTAGGCATTGCCGCGTTGCTATCGTTCAACCTATGGTCTGAATTTACTATTATGGGTAATGGTATTTTTGATGCACTAGACAAGATTACCAGTAAGTTCCTTCTACCTCTAACAGGTCTTGCGGCCATCGTATTCGTTGGTTGGAAAATGGATCAGCGTAGCATTCAGCAAGAGCTTGGTTTATCTAATGCGACATGGCAGCTTTGGCAAATTGTTGCAAAAGTCATCGCGCCAATCGCTGTGATCGTGGTATTTGTTACTTCACTGATGGGCTAATAGTTATTTACAATGATTTAGACATGTAAATCATTGAGTGATAAAAGCGGTTCATATAAAAAGGGCTTAAGAATTATCTTAAGCCCTTTTTTATGTCTAATAATATCAATAAATATTAAAATGGATTAACGTAAATTTAACTCAGGAACCGTTTGTCCACGCTTACTATAAAATTCGCTAACGAATTCATCGAACCGATCTTGCTCGATAGCATCTCTGATACCTTGCATCAAACGCTGGTAATAGCGTAAGTTGTGAATGGTTGCCAATTGTGCACCCAGCATCTCTTTACATTTATTAAGATGATACAAATAAGCGCGGCTAAAGTTTTGGCAAGTGTAGCAGTCACATTCAGGATCTAATGGGCCTTCGTCGTTACGATACTGGCTATTACGGATACGCACCACACCAGCATTGTCTGCATCGCCCGTCACAAAGTAATGACCATTACGCGCGTTACGAGTAGGCATCACACAATCGAACATGTCCACACCGCGGCGTACGCCTTCAACTAAATCTTCAGGCTTACCAACACCCATTAGATAGCGTGGCTTATCTGCTGGCATATCATCAGGCAGGTAGTCTAGGACGTCTATCATCTCTTCTTTTGGCTCACCAACCGACAGACCGCCGATAGCATAACCATCAAAGCCGATTTCTAGCAAACCTTCGAGTGATTGCTGGCGTAAATCAGGATACATACTACCTTGTACAATACCAAATAATGCGTTGGTGCTGCCCAGCCTATTGTGCTCATCAACGCAGCGTTGTCCCCAACGTAATGATAGCTCTAGCGACTTTT
This sequence comes from Psychrobacter sp. Ps6, assembly GCF_022129235.1. Taxonomy (GTDB): domain Bacteria; phylum Pseudomonadota; class Gammaproteobacteria; order Pseudomonadales; family Moraxellaceae; genus Psychrobacter. The sequence continues at coordinate 30,509 of NZ_JADQAI010000006.1, read as the reverse complement.
TCGCTTCATCATGAGTGGCTGGATAGGGCGTACACTCATCGAACTGCATGACGATGTCCGAGTTCAAGCTGTATTGAATTTGCATAGATTTTTCTGGTGAGAGAAATATCTTTGCGCCATCGATAGGCGATTTGAAGTTAACTCCTTCTTCGGTAATTTTACGCATGGCACCTAGACTGAATACTTGAAAACCGCCTGAATCCGTCAAAATAGGCTTATCCCAATGCATGAATTTATGCAAGCCGCCAAATTTATCGATGACTTCCGTGCCTGGACGTAACCATAGGTGAAAGGTGTTGCCTAAAATGATATCAGCACCAATGGCTTCGATATCACGTGGCAGCATACCTTTGACCGTACCATAAGTACCAACAGGCATAAAAGCAGGCGTTTGCACGTCGCCATGATTGAGATGAACGGTACCACGGCGTGCACGCGTTGCACCGCTGGCTGTTTTATGTAAGACAAATTGCATATGTTAACCGATATATGAGCTATGAAAATGGCGATAATTATAGCATTGTTAGAGATTTTTTGGATATTGATATTCAGGCCGTCAATATAGCCAGTCAGTGCGTTTTTTTGATTGATACAATATTGTCATAACCAAAAGACACAGACAGTGCTTCAAAACACACAGACAACCCTTACGTTGCGCTGGTAAAGTAAAAGTCATAATAATGATGACGTATTTAGAACCATCAGCGCATATTTTAAGAAAACGGAGAGGTTATATGAAAAAGACAGGTTATTTATTATTAGTTGGCGGGATATTATTGATATCAAAAGGGGCGATGGCTGCTGATCCAGAAGAGCCAGAGTATACGTTATTGGCACAATCAGATGACTTTGAGTTACGTCGTTATGATGAGCAGTTGATCGCCCAAACGTGGGTAAGTGGTGATCAACGCGCGGCAAGTCGTGCAGGGTTCAAAATCCTAGCGGATTATATTTTTGGTAATAATACCGCACCAACTGGTGGTAGTAGCAAAATCAGCATGACAGCGCCTGTCACTATGCAGTCTGATAATAAAGGGAATAACGAGTCACAGAAGATCGCAATGACCGCACCAGTCAGTATGCAACAAGATGACGGAAAGTGGCGCGTACAATTCACGATGCCCAGCAAATATACGATGGAGACGTTACCAAAACCGAATAACTCAGACGTCGAAATCGTTGAAGTACCCGCTCAAAATTATGGCGTTATCAAATTTTCAGGATTTACTGGAAGTGATAAAGTAGATAAGAAGACACAAGAACTGAGAAATTGGATGCAAAGCAAAAATTTAACGCCTATAGGTGGTCCAGAATTGGCACGTTACGATGAGCCATGGACATTGCCATTTTTACGTCGTAACGAGGTAATGATTGCGTATGAGCCAAAGTAATACAAGGGTATTAGGACATATAGTCATTATTCTTAGCCATTTAGATTATTGATCGCAAAAAAAGACAGCACTTGCTGTCTTTTTTGTATCTGATGTTTTGGTTATTTGATTTAGTTTTTTTGCTCACGAATGATATTCAGCATACGGCGCAATGGTTCTGCTGCGCCCCACAGCAGCTGATCACCAACAGTAAAGGCACCTAAATACTCAGGGCCCATTTTAAGCTTACGTAAGCGGCCTAATGCAACTGTTAACGTACCAGTCACTGCGACTGGCGTTAAGCGATTCATAGTGGCTTCTTTATCGTCTTCGACCAAATCTAACCACTCATTGCCGCTATTTTTTAGGGCGGCTTCAATTTCTTCTAGAGGGATGTCTTTTTTGAGCTTGATGGTTAGACCTTGCGCATGGCAACGCATTGCTCCGACGCGTACACACATCCCATCGATAGGAATCGTGCTAGCTTCGTCATTACCAAGAATCTTGTTAGTCTCAACGCCGCCTTTCCATTCCTCTTTTGACTGCTTGTTTTCTAACTGCACATCGATATAAGGAATCAAGCTACCAGCAAGCGGTACACCAAAGTACTGTGTAGGAAAGTCTGCTGAACGCTGTGTCTGAGCGATTTTTTTATCAATATCAAGAATGGCGCTAGCAGGGTTGGCTAGTTCATCTTGTACAGCGTCACGCAAGACACCCATACCTGAGATCAGCTCACGCATGTTATTGGCACCCGAGCCACTAGCAGCCTGATACGTCATCGCGCTGACCCATTCAACCCAGCCCTTATTGAATAGCTCACCAATCGCCATTAGCATCAGTGATACGGTACAGTTGCCACCGATAAAGTCTTTTTTGCCACTGGCTAGGGCATCATCAATGACGCTGCGATTGACTGGATCAAGAATAATGATACTATCGTCTTTCATACGTAGCGTACTTGCTGCATCAACCCAATAGCCAGTCCAGCCGCTATCACGTAGTGGTTGGTGAACTTTTGAAGTGTAATCACCACCTTGGCAAGTAATAATCACATCACAAGTAGCAAGTGCTTCAATATCATGAGCATCTTTTAGTTGGCCAGTTTCAATACCGTCGAATTTTGGCGCATCACCACCAGCATTACTGGTTGAAAAAAAGACAGGCGTAATACCGTTAAAGTCATTTTCTTCTTGCATACGTTGAATCAATACTGACCCTACCATGCCGCGCCAGCCTACTAAGCCTACTGTTAAATTACTCATGAAATTCAGTCCTATTTACAATTATTTGTTGCATCACCAACCGATAACAATGCCGTGAATGGTACAAAAAAGCAAGGCGTTTTGGCTATTATTTACTCGTTTTCTATACACTATTAACTATGTGTACTATAACTTTACGTTATTATTAGAGTCTGGCTTAGGTATTGGCAAAATATATTTGGTTGTCCGTAAAGGATAAGGCTCTCGATAAAATACCTATTATTTTGATCAGGCAGGTATTGTAAATTTTTATGGCAGTTGTTGCAGAATCGCGACTCATATATAGGCGAAAATCTTATGAAATGCTAAAGTAAGCTTCTAGCATTAATACTTGACGTCAGTTCAGTTAAAACTCAGTTCATTTAAAACCATGATATGCGTTGTCATGGAATGAATGGCATATATCATCATTGGCCCCATTATCATCTCAATAAACGGTTATTACATACTATGGATCTCTCACTATTATATTACAGCTTACAATGGCTAGCAGGATTCATCGCATTTTTAACGATCTGGGGTTGGGTGCCGCTGGATAATTGGTGGGTGCGTGGCGTCGAATTCCCACGCATTCAGATAATGGTACTGGGCATTATTGCTTGGATTGGCATGATCATGTTTTTCTCAGAGTGGCAACTGGGACAATGGTTGTTATTTATAGTGCTTAGTATCACGTTAGCGTTCCAGCTAAGAATGGTATTGCCGTATACCAAGCTATGGAAAAAAGAAGTTCAAAAAGCAAAAGACAAACCAGAAGGGCAAGTACATCAATTAAAAATCATGGTCTCAAATGTGTTAACACCCAATGATGAAACACAAAAATTGGTTGATTTGGTCAAGCATAGACAGCCCGATATTTTAATTACGCTTGAAACTGATAAAAAATGGGAGAAAGCATTACAGCAAATTGAGTCTGATTATCCTTATACAGTTAAGGTTCCGCTGGACAATCTATACGGTATGCACCTGTACTCTAAGCTTGAGCTCATAGATCCTGAAGTGAAGTACCTAATGATTGATGACATACCTTCTATTCATACGCAGTTACGACTGCAAGGCGGCCGCGTAATTTGGCTATATTGTTTGCATCCTATGCCTCCAAGTCCAACTGAGGCTGATAAATCTACCACGCGTGATGCTGAGCTTCTGATGGTTGGCAAACACATCAAAGAAAATGAGCAAACCGCGATATTGGCTGGTGATCTTAACGATGTGGCATGGTCAAAAACCACGCGGCGCTTTCAGCGTATTTCTGGGCTGCTAGATCCTCGTATTGGTCGACACTTTATCAACACCTTTCATGTCAAATATCCATTTCTGCGTTGGGCATTGGATCATATTTTCCATAGCGCTTGCTTTACAGTAGTTGATATCAGACGTATGCCGTCTATAGGATCTGATCATTTTCCTGTAATGACGACTTTACAATATGAGCCAGAAGAAACGAGCAAGCAAGAAGGCAATGCGCCTACTGCAGAAGCAGAAGATGTAGCAGAAGCAGATAGCAAGATTGAAGAAGGTAAAAAAGAAGGCAAGAAAATGTCAGATGAACGCAGAGAGGTGCAAGGCAGTCTTAGTTTATGAGGAGTACGACGTATAGGTTAAAGTTGACTCTTATAACGTAAGCATATGCTTACGTCAAATAAGGTCTTTAGCTTCTATTCGTACCAAATTGATTGTCCTATAATGTATTCATCAACACAAGGATACGCAAGGATGCAGTGTTGAGACGGTATCAATAAAAGAACAGGTCAGCCCGCTGTCTTATACGTTACTGTTTATGACTTAGGATGAGTCAACATGGAAGAGAGATAATAACAATAACATGAAGCACCGAAGCCCTGAACCAATCGCCCTAGGTTCGGGGCTTTTCTTTGTGCGTCATTTGTCGATTTGTAATATTCCTGCCATACACAGCTGAATAGATTGGTTTAACCGCCTATTAAGTTAATTGTACTTAGGCGGTTTGCTATCCATTATCCTAATTAACTGACAGTCAGTCGATTTCTAAATAAAAAAAGGGTATATGCATTGGCATAGACCCTTTTTCTGTGCAAGCTAATCAGTATTATTAGCGCTCAGTGTATTAACTTATGACCAAGCAGTTGAACGCAGGTCTTTAACCGAGTACTTGGATATAGGCACCTGCACGCAACTCTTGCAACCAGTCTTCTTGTGCTTGAGGCGCTAGGCGCTGATACAATGCTTGGCGTGCCATATTGCGACGATATTGCTCGCTGACATCCTGCTGACGCTTACCGTCAACTTTTAGAATATGCCAGCCGAACTGAGTTTTAAATGGGGCAGAGTAGTCACCAACAGCTGTATTTTTCATTGTGGCCTCAAATGGACCTACCATATCTTCTTCACTGACCCAATCAAGATCACCACCGCGGCCAGCCGATCCTGGATCGTCTGAATAGGTTGATGCTAAGGCAGCAAAATCAGCACCGTTACGCAGTTGCTCATACAAATCATTAATTTTCTGTTCAGCCAGTGCATCTGTCTGTAACTCATCGACTTTTACTAAGATATGACGAGTATGCCACTGCGGAATCAACATGGTATCACTGGCTTTTTTATCAGCCAGCTTAACGATATCGATACCTTCAGGCGTTAGTAACGGCTCACTGACTGCACCAATATCGAGGTTGGTAATTTTGCTTGATAGCTCTGTCGGTAGGGATGCCGCTTTGTGAAAGCCCATATCACCACCTTGAATAGGGATAGGATAGCTACCTTGGCTTGCAGCAACAGCTTCAGAGACATTGACATTTGGTGCAAGTAAACGAGTACGCAAATCCTGTGCAACTTTTAGCGCTTCCTCACGCTGAGCTGCTGACAGACGGCTGTAGTCATCTATATAAGGAACGCGTACATGCACAGTTTGGTATTCACTTTGATTCAAACGTTTTGCTTCAGGCGACGCCAAAAATGCATCAATATCTTGCTCACTAATGCGTACTCGGCGACTGATTTGACGCTGCTGCAGCTCTTGAATAGCAGCATCTTCGATCAGTTGAGCACGTAATGCGGCATAACTACCAGGACGCGCGGCATCTAAGCGTTGCTGTAATACTGAGATGCTATTGAGCCCTTGAGATTGAGCGATTTGAGCAAGGCGTTGATTGATCTCGGTTTCATCAGGAGATAAACCGACACGTTTTACCATTGATAGTTGCAATTCACGCAAGATAAGCGCGTTTAGCACCTCTGACTGCAATTGCGCTGAGTTTGCAATAGGTTCTCCTGCTGCTCGTGCGCGGGCTTGGGTTTGTGTAATGGCATCGACCAATTCACTTTTTAGGATAGCGTTTTCATTGACTAAAGCGACAATACCATCGGTGCTATTGGCAGGTGTCAAGCGACTTACTGCATTCTGATTAGCAGTAGTCGAGGCTTGTGCTGTGGCAGGTTTCACAGTCGCTGCTTGAGCACTTAATGTCAGTGCAAGACTGGCACCCATAGATAGCAGTACAGCGCGGCTGGTTTGACGTAAAGAAAAAAATCTCATGATGCTCCTCATCAATGTCATCGCATCGGATGGTAGTCGGTCAACGCAATCCAATACTTAATAATCAGATATTTGACAGCGTGACCCATAGTAGGGTTATAAATATTTGTGCAAATAGTGCTGCAATCTAGCAAAAAATCTCGTTAGTCTTTCCATGCAGTTTGGACAGGTTCAAAGCCTAATATCTTATCAGAGAGCAACCGTGTTAGGCGGCTACTGCCACTGCCAAGCCCATTTAATCTAATTTCTGCCATAACAGCTTGTGTTGGTTCGTCTTTGACGTTTAAGTCATTATAGTAACGGCGACCGTAAACTGCAAAGCCAAAGCAGCAATCTTCATAATCAACACCGATGAGTGAATCGAGCATCTTGTTACGATTATAGTCATATTGACCTTGAGCCAATATCCGCCAGCTATTATTAATAGGGAAAACGGCAGAGGCGGTAAATGCGGACAATGGCAACTGATCAGTGTTTTCATCACGCTGACGCTTGACATAGCCCACATTGAACAAGCTATTATCTGATGGCTGATAACGTAGCTCAGTCGTTATATAGTTCAAATCATAGTCGTTAGTCAGCGCACCGCTTACATCAACCCAAAAATTGTTATAAGGTTGGGTGCTGGTATCCCATACCATGCCTGAGGAAGAAGAGTTGAATACTCTTTGTTCATCATCAAGCGTAACACGACCATCATCTATATAGAACTGTTCTGCAATGCTACCATCAAAACGTGTCACACCCGTTGCATCGATGTAACGATAATTGACACCAGGCGTGATAGAGTGCAAATCTTGCAAGCGATCATGGCCTAAGAACCAACTGTCTGAAAATAGCTGCTCATAGTTAATAGACGCAATACGAGTGTTGAAGTTAGGAATATCATTTTGGTTTTTATACGGTGAATAAGTGTATTTCACCCGCGGGCTAAGCAGACGATAGCCACCCATGGTGTCATCAAAAGCGCCAAAGGGTGAACCTGCTTGGTAGAAATTCAGACCTGCATCAATACTGGCTTGCGGAACGAAGACTGATTGGCTACCATCTTCTTCACTAATGTTATTGTCTGCCAAGCTGTCTTCATCATATGAAGTATAGAGATGCTGTAGGCTTAGCTTCGGCCTAATATAGCCCCAAGACTTCTCCATCGGGTAAACGGCACTTATTTTGTTATAAATGCGTGCACCGCTCTTTTCATCCTCAGAGCCATCATCAATAGACTTCTTAAAATAGGCAGAGTCATGTACGCCAGTGATGTCAAAGTTCTTCGCCCACGGCAGTCGATAGTTGAGCTTTAGCTGTGGTAGGCGTGAATAGGGTTTGTCTTTATCCTCTAGAGCCTCACCATTATCAGTAAACGCATCTAACGTTTGGAAGGTTTCTACTTTTAACTCACCATCGACGTAATCATTATAATAATTAACTCGAGCACGCCTTGGTAGATTGATTGTGTTATCTGATAAACCTAAAGTGTCAAAATCATCAAGATAATCTGCATCTGATACATAGCTGTATTTGGCATCACCACTTAACCGTGGAATACTTTTGGATGACCAATAATGATCATAAAAAAAGCTTTTACGATCTTCGTCATTATATTCTTTGTCATTAGGCAAGTATGAACCGTTAAAAATGCCTTCTCCATAGTTTTCGGTCAAATAACGGAACTCACCTGAGACCATAGGATTACGGTCGGTGTATACATGCGTATTGAGCGTGGCATCGTAATTGGGCGCTAGGTTGAAGTAATAAGGAACATCAATCTCAACACCGCTCTCACTACTTACGCTAGCACTTGGTAATAAAAATCCGCTACTACGACGACTGTCTATTGGAAAGTTAAAGTAGGGGAGATAAAAGACAGGCACGTCAGCAATACGAAAAGTCGTATTATAGGCTTCGCCGCGTCCTGTATCAGTATTCAAATCGATACTTTTGGCATCAAATTGCCATTTACGGTTGGTGGGTGGACAGGTGCTAAACATCACCTCGTCCAGCTCGTACTCACTATCATTAGGCTTGTTCAAGCGCTTAGCGTAGCCGTGTGCTTGTAGCTCAACACTAGCAAAAGCCACATCGTTGGCTGTTGATTGTCCAGTTTCAGTATTATAGTTTAAGCTGTCTGCAACCCCAATCAGACCACCTTTTTTTGCTCTCTCATTAAAGCTGGTTTGAGCATTGCTCGGTGCATTGCTACGTTGCAGTGATTGTCCTGTCGCCTGATCGGTAAACATGACTCTACCTTGTGCAGCAGCCACCCCATTGCTTAGATCAATCACAACTTTTTCTGCTTCGATATGCTGGGTACCCTGATCGACTTTCACATTACCTGATAGTTCAGCATAATTGATATTATTGTAATAACCGTAATCTGACTCTGTGAATAGAGGTGCTTGATTATTGGGAATACTGTCAACATCAGGTACGGGTTGTCCATTTGCACCGCCAGCCTCATTCACAGCACGCTGATAATTAGGGTTGCTCTTTGGATAGACCCATTGACCTTCACAGCGTTGTGCACTATCTATAGCGTTTGGCAATAATCGTAAGTTCTTACCAACTTTTGGAATGGTCTGCGCTGTAGGCGCTAAAGTACTCTGTATATTATCTGACTCAGCATTTTCTGTATTATCCACGTCATTTGAGACAGGAGTCTCTGGTGTGAGCTCATAAAATTCTGCCAAACGCACTAGACTGTCTTGAATACTCTCATCACTGATATCTAGCTGACGGTTATCCGCTACGGTATTTTCAGGTGTAACCATAGCATTAGCACGTGTGTCGCGGCTTACCTGATCGCTATCTGTCGTATTTGATGGTTGTATCGAGGCGGTATCAGAAGACTCATTAATCTCTGTGATATTCAAAACATCATCGGAGGCGCTGTCCTCTAACGTAGCATCGCTTGCGAAACCTGTGTCATCAAAATTAGAAGCAGGAGTCGCTCTTTGAGAATTATCGACCTGTGGGCGCGCGTCTTTATAACGGATATCGTTGTAATCACTGCTTTGAGTGACATTACTGTTATTGGTATCAGAGAGGTAGCTGCTTGTACTACCAGCACTTGATGGCTCAGTTGTCTGTGTGTCAGCATCGTTGATGGCAGCACTAACTGTTAGGCTAGATAAGCCTAAGGCACCAAATAAGATCAAACGAATGCTTTGGTAAAGCGGAGAATATAACAAGGGCACACCTATGATTGCAGAGCCTATTGGATTGCGATACTGAATTGCATAGTCGTATTATTCAACAAGACAGAGTTGTTAATAAACGGCTAAAAAATCACTCATCGATAGCGTCATCTCAAGAATTTGGCTGTTTTACATATAATGACGACTAATCATAGTCAAAAAAAACCAAATCAGCTACACTATTTACCAAAATTTATAATATAGCCAAGCTACTTTTAAATGAGCTAAAAGACTCAGCTTAGCGCTAAATTACTGAATGATATCTTGATATGTCTACTGGCGCAGTTGTTGCGGCTTAAGATATGACCATTTTAGCAAGTATTTGCCTGACTTATCACTACTTTAATTATTTATGATTTATATTTAACCTATGATGCCCATTATGACTGATAAAACCACTATAGAGCCTGACATGACCGATAACAATAACGACAATCGCCAACAACAACTCGAGCATTGGTTACAGCAAGTATTTGTAGATATGCCCTTTAATCTAGACAGCTTACCGGGTGATGCGAGTGCACGCCGCTATCATCGCATTCAATTGCTAGAGGCTGATGGGTCAGGAGATACGCGTTATATCGTCATGGATTCTGCTGATGAGCAAGATGCCATGCGGCAATTCATCAATGTTGCCAAGCTTATGTCGCCTGCAATCAATGTACCGACGCTCATCGCACAAAATCTAGAAAAAGGTTTTTTGGTGCTACAAGACTTTGGTGCAGTAGAGTTTGCTCATTTGCTGACTGATGCAACACCAGATCAAATAAATGACTATTATCAGCTCGCCATGCAGACGTTAGTAGCGCTGCAAACGGTACCAGTCGAGACTGCAAGATCTCAGTATCAGCTGCCAGATTACGATACGGCGTTATTAGATCGCGAGATGAACCTGTTTAGTGAGTGGTTTATCCCTTATATCAGCGTAGAGCTGAATGAGAAGGTGTGGGAAAACTTGAAATCGGTACTTATCAATGAAATCCTGCTGCAGCCACAAGTCATTGTGCATCGCGACTATCATAGTCGTAACCTCATGCAAGACCAAGCGGACACATCGCGCTTAGGTGTGATTGATTTTCAAGATGCCGTGATCGGCTCTTACACGTATGATTTGGTTTCGCTAGTACGTGATGCCTATGTCGAATGGCCAGAGCGTCAAGTATCTGCATGGATTAACGACTTTTGGCAGCTACAAAAGCAACAATCGCTAACCACAGCCGATAATGTGGTGCAGCTTGAAAACGACGTCAATGTAATGGGCGTACAGCGTCATTTAAAAGTACTAGGTATTTTTATTCGATTATCTAAACGCGATGGCAAAGATCGCTATTTGGCCGATATTCCCAAAGTCATGCGTGATTTAATTATTGAATTAAACTGGCTGGCTGAACAAGGTAATGATGAGGTCAAGCATGCCGTCATATCTTTTAATCAATGGTTAAAAGATGCTGTCGTACCTGCATACAAAGGTAAGTTTGTTTCAGCGTAGATGATGCTCAATCAAATTAATGATATAAATAATAAAAATAGGAGTAAGCATGTCTAGCTTTACGATTACACAAGCCATGATCTTGGCTGCTGGCAAGGGTACACGTCTGCGACCATTAACACTAGAAACGCCCAAGCCTTTGGTTGAAGTAGGTGGACAGCCACTTATCGTCTGGCATATTAAAGCACTACAAGACGCAGGTATTACCGATATCACGATCAATGCATCATGGTTGTCTGATAAGCTGATAGATACCTTAGGCGACGGCTCGCAATATGGGGTCAAATTACATTGGTCAGTAGAAGGCGATGAACCGTTAGAGACGGCAGGTGGCATTTTTCAAGCATTACAGTCAGGCAAGCTGCGAGACGAGCCATTTATTCTCGTCAACTCTGATGTTTGGACGACCTATGATTTTGCTCAGTTGCGAGACTATACATTAGGTGCGGATCAGCGCGCACATCTGTTGTTGATTGACAATCCAGAGCACAATGATGGTGGTGATTTCGCTATTAATAATGGTCTTGCCAGCGAGCAGCCAGTTGGCAATGCGGACAAATTCACTTTCGCTGGTATCAGCGTGATGTCTCCTACGTTGGTAGAAGGACTGGTATCAGGACAGCCTGCCGCATTGGCACCACTACTTAAGCAAGCGATGATTAAATTCCAGATTACTGCTGAAGTAATTACTGACAACTGGATCGACGTTGGTACAGCCGAGCGCTTGGCACAAGTGAATGAGTTTATTGAAAAAAACGATATCGATAATCATCAAGGTCGAGTAAATTCATAAGCAAAAATACACCGGTAAACACAAAAAAGCAGCGTTGAATTATCAACGCTGCTTTTTTATGGGTTCCGACATTTTTTACGGGTTTTGATATATCGTTTTTATCGTGCCTTCAACGCATCAATCACAAAATACATTCAAATCTAGCAAACTGAGTATACAGATGGTTATGATTCCAATAGTTCTAATCTCTAATGTCAGGCAGTTTTATTAAACACCCATAGCAAGTTTGATAAGCTGTGCAATCGTAAACACAACTAAAAACCCTGCTGTATATAGACCAATAAACCATAACCATTGAGATTGTTTTTTACTAAGCTTTTTCATATCTTTCTCCTGATTAGCGTATCAACAGTGGCTATCAACTGTCAGCAAAAATAGCCACTGCTTCTAGCTGATCCGTTACTTATCACTATTAACGATTAGTACATCGGATTATGATCAGATTTACCTTTGAACGTATAGTAAGCAAAAGCGGTATAGCTCAAGATAATCGGTAGCATGATAACAGCGCCAATAAGCATAAATGATAGCGAAGTATCCGCCGCCGCCGCCTCATAAATTGTCATCTGATACGGTACGATATAAGGGAATAGCGCAAAACAAACACCGATATAACCCATTAAAAATAGCGCAACCGTCAATAAAAACGGACGATACTCACGTTCGGTCTTCAGGTCTTTGCGCATGATAAAGAACAAAATCACAGCAATGACAGGCATAGGGGCAAGATATAGCAGCTCTGGAAAACCAAACCATCCCTCTAATGCATCAATGTCCGAAAAATACATGAACGCGGTCACAACAATCATCGCTACCACTAACGCGGTCAGCATCCAGCCTGAGACTCTGCGCGCCCATACTTGTAGGGAGTGTTCTGTTTTTATGATGAGCCATGTCGAGCCAAGTAAGGCATAACCGATAATCATGGCAAATCCGCAAACAATCGAGAAAGGCGTAAACCAATCAAACGGGCCACCAGTATAGAGACGGTTACTGGCCTCTAACCCTTGTACCAGCGCACCAAGCATAATACCTTGAGAGAAAGTAGCAACGACTGAGCCGACAAAAAAGAAAGTGTCCCACACATGTCGACGCGACGACGACTTGAAGCGAAACTCAAACGCTACCCCGCGCATGATAAGACCGAATAGCATGGCGGTCACAGGTAGGTAGAGACCTGTCATGATGATACCGTAAGCAACAGGGAAGGCGGCAAATAGACCGCCACCGCCCAATACCAACCACGTCTCGTTACCATCCCAGAAAGGGGCGATAGAATTCATCATGCGACTGCGATTTTTATCTGAGCCTGCAAACGGGAATAAAATTCCGCAGCCCAAATCAAACCCATCAAGCAGCACATAAACAAAGACAGATAAAGCAATCAATCCGCCCCAAATAAGAGGTAAATCTAATACATCACCGAAGTTAAACATTAGCGTAATCCTCCATCATCGACATCATCTGCAGGCGCATCTAAGTCCTCTTCAGTATTTTTGGCAGGATTGCTGTCGCCACTCAATGCGCGACCTTGGCTTTCTGTTACTGAGTGTTCATAGAAGTTGTCTTCAGCAGGATCTGTATAAGGCTTAGGACCTTGGGCAATCAAACGCAAGATATAAAAACTACCCGCACCAAAAACAAAGATATAGAGCACAATAAAGCCAATGAGTGTCGTAGCCACTTGCTGCGCTGCAAGGGGAGACATACTTTCAGCAGTACGAATCACCCCATATACTGTCCAAGGCTGACGTCCTGTTTCAGTCACGAACCAACCGGACAATAGAGCAATAAAGCCAAGCGGCGTCATCATCATCCACGCACGGTGGAACCACACGCTATCAGAATTGAATTGTTGTTTCTTAAAGTATTTGTAGAGACTGAATAAGCCAACCAGCACCATCAACATCCCGATACCAACCATGATACGAAATGCCCAGAACACAATAATGACCGGTGGCTGGTCTGCAGGTGCCCAGTTCTTTAAACCTTTGACCTCACCATCTAATGAATGGGTAAGAATCAGGCCAGTCACATAAGGGATTTTTACTTCGTATTTATTGGTCTGGTTTTCTTGATCAGGAATCGCAAATAGTCGTAGAGCGGCACCGCGCTCATCCTCCCAGATACCTTCCATGGCGGCGACTTTAGCTGGCTGATGTTCAAGCGTATTTAGACCATGCTCATCCCCAATCAACACCTGCGCCGGCGCGACAAAGATAGCCATAATCATCGCCATACCAAGCATCACGCGACCATGCGCACGGTGATCGGCATGTTTTTTGGATTGGATATAGTAAGCACCAATACCACCGATAACAAAGGCAGTCGTCAAGAATGCCGCGGTCATCATATGTGCGTAGCGGTAAGGAAATGAAGGGTTGAAAATAATCTCAAGCCAGTCGGTTGGATAAAGCAGACCGTCTGCACCCATCATAAAGCCCTGAGGGGTTTGCATAAAACTGTTAGCAGAAAGTATCCAAAATCCTGAGATTAGCGTACCAATAGCGACAATGGCAGTCGAGGCAAAGTGCATGCGTTTGCTGACACGTCCCCAGCCAAATAGCATGATACCCAAAAAAGAAGCTTCTAAGAAAAAAGCAGTCAGTACTTCATAGGCGAGTAGTGGGCCTAAAACGTTACCTGCCTTGTCAGAGAATACAGCCCAGTTAGTACCGAACTGATAAGACATCACCACGCCAGATACCACACCTAGACCGAAAACGACGGCAAATATCTTGACCCAATGCTTATACACTTCAGCATAGATAGGATTACCGGTTCTTAACCAGCGAAATTCAAGTACTGCAAGCCAGCTGGCAAGTCCGATAGAGAAGGCAGGAAAGACAATATGAAACGAGATAACAAAAGCAAACTGAATGCGCGCGAGCATCAGCGCATCGAGCTGGTCAATCATAAACGTAGCGAACATAAACGGTTACTCTCATCTGTTAGCTGAATAGCGCTGGCTTCCGTACAACGCTCAAGTAACTGTCCGTAACTGTACATAAATCAAGGTGACAAAGATTACGGGCAATGGCTCAATGGCGCAGAACTTTACTTTACCAACATTAGACATAAATTGTGGCTAAGCTTGCGACTCACTGTTTAGCTGAATTGAATAATTTATGTCCCTATAAATTCATATATTACAGTCATGTGCTGTATATATTATGCGCCTCCCTAGATAGTCACGCAACCCATACCGTTAGACAGCTACATACCTATGAGTCAGAAAAACAATCATAAAATACTCTTGAAAATAAAATTAACGTTATGAATAACAATGACTTGGAAATAGTGAGTATTTTTTCATAAAACATCTGTTCTGTTTATTACTTGGTGTCCCATGCATTAAAACATTCACCAATAACAAAAACATACATCATTCTTGTAACTGTTCATGCAAAATTCGCCGCAGCGTCAAAATAGTTTGCGGATTGGTTTGAATACTATGACCGCCATTGATAACTGTTTCAGACGCGGCGCCATCTAGGTGAGCACTGGTATAGGGAACAATGCCATCTGATAAACGCTGGGTTAGCGCCTGACTGATATTTTTATCAACAGTGACGGCAGCGACAAGCGGCTCAGCAGGCAGCTCTGATGTGTCCTCTGACACGCTGACACTTACGCTTTTATCTGTCGCGTCTTCTTCTACTGCTTGCGATAAATCAATTTTGGCACCGTCAGGCTGTGCTTGAGCCAACCCTTTTGTGATATCAGCATCGTTGTTGGCAATAATTGAATGATAAGTCACATGGCTATTGATCGTCAGATCTTTGGTTAATTCGATAAAAGAAGATTTGTCACTGAGCTGACTGGCACCATTTTGTAGATATAAAGCGCCCAATGGGTTTTGCGCCAGATCGCCTTGCGTGGCAATCGTCGCTAAGTTATCAGTCACAGTTTTGACCAAACCGACTGGCAAATAAACAATACGGCGCAGTGCCCGCGTAAACCAGCGGTCTGCATAGTCAGTGCCGCGAAAAGGTGCAGATAAAAAGACAGCGGTGTCTACTTGTGGCAAGGATTGTAGCTCAAACCGTTTTTTCAATTCCTTTTCACCAAACGATTCTTTTAGTGCGTCACGGATTTGCCGTTTTTCACTACTAGAGAGAATGTCTTGATCATCAAGTCTATCCAAATCATCGACCAAGTTGTCATCGGACAGCATCATGCGCGCGATAATGGCTCCCATGCTGTGGCTAATGATCACGCTGTTTTTACTGGCGCGATTTTGTCCTGTCGGGTCCGTCTGCTCGTAGGTAGTGTTGATTAATTGCTGAATCTGATAACGGTTTTCTAAAATAGGCAAATTGGTTGGATAAAATATTTGCCAAACTTGGTAATTGTCGCGCAGCTTATCATCATTGAGAATATCGTTAGTAAGATTGACCCACGTTGCAGGGCTAGACGCCAGCCCATGCAGCATAATGATGACACGCTTGTCAGGGTCATAAGGTTCGAGCATAAACAGTTTGGGTAGACGAGCATCTGGCTGGCGCGTGATGAGGTTCAAATAACCCACGCTGTCCAACTGGTTTTCTGCCAGCCACATTCCATAACCTGCTGAGAAATTGGCTGCTAACGGATAGTTATCGTTAAGAATGTTGACGGTTTCAGTTTGGTATGGATTGTATAGATGGATATCGAGCTGGCGACTGCTCAGCACATCCAGCACGCTATCACCACTTGGTTTGATCAAACCAGTCAGCAGTAGATGACCAGTAGGGTAAATGCGTGAGCTTGGCTCGCTATCTTTTGTATTGTCACTCTCATTGGCTAATCGACCCGATAGTGATGATGCCAATAACTGGCGAATCGTGGTGGTATATCGATCATCGAGAGAAGCAACTAAGCTGATACCTAAACCGGGACGTTTGCTAACAGAGTTTAGCCCAGAGAGACGTAGCTCGTAAGTAGAAACTAAGTCTGCTAGCGCAGAGTCTTGCTTATGAGCATTTTGCAAATAGTTGTTTTCATTTGGCAAATAGATGCCGAGGTCATAATCATCTACTTGTACTTTCATGACCTTCACTTGGTCGATCGCTCTACCTTTTAGCGGGGCTCGATTGGCAATCGCTGCTTGATCGCTGCTATCGCGCTTGGCAGAAGGTATGGTTAAGTATTCCACTCTTGTGCCATTCATTAATTTATCTGAATTTTCGGTCGATCGATACAGCTGCGTAATGACATCATTGCTGGCAGCGTTGTAGATATCTTGGGTCTGAATATCGTTGTCAGTTGGGATGCGGGTTTGCGCATGATCACTACTATAGCTTTCATCAGCACCCTCAAAATCATGAGTCAGGCTGTCATAAAACAAATAGGTATAGCTATATTTAACCGCATTAAATAGTCTGTCCTGATAATTGTTTAAGCAAAGAGTGGTCTCTTCTTGCTGCGTTTTGGCATCGTCTTCGCTCAAAGGCGCATTGGCGTAGTATGGGTCAAGTGGTGGACGAGCAAGTGCATTGCGGCAGTTTTGTGAGTCGGCAAGCTGGCGCGCTTTTGCGTAGTGCAGTTCTGCAAAAATCGCCAGTGCAGGTCGATAGTGCTTATTTAAAATACTGTCCGTGAGCTGAGTCAGGCACAAGTCGAATTGCTGCATACAAGCTTGCTCATTAAGACCTGCTGATAGCAAGGCAGATGCCGTATCGCTGCTTAGTTGATTATCAGTGACGATATTACCGCGCTGTGCTGAGATGGTCTTGGCCGATGCTTGTTTTTCCACCGAGACGACACTACAGGCTGGTAGCAGCATTGCGGCTGTTAATAATGCGACTGAGGCGATAGGCAGCATTTTTTTATTGGCTTGCGTTACCGTGTTTTTGCTAGTGCTAGCAGAAGTCATAGGTCAGTCCGGTAAAAAAGTAGTTATGAGAAAACTAGAAATGGAAATGCTCTTGGTTATAATAGAGTTTAGCGTAACTTTTGATATTAGACTATTTTATTTGAAGGGTTGTAACCAAGCGCTATATATCGAACGATTTTTTCAAATGATGGTTATTATTTTGAGATACACTTAAATTTTTGGTTAAAAAGGGCGTTCATTTAGACAAAGGAGAAAAAGACAAAGTATAAAAAGACAATGTTCTGTGCAAGCAGGTTTCTATTAGATACAAAAAAGCGCCTTTGCTTTATATTCATAAAAACAAAGGCGCTAGGTATGCTAAGACTACAAAATTATTTGTTTATCTTTAATGTAGGCAAACAGTACCAATTTAGGCACCTGGCTTCACATTGATATCCGGTGCAGGGATGTCCCAAATGTAGAATTTGCCATCTTCAACCAGTTTGATTTGCTGAGGAATAACGGTGTTGTTAGGGTATTTTGCTTCAAGACGACGTAGGCGCTCTAGGGCGTTAGCACGGCGATCACTGAGTAGGTCTGACTGTGCCAAGCTTTGCTCTGCTTCGGTATAACCTAGTGATACGGCGCGGTCTAGATATTTTTGGCCTTCTTTAAACCCGCCACCTTCTGATAGCATCATGCCATATAAGAAATTGGCTTCACCGCTATCTGGTTGAATTTTGATGGCGCGGTCAACATATTGCCCGCCGCGTACCGTGTAGTCTGAGCCTAAGTCTAGATTACGACCCATTCCGTTTAGCTTAGCTGCGCGCATCAATACATCGTAAGACGCATTTGGTGATTTGGCATAAGGCTCAATCCAATCGGCCAATACTTTGATTTTTTCGCGAGTGTAATGGCGCTGAGTGCGGTTAGGGAAGTTCGGTGGATAGTGACGAGCATTCGGTGAGACGTCTGCGATGAAATCATCAAGCAAACTGACGTCAAGTTTATCAGTACCTAGGCCCTTTTGTTGCGGGATCAAGACGGTTTTGATAAAGCTCACATCTGAGAGCTGTACTTGTGGTGTTGGAATATTCAAGAGCTGACCGCTGCGCAGATCAATACCAGTCGCAGTCATCGGACCTGGCTCATAGACGCGAGTGGTACCGCTGATTACAGGGGCATTAGCTGGATTCATCATTTGCGATGCTGGTGGCTGAGCGGCGCTGACAGGTACACGATTTGGTTGAGTACTGCTTGATTGCATCATCTGTGCTGCCTGTGCCGTGCTCAAAGGGGTACGGTTAGGCTGAGTGTTGCTTGACGGCATCATTGGCTGAGTATTAACTGACGGAGCGCTATTAGAAGGCATAGCATCTGTTGTACTTTGAGCTGTGCTGGCCGTCGCACCTGGCCTTGCCAGACGAATCACACGTTTGCTGGAATCTATAGCGCTCGGTACAGCAGGTGCTGATGTAGCAGCAGTGTCAGCTTCTGCGGCATTCACAGGCGCAGAAAGCATCATTGCACAGGCAGCCGCGAGCGCAGTCAAGGTTGCAAGCTTTGGCGACTTGGAAGACGCGCTATTAAAGAGAGTTGCTTTCATAAAAATCATTACCTTATTTAATTTATTTAGTCGTTATTTATTCATTAATCGGTTGATAGTCAGGATATATTTTTGCTGCAAAATCGTACAAATTTTTAACACCCTAGCAAATTAAGCTTTGCGCTATCTGTGGTAGGATTGTTACTCGCTAGCGTTGAGTGAATCTGGTAGTGTCAGTGAGACCAGATATGCCATCGATGAACTTATTATATATACCTCTACAAATGATAAGCAGTCGCCTTCATACAGTTGGCCATCCAGCGCATCGTCTGACGTACAGGTGGTGATAATGCAGCGCCGCCACTTGCTAGTGCGAGCTCGCGATGATGTCGCTCTTCGATATCCATTTGTGCCAGTATTTCTCTTGAACGTTTATCATGTTCGGGTAGTTGATTGATATGATCTTGCAGGTGCTCGCTAACTTGTGTTTCTGTTTCCGCGACAAACCCCAAACTAAACTCATTTGAGATAGCCCCCGCGACTGCACCTAGGCCAAAAGACATCCCATACCAAAGCGGGGTAAACACACTCGCATGGCTACCCAGTTCATTTAAGCGCGTCTCGCACCAGACCAGATGGTCGACTTCTTCTTCAGCAGAATTTTGCATGGCTTGCTTGACGCCACTGTCTTTCGCAGCAAATGCTTGTCCGTGGTAGAGACCTTGCGCACACACTTCACCGGTATGATTGATACGCATCAATCCTGCGACATGACGCGCCTCTGTGATGGTCAGTTCAGGAATCTCGTCACTACTCACTGGCAATGGGCGCGTACTGGGGTTTGAGTTTGGCACGACAGCTCGTAATGCTTTGTCGACCCCAAGCAATAACTGGTCGATTTTGGATAAGGGACGCAGGGCCATGGTTCACTCCTGATGGCGTTAAATTCTATCAATAAAATAAGACTAGTGACTGCTCTAGGGCAATAATCCTATGTACAGCTCTTATGCACATTACTATAGCAAACAATCGAAATTATCGGCATCAATATTATTACCTTGATAACCTATCGATTGCTATCGTTATTTAAGCTCGATATGGCTTATTTATATAACCATTTCATCATTGGTTTGGATAACCGCCTGTTTGATATGTCTATTTAGCTTAAGGTATAAGAAGATACCAAAAGCAATATTGAGCACACCTGTTACCAAAAATAGCTGCGGTAGACTTAGCCCTAATGCATTTAAGATGACAATCGCAAAAATCGCTGACGTGACCATAAATATCGCATTGAATATGTTGTTGGCACCCACGATACGCGCGCGATGGCTCTTTGGCGCATAGGCCTGCATCGAGGCATATAAAGGCACAATATACAGACCACCACTAAATCCCAATAAGAACAAATCAGCAAAAACGCGCCAGCTCCCACTGATACCAAATAAATCACTGATACCAAGCAATGTGTCATTATTCACATTTATGTTTAGGCTTGAAAGTGAAAAGTACAAATCAATAGCAAAGATACTCAATCCAGCAATACCAAAAGGTAATAGGCGCAGGCTTACTTGGTTTTTGGTCAATGATTTGCATAGGAGCGAGCCTATCGACACGCCTACCGAAAATAGCGTCAATAGAAAAATAACCACCGACTCATCACCATGCAAAATGACTTTGCTGAACTCTGGCACTTGAGTCAAAAACGTCGCCCCATAGAACCAAAACCAGCTGTTGCCAAGAATGACAAAAAACAAAAATGGTAGAGAGTAGAGATAGCGCACCGTAGACAAGCTGGTGGTGATAATATTCCAGTTAATCTTAAGATCAGGCTGCATAGCTGGCATGTTAGGGATATAACGTGCTGCCAGATAACCCAGCACAGCAACGACCAATACGGTGGCGCTAATCCAGTACAGTGATTGTGATAGCTGAGTTAAGATGCCAGCGACAATCATACCAACAAGTATAGCCAGAGAAGTGCCCATCTGAAACAGACCATTGGCACCGACCAGCTCATCTTCTTTCATCGCCTGTGGTAGATAAGCGTACTTAATCGGTCCAAAAAAGGTCGAATGCGTGCCCATCAAAAACAACGCGACAAATAAAAGGGTGTACCATTCAAAAACAAAACCAACCGCAGCGATTGCCATGATGATCAGCTCAAGCACTTTGATAAACTGCGTGAGCTTAGATTTTTCATACTTATCAGCGATTTGTCCTGCCAATGCCGAAAACAAAAAGTAGGGCAGTATGAATAACATCGCGGCCAAATTGTTTAAAATACTGACTTCGACGCCCAATTGACTGGCAGCGGTATAAGTCAGAACCAGTATGAGTGCTTGTTTAAAGATATTGTCATTAAAAGCGCCCAAAAACTGGGTAAAAAACATGGCGCTAAAACGGCGGCGCTTAAATAGCTGAAACTGATTGGACATGAACGTTCCTACAGATGAGACGCGGCTGATAAAGTAAGAAGAGGCGCTGAACGCAGCTTATAATGCGATAGCAATCATCAATATTATCAAAAACTTATCGAAATACAGCATAGGTTTTATCAATATTAAGCCGTATAATAGCAAGGCTTAGGTAAAAATACATGAAACCTGCGCTATGATTTCATAATTAACTAAGTTATGATTTGTAAATTTTATGTGGTTGTATTAAAAGGTGCGAGCGACGGTAAAGGTGAAGGCCTGCTATCAATCAAGACTGTTTGAATGGTGTCACCCATCGAGTGCTGAATAATATGCGCTAGAGACTTCCATCATGACAAGCAACGCAGTAAACCATTAATTTCAGCCCACTGCTATAAGCTTATTCACCGGTCAGACTTGGCGATAGTCATCGTTAATAATAGTATGCCGCGTGAAGGGATAGGACGTAAACATGACCCAGCCGCCTTCAACTCGAGCACGCAACATATTAATGAGGCAGCGTGACAGCATGAGTATTCAGAACGATATCAGCATCCAAAGCACTCATAGCGGTACTCCCCGTATTCATTTCAAGCGCTCAGCGCTCTGTACCGCGCTAGCTACTAGCCTAGTCAGTGTTGCACCTGCAGCATTGGCTGAGACAACCAACACAAATATCACCAATCCATCGACCAGTAATCAAGTCGCTAAGACTCAATTAGCCAACAATCAAACGGCTAATAATACATCAGGCGCACCATCAGACGATGATAGCCAGCTCGATACTGCCCTAGATGCACTACGTCTAAAAAAGGCAGTGGAGCAGGGCATTATTGATCAGTCGGTCTTGGATGACTATAGCGAACAAACACTAGGTATCAAAAAATCAGGCGCTAACTCGTCATCTTCTCAGAATGACAGTGCCCGAAATAATAATCAGAATAGTGGCCTGCAAGATTCAAATCGTTTCGACGATGATAGGTACGCAGAAGGCATGCAAGCAGATCTATCTAACGATGATTTGTTGCAACAAGCAACGGCGATACAGCAGCAAAGCTATCAGATGATGACGCCTGAGCAGATTGATCGTGAGTTGGCTGCGATGGATTTGCAAAATGCTCAAGATATCGACAGCATTAACAATGACAGTGCTTTTGATACGCCAATTGCCACATTAAACGACACAGCGCCGCCCATTGGCTTAGATGTTGAGTTAGATGCGACCGACTTATCTGCACCTAGCAATCTTGACACATTAGGCAAAAGTGAAACGGCAGCAGAGCAGGCAGCCACAGCTGAAATTATGTCACGTCCCATTAACGTGAGTGACTCTGTCAGTAGTGGAGGTGTCAATACAGCAAATGGCATTAATGACGAGATAGTAGCGGGTGATAGCGATATAACCGATGGCGACAACATGCCCTCAGATGTGATTGATCCTGAAGACTACTTACCGGATTATCAGAATGATACTCAGGCTGTCAATCAAAGCATCGAGCAAGCTGACCAGTCAAAGCCGCTCGCACGTAATAAAAGCAACATTGTTAAACGTCTTTATAATCGGTTGTTCAATGGTGGCGCGATGGCATTGCCTAGTGTGGAAACCACGGTTTATATACAACAAGCCGCTGGTGAAGACACCGCTAATGGTCAGCCAAAACTCATCAAGGCTGACAACGATGCTCAGCCAATGAAAAACATTAAAGCGGCCCTCGATGACACCTCAGTGCGATCAGTCATTGATTTCACAGCGGCGCTGCCACGTCTGCGGCAAACAGCATTGGATGCTGCCAAGGCAGTGGGTTACTATGATGTGACGCTTAGTCTACGTCAGCCTACGCGTGATACGATCAATGTGGTTATCGAAGAGCTGGGCGAGCCTGTTATTGTAGACAGCCGTATTGTTGATATTCGCGGTGAGGGCGGTGAGCAAGAAGAGTTTGTCGCGCTTGAAAAAGAACTACCACCGCAAGAAGGTGATATTTTTAACCACCGTGTCTACAAGAGCAGCAAAGCCGCGCTTGAGTCTTTGAGTAATACTTATGGATATTTCGATCAATATTGGTTGAACAAATCTGTCGATATTATCTTGCCAGACAACAAAGCGGATATGTCTTTGGTCTATAACACAGGCGACCGCTACGAGTTTGATGATGTTGTTTTCTTTACCTATGACAAAGAAACCAACACGCTGACACAAGACCCTGACAAACTCCCAGTAGAATTGTCGTTATTGCAGCAATTGTATGAGTTTGCGCCAGGTGATCCTTTCTATCGTCCGTCAGTGACAAAGTTTAGTAATGACTTGTCAGCGACTCGCTATTTCAATACTGTCAACGTTGAGTCTATATTACCGCCAGATGACCGGAGTGAAGCCAGTACATTGGCATTTGATAATGCACCTGCCAATAGCAATGCTATATTGGATGAGGATGTTGATAATGATGGCGTCTCAGGTATTACTGGCGATAATGCTACTCTAGCAGCATCCAATAATCGTTTGGCTAGTACAGAAAATACGGGTAGTGATACTGGCGTAGCGAGCGAAAGTGCCTTAGGTAACGGTAGTGGAGAGACTGTCAACGAAGCTGACATTGCTGCTATCGAGTTTGAGGCTGATGAAGAAACGCTTGATAAGCTACAAGCCGTTAAGAAAAAAGCAGAGCGCCTAAGTAACTTACCTGATGATCGCGTGCTAGATGAAAAAGACCAAGAAGCTGATAACTTATTAGGCAAAATTAGTGATTCAATTAGCAATGTGGCACAAAAAATATTCCCTGATGAAGAAAACCTACTGGCTGATGAGAACTTTGTACCACCGACATTAGCAGGACGCAAGACGCCGCAAGACGTTGCGACAAGCAAAAAAGTACCGTTATACGTTTTTGTCTATGCTGACAAACCGCGTGATGCGCAAGTTGGTTTGGGTTATGGTACTGACACAGGCGTTCGAGCAACCGCAAAGATCGATTATAATTTGCTTAACCGTCAGGGTTATCAAGCAGGCGCAGAAACGGAAGTATCCAGAATCAGCAAAAACGTCGCTGTCTATGCAAGCCGCCCTTGGAATCACCCGCTCAATGATAAATTGGATGGGCGTCTGTCTTATGAAGAAGAAGTTATTGACCAAGGCAAAGGTAACTTTGATTTATCTACCACCACTTTAAAAGCGGCCTTGGCACGTAATATTCGCCGTGATAGTGGTTGGAATCGTAGCTACTCTATGCGTTATCGTTTGGACGAGCTAGAGACTGGCGTTGATGGCGCCGCGCGTGATGATTTACCTATCCGCTTTACCTCGTCAAATCCCAAGCAGCAAGCATTGCTGTTTGGCTATGGTATGAATAAAACCGACACGGATAGTGCGACCAATCCAACGCGCGGTATGCGTCAGTATTATTCGATTGAAGCAGGTGCTGACAAAGCACTGAGTGATACTGATTTGGCCATCGTTCGTGCTGGTGTTAGCGGTATTTATAGCTTTGGTGATGACAAAAAACATCAAGTACTTGGTAGTTTGAATGGTGGTTATATTTGGGCAGATGATTTCTATGATGTGCCTTACAAATTGCGCTTTTTCGCAGGTGGCGACCAAAGTATCCGTGGCTATGACTACGAGAGCTTATCGCCACTAAACGATAAAGGCTATCTGACAGGCGGGCAAGTACTAGCGGTTGGTAGTGCAGAGTATAACTATGAGTTCAAACCGGGCTTTCGCGGTGCATTCTTTACCGATGTTGGTAATGCGTACGACAAAGACTTTGATGCTGAAACCAAAGTTGGCGTCGGCGTCGGTGTGCGCTGGGCCTCTCCTGTCGGAATAGTGCGTGTCGATGTCGCCGCAGGGGTGACAGAAGACAATATTCCTGTGCGATTGCACTTCTTTATTGGCTCACCGTTGTAGATGCTCGCTTTATCAGTGTACAAACAAATTGCCTAAACCGTTTTATTCATCACTTACCGTACCGATTGCTGGTCATCACTTTTTAACGTAGTTGAGAGTCATGCTGACAGAAAATACCCCGCCTAACAATGCACCAGATGAAGATCCAGCACAGCGCGATGCTCGTGCTGTTAGGCGCTGGTACCCGCTATCATTTTTACTCAAGCTACTGGTACTGATTCTTATCGTACTAGTGATTATGTT
Source organism: Psychrobacter sp. Ps6 (assembly GCF_022129235.1). Classification (GTDB taxonomy): domain Bacteria; phylum Pseudomonadota; class Gammaproteobacteria; order Pseudomonadales; family Moraxellaceae; genus Psychrobacter. Next base: position 4,974 of record NZ_JADQAI010000006.1, on the reverse strand, counting down.
TGCGATATTTTTTTATGCCGCAGGCACTGACTCTGGCACCAAGTTCATTTTAGAAAAAATCAGTGCTGAGACGGGCATCGATTTCAAATATGGGCGCGGTAATTTGCGTGATGGTATTTGGCTGACCGATATCGATATCGATGCAACTGAAGACCTTGAGGTATTAGTAGACAAAGCCTATGTAAAAATAGGCTGGCGTGCGGTATTTGCAAAAGAAGTGCATCTGAGCGATGCCGATATACAGACCATCGAAATTCTCAATAAGAAACCACCGACTGGCGAACCTTTTGATTATAAAACCCTAAAGCTACCAGTCAATCTACGTTTTGATAAAGCAAAAATTAAGAAAATTATTTATAAGCAAGTAACCAAAGATCCTATTGTCATCAATGACATTGTGGCTCGTGATCTGACATGGGTTGGTAGTACCGTCACGGTAGGTCGTGGCGACTTACAGTATGCTGATATCGTCAAAGTCAGTGCCCTACAAGGCGAGATTGACTTGCAAGGCGACTATCCGTTGGATTTGAGCGCGATTGCAGAAGTCAGTGCGCTTGAAAAGGCATACATTGATCCACTGAATATCACGGCAACCGGTACGCTAAAACGTACGGTTGGGCAAGTGCGTAGCCGCTATAACGATAGCGATGTTAGTGGCAATTTTGTCGTTCAGGCACTGGATACAGGGTCACCATTTCAAGCAAAACTACAATGGGATGATATTTTGGTTCCTTATGCAGACGATCAAGACATTCGTCTGCAAAGTGGTATGGCGACTGCATCAGGGGTCATCTCCGAGATACGACTTCGCATCAATACGGAATTGACTGCCAAAGACATTCCGTCCGGTCATTATCAAGGGCGGGCGGTCATTGCAGATAGTCAATTGCGCATTGATCGTTTAGAGGCTGACGTTCCATCTGGGCGTTTGGTAATACAGGGTATATTAGGTTGGAAAGATAGCTTTAATGCGACGCTGCGTGCGGCTGGTAGTAACTTTGATATTCGCCGTGCTATTCCTGACGACTATACTGATTTTAAAGCGTATGCTCCGCAAACCCTTAATGGCAGGTTATCGCTACGCTATCAGCAGCAGAACAGCAAAGGTAATACGCAGATCGATGCAGATTTGCGTCAGCGCGATGGTGAACATATCAATGCCAATATGATCCGCGGTGAAACCTCTGCTAAGTCTAAGCAAGTGGCGCCTTGGTACGTTGATGCCACTTGGCAAAATTTGATCCGCCGTGATGTACCCAACATCGGCAATATTGATAGTCCTCGCGGTCAGGCAGATGTCATCGTTCGTGGTTCAAACCTATCCGTCGATGCCAATGCCGTTATCAATGAACTCAATGCTGCACCTAAAGGCAATTATGACGTGCGCTTGCGTAAAGCAGGTGACATTATTGATATCAATCGACTCAATTATGATGGCATCGTAGGCGATCTGTCAGGCGCCGGACAAATTCAGTTAGCAAATAAAAACCGTCCGCTGACGTGGCAAATTGATGCAGCGACCAAAGGTTTATTGCCTAAAGAATACCGTAGCGATTTACCACTTGAGCGTCTAACAGGGCGTGTGAGTGCTCGTGGTCGATTGCTAAATATCACCAAAAACGGGGTGAGCGGTCAGCGTCATGTGATTACTGTCAATAATACCGACTTACAGGCACAGCTTGATGCCACGCAAAACGGTCGCGCGATCGGTATAACAGGTAGCGGTGATACCAGTGTCGATATCGTGGGTGGTGAGTTGTCTGTATTTGACGCCCGTTTTAATGGTCAGATCGATACGGCAGACGTACCAAAAGGTCGTCTATCAATTGATGCAGCAGGGACGCCTGATCTGATTAGTATCCGCAAACTAAATTATAATGGTGAGGCTGGAGGAGTGAATGCCAAAGGTGTCATTGATTTGCGTAGCAATATCGGCTGGACCGTCGATGGTCGCTTTGACAACTTCAATTTGGGTTACTTTTTACCCAATAATCCAGCCATCATCACAGGTGATCTAAAAACCAGTGGCGAGTGGCAGGCTGCGCCTAAAAATAGACCAAATACCGCAGGTACATTACAGCGTTTTGCTGTGAATTTTGATGGGGTCTTGGATGCCGAGCAATTACCAGCAGGTAAGCTCAATATTGAGGCAAGTGGTGATAGCCAACTGATTCGTATCAAGCGTTTCCGCCACGTGGGTGCAGCAGGTAGTATCGATGCCACAGGAACGGTCGATGTGCGTCAAGGCATCGCGTGGGACATCAATGCGGTGATGGATCGCTTCAATATCGGATATTTCTTAAAGGATACACCAAGCCTTATCACAGGTACCATCGATACGGATGGTCGCTGGAGCGATACGCAGCAAACGATCAATATCAAACAAGTCAATCTGAGCGGTATGCTAAAAGGCCAGCCACTTAGTGCTAAAGGTAGTTTGGCTGCAAAACTGCGATTGCCAAAAGACTTAGCCAGTTATTTCAAACGTCTACAAACACAAGATGCCCAAGCACAGTATAAGCAAGTGAATGCATTGATCGATAGTTTAAATGCTGACAACTTGATACTGCGCTGGGGTGACAACTATGTCACTGCTAATGGTAATGCCAAACAGCTACAAACTAAAATTAATATCACAAGCTTAGATCAGTTATCGGACAAGCTTGCTGGCAAAGTGACTGGTGGAGCGACTTTGTCTCAACCAGCAGGTCAGGCACTGCCAACGATTTATATCGATTTAGTCGGTGAGCGGATTGCACTACCGGGCTTTATTTTGCGTCAAGGTCGTATACGTGGCAAGCTGGTTAATTTAGCCAATAGCCCAAGCCAGCTTATCGTCAGCGCTGAAGGTCTGGATGCTGCGGGACAAAGCTTCGATAGTGTTAAAGCATCATTTAACGGTACTGAAAAATCTCATGTGGTTGATCTCAATGTGGCCAATAAGCAACTGGACATTGGTGCCAGACTAAAAGGTGGGTTCGATCGAAACACACTACGCTGGTCAGGGGTCATCGGTAAAGGCCGCGTTAAATCCAGATACGCTACCCTGAATCAATTACAGCCAGCACAGCTGATTGTGAATTTGCCTAATAATCAAAATGGCAATAGTACAGATCTCAAAGTACAGTTGGCTGCACATTGTTGGCAGGCCGCGGATCAAACGGGCAAACTATGCTTACGCAAGAACTTAGTGGCTTCTCCAGCCAGTGGTGAGGTCGATGTGGCATTGCAGAATTTAGATACATCATTATTTTCAGTATTTTTACCAAAGGATATTGATTGGCACGGCAAAATTAATGGTAAAGCCATTGTCGGTTGGCAACGTGGTCGTCCACCAACCATTAACACGGCACTATATTCAGATAATGGCAAAATCGGCTTGATTCAAGACGGGGATAGCACGCCTGTGACACTGCCTTATAAGCGTGTTTCACTAATCGCCTTGTCGGTGCCAGAAGGTATCAAGCTGCGTACCGACATCAATACGGGTCGCGGTGCTCGCGGTTATGCTGAAGTCGTTGTTGATCCTTATAAAACGCCGAAACCAATCTCTGGTGCACTCGTGTTAAATGAGCTTGATTTGGCCATCTTTAAGCCTTTCTTCCCGGGTATGCGAGTACTAAAAGGTAACGTTACGATGGCAGGAGGACTTGGCGGTACGCTAGATAAGCCTCAGTTCTACGGTGATGTGAAACTCTCTAATGGTCGCATCGCCATGCTAGACTTGCCAGTGAATTTGACTAATGTTAATACACAGGCCAAAATTCGCGGCACGCAGGCGACTATTGACGGGACGTTCAAAAGCGGTACAGGGACAGGTACACTGACCGGTACGGTCAATTGGCAGCAAAAGCTACAAGCCAAATTGAGTATTGTTGGTGAAGGGCTTGTGATTACGCAGCCGCCTTTACTAGTGGCTGAGATCAATCCTGATATTGACATTATCGTACGTCCAAGTGACCGCTATGTGGACATCAAAGGGGCAGTTAGCGTGCCGTCAGCGACCATTCGTCCACCAGAAGCCAGCGAAGACATTGTGACTCAATCTGAAGATGTAGTTGTGCTAGACCGTCGTTTGATTGGTAACATCGATGACGTATTGGCAATGTCAAAACCTTGGTCTATTAATGCTGATATCGGTGTCGATTTAGGCGATGATATCAACTTCCGTGGTTTTGGTGCCGTCATTCCGTTGGCTGGTGCGATTAACATCAACCAAAATGGCACAGGTATCATGCGCGCAAAAGGAGTGGTTCAGGTCTCGCGTCGTACCAACATTAATGCTTTTGGTCAAAGCCTAGAGCTCAATTATGGTCAAGTGCGCTTCAATGGCGACGTTATGAAGCCTAGCTTGAGTATTGAAGCTGCAAAAACCATTAATGGTAAAACAGTGGGTCTGCGTGTGAAAGGTACGACTGAAAGCCCAAATATCATCGTCTTTAATAATGCAGGTTTGACCCAGCAGCAAGCAATGAATGCGCTAGTGACAGGGCGAATCGATAACAAAAGTGCGACTCAAATCAGTGAGCAAGGGTTCAAGTCACAAGTGACCAATAACTTGGCAGCAGCTGGACTAAGCTTTGGTCTTAGTGGAACGCGCAGCCTTACCAATCAAATTGGACAAGTTTTTGGCTTACAGAGTTTGACCGTTGATGCCTCAGGCAGTAGTGAAGATACCAATGTCAATGTCACCGGTTACGTGACCCCTGACTTGTATATTCGCTATGGCGTAGGTGTTTTCAATGCTCAAAACAGTCTGTCTGTTCGCTATCAGTTGACTCGTCGCATCTACGTAGAAGCCAGTTCAGCCGCCGAGAACGCGGTAGACGTGGTCTATAGTTGGCAGTTTTAAATGACACATTTAGTAGACGGTTAACTTATAACTGACATTACTAGGGCGTGTCCCTAATTCAAACGTGTATCACTAAATGGGCTAAAAATGGCTAAATCTTTGACAAACGGCGTCAAATAGCT
>NZ_JADQAI010000012.1 GCF_022129235.1 Psychrobacter sp. Ps6 | reverse complement strand
TAATGAAGATGGCAGCCTAGGCGAAAGCAATAATGTCGCTTGCGGCTCTATCGAGCATAAAATGGGTATCAAAGCCTCTGCAACTTGTGTGATGAACTTCGATGGCGCAACTGGTTATTTGATCGGACCTGAAAATCGCGGCCTACAGTGCATGTTCACCTTTATGAATGTGGCACGTATCGGTACTGCTGTTCAAGGTTTGACTGCAGCAGAGTACGCGTTCCAAGGTTCATTGACTTACGCAAAAGATCGCTTAGCGATGCGCGCGCTATCAGGTACTAAAGCGCCAGAGAAAGCTGCTGATCCTATCATTGTTCATCCAGCCGTTCGCAACATGCTATTAACCGAAAAAGCCTTTGCTGAAGGCGGTCGCGCATTGGTTTATTACCTTTCACACTTTGCAGATACCGTCGCAAAAGGCGAAGGCGAAGAGTTAAAGTTTGCTGACCAAATGCTGTCATTATTGACACCAATTGCTAAAGCGTTCTTGACTGAAACAGGTCTAGAAGCCGCTAATCACGGTGTTCAGGTTTACGGTGGTCATGGTTTTGTTAGCGAATGGGGTATGGAGCAGAACGTACGTGATACGCGCATTTCATGCTTATACGAAGGCACCACAGAGATTCAAGCACTTGACTTGTTGGGTCGTAAAGTTTTAGGCTCAGAAGGTAAGCTACTGGCTAACTTTGTAAAGGTCATCCAAGAATTTTGTGAAGACAACAAAGAAAATGACGAGATGGGTCAGTTCATTCGCCCACTTGCCAAGCATCTTAAAGAGTGGGGCGATTTGACTGCACGGATTGGTATGCAAGCTACTGAAAATCCAGATGCAGTAGGCGGTGCGGCAGTTGATTATATGTACTTTAGTGGTTATGTAACCCTAGCTTACTTATGGGCACGTATGGCACTGGTTGCTCAGACTGCTATTGCAAATGGTACTGGCGAAAAAGCATTCTATGACGCCAAGGTAAAAACAGCTCAGTTCTACTTTGCTAAGCTATTGCCACGTACTACTACGCACGTACAGCGTATCAGCACTGGTGTAGAGCCATACATGAGCATGGATGTTGATCAGTTTGCTTTTTAATTAAACATTAAGCGCTACTCATATTGTATTTTATCGGCAACATACTTCGGTGTGTTGCCGATTTGGTTTATGGATATATTTATATATTAATTAGCATTCCTTTATAGATAGCTACAAGTTTTAAAGTACCTTTAATCACTGCAATAGCAGCTGCTAACTTTTGGTGCACGCACAATTCACGAAGAAATACACCCGCGCACAAGCTTATTTGTTAAACTTTGAATATGAATCGCTAAGGTTACATCAAGAGAACAGTTGATAATCTTAACAACTCCAATTTTATCTATTTAAACCAAAGGAATGTTTATGGCTGTTTATAACGCCCCTCTTAATGACATGCGTTTTATGTTAAATGATGTATTTAAAGCGCCACAATTTTGGCAAAATAACGAAAACTTAGCTCATGTCGACATGGAAACGGTTGATATGATTTTAGAAGAAATGGCAAAACTTTCGAAAAACATCCTACTACCTATCAACCGTAGCGGCGACGAAGAAGGTGCAACTTTTCAGGGTGACGGCGTTGTCACCACACCAGCAGGCTTTAAAGACGCGTACAAACAGTATGCTGAATCAGGCTGGGTTGGCTTAAGCGGTAACGCTGAATACGGCGGTCAAGGCTTCCCAAAAATGGTTACCATGCTCACCGAAGAGATGGTTTTTACGGCCAACCAATCGTTTGCCCTATACCCTAACCTAACCGTCGGTGCAACACTGTGTCTGAATGCAGCTGCCTCTGAAGAACAAAAGCAGACTTATTTAGAAAAAATGTACAGTGGTGAATGGTCTGGTACTATGTGCTTGACAGAGCCACATGCGGGTACGGATTTGGGTATCATCAAAACCAAAGCCGTGCCTAACGATGATGGCAGCTATAATATCTCTGGTACCAAAATCTTTATTACTGGTGGTGAGCACGATCTCACAGACAATATCATTCATTTAGTATTGGCAAAAACTCCCAATGCCCCAGAAGGCTCAAAAGGCATCTCACTGTTTGTTGTACCAAAATTCTTGGTCAATACAGATGGTAGCTTGGGCGAGCGCAATACATTAGCCGTTGGCTCTATCGAGCACAAAATGGGTATCAAAGCGTCTGCCACTTGTGTGATGAACTTTGACAATGCCAAAGGTTGGATGGTTGGCGAAGAAAACACCGGCCTATCATCAATGTTCATTATGATGAACTATGAGCGTGTCACCATGGGTTTACAAGGTCTTGGTGGTTCTGAGCTTGCTTATCAGAACGCGGCTCTATACGCCAACGACCGTGGCCAAGGCCGCAGCGATACGCAATTACAAAGCCCAGAAAAACCTGCGGATGCCATCATTCACCATGCCGATGTCCGTCGCATGCTATTGAACGCCAAAGCCAATACCGAAGCCTCACGTTGCTTTGCGATGTATGTCGCCAAAAATCTAGACGAAGAAAAATTTAGTACCGATCCTGAATCAGCAAAAGCCGCCGCTGCTCGTGTTGCCCTACTGACGCCAGTGGCTAAAGCATTCTTGACTGACAAAGCGCTAGAAGCAACGGTTGATTGCCAGCAAGTCTTCGGTGGTCATGGCTATATCCGCGAATGGGGTATGGAGCAAATCGTTCGTGATACGCGTATTGCTCAGATTTATGAAGGTACCAACGGTATTCAGGCACTTGACTTACTAGGTCGTAAAGTGGCAAAAAATAACGGCAAATATGTCATGCATTTCTTGGGTGAGATTCGTGATTTCGTCAATAACATGCAAGCGGATCATGGTATCAAACAAGCCACTTTAGATGCGGCGGATACAATTGAAGAGCTCACCACAACAGTTCTGAACAATATTGGCGAACGCAAAAACGAAATCAATGGCTGTGCAGTTGATTATATGCATGCCTTTGGCTACCTCGCTTATTCCTACATGTTTGCGTTGATGGTAGAAGCAGCAGATGGCAAAGAAGGCGATTTTTATACCAATAAAGCCAAGCTTGCAGATTACTTTGTTGGTCGTATCTTGCCACGTATTGACGCTCATGCACAAATGGTCAAAGCTGGTAGTGACCCGATGATGAACTTTGATCTTGACTATTTTGATGTGCCTGCTAGCTAAATGCGCATTGTAATCATTTTATAAAATGCTAATAAAAAGGACAGTCTGGTTGCTGTCCTTTTTTTTGTCAAAATAACTGCTAACAAAATAATTCACTATCCATGCGTGGTTACGATTAAAATGATGCAAGACAGAGTGTCGCTCAAATGAAATGATAACTTTACCAAGTTCTTAAAAAATCATTACGACTTACTATGCAATGCACATTAGCAAATAATAAAAACGATTGAAACAACCACAATAAAGGGTGCGACGTGTCAGAATTAAAACGCATTTTACAACAAATTACAGCCCTAAGTGATGTGCCCGATCCGGCGATGCTCAAACGCTTGATCGATGAGTTACGCGTCAGTGACAAGGAACCCGCTTTAGCTAACGAAAACATCCAATCCCTTATTGATATTCTGCATCAACATCCAGAATATGGCGACGGACTCTCTAGCTTTGTCCTAAAATTGATTATCCAATATCGTCAAATCGCGCTATATACCGATACAGGTATTATGTCGGATCAAGGATTCTTCAATAGCTTAAGACGATTGGTCGGGCATCGGTTTTTGCCGATACTGCCTCAAGACGACTCAGTTGTTGAGCTGGTTGGTTACTTGTTTGATAAGCGCACTGATGAGCGCTGGCTTGCCAATATTGAGACAAAAAAATGGGACGAACTCGTGCAGCTTCTGAGGGTGGAAGAAAAACACCTAGACTTGGTTGCCACGGCAAAAAACAGCATTTTGAACGCGATTATTATTTTATCTTATCGTATCAGTGGTCTTGGCTTGCATCCTGATTTAATGGACGCTTATCCACAGATGCTCAACTACTCTGCCTCTTTTGTTGCTCAAAACCAAGAAGCGGTGCTCTTTGTTAATCAATACAGACAAGCGCATGAGCTTGATACCTTAACCGACATTACCCCTGAGCAAGCCGTTGATCCCGCACCATTGCTGGTCATGATTGAGCAGTGTGAAGATATCGTTGCCACTATCCGCAAACGTATCTATAAAACAGGTATCTCTATTCGCTTGACCAATATGATGCTGCGCTTAGATCAGAGCTTACAGCGGGTGCGTATCTTGACAGAGCTGGTCACAGATGACAATCAAAAAAGAGATCGCGCTGTCATTGAGCTGATACAAACACTGATTACGACTGCCAATCGACGTTATAGTATTGGCCACTTGATTGATAACAATACCAAACTACTATCACGTAAAGTCACTGAAAACGCCAGTCGCGTGGGTGAGCACTATATCAGCACCGATAAGTCTGGCTATCAAAAAATGCTCAAAAAAGCCTCTATTGGCGGTTTTGTCATTGCCTTTATGGCCACCATAAAAATACTGGCGTACCAATTGGCGCTCGCACCGATGGGACGTGCATTTATCAACAGTATGATTTATGGCTTGGGCTTTGTGTTCATCCACGTTATTCGAGGAACGGTCGCTACCAAGCAGCCAGCGATGACCGCTGCTGCTATTGCGTCTACTATATCTGAAGGCTCTGGCAAGAAGTCTCATCAGTTGAATAAGCTATCAGAGTTGGTCGTTGACATTTTACGTACTCAGTTCATCGCTATCATGGGTAACGTTATGTTAGCGATACCCGTTGCTCTTATCATCTCTTCTGCTTGGTTACAGTATACAGGCGCACCGATGATTGGTACCGAAAAAGCAGGTCATCTACTACATGACTTGGATCCATTTCACTCATTAGCGCTTCCTCATGCTGCTATCGCTGGCGTGTATTTGTTCTTAGCAGGTTTGATCGCGGGTTATTACGACAATTTAGCGGTCTATAATAAAGTAGGTGCGCGTATTCAACGCCATAAACTACTACAATATATACTCCCTGCATCATGGCTTAAGCGTTTAGGCGGCTTCATAGAAGCGAACTTGGGCGCTATCATGGGTAACTTTTTGTTCGGGGTTTTCTTAGGTAGTACAGCAACCATCGGCTACATATTCGGCTTACCAATTGATATTCGCCACATTGCTTTTGCTTCAGCGAACTTGGCACACGGATTGTTCAATATATCTGCTGATGACATCAGCTGGAGCCTCATTCTGATTTCTATATTGGGTGTGGCACTTATTGGTATGGTCAACTTAATAGTCAGTTTTTCGCTGGCGTTATTTGTTGCTTTACGTTCAAAAGAAGTGCGTTTCTTTGAATGGAGTCGTCTCACAAAGCTAGTGTTTGGACATATCATTAGCCATCCTTCTGACTTTTTCTGGCCACGCGACAAGCCAATGAAATATGCACGCATCGATAGTCAAGGTCACATGATATTTGATGACACTTCAGCACAAAAAAATGGAAAAGCCATACCAAGCAATTATGTGGTACGCCGATTGTCTGATGTCAGAATATTACCCGAGTCTAAGCAAGCAGTAGCGCAAAACGCGGAAGCGAGTACAGACATATACTATGACAGTCAACCACAGGGCGATCACACCCAACCTCACAATTCTCCTAAGAAGGTTGTCAATCTTGATGATGGTCTGGCAGATGAAGAGCTAAATAGCACGCCTTATACTGACGATATCCAATATGACAAAGTCACCAAGACGCTCAATACCATCGATAATGATGATACTGTTGGTCACGAGTCAAATCATGCGGATGCTGATGACAAGGCCACTGGCGATGCCAAAACTCCTTTACCAAAACCTAAAAAACCGCCAAAGCTGCCTGACTAAAGGGCTCGCTTGGGCGGCTTTGTGCTTGGTAAATTATTGTAAAATCATTTGATATCAGACCTAAAGCACCCACACAACTTAGCTAAAGCTTTTACCCCTTAATCTTAAAAATATGGACGTAGAAGCAAAACTCTCGCACAGCTCAACAAACTTAGGATTCAAAAATCATCTAAAATAATGAGGAGCAGGCTCAATAAGAAATTGGGATAGATCACTAAAAGAGGACAAGAATGAATATAGCCAGTCATAGTAAACTGGAAGAATCTATGAAGGACGTTGCATCAACCTCCCTTGTAAGACTCATCTATGTTAGTAGAGTTAATACCACCGATAGATCTGTATTTGAGCATATCCAAAGACACTCGCATGTCTATAATAAAAATAATAAAATTGCAGGTTTTCTATGCAATGATGAAAAAAGCTTCCTTCAATGCTTAGAAGGCGCAAAAGACGTTGTATTTTCTCTTATGCAAAGAATATTTAAAGATAGGAATCACAGAAAAGTAGATGTCGTTGCTGTTGAGCAGGTCAGTCAGTGCCGTTTTGAAGATTGGCGTATGCACAGTCTTAACTTAAGCGCCAGTAACTGGCATAGATTGTCTGATCATGCTCAGTTAGGAGAGATCTCACCATTCAAACCAGAACACTGGCCATACTGGTTTGTTGAATATTTTATTGAATGTGTGAGGAAGTTCGACTACTCTAACATCAGTCATGACACAAACTACATCACCTTTGATGACTTAGGTTACTCTGAGCTTGAAGAAAAGTTAACTCAAGATAATATCTTACTATTTATATTTCTTGGGCTACTGGTCGCGTCAACCGCAGCTGTCCTATTATTCAGGTACGACGTTATTCCTTGATGACTCAGTTAGATGACTTATTAATCATTTGAGCATCACTCAATGTTAATCATTTGAGCATATCTCAGTAGAACCATCAAAACAGGGCTATTAATTGATCAATAGCCCGCTTGAAAAAGACGGCATTTGCGGACCTATTTAAAAAGATTATTTAGGCTTTTATATTAAGGTATTTGTAGTCCGGGTATTCGTAGCCCACGTTATGAACTCGGGCACTGTGCACTTGAAGCTATTACCTTGCCGTCGCTGAGACGATATGCCAACAGACAGTTGCCCCATACGCACCCACCATCGAGTGCACGCGCATGTGGTAAATCAATCTCGCCTTGCAGTGCGGCCCAGTGACCAAATAGTATCTTACGCGTGCGCGATACTTGCCACTCAAACCATGGTAAAAAATCGGTTGGCATAGGCTCATCTAGCCCTGCTGTAAAGTCAAACTCAAGCAAGCCATCCTGCTGACACAGGCGCATACGAGTAAAGTAATTGGCAATCGCTCGCATCTTAGTAAAGCCATCAATGCCTGCATGCCATTTATCGGCTTTTTTGCTATACAAATTCGGTAGCAATTCATCAAGCTGCTCTAAGCTACCTTGCAGCTGCGATTCTAGCTCTTTGGCATATGCTGCTGCTGCCTCAATACTCCAATGTGGTGGAATCCCTGCATGTACCAGCACCGTATGCTCATCTGGATACGCCAATATAGGCTGCCTGCGTAACCACTCAAGTAATTCATCACAGTCATCCGCTGCAAAAATTGGCGCAGTCTTGTCTTTGCTCTTGAGTTTTGCAGCCCCGCGCCAGACTGCAATTAAATTGATGTCATGATTGCCTAACACAGTTGCTGCGGCGCCCTGCTCACACAATGCTTTGACGTCGCGCAAGGTATTTAATGAGTCCTCACCACGCGCTACCAAATCACCGGCAAACCATAACTTGTCTTGATTAGGATCAAAATCCAATGTCTCTAGTAATTGTAGATAAGCCGCGTGGCAACCTTGTAGGTCACCAATGACATACTGATGGCGAAAACTCATAATACCTCTATGATTTTTATATAATAGTAATTGGTAATTATTTACAATAAACGTCTATATGACGAGCCTGATTGCTTAGATTGACAAAATCTGTAACGCTTAAGGTTTCAGGACGTGCCTGTGGATCGATACCGCAAGCAGCGAAATCATCCTCACTCAGCGTCGGCAGCAAGGTTGATTTTTTGAAGATAGCGCGTAGCGTCTTGCGACGATGGTTAAAGGTCTCACGTACCACGATAGCAAAATACTCTTCATCCTCTGCTACTATCGGTTTATCGATATGCGGTGTCAGTCGAAAAACAGCACTAGTGACTTTCGGCGGGGGATTAAAAGCCCCGCGAGGCACAGTCAGCAAATAATCTGTATCACAGTAATACTGCATGATGACAGACAGACGACCATAAGTTTTGCTACCAACATCGGCCGTAATACGCTCAACCACTTCTTTTTGTAGCATAAAGTGCATGTCTTGGATCACATCCGCATAGCTAAGCAAGTGAAACAAAATAGGCGTTGAAATATTATATGGTAAGTTACCCACCACGCGCAGTTTACCGCGCGCTTCGCTATAAAGGTCACGATAGTCAACGTGCATGGCATTGTCTTTGATAATCTCAAAGTTTGGATGACTATTGGCACCAATACGAATACGTAAGCTATCAGCCAAATCGCGATCTAACTCTACGACTGTCATCGCATCCACTTCTGCTAATAACGGCTCGGTCAATGCGCCCATACCAGGCCCAATCTCAATCAAATTGTCATCGCGCTCTAGACGAATACTTTCAACGATTTCGCGAATGACGCTGGTATCATGCAAGAAGTTTTGACCAAAGCGCTTACGCGGCTGGTGCTTGGCAGTACGTAAACTGTTAGAAATGGTTTGGGCATCAAATGAAGTTTTGGACATAAAAGAGTCTTAATGTATAAAAGAGAAATGGGCGATGATAATGTAATAGCAGCAATGTTTTAGCTTTATAATGATAAATTATACCACAGCTCCTAATTAGGCTGTGTTTTTGAACAATTATTATCGGCAGACGAGCCATGCTTTTGGATAACCGACCCAGTGAGTTTTTACCTCTGAATCCATTTAATATAAACGCTGCTATGATAACAATGGCAGCACTAAAACGAGCGCTAGCAGACAAGAACAAGCCCAAAGATGTGAGTCATCATAATAGTTGCGGCGTAACGCTAAATCGATAATGAATTAATTTTTAACGCTTCTCACGTCTGATAAAGCCCGACTACATAATGTAAGTGACTATGTCTCACCTTTTGAGTTTAAAAAGCGGTATTATGATAATTTAATCCTGTCAGGCATTGCTACCTGACTCCAGTAAACCAGTCTCTGATATAGTCGAAGCGGTTCAGACCCGCGCGATCGTCAGCCTACCAGACCCATGCCCTTAGGGAATTCAAATATGATCCTGAAACTTAACGTCACCCTCTATTATCGACTCTCAGAGCCGATGGATCTTTTGCTTCAGATTGAAGCCGCCGATCTTGCGGATCAACGGGTGCGATCGACCGAGATTTGGACATCAGACGTTGCGCATTTTTCACGGGTTGCCGCTGATGATGGCATAGGAGAACGGATTTGGATTCACGCCGAAGGGGATTTTAGCTGCACTTACCTCGCAGAAATCGCCGTTGACCGTCCTGCCTTGGACATATCGACATTGTCCCAAACGCCCCTGCATCTTTTACCCGGAGAGACGATCAGGCATTTGATGCCGTCTCATTATTGCCCGTCAGACCAGTTCCAAGCTTTCGTGGAAGCCGAGTTTGGCGATCTTGCTGGCGGCGCACGGATTGCTGCGATGCGCGATTGGATCGAGTCGGCGTTTAGCTATGTGCCCGGATCAAGCCACGCCCAAACCACCGCGCTCGATAGTTTTGTTCAACGTCAGGGCGTATGCCGCGACTTCGCGCATGTTCTCGTGACATTAGCGCGCGCGTCGTCGATACCGGCTAGGTTCGCGAGTGTTTATGCGCCCGATGTGACGCCACAAGACTTTCATGCCGTGGCCGAGGTCTATCTCGGAGGGAGCTGGCACCTCATTGATCCGACTGGCATGGCAGGTGCAGACACGATGGCTCGTATTGGTGTTGGGTCCGATGCATCCAGCGTCGCATTCTTAACCTCGTTCGGATCCATGGAATTGGTCAATCAATCGGTATCTGTGACTAGACAAGCTTAGGGTCCTGATCCTAGGATTGCGTGCCTGCGTTTAAGACCATAACCGCCGCCATAATATAAGGGAGGTGGCAGTGGCCTTGGTACATCGGTTTCTCGCTTTTCCATTCTTCACCGTGCAGATCAAAGTTTTCGTTCACCGGATCAAGGACACGGTAGGAAAGCGTCTCAGGCTGCTGCCTTTTTAGGATTGATCCCTACTCAGTCTTTAAACTTATTTTCAAGGTGGTATATTCACTCGATGAGTAATCATTATATATTTGGTGCACTATACAGGCATCGAGATGCTAGTTCTAACTATGAATTTAATGACTAAAAAATTGAAGGCATAGCTCAATTTAACGCATGGGTAGAATTTAAAATTATGATTAGAGCACTGAGTAAGAATGATAGTGACTTCATATACATATATAGTATTTATGAAGGTAAAAATTATAGTGAGAATAAAGTTGAAACTTATTATTTAGCAAGCTGTAGCACTTACCAAGGCTTAATAACGTATAGGGAAAGCGATGTCTATAATATAGAGATTTTAGCAGACAGTTACGTAAGCTTAACAGCGGTTGATTTATCAGCAGGTCTAAATGATAGGATGCATCCTATACTTTATGATTTTCTAAAAAATGATTGGGAAACTTATGAAGGTATCGTTGAAGGACAGCTTGAACCTTGGCTTGAATTTCAAAAAAAATTGTGTCATAGACCCTAATTAAGTTAGTTTGCAATAAATAAGGCTAAATACTATGTTTTTTAAATATAAACTGGCACGTAGGTTAGGCTGAACTTTCGATACTCAAAAATCAAATGGATCCAACTAAAAAGCTACGATGCTCAATCTATCGTAGCTTTTTTTTATCATGGGCAATAATAGCAATATCAAAATGTAATAATCAAATTACTTAGTAAAATTGATAAGAAGTTTTAATTAGGGTACACCCCCAAGATAACCAGCTATTTCACCCTTCAAGCCTATCAACAGACAGCTATCATGAAACCATTTACATTACGCTTAATTCTTCATAAATAGGTATTACTCACACTAAAATAATCAAGTACGACGTGAACAACACCTATAAAGCGATGAGTCATAACAGATATATCAATTAGTGAGTGACTTATCCGCCATCTCATTAGCCATATTTAGTGCTTGATATAGACTGGTCGCACTCGCCCCGCCGTGTCCTGCCAAATCTAGCGCCGTACCATGATCGACAGAGGTACGAATATAAGGCAATCCTAAGGTTAGATTAACCGTATCGCCAAAACCGTGCGATTTGAGTACAGGCAATCCTTGGTCATGATACATGGCGATGACCGCATCACAGTTCGCTAAATGTCCGGTGGTAAATAACGTATCTGCTGGCATCGCCTCTGAAATATTGACGCCTGCATCGATAAATTCTCGTAAGACTGGGTTGATGATTTCAATCTCCTCCATACCCAAATGCCCGCCCTCGCCTGCATGTGGATTGAGGCCGCAAACCAAGATACGAGGCTGCGCGAGACCAAACTTTTCTCTCATATCATCAATGACGATTTTTACCGTTTGACGCACGTTATCCGCAGTAATCGCAGCAGGGATGTCTTTTAATGGCAGATGGGTAGTGACAAGCGCGACTTTCATCGCTTGATTGGCTAGCATCATGACCACCTTCTCACAGCCACTTTGCTGCATAAAAAACTCAGTATGACCACTAAACATGGTGCCATCTAACAGCTTGATACCAGCATCTATCAACGCTGATTTTTGCAATGGTCCGGTGACGATGGCAGCGACTGTATTATTTATTGCCAGTTTATGAGCAATATCTAACTGCTGAGCCACCATCGCTGAGTTAGCGATATTGATTTGCCCGCAGACAACGGGTGCGGCACAAGGAATATTCAGTAGGATAAAAGCACTATCAGCGTCTATGTCTTGCTGTGATATCTGCTCTACCAAGTTAACATCGAAATTATCGGCATTTATATCTGTATTGATAGTATGCCAAATAGGTATGCTCTCAAAAAGCCCGGCTGTAACCAACTCAGCTGCACGAACTTGCATCGCGCTCGCATCAGCGATTACCCAAATGGGACGGTCAAAATCTTGCAGCTTGCCCTCTGCCGCCAAACTCAGTACGACATCCATGCCAATGCCCGCAGGCTCACCTGTCGTGATTAATAATGGTCGCTTTTTTTCTGTCATAACAATAGCCTTTTTTTATTCAAATTATTGATTTTATTGTATTTATCGTAAATATTTTCAGTTTTTACGTTTAGACAATGGATGCGGTCTCTTATTTTATGCATAACAACCACTGTAGATTTAGTTGCTTACTCAGCCTAAAAAATCACATTATGTGTTAAACTTTCGCTTCTGATTGTAGCATTTGCAGGCAAATCTAAAACCACGTTTTGGTACGTCTACCGTAGAGATGTACCATATCTGTTTTGCGCTATCATCGACATCCTTTTTTATACCCATTTTGACTCATTAGGCACTCATGGCAGAAAACGACAAAACCGACGACTTACTCAATCAGACACCGCCACACAATATCGATATTGAAAAGGCATTGCTCGCGTCTTTGATGAGTATCGAAGAGGCGTACGACAAGATTGCCGATATCGTCACCAAAGATGACTTTTATGCTGGGCGACATCAATATATTTTTGATGCCATTGCTCACCTTGCAGCCGTTAATGAGCCTTATGATACGGTCATGGTACACGACTGGTTAGAAGCGCAAAAGTTACTCAAAGGCGCAGGTGGTGACAGTTATTTGGCTGATATTTTGAGCCAAAGTCCGGCGACCTTGTTTAACCTGACTGCATATGCCCAGCGTGTGCGTGAGCTCTCAACGCTGCGTCAATTAATTACCACTGGTAATGACATGCTGACGCTTGCCTATAATCCAAAAGACCAAAGTGTTAGTGATATCTTGGACAATGTCGAGGGTAAGATATTTAGTATCAATGAGCAGCATAACAAACGCGCAGAACAGAGGGGCCCTGTCGGTATTACTTCGGTCTTAACCAATGTTATCGATAAGATTCAAGAATTAAAATCCAACCCTGACGGCATGATTGGTTTACAAACGCCATTTGTCGAGCTAAATAATAAAACGCAAGGCCTGCAAGCGGGTGATCTGATTATCGTCGCTGCGCGTCCTTCTATGGGTAAAACCACTTTTGCAATGAACTTGGCAGAAGGGGTTTTGTTTAATGAGGATTTGCCCGTTGTGGTGTTCTCGATGGAGATGCCTGCGGAATCTATCGTCATGCGTTTGCTGTCTTCATGGGGCGCGATTAACCAGACGCATCTACGTTCTGGTCAAATGAATGAAGATGAATGGGCAAAAATGATGAATGCCATTCAACATTTGCAATCAAAGCATTTGTATATTGATGACAGTACTGCCCTACCGCCCTCTGAGATGCGCTCTCGCTGTCGCCGTATCGCCAAAAACCATGATGGGCGCTTGGGTGCTGTCGTGGTCGATTATCTTCAGTTGATGAAAGTGCCAAGTCTAGATGGTAACCGTGTTGGCGAGATTTCTGAGATTTCGCGTAGTCTAAAGGCGCTCGCACGTGAGCTTGAGTGTCCTGTGATTGCTTTATCACAGCTTAACCGTAGTCTAGAAAACCGTCCAAATAAACGCCCTATCATGTCAGATCTACGTGAGTCTGGTGCGATTGAGCAGGATGCCGATTTGATTATGTTCATCTACCGTGATGAGGTATACAATGAAAACTCAGACCACAAAGGCGTGGCTGAAATCATCATTGGTAAACAACGTAACGGCCCTATTGGCACCGTACGTTTGGGTTTTGAAGGTCAATTTACCCGCTTCATTAATCTAACGCCAGAATACTATCAGGGCGTCAGTTTTGAGAATGATGAGTAACCTATCTTATAAATTATAAGCCTGACCAAGACTAAGCCTTATATATACTCAGATTTAGTCATAGGTTAATAAACAATTTTATATAATCAGTTTTTAATACAATAGCCAGTACGGCATCAACTCCATTGATGCCATACTGGCTTTATCACTTCATAATTCTACTCATAAAGAAGGCGATTATGCGCACTATTACCATAAAACCAAAAGCCCTTACCCATAACCTAAATCAAGTAAAACAACGAGCACCCCAATCGAAAGTATTGGCCATGGTCAAATCCAATGCTTACGGACATGGCGTAGCGGCAGTCTTGCCAGCCCTGCAGCAAGCAGATGGTATCGGTGTCGCAACGTTGACTGAAGCGCTAGAAGCCAGACAGTTAGGCTGGGATAAAACCATCGGTCTAGTAGAAGGGGCATTTAGCGCTGATGAGTGGCAGCAAGCGATCGAGCATGAGATTAGCTGCGTGATTCACCACGGACCACAGCTAGATTGGGCACTACAAAATATTCCACCCGCCAATAGTGCAACTAATGTGGTTTGGCTCAAATACAATACAGGTATGAACCGTTTGGGTTTCAATGCTGAAGGTGTGCTATCAGCAGCAAAGCGCCTACATGAAGCAGGTTATCAGCTAATCCTAGCCACACATTTTGCCAATGCTGATGACCATGACCACCCACTAAATGCAATGCAAATTGAGCGCTTCTCAAGCGTACTAGCGACTTTGAAAGATACCATTAGCCCAGATATCCAAGGCTCACTATGCAACTCTGCTGGTGTCGTCAACTTTCCAGAGTACCATTATGATTGGGTACGCCCAGGCATTATCTTGTATGGTAGCTCACCTGTCGTTGATAAAAGCGCACAAGAATTAGACTTGCAGCCCGCGATGGAATTTAGTGCTCAAATTATAGCACTACAAATGGTCAGTGCAAATGATGCTATCGGCTATGGTAGCCGCTGGCGTGCGCAGCAAGACACCAGAACCGCTCTCGTGAGTGTGGGTTACGGAGACGGCTATCCGCGTGTAATAAGTGACGACGCTTATGTCACCGTTATCGATGCTAACGACAATCAAAGCTACCGTTGTCCTGTGATTGGGCGTGTGGCAATGGATATGATTGTCATTGATGTCAGCAAAACGCCTGAAAGTCTTGCTTTGGATAGCAAAGTCATGCTCTGGGGTGATGCGCCGCATGTCGATGAAGTTGCAGGTCATGCTGGGACGATCAGCTATGAGCTATTGTGTCGCCTCAGCATACGTCCAAACCGTACACAGGCGTAGTCATTAGCATATGAGTATTGTGGCTTGCTAATGCGATTTTGGTCTATTTAGCAAGCCATTTGATCTTGATAAAATTGAACGTTTACATTGAAAGTAAATACGCTATACTAAAAGTTTGTTGTCAACCCAGTATACGCACTGACGCGATGCTATTGAAGACTGATGACGTTTCACTGACTGCGATCGACTGCTAGGATTACTATGAGTTTGCGCCATTTTTTAACCTTATCTGATTTAACCAAACAAGAACTAGAAAACTTAATCAAACGCGCAAGCGAATTGCGTAAGATGCAACACGCAGGCGAGATATATCAGCCTTTTGTTGGTCGTACGCTTGGCATGATATTTGAAAAATCTTCAACGCGTACCCGTATCTCATTTGAGACCGGCATGGGTCAATTTGGTGGTAATGCCATATTCTTATCACCTAACGATACGCAGCTCGGTCGCGGCGAGCCACTAGAAGACTCAGCACGCGTGATTTCTAGCATGGTAGATATCATTATGATTCGTACCTTTGGACACGAAAAAGTTGAAACCTTTGCAAAATACTCTAGTGTACCTATTATCAATGCATTGACCGATGAATACCATCCATGCCAACTACTTGCTGATATGCAGACCTATTACGAGCATCGCGGTAGTATCGAAAATAAGATCGTCACGTGGGTCGGTGATGGCAACAATATGTGCTCGTCATTTATGCAAGCTGCCAATCAGTTTGGTTTTGAATTACGCGTCGCAGCACCTTATGGGTTCGAGCCTGATCCAAAGCTTATGGAGCGTTTCTCACATTGCGTGAGTTTGGTAGAAAACGTACAAGACGCAGCAAAAGATTCTAACTTAATTGTCACCGATGTGTGGGCAAGTATGGGTCAAGAATCCGAGCAAAATACGCGCGCACGTCGTTTTGCCCCTTATCAAGTGACGCCGTCTCTGTTAGACAAAGCCGATCCTGAAGTGGTGTTTATGCATTGCTTGCCCGCCCATCGCGGCGAAGAGATCTCCCATGATATGCTGAACGACCCACGCTCTGTCGTCTGGGATGAAGCCGAAAACCGCTTACATGCACAAAAAGCATTGATGGAGTTTTTGCTAAAAGACAAAATTAAGTTGTCTTAATCACTTACACACCCTCATAGCTAAGCAAAGTAAGTTACTTGTAAAGCAAGACACAAAAAAGGCAGACTAATATATAGTCTGCCTTTTTTATTATTCAGTTTTTAGGAAGCGTATGGATATAAATTAACGCGTGAGCGTCGTTACGCCATTTGCACCTGCTTTTAATAACACATCCGCTTGGTTCGCCGCAAAAATACCATTGCAGACCACACCTACGATATTATTCAGCTCTTTTTCTAGCGCGATTGGATTGCTCACATCCAGATCATAGGTATCTAAGATAACGTTACCATAATCAGTGACAAAGTCTTCACGATAGACGGGCTCACCGCCTAATTTGGCCAATTGACGAGCCACATACGAGCGTGCTTGTGGTAATACTTCAATTGGCACTGGAAACGCGCGACCTAATATCTCAACGCTTTTGCTCTCATCGACCATGCAAACGAACTTGTTAGACGCTGCTGCCACAATCTTTTCGCGAGTCAATGCACCGCCGCCGCCTTTGATAAGTTGCAAGTGCTCATTGACTTCATCAGCACCATCGATATAAACATCTAGCGTACCAGCAAAGTTTAAATCGACTATTTCGATACCAAGCGCGCGAAGTTTGTCTTCAGTCACCTGTGAACTGGCAACCGCACCAGCAAGCTTCAATTGTGGCAACAACTCAATCAAACAGTTGACCGTACTACCCGTCCCTACCCCAAGTATCATATCGTCTTCGATATAGCTTAGGGCGGCGCGGGCCGCAGCTTGCTTTTGTGCTTGCTGATCACTCATCATAAATCCTTGGAAAATAAACGTATGGTCTTAAAAAAAGTAAAAGGCTAAAACAGATAAAATGCGCGGCTATTATAACCGATGATATTCATCGATGTTAGCGCATCATGACGCTAATTTGTGAATCCTATCATGCATAGCTAAGACTTAATTTCGGCAAATAACTGCACTTCATGGACATTCAAGCACGAAATCCCAAGAAAACTGTAATTGAGTCTTGCAAGATACTAAAAATCGGCATAGGCTAATCTATTTCGTTTTTATATTCATTCTGTTTAGGGATTACTATGCTGTCACATTGGGTACGAGCCATCTTACAAGCCACCGTCTATGACGTTGCTATTCAAACACCACTTGAAACGGCGCCCAAGCTGACCCAACGTTTTGCCAATGACATTCGATTCAAGCGTGAAGACTTACAACCGGTCAAATCCTTTAAATTGCGCGGTGCCTATAATCGCATCAGTCAGTTGAGCGATGAGCAAAAAGCGCGCGGTGTGATTTGTGCTTCAGCAGGCAACCATGCACAAGGCGTGGCTTACTCTGCACGCAAACTGTCACTGAACAACATCATCGTCATGCCAACCACGACCCCTGATATCAAAGTAGATGCGGTAAGAGCACTTGGTGGCAATGTCGATCTGCATGGCGATAGTTTTGATCAAGCAAACCGCTATGCTATTGAGCGCGCTGAACGCGAAGGGCTAACTTTCATACCGCCTTATGATGATGAATTGGTGATTGCTGGACAAGGGACCATAGCGCTTGAGCTGACACAACAATGGCGCAACATGGATTACGTCTTTGTCGCGGTTGGTGGTGGCGGTCTCATCTCAGGTGTCGCCGCATTTTTGGGAGAAGTGGCACCGCATGTCAAAGTGATCGCGGTAGAAGCGGAACAATCAGCCTGCCTAAAAGCAGCACTTGAAACGGGTGAACGTGTCAAACTTGAGCAAGTCGGACTGTTCGTCGATGGCGTGGCAGTCGCACAAATTGGTGAATTGCCTTTTGATGTCGTGCGTACTCAAAAAAGTGACAATTCAGGCCCTGTCGTCGAGCCTAACGTCGTCACCTGTAGCAACGATGAAGTCTGCGCAGCGGTCAAAGATGTGTTTGAGGAGAGCCGCAGTATCGTAGAGCCTGCAGGTGCGTTAGCGGTTGCTGGTATGAAAAAATATATCGCAGCCAACAATATTCAAGGGAAAAACTGCGTCGGTATCATTTGCGGTGCCAACATGAATTTTGACCGCCTGCGCTATATCGCTGAGCGTACTGAAATTGGTGAGAAGAAAG
Organism: Psychrobacter sp. Ps6; assembly: GCF_022129235.1. GTDB lineage: Bacteria > Pseudomonadota > Gammaproteobacteria > Pseudomonadales > Moraxellaceae > Psychrobacter. Next base: position 45,509 of record NZ_JADQAI010000012.1, on the reverse strand, counting down.
AAGCCATCTTTGGGGTCACTATCCCTGAACAAACAGGCGCTTTCTTGAATTTCTGTCGCAGCCTACACGGCCGTAATATCACTGAGTTTAACTATCGTGCTGATAGCAAAAAGTCGCCAGATTCTATGGAGCCTGCCTCAATCTTTGTGGGTATCGCGTTAAAAGAAGGCGAAAAAGAGCGTCAAACCATCAGCAGCCAACTGGCAGACGATGGCTATACCGCTCACGATCTGACCGATGATGATATCGCCAAGTCACATATCCGTCATTTGATTGGTGGACACGCCAAGGTCGAAAACGAGCAGTTACTACAAGTGATCTTCCCAGAGCGTCCGGGCGCCCTACTGACTTTCTTAGAAAAATTGGGCGATGACTTTAATATTACTTTATTCCATTACCGCAACCATGGTGCCGCTGAAGGTCGGGTGTTGGTTGGGTTACAAGCCTCCGACAGTAACTCGCGCCAACTACAAGACGCCCTTCTAGATATCGGTTACGACTGTACAACGGTCAATGACAATATTGGCTATCAGTTGTTTTTAAGATAATCTTCTAATATTTCTGAGATAATTCTTTAAGCGCATATTTCTAAAATAAATAACAAAAGCGGCTTCTCTTACGATTAGCCGCTTTTTGCATCATATAACCCGATACTAAGTACTACAATCACAAAAATCCATTTGCAAATAGTAAAGTTGCCCTAATATTGTTTATATAAAACTATGATTTAATATAAAAACGGATGCAAAAGGATTTTTATGAGTAAAAATACAAATAATAACCCTCAAAGTCTGGCCAAAATTCGTCTTGATAAATGGTTGTGGGCGGCACGATTCTACCGCACACGTACGCTTGCCAAGCAAGTAATTGAAAGTGGGCGTGTCCATTATGGTGGCAGCCGAGTCAAAACCAGTAAAGAAATCTCAGTCGGCGACGAGCTAACCATACGTCAAGGATCAGCGACCGCCATGACTGAAAAGACTGTCGTTGTTGAGGCGCTATCTGCACAGCGGGGTAATGCGACCGCCGCTGAGGTATTATATTCAGAGACCAAAGAGAGCGAAACGCGGCGTGCTTATTATGCCGAACAGCGCAAACTTGCCAATCTTGCACGCCCTGATAATAAGCCGAATAAAAAGGAGCGCCGTGACTTACAACGCTTCAAAAGCAATCAAGATTGATATAGCATTGCCCCCGCATCATTCAGTTATATATGGCATTGTCATAAATCCAGTATTAAATGACGCTATTGTCCAGTCTCTGTCCTTGCCATTCAAGCGATTAAGCGTTACGCTAGTCGTTGGTTCAATCGATTGCATGCTAATAAAAGCCGCATTAATAATGCTGGTTTCTTATAGCATGTTTTTTTTGTTATAAAAGGTCATATTATGCTGATGAAATCCTGTACTCCCTCGTCTGTATTATTGGTTTGTTTAGGAAATATCTGCCGTTCACCAACTGCTGAAGAAGTTTTTCGTCAGCAAGCGGCGATTGCTGGACTCTCAATAAAGATAGACTCAGCAGGTACCAGTGATTCACATGTCGGCGACAAACCTGACCCACGCTCGCAGCGCCATGCCAAATCACATGGCTACAAAATTAATAAATTGGTTGCACGCCAGGTAACGACTAATGACTTTCGCGATTTTGATTTAATCTTGGCCATGGATTCACAGAATTTAGCCGACCTACAAGCTATTAAAGACAGTATCACAGATACAGAAGATGACTTGGCAAAGCTGGCCCTATTTAGTGAAGAAGACCCTACCTATGGCGGTAACGATGTACCGGATCCATATAAAGGTGATAGCGATGATTTTGAAGAGGTAATCGAGCGCATCGAATCAAGCGCACAAGCTTGGATCGAAAGCTGGAAGGCTTGCTAGCCATAGTTTCTATATTTCTGCTATTCTTGCATCCGGTATCCTCTATAATATAGTTAATCCTCCATAAAAGAGCCACAGCGTTAACCTCGCTTGAAGTATCACAGTTACGTCTGCACGCAGTTGCCTTGTATCTCTTTTAAATTGAATCAACTATAGCTACCTTATTTATTATCCTTTTGCCCCATAGGCTATGTTATGACCCAAGCTGCACGCCTTGATCTCGACGCTCAGACCCTGACTATAAATGACTCATCAGCGACTCTGTTGGTCAGCAATTCAGTCGATTTGTCACATAGCAATACGATGGCACTGGCCTGTATCGCTGACTCTGTAGTGACGTTGACTAATGAGGCACAGCTTGATAACTTTATGGCAACTTATGCAGAAGACGTAGAGCATCAGCTGTCATTATTTGTCTTATCTGGCGGTAGCAATGTCTTACTACCAGCAGCGTTAAATGCGGTGGTATTACAACCCAAAATGCGCGGTATTCACCTGACTGCTCAGACTGATGGCTATGTCGATATCGAAGTAATGGCGGGCGAAAACTGGCACGATCTAGTCGTACATACAGTCAATCAAGGCTGGTATGGGTTAGAAAATCTTGCGCTCATACCTGGCCTAACTGGTGCAGCGCCAGTACAAAACATTGGTGCTTACGGTGTGCAATTAGAAGACTGCTTACAATATGTACGCGCTTATCATTTACCGACACGAACTTGGCACCATTTACCAGCGGCCGACTGTCAATTTGGCTATCGTGACAGTATCTTTAAACGCACGCCAAACACATGGCTTATTAGTCGCGTCGGTTTCAGGTTATATACTGATCCTACCAATATTTTAGCCAGCTATGGGGATGTACAGACTGTGGCGCAGCGCTATGCGGAACAACAAGGGCGCGAGCAAGCCAATCCTCATAACGTGATGCAAGCTATTATAGATATTAGACAACAAAAGCTACCAGACCCAGAACAACTACCTAACTGCGGCAGTTTTTTTCAAAACCCTATTATTAGTCAAGATCAATTTACGGCGCTGCAAGCAATTTATCCAGCTATCGTTGGTTATCCGATGCCTGACGCGATGGTGAAAGTTGCCGCAGGTTGGCTCATCGAGCAAGCAGGATTAAAAGGGGGCGGCATCGCCCCCATCGTGACTCATAAACATCAGGCGCTGGTACTGACCAATCACACGCCTTATCAAGCAACTCAAGAAGATGTGGCAACAGCACAGCGCTATATCGCCAATCTTGTCTATGAGAAATTTGCAATTCAGCTATCACGTGAGCCAGTTTGGGTGAATGCTGATGGCTCAATTGGATATGCTGAGCATGTGGTCTAAACAATCATGGTCTAAACGCTTATGGCGAAACTATTTGCGTTCAGCCGAACGAATGGTGAAGCTATTTCGTATCATCAATATTACCTTTGTATTAGGCTCGACGTCTGTTATTTTAGTCCTAATCAGTTTGTTCACACCGCTATTCTCACAAGCCGTTGTCTATATATTTGCGCTTCTTCCATTACCAAAAATGCCTTCTGCTGCTATGAGCTCTCCGCCGACTGCTTACGTGGTATTAGGCGGTGGTCTAACTAATGATAATAACAATCAAATTATTCTCAATCGTTACAGCCTGAATCGTGCCCGTACCGCGGCTGGCGCTTATCACGATCTTCCCTTACCTATTGTACTAAGCGGCGCTGAAGCGCCTTGGCTCGGTCAGTGGCTCATTGAGCATGGTATCGATGGGCTGATAAGCGAAAATGCCAGTATGAATACGTGCGAAAACGCCCGTTTTACAGCCAAGCGTATTCCGCTCAATCACGTTTATCTTATTACGGATAGCTATCATATGGCACGTGCGCGCAGACAATTTGCCTTGAATGGTATTAACAGCACACCGCTTAGCGCGCCATTGCCAGTTAGACGCGACTGGATGAAACCTGCGCAAAACCTAAGTCATTCACGGCGGGCTGTTTATGAAATCGCCGCCTATCTACGAGATGTGATACGTCCGCAAATGAATTGTCGTCACGCCGATGATGTGACTTCACAGCAACTCCTAACACCGCGAGGCAGTGCCAAAAAAGCATCTAATGAATAGGTTTTTATACTAAACTCGCAGCTAATATCGCCATATGATGCTACGTCTCATTCTAATCGCTACAGATCATCCACTGCATTTGCGATGGGTGTATAATAGTAAAAGACACTGCTATTGAAGAGAGTTACCATGCTCAGTATATTTTTATTAATCCCATTAAGTCTCATGCTATTTGTGGTTGCCATCTGGGCAGTGCGTTATGCGGTAAAATCAAACCAGTTCGAAGATTTGGACAATGCATCACAGCGTATTATATTGGATGATCGTCAAGAGCGCAGGCAAACCATGCAGGCTCATGAACGCGCGGTGCAGTCTCCGTCTTCTGCAAGTACCGAGCTGTCAGAGGATAACGTTGATAAAGATGCGATCGTTCGTACTGATGTAGAGAAAAACCCAAAAATCTAGCCTTTATCTTCTTCTCTGTTCATCGTGTAATGATGAGCTTTCGTTGGATAATAATCGTGTCTATAGATACGGCCTTTATGAATTTTAGGAGATGCATCCATGACCATGGCTTTACTTGTTGCGGCATTACTGATGGGGTTTTTTGGCTCGCCGCATTGTTTGGGTATGTGTGGCGGTCTTGTGACGGCATTTGGTCTGTCTATGAAAGATGTCAGCCCTACTAAACGCCGCGCGCTGGTGGCCACCTATCATCTTGGCCGTCTAATCAGTTATGCATTGCTAGGTTTGGTCGCAGGACTTATTGGTGTCACGGTACTAGCGCCATTGATGCAGGGCAACAGCATGCCGCGCATCTTGTTAGGACTGGTACTAGTATTTGTCGGTGTAACGATGCTTGGCGCGCCGTTTTTGACCAAGCTTGAGCGTTTTGGCATGCGCTTTTGGCAGTACCTTAGCCCGCTGCGTCAAAAAGTGTTTCCGCTCAATACTTTTCCGCGCGCACTAACAGCAGGTTTGCTTTGGGGCTTTTTGCCTTGCGGTTTGGTATACGGCGCTCTACTGATTGCTGTCGTCGCTCACAACCCATTAAGCGGTGCCGCATTGATGTTCGTGTTCGGCTTAGGGACCATACCGATGCTGGTTGCGACGCACGAGACAGTTGGCTGGTTACGTGACAAGATTGGTCGTTTTCGCTTAAGGCAGTTGAATGGTGCGGTGATGGTACTCTCAGGTTTGGCAGTTGCTGTCGTTCCTATGGTTATGGCAAATATGCATGGCGGGCATGGTAGTGGACACGCACAGATGGATCACAGTAGCCACTCTGCTATGATGTCTGAGACAGATGCTCATGACATGGATCAGATGAATCACGATATGACGCCAGCTATGGATCATGATATGCAAGACATGGATAATCATATGGATCATAGCATGCACGATATGGGCGATGACGCCACCTCCATGCATCATGCTCAATAACTTCTAACACATACTGCGAGTACTGCGTAGACTTTACCAAGCGTACAAAAAACCCTTAATATCAAAAATGATATTAAGGGTTTTATTGGTTAAATGATATCCATTTATAGCAATTATTACTGCCATTGTTCAAGCGTAAACTTGGTCTCTAAATGCTTCTCTAATGCTGGTATATTAAATGCGTCATCCTCACTGACAAAGCTAATGCTAATGCCTGTTTGCCCAGCGCGGCCCGTACGGCCAATGCGATGGACATAATCATCTGGTTGATCCGGCAAGGTATAGTTGACCACGTGACTGATATCATCGACATGGATACCGCGCCCTGCAACATCTGTCGCGACCAAAATAGACGCGTGACCATCTTTAAAACGCTGCAAGTATTTCTCACGTTTTTGCTGAATCACATCACCTGAGAGCATGACAATCTTATGTGCTTGGCGCAGTTTATGATAGAGACGTTTAACTTGATCTTTGCGATTGGCGAATACAATGACCTTTTCAACAGCCTCATTACTAATAATACGCTGCAGGGCTTCGAGTTTTTGATCTTCTGTCAGTAAGTAAAAGTGCTGATCAACCAATTCGCTGGTTTTGTGCTCTGGCTCGATTTCCACAAACTGCGGCTCATGCAACCAGCGATACGCCAAATTCATCACATCTTGGTTAAAAGTAGCAGAAAACAGTAAGCTTTGACGGTCTGTATTGGCGGGCATACGACCTACTAAGCGCTTGATATCAGGAATAAAACCCATATCCAGCATGCGGTCTGCTTCATCCAATACCAACACCTCTACTCGATCTAAATACACCATACCTTTATTGGCAAGATCAATCAGACGGCCAGGCGTCGCTACCAAAATATCAACGTATTGGCGCTCAAGCTCATGCTGCTGGTTTTCGTAATTAGTACCGCCCATGATACAGACACTATGCAGCGACGTATATTTAGTCAATGCAATGCAGTCGTCAAATATCTGTTGAGCGAGCTCACGCGTTGGTGCCATAACGACTGCACGTGGCTCACCGAGATAGCGCTCTTCATCATGAGTAAAAGGACGTTTGAGTAACGCCTCCATAATAGTCAGCAAAAAAGTTGCTGTCTTACCGGTTCCCGTTTGCGCCTGTCCGATGGCATCTTGATTTGCTAATGTATGCGGTAGTATTTTTGCCTGAATAGGCGTTAATTCAGTGAAGCCTAAATCACTCACGGCGCGTAATGTCGCGGCTGAAAGTGGCAAATCAGTAAACGTTGTAAAATTACTCAAAAAAATATCCTTTTAAATTAGTTGCTTGTATTTTATCAATCACAAATCAGCTCACAATAAAGCTTTATACTGACATAAGCGTGACCAATAGCAGTCGCAACATTATATCTATAGATAGCCGCTAGACATACGGGTACAAAAAAAGCCAAGCCCAATACCTGACCTACCAAATATGCTGCTGTTAACTCAACATGGGTAAGACAATATGGGCTTGACTCAGTAGTATATCAGTAGTTCGTACAGACATTATAACTAAACCGCTTTAATGTCTGGATAGATTACTCTTCTATCTTTCTGACTTCTTCAGCTTGTAGGCCTTTCTCACCTTCTACGACACTGAACTCAACTTTTTCGCCATCTTTCAAAGAACGATAGCCATCACCCTGAATCGCGCGGAAATGGACAAAAATATCTTCTCCGCTGTCACGTTGAATGAAACCAAAGCCTTTTGAGTCATTAAACCACTTAACGATACCTTGCTCACGAGCTGACATAATATTACTTCCTAAAAAAGTTCGCTTAGCCCCAAATTCCTTTGCAACATTGCATATAAACGGGATCTAAGATGATGAAATCAAAAACTTAAAAGTACCAATCTAGCCACAGTCATCTTTAAAACGCTTATATAAAAGAAAGCCAATCTTATAAACTATCTTTCATGTTAATGACAGTAACAAACTTGCAATATTTATTGCATAAAAAATATCATAGCACGGGTTTTTAGCAACATAAAGACTTTTAACACGCTTTTTAATGCATGGGTGAGTTTTTCCTGTAATTTTTTTATAACCCAGCCTACAAGCTGCTATTATAAAGGGATACACTGAATCAGCTTGTGCAATCTATTTGTCATGCACACCTTATTCATTATAATAAATCATCCACATATTTAAATAGCGACAGAGATTACTATGACGTCCTCTTCTCCATCTACAGCAGCAGAAAATCCTACTGACCAACACATCGATCAGACACTCAATCACAAACTGCTATTGGTGAATGGCGTCAACCTGAACTTATTGGGTAAGCGTGAGCCTGAAATTTATGGCCATATGACGCTGGTAGATATCGAAAAACGCTTGGTCGAGCGAGCCGCTCAGCACGGCATTGAATTAACTTGTATACAGTCAAACCATGAAGGCGATCTAGTAGATAAGATCCAACATTATGGCTTATTAGCAGACAAATCTGCCCAAGTTGATGCCATTATTATCAATCCTGCTGCATTTACCCATACATCAGTTGCACTACGTGATGCCCTATTGGCCACGCAGAAACCCTTTATAGAAGTACATTTATCCAATGTTCATGCGCGCGAGCATTTCAGGCATCATTCCTACTTGAGCGATGTCGCAGTCGGTGTGATCTGTGGTTTGGGTCATATGGGTTATGAGATGGCATTAGATTACTGGCTAAGCAATATTTATTCAGTCAAGACAAGCACTTAAGGTGTTATTTGGTTTTATAGATTACTAGCTTTATCGATGAAGTAAAACTTCTTATTTTTCACACATTTTGTTTTTCACACATTAGTCAAACAGTAATTGTCTGATGAAAATAATAGAATTATGGCTGAGCAAACAATCCACTATATGGTGATATGAATGGCAAAAACGTCCGGAAAGCGCTTTATGAAACTCGCTGGCATGACAGCAAGTATTGCCGGCAAAGCAGCTAAGAACTCATTTAAGCATCTCTCGAGTGACGAAGAGAAACGCCTGCAGGCTCGCTCAGATTTGATGCAAGATGTGGGTATCCAGATTGCCGAGACATTGGGTGAGATGAAAGGTGCGGTGATGAAGGTAGGACAGATCGCCTCACAGTACAAAGACGTTTTTCCACCTGAGGTTGCCACTGCTTTAGAAAAACTCCAAAAAGATGCCCCGCCGATGCCCTACGCGCAAATACGTGCACAAGTTGAGCGTGAGCTAAAAGCCCCTATGACAGAGTTGTTCAGTGAGTTTGAAGAAATGCCGTTTGCTGCCGCCTCTATCGGACAAGTGCACAAAGCTACTTTATTATCTGGACAAAGAGTCGTGGTTAAAGTCCAATACCCTGATGTGGATGAAAACTGTGATAGTGATCTCAAGCAAGTCCGCATGGCACTAAAGATTGCAGGCGTGCTCAATATGAGTAAGCAGTTGCAAGAGCAACTCTTTAACGAAATTCGCCAAAGCTTACATGATGAGCTTGATTATACCAAAGAAGCTTACAACTTACGTGTGTTTGGTGCCTTTCATGCAGATGATGAGGGTCTTATTATCCCTAAAGTCATCAGCAGCCACTCTTCCAGACGGATTTTAACCTTAACCGAAGAGATGGGAGAGACATTGACTGTCGCTGCGACATGGGACAATGATATCAAACAAAAAATCGCTGAGCGCCTGTTTCATTTTACCGCAGGGCAGTTATTTGGTTTGTACCGTATGCACTGTGACCCACATCCAGGCAACTTTGCTTTTCGTCATGACGGCAGCGTCGTGGCTTATGATTTTGGTGGTATCCGTAGTTACAGTGATAGCGAAGTTCAATTGTTCCGTCGTTTCGCCAAACACGCTATCAAAGGCGATGTGACGGCACTTGAGCAAGATCTCGTCGCCTTAGACATTCGCCGTGACGATGATAAAAACATCCCTGGCGAATTTTATGAAAAATGGCTATCCATTGGCCTCAAGCCATTATCTATCAGTCCGTATCAGGAAGGTGCCTTTGATTTTGGCAGTAGTCAGATACATCATGATGCCATTGCGCAAATGCGTACCTCATTGAAATACTTTGGCCAGTTTCAGCCCTCTGCCACAACGATGATGCTAGATCGCACTATATCCGGACAATATTGGAACTTGGTAAATCTAGGCGTTGAGACTGACCTCTCGCCGCTGGTTGATGAGTACATTGAGGTATAGATAAGCGAGCAATCGGTAGTGATATAAAGTCTATCACTACCCATCATTAGATGTGCAGCGCGTGCCCGCAGCGATCGCAAAAGTCTGCGCCCACTGCATGACCGAATTTACCACAGTTTGGGCAAGTGACAGGATTTAGCTGTGGGCGCATATTACGAGCCAGCTCAGAGGTAAAAATACCGGTCGGTACGGCAATAATCGAATAACCTGTGATCATAACCATGGTTGCAATTGCTTGGCCTAACGGCGTCTTGGGCGACATATCACCATAGCCAACCGTTGTCATCGTGACAACCGCCCAATAGATAGACAATGGAATACTAGTAAACCCGTTCTCAGGTCCCTCTACTACGTAAATAATTGAACCAAAGATGGTTACCAATAGCACAAGGGACAAGAAAAAGACCGTAATTTTCTGCTGACTGGTTTTGAGTGCAGAAGCCAAAAAACCTGCTTGTTGCATATAGGCTTTTAGTTTGAGGACACGGAATACACGTAAGATACGCAGTACTCGTATCACGAGTAGATACTGCACCCCTACAAACAGTAAGCTCAGATAGCTTGGCAAAACAGACAGCAAATCCACTATCCCAAAGAAGCTAAACGCATAGCGCAAACGATTGGGTGCTGAAAACAACCTTAGCGCATACTCAATGGTAAATAGAATGGTAAAAAACCACTCTGCATAAAAAAACAACGTGCCGTATTGCAAGCGCATGTACAACACACTATCAAGCATGACGACAGCAACACTGGCCAAAATCGCAATCAATAATACAATATCAAAGAGCTTACCCAAACGGGTATCTGTACCTTCGATAATGATATGCGTGCGGTTACGCAAGTGTGTTAGGGCTTCAGCGGTTGGTTGCTTCATAGAATCAGTAACTTTATAAAATCAATGGCTTGATAGCATTCCATGACTTAAAATGTGATGGATAAGGGCAAGTTGGTCAAAATAGTTAAAACTGGTTTATAATATTGCTCACTTATCACAGTGAATACAATCTATAATTTGCCACAGTGTAGCAAAAAAGCACTCTCAACAACATACAAATCGTTAACGTGCAAGTAGCGCTATTACCTTATATAGACAAAGTAATGCTAGTATAAAACAAGGTGATCAGACATCGAAGGCTGTGATTCATTGCCTTTTTGCACATAAAAAATAATACGTAAACCTTAAGGATGTTATATGGCAGGCCATTCAAAATGGGCAAATATTAAACACCGTAAAGCCCGTCAGGATGCAGTAAAAGGTAAAATATTTACCAAAATTATCCGTGAAATCGTCTCAGCTGCCAAACAAGGCGACCCCGATCCTGACAAAAACCCGCGCTTACGTGCTGTTATCGAAAAAGCGCTATCAGTCAATATGACTCGCGACACGATTAACCGTGCTGTCGACCGTGGTACAGGCGGCGGTGATAATGAAAACATGGAAGAAGTCAGTTACGAAGGCTACGGTGTTGGCGGTGTAGCGGTACTGGTCGAAACCATGACTGATAACCTCAATCGTACTGTCAGTGAAGTCCGTCACGCCTTTACCAAATGCGATGGCAACCTTGGTACATCAGGATCTGTGGCGTATCTATTTACTAAACGCGGCGAAATCACCTTTAATGATGTAAGCTTAGAAGATGAAGTCATGCTAGCTGCACTAGATGCGGGCGCCGTTGATATCGAAAATGATGGTGAAAGCTTACTTGTTATCACCGAGTGGGAAACTTTCGGTCAAGTTCAAGACGCGCTTAACGCTGCTGGTCTTGTCTCTGACAATGCTGAAGTCACCATGTCACCATCTACCACGGCTGAAATCGACAATGTGGAAGATGCTGAAAAGATTCTAAAGATGATCGATATGTTAGAAGATGCGGATGATGTGCAAGAAGTTTATACTAATGTTAACTTCTCTGCTGACGTCATGGCGCAGCTTGAGGGATAGCTAGGACAGTTTCAGAGGTGCTTAGTAGTACTGCACTTTAGTATTAAAAAACCAGATGGTGTCATACTGTCTGGTTTTTTTGTTATCACAGCACTTTTTTATAGCGGTTGTTTTTCTCATAGACGATGCATATAATCACACAAAAATAGTAATAGTTATCATTTGCAAAGATGCAAATAACTAAGTACTTTTATATGAGTATAACGCTTTCACCTTCTTATTCTACCACTACTGACGCTCCTACTCTGACAAACACAAAGGCATCGCCTATGTGTTCATTATTAGAGCTAAACAAACGCCAACCTGCCATTATTGACGAGATTGTTGCCAATCATCGCTTTGGTGAAATCGATGGTGCCATCAGCCAATGGCTCAAAGATTTAGGATTCTTGCCTGATACCTTGGTTCATATTGTTGCCAAAGTTCTGTTTGGTAAACCGCCTTATGCCGTGCAGCTAAGTACGGGCGCTCAGTTTAGCTTACGTGCTGATGAGCTGATGAAAATCAAATACCGCGCCATCACATCAGAGGTGATACCTAGCCGAACGGTGCTTGGCATATTCAATTTGCAAGGCATTACTTTATTTATACTGTATGTTGCGGGCACATTATCAGCAGCGCTAGTTTCATGGTCATTCAAACGCTTTCATAGTGCAAAATCAGAATCGTCCGCTTTTCCTTTATTAATGGAACTACCAACTTATCGCATGCCCAATGTGAAGCATATCGCTGGTGAGCTTTGGGACAAAATGAGTGCGTTTTTAAGAAAAGCTGGTACAGTGATTTTCACGCTCTCTGTGGTGCTGTGGGTATTAGTCACTTCTGCATCTGCCGCTGGCCCTGCTATTGATTATAGCTTTGCTGGTATGCTTGGACATTTGATCGAGCCAATTTTTGCGCCCATTGGCTTTACCTGGCAGATGTGTATTTCTTTAATCCCAGGACTGGCCGCGAGAGAGATCGTGGTAGCAGCGTTGGGTACGGTATATGCAGTAGGCGGCGTGAGTGATGAGGCCATCAACCAAACGCTTATTCCTATCATTCATGCCCAATGGGGTCTAGCGACTGCTTTTGCATTCTTAGTCTTTTACGTATGTGCCTCAATGTGTTTGGCAACCCTCGACATATAAAAAAGCACCAAACCCGATTACAGGCTTGGTGCTTTTTTATATATTTAATAACTTAATGGATACAGCGCTATGTTTGCTATTACGATCTACATTTAACCCCTTCAAGCGCTAGCAAATACTCTTTTTTATCTAGCCCGCCCGTATAGCCGCCAAGCTTACCGTCGCTCGCAATCACTCGGTGACAAGGAACAATGATACTAAAAGGGTTTTTGCCATTAGCCTGTGCAACCGCACGGAACCCTTTTGGGCTATTAACACGCTGCGCGAGGGTGGCATAGCTGATGGTTTCGCCATAGCCAATCTCTTGCAGAGCCCGCCATACGCTTTGTTGAAACTCAGTACCCATAGAGAAATCCAAGGGTAAATCCAATGTTTTACGTTTACCAGCAGCGTAATCTTTGAGTTGGAAAATCGTTTCTATTAATAAAGCTTGAGTAGGTTCTTTCATGCTTAGGCTATTGCTGTCTATAAAAGTAAAGTCTTCATCTGTCAGGCCATAATATTTTTTAAGCTTGGGAACGGATTTTGAACTATGCCACGTATTACCGGGCAGCAGCCAATTGGCTTCAACGAGCATAGGCTGACTATGCTTGCTGACATGCTCATTAGCATGGGCAATCAGCGTTAATTGATGTGACCCAAAAGCTGCTGTGGTAACTATCATAGCGTTTACTTCCATATTATCTTAGAAATGATTTACCAAATAAAACTGGCTATTTTATTCTTTGTCATCTGTTTCAAACAAAGCGGCGACAAACTGCTTCGGACTAAAGGCACGCAAATCATCAATCGACTCACCCACACCAATATAGCGAATAGGAACATCTGTCGTTTCGGCAATGTTAAACACCACGCCACCTTTCGCAGTACCATCTAGCTTCGTAATGGTGATACCTGTCAATGGTACAATCTTATTAAATAGCTCAACTTGGTTAATGGCATTTTGACCCGTACCAGCATCCAGCACGATCATGCCTTCATGCGGAGCGCTTGGATCCGCTTTACGCATCACGCGTACGACTTTCTCTAGCTCTGCCATCAAATGTGTCTTGTTTTGCAGACGGCCAGCAGTATCGGCTATGAGTACGTCGATATTTTTTGCTTTGGCTGATTGCATCGCATCAAAAATCACCGAAGCACTATCAGAGCCATGACCTTGTGCCACCACTGGGATATGATTACGCTCGCCCCAAATCTGTAGCTGCTCGGTGGCCGCCGCGCGGAACGTATCGCCTGCTGCGAGCATGACTGATTTACCCTCGCCTTGTAAGCGCTTGGCAAGCTTACCGATGGTTGTGGTTTTACCCACACCATTGACGCCCACAACTAAAATAACAAATGGTTTTTTGCTGGTATCAATCACCAGCGGCTCAACTTTTGGCGTTAAGATATCGACCAGCTCACTTTGCAAGGCTTTATATAATGAGTGTGCATAAATCAAGTCACCACGGGCAGTCTGCTCAGTGAGGCTCTTGATGATACGGTTGGTCGCGTTGACACCGATATCAGCAACCAGTAACTGATCTTCGACCTCTTCTAACAGCTCGTCATCGATCTCTTTACCACCGATAAGAATACTGACCATCCCTTCGGCCAAGTTTTTACGTGACTTACTCAGCCCCGTCTTCATACGGTTAAACCAGCTGCCTTTTTTCTTGTTTTCTGGTGACTCTTCAGCAGTTTCTTGCGGCGTAGTCGCTTGTACATTACTGCTAGTGACTGGACTCACACTTGGTGTATCACCTAATTGCTCTTGTAGTGGCATGACAGGAATGGTTGTCGCAGTGTCAGGTTTGCTCGTAGCGCCTGTCTCTTTAGCACTTGAAAAGCTCTCAGAGGCACCTTTAGGGACGTTATGCTCTTCTGTCATAACAATTGGTGTGGCCAAAGCAATATTTTCTGCTGCCTGATTGTTTGAGACGTCTGGATTTGCCGTATTATCCCTTTGTGGCGCAGCACTCTCTGCTTCATCAATAATGGGTACAGATTGCGCCGGTAAACTGGGTAAGGTAATATCATCGTCATCTAAGTCATCAAGACCATCATCAAGGTTGATGACCACACGGTTGCTATTGTTTGGGTTATTCATAAGTTTGCCCTAAAAGTTATCGCTATTAATTATTTGTTTATTGTAAATGAAGTTTTAGATTGTCATAAGCTTGCCAGCTATACGACCATGTATTTTAGCCTATTTTAGCATAATTCAAGTCGCGCTCAGCCCTTACCATAGTAGACTGTCGTCAAAAACTATCTGCTTAAAAAATAACATAATGATTTGAGAAAGTTTTGCTTAAGGTTTGGACACAAAATTCTGACTTGTTCCTCGTCAGACTTCGCCTACTCTACCAAGACTCATTCAAAAATCCTTTAGGAAACGCTCATGTCATCACTCTCTAAACACTATAAAAGCATTGCCAATGTCAGTGTAATGATTTTGCTAACGACAACTGTATTATCTGTGGCAGGTTGCAATACCACGCAAGAGTTCAGACCGACCGCTAGTGTCATGGTTGGCGCACAGACATCACTGTGATGCATTGTATTGCTATGATTACATCCATTACTTCAGTCATTATTTTATATAAGTAGACCATACCATGCCATTGTCTTTACCACTACCTAATACGCCATTACGCATTGCATGTGCTTTAGCGATGGCGACATCACTTGCTGCCTGTCAAACCAGTACGATGACCTCGAATTCTGTAACGACTTCTACAAGCGCAATTGCTACAAAAGGCTTGTCTCAAGGTATTGTAGACAAAAACACGTTGGATAAAAATACAACGAGTAAAGAGTCGCCATCCTCTGCATTAGCAATGGACATGTCAGGTAGGCATGAATATCAATTAGAAAATGGTCTAAAAGTAGTCATAAAAGAAGATCACCGTGCACCCGTCGCCATGACCCAGATTTGGTATCGGGTGGGCTCGGCAGATGAGCCGCTGGATAAAGGCGGTATCTCTCACTTACTTGAGCATATGATGTTTAAAAGTACTGCTGATGTATCAAGTGATGATTATGAGCGGTTGATTGCCAAGTTTGGCGGCGTTAACAATGCCTTTACCAGCTATGATTATACGGGCTACTACGAGCTATTTCCTGCCAATCGCATGCCTTTAGCATTAGAGCTCGAAGCAGATCGAATGAAAAACCTCACCTTCAATGACAAAGAGTTTGTCAAAGAGCATCAAGTCGTCATGGAAGAGCGACGTCAGCGTACTGATGACAATCCCCTTGCCAAAGCTTACGAATCATTTCGTTTGCTAGCATTGCCTGACAGTCCAAAGGGTGAATCTGTCATTGGGCCCATGAGTGAGCTAGAATCTATCAAGCTCTCGGATCTAAAAGACTGGTATAAGACATGGTATGCACCCAACAATGCTACCTTAGTCATCGTCGGCGACGTGCAACCACAAGAAGTACTCACTCAAGTCAAACGTTATTTCGGTAAGCTCGCGCCAAGCAACGTACCCAAACGTAACGCTGTCACTCAAAAAGGCTTTCGTGGTTACCAAAAAGTAGACTCTGAGCAAGCGGTGCAAGTGCCCGTTTTGCTAATGGGTTACAACGTACCTAGCCTAGTGACAGCAGGCGCAAACAATGAAAAACAGGCTTACGCCCTCTCGCTTGCTCAAGACGTACTCGATGGCGGTCTATCTGCACGCTTGGAGAGTCGACTGATCCGTGAGCAAGGTCTACTGACCACAGTTGGTACTTCTTACGATTTGTTAGATCGCGGCGATGGGCTATTTATGATTCAAGCGACACCACGTGAAGGTGTCAGTTTAGAACAAGCGCAACAAGCCATAATATCAGAGATAGAAAAACTCAAAACCGATCCCATTGCCGCCGATGAAATCAGTCGCGCAAAGACCAATGCCGTCACTGGCCTAGTGTATGCACAAGATAGCATGGAAGGACAAGCTCGTATGATCGGCTCATTACAGTCTATCGGGCTCGATGATAGATTACTTGCTAAGTTACCAACCAAACTAGATGGTATCAGTGTCGCTGACATTCAGGCTGCTAGTAAGAAGTATTTGGTTAAGGACAACTTAACGGTGATGCATATCGTGCCACCAAAAGAGAACACTACCGAAGCAAAATAAATGCTGCCTGTTATCAGAACCTCTCATAAAAGCGACGATATAACCGTATTCTTAATAAGAAGAACATCATGATTCAGAATAAATATGACTCTCAAGCAAGACAAAAATCTTTGAGTACTGCTTTGCCTTCTACATCATCTAGTCTCTCATTAAAAAAGCTATCATGCCTTAGTACCAGCGTAGTTTTTGCATTGAGCATATTGGCTAATACTGCCCAGGCAGACAATACAGGCGCTGAAGATTACCGAGCCCCTACTGCTGTTGATGCAAGTGCGCCCATTGCAGCCTTATCTAAACTTACCAGTATTGATGATGCCAAATCTTTAAAAGTTACAGTACCAACGATTCAAGAGTTTAAGACCAAAGCTGGCGTCCCTGTCATGTTCGTTCAGACCACAGCCTTACCGATCGTCGATGTGGACTTACGTTTTAACGCTGGTAGTGCCCGTGATGGCAGCATCAGTAAAGACGGTTTTGGCATTGCCAATATGACCGCAACGATGCTTGAACAGGGCTCCAAAAGCTTAGATGAAGATGCGTTCACGCGTGCTGTTGAAACGCTGGGCATCAATCTGGGTAGTAGTGCCTATAAGGATATGTTCATTGTTTCACTACGCAGCTTATCAGACGATAAACACCTTCTGCCAGCTGTTGATTTGATGACGCAAATGGTGAGCGAGCCTACGTTTAGTGACGAGGTATTGGCACGGAATAAGTCACGATTACTCGTTGGCTTACAGCAGCAAAAACAAGACCCTGGCAGTCTTGCCAGTATTGCCTTTGATAAGGCTCTATACGGCAGTCATCCTTACGCTCATCCCTCAGTCGGTACGCTAGAGAGCGTGCCAACTATCGAGAAGCAACAGCTGATAGACTTTAAAAATCGGTATTTAGTAGCAGCAAATGCCTCTATCGCCATGACAGGCAATCTGACCTTAATACAGGCGAAAAAACTGGCTGAAGATATCACGACTAAACTGCCTGCCGGTCAAGCTGCCGCTGATTTACCTGAGCCTAAACCTCTCACTAAAGCGCAGCATATTCATATTCCCTTTCCAAGTACTCAAACCACCGTACTGATGGGACAATTAGGTAGCAAACGTGCAACCAATCCAACAGCCCAGCAGCAGCAAACTAATTTTGCAGTTGGTAACGAGGTAATGGCAGGTGGTGACTTTAATGCCCGTTTGATGACTGAGATTAGACAAAATCTCGGGTACACCTACGGTATTTCAGGATCAATGAATCCGATGCTAGCCCGCGGGCCTTATCAGATTGGTTTTTCAACGCGCAATGACAAAGCACGTGCGGCAATCGATGCAAGCTTAACGGTTATTGATGACACGTTAGAAAAAGGAGTCACTCAGGATGAGATACGCCTGACCAAAGACAATCTCAAAAATAGCTTCCCGATGGGTTTTGCAAGTAACGCAGGGATCAATGGGTTGTTAGGAATGATGAATTTTTATCAATTGCCAAACACTTACTTGGCCGATTATGTCAACCGTATTGATCAAGTCACGCTGTCAGGGGTCAATAAGACGCTGCGCGATACTTTAAATCCGGATAACTTTTTAATCGTGACAGTTGGGCAAGACGATCCTTGGAAGGAAACCGAAGCGACGACAAAAGCGACCAAATAAAAAGAGGAAAATCAGTTGGGGTAAATTCACTCAATTAGATAGTGAATAGCGTGAGTGATGAGCAGTTCAGTATGCCCGGCTCATCACTCATATGCTTATTATCTTGTGACTGACTTGTGATATCAAAAAAGGGCTACGAATACTCTTTATCAGAGTTATCAGAAATGGTCATTACGATGTCGTAATTGAGGTTTTGAGGCTTATAGGTGGCACCATTATAGCTTAGTCGAATGATATGCTTGTCGTAAGACATGACCTCATAACCACCATTAGCAAAGTCATGTAGCGCGGGAACTATCAGTAAGGCTTCGATTTGGCTATTGTTGGTGGCGACTGAAATATGCTGACCCTCTCGAGGATATAGGAAATAGTCACAATAATCGTTTACCATCACTTCTGCAACGCGCTCAATAACCTGACTACCCTGTTCTTCTTCTATCAACTTTGGGCATACATCAGCGCGCTCTGAGGCCAAACGAGCATAAGAGTTTCTAATACCGTCTTCAATGCCTTCAGAATTTTGTGCGATGCTATCACGTGTTAGTGCAGCTTTATCTGTCACCAATGAGCTGTTTTCAGAATAGGGTTCTGGACTGCAGGCACTCACCAGTAATATGGAAAATGATGCCATGCCTATTAACGTGGTGTAAATATATTTTGAGCGAAAAAAACGTTGTTTCCTTTCATTCGATTTACTGCATCTTGCGACTGCTGAATGCTGCTTTGTCATAAATCCCGCTTATAATAACCGTAATCTTCTTCCTTGAAGAGCGATAAGGATATAAAGATAATTGATAAACATGCCTTTATTAGAGCATGAAATCCTAATTCCAAACAATTTTTTGGTGAACTTGCGCGTCTAGCCAGCTCATCTTATTAATCATTTAGCTTTAAAATTTATAAGCGATATTATACTGTTTCTGGTTTTTTTATTGTCACTAATTTGAGTGTGTGCTTGCTTACGATGCGTTAACCCTTAGCTATCTAATAGCGACAAGAAGAGCTACTACTGGCATGGTTGAAACCCCATTTACGATAACCATCAGTATCGAGATGAATTGCACCCGTGGCATATAAACCCAAGCCAAAGTTGTAAGACTGTCCTTGATATTGCCAAAACTGGCACAGGCCATCCTGCATCGTACTGAGCCGCCATAGGTTGTCTTCGTACTCTGGCACCCAAATATCCATAGCACTTGCATTCATATGTTTGCTACTGCCAGCACCGCCAGCACAGTCGTTGAGCCCAGGGCTACGGTATACCGAGCGTATCTCGGTGCTCACAGGTAAAACTCCTTGGTTTTTTAGTTCGCTATAGAGACGTAGGGTCGGTACAATATTGGCCCATAGCTCTTGCGGTGGCAGCTGATAAGGCTCATAACCGCATTTGTCCCAGCTGCGCGCGGTGGTAAGTAGCTGAGACAGTGGTGGTACATTTTGTGCACCCACACGCGCGCTCAAATAGCGCTGATATTCGGCTACTTGCCTAGCACGGTAACTGTTACTGTTGAGCCATGCATTAAAGTCCATGCTGGTAAGATCGTTGTTGGCACTATTATAGGTGTTATTCGTTGTGCTGTAGCTGTTATTACGGTAAGTTGTATTATAAGTCGGTCTTCGTTGATTCACATTGACGTGTTTGTTTTCCTCGATAGACAGACTGGCATCAATTTCAAAATCACGCTGCTTTTGTGCAATCAAGCTTTGCATACTATCGCCATTTGATGCATTTGCGCCACTTAACATAGTGACACCAGGGCGCTGATTAGAGACATTATTAGAAGGCGATATATAAGCATTGCTAGTGTCGCCACTGCCTTGACGCACTTCGATACGGCGTTCACTATTATCACTGATGATAGCGGCATGAACACTGATGCTACTCATACAAACAACCAGTGCAAGAATAGGCTTCTGGATTTGTCCATAGTTATGGTTTTTTGATTTTATCATTGCAGGAATCTACCGCTAAAAACGTTTTATCGATACTATCAAATTTTCAACAGGCAGGCTAAACTATCGCCTCTAATCTGAGGCAAGATATTCGTAATTAACACTTATCCTTATCACTTTTATAATTCAGTGACTTTATTGTCTAGATGTTAAGTATCTGCTTGTTTTTTTGTCCGTGAGCTTCTATTAGACTAGAGACCGTCAAATACTCATCACATATTTTATATGAAACAGCTTAGATAACCTCTCCCTTTTACTCCAACTGCTAGCCAAAATTTGCCTATGTCTTCTAACCCGCAATACCGTTTTTCACGTCAGAGCCATCACTTAGGCCAAAGTCATGCACCGACGATCTGGCAACGTATTCACATCGATCCATGGTTGACCTTGCTTTTGTTAACGGTTTGCTGCATTGGTCTGACGATTTTATATAGTGCTGCCAGTCAAGACGTTGGCATGGTCATACGTCAGATGGTGAGTTACGGTGTGGCATTCACCGTGATGTTTACAATGGCACAAATACCGCCAAGCCTTTATCGTACCTTTACGCCTATGTTTTATGTATTAGGGCTTATATTGTTGGTATTGGTTGATATCATCGGTGAAGTGCGTATGGGTGCTCAGCGTTGGATCAACTTGCCTGGATTTGGTAGTGTGCAGCCATCTGAATTTATGAAGCTTGGTATGCCGATGATGTGTGCTTGGTTTTTGTCCAAGCGTGATCTTCCGCCATCACCCTCCAGTATTGCCATTACTTTGGCATTGATTATCGTACCCGTATTATTGATTGCAGAAGAGCCTGATCTTGGTACTTCACTTTTAGTCGCTGCCAGTGGCATTTTCGTGCTGTTCTTGGCTGGACTGTCTTGGCGCTTGATTTCTGCTGCTGTGATTTTAGCAATACCTTTCATTGCTTTTGCCTGGAACTTTTTGTTGCATGATTATCAGCGTACGCGCGTCCTAACCCTACTTAATCCTGAAGCCGATGTACAAGGTGCTGGGTGGAATATTATCCAATCAAAGACCGCTATTGGTTCAGGCGGCCTTACTGGTAAAGGGTATTTAGAAGGCACACAGTCACATCTGCATTTTTTACCAGAAGGTCATACTGACTTTATTATTGCAGCCTTCTCTGAAGAATTTGGTTTACTAGGTGTCATGCTACTGATGTTTATTTATTTTTGCCTTTTGTCGCGTGCCCTATATATCGCTTTCACCCATCCTGACGTTTATAGCAGACTGTTAGCTGGCGCTATCGCCATGTCTTTCTTCGTTTATATATTCGTCAATGTCGGTATGGTTGGTGGTATTTTACCTGTTGTTGGCGTACCCCTCCCTTTTATAAGCTATGGTGGTACCGCTATCGTGACTTTGATGGCAGGTTTTGGCTTATTGATGTCAATTCACACTCACAAGTCTGGTTAAAAACACTTAAAATCAATACCTTACGTATAAAATATTAGTAAATTATCATTGAAATATGACAAACATACATTGTTAATATTTCTCAAAAACACTGAGCATAAAATAAAGCACTCTCGCATAATTATTGATAATAAAGTTTAGATTAAGTCAAAATATCAGCGATTTTTCTGCTATTAATATTTTGTTACTTTTAATAGATACTACATAATCCCCAGCCATGACCAGCCTATCAAAAGGCTGTCATGAGACATAAAGCATTGTTAATTAATTACTTGTATCATACTGTCATTAATAGTGATTTTTTTAACAAAAATGAATTGTAAATCAGGGCTGAAATATTTTATTCCTTGTTTTTTACAAAAAATTGCGTTAACCTCATTTTACTGTACTTTGATACATAACCCGTACATAGCCACTAACAAACTTTGCATTTAATTATACTTTGGTTGTAGATTAGTCGTATAGTTAGCAGCTTGTAGATTTCAGACTTTCAAATACACTACTTAGTTAACGGTTTAATAACAAAGCATCACGCAACAACGTTTAAACCCTTCATTACTTTAGCAATATCAAAAAGTTTGTATATCGGAAGTTTTATAGATACGACATATAGTGACATTGATACTTAATCTCTAAGCTAAAAATAAGTACTCAATGAATATCGCTGACTATCATTTAAGCATGTCCTAAGTAACTACGGTCATTACTACCGCTACTTATGATCATAAAATGAAAAATTACCATATATTGAAACCTATAAGAGTCTCGCCCTAAATATTAATCGCTATAAAAACAATAGATTAATATGAAGATTCTAGAGTTTGATTCACTGTTAGATTGGTCTAACGCTGTCATACTCAATCTAAAAAATTTAGAGTTAGGTTTTAGTGTATAAGTTATAGAGGTATTTATGAATAAGCGTTTATCTGGTTTACTTACTATGTCGGCAGTTTTATTCGCTGGCTCTGCAGTTGCTACAAACGTAAATGCTGTAGAAGCAAAAACCTCCCTTGCAATGATTTCGCAAGATAACGCCTCCCATATCGATCGTGTACTTGGTGAGCTTAGCCGTCAGCATGATGGTGCATCAAGTTTGGTCAAATCCGCACGTCAGCCTACTTCATTAGCACTTAGTAGCTCACTATTAGCGAGTGATACTACTCAAGTCACCAATGATGAAGATGTGTTAGAGCGCCTAACCGCAGTAGCCTCTAACTCTGTCAGTAAATTTAAACAAACTGGTCTTGCCTCTTGGTATGGTCGTAAGTTTCATGGCCGTAAAACAGCCAGTGGCGAAACCTTTGACATGAATGGTCTGACTGCGGCGCATCGCTCACTACCATTAAACTGCTATGTTAAAGTTACCAATAAAACTAACGGCAAGAGCGTTGTGGTAAAAGTTAACGATCGTGGCCCATTCCATGGCAACCGTGTTATGGACTTATCTTATGGCGCTGCTAAGCGTTTAGGTATCACAAACAAAGGTGTTGGTAACGTTTCTATTGAGCGTGTTTCAGGGCCTTAACTTTAGACAATTCATATAAAATAAACACTAAAAGCGCCTAACTTATCATGAGTTAGGCGCTTTTTGATAACATCCTTTATATTTCCCAAGACTACCTATAACTCAAAGGCACTTTCGATAGCATCGTCAAGACGTTCAACAGCAATCACATTGATTCCTTTAAATTGAGGCGCATCTTTAGCAGGTGCATTGGCCTTCGGAATAATCGCATGTTTGAACCCATGCTTCATCGCTTCTTTTAAACGTTCCTGACCGTTGGGCACTGGACGGATTTCACCAGATAAACCGACCTCACCAAAAACTGCTAATGACGATGGCAATGGCATTTCTTTGATGCTTGAGGCGCATGCCAACAGCACTGCTAAGTCAGATCCAGTCTCTATGACTTTGACGCCACCAACAACGTTGACATACACGTCTTGTCCACTGGTATGAATGCCACCATGACGATGCATCACTGCTAGTAGCATGGACAAACGCTGGAAGTCCAAACCCAATGCCATGCGTCTGGGCTGTCCTTGGGAGTCATCCACCAACGCTTGTACCTCAACCAGTAAAGGCCTAGTCCCTTCACGGCTAACCATAACGACAGATCCAGCAACGGGCTTATCATAACGGCTCAAAAATATCGCTGATGGATTGGCGACTTCTTTGAGCCCCATGTCAGTCATGCCAAAAATACCCAGCTCATTAACCGCGCCAAAACGGTTTTTGACCGCACGAATCATTCGAAAACGTGAGTCAGACTGACCTTCAAAATACAATACCGTATCGACCATATGCTCAAGTACACGTGGGCCTGCTAAAGTGCCTTCTTTAGTCACATGGCCCACTAAAAATAGCGCTGTGCCTGTTTGCTTCGCATAGCGCGTTAAAATCGCGGCAGACTCTCTGATTTGACTGACACCGCCTGGTGCAGAGTTGATGGCGTCAGTATAAATAGTCTGGATAGAGTCAATAATAGCAATGGCTGGCTGCTCTTGGGTTAAGGCCGCACAAATGGTTTCCACATTAGTTTCTGCGAGTACGCGAAGTCTATCAGCAGGTAAATCTAAGCGTTTGGCACGCATAGCTACTTGTGCAAGTGACTCTTCGCCAGTCACATAAAGCGCGCTACCTGCCAAAGAATCGGCACGTGCCATATTGGTCGCAGTCTGTAACAATATGGTTGACTTACCAATACCAGGGTCACCACCGATTAGTACGACAGAACCAGCTACCAATCCACCACCCAGCACACGATCAAACTCACTAATACCTGTTGGCAAGCGTGTGTCTAACGTCACACTGACTGCGTTAAGTGGCATAACGGCGCTGTGAGTGCCAGAGTAGTTACCAGCTGGTGCAGCAGTACTACGAGAAGTGGATCGGCTGGCATTAGGCTTGGCGGTACCTTTATTGTGATGCGGCATACTGACATTTGGCGCTTCTACCAAGCTATTCCATTCGCCGCAATCGGTACACTGCCCTGCCCATTTGCCAAAATGCGCACCGCAATGCTGACAGACATAACTGCTTTTATTTTTTGCCATAAATGATGAGCCTTATTCAGATGATTAGTCGAGAATAATGAATAAAATATCGTACGCTCTTTGATGAGTGGGAATGTAAGAGTGTTTGTCGCGATCAGCCAGTTGTGAGTATCGAAAGCTGTATTTGATAGAAGGGAGAACGCTAAGCGTAGGTTATTCTAAATATAATGAAGATGTTGACTGCTGGCTTTATAAGTTAGTCGCAATGCTAAAACCAGCAGTTCGTGTAGATAAAAATATGAGTAAAAATGATTTAGCGCGGCGAGCTATACTTGAAAATCTTTACCTAAGTAAACAGATTTCACCAGATCATTTTCTAAGACTTCCGATGAAGTACCTTCGGCAATGATAGCCCCTTCTGAAACGATATAAGCCTTTTCACAGATGGCTAACGTATCACGAACATTGTGATCAGTGATTAACACACCAATACCACGATTTTTCAGTGTCAAAATAACATCCTTGATATCGCCAACAGAAATGGGGTCTACACCGGCAAACGGCTCATCCAATAAGATAAATTTAGGATCCGCTGCTAGCGCACGAGCAATTTCACAGCGACGACGCTCGCCGCCTGACACACTCATTCCCAGTGAGGTACGTACATGTTCTAAATGGAATTCGCCAATCAGTTTTTCAAGCTCTTGCTGCTGCTCAGCTTTACTTAACTCTGTACGAGTCTGCAAAATGGCTAATATATTGTCTTCGATCGATAATTTACGGAAAATCGACGCTTCTTGCGGCAAATAACCAATGCCAGCACGAGCACGCTCATGCATAGCGTATTTAGACAGATCCATTTTTCCTAGAGTGACACGGCCCTTATCCATGTTGACCAGTCCCACTACCATGTAAAAACTGGTCGTTTTACCAGCACCATTCGGGCCTAGCAGCCCAACAACTTGGCCTTGCTCAACAGAAAACGAGACATCTTTGACAACCCAGCGCTTGCCGTAACGTTTACCCAAATTTTGCATAGTCAAGCGAGCGACAGGCGCCGTATTACTATTCGATACTGAAGAATCTATATTTTTATTGTCACTCATAGCTTACTCTTGCTTTCACGATATTCGGATACTCAGATATTACCAAAAACCTATTTATGCTTTGGTTAGCTAGATTAGCGTACGCCACTTTGGTTGGTATTATTGTTTGGTGGGAATACCAATTCTACTCGCTGATTACCACCAGCGGTCGCTTCTACATCACCTGCTTTTAGACTATAACGAATGACATTACCAGCAAAACTTGCCCCATTCTGAACCAGCTTGGCATTTCCTGTTAAGGTGATAATGCCAGATACCGCGTTATAATCAATCTTATTTGCCTGACCTTTTGCTAAGCCTTTTTCTTGCGTCACAACCTGCTGCATAGTGGCTGGACGACCCGTCGCTACCGCTGAATTAATGCTGCGCTGCTGCGAGAGGTTGACTGTGATATTGTCCGCAGTCATTTTAAAAGTACCTTGAGTAATGATGACATTACCTGAGTAACTAGTAACGCCCGTACGCTCACTATAAGTGGCCTTATCCGCTAGCAGTTTGATTTGCTGATTGGCATCTGATGGCAAGGCATGGCTATACAACGGTAGGGCTAATAACATGAACGTTGGAACAACACGTAGCTTATGTGGGCAGATTGATGCGCATAAAGTAGGCAAAAATTTAGATTTCATATAATAACTCGTTTCATAATTGGTGATAGGATTTGCAAACTTTATGCTAGCTGCTGTTTTAATGTAGTAAAAAGCGCTAGTTTAAAATAATGCTTTGTCTTGACGATCAGCGGGCGTAAAAGCGACAGCAACTTGCCCAAACTCATATTCACCTGTCTCCAGATTGGCGGTCATGCTGGATGCTTCAAAACGATTCATCCCTTGCTCAATTTTGACAGGCTCATCGCTATACACTTGACCGGACTTTGTATTGCCTTTTAGGGTACTACCAGTCACTTTTATTGGCTCAATATCAGACGCCTCTTTATTACCTTCGCTAACCAGTGTAAAGCCACCTGATAAGCTCAACTCCCCTGTTTGCTGACTGATGGCTGCACTACCTGCTTGAATACGGTAGCGCTGCTCTGTTGACGGCTCCCAATTCATCGTAATGCCTGACATCTCATCCTGATTGGTTTCAGGATTATGCGTCAAAGACTCAGCAGTAAGTTCATACTCAGTTTCACCTTGCTCATTTGTCTGAACTGCTTTGATATCAGTGGCTTCATAATCGACATCTGTCGTCTCGATATTGACTGGTGGCGATACATCCCCTTGCTGCTGGAAAAACCAGCCCGCAATACCAGCAATAATCAACGCTAATATAATGAGAACACGTGTATTCACGACAGTTCATCCTGAGCTTGAGTTTCATCAAGCGTATAATGTGCGATAAAGTCTTGATAATGTCCATGACCCTTTAAAATGAGATCACATACCTCACGTACTGCACCAGTGCCACCTGCTCGAGTAGTGACCATATCGCTACGTTTTATGACTTCCGCGTGTGCATTTGGGACGGTTGCTGCAAACCCTACCGTTTGCATCGCTTTAATATCTGGTAAGTCATCACCCATATAAGCACAGTCGGCAGCAGTAATATTGAGCTCAGGGTCAAGAGACGATAACAACTCTTTTAGTGCAATGAGCTTATCATCCCGTCCTTGTACCACGTAATTGACACCCATTTCTGTTGCACGTTTATCAACCATAGCGCTGCTACGCCCAGTAATAATAGCAGTTAAAATGCCATAACGCGCTAGAGACTTAACGCCCACGCCATCCTGTACTGAAAACGCTTTGGTTTCGATGCCATTAGCGTCATAGATAATTTGACCATTAGATAAAATCCCATCGACATCCATGACCAATAGCTTTACTTGTCCGGCTTTTTTTATTAAATCTTGCATTATTTGTCTCTTTTTGACGAATATTTTTCTAACTATTTTATATGAAAAACCAATCGTTCTATCAACTATTAATGAATTACTTTACACCAGCTTGTAATAGATCATGAACAGTAATGACTCCTTCTAAACGATCTTCATCATCAATAATTAGTAACTGACTGATACCATTTTCATTCATGACACTTAAGGCATCCGATGCGCGCATTGTTTTACTGATATGGCGTGGGTTACTGACCATTACCTCATTCATCGGCGTTTGTAGATCGATACCTTTTTCAAGACCACGGCGTAAGTCACCATCTGTGAAGACCCCAACGACTTTATCATTATCGTCAGTCACCACGGTCATCCCTAAGCGTCCAGCAGACATCGTAAACAGTGCTTGCTGTAGTGATGCTTGCTGGTGAATCAAGGGTAAGTCCTCTGACTTGGTATGCATTAAATCTTCGACACGCGTCAATAGTTGACGACCTAATGCGCCCGCTGGATGCGATAATGCAAAGTCCTCAGAAGTGAAGTTACGTGCATGTACCAAGGCGACCGCTAGAGCATCCCCTAACGCTAAGGTGGCCGTTGTACTCGATGTAGGGGCAAGATTGAGCGGACAAGCCTCTTGTGAGTGGCCAAGGGTCAAGACAATATCAGCCGCTCGTGGCAGCATACCGCGTTTATCACGGCTGATACTGATTAGAGGGATGTTCAAGTGTTTGACCACTGGCAGTAGCATCTTAATCTCATCTGATTCGCCAGAGTTCGAGATAGCAAGCAGTACATCACCTTTAACCAGCATGCCCAAATCGCCATGACCGGCCTCACCAGGATGCATAAAAAAAGCAGGCGTACCCGTCGAAGCAAAAGTCGCTGCTATTTTACGTCCAATCAATCCTGATTTACCCATGCCCGTTACTACCACTCGACCCTGACAAGCCAAAATAACATCACATGCTTGTGCGAACCTGTCATCTATCTGCTCTGTCAACAATGCTAATGCAGATATCTCAGTATTAATCGCGTCAATAGCCGTTGTGATAAACTGCTCATGGGTCAAATCAGTTGTAGTATCGCTCATAAATCTGCTCTATTTTTATAATGAATCAATCTAGTATTTTACTATACTCTGTTTCATATTAATAATGGCCTACCATTTATATAATGGCGGCAGCCATTATTTTTTACAGTAACTATCTGCTTATTTATATAAAAAAAACCCACTGTAACAGTAGGTCTTAATCGTCTAAATCATGTCTCTTAATGTATAGTTAGATAATACACTCAATGCGTGCAGCTAATTAACTATTGGTATCATCTGATCCGTTGTCTGGCTTTTCTTCAAAGCCTGTACTGTATGTTGATGCATCAAAGCCACGATCCTGTCCAAAGCCGCCGCGCTCAAAACCGCGTTCCTGCCCTTGTACAAAGTTCCCACGCTCAAAGCCACGTTCTTGACCTTGACTAAACCCACCGCGATTAAACCCACTACGACTAGAAGCAAAACCACGCTCTTCAAAACCGCCCGCAACAGGATTGCCACCACGCTCAAACCCACCACCTTGATAGCCAGTTTGCGCTGATCCTTGAGGTTGAGCGCCAGTACCTGTAGTGGTCGTACTACTACGCGGGTTACGAGCTGGCACTACGGTTGAAATGGCATGTTTATATACCATTTGACTAACCGTATTTTTGAGGAGTACAACATATTGATCGAACGATTCAATTTGGCCTTGCAACTTGATACCATTAACCAAGAAAATAGAGACAGGAATGCGATCTTTGCGCAGCGAATTCAAGAATGGATCTTGTAAAGTTTGTCCTTTTGACATGAAATCTCTCCTAAATATTATATAGTTATGTTTTGAGTGCCAATTATTCTAAGTGTCAATTTAATTATAATGGCTAAAAGGTAGATACAATAATATGTTTTCTTTATAAAACGTATCTAAATAAATATTCATTGTTCTTAAGTTATTCCACTTTATCGTGAATACGTTATTATTGTAAACAATTAAGTAACTACTTGTTTCATTAATTATTTTTATCTACAAATGTCAACCGATGGTTATTATATTTATTTCATACTGCATTTTCAGCGAATTTAAATTATAACAGCTATCTATGCTAATTTTTGAAACTAATTGTGATTACGCTATCATCTCTAAAAAGAGCTTTCTACAAAAATAACCCATATTAAGTTTGATTCTTACAAAGTAAAAAGCAAGAAACATCTTTTCAATACAGATAATTTCTTGCCTGCTCCATTGTCGCAAATGTTCTTAGTACTATGGTGTTATTAGTAGCAGTACTATCAGATCCCATTGCCAATGCTGAAGAAGCATTAGGGAGCTGTATTACTTTTCGCAACCATGTGTACTGACGCTTTGCCAGCTGCCTTGTAGCATATAATGCCTTATTTTGCATTTCCTGACAAGCAAGTGCCTCGGTCTCAGGGTTTAGCAGGATTGACTGACCAGTTAATTGAGTATCACTATTTTGTGTTTCATTTTTTTGCGTAAGACTGTCAGGTACCGCAAAAGCTTCATAAAACTGGGTTTTATCTAAATGCGGCTTATCAAATATTTCATGGTCAATATGGACCAGATACTCTAGTACTTGACGGTAGCCCACACAGCGCATTGAAGGCATGTTAGGCGTTAAAGGATACTTTTCAAGTAAGCTAATGACCTCTTCTACTAGTCCTTCATTCCACATAATAGCTAGGCGCTGCTCAATACGCTGGTGCAACCATGGACGATTAGGCATCACTGATAGCGCGTGCCACTGCTGCTCTGGATTATTTGCCAGCGCCTGTTTTGGCTGACGCTGCCACTCACTCATCGGCTTATTTGTCTGTAAATAGACTTCAATCGCGCGGGTAATACGCTGAGTATCCGTGGCATTCAAACGCTGATGGCTGACTGGGTCAATGCTGCCAAGATAATCATATAAAGCAATGATACCTTCCTCTTGACGCCATTGTTCTACGCGTGCACGTACGCTGTCATCGCTATCAGGCACTGAAGACAGGCCGTCGAGTAGCGCCATGTAGTACATCATAGTGCCGCCTACTAACAGCGGTATCTTTTTGCGCTCATGACACTCATCAATAAGACGTGCTACATCATTGACAAATTCAGCAACGCTATAGCTTTGCGTAGGATCAATAATATCAACCAGATGATGCGGATAACGTGTTAACTCATCCACTGTTGGTTTCGCGGTACCAATATTCATATCGCGATATATCAGTGCTGAATCCACAGAAATTAGCTCAAAACGGCCTGTATCGTATAGCTCATATGCCAATGCTGTTTTTCCACTAGCAGTTGGCGCCATCAGACACACGACACTATTATCCGACAGATTTTTAGATACGCTATCAGACGAATGTTGCATAGAATTGCCTTTCTTAATATGTAATTAGCTAAAACAGTGGTCAGCTTAAGATTTATTCGGATGTAGAAGATAACATTAGTGTGACTAAACGATGGCTGTCTAAGATTTTGATGGCATTTCTTGTCAGTATATCAGCGAGATCTACGACAAAAACCATCGAATCCTGTTCCGACATTTGTGAATCGATCCGAATAAGCTGATGGTTAATCCCCATAGCACTGTTTGGCATTTTATCTTTTTCAAATGCCTTATTGCTAAATATAGATGACTCAAACAATCGGCTTACTTTTGACTGCCAGTCTTTAGCACTGATGAGTACACACTTACCTTGATGATAAAATAAGAGCCAAGGTAGGGTTTTATCAGTTGCGGTTAAGTCAATACTAATAGTCTCTATATCATCAATGATATCCAAGCAGATTGGTAAGGATGAAATCGTAGGCACTTCGGATGAGCGATACGAACTATTGATATTTTGATTTAACGGCTCATCGACATAAGATGAAGTTGATTTTTGAACTGGTGATTTTTCTGAAAATAGTTTGCTTGAAGCAGATTGATATGACTGCCTAGGGGCTTGCACTTGCCTGCTCTGTTTTTTGTGCTCTGTAGGCAGGTTATTAGGTACATGCAGGTCAGACAACGTATCTACATGGACATCTTTTTTTGACACTTTTGGATTAACGAGGCTAGTAGCCTTTGGCGTAGCATTGATCATTTTTAGCTGTGAGCGAATCGTATGGTTTAAGTGAGCCATGATGTTGTTTAGCGGGCTGATTTTGATACGCTGTTTCGATGGATGTACATTGACATTTAACCATTGCGTTGGCAACTCAAAATAAAGCGCATACCCCACACCTGCTAACTGTGCACTCTGAGCCAGTTGACGTATCTGATTGCTAATCAATGCTTCTTTTACCAATCGACCATTCACATAAATTAGCTTTGGCAATGCTATCTGCTCATCAGTCATCGGCCATAACCAGCCACTGATTGCTGCTTGACTAACCGTGCTATCACCGTACTCTACAAACGACTGCACCAGACTCGATAGATCTATCGATATTGCTAGCGCATTGTCCGTCAATGTCATACCAGTCGCTTGTTCTAGACGTGGCAACGGTAGACGGTTAGCATCGTTAACGTTTGTAGCATTTGCAGACAATGATAACCGCTTTTTATTATCATGAAACAGCGTCAGTGCGACATCGGCTCGCGCTAGTGCGACTTCACGAACGATTGTTTCGATATGACCAAATTCAGTAGCCATAGATTTTAAATTACCGCGGCGGGCAGGCACATTGAAATATAAGTCTTTGACTATGATTGTTGTGCCACGATTATGAACGACTGGTGTGAGCTTCGGCGTATCATCTAATACACCAGCCACCTGCAATTGACGGCCAATACCACTATCATCATGACTGCTGGTTAAGCTCAAACGAGACACAGCAGCCATCGCTGCTAATGCTTCACCGCGAAAACCTAATGTTGTAATACCATGCAAGTTCGCAACATCGGCGACTTTGCTAGTCGCATGACGAGTAATCGCCATCACTATATCATCAGGATGAATACCCACACCGTTATCCACCACTTCAATCATACCCATACCACCTTGAGTAATACGTATCTCAATATTGGTGGCACCTGCATCAATGGCATTTTCGAGCAGCTCTTTGACGACCGCTGCTGGACGTGCCACGACCTCACCTGCTGCTAGTTGATTAATCAGCAGTGGCGATAGTTTTTTAATACGGGTGTTGGGGTAGTTATCTGGCATTGATAGTTATCATATTTTTAGTGAAGTCATATTCGATAAGGTTCAAATGCTGAAGCTTGTTAGCTCTAGTCCTTGCGACTGCCCTGCACTCGATAAACGTAGCGTCACTTGGCGCGCTTCATTATCATCGCTTTCAACTTGTGTCATATCGATAAACAAAGTTGGCATTGGTAGGTACCCATCAGCACGGCTTGCCCATTCAATAATGACTATTGCTTCAGGCTCATCTAGATACTCATCAAAGCCAATAAAAGACAACTCTTCTGGATCTTGCAGACGATATAAATCTGCATGATAAACAGGCTTAATAGTGCCATTGCTTTGCTCAATGCTATAAGGCTCAACCAAAGTATACGTTGGGCTTTTTACCGCACCAGTATGACCGAGAGCCTGTAACCAGTAACGTGTTAAAGTAGTTTTACCAGCGCCCAAATCCCCTGCCAGCCACACACTGCCCTTCAGCGGCAACGCTGCGAGCTGCTTAGCCAATAACTGTGTATCTTGCTCAGAGTTCAGTATCAGCGTTTGCACAGTGTCACTATTTTCTATTGATTGATCGTTACGCATCAGTCTGAACCTGCCTGTGCTTGCTCTGTTTGTACCTGCCCTGTCTGTACCTGCATAGTCACCGTTGGATTAGTAAAGCTTTCACCGCGAATCAGCTTGGCGTATAGCTCAGAGTCCGTCCACTCAGCACGAACTTGTTCACTAAATTCAAAGTCTTCTAAGACCAGCTTACCCATTTGATCATTGGCCACATCATCGGCGAAACACTGCGCGTAACCCGTTGCGGTCTCATGGGCAATTACCGAATACACACTGACATCTGCTTCACCGTTTTGCATCTGTGTCTGACGCAGTATTTCTTGTGCCCAAAAGAATATCACTCGTGA
Organism: Psychrobacter sp. Ps6; assembly: GCF_022129235.1. Classification (GTDB taxonomy): domain Bacteria; phylum Pseudomonadota; class Gammaproteobacteria; order Pseudomonadales; family Moraxellaceae; genus Psychrobacter. The sequence continues at coordinate 11,724 of NZ_JADQAI010000012.1, read as the reverse complement.
GAACTGCTCTGCCGATGGGGATACTGGCAAGCTAATCCAACGTGCGCTAAATTTCTTACACGCTGCGACATACTCTGGATCATCTTTGTTCCAAAAACAGATAGCATGATCAAAGCTATCAATAATGTCCTTGATCGAAGACTTTAGTAGACCAAAGTCATAAACCATTTGTCCATGGTCTAAACGAGTGGCTTCAAGGATCAGTTCAATCTGATAGCTGTGGCCATGAATCGAGTGCTTACAGCGTTCAGAACTACAGTTACGAACGATGTGAGCATTTTCAAATTTGAATAGTTTACGAATACGCATAATAAGGTGACCAAAACAGTAAGCACTATGGTGCTAAATGTTAATAAATAAGAGTTTGCCGCGTTTATGAATCGGTTTATGATTCATTATAGCAAATCGCCATGTATCCGTAAGTAAGCACTTATGAATACCATGATTAATTGAACGAATCAGTTGGCGCATAACTTGGCTAAATCAATGGTTTGGCTAAAAGAAAAAGCAAAAGAAATGAATCGTAGGCGAATTGTGCGAGTGCTATCTATTACTAATGCTTAAGCCTATACTCGATTTAGTAAGCGGCTATGTTAGTCGTCACCATACTTACCTTAAGTCAGCTCAATTGGCTTAAGGTGAGTATGCGTTATCTACAAAGGAGTTACCATGAGTAAAGGTCAGAACAGTAAAAAGAACGTCAAAAAGAAGCCGCTTTTAACAGCTAAAGAGAAAAAAGCCGCCAAACAGTCAAAGAAAGAAGACAATGGTAGCTTTCTAGGTAAGCATTAATATTACATATATAGACACTAATCATATAGAACGGTTTATCAAATCTAATCATTTGACGAACCGTTTTCTATTAGCTACTAGTTGCTAACTAGGCACTGCGCGGCGCAAACATAATGATCGCCATTCCTATTAGTGCAACTATCGAACCCACTACGTCCCACATGGTTGGTCGTATCCCATTAACGGTCCATAACCACAAAATGGCCATACATATATAAACGCCACCATACGCCGCATAGACCCTACCCGCAGCAGTGGGATGTAATGACAGAAGCCAAACAAAAGCGACCAGACTCAGCGCGCCAGGTATCAGCAGCCAAATAGGCTTGCCTTCTCGTAGCCATAGATAAGGCAGATAACACCCTGTAATCTCAGTCAATGCGGTCAGCGCAAACAGTCCAACGGTTTTTAATTCTGTCAAATCCATCTACTCCTCAACGGTGATAAATCCAGTCAGATATGGTACAGCATTGCCAGAAATAAGCACTCTATTGCCTGCCACGGTACAGTCAAGCACACCGCCGCGACTAGATGCTTGATAGGCAATCAATTCATTTTTAGCTAAACGCTTGGCCCATAAAGGTGCAAGTCCGGTATGAATCGAACCTGTTACTGGGTCTTCATCACCACCATTTGCTGGCCAAAAGTATCTAGAGACAAAATCATAATCCTCATACTTTTCTGAGGTGGCCTGACAAGTTACCACCACATCATAAGGCGCTAGCTGCTTCAATGTCTCATTATCACGCACAACATTCAACACATCAGATTCAGAATCATAGATGACGAAATACGCTTGAGCATTACGGTAAACTTCAGTAGGAGCAATGGACAGACCTGCCAATAAGCTATCAGGAATCTCATCAATTTTTTCAGGCATTCTATTAGGGAAATCCATTTGTATCTTGCCTGCTTCTGTTTGAATAACGGTCATTACGCCAACAGCTTTTGCTGAAAAGTTAATCGACTGTACGTTTGAATTTTTATTAAACAATACATAAGCAGCGGCTAAAGTCGCATGACCACAGAAGTCAATCTCAGTCAATGGTGAAAACCAGCGAATGTGATAGACACCGTTATCATCAGCAACGATAAAAGCCGTTTCAGACAAATTATTTTCAGACGCAATAGACTGCATCAAAATATCGTCTAACCATGTATTTGTCACAATAACCGCAGCAGAATTGCCTTTAAACAACGTGTCAGTGAAGGCGTCTATAATATTTATTTCTAGTTGCATGGGATGTTCTCATTCTGATTATACGTGTCGCGCTTTTATCACTGTTATTGAGTAAAGCAGAAAGTAGAAAGTAGAAACTGATGGTAGCAAGAACGTAATAGCACTGCTAGCCTCTATTTTTTGTAGACTTATTCTAGGACGAGACACAGACACAAAAAAAGCCTGTCTCTAATAGACAGGCTTTTCTAAATAACATTTACTAATTAAACATCAAACTCAAGCGCTCTATCGCCTTCGCTATCTTTGATACGCGTTGGTAGGCCAATCTTGTTGAGCAAATTGATAAATGGCTTGGCATCTAGCTCTTCGACGTTGACCATTGTGCCTGCATCCCACTCACCAGTTGCAACTAGCATCGCAGCAGCAACAGGTGGCACGCCTGCAGTATACGAGATACCTTGGCTGCCCACTTCGTTATAAGCGTCTTTGTGGTCTGAGACATTATAGATAAACACTTCCGTCTCAACGCCGTTGATTTTGCCTTTAACTTTATCACCGATACAGGTCTTGCCTGTATATTCTGGTGCCAACGAGCTTGGGTCTGGTAGTACCGCCTTCACGACTTTCAACGGCACAACTTCTTGGCCTTCAGCAGTCATCACTGGCTGCTCAGAAAGCAATCCTAAGCTTTGTAAGACAGTGAAGACATTGATGTAATGCTCACCAAAACCCATCCAAAAACGGATGTTTGGCACATCTAAGTTGGCTGACAATGAATGCACCTCATCATGACCACTCAGATAGCTGTTTTGCACACCCACAACTGGCAAATCGTCCGTACGTTTGACTTCAAACATTTTGTTAGACTGCCACTTGCTGTCTTGCCAAGAGTAAACCGTCCCTGTGAACTCACGGAAGTTGATCTCTGGGTCAAAGTTAGTCGCAAAGTATTTGCCATGGCTGCCCGCATTGATATCAATGATATCGATATCAGTCACAGATCCTGCATCCATCATGTCATAACCCAAGCGTGCATAAGCGTTGACCATACCAGGATCAAATCCTGCGCCTAAAATAGCAGTGACGTTGTTGTCTGCACAGCGCTGTTTACGTTGCCACTCATAGTTGTTGTACCAAGGCGGCGTCTCACAAATCTTACGTGGATCTTCATGAATAGCCGTATCTATGTAGGCAGTACCTGTCTCAATGCAGGCTTCTAGTACGGTCATATTGATAAATGCCGAGCCAACATTGATGAGTATTTGTATTTTTGTGTCTTGTATCAGCTGCACGAGTGCTTGGCTGTCCATCGCATCGACCTGATGCGTATGCAAGACCGCAGCCTGCTTGAAGCTGTCTTTTTCTTTAACGCTCTGCGCGATGGCATCGCATTTGTCTTTGGTACGTGAGGCGATATGGATCTCGCCAAGCACATCATTATGCATCGCACATTTATGCGCGACCACTTGAGCGACACCGCCTGCTCCGATGATCAGTACGTCTTTTTTGTTAGATTTGGCTTGTTGGTTTGTGTTCAATGAACAATCCTCCTTTGTGTCCCTGTCGATACCATTGATTGCGGCTATGCAAAACAGAAACGAGTGAATGATATGCGTGAATTAAAAAGGAAGACCGAGGAAAACCCACGCACCCGTCAGGCAGATACCACTCTAGTATTTGCCCGACGCGATTATAACAATTTTTATTCCCTTATCGGTAAAAAATATGTATAAAAAGTAGAGATATTAAAATGTCTACTAACACAGTTTAAGCCTTTGTTTTTAAACATTAAAAATATAAACCCGACAATAGCATAGTCTCAAAAGCTAAAGCTATCAAGGCTTAAGATAGGCTAGCTTTATATTCCTCATAGTCAAACTCACGTTGGATATCAATACTGCCATCCAAACGGCGGATGACAATCGCTGGCATATTGACACCGTTGAACCAGTTTTTCTTAACCATCGTATAACCTGCCGCATTACCAAAGGCAATCTCATCCCCTATCTGTAAGTTATTTGGTAACGCATACTCACCAAAGATATCCCCTGCCAAGCAAGAACGACCGTAAATAATGGTATGATCTGCCGACTCAGCATTAGCTTCAGACGGTGCAGCTTCTGCTGGATTACCAGTAGATGCAATATTGACAGCAGTATTATTGATCGCAGCAATCGGTGCGGATTCGCGATAGATAAGCAAGTCGAGCATATGTGCTTCAATCGAAGCATCAACAACAGCTAGGTTTTTTTGATTGTGCATGGTGTCTAACACCGTCGTCACCAAAGTACCTGCGCCGTGAATACTCGCTTCACCTGGCTCAAGATAGACTTGCACGCCATAGGTTTCGCTAAATACTTTTAGTCTGTCGGCGAGCTTTTCGAGCGGATAGTCAGGCGCGACAAAATGGATGCCACCGCCTAAGCTTACCCATTCAAGCTGCGCTAAGATATCACCAAATCTTGCTTCGATATCTGCCAAACTTTCATTAAAGGCTTCAAAACTGTCATTTTCGCAGTTGTTATGAATCATGACGCCAGTAATATCACTAAGTACCGCTGCGATTTTATCTTTGTCATGCTCGCCAAGACGGCTAAACGGACGTGCAGGATCAGCAATCAAAAACGATGAGTTGCTGGTCTTTGGATTGAGTCGTAGACCTACAGGTATGTTTTGTGCGGCGGCTTGCGCTTTAAAAGCAGTTAGCTGGGAGATTGAGTTGAAAATGATTTTATCTGCATAGTTCAGTACTTCAGGGATTTCATCTGCACTATAGGCGACGCTATAAGCGTGCGTTTCTTTCTTATCATTGCTGTTAGCATCTGCATTATTACCAAAGGTCTCATAGCCCAATCTGACTTCATTAAGTGAAGATGAAGTCGTACCATGTAAATACGGCTGCATCACATCAAACACGCCCCATGTAGCAAAGCACTTTAGTGCTAATAATGCTTTTGCACCAGACAGCTCACATAGCTTTGCAATGATTTTCATATTGGCAACGATAGCCGCTTCATCAAGCACATAGTAAGGCGTTGGCGGCAATGATACATTGATAGAATTTTCTAGATTTTTTGCATTCATAATAGATTACCTAATAGACACTCTGCTGTTGGTATCTTGACAGACAGATATAAATATTTGCGCTATAGTAGACTAAATTCATCATAATTAGAATATCTTATGGCACTCTCAACCGATTATTCCTCCTCTGCCAGTCGATTCCATGCCTCTCAACTCGATCCAAAAAGTATAGATTTGACCTATCTCGATCCGGATGCGCGTGCAGTATTGGATTTTTGGTTTGATAAAGATAATGAAGCGTGTTGGTTTGAACAAAACGATCGTTTTGATAAGCAGATAAAGGATAATTTTGGTGATATTTGGCAGGCAGCAAAGCAAGGTGAATGCGTTAAATGGCGCCTTGCAGAATCTTCTTTAGATGGCAATAGTTCAATAACAGCACTAGCAGGACGACTGGCAGAAATCATTGTCTTAGATCAGTTTTCACGCAACCTATGTCGCGAACAAGCCTGTGCTTTTGCCCAAGACGGCATGGCATTAGTCTTAGCACAAGAAGCCATTCAGCAGCCATACTTTGATACCTTACCGATGCAGTGGCGTCGATTTATGATCATACCGTTTATGCACTCTGAGTCAGCGCTGATTCACGACCGTTATCTGCCATTATTTAAGCAATTAGACGATGCAACCACGCTAGATTTTGAATATCGTCATAAAGAGATTATTGAGCAGTTTGGACGTTACCCACATCGTAATGAGGTACTAGGGCGCGATTCAACTAAGGATGAAAAAGCCTTTTTGCAACAGCCAAACTCATCGTTTTAAAGTAGACTTTATTCAGTCTACTTACTTCGTCACATTCTTATAGTTTCTTTATATAAAACAAGGGCTGAACCAGTGATCTGGTTCAGCCCTTTTGTTTGTACGATTGATTAAACGGCTTAACTAATAATTTACGTTACCCGTCGTAAAAGTGAATGACTTATTTTCTAAGTTTTTATCATCAACCAAGATATCAAAGCTTACTTGATACTTTGTATTGCCATACAGACCACATTGCTGGCTTTGGTCTGCACTACGTTTAACTTCACAGCTTTTGAGTGCATCAGTCAACGGTAATATGAATGCTTCATTCGCTGGTAATGCGTAGTTGGTGTTCACATACGGATCATTTTCAAAGTCGATCAATTGAATCGGTACATTAGTATTTCGCTGAGTATCTCGGAACTTGATGTTGCTTACTTTGATCTTGTTCGCTGATGGCATACTCACATAAACAGGCTGTCCAATAGGATCAGTACGCAAATCGCGACCCGTCCCTCTAACAGGGTTTGGCGACTCATTATATAGGGCAGTTACTGTACCAGTCACACCTTGACAGGGATAGGTAAAAACACCTGCGACTGTCTTATCTTTGGTTGCTCTGGTCGCTGAGGCATGGCTAACCAATACATAACCTTGATTAAGAGCTGGGTTTTTGGCATCAGGCTTATACAAAACCATTCCTGTGCCAACAACGCTTGAAGTGGGTAGCATCAAAGAGCGTAAATGATAAGGTGCTGCCAGTAATGACTTGGCCATTGATGTTGCCACCACATCTGTTTTTAGAAAGCTTCCTGCTGAACTGTAATAGACAGATTGAGCAATATTTTCTGTGGCGCCATATTGTGCATTTCGATAGTTTGCATTCGATAAGCGATCTGAGAAATCTAAGCCACCAAAGAATGGATTGTTTGTACCCGTCACACCAGAAATATCATTGATCTTATTTTCGACATGGGCGTTAAAGCTGGTTGGCGTGCTATTAGCGTATACGTATTTGATGTAGTTTGCGTGCTTAATCGCAATATCATCAAGCGCTGTATCAACAGATAAACCACCTAAGCCACAACTGGTTCTTGCAAGGCTGAATTGATTATTAGCACTTAAGGCTGCTTGCGGATTATTCTCAGTTGGCGCGTTGCTTTCATTAATAGGAACACTATCGCTTGGCTCACTATCTTGCTCATCAGGCGTCGCTGTTACCGGTGCTGAAGTGATTGGCTCTGATACGACTTCTTCTTGTGTTTCGTTCTGTGGATCATTGGCTGTAGAGCCATTATCAGAGTCGCTACCGCCACCACCGCAGGCCGTTAAAAATACTGCTGAGAAAAGCACTATAGCAAGGTTGTTTTGAGGAATGTTAGCCATCATTTTTCATCCTATAAAATATCAATACGTATAATTCATAGTGAGAATAAAACTCAAAATGAAAGCTTAGTCGTTGATTTAACAGTACTTTATGCCGAGAATAACATATTGTATTATATTTTATACTTTTTCGCTCATTATTTTTCTGGAAATTTGTCTATTTGTTAATATAGATAGATAGCTTCTTTTTGTTGGTGCATTAGATTTTTATCATTAGACGATTTTTAGACAAAATACTGTCATTTAAAATTAGCTCTCTAATGCCTTTCGCACTGGTGCAAAGCTGCGCCTATGCGCTGATAAGACACCATGTCTTCCAATGGCTTCTATATGTGCGCGAGTTGGATAGCCTTTATGTTTGGCAATACCGTATTCTGGATGCTGCATATCAAGGGCATACATCGCCTCATCACGGCTCACTTTTGCCAATATACTAGCCGCTGCGATACTGGTATGACGTGCATCACCCTTCACCCACGCTTGGCAGTCAACAGAAGATGGCGAGATGCCCATCGTTTCAATCTTAGCCGTATTCAGCTCAGGACAACGATTACCATCAAACAACGTCTCTACCTGTAATTTATCAAGTGATGTGCCAAGACTTTTAGTTTTAGAAAGATATTTAAAAACTGCTTCTAACAAGGCTTCAGTACACAACCGCATACCGAGCATGGTTGCCTGCAAAATATTGACTTGGTCGATAACAGCTGCTGGTATATCAGCGATGATATAACCGACTGCATGCTGCTGAACTAATGGATAAAGGACATCGCGCTTTTTTTCACTCAGTTTTTTGGAGTCTGTCAGTATTGACAATGGCGTGTCTTTGAGTGGTTGTTCCTCAATCAATCCTGACCAAGTGGCAGGTAATATCGCGGCGGCCACATTGACACTCCCTAGTAACGGCCCACGCCCCGCTTCATCAACGCCAATTTTCAATACTGACTGTTTTGGGCTTTGCACTTCATCGCGCTCATATTGAGCAAACAGCTTGGAGGTATTCAACTGTCCATATAAGCGTATAGGCGCCGCCAATTGAATGTACTGTCCTTTGACATCGATATGATTAATACTGACGTCAATTATCTGGGCTAGGTTTTCTGGGCTAGGTTGAATTTGCATCATGTCAGAAAGTCTTTCTAGGTTAGGTAAGATTGGAAGCATTACTATCGCTCATAAAATATTGTTCAATCACGCTATTTGCCGGCTCATGATTACTTTGCTGCTGTAACATGTGCTTTGTCGCCAGCAGATCTTTTAATTGCTCAGCATAAGCACGTGGTTGTAATAAACGCATTACTGTACGGCAAATATTATCTCCGCTTGCCTGCTCTTGAATAAGCTCAGGCACAATCGGCGCATTAGCCAAAATGTTAGGCAGTGCTACATAAGGCACTTTTACCAGACGTTTGGCAATTTGATAAGTGAGCTGATTCAATTGATAAACTACCACCATTGGACGCTCAAGTAGCATTGCCTCCAATGTTGCTGTCCCAGAGGCTAGCATCACGATATCTGACGCTGCCATCGCATGCTGACTAAATTCTGGCTGAGTATCATCATAAACGACGACGATAGCCGCCCGCAGTTGCTCTGAGCATTGATCAATGACTTCTTGCACGATATATTGGTGATTTTGATCAACCGTTGGAATAATAAAACACAGCTTTGGGTCTAACAATATGAGCTTTTGAATGCCGTCAAGCATCAATGGCAAGATAGCGGTAATCTCGCCACGCCGAGAGCCAGGCATCACGCAGATAAGCTGGCTGACATCATCAAACCGTTCAATAAAAAACTGCTGTAAACCATCATTGTGCCAGACCAGCTCGCTACGGCGCTGATTGATTGGCGTGTCTATCAATGCTTGATCAATGGTTCGTAGCAACGGATGCCCCACACAGATTGCTGGATGGTTGTGGCGCTCGTAGACTGGCAGCTCAAATGGGAAGAGGCACAATACCAAATGGGTCGCCGCTTTAATATTATGGATACGCGACTCACGCCATGCCCAAATAGAAGGACTGACATATTGCACACAGAACACGCCTTGTGGCTTGAGTTTTTTAGCGACCCGCAGGTTAAAATCAGGTGCATCGATACCGATAAACCAATCGATATTGGCCGTCTTAAACGCACTCAATAGCTCGCGGCGTGCTTTGAGCAAATCTGGTAGCTGCGCCATGACTTCAACCAGTCCCATCACTGCCAAACGCTCTAATGGAAAAATACTTTGCAATCCTTGCGCTTGCATTTTGGTGCCGCCAACGCCTACCCAGACAATATCATCACGCAGATTATTCATCTGTTGCATAAAATCTGCGCCCAAACTGTCACCTGACACTTCACCCGCGACAATGGCTATCACTAGCGGCGTGGCAGTCGTTTTAGGTTTATTAAAATCCGTCTCTGTTTGGCTGATGGAATCAGTATGTGTATGAGACGTAGCAGAATCTGTCATGACAAGCTCTCAATATTAAAGATATACAAATAAAATAAATCGTTGTTGTAAAATATAACACAATCAGTCAATGATAGAGATTGATGACATATACATTTTATCTGTGCCTATTTTTTGACGTTCATGTGTTAGTGTGCAATCATTTTAGTGTGTGATCATAAAGCCATCGCGGTCGCTATCATACGTGACGATGATACAAATAGCTAAATTCACGCATAAAATCTGATCGTTGAGCATCCAGCACTTAATTCATCCTTATTAATAGACAGAAAAACGAAATACCAAACGTGCATTTGCGAATTCAAATATAACCTCAATCATGTGTAAGTATAACTAAGTTTTAGTTTCCTCATTCCAGTTATCAGTCAATTAACTACTGGACTACCCTTGTCAACCAACACTTTTGTCCGCATAATGAATATTCCTATAAATCAGCTAGACGATATATAACCATGACAACATCAGTTACCCATAATGCAGACATTGACGACGTGAATATTGAAAAATTTATTCCTTTGATTACTCCCGCTGAGCTAAAAACTGAGCTGCCTCTATCAGACGACGCATACAAAACCGTACTAAACGGTCGAAACACTATCCAAAATATCTTGGATGGTAAAGACAAGCGTCTGTTTGTGGTCATTGGACCCTGCTCTATCCACGATATTAAAGCGGCTCATGAATATGCCGATCGCTTGGCCGTATTGGCAAAAGAGATCGAAGACAGCGTATTTGTCGTCATGCGTGTTTATTTTGAAAAACCTCGTACCACGGTCGGTTGGAAGGGTATGATTAATGACCCTGATATGAATGACAGCTTTGATATCGAAAAGGGCTTGCGTACTGCTCGCAAGTTACTGCTTGATTTGAATGAAAAAGGCTTGCCTTGTGCCACCGAAGCACTTGATCCAAACACGCCGCAATACATGCAGGATTTGATCAGCTGGTCAGCGATTGGCGCACGTACCACCGAGAGCCAAACACACCGTGAAATGAGCTCAGGCTTATCTTGCCCAGTGGGTTTCAAAAACGGTACTGACGGCGGCATGACCGTTGCTGTCAATGCGATGCAAGCCGTTAAAGAAGGTCATAGTTTCTTAGGTCTATCCTCAGATGGTAAGGTCTCTATCATCAAATCGAAAGGCAATCCTTACGCACACGTGGTACTTCGCGGTGGTAATGGCAAGCCTAATTATGATGAAACGGCAGTTGCTCAAGTTGAGAACGAGCTGGCAAAAGGCAAAACCAATGGTAAAATCATGATTGACTCAAGCCATGCCAACTCAGGTAAAGACCCTTACCTACAGCCAATGGTCATCCAAAACGTCGCTGAGCAAATTCAAAATGGTAATAAGTCAATCATCGGCATGATGATTGAAAGTCACCTAAAGGGCGGCAATCAAAAATTAACCGCTGATTTAAGTCAGCTTGAATATGGTAAATCTATCACTGATGGCTGTCTAGACTGGGACAGCACTGTCACCGCATTGCGCGGCTTACGTGATATGGTAAAAGATGTGCTACCAAACCGCTAATAGCCATTAACGATAGTATATCGTCAAGCAAAAAACAAAAAGCCCCTTTCGTACTGATACGAAAGGGGCTTTTTATCGGGAGAATTTTAAGAAAAACATTTTCTTGAGCAGCTTAATTTTTAATGACAATTAATGCCATACGCTCAATCAAATAAAGCCAACTCTAATTTGGGGTTGGCTTTATTTTAAAGTTAATACTACAGCTAAAATTATTTCCTAGCTATTATCAATCAGCTATTTGCAGCACCTAATACGCTTTCTAAGCTTTCAAGTACATGCTTAGATGAAACGTTCTTGCGCAAGTCTGTTAGCTGCTCATGCGCCATCTGACGACGTGGCTCAGCCAACGTATTCCAGCGTGCCAGCACTTGCAGTAATCGCGACGCTAATACAGGGTTGGCATCATCGAGCTTTTCGATGACGTCTGTATACATCTTCAGACCCTCTGCTGTCCATAGTACCGTTGGTTGCGAGCTAAAGGCGCTGATAACTGAACGGACACGATTAGGGGTATTCCAATCAAAATCTGTATGCGCAATTAA
>NZ_JADQAI010000005.1:269415-293507 GCF_022129235.1 Psychrobacter sp. Ps6 | reverse complement strand
TGCGTTTTTCTGTTATTTGTCATTGCTATTAACACTGCTGTTTGGCTTTACTGGAATTACGATTAGCCGAGTGGAAAAAGAAGTAAAAGTCGTCGAAGCATAATAAATGATGATGTATAAAAAAGGCGTAGTTCATATGAGCTACGCCTCTTTTTGACTGTAAAATCTGTATTTATTGATCTGCCGTTTGGGCATCCTGACTTTTCACCACTTTATGCTGATCCTCTGTGCTATCGACTTTCCAATAACTAGACACATATAAATGCGTCTTTGGTACGTCGCGCTCCACTTTGAAGTATTGACGTAATACACGCATACTATGGAACTCACAAGCCGCCCAAACCGCAGGCTGTCCTTCCAGCCAAGTCAGTGATTTGACGCAGTCAAGTAATGGGCTGCTGTCTGCATTTGGATGGTTGTTGACCACCCAGTGAATCTCAACGTTATCTGGTTTTTTGAGTGATTGCTGGTCTGCCTCAGTCGTCACCTCAAGCACGGCATAGCCGCGAGCATCGGCAGGCAATTGTGCCAGATTGACCGTGATCGCTGGTAGCGCTGTCATATCACCGACCAGTAAAAACCAATCGGCGTCATTGTTGATGAGTTTTTTTGGACCGGGGCCGCCAACTAATACTTGATCGCCAACTTGAGCATTACGCGCCCACATCGAGGCAGGGCCTTCAGCTTCATGTAATGCAAAATCAACATCTATCTCATCATCACGCTGAACGCTGACGGTATAGGTGCGGACTAATGGCCTAGCATCCTCACCTTGAGGAAACATCAGTTTGATATAGGCGCTTTCTTGATCTACGGGAAAATCATTAAGTCCAGCCCCGCCAAGCGTGACGCGGCACATATTTGGGGTGAGGTATTTGCTACCGATAACATCGAGTAATCTAGGGGTAGGTTTTGCCATTTGCTATGTCCTTCTTTTGTAGCATGTAACGATAGTGCGCAAAGCATGGTTTATTGTCGTCTGATAGCTTGTAAGGCTAGCATATTGCTTTGATGATCGACTATCTTAAAAATGTATGGATAAAAATGGTTTTAGAAAGTGGATGATGTTATTAATCACCGTCTTGTTAAGTTTAAAAAATCAAGTTTAAAAACTTGCTTTTAGGCTGACCGACATTTGACGCTCAGGCCCCATCCAGCAGTTCTCGGTATCATAACAAGCACCAACATAGGTCTTATCAAACAGATTGTTGATACTCGCGCCGACAGCGAGCATGGGGTTGATCTGATAATTACCACCAATATCGACCAATGTCACGCTTGGCAGCTCATCTGAGTTTTGCTTGTCAATCTGTATGCCGTCTTCGTAGCGAATGCCAGCATTGAGAGTGAGCTTGTCTGTCGCATAGTAGTCGGCCCATAGCGTGGCTTTGTGCTTAGCCGTTTGGGCTGGAGTGTTACCGACCACATCAGGGTTGAACTCATCTTCTGTGATTTCAGCATCGGTGTAGCTGTAGCTTGCCGCGAGATCTACCCAGTCATTGAGCATATGGCTGCCTGATATCTCAACGCCTTTTGACTCAATCTCACCCGTTTGAACTTTCTGTCGATAGTCAGCGGGGTTGGTTACGATGACATTTTGCTGTGTGATATCGAATACGGCTAGCGTTCCTTTGGTCGCACGGTCTGGGGATAGATATTTGACGCCAGCTTCGAGCTGATCAGCCGTTGTCGGTTCAAAGGGTTTATTAGTAATAAAGTTGCTACCAACAACGGGCTGGAATGACTCTGAATAGCTAAAAAATGGTGATAAGCCATTGTCAAAATCATAAATAGCAGCGAAACGGCCGCTGGTCTCTGATGCATCATTACCAAACGTCTCATTATTATAAACGGCACCTTGAGAGGCGTCAGTTTGCTGAGTCGTACTCTCGAAGTTATCGTGACGCAGTCCGGCGACAATGGTCAAATCTTGCCACTTCATTTCGTCTTGCACATAGAATCCAAGCTGGCTTTGTTTGATATCTTGTGTCTGACGATAGGCGTCCAGTGGTAGCGTAGCTTTATTTATCTGTGAGAAGTCTGGATTAGATAGGTCAAGGTTTGGCGTACCATTTGCGCCCGCATCATAATAAACCGCATTGCTATCTGTCTCTTGGTATTCAGCTCCAAACAATAGATTATGTGAGGTATTGGCAGTATCGAATGTATAGGCCAGTTGGTTGTCCGTGGTCCAGTTATTCATGCTCTCATCCGTGGTATATGCCACGCGATTGAGAATCGTGTCACTACCTGCTACAAACCCTCTATTATACATATTGCGTTGCTGCGCCTCGGCATCGGTATAGCGCGTGATGTGTTTAAAGGTCAACTGATCATTGATGTCCCAGTTTACGGTGACGCTTGGCATGAATACTTCTTTACTAAAGCGATTCCACTTGTCGCCTGCATAGGCATAACTACCCAATTTGCCATAGCTTGCCTTGTAGACGGTGCCGACAGCAGGTAATGGGGTAGAGGGCACCATTTCTGGATCGTCTTGATAAAACAGGTTAGCAAGTACAGACACATCATCAGTCGCCTGCCACTCAAGCGACGGGTTAATCAACAATCGCTCTTCTTCTGTGGTTTGCATCTGACCATCTTTTTGTCGCTTCAACGCCACCAACCGATAGTTCAGCGTATCTGTGATAGGGCCTGTGCTATCGACAGCCACTTCTTTTAGGTTTTGATTACCCAGTCGTAGCTGTACTTCATTTTCTTGCGTACCTTTAGGGGCTTTGGCGACTTGGTTGACCATGCCGCCCGGTGAAGCATAGCCGTATAGCGAGGACGCTGGCCCTTTCACTACTTCGACCGCTTCAGTCGCATAGACATCGACTTGTGGCATCAAATTCCAAGCGCCATCGTAGGGCAGTCTGAGTCCATCATAAAAATTTGAGTAGGTTTTAAATCCACGAATATTGTACTCATCAAAGATAGAGACCGTGCCACGACTCTCAGTGCTCACACCTGGTTCATAGCGTAGAGCAGCATTGACACTATCCGCTTGGCGTTTTTGTAAAAGGTCTTGATCAATTCTGGTATAACTCATTGGCGCATCATTGGGGTCTAAGGCAGTTTTGGTGCCAGTACTGCGATAGCCATCTGAGTAAACGGTAATTGTATCCAAGGTAGCTGATGGCCCAGCAACCTCAGTAGTCTCATTGTTCTCAGCTTTATCATTGTTAAGCGCGCTTTCAGTGCTGGTATCAACGCTATGGTCGATATTGGTTTCAATGTTGTCTGCGCTGTTATTTTTGAGGCTATTCGATATATTTTCAGCATAAGCCGAGTGACTTAGACTCATTGCTAAGCCCAGTTGAACTGCTAGCGTTAAACGTTTTTGACGACCAAATCTAGACGTTGAGACAAAGCGCATCATATTTCCTCGTGAGTTGTTATTAGATGTCGAAAGCAAAAGAAAAAGAATAATAACATTAATGATAATAATTATCATTTAAATTTTATAAATAAAGCGCTTTTAGAGAGACTGCCGCTTAGGAAGAGCTGTACTGAACGGTTGGGGGTAGTAGATGTGTGGAATGATTAATGTTTATAAAAACAATATTTTAAGTTTAATAATGCTATATCAAATGATAATTAGTGTCATGACCGGTGGTGTTTAAATGACTTTTCTCGTATCATGCTCGCGTATCTTTGAGCGTAAGTAAATAAGTGAGTAGTGTTAAATACCGCTATTGATAGATCTATGTTGTCTATCGAGCCATCAGAGTTGCTAAAGGTCATATTTATGAACGAACCCATACGTCAATCTACCAACAACCAACGCTATTTTACGGTATGGCGCTGGCATTTTTATGCAGGGATGTTTGTCGCGCCTTTTTTAGTTATCCTAGCGTGTACCGCACTCGGTATGCTGTTTATGTCCAACACCGCAGGCCGTGATAATGACCGCTTAACTGTCGATATGCCAAAATCGACAGTTCAGGCTCCTATCGCGACGCAAGCAAAAAATGCGCTAAGCACGCTACCTGACAGTACACTGATAAAATATATTGCACCGCGTGATACGGATACGGTTGCATTGTTTCAGATCAAATCAGTAGATCACGATAATATGGTGGCAGTGAACCCTTACACAGCCGACATCGTTGCTAGTCGTCCTGCCAATAGCAATCTGTACTATACCTTTGACAGTATTCATAGTGATTTGCTATTGGGTAAATTTGGTGATTATCTGTTAGAGACGGCTGCTTCATTAACGATTTTGCTGATATTGTCTGGCTGGTATCTGTGGTGGCAAAAACGCCGATCCATCAAAGCCATGCTTATTCCTAATGACACTGCGCCTAATAAGAAAAAACGCTCATTTATCCGCACGATTCATGCCACGCTCGGTAGCTGGATATCTGTGTTGCTACTGTTTTTTTGTATATCAGGCATGGCGTGGGCAGGTGTATGGGGCGAGAGAGTGGTGCAAGCATGGAGTCAGTTTCCTGCAGGGAAATGGGGCGTGGCACCAGTGCCTGTCTCTATCGACCACAGTCAGCATCACGCTGGTATGGATATGGACAACGCCAATGCCGCGCCGCATGTTCATGGATCGACGCCCGCTGTCGTACCTACGCATGGCAGTGTCTTAAATTCGGGTACCGCCAAAGAAGTACCTTGGGTGCTTGAGCTGACACCGATGCCCGTATCTGGCACTACCATGGGCAAAGACGGTATTGCGCCTAATATACCGATTATGATTGATACCGTAGATCGATTTGCTCGTGAAATTGGTTTCAACGGGCGTTATCAATTAAATCTGCCCCAAGGCAGTACTGGCGTCTGGACGATTAGCCAAGACTCCATGAGCTACGATATGAAGAGCCCAACGGCTGATCGCACGGTACATATCGACCGCTATTCGGGCAATATCTTGGCGGATATACGCTATGATGATTACAATGCTTTTGGTAAGTTTATGGCGGCAGGTCTCGCGCTGCATATGGGCACGCTCGGCTGGTGGAGCTTACTGGCCAATGTGCTGTTTTGTCTATCGGTGATTGCCATGTGTGTGAGTGGCTATGTCATGTGGTGGCAACGTCGCCCGCGTCATGCCAGTGAAAGCCATGGACTGAACCCACCAGCACGCGGACAGCTTTTTACCGTTTGGTGGCCGCTCGCCATTCCTGTACTGGTTGTGGCTATTATATTTCCAACCGCCATCATTGCGATTGTGATTATTGCGCTATTGGACTTTTTAGTGATTTCTCGCGTTGGGTTTTTGCAGAGATTATTAAAGTAAATAAAGGGTTCAAAAAACCCTTTTTATCTAAAAAAGCGGGACATCTTTTACCAAGATTTCCCGCTTTTTTATGGTCTGTTATTGACTTTTTACTAAGTGAACACTTACGCCAACATAGCAATGGCATCTTTACTCGCACGCTGTCGCTCTTCAGCATTGAGCTCAATGAGGCGGCCTTGTTTCATTAGCAGTAACCGGTCAGCGTGCTCAAAGTAACCATCATCGTGACTGATAATAAACAGCGTTTTCCCCAGCGCTTTTAGCTCAGGTATCAGGGTCTGATAAAAAACGCGGCGAAACGCAGGATCTTGGTCCGCGGCCCACTCGTCGAGTAGCAAGATGTCTTTTTGTTCAGCGACCGCGATAAGCATGGCCAAGCGTTTGCGTTGTCCCTGCGATAGCTTATCGGTAGACAACTGATTATCAGTCACACTTATTTTGTCTTGCAAGTTCAATTTATGCAGCCACGCATTGACCAGTGCTTCGTCTGGCTGCTGTCCTTGTTTGCCAATCAATTGCTTAAAAATATGCTGATCGCTAAAAATTGCAGAATACAGCTGTCTATAATCGGCATTATTCTGTGAATCAACGGGCTGTTTGTCGATAGTTACCGCACCTGTGGTAGGGGTGAAAATGCCTGTAATAATCTTGGCAAGTGTCGATTTGCCGCTACCATTCGCCCCGATCAAAAATACCACATCGCCTCGTTGTAACGTTAGATTGACGTCTTTTAAGATATTATCAGAGCGGCCGCTGTCTTTGGCTATTAATGTCTGAGTATCGATATCACTGTTATTACTAGCATTGTTATTATCACTGTCATTCGAAACGCTATTATTGGAAACATTGTAGCGATAGTTGACATCAGTTAGCGAGATGGTTTGCCAGTGTTGGCTGGTGTTGTCCGTTCTAAATAAAGGTTGGTACTCAGCCAGTTCTAGCGATTGTATTTTGTCTAGGGCAACTTGGGCTGTTTGTAGTGTTGGATAAGCACCGACAGCATGGAGCAGCGGTGACTGCATAAATAAAATCGTTAAAGAAAAAGTGGTGGCGATGCCCATCGAGATGCCGAGATAATTTGACACGGCAAATATCACCCCAATCGATGCGAACATCATAATATTAGACCAGTTCACCGCTGATAAATGAAAAGTATCAGATTTGGTGACAGTCTTTTCATAGGATTTAGCATGGGCCAAAAAATCATCTGTATACAGTTTTTCTGCTCGGTGTTGGTTAAGTGCCAGCTCTTTACGACCTTCTATAATCGATTGATAATCCTGATATAAGACGTCATTAATCTCTCTCAACTTTGTCAAATGTGTATAGACATGCTTGACCAATAGGGTGCTTATCCAAATCGTCATCGCAATCCAAAACATGACAATCAGCAGTAATGGTAGCGACAGCCAGCCCAGATATAACCCCACACCAATAGAGAGGATAACGCCTTGTACCAACTCCGGCATCCGCACAAAGGCGACGGTAATAGACTGAATATCTGAAGATAGACTGGCAAGTAACCGTGCACTGCCCAAATGGTCTATCTGCGGGACGGTGGTATCGATGATTTGTTTGACTAGCTTGGTTCTGAGCTCATAGACAAACTTGTGCCCCAAACGGGTGAGTGCATATTGCGATACGAAGGTAGTTACCAGCAACAGCAGCACGAGCAGAGCAAACTGCCCTAAGCTCGACCACGATAAGATATTGAACACGGGCTGACTGATAAAGGTTTGATTGATATAAGCAATGATACCCACACTGACGGCAGCATTGACTAAGTTGAGTAAGATGACTTTTAGAAAGGGCAGACGATACTGTGCCCAAATCATATGATGTAGAGAAACGCTGGCACGAGAGGACATAGTGACTCAGTAATAGTATGGATGTTTGATGGCATAAAAGGGAATAGGTGACACCTAATCCCTTTTACTGAAGTTAGTTAGATAAGTACGTTTTATAGTCAATTCTCTATAAAAGAATTACAGCGTTAACCTCGCTTCAAGTATCACATATACATCTGCACTGGGCTGCCTTGTACTACTTTTAGATTGAATCAACTATAGCTGATATGTGTTAAAAATTGAATGTGGCTGACACTTTTAAGGCCGTTGGCTCACCTGCATTTAGATAGCCTGAATCT
This sequence comes from Psychrobacter sp. Ps6, assembly GCF_022129235.1. Taxonomy (GTDB): domain Bacteria; phylum Pseudomonadota; class Gammaproteobacteria; order Pseudomonadales; family Moraxellaceae; genus Psychrobacter. The sequence continues at coordinate 286,107 of NZ_JADQAI010000005.1, read as the reverse complement.
GCATAACCGCCTACTGACTGCCAATAATCTTCACCCGTGACATTGGTTACCACGCCTTTTAGAGTAACGTCTTGTCCTGCTAGCATAGTGCGATAGCGTGCACCAAGGTCTAAGGTCGTATAACCATCAACCTTTAAGGTATTGGCATTATCCGAATAACGAGAGCCTGTGTGGATAATATCGCCCGTTAATGTCAGTCCTTCAACTGCGGCTAAATCATACTCTAGGTTGACATTGCTCTGTAAGGTAGGCACACCAATCACTCGATTGCCATCTAATGCACTATCACCAGTGTCTTTTTGCTCAGCACTTAAGTAAGTAACACCAGCATTGAGGCGCATGTTTTCACTTGGGCTACCAAAGACAGTCAACTCCACACCTTGATGGCGGTTTTCTCCAGACGCAGTAAACGTATTTGAGTTGTTGATATAAGCACGTGGTTCATCAGTTCGGAAGACAGCGAGACTACTGCCAATCAGGCCATTGTCGTATTTCACACCCAGTTCAGTTTGCTCACTCACGTACGGATCTAGATTTTGACCACCATTAGTAACAGCGTCATTATCGTTAGTTAGAGGCGCTCTTTTACCTGGTGCTAGACTTTCGATATAATTACCATACACAGACCAGTCCATTGTTGGCTGATAAACAATACCGACACTTGGTGTCCATGCGTTTTCATCATAACTACCATTCTCTGCTTGTGTATTAGCATCATAGCTGGTGGTTTTTAAGTTCTGATGACGCACGCCTAAAGTGGTTTTTAGCTTATCGTCGAACAGTGATATGGTGTCTGCTAGCGCAAAGCTTTGGAACTGCTTTTTATTGGTTAATTTGGGGTCGTCTAAATTTCCACCGAAGATTGCTGTGCTTGTAAAAGGGACTTCAGCGTAGTCGGTAGGGTGGTACAAATTGGTTGCGAGTTGGTTACCAAAATCAAAAGCGTAAGCGCCTTTTTCTTCTTGATCATAAAGATCAGCGGCTAGTACCCAATTGTGATCAATCTTACCTGTTTGCCATTTACCACGCAGACCGAGCTCGGCGCTTTGTACTTTATCTTCTCGAGTATTGTCAAAGCGATAAACTGTACCCGCACCATCAACATTGTTGACAGTTAACGTGGCTAGTGAGTTTTCTTCCTCGCCATTTCGCACACCGTAAGCACCATAAGCGGTAATATTGTCATTAAAGTCATATTCTCCTCGAATCGTACCAAAGACATCCTTTTCATCTGAGTAGGTCCAAGGCTGCGCCCAATTTTTTGAGCCGTCTGGAGCATTTGGTACAGTAGACACCCCACCAAGATTGACACTAGGACGAGTCTCTGACAGCTTATTGTCTTGCCAGCCTAAATCTGCTGATAGGCGATACTGATCCCCTCTATAGTCCAAACCAAGTGCAGCCAGACCCAAAGTCGACGACTCATCATCGATAGCACTGTCACCATCTTGGTAAGCGGCATTAAAACGAACACCAATAGCATCATCGCTACCAAAGCGATCACTGACATCTACCGCGACCTTACCTTGGTCACCTTGACCATAACCAAGTGTCACTTCACGTAGTGGCTCATTACTAGCACGTTTCGGTAGCAAATTGATTGTACCACCTGCGTTACCGCCACTGGGTGCTGCACCATTTAGCATGGTAGAAGCACCGCGCTGGACTTCCACCCGTTCAAACAATTCAGTTGCAATGTACTGTCTTGGTAAGATGCCGTATAGACCATTGTACATGGTGTCATCTGATGTAGTGATAAAGCCACGCATGAAGTAGGCTTCTTGAAAGTTACCAAAACCTCTTGCTACACGAACAGTAGGATCCTTTTTGAGTAGATCGCCTACACTTTGGGCTTGCTGATTGGTGATATATTCATTGGTGTACGAGGTGGTAGAGAACGGCGTATCCATGATGTCTTGGTTACCCAAGATTCCGACGCGGCTACCGGTCGCAACTTGGCCTCCTTCATAGGCGCTTGGTAGTCCATCTGCTGAAGCATCAGCGCTACTAGTGACGACGATAGTATCAAGTACCACATTAGGAGTGGTTTGAGCATCTACATCATCTGCCTGTGCCCATGCCGATTGACTCGTTGTTAATACGATGACAGAAGTAGATAGACAGGTTGAGCATAGTGTCTTTAAAGAGAGGGATTTCGTCGATACCAATCTCGAAGGTATAGATGCTAATCGTAGAGAAGAACCAGATACATTCGAAAGATTAAATAACGCAGCAGATAAGCGAGACAGTTGCATGAATATTTCCAGCATGTAATTTAAATCGTTATTATATTGATAATAATTTTCATTATCAATATTATTGCGGAACTAATGCTAAATATATTTTAAGGTTAAAATTTTAAATGTATTATTTATATTGCCAATAGTGGTCTTGCCTGCTCAATTTCTTGTTTTGAAATCTACCTTTAATTATCTATGAATGTCAGGTAGATTATTCACTATTCTAAAGTTCGAATTCTTAGTTTCCTAAGCTCCTCTTAAGGTTTGTTTGTTGTAATAGCGGTAGAGCAGACGATGTGATGTTCGGTCTACTAGCGGTATCCTGACTAGATTCGATGTTTAGCAATCATGTCGTAAAAAACAAACGAACCATTAAAGGAGTGACGGTCATGACCCAACATAGCACAAGCAATCCGGCGCACGAGCCTGATATACCTTTATCAAATACTCCTAAAACTCGACAAGTACGAGTTTGGGATATTCTGGTTAGAGTGACTCACTGGGCCGTCGCGGCTGGTATCACTGCCAATTTGCTGTTTACCGAAGAAGGCAGTGAGCTGCATCAATATGTCGGTTATACGGTGGTGGGGCTAGTGGTTGTCCGTCTACTTTGGGGATTCATGGGCACGCGTTATGCCCGCTTTAGTGACTTTTTCCCCACGCCGTCTCGTATTAAACATCACTTATCTGATTTAAGCATTCGCCGTACAGATGAGCAGCATCTGGGTCATAATCCATTGGCTGCCATCATGATGTTTGCGTTATGGGCGGTAATTATAGGATTGGGCCTCAGTGGTTATCTGATGGAAGCCAAAATTTTCGGTAGTAAAGATATCCTTGAAGAAATCCATGGAATACTGGCCAATAGTTTATACTTGCTGGTACCGTTGCATATTATCTCTGCGATTGCCATGAGCTATTGGGAAAGGCAAAACCTGATCAAGTCGATGATAACGGGTAATAAAACGGTGACGACGCGTCGCCCACAATAAAAAAAGACAGCAGGATACATAACGTAATAGGACAGTCATGGCACGCATACTATTAATAGAAGATGATAGCAATATCGCTGAAGGTCTGGTTGTTGGGCTAAAAAGCCATGGCATGATGGTAGATTGGTTCAGTGATGCCAAGCAAGGTGAAATGGCACTGGAAGAAGATATGTTTGACGCGGTGTTGCTTGATTTGACCTTGCCAAGAGGCGATGGCATGACGGTGTTACAAAATTGGCGCTACAAACAGCTAGATACGCCCGTATTGATCATTACCGCTCGTGACGCCATTGCCAACCGTGTGGCCGGACTCAATGCGGGCGCCGATGATTATCTGGTTAAGCCATTTGCACTAGACGAAGTGGTTGCCCGTCTGCAAGCATTGATACGGCGTAGTCAAGGACGTAGCCAGCCTGAGATTCGTTATGGTGACGTCGCTTATTGGCCGCACAATCATGAGGTTTCTTATCAAGGCCAAGCCGTTGAGCTCACCATTAAAGAAGTGGCGATACTAGAGCAAATGCTGACTCATCCCAAACAGATTCACAGCCGCGCAAGCTTAGAGGACAAGCTCTATGGCTGGCAACAGGATATTGAGAGTAATGCGATTGAGGTACACATTCATCATTTACGCAAAAAGCTGGGCAATGACTTTATTTTGACCAAACGCGGCATCGGCTATTATCTCAATCCTGCCTATAATGTATAAAACCGTTACATTGAATGTGGCTTTCACCATATAACCCATATATGAGTAACCCATGAGCTTATGAAAAGTATCCAGCAGCGCCTGTTCATCTCCTTACTGATCGGTTTGCCTTTGCTGTGGCTTATCACGTCAAGTTTTATTGCTTGGCGGTTGTGGCACGAAATCAATGAAATGAATGACACACAAATCACCCAAGTGGTTCGTTACTTAATGGGCATCTCTGCTGATAACGATGAGCAAAGTGACCGCGACGATAATAACGAGACAGAGCACAATGGAAAACCCGTCGCCAAAATATATAATTTAAAAAGTAAGGCGCTGTCAGGTGATTTGGGTGATGCAGAAGACGACTACATGGGTTTTGCTATTTGGGATAAAGAGGGACATTTATTAGCGGCTGACGAGAACGGACAGTCGTTTTCTTTTTTGCCCAATCAGCGCGGTTTTGTAGAAGAAGACAATGCCGCGTATCAGCGTCTCAACCCTTTTAGCAAACGTTGGCGCTTGTTTTATGCGCATGATGATCATGGTCGCGCTGACAGGGATGATGAGCGTGTGATTGCGATTGGTCAAAGCCTTGGCTCTCGCCGAGAAATGATTATCAAAGCCATGTCTGTGCAAGTATTACCGATGGTCATTGGGTTATTCTCTTTAATGATTTTGACTATCGGATTGATACGCCACGGACTCAAACCACTCAGCCAAATCAGTCGCGAGGTGGAACAGCGTAAGCCGCAAGACGAGAAGCCTATCACAGCAGATGTGCCCGAAGAGGTTCAGCCTTTGGTGACCGCTCTCAATGCACTGTTTGTCAAAGTGGCAGATACGTTGGCACGGGAGCAGCGCTTTACTGCCGATGCCTCGCATGAGCTGCGTAGTCCGCTGGCGGCGCTCAAACTACAAGCCGATCTTTTGCAGCAGCAGTTATTACGACTGTCTGATATAGACAATGACGGCCAATTGTTTTATCACACCCAAAAAATCAGCGACGGTATTGAGCGCGCCACCCATTTGGTCGATCAATTGCTGGTACTTGCCAAAATAGAGCCGCAACAGCAACTGCCTGCTGAGCAACTAGAACGCCCAAACTGGCTGGCACTGACGGATATGGTGCTTAGCGACGTCAACCGTTTGGCGCGTGAAAAGCACATTCAACTAAAGCGCATCGTGCAGTGTGAAAACCCTGTCGATATTTTACCTATTTCTATCAACCCAGTCTTATTTAAGCTGCTCCTCCGCAACCTCTTAGACAATGCCATTCGCTATTGTCCAGAAAGGTGTTTGATCGAGCTTCAGTTAAATGCTGATAGTATCAAAGTGGTGGACAATGGCCTAGGCGTCGACCCAGAGCAACTGACCCGTCTCAGCGAGCGCTTTTATCGCCCAGCTGGTCAAACGCAAGTAGGTAGCGGGCTGGGGTTATCAATCGCCAATCGAATTGCCGATTTGCACAACCTCACTTTAGCATTTGCCAATCGTCCTCAACCAGAAACAGGGTTTGTGGTCACGCTTAGTAATAAAAGCACACACTCACCATCACTATAAGAACAACTATACAGCTTAACGTCCGATGAATAAGCCTTGCGACAAGAGCGCGATACATCACAACATAACATCAGGGCACACCAATTTTATCTCTACCTTTTGAGGATTTTATGCATCATTCTACTCATGACGAAGCACATTTGAGCAATCGCAATCATTGGCTAAGAGCTGCTGTACTGGGGGCGAACGATGGGTTGATTTCGACCGCCAGTCTATTGGTTGGGGTAGCCGCTGCCAGTACAAGCAGTCAGACATTGCTGCTGACAGGTATGGCGGCGCTGACTGCAGGTGCATTGTCAATGGCGGCTGGCGAGTATATCTCTGTCTCATCACAGGCGGATACCGAAAAGGCGGATCTCGATAAAGAGCGACATGAGCTGACACACAATGCTGATCGTGAACTGCTTGAGCTTACCAAAATTTATGAGGCGCGGGGACTTGAGCATGATTTGGCACATCAAGTGGCCGTGAGCTTGACTGAGCACAATGCGTTAGAAGCCCATGCCCGTGATGAGATTGGCCTCACAGATCTTAGTGAAGCGAAGCCCATCCATGCCTCAGTGGCTTCGGGATTATCCTTTGTGGCGGGGGCGATACTACCGATTATTGGGATAGTGCTATTACCAGCAGCCACACTGGTCTGGTCGCTCGCGGCTTTGACAATAGTAGGCTTGATGCTACTTGGTATTGTCTCGGCTAGGCTGGGCGGTGCGCCTGTGATTCCTGCGACTACGAGAGTTGTGGTTTGGGGCGTGCTCGCTATGGCAGCAACCTCGTTGATTGGTCGCTTATTTGGCGTGGCAATTTAAAGGCAAACTCACTCCACAATTGCCTAACTGATCATCATGATTTTTTAGCATATTGTTTGATTGTCGGTAAATCTTTGACAATGGCGTTGCCAACGATGTTGGGAAACAATCGATTGAGCCACGCAAAAAAACGCTCGGGAAACCCTAAGTGCTGCTGCGTCTGATCGGTTGATATAAAGTGAATCAATGCCTTTGCGACCGTCTCAGGCGCGTCCATGTTTACCTTTAGCGCTTCATTCATGGCGACGACGGCATCGTTATTCATGGTGGTCTTAGTGGCTCTGGGCGCAAAATAGCGAAACGTCACTGAGGTGTCGGCATATTCACGGCCTAACGCTTCACTTGCGCCGCGTAAGGCAAACTTGCTCGCACTATAAACACTAAAACCTGGATAGCCAATACTGCCAAAGGTTGAGCCAATACTGATGATTTGGCTTGGGCTATGCTGCGCTATCAAGGTAGGTAGCAGCCTTTTTATGAGCTGTAGTGGATACGCCACATTGACGAGCATCATCTGTTCGATTGTGTCATCACTTTGATCCGTGAGCAGAGCAAAGTCATTGATACCTGCGTTGAGTATGACCGTATCAATGACGTTTCCATGACCTTGTGTCATCTCACTCAAATCCTCTACCAGCAGCGTTTGCGACACCTGCGCGCTTAAATCACAGGTATGAGACACAAGTGGAACATCAGGATAGTCTTTGCTCAGCGCATCTACCAACTGCGTCAAGGTTTGTGCATTACGTCCGACCAAAATAACAGGCTGATTATTGGCACATAATTGCCGTGCGATCTCCTGCCCGATACCACCCGTGGCACCGATTAGCATGGTGTATTGCAGGGTAGTCTGTGTTAGGTCTGATTGACCATTAGCTGGTGTCATGATATCGCATCCTTGTTGAACATTGATTGTTAAAGCACGGATTATTGAAGTTTGGATTACAGTGATATGTGCTGTTGCTAATCGTCTGAGTGATTCATGCCGTGTCTAATGCCAAGCCCCATCGCAATATATAGCTTGCGCTCTGTTAAAGGTACGTCAATCTGACGACGACCATGCATCATGCGTTTGTTGTCCAGTATCACCACATCGCCATTTTGCCATGCAATGTCTTGAGTGTATTTTTCACACAGTTGAGTCAGCTCATCTATGAGCGCATCATCAACGTGTTGACCATTGGCTAGGGTGAACTCAGGTTTTTCATAGTTAAATGAGGGCCCGAGTAAGGTATTGGCAAAGGTCAGTTGTCCGCTTACGTTGTCTTCTCGAATCGCAGGTATCTGTAATACGTACCGAACGCCGCCGTCTGTCTGAGGTTCTACGTGATGAGTCAGCGTCTTGCTCGTCGTTGCCGTGATAAAGGTCTCTAAATCATCCAAGCTTATTTGCGCGGCATCTGTTATACCTGTCGCGGTCGCCACATAATTTTGCCAAATGGCCTGAGGCAAATAGCGACTGATACGCATCGGCTGACTAAAGGTAGCCTTTAGCTTGGGTGATAGTGCTTGATACACCGCATGTCCATCACATATCGTGGTTTGTGAGCCTTTTGTGGCGCTCAATTCACTAAAAAAAGCAATGACGTCAGGTGGCATCGGCGTATTGCCATTTTCGATATGTAGGCCAATCGCATGCGTGCCTGCATCCACTTTTTGTGCTTCAGAAGTGACGTGTTGGCGGGCAGGATCGTAGGTTAGCGTTTGACAGAGCTGACTCATCAACTGGCTAAACGTTTCGACATCGTAGTGATAACCCCGAAGTAATATCCAACCATGGGTTTGCAAGTCCATTAAAATATCAGCGGTTTTAGGTAGTGATACATTGGCAGGCGCTTGAGCAGTTGGCGCTTTAAGAGCGTCAGTTTCGATAACGTCATTTTGTATCAATTCGCTTTCTATCAAATCATTTGGCATTAGAGTGGTTTGCATAATATGGTCCTATTGTTATATTACTGGCGAAAGTGTCCGTTATAAGCCGAGTACCGATTGATAAGCCGTAAAAATGTGCGCGCGTCGCAGTTTGCCGTTATCGGTTAATAATTGATTGTCCATGCTAAAAGGCTGCTCGGCGAGGTGCCACTGTTGGATACGTGCATAGTCAGGCAAGGTTTGGTTGACGACATCGATCGCCTGCGCAATCGCAGATTGTAGGTCACTGCTCTTTGCGATCATGTTAGGATTGGCGACTATCACCGCAGACAAATGCGGCTCACCATCTCCGAGTACCGCTACCTGATAAATAATAGGCTGTGTTGAGAGCTGCGCTTCTACCCATTCAGGCGAGATATTGCGTCCAAAACTACTGATGAGCACGTTTTTGCGTCGACCCGTGATGTATAAGTAGCCATCGTCATCTAGATGACCGATATCTCCTGTGGCAATGATGCCATCGTCATCCTGACTATCGTCATGGTTTAGGTAGCCTTGCATCGCATTGCCCTTGACCATCACCTCGCCACTGTCTGCGATGCTGACCGACGCATGAGGCATCGGTTTACCGACACTGCCTGTACGATTGGCTTTTGGTGTATTCAGGCTTACCACCGAGCCGCATTCAGACAAACCATAGCCTTCATAGACAGGCAAGTTTAGGCCGCTGGCGTCCTTTAGTAATTGAGGAGAGACTTTGCCGCCACCAACTGCCATAAATTTTAACGACGGCACAGCAGCATTGGCGCTGGATTTGGTTGTTCCCTTGTCTGCCATGTGCTCGCAAATGGCTTTTAGCATTTGCGGTAATAAAATAACGCTGGCGATATCGTATGTTTGTACCGTTGTCATCAGGCGCTTGGCATCAAAGGCTTGATTGGATAACAAACCAAATTGATCAATGTGCCCTGTCACTAAGGTGCGCCCCATGTATAGGCTCACGTAAACACCCGCCACGTTTTCTAATAAAGTGGCAAAAGGCAACACGCTCAAATGACTAAAATTGCTTGTGGCATTGCTCACTTTTGGCGCGTGAGTAGCGTCATCTGTCAAGGTATCAGTAAGCGCACCCGATAACGACTCAACAATACGCATCAATGTCTCTTGGCCTAAACACACGCCTTTTGGCATGCCCGTACTGCCTGAAGTGTAAGTCACTTTGCAAAAGTCACTGGCAGTAGAGGAGTTTTGAGCGGTGAGGGTCTGATCAATGATGGTGCTAGCAAGTTGATAAAAACGGCCTGTGATATGAGTCGCTGGCTCAAACTTGATGGCGGTTGTCTCTGGTGTATCAGCCATCGCCCAATCAGCCATATTGTCTAGGGTTGGCAGTTGTAAACCAGCGCCAACGTACACCATCTCTATCTGTGCATCTTGTAGCAAGTGCGCAATTTGCGCGGCACTAAAAAATAAAGGGATTGGCACAACGACCGCGCCGACGGTACTCAATGCCAAATCGAGTATGACCCAATCTATATCATTATGCGCATATAAGGCGACACGCTTGCCTTGCCATGTTTCTAATTTTTCATGGAGCGATGACAACGTGCGTTGCAGCTGGTCATAGGTCAGACTGGTCGTTTTGTCATTGTCTATTGTCTGTATCGCTACTTGCTTGGGAGTTTGGCGGGCATGCTGACATATCGCGGTATAAATGGGGGTCATAGTATTCTCACTGTCTTGTGGTGGTGCAGTGTTATCGTTAGGCTAATAAATGCGTATTAAACGGCTATCTTATTGAGCGTCAAACGCGTGGTAGGGTTTATCTCTAACGTTTCGGTATAGCGATAATGTGGGCCGCATACTCGCTTAGCATCGGCTACATTAATGGCGACGACTAAGGGATTGTGCTGATAGTAATGACCCCATGACGATACTTGCTCAGGATCTGCTAGCGCTTCTGCCGTGGCCTTGGCAATGACATGGCTGCGAACGCCCATATGTGCCAAGATATGCCTTACCGCATCGGTACCAGTACATACGACCCAGTCTGCCTTGGTTTGGTATTCATGAGTCGTAGGATTTAGGGTAGGGGTGGATAAATAAAACACCAAAAATGCAATCATAAGCCGTGCGCTACCTGCACACCCTGATGCCAAATTGCCAATCTCAAAAATACGCTGACGACTGACTGGCTCGCCTGCCACTCTGCTGATCTCATGTTGTATCGGCGTGTTTAGATACTGCTCTAAAAATATTTTGTCGTCACAGATAGGCTTTAGACCGATGGCAACGTTCGTGCCTTTAAACGCAGGCAGTGTATTATCATCAGTGGATAACCAATCGCCATAGGAGGGCATATCGGCAAACCCTGAAAACAAAATGGGCATAAAGTAGCTTAATCGGGCGTGATGGATGTACTCGTATATGCGTTTGATAAATGCTTGGGCATCTTGATTTTGAGCATATGAAGTAGGCGATGTCGCTATTGGCGTTTGCGTACTGGCGCGAATATAGAGGGATGAGGGTATGCCTCGCTCTGCCAATATGGACATTGGCTTAACCGCTTCAATATAAAAGATCGTATTTAGGACATTTTGTAAGGTATGAGTACTATCAATAGATAAGGACATCAGCTGTCTCCAAATGGTTAAAAGCTTCTAGCACGATTAACATCATGAAAGCATCATAAAGGAGCAATCTTAACTGAACCTTAAGCTCAGCATTTATCACCTCCTATAAACCGACATCGCTAGAAAATAGGTATTAAGCGTAGCATTTAGCATTTAACAATTACTAAAATCAGTAATCCTAACGCCAATCGCCTTTATTAAGTTTGGATACAAGATGGGTGGTTTGAGAGAGGTTATACGTAGAAAGTGATTTTTATTCAATAGTTAAACGAGGTACTAGGTGCTACTAAATCCATCAACACGTTTCAGACACCTAGGTCTTGCGTTAGCGATATTTTATCTACTCTACAACTTGACGACTGTTTATAGTGTCTCCCTGTATAAACTTTATCCATCAAAAGTTCATAACCTAGCCACGCCGTTTGATAGCGTTATTCCTTTTATTCCTGCTATGATTGTTCCTTACAGCTGGTCGTTGGTTTTATTTGTGGTGAGCTTTTTCTTAGTACGGACGTCTACGCAACTATCCTTATTAACCTATCGTCTAATTTTGGCGACTGTTTTTGCCTGTTTAATCTTCTATTTTTATCCCGCTCGGTTCTCATTTCATCGACTGATACCTGATGATTGGACACAATTCGGCTACCAGTTTTTGCAGTTGGTGGACAAGCCATTTAATCAGCTACCATCTTTGCATGTCAGTTATGCCATCTTGCTTGGCATATCTTTATGGGATGTTGCAGAGTCCAAAAAACGATGGGTTTCAATGCTTTATCGATTATTACTGGTGGGTATATGTACATCGATTGCTCTTTCAACGGTGTTGACGTATCAGCATCATTTGTTAGATATGTTAGGCGGGGTAGTGTTGGCAGTGTTGGTGCTGATACTCTCAAATCGAATCCGCAATGCACTGGTGATTAGACATCTGGCAATAGGTGGTATAGGGTTTTTGTTGATAGCGATAGCAGGGTTTTATCTTGCTAATATGAGTATGATAGCGGCTGAAATGATAGAAACTTTCGCTATTATCATCGCTCTATACTGGTTAATCAGCTTTACGATGTTGGCTTGTGCTTATCAACAGGTAAAGCCAATACAGGATACACGCTGGTTTAAAAAGTCCAGTGGCGGCCGACTTACCGTATATACTTGGATGAAGTTTGCTCCCATCATTATTATTTACAACGCTATGTCACTTTTGGGACAGTGGTATTTTGAAGTTTTTTCGAAAGGTCAGAAGTATCTACTCACACCATATGCTATTAGTGACGGTGTCACCGTTGTGGCCTCACCTCGATTGACGCAGACAGGTATCAATACCCATTTAACGAATTGGTTACGCTCGCCAGAAAAAAACAAGCCTTCAATTTGCTATCAGATTGTCGTTGTTGATTTGGCTGCTGAAATATCTAGCCATGTTAATAAACTTGAAATGACCACTAAAGACACCGCGTCTGCGCCTGTTCATTACTTGTATTTGCCATTATTGGACTTACAACCATTAAATGATATCTTGTTCCAAGACTACATTGATTTATTTAAACAAATTGACACTTTGATACGATCAGCTGAGACAGAGGCGTTTGTCATCAGTAATAAAGATAAAGTAGAGGGTAGTCTTATCGCGCTTATCAATTTCCATTGCGTGATGGGATTGTCACGTAGCATCGGTGTACAGGTTTTATATTTGCTATATTGTGGTACGCTAACCGTCTATAACTATCAATCGTGGCTTGAGCAGCATTATCCGCACGCACATCTTAAAGGCGCTTATCTGCCGCAGTCGTTGGTAGAAGCTATGGCCAATTATAAATCGATAGAGTATTCAAAAACTCCTTTATGAACATCGATATCAAGTAGGTTAAGCCCACTGGCTCTTGTTGACCTACTATTTAACTCCTATTCAATTGTGGAAAATAATTATGACTTCACCGCTTCATCGCTTGTATTCTTTTCGCCGCTGTCCCTATGCCATGCGCGCTCGTCTCGGCATCTTATTTGCTGAGCTGTCCGTGGAGCTGCGGGAGATTACGTTGAAGAATAAACCTGAGCAAATGCTAGCGATTAGTCCAAAAGGTACGGTACCAGTTTTACAGTTGGTGGATGGGACCGTCATTGAAGAAAGTGTCGAGATAATGACGTGGGCGCTTGAGCAGAGTGATCCACAAGGGTTGCTTGATAAAAAAACGCTACCGCAAGCAAGTGCCTTAATTGCACAAAATGACAATGAGTTTAAGTATTGGCTAGATCACTACAAATATGCCGATCGTCACCCTGAGATGACTCAAATAGAATATCGGCAACAGGGTGAAGTTTTTTTGCAGGATTTAGAAGCGTTATTGACTGAGAATACGTATCTACTAGGCAATCGCATGACTATTGCTGATATCGGTATCATGCCTTTTGTTCGTCAGTTTGCGCATGTCGATCGTGAGGTTTTTTATGGTTTGCCTTATCCTAAATTGCAGCAGTGGCTACAAGATTGGCTTGCGCATCCGTTATTTTTGCAAGCTATGACTAAGTTTGAACCATGGCAGGAGGGCGATGAGATTGTGGTTTTCCCTACTTAATATAGCGGGTTCTATACAAGCTGTATAGGGTATCAGTCTTACTTGGTCTATTTTGATTTCACAACGGGTCGTCAGGCTGGTAACACTCCGGAGACGTTAATTACTGAAGACTAACCTATATTTCCTTACTGATTAATTGTGAAATGAGTAGAAGGTGTTGTTACGACAATGAGCTGAGATAGCTAGCTGATGATATATCATCTACTAAATACACGGATCATCATCTAATGACGATTAGAGCAGATTATCAGTGATATAGAAAGGTTTTCTATAATGTTTAGAAGAAGTGTCAGCGAATAGTACTTATCTACTATGAAATGCTGCGACTATCGCATTCTAATAGGTCAGCAAATTGCAATAATGGTAAAATATGATTTCTGAGTTGAATAAGTAAGAAGTAACAGACTTTTATTAAGATAAGGCTTTATCTGGGCATAATAGAGGTAAAGCTTTGTCTATAAAAATCGCTAATGATGCTAAAGTAGCAATCAAAAGGTTACATTAACTAAGGTTGCTATGTCTAATACAGAGTCCAATACAGAAAAACCAATACTTGAACAGAGTATCTCGCTATTAGAGAATAGCGGATATATATCTAATGACATAAGCACAGCGCAATCTGCTTTCTTAACGCTACCAGTCGTTATACAGACTGCACTAGAGCAAGCTAAACGAGTCGTTCTGATTGCAAATAATCCTGCTGTGACCACGGCTCAGCTTGAGATGCTATTACAGCCCGATGATATCTTGGTATTATTTAATCACTTTATTCACGCCGATTTTTTTGCCAGCCATCAGTTAGCTAGTTTGTTACCTAAGTTGCTGTTTTTTCGGCAGATTGGTGACAGTAAGCTGCATTTTGGCCTACCGCCTAGAAGCAATCATATATCAGTGGTGGAGCAAATGACCGAGACCGCCCCGCTAGGGATATTGACGAGCAACCAGCCTTATCAGTTTCCAACATTCGCTGATGACCCAAGCCCTAATGATGATCCTATCACTACTCATCGCATCTTAGATATTCCTTCGAACATGCAAAAACTATTATCAAGCCCTACCTACCACAGTGTGCTATCAGAGCATCATAAAGTCGTTGCTGACTATCCATACTTTACCGACATTCATTCGTCAGCACCTTCATCAGGTTTTCTATTGTATCGGCTAATGCTGGCAGCTCGAGCATACTTACACAGTATTCAAGACACGAAACTACCGTTAAAGATAGTAATGATTGGCTTCAATGACAATGATAAAACTGCTCACTTTTGGCACGGCCATAACTGGGATTTTGAGCGTCAGGAAATGAGTCGACCACCTACAGGAGTGACTATTCATCGGTACTAGAATATTGATTAACTAAGTTATCGTTCGCTAGAAATTGCTAGAAGTAATTAAACATAAGGAACATCGGGACAATGAGCGCGCTTTATCTCGTTATCGTTAGGCTCTCGTCGTATGGCTATCAGTGATGACTGTTCTTCGGTCCAATCAATCAGATCCATATCGGAGAACTGTGACAACCATCCTGCCATGGGCCAACAATGCCATTTTTGATAGAAGCGATTGGCATTGACAATGATACTGTCCAGATGATTGAGTGGTGGTCGGTAGACACTATGCTGCTGATGATAAGCGATATCAGCAGTAAGGTAAAAATCGATACCTAATCGACGAGCTGTGAAAGCAAAATCGGTATCCTCTGCGCCATAACCTGTATATTGGGTATCGAAACCACCAATATTATCAAAAGTCTGTCGATTGATAGCGAAGCATAAACTCCAAAATGCACCATAGTCATCAGTCTGTTTGATAGCGGTTTGCTTTGTTTCAATAGGATATGAGTCAGCTTCATCAAAATTATAACGATAAGGGTTATATACAGACAGCTCGTCTAAAAGAGACAAAGGCAGATGATTGATTTTTAATTGTGCATTTTCTTCTACTGATAATGGTCGCGTTAGATAGCGCGGTTGACCCATCAAAAGCGCACTAGGATATTGTAGAAGCTTCTTATACATTTGCTCAATAAACGTAGGCGCTACGATACAATCAACATCCAAAAAAATCAGCATATCGTGAGTTGCCTGCATCGCTCCAAGATTGCGATTATGTCCGATATCAAATTCTGTAGTTTTAATATCATCACCGTCATTCACAGTTGATTTGACCGTAGTTGGTAACTTCACGATGTTTAATGAGAATTCAGCTAACCGATTAGGATCGGCGTCATCGTTGACGATAATGACTTCGGCTGGCTTTACACTACTATTTTCTAGACTGCTGAGTAGGTTATAGAGATGACGATTACGACCATAGCAAGTCGTAATGACTGTCATCGATACAGTATCAGAAGTCGTGCTAGCGTTACTCGTTGGCTGAATGGTCATCGTTTATCTTTGCCTCGCTATCAAGTTACCTGTTATTTTTGATAAGTCAGTCTTTAATTGTTGATTCAGGTGTTAAGTTGAGTCGAGGAAGTAACCAGTTTTCAAACCAACGCTTAGTAGTAGGATAGTCAGTGGTGCTATGCATGAACGCTTGAGCATCTGTTGATATAACTGCGTTGGTTTTCTTGCTGCTATCTTCCTCAACATCATTTTTTTCAATATTATCAACCGAGGTAGTAGGGTGTGGTTTACTTTGGCCATGAATGGTTTGGGCAATAAATTCAGGTTGATTATCATTGACACTCATTAAGGTTTTAAACTGCTGCCAATTTAGCGCTTTATTCTGAGTAACTAACGTTTCAGCCATGACAGCTTGTTCGTTATGTGGCCTGTCATCAGGCACCACTATGAGCGGCGTATCATAATGATATGCTTGCGCGACAGCATTTAGGCCACAGGCCATCATCAAATAATTGCTATGACAAATAAATGGCGTGACGTCATCTACCTCAGCTGAGATATCGATACAACATCGTTTGTCATCGTCTATAGGCCCGAGAGAGATGATTAATGCATTAGGTAGCAGTGAGCGCAACGCCGGTAGTTTTTCGTCAATCGCTTTGTGTCCACCGTAGCCTTTGATAACGGTGATAATAAGTGTTGTAGCTTCGGACTTGTCTGTTAATTGAGCCTCAATAGATGATAGCCTTGTAGATTTAGGAACAGAAATTTCGCTACCAGCGCTTAATTTTGCCAAGATATCTATAAAGCTCTCATAAGTACATAACTCAGTTTTTTGAGTGTAGATAAAGTCAAGATAAAGCGTTTTATCACAGACCCATTCAGATGTATGGGTAGACTCTAACGCCTTAGGATAAGGTGCTAGTAAGGCAAGTGCACCAGAAAACGCACCCAAATGTGGCGCATCATCG
>NZ_JADQAI010000005.1:61501-269405 GCF_022129235.1 Psychrobacter sp. Ps6 | reverse complement strand
TCGCGAATGCCCGGAAGCCTAACGTAAAGGTAAGGAATACTTGCCGCACGGCAGAGCATGGCCACCTCAGCACTGACATCGATAATCATTAGATCAATCTTACGTTGAAAGATAGTGTCTAGTATTTGGTGACTGCGTTTTTGGATATCGCTATTGCCTACGGGGGAGTAATGTAGGCTGGCTGGTTGCCAATATTCTCCTGCACGACCTGCTAATATGTCGTCCGGGCGTTCATCTTCTGCATTTAAACGTACGATTTGTTGTTCATCAATCGCAGTAAAACGATAGCTAGCTACATCTAAGCTCGTAAATACTGTCAATTGCGCTCTTGCATCATTAGGTAGCAATGCAGCCAGTTTGTCTGCCTGTCGGCAATGTCCTGAACCGTGATGATGCGCATAATATCCGATACGCATCATTACGACCCCTCAGAAAAGCTAACAAGATCATTATCAGTTTCAACTGGCACTTGAATGGCTTGATTAAAAAATTGAAGGGAGTCTTTTGTTAAATCAGACAGCTCATAGCTATTGATATTGTTGATATAACTTTCTGAATTGTCTTCTATTAACGCAGTTCTATTCTTTAATGCTGCTCGGTACAATCTTATATAGCCGTCTACCATGGCTGATACTGAACAAAACTGTGAGGCGCGGTCACGGCAGGCTTTACGTGATATGTTTTTAATCGTAGAAAAACCGTTGATAAAGGCGGCTTTATCTTTCTTAGGTACGATGACTCCTGTCTCTGGAGTAATAATTTCGGCACTGGCTCCAGCATCGAAACCAATAACTGGTGTGCCACATGCCAAACTCTCAGCTAAGGTCAATCCGTATGGCTCATCCCAAGTGCTAGTAAATAGCATGGCAGTTGCTCGGCACAAGTAATTGTTAATATCATCCTTGGTGACATGACCTACGTAATTGAATAGTTTGTCATCGCCGCTCTTATTGTCTTTAAACAACAAAGGAGCTACTTTTTGATTGAAGTAGTCTTCGTTGCTTTTAGGTCCTGCAATGATAAGTTTTTTCCCAGCTTCCATGCAGTATTGCATGGCTAAATGAGTGCCTTTTTCAGGGCAAATGCGTCCATACCAAAAATATACCTCGTCATCGCCAGTAACATTGTTGCCAAGGGATTCAGTATTGGCAGTAAAGGATTCGACGTCGATGCCGTTGTATACCACTTGTGAGGGGACAAATTCAGCAAATAACTGCTGTTGATGCTTACTAATTGCTGTAAATTGAGTGGTCGTACCAGCGCGCAGCGTTAAAAGCGCCAAACGTAACTGTGGAAAGATAGGCGTATGGAAAGTAGTAAAAAACCTTTCGCCAAACGCTTGGCCTGTCATCATCGGAATATGATGCAGACTGTGGTTATGTACGATATCAATCTCACCGCGCTCATCACGTTCGATAATATCTCGTAAGGCTATCTGATACGTGAGATATTGGTACATCTCTTCACGGCCCATGGCGACCGTTTCGTGCTCATTATCATAGACCATCTTATTAAACTCATGACGCGTCAATAATGGCACCAACGTTGCTTTCGTCTCGCTATCTTTATGAGCGTAAAGCAATACCTCATGACCTTGCGCCACTAGCTCATCACAAATCAATTGGGTAATCATTTCTAGACCACCTGCGTAAGGCTGGGCAATGGGATACAGTGAATGTGCAATAATGGCAATACGTAGCGGTGAATTCGAAGACCTAATCATGTTTTTGAGACCTTTATAGTTATAAGCATCATGGCTATAAGTGTTATGGTTAGTAGAGTGGTGTATAGGGAACCTAGTATAGAAACGATAAAAGACAATAGAATGACCTTGTTTCAAAATTGGCTTATATAAACCGCTATCTTTATAAGTACTAGTTTTATAAGTACTGATCTTTATGAATCGATGGTTTTTTTATCTTTAAATAAAGACGTCGCATAAGATGTCGTGATAGTCGTCTTCTTTTCATGGGCTACTTTTAAAGTCTGTCTCAGAACCTTACTCATACTTGGTATATCTGCTCGAGCATCAGAGAAATTATCTATTGCTACCTTGGCTGCGCTTAGTTTAAGAATACAAACTGCCGCTGCACACATAAATAGTACTGGAGAATAGAGCGGTGAAAATGGCGCTACGACTAGGGCTGTAATGATATTTAGCACCAACAGCAGTTTTGGTAACGCTGCTATATTCTTAAGGAATAATGACTGACGACTTTGGATATAGTTTTGTTTTGGCGTACAGACAAAAGGTTTCTCTCGTCCCCATAGCACCGGAAGCCATGATAAGGCACCAATCTCCCAAAAATTCAAATGCATCAACCATGCTCGTATCTTTGTGCCAAAACGTCGCTGATAGCTGTTATCGACTTGTTGATTGAGAGGCGATTGATCACGGCAGTAAGCCCATAGACGTCTAAGGATAAAAAATGCATAGCCTGTATAAACCACATATAGAGGGGTAAGCATCGACACGTTAGCGTTATTTACCAAAAGCATATCAACCATCACCAGTAATGCGCAGATATGCAAAAGGATAAAGAACCCTGTGAAATTTACCCAAGCACTCAATTGAGACAGATGAGCGCGTATATATGCTAGACGTTCACTCATACTTTTAGATTGCGAGACATACTGAACTGGGGAGTTGTACGGAACTGACAGGTAATCCGTGAGCACTTGCATATTGCCGTAGATCCAGCGTCGACGTTGACATATTAGGTCATCTAGTGTGTTAGGCAGTAAACCCGTGGCAATGACTTCTGGCACAAACTGACTACGAAAACCTTGTCGATGCATAAGCACGCCCATTTGAGCATCTTCAGTGATAGAAGCACCTGACCAGCCTCCTATACTCAAAAGATCCGAGCGTCGAATGACTGCGTAAGTACCCGTTGATAAGGCGCGATTGCGATTAAAAGAGCGATACAGATGATGATTAAAATAGTGATTCAACTCGCTATGCGCATCTAGCTGTCCTTCATTACGATAAAACTGCGGAAACTGCAGTAGGGTATGCTCAGGATATTGAGCGATAGCCCGTATAATAGAGGCTCTAGCATGTGGTAATGCCTGGTAATCACTATCGACCACCACAATGTGACTACAGTCTGGACTCATTAATCCAAGTGCCAAGTTTAAAGCGCCCGCTTTGAATCCTTCGACACGATCGATGTGATAAAAATGGACGTTCAATTTAACGTCTAAGCTTTGGCAAAATGCTGCTAATGGCTTATATAACGACGTCTCTTTATTATTGTTATCGATAATCAAAATCTCATCGCGTGCTTCTTTTACTGCTAATAACGACTTTATCGTGGCAATAACCAACTCTGGAGGTTCAGCTCGCGTCATCAATTGAAAACTGAGTGCTGCGCTAGTCAAAGCTTCTGGTGTGTTAGCAGTCATGTCTGGTCCTTAAGCAGGTACAACAAGTGAAATTTATATAAAAAGAATGGGCCTATAGACAATGTAAATACTTGTATCTTCAATCTTTTGATAAATACCAATGCATACTAATACAAAATTAAGTAATGATTTAGCCGATAATTGTTTGCGATAAATTAATTGTGTAAGTTGTACGTAATGTGACATAAAAACTTAGTATCTTAATCGCGTAAAAATAGGGCGTTTCTTGATTGAGAAGGGGGTAGGTAACTGTGTTTTATTTTTGAGTTAGGGTAGTTAGTAAAAGGATAAAATTAGGAAAAAAGACGAGGGTAAAAAGCAGGAAGGTCTGCATCATTACGTTGAAGCACGACCTTATTAAGATAGAAAGACACGACTAAAATCGTAGTTAGCTTTACAGGCGAAAAACGTTAACAAGTTTGAGATTAGATGATTGATGCTTAGCTATTTAGATCTGACTAAATCAAGTCAGTACTAAGCCAGTGACACATCAGTTCCAGACAGCGTCGACAGTTGGTGTTGATGACGAATTCTTTTTGCAAAAGAGATAATAGTCTGGAGCAAACATTGGCGTTGACTCGCATAATAAATCAGATTTATCTATTCGGTCAGGGTCAAAGTCTATAATAGATTAGATGGTTACCAGTACACGAATGATTACCTTGAGATGATTGAATTAGAGTCTCGGCAATAAGATATATTTTGTTATAAAATTTTGAAGCGTTATTGACTAAGTTTCAACCGTGGCAAGAGGGGAAAGAGGTGGTGATTTCTCTTTGTTAATACTTAATATTTGCGGTTGTTTATATGACTGGCTCTGCTCTGAAGTCTTGATCACCACTAAAAAAGGTCCAAAAATGGACCTTTTATATTGTCAGCAGAGCGAGCTATTGACCAGCTGGCTTATGTTAACTGTTGACGCGATTGATAGCGGCTGTAATAAAAAATCGCTAAGCCAGGTATATACAGCAGCAAGGACAACAGCAAGTTGTCCACGCCAGCGGCATAGATGAGCCAAATACCGTAGACACTTGCGCCCAGACCGATGGCTTTGATGCTCCAGCGTTCTGATTGTGCAAATGATACTTTGACCAAATACGCCCCAACCAAAAAGTAAGGAATCAAAATCATCGAGGTGGAGATAATCACCAAGGTGTTATAGCCTTTACCGGTCAAAAAGATCATCAATAAGCACAGCTGCACGGTCAAGCTAGTCAGCATGAGCGAAGCCGTTGGCGTGCCTTGGGCGTTTTGCTTGGTAAAGATACGTGGAAACGCATTGTACTTCGCCGCGGTAAACGGCACTTCGGCAGAATAAAGAATCCAGCTCAGATAAGAGGCCAATACCGAGATGATAAGACCAATACTGATAACCCATTTACCCACATCGCCCGTCATTTGTGCCATGATGCCAGCCATCGATGGGTTGCTGAGCGCCGCCACATCCACGCGGCTCATGACCCCGAGAGAGAGCAGGGTAATGGCGACGTACAACACCAGCGCACACAACACACCTATATAAGTAGCACGGCCAATATCAGCGCGCCTCTTGGCACGTTGCGATAAGACAATCGCGCCCTCGATACCCGTAAATACCCATAGGGTGATCAGCATCGTTCCTTTGACCTGCTCCATAAATGGCACGTCCAACGTCGTTCCCGCGCGGTCAGCGTTGAATGTCTGCATATCAAAGGCATAATAGGCAAACACAATAAAAGCAATAAGCGGTAAGCTTTTTGCCAAGGTCGCCAGCAAGTTGATAAAGGCCGCTTGCTTAACGCCGCGCAGTACCAAATAATGCACCAGCCATAAAATGATAGATTCACCGACCAGGGCCCACAGCGTGTTGCCCTCACCAAAAACAATACTGGTTGGTGTATCAATAAAGCTACCTAGTGCGGCAAACGCCACAACCAAGTAACCGACCACGCCAATGGTCGCACACAGCCAGTAACCCCATGCCGAAAAGAAACCTGCCAAATCGCCAAACCCTGTTTTGGCATAGGTATAAATACCGCCATCCAGCTCAGGCTTGAGGCGTGATAAATGCAAAAAGCAGCCCGCGAGGAATAAAATACCTACGCCGGTGATGATCCATGCCGTAATGATGGCGTTCACACCTGCCACTTCAGCCATGTTTTGCGGTAAGCTAAAAATACCCGCACCGACCATCGAGCTGAACACGATGGCAGTGAGCATGGTTAGCCCAATTTTTTGTCCATTTTGCATCGTGCGATCTCTATTTTGTCGAGGTGCCTGTTGTCAAAGTATCTGTTGTTAAAGTATCTGTTGTCAAAGTGCTTGTGAAATGCTGGCTCAATGCCTGAATGTGTTCAGGTCCAATACCGCAGCAACCGCCAATTAATGATGCGCCTTGGGTTTGCCATTTTTTTGCCCAGACCAGATAGGCAGGCGGGGTTAGGTCATCACGCACTTCATCGAGACCATCGTTCGCTGTAGCGTCTTTTGGTTGTGGTGGAAAGGCGTTGGCATACGCGCCAAGTTTGATGTGGGCGGTATTCTTGTCTTGCAGCACGCTTTGTGCCACATCAAGCGCTTGATCAATGACTTCTGGCTGACAGCAGTTAAACAGCACCGCCTCTACATTGAGATCCGTCATTTTAGTGACAGCTTCTTTTACTGTCTCACCTGAGCGCAAACGCGGCACATCGAGATATTCGCTGTCTTCTAAGGTGAACGAAACCCATAATGGTTTGTTGTCAGTATCTAGCGTGTCCAGTAGCTCACGAACAGCGACAGATTCAGCGATTAAGCTTTGGGTTTCTGCGAGCCAAAAATCCACATATTCGCTCAAACCTTTAATAAGTGGCGTGGCGATATCTTCGACGTGATCGGCGTCAAACAAGTCGGCACGGTATGAGCCAAATAGCGGCGGGATTGAACCTGCAATCTTAGTGTCGCGGCCTTCCATCTCGACTGCAGCGCGCGCCATCTCGCCTGCTGAGGTAGCCAGATCTTGTGCTTGATTGGCAAAACGCTCTTCGCCAATATGAAAAGGCACCAGCGCATAGCTGTTGGTGGTGATGACCGCTGCGCCGCTTTGGATAAAGGCACGATGTACGTCACGGACGATCTCAGGCGCTTCTATCATTGCCAGCGCCGACCATTCAGGTTGACGAAAGGGCGCACCGCGTTTGGCCAGTTCTCGGCCCAAGCCGCCATCGATGATAGTAACGGTATTTGTTGACATTATATCTTCCTTTTGATGAGAAATAGTGGGTTGAATCAGCCACGGTTTGTGTGGGCAAAGTCTTTTAAGGGTGAAAATACTAGGCGTAATGATAAGCAGATGCAACCGAAAGTTTAGGAGTAATGTTAATTGATGGCTTTTGGGGTGTGATTGGCTGATCTTGGGGGCGTTATGGCAAGATTTTCTTGATAAGGTCTATACAAATTGTGAGTAAATATGATGGGTTAAGTGGTGATGGGGGGGGTATAACGAACCATATCAATTAAGAGATATTTTTATAAAAATTATGCCCGCGTACTCGCATAGAACTAACTTATCAGGGTGATGGTAGGGTTCTGTGCAAAATTGTAGGGGTGATTTTTGATGGTTTAATGTGGAATAGCTAATAAAAATAAACTTCTATCGGTTATAATTAATTGTTCATTGATAGCAAAACATTATCTAAAAAATACAACTATAAGGAATAGCTGTGAGTTTTCCAATAAGTATTGAAGCGAATATAAATAGCCATAACGGTAATTTTTCTAGAAATATAACACTTCAAGGAGGCTTAACCATTATGATTGGACCAAATGGGAGTGGTAAGACTCATCTTTTGAGAGGTCTAAAACAGCCACTATCTTCTAAATTAAATGGAAAGAAAGTTCGCTTTTTGTCTGCTGGAAGGCTAGGACTTCTTGAACAATACCGCTCAGATTATGATGGTCATCGCGGTAATTTCCTAAATTATGACGACGCAAGCTTCGGTAGAAAAAGCGACGCATCAAGACGGCATGAAATGGAAACGCTTAATGGTGACTTCCACACACTATCTGGGCGTGCAGACATATTAATCAAGGTACAAGAACGTTTAAGAAAACTATTTAAACGGGATTTAATTATTGAATGGGATGCAGGAAATCTAAAGGTAGTATTTGCACGCTTGGATACCACCTCTACACCATACTCGTCGGGTCGAGAGGCTTCTGGATTACTTCATCTTGTTGGTATTCTCTCTGCTTTATATGATGATGAAGTTGGCGCTATATTAATTGATGAGCCTGAAGTTTCACTACATCCACAACTTCAGTCATTTTTATTAAATGAAATCACTAACGCGGCTGGTCATCCTTCTGAAGGCGGGTATAAAAAAATAGTCATTATGGCTACACATTCAACTGAAATGCTAAGAATATCCAAGCCAAATGATTTGACATCGCTTATATTTTGTCATGACTTAGATCAGCCCCCTGTCCAACTTGATCCCGATGATGGACAACTGAGAAATAGAAAGCTCCAAACTTTAATTGCTCGACTTGGACAAGAGCATAAGCTTTCATTGTTTTGCAAACGCCCCCTCTTAGTAGAGGGGCCGAGTGATGTCATGATTGCATCTTTCATTTCTAATAAACTTGAGCTTCACCTTGAAGCAGCAGGCTCTCAATTGTTGCCAGTAATTGGTAAAGGTCAAATGCCAGTGGTAACCAAATTCATGAGGCTCATCGGTAAAGAACCGGTGGTGCTTGCAGATGCAGATGCATTTACAGATGACATGGACTTAGCCCAGTGCTTTTTAGCTAACTCATTCACGGCAGATGCATATGCTTCAAAGCTAGGAGCTCCGTCAGCTATGAAACTTGCATCTTCAACATATAGTGATTTTTGCTCATTAGTAAATGATAATTGGGAGGATATATCTAGGCAGGCTGAAATACACCCTTACTATGCCAACGCTGGAGAATCAATTGATGAGAACATCAAAAGAAGAGCTGTTTTTTGCACTCTATTCAGTCTGAGTAGCTCAGAAGTGAATGATCTAGCTAATACTGCAAAATGGTCATCCATGAAAGACCGTCTTACAGTTGTATTGCAACTATTAGAAAACTCAGGGTGTTTTATATTAAGAAAAGGAGCAATTGAATCATATTATCAAGCTTCTGATATTTATACGGTAGAAGGAAAGCCTACAGCTGCTGTAGATGAAATTGACCATTTGGATCAGCTTTCAACGCAAGAGGTTAGAGAACAGCTAGATGATTTGGTTCGTTGTATTGAGTATGCATCAGAAGGTAAACGCATTGATGAGGCTGAATCATTGAGGGATATACTTCTGTCTATCGCAGCACCAGCAGCAGCTAGATTAAGCACAAACGATCAGGTGACCACTCAAGACATAAATATTTTAGCCAAAACCATTCTTGGTGAACGAGCTAATATATTTAACTGTTCTGTTGAAAATGGAAAGTTAAAAATTGATATAGAAAGTAAGATTCTGAATATTCCTGGCTTTCCTGTGATAATAGATAAAAATGATGACGTAGTGAGAATTATTGAGCGTGTTTTGCATAATAATACATAATAAATTACTCAATGTGTTGTGCAATTATTGAAAAACTATCCCTATAAGTGAAAAATAAAAAAAGCAGACACCCTAGGTATCTGCTTGTCTATTATTACAAAGCGGCTTCTAAATAACGCTGCCAGCAATCATTAGCCTTGAGGCTTAATCAAATATTTCTCACCAGTCGCTTGCTTACCATAAGCTTTGATCGACTCTAAATGCAGCGCTTCTTCTAGCGTCACTTCATGCGTATAGCTGCTGGCAAAGGTAGTGGTGATCTCTGCAGCCACGCGTTTACGCATCGACTTAACCGTTTCGCTACCCAGTTTGCCAAGCGCATTGAACAACAAGAAGCCATTCACACCCCATGCAAAACCAAAGTTACGGTTTAGCGTGATTGGGCCACGGTCTAGCGCGCCATAAATATAAGCTTGTTTAAAGGTATTTGAGCCATAAACGCTGTATTCTTCGACATCATGAGTGATGGCCGCTTCCATACAGTTTAGAATATCGCTGGTGAGCTTACCGCCACCAACAGGGTCAAATGATATGGTCGCGCCCGTTTCAATGATCGCTGCGGTTAAGTCCTTGGTGAACGACTCGCTGCTTGAGTTGACCACGTATTTTGCGCCCATATCACGCAGTAGCTTTTCTTGTTCTTCTTTACGCACGATATTGATAAGATCAATCCCATCCGCCATACAAATGCGGTTGAGCATTTGACCAAGGCTAGATGCTGCTGCGGCATGGATAATAGCTTTGTGACCTTCAGCGCGCATGGTTTCGACCATTGCCAGTGAGGTGAGTGGATTGACAAAAGACGAGGCTGCCTCGGTAGCAGTCGTGCCGTCCTGCATCTCTATGCAGCTTTTCACGTTCACGCAGTGATACTGACGATACGTACCGCCACCAATAACAGCCACCATTTTGCCCATGAGTGCTTGTGCGGCTTCTGACGAGCCTGCGGCGATGACGGTACCTGCGCCTTCATTACCGACAGGCGTGTCTTCATTGACCCGCGTTTTCAGTGCTGGCATGAACTTCGCAGGGACGTCAGCGGTAATAACTGGGCTGTCATCGGTGCCTGACTGTACAGCGGTTGACATATCAGCGGCGCTGAACATCACCCCAAAGTCAGACGGGTTCAACGGCATGGCTTCCATGCGCACGACCACTTCGTCAGCACCGGGCTGCGGCATCTCGATATCTTTTAAAGATAAGGTTAATTTGTCGTCATCACTGATGGTCGAAACCAGTTGTTTATTTTTATTGCTCATAGGGTTTGCTCCTGCAAGTAGTTATATGAGTGACATCACTCATGTTAGTGTATTGATGAGAGATTGTTTGTCGTTCAATTAAAAGAATAATT
This sequence comes from Psychrobacter sp. Ps6, assembly GCF_022129235.1. Lineage (GTDB taxonomy): Bacteria > Pseudomonadota > Gammaproteobacteria > Pseudomonadales > Moraxellaceae > Psychrobacter. The sequence continues at coordinate 259,097 of NZ_JADQAI010000005.1, read as the reverse complement.
TTAATATTGGTAATTTTTCTTACTCAGTTCTATCCAATGCGATGTAGCTGAAAAGGCTATTTAACCGTCAAATGCTACTTAGCATTGGCAGCTTGTATCTGAGCTTGCACATGCTGCATAAACTCAGGCATATTGGCGACGCGATCGGCTTCTATTTTTTGGGCAATGTCAGATTGACTCATGGTCTTGTTCCATTCTTTCATACCGGGTATCTCTGCTAGCACATCCCAGTCAAGCTGGGCTTGCGCACAGACTTTGACAACAACGTTTACATAGTGCATATAGATGTCAGCCATCGTCAGCTCTTCACCGGCAATCCAAGGTGAAAACTGACACACCTGATTTAACGCACCAATACCACGGGTGAGCACTTGACGCACTTCTTCTTTAACGGTATCGGGCGCCTGTGTACTTGAAAATACATAAGGGATCAGTCGGCGGCTTGGTAATTCAAGATACAGCTCTGCTATTTTCATGATTTGGCGCACAGCTGCACGTTCGCTGGCATCAGTAGGGTATAGCGGCTTATCAGGATAAGTCTCTTCGATAAAGTCGCAAATGACATTGGCTTCTGACAAATTAAAACCTTCAGCCGTTGTGATGGCGGGTACTTTGCCAACGGGGCTAACTTTTAGTAATTCGTCGCTACCAGCGAAGATTAAATTTTCTTGGAAAGGTACTTCTTTGTATAAGAGCGCATGTTTTACGATGTTGTAATAGTTGCTTGCGGCAAAACCGTGCAAAGTAATCATAAATTCATCTTCCTTTATTGATGTAAAAGTTATTTTTGTTTGAACTAATTAAGTTAAACACATTATTACTGGTTTTAATGTGGTTATATATAGGGTAAAACGTCAATCACTATTGCTTTTAAGACAATAATAAGACAAAAATGTTTTACTATTTATAAAAAGGTTTCGCTACTTATACTTAGATATTTATTTGATGGAGAGATTGATTGGATCAACTACGGGCAATACGATATTTCAGTAAAGTTGTAGAGACAGGTAGCTTTACCAAAGCGGCAAAGGCGTTCGGTGTACCGCCATCCTCATTGTCAAGACGCGTGTCTGATTTGGAGAAAAGCTTGGGCGCGACACTATTACAGCGCTCAACCCGAATCGTCAAACTGACCGAAGTAGGGCGTGTTTACTACAACGATGTACAGCAGATATTGAATCAACTCGAGCAAAGCAAAGAAACGGTTCGTAGTTATCAAACAACGCCAATGGGGCGTCTGCGTATCAGCTCGATGGTGGGATTCGGTGAAAAGATATTGCTGCCGTTGTTAGAGGAGTTTAGCGAGTTATACCCTCAGATTGTACTCGATGTCAGCTTAAGTGATGAGCTATCTGCTCTTGGGCGTGATGATGTCGATATTGCGATTCGCGGTGGCTATGCGCCAAACGAGCGCGTGCTGGCGATAAGATTGATGGATAACGAATTTATTCCAGTTGCGTCCCCTAGCTATTTGGAAAAGTATGGCGTACCTGAGCATGTCATGGAACTAAAGGAGCATAGAGGCCTTTATTTTAAAGCGCCAGCAGGGCCAACTCCTTGGTTGTGCTATGTGGATGAGCAATGGCACGATGTCTCAGGGCCTGTAGGCGCGATGTCAAACAACGGCTCATGGCTGGCACAAAAAGCCAGTAAGGGCGAAGGTATCTTAATGTCAACCCGATGGGCGTTGGCGTCCTATCTTGAGTCCGGCACGCTACAAGAGCTGACGTTTGATCATGAGTTGGCCGTCACTCAGCATGCGGATATGGCGATTTATTTGCTGTATCAAAAACAGCGCTATTTGGTGCCCAAGGTCAAGGCGGCGGTGGATTTTTTGGTTGGAAAGATAAAAGAAAAGAAGTGAAAAGAACCAAACGTTAAATGAATCAAAACGGAGTTGATACATGTTGGAAATTAGACCTAATTGTGAATGTTGTGATAAAGATTTAGTACCAGATTCTACCGAAGCAATGATTTGCACATACGAATGCACTTTTTGCGTCACATGTGTAAATGAAATATTAGAAAATGTATGCCCAAATTGTGGCGGTGGTTTTGTCCCTCGACCTATTCGACCTAAAACGGCTAGACGTACAGGTTTAAGTATCAACCATCAGCCTCCTTCGATTGAAAGAGTACATACCAAATATAGTATCGAAGAAATTAAAGAGTTCTCAGCAAAAGTTAAATACACAAAACCTGAAGATCGATGATTAGTACATTCACATAACGAGCGATTTGAACGAGAATAGAGTAGTTGGCTCAGTTTTGCTTCGCTACACATTATTAATAGTTTTTGTTTGCTTAATGGGGTGTGATGTTTTTAGAAGTTTTCGCGAGTAATGATGCGAAATATATTGAACACACAAGTAGAGTCAGTTAAAAAATAGATATAACAAGCATTTGAAGCAAAGCTCAATCGGTAACAACCAATTGAGCCAACATTGCTTATATAGTTACTCTATCGGAGATGGTTTGCCATGAGGGCTTGAGCGCAGGTACTGTTTAGGTGCTTTGACGGTTGCACCAAGCTCTGCCGCCGCGTGCCAAGGCCAGTGCGGGTCATAAAGCATACCGCGTGCCAAGGCAACCGCATCTGCTTGCTGCTCAGTGATGATGCTTTGCGCTTGCTCGGCTTCAGTTATTAAGCCAACGGCGATGACGGGTATGTCTACCGCTTCTTTTATCGCGGCAGCAAAAGGCACTTGATAGCTCGCCTCCACAGGGATTTGCTGCTCTGGGCTCAGTCCTGCGGTGCTCACATGGATATAATCACAGCCTAACGCCTCTAAGGCTTTAGCCAGCTCAATTGTTTGTGCGAGGTCCCAGCCGCCTTCAACCCAATCGGTTGCAGACACCCGCACACCCACTGGCTTGTCACTTGAAAACTCAGCCCGAACCGCGGTAAATACATCAAGTAACAAGCGCATTCTGTTCTCAAGGCTGCCGCCATATTGATCATCACGTTGATTAGACAGTGGCGATAAAAACTGATGCAATAGATAACCATGCGCCCCATGCAGCTCAATCAAGTCAAGACCCAGCGCATCGGCGCGTTTTGCTGCATGGACAAAATCGCTTATGAGCGCATCAATGTCATTTTGATCCATTGCTGTGGGTACAGTGGAATTTTCGTCATACGCGAGAGCCGACGGTGCCACCGTTTGCCAGCCATTAAGCTTGTCAGGAGCAATCGAACCGCCGCCGTCCCATGGTTTTTTGGTTGACGCTTTACGCCCAGCATGGGCAAGTTGGACGCCTATCGGCATAGGGCTGTACTGTCTGATTGCTGTGAGCGTTTTATCCAGTGCCGCTTGCGTCCTATCATCCCATAATCCCAAATCCGCATAGCTGATACGTCCTTGCGGATTGACCGCCGTCGCTTCCAAAATAAGTAGCCCTGCGCCGCTCAAACTCATTTGGCCCAAATGGATCGTATGCCAATCGCTTGCCGCGCCATCATTGGCAGAGTACTGGCACATAGGGGCGATTACAATACGGTTATCTAATGTGAGTTGCCCAAGCTTTAAAGGCGAAAAAAGTTGGCTCATGGTAAATCCTTAAAAACGTGTCTAAAGGCATGTAAATACAATGTGAAAGCGATATCAATGACTTATATGGCTTATATGACTACCGCTTGAATAGTTGGTGGAGATGAATTGTTATTTTTATAGGGTACATTTAAGTGACGCTAGCTAATATATAAATTACTCTCAATCATGTTTTTCATATGTAGCAGGCGAGGGGCAATATCTTCTTCTAGCTTGGTGCGACTCAAGATAAAGCTTGGCGCGCCGCAGTTAAAGGTCAGCAGACCTTCCGTCGGATGCATCAACGCAATGGCGACCGCATTGACATCTTTTTGCCACTCACTGATGGAAAAACAGTAGCCGTAATCTTCATAATCTTGAAAGGCTTTGTCCAGCCCTCGTCTGATCTTTAGCCAATCATTTTTGTACTTATTGCGAATCGCATTGAGGATGAACTCTTGCTCAGCAGGCTGCATGCTCGCTAGGCAAGCGCGTCCCATTGAGCTTAAATGAATGGGGAGATATGAGCCGATATTGCGCTGCATGGTCGTACTACCAGCCCCTTGCACCACATTGAGATAGACCATCATCAACCGATCGCGAGTCGCCATAGCTACCGCACTATTGGCATAATCTGCCAGCTCTTCCATATAAGGGGTCGCGAGGTTATTGATAGAGATATTGGTCATCATCGTATAGCCAAACCCAAGCACGCCTGTTGAGAGCTGGTACTTGCTGCTGTTGGTAGACTGTTTTAGGTAGCCTAATTTTACCAAGGTGTACGTCAGACGCGTGATGGTGCCTTTGGGAATCCCTGTCAGCTGACTGAGGTCTTGATTGCCCAAATAAGGGCGCTGCGGGGTAAAACAGCGCAGCAGCTCAAGACCGCGAGCTAATGCAGTGACAAACTGTCTGTCGTTTTTGTCCCGCATTTCTGCAATGGGCTCTAAAAGCTCCATATGCAGCTCATGGTTAGCGTTATCATTGGCAAGGGTGTCATTCGTCATAGGTGGTCTATTATCCCCAATTAAGTCCATGCAAGTATTATAAAAGGTAACTATCTAGAAAAAAGTAACTACGTAGAGTTAAAAAAAGTAACTACTCAGAGCCTTATATGAGCCAGTACCCACTTTTGATACTGCCCTTATCGTCATATGCTGATCGTAGCTGATGTCTTTAATTATACTATATTAATGTATATTTACAGTCTCAGCATAGCACGATGCAGAGAGTTTGTTTCGCTATGCGGTATGAACGGTAGTAATATCAGTCATAAGAGGCAGTATTACCCCTCTTGTGGGTCATACTGCTTTTCTTTGATAAATAAGGTTGGGATCAGACCACATAAGAAATAAGCACCTGCCATCAGCAGCAGACCTGCACCGATAGAGTTATGCATCGCCATGTAGCCAATAGCGACAGGGGCAATCACAGAGCCAAGTCGTCCGATATTAAAGGCACCGCCAATGGCTGTCCCTCGAATAGCTGTTGGGAAGCTCTCGGTCAGATAGGTGGCATTGATGGCATAAGGAATCCCATATAAGAAGCCAAAAGTAATCATTAGCCAGCCGATGTTTTCTGGAGTATGCATATAGACTAAGAAAGGAATGAATAGCGCGGTGCCCATGGTGCCAAAAGCAAAGACTATTTTTCGACCGATTTTATCCGCCATAAAACCTGCTATTACTTTAGCAAACATCATTGTTAAGTAAGTGCCCGCCATATATAGCGCCATTTCTTTAAACTTGATACCCAGCTCAGTTTCTAAATAAGAAGGTAGCCAATTACTCACACCAAAATAGCCAAACAGTAAAAGCCCTGAACTCATCGACCACAATATAAACATAATGCGATGTTTGGGATTTTCAAATATGGCTTTGTAAGGATTTTCCGCTTTTTGTAGTGTGTGTTTCTCGCCGCTTAACTTGCGCGCACGAGCCTCTTTCCAAGATTGTGGTTCCGGTACTAAAAAATACATGGAGACTGAAAGCAGAATGGGTAAAAAGGTTAAAAGGTATAGGGTACGCCAGCCATAGCTAGGAATGATCCATGCTGAAATACTCGTAATGACCAAAGACCCGAGCGTAAAACCAGTCATAAGCGCGGCCAGCACCGTGGTTCGATGCTTCGTCGGCACCATCTCTGACATGAGTGTATTGGTCGCGATATACAAACTACCCAGACCCAAACAGGCAAAGGTTCGTAATGCTATAAACTGCTCATAGCTGTGCACCATGCCACTAAAGCCAGATAGGATTGAAAACATCGCCGTCGCCAGAACAATCACGCGTACTCGCCCAAAACGATCGCAGGCCCATCCGCCAAAAACCCCGCCAATCGCCATGCCAAATAATGACCAGCTACCCAGCGCGCCAGCTTGTACGTTGGTCAAGCCAAACTCTTGTTTTAGGCTAGATAAGGTAAAGGCAAGAATACCGATATCAGCGCCATCACATAATAAAACCAAAAAACAAAAAACAAAGGCCAGCTTCCAAGGCTGCTTTTGGGTAGCGCTTACATTTGGGTTGGACGTTATAGCGACACTTTTCACAATGTATATCCTTATCGTTGTGAGAATGAAAGACTAATTTGAGGCATGGTGGTAGAGATAGAGGGAACGGCATCCGCATCCTAGCAAATACCGCCTTGTGTTTTGGTGGGTGAATCAGTGCGAGTGATTACTCGCTGGCTTCTTTGATCATATTGCGGGCAATGATGACTTGCTGAATTTGGGTCGTACCTTCATACAGACGATAGAGACGCACATCACGATAAAAACGCTCAATACCATAATCTGCGATATAGCCTGCTCCGCCATGGATCTGTACGGCTCTATCCGCCACGCGCCCGCACATCTCGGTGGCAAACATTTTGGCGCATGAGGATTCGGTTACGACATCTTTGCCCTCATCACGCAGGCGCGCCGCATCTAGTACCATGGATTTGGCAGCATAAATCTCTGCTTTTGAGTCAGCGAGCATGCCTTGAATGAGCTGAAAACTGGCAATAGGCTGCCCAAATTGCTTACGCTCGACGGCATAATGTAATGCATCATTTAGCATGCGAGTGGCGGCGCCAGTACTGGCGGCTGCAATGTGCAAGCGACCTTTATCAAGAACTTTCATCGCGGTTTTGAAGCCCACACCCTCGACACCGCCAATGAGCGCATCGGCTGGCACGACACAGTTATCAAAGATGACATCACAGGTATGCGCGCCTTTTTGTCCCATTTTTTTATCAATCTTACCCAAGGTAATACCCGGCGTGTCACTTTCCACAATAAATGCTGAAATGCCGCCCGAGCGTTTGTTTTGTGGATCGGTACGTGCCATGACAGTGAATACGCCAGCTTGTGGGGCATTGGTGATATAGCGTTTGGTGCCATTGATGATATAAGTATCACCGTCTTTGATCGCGGTTGTTTTTAATGAGGCGGCATCTGAGCCTGACTCTGGCTCGGTCAAACAGAATGAACCAATGATCTCCCCACTGGCAAGGCGAGGCAGATACTTCTGCTTTTGCGCTTCAGTCCCATCAATCACAAGACCAGAGGAGCCAATGCCATTATTTGTCCCTATTAAGGAACGAAACGCGGGGGAGGTACGTCCCAGCTCAAATGCCAAGGTCACTTCTTCTTCCATCGTGACACCCAGTCCGCCGTACTCTTCAGGGATAGTTAGTCCAAATAGCCCAAGCTCGCGCATCTGCTCAATGATGTCTTCTGGCAGACGGTCGTTTTCTGCGACCCAATGCTCCATAGGAATCAGTTCGTCGTTAACAAAGTTGCGAATCGTTTGGGTAATGTGGTCGAGGGTCTCTTTATCTCTAATCATGTGAATCTTCCTTGTTTGATTAATGCCTGTTTGATTAATGAGTGATAGTCATAACGGCTTTTTGACGGCGCTAGTAATACAGTACTGAGTAATTAAGTAATTTGGTGACCTTGCTAAACAGCATAATCCATGGATTATTAAATTACAATAGTTTTGGTTTAAAAAACCGCATTGCGGTATTTTTATAATAATTATCCATTATTATTCATATATTATTTTTTGATTCAGCAGATTTTCACCCTTCACAAATCAAAATAAACAGTATATATTGGTATCAAATACCGCATAGCGATATTTATTTTTCAAAATAAACGCTTTTAAAAGCTGTTTGTATTTATATAAAGATGATGTTTAAGGAGTGGATCATGGAAGAGCAAATCCTTATTTGTGAAAAACAAGGAGAGGGCGTGAGTGTCGTTAAACTTAATCGCCCCAAAGTACGCAATGCATTAAACGGCGAGCTACGCCAACAAATGGCGGATCTGTTCATTCAGTTAAATGATGATCCACAAACCAAAGCGATCGTCCTGACGGGCGGTGACAAGGTGTTTGCTGCTGGTGCCGATATCAATGATTTCTTGACGATCAGTACGGCTGATATGTACCTGCGTCATAGCGAGCGCTATTGGGATGCCATCACTCATTGCCGCAAGCCCATTATTGCTGCCGTCAATGGCTATGCGCTTGGCGGTGGCTGTGAGCTGGCCATGCATGCTGACATCATCATCGCAGGCAAGTCCGCCAAATTTGGACAGCCCGAGATCAAAATAGGACTCATGCCCGGTGCTGGCGGGACGCAGCGTTTGTTTCGTGCCATTGGCAAATATAAGGCCATGAAGATGGTACTCACGGGCGATATGATCAGCGCTGATGAGGCGGATACAATGGGGCTGGTCTCTGAAGTCGTTGACGATGAGGCTACCATTACGCGCGCCATTGAGATCGCTGAGCAGCTGTCAAAGTACTCTCCCATTGCCTTAGCGCAAATCAAAGAAGTGGCGAATCTAGGTGTTGATATGTCCTTAGAGGGCGCGCTAGCACTGGAGCGTAAAGCCTTTCAGATTCTGTTTGATACGCATGACCAAAAAGAAGGCGCCAAAGCTTTTTTGGAAAAGCGCCCAGCCGAGTATAAAGGCTATTAAGGGGCAGACGCCGCTTATCTCTTTTGTCCACGCAGACCAAATCCTATCGCAAATTATGTAGAGAATCATTATGACCGTGAATACACTCGCCATTGTTGGCACTGGTATTATGGGTATGGGTATTGCCCAAATTGCTGCCCAAGCCGGTATCCAAGTATTTTTATATGACGCCAAAGTAGGCGCGGCTGAGCAGGGAAGACAGTCGTTGCAAGCCATGCTCGAAAAGCTCACCGCTAAAGGCAAATTCAGCGATGACGAGCTACAAGCTATGCTAAGCAACTTAATCGTCGTCCAAGAACTAAGCCAAATTGCTACCGCTGAGATCGTGGTTGAAGCCATTATCGAAAACTTAGACATCAAAAAACAGCTTTTTGCCCAGTTAGAAAGTGTGGTCACCGCCGATACTATTTTGGCGACCAACACCTCCTCATTATCGGTCACCGCGATCGCTGCTGACTGTGACTATCCAGAGCGCGTGGCAGGGTTTCACTTCTTTAACCCCGTTCCCTTGATGAAAATCGTCGAGATTATTCCAGGCATTTCTACTCAGCAATCAGTCGTTGACGCGCTCACTAATTTGGCCAAACGGATGGGTCATCTGGGCGTGGTGGCAAAAGACACACCGGGTTTCATCGTCAACCATGGTGGCAGAGCCTATGGTACCGAAGCATTAAAAATATTGGGTGAAGGCGTCGCAAGTTTTGAGCAAATCGACCGTATTTTGCGTGATGGCGCAGGCTTTCGCATGGGGCCGTTTGAGCTGTTAGATCTGACGGGCATCGATGTGTCTCATCCTGTGATGGAGTCAATTTACGACCAGTTCTATCACGAAGCGCGCTATCGCCCGCATCCATTAACCCGTCAAATGCTGGTAGGCAAAAAGCTCGGTCGTAAGGCTGGTGAAGGTTTTTATCACTACGAAAACGGTCAGAAACTGTCTACGGCTACTGCTCAAGATCAGTCGTCCGAAGCACTCATATCTGATGCCGTTATTACATCGGTTTGGGTTGGCGCTGATCTGGTAGAAGACAAAACTCAGCTGGTTGATTACCTAAAGTCTCAGGGTATCACTATCGATGACAACGACACACCGCACCCTAATAGTTTGGTGCTGCTCGCTATCTATGGTGAGGATACGACCAATGCGGCGATTCGTTATCAGATTGATCCCAAGCAAGCGATTGCTATTGATATGCTCACTGAACTTACAATGCATCGTACGTTGATGCCAAGCATCGTCACGCAAGAACGATTCGTGGCGCAAGCTTATGCGTTGTTTAGTAGCAGCAAAGTTAATAAAGACTTAGATAGTACTCAGACAGATGCGCAAGAGGCAGTTAGTGCCACACTAATTACCGAAAGTACAGGCTTTGTGGCGCAGCGTGTGATCGCCATGGTGATCAATCTTGGCTGTGACATTGCCATGCAAAAAATTGCCACGCCAGAGGATATCGATAATGCCGTCAAGCTTGGGCTAGGTTATCCATACGGCCCGATCTCTTGGGGCGATCATCTTGGAGCCTCGCGTGTGCTGCTCATTTTAGAGCGTATCTACGCGTTCACAGGCGATCCGCGCTATCGCCCAAGCCCTTGGTTACAACGCCGCGCCAAGCTAGGTGTGTCATTGTTCACTCAGCAGGCCATTCATTAATACAAACAACAAAATATCGTTATAAAACCATTTATTCAAAGTTAAAAAATACAACAAGGAAGCGTTATGTTAGATGCCTATATTTATGATGGATTAAGAAGTCCGTTTGGTCGCTATGTCGGTGCATTAGCAACGGTGCGTCCTGATGATCTGGTCGCCACCGTAATAAAAGCGTTGGTCGAAAAACATCAATTGCCGAGCGATGTGTTTGATGAAGTGCTGCTAGGCAGTGCTAACCAAGCGGGCGAGGACTCTCGTAACATCGCCCGTAATGCCGCTTTATTGGCAGGGCTGGATGTCACCACGCCAGGTCAGACAGTCAATCGTCTATGTGCGTCAGGTCTGTCTACTGTGGTCGATGCTGCGCACAGTATCACATGTCATGAAGGGGATATTATTTTGGCGGGTGGTGTGGAGTCGATGACGCGTGCGCCGTTTGTCTTTGCCAAGACAGAAAAGCCGTTTAGCCGTGACTTTAAAGTATTTGATACGACCATCGGTAGCCGTTTTCCTAACCCGAAGATTATTGAGCAGTTCGGTAGCGATACCATGCCGCAGACGGGCGATAATGTTGCTCATAAATATGGCATTACGCGCGAGGAAGCCGATAAGTTTGCCGCCGCATCGCAATCCAAGTACCAAGCTGCCAAACAAGCAGGGTTTTTTGACGATGAGATAACGCCTATCACTGTTGCGCAAGGTAAGAAATTGCCCGAAAAAGTCATCACAGATGATGAGCATCCTCGCGCCAGCTCCGATATTGCAGCACTACAAAAACTCAAACCCTTAAATCAAGATGGTGTCGTCACCGCAGGTAATGCATCCGGGATCAATGATGGCGCAGCTGCGCTCATCATCGGCTCAAAGCAAGCAGAAGAAAAGCTAGGCTTTAAGCCCATTGCTAAGATTTTGTCATCGGGTGCGATGGGGATTGAGCCTAACATCATGGGCGTGGGTCCTGTTGAAGCGATTAAGCTGGCACTAAAGCGTGCAAATTTAACCCTTGATGATATGTCTGTCATTGAGATCAATGAAGCATTCGCTTCGCAAGTGCTTGGTTGTCTAAAAGGGTTGAACATTGATTTTGATGATAAACGTGTCAATCCCAATGGCGGCGCCATCGCGGTCGGCCATCCGCTGGGCGCATCTGGTGCAAGGATTGCTTTGAGTACCGCTCGAGAATTACAGCGTACGGGCGGCAAATATGCCGTGGTCAGCTTGTGCATTGGCATTGGGCAAGGGCTTGCCATGGTGATAGAGCGCGTCTGATATTAAAAGCACGCACACCGAATGACTGATTATAGTTGATTTAGTTTAAAAGAGAGACAAGGCAACCGAGCGCAGATGTCACTGTGATACTTCAAGTGAGGTTAACGCTGTCACTCTTTTATAGAGGATTGGCTATATCAAGAACAGTTTATTATCAAGGATGACACTATGACAACCATACTCAATCAACATGACAACTACCATCAAGCCGAAGAAGCGTATGGGTTTCCGCTAATTATCAAACAGCTACTAAACCGCGCCAAAATCGCTTCTACCAACCAAACAATCAGCTACGCGGACAAAGTTACTTACACTTATGCTGAGTTTTTTAAGCGTATCAATCGCTTGGCAAATGTCCTAAAAAATATGGGATTGCAGCCAGGGGATGTGGTCGCGGTTATGGATTGGGACAGTCATCGTTACCTTGAGGCATACTTTGCAGTACCAATGTCGGGCATGATTTTGCAAACCGTTAATGTCCGTCTGTCTGAAGATAAAGTGCTCTATACCATCAATCATGCTGCACCAAAAGCGCTACTATTAAATGCTGAGTTTGAGCCGATGATCAAAGATTATCGTGACGATGCACCGTCTATTGAGCATGTGATTTGGGCTGATGATGCAGAGGATGACGATGCAGGTAGTGAGAAAGCAGGTAGTGAGAAAGCAGAGCTGCCTGACTATGTCGATGGCGAGTATGAAGCATTGTTAGCCGCGGCTAGCGATACGTTTGATTTTCCAGATTTTGATGAAAACACCATCGCGACCACTTTTTATACCAGTGGGACGACAGGCGATCCAAAAGGGGTTTTCTTTACCCATCGCCAGATCGTACTACAAACCATGGCAAGCACTTTGGCATCAGCGCTCAATGCCGAAGGTCAAGGTGCTCGCTACGACGATGTCTATATGCCAATGACGCCGTTATTCCATGTTCATGCGTGGTGCTGGCCCTATGGTGCCACCATGATAGGGCTAAATCAAGTGTATCCGGGGCGCTATCTGGCTCCAAAGCTTGTCGATTTGATCGAGGAGCACAAGGTTACGTTGTCACATGGTGTCCCAGCAATACTACAGATGCTCCTCAAAGAAATGGCCGCGCGCGGCCGTAAATTTGAGAATTTTAAACTGCTGCTAGGTGGCTCAAAGCTCAACGAAGGCTTGGCAAAGGCAGCAATCGAGTGCGGTATTGAGTTTATGTCAGGGTTTGGGATGTCAGAGTCCTGTCCTGTGCTGTCTCGAGCGGTATTTGATGACAAAACCGAGTCGATGACCCTAGAGGACAATCTCAATTATCGCTGTCTGTCAGGCTCGCCTATCATGCTGGTATCGATGGAAATCTGGGACGAGAATGGTCAACCTCAACCGATGGATGGTGAGTCGACAGGCGAGCTTGTGATACGAGCGCCGTGGCTAACCCAAAACTATTTTAAAAACCCCGATGCAGGCAATGCGTTATGGAAAGGCGGCTGGATGCATACGCAAGACATTGCCTGCATAAGCGCCAACGGTACGTTGAGCATTACCGATAGACTAAAAGACGTCATTAAGTCTGGTGGCGAATGGGTGTCCTCGCTTGAGGTTGAGACGATTCTATCCTTTCACCCAAGCGTTGCTGATATCGCGGTGATTGGTGTCCCAGATGCGCGCTGGGGTGAGCGTCCTCTCGCCTTGATTGTGCTAAAACCAGATTATGTCGATACAACATCGACAGACATCTTGGCATTGGGTCATCAAGCGGTTGAGAGAGGTCATTTGCCAAAATATGGCGTGCCAAGTGAAGTGAGGTTTTTGTCAGAGATGCCAAAAACCAGCGTCGGTAAACTCGATAAAAAACGCATGCGCTCGATGTACTCAGAAAACCTCATCTAGCCAAATAGACCTGTCACCATCACAGCGAGTTTACTAACAGAAAAGACGTATATAAACCCTAGTGTCTGCATAAATGCTAGGGATGGGAGAGGTGTGTTTCATGAGTACCCTGAGTCACACGCATCATCTATATAACAAAACTTGTCTAATGAAAAGAGAGAAACTATGGAAGCTGCGCCTACGTTCCCAGAAATACAAGAGATTGTCACAAGCGATGACAATCACCCGTTACATGGCTTTACGGTGATCTATCCTCAGCAAGTGGAATGGGGTGATATGGACTCCTTTGGTCATGTCAATAATGTGGTTTATTACGAATATGCTCAAAACGCTCGTATTTATTACAACAGGCGGCTTGGTTTATTTAACGAACAGACGTCTTCGGTGATGGCGGCCTCGTCATGTCGATATCTTAAATCGGTTGCTTATCCTGATAAGTTATGGATTGGCGTCAAGGTCAAGAAAATCGGCAACTCAAGTCTGATTCATGAATATACCTATTATAGTACAGCGCTTGAGACAGTCGTTGCGATCGGTGAGTCAGTGCTGGTCTATCTCGATAAGTTGAGTGGACAAAAAAAACCGATCGATGAGTCGCAAAAAGAAGCCATTGCAGTATTAGAGAATATTGACCAAGAAGCATAGCACCCAATAGAACATCAATTCGTTACTGACTCTTTGATGAAACAGCAGGCAATAGGTAGGAGACAATTTATAAAAAAACGCATTCACGGTTATGAAGTAAAGAGCACGTAATCGCCATTGGCATTGATAAGGATATCAACAGACAACAGGGAAGAAAAAAATAATGCTTTATACAAAAAGGCTATCTATAGGATTGGCTATGGTAGCAACCTGCGCATCTGCGCAAGCAATCGATATTGTGACGACGGGTGATACCACACTGAGTATCGGGGGTTATATCAAAGCAGAAGGGGCATTTAATTCGCCTGATGAGGGAGATTCAGAATTTAAGGGAAACTTACGCCAGTCACGTATTAATGTGAAGACGACTAAATCCATCGAGGATAAAAAGCTCACAGGCTTTATTGAAGGCGATTTTTATGGGGATTATGCGAAGGGCGGCTCCAACCTGCGCTTGCGCCATGCTTATATTCAAATGGATGATCTGACAGTGGGTAAAACGTGGAACGGTCAATTTTTGGCTGTTGCACCACTCTCTACCGAACAGCTTGATTTTTGGGGAACAGGTATCGGCACAGCCTCCGGTGGCGGCTCATACATTCGCCCAGATTTGACGGTGCATTACACTTATAAGGGACTGCGTTTTACCGCTCAAGATCCTGTGTATGACGATGCCAGCCTACCTGACATGGTGGTCAGTTACAAAGATAAGATAGCCAATCTCGACTATAATGTCGCTGTCACGGCGCGTGAAGCTGAGAACGGAGAGGATTCTGATGTGGGCGTCGGCGTGTCTCTAGCAGGCAAGTTATCGTTAGGTCAAGACTCGCTCCACGCGAGTGTCTATAACGGTAAAGGGATGGGCGCGTATTCTGTCATATGTGTGGGCGGGCCGCTTATTATGAATGGCGGTGCCGATTGTGATGCCGAAGATGGTAAATTGATCTCTCAGACAGGTTATAGCGTCGGCTACAAGCATCAGTTCTCTCAAAAACTGCGTGGCAATTTGCGTTATGGTGAGGTCAATGTCGAGGATGCGGCAGATACATCTGCCAATGTCAAAAGCGCCAACCTTATCTATGAGTACCTGCCTGATTTAGACTTGGGGATTGAGTGGCGAGAGCAAAGTGCGACGACCTTTCCATGGATGCCAGCAGGTCAGCAAATTGAAATAATGGCCAAATACGAGTTCTAAGAGTGATAAATTGAGAGGTGCGCTGTTTTTGATGATATTTATCATTTAGCTCACGATAGATTTGTCATGTTACTAAGCGCATTAAAAAACACCCCAGACATTTATCAATGTCTGGGGTGTTTTGTTTGATGAGGGGCGCTAATGGCTATCTATAAATGCTGTATCGGTTCGTCCCAATAGGGCGGCGAACCGTAATACCCTTCGATAAAGTCAATAAAACATCGGATTTTGTGTGGCAACAGTTTTCTATGGGCATACACAGCATACAATCCTAGCGTCTCGGGTTCGTAATCAGGTAACACTATCATAAGTTCCCCTTTACTCAGTGCTTCACTCGCAATAAACGTGGGCTGCAGTGCTATTCCAGCCCCAGCCACTGCAGCATTGACAAGCAAATCCCCGTTATTACTGGTTAGCTCTGAGTTTGGCTGATTGGTGGTATCTAGCCACTGATAAATATCTTCTTTGCCGTATTTTTCCATATAACTATAATGCAAATACCGATGGTTTTTTAGATCTTCAGGTTTGCTAGGCATGCCATGCTTTTTGAGATAGTCAGGGGAGGCACACAAGATGACGCGGACAGGCGCAACTTGCTTGGCAATCAGTGACGAGCTTTTGAGCTGACCGATACGAAGCGCCACATCAAATCCCTCTTCAACGATATCTACTTTGCGATCGTTCAGCTGCAAATCGACATTGACCGAAGGATAAAGTGCCTGAAAATCTGTGACCAATTTTGCCATGTGTTTTAGCGCAAAGGACACAGGCGCGCTTATTCTCAATGTACCTTTTGGGTTTTGTTGAAACCCACCTAATTTGGACTCCATATCGTCGATACTGAGCAACAATTGCTGTGCATGCTCGAAATAGTGAGTACCTGCCTCCGTCAGACTGACTTTACGAGTAGTGCGGTTCAATAAACGTATACCCAGTCGCTCTTCTAACTTTGACACATATTTACTCACCAGTTGCGGCGACAGTTGCATGGCTGTGGCGGCATTGCTAAAACTGCCCTCAATCACTACCGATACAAATGCCCGCATCGCATCAATTCTATCCATTATTCAGGTTTTCCTTACAGCGGTTATCAATATTCTCTCGTCAGTTATCTTACGCTGCTGCTTGACTCATAGTAAAGCGTGTCGCCGCACCGGAAGTATGCTCTTTTAATAGAAAACCAAATCAACTCCATTGATAGTCGTCCATTTAAAATAAATAAAGCCAATATAGAGTGTGATTTAACGTGACATATTAGCAAAGTCTTCAAATCACAAGGCAGGTTAGGGTCTATTGTGTAGCCACAAGAGAAAAAGGTTTACCCTAAATAGTTTTCGTTATAATATAACGATTTTTTTGAAATGTTATATTATAACGGAAGATATATGAAAAAAATTGGCTTGATTTCAGTATTGGTGGTGTTGGCAGGGCTGGCATGGTATGTCATCGCTGGTGCGCAAACAGCGGGCAATAACGCGACGAATACAGCGGCAAACGATGACAGTCAACAGGAGCTAATCGTGGTGACGCCGTGGGAGCTGACCTCTACTGATCCTAGTAAATCGGGATTTATTTTTCAGCGTTTACAGATTGCTGAAACGCTGGTAGATGCCAAACAAAATGCTGAGCTGCAACCCATGCTGGCGCAAAGCTGGTCAGCCAATGAGAAAGGGGATGTGTGGACGTTTGTGTTACGTGATGGCGTGAAATTCCATGACGGCTCGCCCTTGACAGCGGATGCTGTGGTAAAAAGCCTGCAGGTCGCGCTCAGCAAACCCACTGCTCTAGAGTCGGCTGCAATCTCAGACATCAAAGCCGTTGATGACAAAATAGTTGAGATCACCCTAGACAAGCCGCTGATGTCTTTCCCTGCTTATCTGGCACATGCGACCAGTATTATTTTGGCCAGCTCATCGTTTGATGAGAATAACGAGGTCACTCAGCTGATCGGTACAGGGCCATACTATGTCACCAAATTTGAACCACCACAAAAAATCGAGCAAAAAGCGTTTGCTGATTACTGGGGTGAGAAAGCCAAGATTCAGGACGTCACTTACTTAGCCAATAGTCGCAGCGAAACGCGCACCCTGCTGGCACAGAGTAAGCCCAACTATTTGGTGTTTACCTTAGATTCCGCGAGTCTAACCCGCCTAAAGCAAGACCCAAATTTACAAGTTCAGTCAAAGTCATTGGCACGTACTATCGAATATAAAGTCAATGCGGACAATCCGTTTTTTAGCGATGTGCGTGTTCGTCAAGCGCTTAGTGATGCCATTGATAGACAAGGCATTGCCCAATCTGTGATGCATACTGATAATGCGGCCGCCGCGCAAATCTTGCCACCGATATTTAAAGACTGGCAAATCAAAGTACCCACTCAAACGCCTGACCCAGCAGCCATCAAACAGCGTTTGTTAGACGCAGGTTTTACCGAAGATAGTGATGGCATGCTCCAAAAAGACGGTAAGCCCTTTACATTTACTTTACGCACATTTTCAGATCGTCCTGAATTACCCATTATCGCCACCGCCTTACAAGCACAGTGGAAAAAAATCGGCGTCGATGTGGATGTGTCCGTGGGTAATTTTTCAGAGATTCCATCAGGCCATCAAGACGGCACGCTGGAGATGGGACTCTATGCGCGTAACTACGGCATGACGCCTGATCCAGTCGGTTCACTAGTAGAGGATTTTGACCCACAAGGCAGCGATTGGGGCGTGATGAATTGGCAAAATCCAGAGCTGACCAAGCGTTTATTGACACTTGAGACGACCAAAGGCAATGATGTGGCGACCAAGCAACGCGTCTCGCAAATCATCTTTGATGAGCGTCCTGTTGTACCTGTGGTGTACTACCAACAAAATGCCGCTGCACACAAGTCACTAAAAGGCTTAGAAATCGATGGTTTGGAGCGAGACTTTTATTTAAACAAGTTGTCTTGGTAAGCCGTTTTTACTGCGCTTTTTTTTATAACACTAAAAAATTGTAATGGATAACTATGTTTAAATATATTGCTCATCGAGTGCTGCAACTGCTCTTGGTTATCTGGTCGGTTGGTACATTGACCTTTGTACTGACCCGCAGCTTACCCGGTGATATGGCGTACCGTATCGCCGCCAGTCGCTACGGTTATGACCAGACCGATGCCGCCGCCGCTGCCCTGGTGCGCTCAGAGCTTGGTTTGGATCAACCGTGGTGGCAAAGCTACTTTGATTGGTTGCTTGATTTGGTTCAGTTCAATCTTGGGCACTCCTTGGTTAGCGGCGAGTCAGTATGGGCTGAGATTGCGCATCAGTTCGGGCACACGCTGTCCTTAGCGCTAGCGGCGTTGGTGATATCGATTTTTATCGGGCCGCCGCTTGGCCTGCTTGCCGCACAAAAACCCAATCGCTGGTTTGATCGTCTGACGTTGGTGGTCAGTACCGTACTGCGCTCTGTGCCTATCTTTATTATCGGTATCGCGCTCATCACTCTGCTCGCGGTCCAAATAAAATGGCTGCCCGCTGCAGGTTATGGCACGCCGCAACATTATATTTTACCTGCATTGACCTTGGCAATTGGGCTGTCTGCGGTGTCGGTTCGCGTGAGTCGCCATGCGATGGTACAGGTACAAACGTCTGAATATTATGATTTTGCCAAGCTTAAAGGACTGAATAAATGGACGGCGTTTTGTCGGCATGGTTTACGTAACGTGACCATTCCGATTTTGGCTTATCACTCAGTACAGCTCGTGTATTTGGTTGAAGGGGTGGTGATTGTGGAGAGTTTGTTTGCTTGGCCTGGTAGTGGTCATGCGTTGGTGCATGCCATCGTCGCGCGTGATGTGCCGATGATACAAGGCACCGCGCTGATTATGGGCGGTATGTTTGTGGTGCTCAACATGGTGGTGGATTTGCTCAGTGGGTTGATTGATCCGCGTATTGATTTGGCACGTTAATCATTACTGCCAAAGCTATTGTCAAAACGCTTTATCACAGAATGGCAATCACGAACTTAAGCCATAAACTGAAGCCACATAAGGAATTATGATTTTATGACTATTTTTAGCGGGGTTCATGCCCTACAACCAGTACAAAAATTTGGCGGGCTACTACTTATCTTGTTATTGGTGTTTGCGTTTTTGCAGCCGCTGTACTATCCGATAGATGCTGACATACAAGACCTTGGTAATATGCTGCAATCGTCCAGTGTCAGCCATTGGTTTGGCACCGATCATTTTGGTCGAGATATGCTGGCACGCGTCGCGTCAGCCATTCGTTTGTCGTTTTTGCTGATTGTCCTATCAGTGGGTTTTGCCCTATTTTTTGGACTATTGATGGGTGTGCTTAGCGGCTATTTTGGTGGCTGGGTGGATCAGATATGCACGTTTTTGTGTGACATTATCATGGCGCTACCGGGGCTGCTATTTGTCTTATTGTTTGCAGCAATTGCGCCTAATACCTTTTGGTCGCTGTATCTGGGTATTTCTTTGGTGCTTTGGGTTGAGTTCTTTCGCATGGTGCGTGCCATGACCCAAACCATTGCCAGTAGCCGCGAGATCGAAGCCTCGCGTTTGATGGGTATGGATTTTTTCTATTGTTTTAAACGGCATTTTTTACCCAAGATTTTGCCCGTTGTTGCCACTCTAAGTGCTTTTGCAGCAGGTAATGCGGTGCTCGCGCTTGCTACGCTAGGCTTTATTAATGTTGGTTTGCGTCCACCGACCGCTGAGCTGGGGCTGATGATGACGGAGCTGTTCCCGTATTATTATCAAGCGCCGTTTGTGTTTCTTCAGCCTATTATTGCCGTCTTTATTTTGGTATTAAGCCTACAATTACTCTCAGGAAAAATGAAATGATCGCGCATACTACAGGAGACAATGCTCCCAATGTTGATAAGGCCGCCACAAATGTATTGGTAAAAACGGACGACTTGGCGGTATTTACCAAGTCTGGGCTGGGTTTGGTCGAGCCCATCAGCGTTACGTTATATAAAGGCCAAAATCTGACCATTTTGGGTGAAACAGGCTCGGGTAAAAGTTTGCTAGCGCAAGCCATCATGGGTGCATTGCCTGATGAGCTGGTGAGCCGCGGCGATATTTTGATCGAAAACCAAGCGTTGACCAAGCTGCAGCTGCGTGCGTATTGGGGTCGCCGCATGGCGATGCTGCCACAAGAGCCAAGTCGTTCGCTGAATCCTACGATGGACGTGCTCAGTCAAGTATGGGAGAGCCTGTATTTTGTCGCCAAGCAAGACAACAAGGTCAGTAAGCAATTGGCACAAGAGAAGATAGAGACGCTCGGGCTGGGCAAATTTGCCGATTACTATCCGCATGAGCTGTCAGGCGGTATGGCGCAGCGTGCGTCTTTTGCGATTGCCACCTCGGGCGGCGCGTATATTGTCATCGCGGATGAGCCGACCAAAGGCTTAGATGAGACTAACAAACAAGCGGTGATTACCCTGCTCAAAAACGTCGCCCGCGATGGAGGTACGTTGCTTACCATCACCCATGATATCGATGTGGCAAGGTCACTGAGCGTGGGTGCTGATGATCGCATCATGGTGATGAAAAAAGGCAAACTGCTTGAGCAAGGTAAAGGCGAACAGGTACTCAATCAACCGACATCCGACTATGCCAAACAACTCATCGCAGCTGCCCCTGATAATTGGTCCGCAAAAAAGAACGCCGTTATCAAAGAGCAGCCCTTGTTAACCGTCAAAGACGTGAGCTTAGCGCGTGGTACACGGGTGTTGTTTGAGGGGTTAAGTTTTCGTCTCAAGCGTGCTGAGGTGCTTGGCGTGATTGGTGGCAGCGGAATTGGCAAAAGCTCATTAGGAGACGCTCTCTGCGGACTGTTGCAGCCTGCCAGCGGCTCCATCTCGTGGCAACATAAACCCAAGCGCCATCAAGTGCTCAAGCTGTACCAAGATCCGCCTGCTGCTTTTGCCTCGCATGTACCACTGCAAACTCTGTTAAATGATGTGATCCGCAAGCATCGGTTAGATGCCAGCCGTGTACCTGAATTGCTAGATAAGCTAAAGCTGGATAAGCAGATCTTAACCCGCACAGCGCTGAATGTCTCGGGCGGGGAGTTGCAACGCGTTGCGATTTTGCGCGCACTGCTTTTTAATCCTGTGTTGCTGTTCGCCGATGAGGTCACCTCTAGGCTCGATCCCATTACCCAAAAAGAAACGCTTGATTTACTGGTGGCGCAGTGCCAAGCGCAGCATTGCACGCTGGCGATGGTCAGTCACGATCATCACATCATGCGCCATTACTGTCATCAAGTGATTGATTTGGAGGATTTTACCAAGTTGTAATGGCTGTTAAAAAATAAGCAACTGTTGATATTTTTTATAAAAGACGAGTTGATTTCATTGTTTTAACGTCCGTTCCTAACGATATCAATAGCTTGGCTGGGCGTATGCAGTAGCGTTACTTTCGCTTAACAACTACATACGTGGCCATCGTTGACAGCCCAACTTTAATCTGGGCATGATGGTGGCGAGTAACCCTCATTGCAGCATATTAACCACGACTAGACTTATCAAAGGAGCATGATATGAAAGCGGCACGTTTTTATGACAAAGGTGATATCCGTATTGAAGACATCCCAGAGCCTACCGTTGAGGCGGGTACGGTCGGTATCGACGTGGCATGGTGCGGTATTTGCGGCACGGACTTGCATGAGTTTATGGAAGGACCTATTTTTATCCCGCCATGTGGTCACCCGCATCCCATCTCAGGCGAGTCCGCACCCATCACCATGGGGCATGAGTTCTCGGGCGTGGTCTACGAAGTCGGCGAGGGTGTCGATGATATTGAGGTCGGTCAGCACGTGGTGGTTGAGCCGTATATCATCGCCGATGACGTCTCTACCGCTGAAGGGGAGAACTATCATTTATCAGAAAACATGAACTTTATCGGTCTAGGCGGACGTGGTGGCGGTTTGTCCGAAAAAATCGCGGTCAAACGCCGTTGGGTACATCCGATCTCAAACGATATTCCACTAGACCAAGCCGCTCTGATTGAACCTTTATCGGTCGGCTATCATGCCTTTGTCCGTAGCGGCGCAAAAGAAGGCGATGTGGCATTGGTCGGCGGCGGCGGCCCCATCGGTCTATTGCTATCCTCAGTGCTCAAAGCCAAAGGTTTGACGGTTATCTTGACCGAGCTAAGCGCTAAGCGTAAAGAAAAAGCCAAAGACAGCGGCGTTGCCGATTATATACTGGATCCTACCGAAGTCGATCTCAAAGAAGAGGTGATGAAAATCACTGACAATCGCGGCGTAGACGTGGCGTTTGAATGTACCAGTGTCAATGCGGTGCTCGACTCATTGGTTGAGCTGACCAAACCTGCTGGCGTGGTGGTGATTGTCTCTATCTGGAGCCATCCTGCAGAAATCAGCGTCCACAGCGTGGTAGTGAAAGAGCTGGATATTCGCGGCACCATTGGCTATGTCAACAACCATAAAGACACCATTAAGTTGGTCGAAGATGGTTTGGTCGATCTTGAGCCATTTATTACGCAGCGCATCAAATTAGATGATTTGATTTCAGAAGGGTTTGAAACGCTGATTCACAACAATGAATCTGCGGTGAAAATTATCGTGAATCCAAATCTATAAGTGATATATCTGAATAAAGTTGGCTTTGTAAAGTGATAGCCAATGATAACAAAAAAAGCGCCATCTTATTAGAGTGGCGCTTTTTCTTTGATTGTAAATTTTTTTTGAGAACACGCATATTGTGAAAGAGGATAAATGCTATAGTCAAGAATAGTTATTCTTCTAGCATAGTGCAATCAAAGAATATTGTATGAATAAATAGAAAATCTAGACTCAATAGAACTACTAAATAAAAGGCTTTGATTGCATCCAAAGCCTTGGCATCATATTACCTAGATTTGATAATAAACAATAATGTTATGGGCTTGTTATCCATACAAATCCGTTAAATCGTGGGCACAAAATAGCTAGCTCATCTACCTACGTTGCTAATTCTATCTAGCTATTTTGTACCGCATATAGTATGGGTATATATTTTTTGGGTTTATATATGAAACGAAATGATAGTATTCAATTCAATAATAATGTTGTCGATGTAACTCAACGTCTTATTCAGGGTTATAATGGAATATTAGAAGATATTTTTGAAAGAAATGAGGTTAAATTACCTGAGAAATTAGACCCTAGAGCAGCTGAGATGTTTGTTTATATGTCTGCTCATATGTCTTTAAAAATTGATGAGAAAGCTGAAGTATACGAAGACTATACAAATGCTATTAATTGTTTAGTGCTTTCAGATTGTCTAACTGTTTGTGAAAAATCTAATATACCTTCAAATTTTGATCCACCAACGTCGCCCGACTCTTGGGTTAAGTCTGCATTCACACTTCAGATGATTGCTGAATTAAACCGAGAACAAACATCTAGAATAGTTAATGGGATGTGGAAATTTTTTTACGATAAAGAAAAAGACAAAATGCATGCTTGCTTGACAAAATCTAAAAGAAAGTCTGTTCTGATGTCTCTAGACTCTACAGCTAAGAAAGATTATTTTAACTCTTTACTATCTTCTGACCATAATTTTGATGATCTTGATTCACAATATTATGCTTATAGTAATTCTTCAGATTATTTAACATATTTGACTCAATCTGAACCAGAGTCTTGGAAAGTATTTTCAGAAACGTTAGGAGTTTCGGTAGACGTTTTATCTGCATTAGCTGGTTTTTTGGTGTTTTTAGACTTTGCTTCTAAAGAAGTAAACCACTCATTCTGGTACGATGAACAGTTTTTAGAAACATTATACGTTATTTATAGTCAAGCATGGCCAAAACATGGTGTTATTTTAAACGGAAGGATCGTTGAATTAATCTCCATGTTTGCAATGAAACCAAGTGAATCATCAAGATATTTACTGCCTATTCCCTTTTATAAACTTCATGGTAAGTTTCTTAGAAACCCAGCGTTTATTAAGTTTCAGGATATATCTATTGGTTTACTTACTATTCTAATTAGAAATAACGAAAATCTTTGGAGTAAAACATTAGGGTCAACTTTAGCTAAAGCAGCAGATCAAATTTTATCGACATTACCAAAATTTCCTAATATTAAGGCGGCAGTTAGAAAAAAATTCAACGGTGGTGATATTGATCTAGCTTTGTATGATATTAACACAGGCCATATGTTATCAATCGAGATAAAAACTGTATATGACAAACATAAAGTAGACAGCTTGCTTCACCGCTTTGTCAACTCAAAAGTAAACCTTCCAAAAGCTATAAAACAAATACGACAAACAGACCATATTATTTCTAGTGGTAGCGTCAACATGAAAGATATATTTGGCGAAAACTTAAACCAACCGATAAAAGTACATAATATGTTATTAACTTGGTTTGATCCTATAGATTTAACTATTGGTACGCCAGATGATGATATATTCAGCTTAAACTTTACTATTTTAAGAATGATGCTAACTTTATCTGAGGGTGATTTGGAATTGCTGACAAGATCAGTTCATGAATTGAGAAATATCTGGTTGCTTTCACGAGATAGAGATTTAGATTTAGGTCAAGAGAGCTTAGATTGTTATCTTGAAGAGCAGGTTAATATTATTGACCTTAGAGAGGACTTATCTACTTTGGATTTATCAAAAATTACCATGAAAGTCTTAAATTTATTTACATCTCTTAGTGATGTTAAAGAAGATAATAACTACTATTCTTACTTTAAGGATACTCAAGATGTTTTGTCTTAGTTGTATAAATTACTAAAGAGCGGTCACGGTGTTAATAGCTATACTTAATCACTTGGCGCTTCCCATTCTTATGGTATTTTAGCATTGAACTTAGGATCACAACCATTTTTATACTACAAGCAATGATAGTAAATTTTTAGGTTTGTCAGCAGATATCAAAAGCTGATAAGTTGAATTAAAAGCAGGGTTTTATCGAATGACTGACATAATGCCACTTTCGTTAATAACCAGAAAAGTTGTTCTAACTTGATTTTGTCTATCTTTAAATTATCCAAGAATTTTATATAGTTCACTTTTACGATTTATTGATATGACTCACATTATCAATGTTAAACTCACTGACCCAACTTATCAAACCATAAATTTTACACTTTAATCAAAGCCAATCAGTACATAGGAATAAGATATGTTCTATTGCCAAAAATAGAGTAG
Source organism: Psychrobacter sp. Ps6 (assembly GCF_022129235.1). Lineage (GTDB taxonomy): Bacteria > Pseudomonadota > Gammaproteobacteria > Pseudomonadales > Moraxellaceae > Psychrobacter. The sequence goes on along the minus strand of NZ_JADQAI010000005.1, from coordinate 233,784 downwards.
ACCTTATGTTGTTATGGCATCAAAAAGTACTGTAGTCTCCACTACTACTACCCAAGCAGCGGAAATTGATAAATATTGGCATACACAAAGATAGCGATAAAAATACTCACAACACTAAACCATAGCATATACACCGACCCTTTCGACCACGACACACGCCAATCGATTTTACCTCGGGCGGTCAGCCATTCCATCATACTAATGGCAATCGTCAGCCATAACGTCCCCACCAAAAACCCACCCATCACATCGCTCAGGTAATGCTCATTGAGTACGATTCGGCTTAACCCTATGAACAGGCATAATAAAACCGCGAGCGATAATATCCGCACTTGTCGAATAAAGCTTTGGCTAAAACGAATCGCCATATAAGCAAGAAATCCATACAGCGCAATACTAATAGTCGCATGACCACTTGGGAACGAGTAAGTATGTTCCATCAGCAAAATATCAATCGGTCGCGACCGCTGAAAAGCCATCTTGCTCAAAAACGTAAAAGTAGTACTACCGATGGTTGAGATTAGGAGACCGACCAAAATATAAGGCTGGCGCACGACCGCGCAGAGGATTGCCGTCAACAGAATAATTAAGCAAGTAATCGGTGTAGAGCCCAAACTGGTGATAAAAACAAAGGCAGGCACGATGCTCGAATCTTGTAACACGCTCATATGCTGCGACACAAACAGATCGGTGGTCACAATAGAGTCCGCGTTCACCACATCCTCGACCAAGCCTGCAAACAGCGCCAAAATATATATATTTAAAAGTGTCAAAATGGTGAGAATCAGACCAGAAAAATGACCACGAGCAAAACGCTTGGTAATAAATCCAAACATTGCTGGGTATTTTTGCTGTAGACCTACCATCAGTGGTAGGCGTGCGATATGTCTGCGCAGCCAAAAATCGACACGAGAAATCAATCCCAATATTCGCTTACCATAGCGAATCATGAGGTGCTGTATCAGCCATAACAGCGCTATCGTCAAAATAAGCACCATGCCTAAGCTGATGAGCTGAGGGTGTTGTTCAATGAGCGCAATCATGGATAGCTTATTCCTTTATCGTGGCTGATATGGCATTGAATAATGCGCTTATCATCTTGTCTACTATGTCGGTTGGTTGGATACAGGGATTGAGACTATAGATGACGTGGTTGATAACGCCTAGTCTGAATAATCGGCTGATACTGTAACAGACCACGCGCTCATTGCTGTCTGATTTTCTTTACGGTGTGTCGTTATTTGAGCGTTGTGCGCCATTTATTACTGTTTTTGCGTAAGTGCTAATAAGTACTAACGTAAGTACTAACGTAAGTACTAAGAGGACATTGGCGCTAAAAACATAAAGTGTAAAAAACAACGTGATAAATGACCGTAAAAGCTGCTACCTTTAGTAGCCAACCCTTTCACAATTAAATAGACGGCATTAATAAATTACTTATGAACGTATTTACATCAACACTGACTGCTCAAAAACCATCTATGCAAAAACCGCTCCTTGGCCTAACGCTGAGCGTATTGCTATCGACATTACTGATATCTGAAACGGCGCAAGCCGCCAGTGCTAATGCTCGCTTAGAGAAAGAAGTGGATAAGCAGGCCAAACAGTTGATGAGCCAATATCAGATCCCCGGTATGGCATTTGGAATCATCATCGATGGTAAATCACATTTTTATAACTATGGTTTGTCTGACAAGCAGCGCAACCAGCCTGTGTCAGAGCACACAATTTTTGAGCTGGGTTCTGTGAGCAAGACCTTTGCGGCCACTTTAGCCAGTTATTCAGAATTAAATGGCACCTTGTCACTCGATGATACCGCAGACAAGTACATTCCCTACCTAAAAAACAGTGCTATTGGTAATACAAAGCTCATCAGCTTGGGTACGTATAGCGCAGGCGGATTGCCATTACAGGTGCCTGAAAACATTGAGAATAATAAGGAGCTGCTGCAATATTACAAATCTTGGCAACCTAAGTTTCCTATCGACTCAACCCGTCTGTATTCCAATGCCAGTATCGGACTGTTCGGCCATCTATCTGCCCTTAGTATGAATGATGACTACACCAAACTCATAGAAAACACCGTGTTGCCATCGCTTAAGATGACCAATACCTTTGTCAATGTCCCTGCGGATAAAATGGAGGATTATGCCTTTGGTTATAACAAGGCAGGCGAGCCAATCAGAGTCAACCCCGGTATGCTAGATGCAGAAGCGTACGGTATCAAATCAACCAGTGCCGATATGACACGCTTCATGGCGGCGAATATGGGGCTGGTAACGGTAGATAGTCAAATGCAGCAAGCACTTGAGAACAATAGAAAAGGCTACTATCAAACAAAATACTTTACGCAAGGGCTGGCTTGGGAGATGTATTCGTTACCGACGACGTTGCAGATGTTGTTAGATGGCAATTCAACAGAGGTTATTTTAAACCCTCAAGCTATCCAAGTGAATGAGCCACCAACGCCTGTGCTGAATGATATGTGGGTCAATAAAACAGGGTCGACGAATGGATTTGGGGCTTATATTGCGTATGTACCTGCGAAAAAAACAGGTATTGTCATTTTGGCAAACAAGAACTATCCGAATACAGAACGAGTCAAAGCCGCGTATACGATATTAGACCGTGCGCTGAACGGTGAAGCATTGAATGAGTGATTTATAGTTATTACATTAGGTAGCGTTATAGTAGACAAAGAACCCGATAAGCAGGAGTGCTTATCGGGTTCTTTATGCTTAGGGCGTAATATTTAGTTCTGGGTTTAAAGCCCAGTTTTTAGGAGCAGCCTTCGACCAGATAAATCGCTTCTGGAATGCCGATATCAATACTTTCTACGTCACCTTGTAATGCGCGTTTATTTTCTACCGTCCATTCAGTCTCGCTAATAGTGTTATTACTGAGCTTTTGACCACCTTTGATATGATATTCAACTTGAATCGGTAAGGTGTCATTAGCGTTATTAAGCTTAATATCTTCTTCTTTTAAGAGTGTGCCCGCATCTGCGTCGCCAGTCACAATAAAGTTGACGTTTGCAATCAGATTATAAAAGTCACCATCCACCGCATATTTATCAACCTCATAAGTAAGACTGTCACCATGCGCGCTCATCACCGCTGTTACCGCATCACCGACATGAACGCCCGTATAAAACGGCGTTTCTGAATCTCGAATCGTAATCAGTACTACTTTGCCATCTATCACTTGATATAGGACAGATGCACGTTTGCCATAAGCTTGATCCATGTAATACTGTTTTGGATCGCTCACATAGTAGCATTGCTCATTGTCACTCTCTTGTTTGGTTAGGCCTAACTCCGCCAAAAGCGCGGGAGTAACTACTTGCCCAAAGCTCAGTTTTTGATAGCCTGATGGAATCACCATTTGGTCATCAGGCGGGCTTGTTTCGGCAGTGATAGGCTCTTTATCTATTGCAGTTTCATTATTATTAGCAGTAACGGGCACGGATGTATCCGTCTGTGAGGCTGCTGTATTCTTATCCATTTGCGCTGCATTGTCATCAGTGGTTGAGGATTGTGAGTCACAGCTGGTGAGTAGTGATACGCCACCTACCAGACAGGCAGAAAACAATAGCGATTTCATTTTTGTAGATAACAAGGGCTTATGAGAATCAAACATGGTCATGCTCCTAAAGGTCGCCGATATATATGAGATGGCTTTCATATAACGGCTCTCATATATCGCACGCTGTCATTATTAAGCGGTCACTAATATTGTAGTGGTTAACGCATGACTCAGCACGATATAAAGCATGGTGTTTTTTGTAACAGTTTGAAGCCAAATCAATCACATCAATTTATATTTGTTAGGATGCTTTTATTAGACAATAGCTTACTATTTTTTAGTATGACGCATAAAAAGGAACAACCATGCCAGACATAGGGAACTTGTCACCACAAGAAGTCAGGGCGCTGATCAGAAATAACAAAATAGACAAACCTACCTCTGGCATGTGCAAAGGTCACGTCCAAGCCAACTTGGTCATCGTGCCCAAAGAGTTGGCTTATGACTTTTTATTGTTTGCACAAAGAAATCCCAAGCCTTGCCCTGTGTTAGACGTCACCGATATTGGCAGTGCTGAGCCAAAGCTAATGGCAAAAGGGGCTGATCTCAGATCTGACCTATCGAGATATAGAATATACCAACATGGTGAGTTGGTCGATGAAGTATCAGACTTAACAGACTATTGGCGCGATGATTTGGTCTGCTTTCTTTTAGGCTGTAGTTTCTCTTTTGAGACGGCGATGTTGAGTGCCTCCATCCCCATCAGACACATTGAAGACAACCACAATGTACCGATGTACATCACTAATATAGAAACAGAGCCTGCTGGAAAATTTCACGGAAAAATGGTGGTCAGTATGAGACCGATACCTTATCCGTTAATCACAAAAGCAGTGCAAGCCACTTCACGTTTTCCGCAAGTGCATGGCGCACCCATTCATATCGGCGATCCCAGCCTAATCGGTATTAAAGACATCAGTTCTCCAGACTTTGGCGATCCATCAACCATAAAAGCAGGCGAAGTGCCCGTATTTTGGGCGTGCGGTGTCACGCCGCAGAGCATCGCCATGACCAGTCGTCCTGAGCTGATGATTACTCATGCACCGGGGTATATGTTTATTTGCGATCCTAAGGATGAAGACTTAGCAGTCTTATAAACCATCATATTTGTTTTGATTTTACGCCAGTTGTTTCAAGCCAACTTTTTATAAAAACTAAAGGAATAGTGTCCAATATGAATATCAATTTTGATGATTTAGAGAAGCTGATAAAAATCGCAGAAAACGCCGATATACAATCGTTAGAGGTGACCGACGGTGACGCACGCATCGCTATTGTGTGTCATTCTGCTGAGCAACATACAAGCCAACCGTCTGCCAGCACTACCAGCAACGCACCCAATAAGCAACAGGCCACGCTTGCATCTAGTGATAATGATAATAACAAACACGAAAATGATATAAGTGATGAGGAGCGTGTCGATGCGCCGCAAAAAAATGACATATCAGCGCCGATGTTGGGCACGTTTTATCGGCGTTCTGAGCCTGACGCCGATGAGTTTGTCAGCATAGGCGATCAGGTCGAAGTCGGGCAGACGCTTTGTATCATTGAAGCCATGAAAATGATGCATGAGGTCAAAGCAGAGACGGCGTGCATTATCAAAGATATTCTGATTGAGGAAGGGGATATCGTCGAATACGGTCAGGCTTTGTTCGTCACTGAACCTGCAAGCTAGCCTAGAAACTAACTAGCAGTGGTTTAATAAACATCTGATTTCTCTTTTTTAGGAAAATATATGCTCTCTAAAATCTTAATCGCTAACCGTGGCGAGATTGCATTACGTATCATTCGGGCTTGCAAACAGTTAGGTATTGGGTCAGTCATCGTGTATTCAGAAGCAGATAAAGATTCCTTGCCGGTACGTTTGGCGGATGAAAAGGTCTGTATTGGCCCTGCTAATGCGGCAAAAAGCTATCTGAACCAAAGGGCGATTGTCTCTGCGGCCAAAATGACACAGGCGCAAGCCATTCACCCCGGTTATGGGTTTCTGTCAGAAAATGCAGATTTTGCAGCATTGGTAGAAGCATCAGGCATTCAGTTTATAGGCCCAACCGCTGACAACATACGCACCATGGGCGACAAGGTGGCGGCCAAGGCACAAATGGTTGCGGCTGGCGTGCCTTGTGTGCCTGGTTCTGAGGGCGCGCTGCCAACCGACTCTAATGCTGTCATACAGATTGCCAATGATGTGGGCTATCCTGTCATTATCAAAGCCGCAAGCGGTGGCGGTGGTCGCGGCATGCGTGTCGTTGAAAAACAAGCCGATCTGCTATCTGCCATCTCCTTGACCCAAACCGAAGCCAAAGCCAACTTTGGCAGCGCCGTGGTTTATCTTGAAAAATACCTGCAGCTGCCGCGCCATATCGAAATACAAGTGCTGTCTGATACCCATGGTCATGCCATCTATCTGGGTGAGCGCGATTGCTCGATGCAGCGCCGCCATCAAAAGGTCATTGAAGAAGCACCTGCACCTGGGATTACCGACGAGCAACGGCAGCAGATAGGCGAGGCGTGTGCCACGGCTTGCCAGCAGATGGGTTATAGAGGGGCGGGGACGTTTGAGTTTTTGTACGAAAACGGCGAATTTTTCTTTATTGAGATGAATACGCGGGTGCAAGTGGAGCATACCATCACTGAGATGGTGACAGGCGTTGATATCGTGCGTGAGCAAATACGCATTGCCGCAGGGCTGCCGCTCGCGTACCAGCAGCAAGACATCACCATCAGTGGTCATGCTTTTGAGTGTCGCATCAATGCTGAAAACCCAAAGACCTTTTTACCCAATGCAGGACATATCAGCTATTGCCACCTGCCTGCAGGCTTTGGCGTCAGAGTGGACAGTCATATCGAGTCGAACTACACCGTGCCACCCACTTACGACAGTTTGATTGCCAAAATATGTGTACAAGATGAGTCGAGAGCGCAAGCAATCACCAAGATGCAAGGGACATTGTCAGAAGCGCAGATCACGGGTATTGATACCAATATTGGGTTGCATCAGCGTTTGTTTACCGATAAAGGGTTCTGTGAGGATCAAATGAGCATTCATTATTTAGAGCAATGGATCAAAGAAAATATATAAAACAGCTGTTCATAACACGTTATCAAGATGACGATAACGAGTACATTTAATAAAAATAATGGAGCGTACAAGGATGACCCTACAATGGCAAATCGGCAGTGAAACCAACCTTTTGTTGTTTTTCCCCAAGCCTATCAGCCTAGACAAACAGAAAAAGTGCTGGGCGCTGGCAGATATTATTGAAACCATGCCCGAAGTTATCGAAGTCATTATCGGTATGAACACACTCAGTGTGTTTAGTCATCCGCTGGCATGGGATGAGTTTAAAGCGCTACAAAACAAACTGACCGCGCTGCTTGAGGAGATACCTGAAAAAACTATCGACGGTAAGCATATCGAGATACCCGTGCATTATGGTGGCAAATACGGTCCTGATTTAGCAGCAATGGCAGCGTCGCTTGAGATGCCTATTGACGCTGTGGTCGATCTGCACACCAGCGCTATTTACACCGTTTATTTTATTGGTTTTCAGCCCGGTTTTCCTTACCTTGGCGGTCTCTCTGAGTCGCTACATTTCCCAAGGCATACTACCCCAAGGACGCACGTGCCTGCAGGGTCGGTCGGTATTGGTGGCGAGCAAACAGGCATTTATCCTTTTGCCTCTCCAGGCGGTTGGCAGTTATTGGGTCAGACAGACACCGATTTATTTGACTTGACCAAAGATTCGCCAACGTTGCTGAGTGCAGGTGATACTTTGTGCTTTACCGCAATAGATATTCATGAATAAAACAAGACCCTGTAAAAAATGAGTCAATAGGTGGCAGCAATGAAGATTTTAACGACCAATGGTATGGCCAGTATTCAGGACCTAGGGCGTTTTGGTTATCGCAGTATGGGCGTGGGTAGAAGTGGCGCAATGGATCATTGGGCGCTGCAAGCAGGTAATGCTTTACTAAAAAATGAGCGTGACGAGCCAGCAATTGAGCTGGCGATGGGTGAGTTGGCCATACAGTTTGAAGAAGACGTCAGCTTTTGTCTGACAGGCGCGCTTTATGAGGCATATTTGGATAACAAGCGTATACCCAGTTATTGGCGCATCAACGCAAAAACTGGGCAAACCCTCAAGCTACTACGTCCGATAGAAGGCATGTATGCGTATCTTTGCGTGCATAGTGGATTTGATATTGCGTCTATATTGCAATCGGGTAGTACCAATTTAAAAGCTGGTTTCGGCGGCTTTAACGGTAGGTACTTACAAGCGGATGACAGGTTAAAGGTAAAAGCACCGTCAAGCTTGCCGATCATCGGTGTGGCTCCTCTTGCACCAGCCAATACTATTCGTGTGATTAAAAGTAGCGAGTATGATTGCTTTACACCAGCTGCGCAGGCAGATTTTGTCTCCCAGTCGTGGCAGCTACAGACCAGCAGTAACCGTATGGGTTATCGCTTGGCAGGTGAGTTATCCCTTGAGTTAACAGAGCCCAAAGAGATGAGTTCGCACGGTGTCGATATGGGTATGATTCAAGTGCCGCCGCAAGGTCAGCCAATCGTGTTGATGGCAGATGGGCAAACTACCGGTGGTTATCCTAAAATTGCTACCGTTATCGATGCCGATATCGGATTAATGGCACAAATAAGATTTGGTAAAACTTGTCAATTTACCCTCGTAGATCGCAGGCAGGCGCACCGCGCACGCCAAAATCGACAACATTATATTGATCAGATACAGGAGTATGGTTATGAACATTGATTTGAATGCAGACGTTGCCGAAGGCTGCGGGCAAGACGATAAACTGCTTACCATCGTCAGCTCTGCCAATGTTTGCTGCGGGCTGCATGCAGGCTCTTATGCGGAGATGGTCGCGACCTTGCAATTGGCAAAACAAAACAATGTTAGAGTCGGGGCACACCCAGGGCTTGATGATAGAGAAAACTTTGGTCGCACCAATCAGTCTCTGGGCGAAGAGAAATATCGGGCATTGATGGCCTATCAGCTTGGTGCAACCAAAGCACTGTGTGATCTGGTCGGTGTGTCATTAGATTATGTCAAACCGCATGGTGCTTTATATAATCAAGCGGCTGTTGATGAGTCGCTCGCTGATATTTTGGTCAGTGAGATCAAACGCTTTGATCCCAATTTAAAAGTCATGGGGCTGTCAGGTGGTCATCTGGTTGCTGCCGCCAAACGTCAGGGTCTGGTATCGATATCCGAGGTATTTGCCGATAGAAACTACGAAAAAGATGGCTCGCTGGTCTCGCGCAGCAAAGACAACGCACTGATCACCGATACCCAAGCGGCTATTGACCATGTATTGCAGATGATTACCCAAGGGACGGTGACCAGTGTCTGCGGTGAGGTCGTGCCTGTTGAGGCAGAGAGTATCTGTCTACATGGCGATGGCGCGCACGCCATTTTATTTGCGCGGGAGATCAAAGAACAATTAGAACGAAAGGGTATTACGATATCCGCATAATAATCATTTGACGGATAACTGTTTGAACGTTAATGACTCAAATTTGTTGTCTCGTTTTATACAAGGATGTTTATGAGTACCTTAAAAAAGCACAATACCGCCATTTTGGGCGCGGCATTTTTGATGGCCACTTCAGCGGTTGGGCCGGGTTTTTTAACTCAAACCGCTACCTTTACCGAAAGTTTAATGGCCAGCTTTGGCTTTGTTATTTTAATATCAATCATCATGGATATTGGCGTCCAGCTCAATGTCTGGCGCGTGGTTGCCGTATCCAAAAAACGGGCGCAGGAAATCGCCAATTTGGTGTTTCCCGGTGTAGGCTATTTGCTGGCGTTTTTGATTATTGCAGGCGGGCTTGCCTTTAATATTGGTAATATCGGCGGCGCAGGTCTCGGCATGCAGTCGATGTTTAATATCTCACCCATCACGGGCGCTCTGATCAGTGGTGTGATTGCCGTCGCGATATTTTTGGGTCGAGAGACAGGGCCTTTAATGGATAAGTTTGCTCAGCTCATGGGCTTTATCTTAATTGTCTTAATCATTTATGTGGTGTTCAAATCAGACCCGCCTTTGGCAGAAGCCGCCACGCGCACCATTATGCCAGATAAAATTGACGCCGTGGCCATCGTAACCTTAGTAGGTGGTACGGTTGGTGGATATATCACTTTCTCCGGCGCGCACCGCTTGCTAGAGGCGGGCGTGACAGGTGAGGAAAATCTAAGCTCAGTGACCAAAAGCTCAGTCACGGGCATTTTGGTCGCCTCAGTGATTCGGGTATTTTTATTCCTTGCCGTGTTGGGCGTGGTGTCACAAGGCTTGACGCTGGACCCCTCAAACCCTGCGATGTCACCTTTTGAGCATATCTTAGGTAACGTGGGTAAAGTGATCTTTGGCATCGTCATTTGGGCAGCATCTGTGACCTCGGTGATTGGCGCGGCTTACACCTCAGTGTCTTTTATGACCAATTTTCATCCCTTTATCGAAACCTATAAGCGCTATTTTATTATCGGTTTTATCGTCATCTCAACGCTTGTTTTTGCCACTATTGGTAAGCCCGCTCAGGTGCTCGTACTGGTCGGTACACTTAATGGTTTGGTGTTACCCATCGCAATGGTGATTATTCTGATTGCCGCGTATCGCAAAAACATCGTTGGAGATTATAAACATCCTGTCTGGATTGCGGCCTTTGGTTGGCTGATTGCTATTGCGATGAGTGTGCTGAGCGTCATGACGATTGCCAAATATCTTGGGTTAAGTTAAATATTAGAGCCAAAATAAATAGTAAATAAAAAATATAATATAAGGAGGGTATGATGGATATCGAACAAATCGAACGCGCGGTGCAGCTCATTGAGCGCAGTCAATTGCATGAGGTGACGATCGTAGAGGGTGGTCAGTCAATCAAAGTGGTCAATTCTACCAACAATTCGCAGCGCCATCGTCTACCATTCGAAGCAGACAACGATGGGAACCTCGCTAAAGATGACAGCAATGAGTCTGCGCAGGTATATGCCACGCATGTCGGTATCGTGCATCTAAGCGCAGACGCTGTGACGGACAATCTTGTTAAAAAAGGCGATCGTATTGAAAAAGGTCAAACGGTTTGCTTTATTGAAGAGCTAACGCGCCTGCTCCCTGTCGTGAGCGAGCATGACGGTATTGTTAGCGATATAGTGGTTGAGGATGGTGGAGGTGTGGAATATGGCCAACCTATTTTGGATGTAATAATACATTAATGAGTCATGCGGCAATGGCATTTTGTCTGTGTCTTTTGCACACTTATTAAGGCTTATATCAAATCAATTAACAACAATACGTTGATAATTATTCAATATAACTTGGCTTACTCTTCCGTAACGATGATAGTAAAGTATGTTTATACCAATATCTAAACACTTTATCTTACTACTACGTTATGGAGTACTCATCAATGCAATCCTCATTATTAAATAGAGTTTTAACATCGAAAGCTGGCGTTGCTGCCTTAATCCTTCGTGTGCCTGTGGGCCTGATTTTGATGGCACATGGTGCGCAGAAGTTATTCGGCTGGTTTGGCGGTAATGGGCTGGCAGGTACGGCTGGGTGGATGAGTAGTATGGGTATGGAACCCGGCTACCTGATGGCTCTCTTAGCAGGCGGTGCTGAGTTCTTTGGTGGTATTGCCTTAGTATTAGGATTACTGACTCGACCTGCCGCATTGGTCGCCGCCTTTACAATGCTAGTCGCTATTTTCTCTGTCCATATCAGCAATGGCCTATTTGCTGCTGATGGCGGCTACGAATACGCATTGACCTTGATGGTGGCTTTGCTTGCTTTAGCGGTACAAGGTGGCGGTGCTGTAAGTATGGATAAGGCGCTATCAGAAAAGCTAGGGCGCGCGGCATAGCTCCCTCTAATGGCTGTCAGTAACGCTAAAGAGGCGTCACCCTAATAATATAACGACTCACGTTGATAACGTCATATCAATTAATAACATCATTTCATAGAAGTGACGAGGAGCAAGTGATGAGCGTACATGCATCTAACGAGTCAGTTACTCAGCCCGTACTTTTTATACCGCATGGCGGCGGGCCTTGTTTTTTTATGGATTGGCAACCTGCAGATATGTGGGATGGGATGGCAGTGTTTTTAGCGAGCATTACGACTCGATTGCCTGAGCGACCAAAGGCTATCTTGATCATTAGCGGCCATTGGCAGACGGCTGAGTTTGGTATTACCGCTGGCGCAAAACCTGATCTGATTTACGATTACTATGGGTTTCCCAAGCATACCTATGATTTGACTTATCCAGCATCTGGTGCGCCAGTATTGTCTGAGCGAGTCAGTAAAATGCTAACTGAGGCGGGTATAGCGAATACGCAAGATGCGGCGCGTGGATTTGACCATGGGGTATTTATACCGTTAAAGGTGATGCTCCCTGAGGCAGATATTCCTGTAGTACAGATGTCACTGCGTAATGATCTAGACCCGAAAGCGCATCTAGCAGCGGGCCAAGCCCTGCAGGCATTACGTCAAGAAGGGGTGTTAATCATCGGAAGCGGTATGAGCTTTCATAATATGCGTGGCTATGGTGATACAAACTTTACCGCACCGTCTGAAGTTTTTGACGACTGGCTGACCGATACTGTTGCAACGGATGCGGAGACGCGGTGGTCAGCGCTGGCTAACTGGTCAGAAGCGCCATATGCAACAGCCTCACATCCATTAGGTGCAGAGGAGCATTTGCTACCGCTTATGGTGGCAGTAGGCGCAGCAGGTAATGATAAAGGCTATAAGGTTTACTCTGAGCAAGTGCTAAAAACGCAGTTATCTGCTTTTCAGTTTGGATAAATGCTGATACAGCAGTTCTACTTTTTGTTAGTGATTTATAGTAGTGGTCTCTTAAAAAGTTGCGAGTACGACTCTTATCGTCTTACCAGAACGTGTTAGTAGACGATAAAACCCTTACGTTTGTCTCATAAAAACCTGTACAAGAAAGCAGTATTATTCCAGATGACAGTCGCTGTTTTGACGGTTATTAAGAAGATAGCAGGTAGACAATAGACGCAAAATAAAAAAGGAGTAGGAGTGATGATGATTAACAAGGTAAGTAAAGTGTGTCAAAAGGTGGCCATTGTCTTGTTGAGTGTCAGTATGATTTCTGCATTTGCTGCGAATAATGAAGGGGAAAAGATGACCATTACCGTTTCTCAAGGTAAGTTAAAAGGCAAAGTAGATAATGAGGTTGCTACCTTTTACGGTATTCCTTATGCACATAATCCTTTCACAAAATCGCTTAGATTTAAGGCACCGCAGCCTTACGAGAAGTGGGAAGGCGTATTAGATGCTACCGCCAAAACGGTACCAGTACCGCAGCCAGGACGAGAGAAAAAAGTTCAACTTGTAGGCGCTGCAGGTGACTTGACATTAAATATATGGGCGCCCACAAATGCCCTAAAATCAGATAAGCAATTACCTGTGATGGTTTGGCTACCTGGTGGTGCTTTTATAAGGGCAGATGCAGGCGAGGAAGCCTATAACGGCACTAGCTTTGCAAAAAATGACACGATTGTCGTCACTGTAAACTACCGGGTTGGTGTTGATGGATTTATGCATCTAGATGGCGTCCCAGATAATAGAGGTATTTTAGATCAAATCGCTGCATTAAAATGGGTGCAGCAAAACATTGCTGACTTTGGTGGTGATCCAAACAAAGTTACCTTATTTGGTCAATCAGCTGGTGCTGAAAGCGTCGCGGTACTTTTGGGTACTGATAAAGCAAAAGGTCTGTTTCAACAGGCAATTATGCAAAGTCCCCCTATGCAGTTTGTGACCACAGAGCAGGCAGGTCGAGTCAGTACGCTCTTTGCTGAAGCGCTTGGAGTGGCACCTACGACGACCGATATCTCTCAAGTACCACTTGACGATTTGGTCTCTGAAGTGATTAATATCGGCAATACGGTAAAAGATAGAGACGAGTGGGGCATGATGTCTTGGGGTGGCACAGCATTTTTGCCTGTGACCGATGGCGATATCATCAAAGAATCACCAATGAAAGACCTAATAAAATATGCAGATGCGTCTATTCCAGTGATTGTCGGTAGTACCGATCAAGAGGCAAGGCTTTATTATGTACCAGGAGGTGCTATTAATAAGATTACCTCAACACAAAGATCTCAGTTGCTAAGTGACTTATCGTTGAATGGCAAGCCACTTAGGGTATATTCACCTACTAATAGCGACAAGTCTGTTGGCGATAGCTTTGCTGATATACAATCAGATTATACTTTTCGGATGCCAGCGGTACACATCGCTGAGCATTTAATCAAAAACGGTAATAAAGTATGGCATTATAACTTTTCGTGGTTTTCACCAGCATTCGATGGACAGCTAGGCGCAGCACACTTTGTGGATGTACCTTTTGCCTTTAATGCGCTCGGTAGCGAGCAAGCCAAAAATTTCGTCGGAGATGAGCCACCGCAAAAACTTGCCAATACTATGCACCAACATTGGATTGAGTTTGCGCGTACTGGGCAAGTGAGCTGGGACAACTATAAGCTTACAGATCGAACAACCATGAGATTCGATGTAGACTCTGAAGCGGTTGTTGATCCTGAGCGCGATGTTAGAATGTTATGGTCTGACTATTCTTTCTAAATGGATTCTATATCTGATGACGGCTTTGCTAATGTAAGGCCGTTATTTTATTTTAGGGATACAACTTTTTGATGGCATGAGAAGCAATCTGATTGGGCGATAATGGGTGTAATGCCCTAGTACTATTTAGAAATAAGACGCTAGTAACGTCAGCTTAGTAAGCTAATGACTTGAAAAAGAGTGTGTGATGACCAATAAAGTATAACGCTACCGTGTTAGATTAAAGACTATCTAGAATAAAAAATCTGTCACCTTCCTTTGTATCCCGCACATAGCCGATTAGACCCAATCATAAAAAACCAATCAAGGAGCGATCATGCGTATCACTGCCAATTTTGACGCAGGTAATATTGACGTACTTAACATAGAAGATAAAAATAATATTCAACTGGCTATTCGTCCAGACGTTGGCGAAGAGTTTTTTCAGTGGTTCAACTTCCGTCTCTCTGGCGAGGTTGGAGAGAAGTACGTTCTTAATATTATGAATGCAGGGGAGGCTTCCTATCTAGAAGGGTGGGAGGATTATCAAGCAGTCGCTTCCTACGATCGTCAGCATTGGTTCCGTTTGCCTACTTCTTATCAAGATGGCAAATTAACCATCGTGGCAGAGTTGGCGTGTGAAACCATCCAAATTGCTTATTTTGCCCCTTATAGTTATGAGCGTCATCAGGATTTATTAGCCGCCGTCCAGACGCATCCGCTAGTGAGGCTAGAGCATCTAGGTGACACCCTCGACAAGCGTGATTTGACTCTGGTAAAAATCGGTGACGGTGATGCTAATAAACGCAACATCTGGATAACGGCGCGTCAACATCCGGGTGAAACGATGGCTGAATGGTTGGTTGAGGGATTGCTATATAGCTTGTTAGATAGCGATAATGCAACAGGCAGACAGTTATTGGACAAAGCCAATTTCTATATCGTACCCAATATGAATCCCGATGGTAGTGTACGCGGACATCTGCGCACCAATGCAGCAGGTACGAACCTAAACCGTGAATGGGCAAGTCCAAGTTTGGAAAAAAGCCCTGAAGTGTTCTATGTGATTAAGAAGATGGAAGAGACGGGCGTTGATCTGTTTTATGATGTGCATGGCGATGAAGCATTGCCTTATGCGTTTCTTGCTGGCTCTCAAGGCACGCCGAGTTATAACGAGCGCCTTGCACATCTACGTGATCGGTTCTCAGACGTATTGAAATTAGCCAGTGCTGACTTTCAGACGGAAGTGGGTTATGAGATTGATGCGCCAGGTGAGGCCAACATGACACTGGCAACCCATTGGGTGGCTGAACGTTTTGACTGTCTTGCCAATACGCTAGAGATGCCATTTAAAGATAATAATAATCTGCCTGATGCAGAGATGGGCTGGTCACCAGAGCGTTCTATTCAGTTAGGGGAAGCATCGCTTATCGCCATGCTAGCCGTCGTTGATGATTTACGTTAATTGACGCTAACTGAAGATTTAGATAGACAGTCGTTGTTCAAACGCTAGTAAGTACTCACTTGCTAGCGTTTTTTTATCAATTGTATTTTCATTTAATTTACATAGACAGCCGCAACTATATAGCCGTAATTGGCTACTTTTATACAATAAATAATTATTCAAAAAATCAGCCAGTTTCAGAAACTTTAAGTGTTTCCGTCGATGATGATTGCTGTTTCGAATCACAACACTTTGATAACAATGGATACCATGACGACGGATAAAATGTAGCGTGTACCTAATAATATAACCATAAGTTAAATAATCAAATAATAAGGATGGTTGCAATCATGAGTAAAACTAAAACAATTTTAATTACCGGTAGCACCGACGGTATTGGCAAATTGGCGGCTTTAAAGCTAGCAGAGGCTGGGCATCAAGTGTGCCTGCATGGCCGCGATGCTGACAAACTTGCTAGTGTCATTGCAGAAGTAAAAGCCGTGGCGACAGGCGACGCGGTAGATCATATTGATGGGTTTGTCGCGGATTTCTCTGATTTAACGGCTGTGCTCAAGATGGCCGCAGACGTCAATGAAAAGCTACCAAAGCTGGATGTATTGATAAATAACGCAGGAATTTATACCACGGCATCAGCGATGACTAAAGATGGTTTGGACGTGCGCTTTGTGGTCAATTACCTAGCGCCTTATGAGTTGACTAATGCTTTATTACCTTTACTCAAGCAATCTAGTAAAGCGCGTATTGTGAATCTGAGCTCGGCTGCTCAAGCACCAATATCATATAAGGCGTTTGTAGGACAAGAGCGTCTCGATGATAAAGTCGCCTACGCGCAAAGTAAACTGGCGCTCACGATGTGGAGTATGGATTTAGCTGACACAGTTGCTAGCCATGATATTAACGTGATCGCTGTCAATCCGGGATCATTGCTGAACACTAAGATGGTTGACGAGGCGTATGGTCATCACTGGTCATCAGCAGACAAAGGCGCAAATATCCTAACAGCATTGGCTGTCTCGGATGAGTTCGCTAGTGACACGGGTAAATACTTTGATAACGATATCAAAGATGGTGCACATGGCGATGCTAGGGGCGAATTTGGTCAACCGCATGCCGATGCGTTAGATAAAGAAGCCATTGCAGAGCTAGAACGCCAAACACAGCAGATGTTACAGTCGTTGTATTAAAAATATATTGCCTCCTATTAAGCGCTATGTATTTCGGTACTGTTCGCGTGAGGACTTTACTCAATTTATTTATTATTAGGAATAAAAACAATGCAAAATCAGACAATAAAAGCCATTGGCTATCAAGATAACCTAGCCATTGATAATGAACAAGCACTACAAGATATTACCCTTGATAAACCGACTGCATCAGGCCATGATATTCTGGTAGAGGTCAAAGCCATATCCGTAAATCCCGTAGATTATAAGATCCGTCAATCGCGTCCTGCACCAGAGGGTGAGTACGCAGTGATTGGTTGGGATGCGGCGGGCATCGTGACGGCTGTTGGCGAAGAAGTCAGCCTATTCTCAGTCGGGGATAAGGTCTATTACGCAGGGGATTTGACTCGTTCAGGTAGTAATGCTGAATATCAACTGGTTGATGAGCGCATCGTCGGGCGTATGCCAAAATCGCTGTCATTTGCTGAAGCGGCGGCATTACCGCTGACTACGATCACGGCTTGGGAGATGTTGTTTGAGCGTCTGCAAGTGCCTGTTAATAATAGCTCGGCAGATAGAAATGGTAGTGACGAGCGTGCTAATGACGTTTCAGTATTAGTTATTGGTGCGGCAGGCGGGGTTGGTTCTATCTTAACGCAGTTATTAAAAACACGAACCTCTGCCACAGTCATCGGTACAGCATCACGAGATGAGAGTGTACGGTGGTTAAAGGATTTAGGCGCAGATCATGTGATTAATCATCGTAACCCATTGTTTGATGAGCTACAGAAGACAGGCATCAATGAAGTAGATTATGTCATCAGCCTAAACAACACTGATGAACATTATAAAGAAATCATCAAATGCTTGAAACCACAAGGTAAATTAGGGCTCATCGATGATCCTGAATCATTAGATGCCAATGCGCTTAAAACTAAATGTCTGAGCCTACATTGGGAATTTATGTTTACGCGATCTATGTTCCATACACCAGATATGATTGAACAGCATCGTTTATTGACGGACGTGGCAAACATGATTGATGCAGGCGAGATCAAGACCACCGTTGCCCATAATCTTGGCACTATCACGGCTGAGCATGTACGCCATGCACATCAAATGCTAGAAAACCAGCAAGCACATGGCAAGATTGTGTTAGAAGGTTGGCCTGTTTAAGATTTAAAGCATTAGAAAGGATGACTTTAAAACCAAAATAGAAAACCACCCTAGCTGGATAGCTAGGGTGGTTTTTTGGGGCTTGCGTGGTTATATAATTAGTCGTACTTCAATATCTAATAGTACTTCCGTCACGCAGGGTAACCAAAAGCGCTATTCTACTGATGAAGTTGAAGAAATGGGTGTTGAATATGAGAAAATAGACTCAGGAACAAAAATTGACATGCATAGTAAAAAAATTGAAATGATTAAACAATATGAAAAAGAGAGTGGCAAGCTTATGGAAACAATAGCCATCCAGATAATCGTGATATTTTTGATAAATATGAGAGTCAGTACTGGAAAGATCGTTTAAACCAACTGCAAGGAGATTAATGTGAGTTCATTCAATACAGTGGAAAAGTTGTTATCTGAAAAAAATCATGCTGCATGTCTAATGCAAAAAAAAACTGAAAAGAAAGAAAGTACAGAAAATATTCTTTTAGAATATGGTGTTAAAAAGGACAGTGGTTTTTTTAAATTATATACAAAGTATTTTTTAAGGTCTTTAAACTGCCGTTCTGGTGCTGATGAAATAGTTGATCCTCTACCGACAAGAAGTTTCATTCCTAGAGTAAAATTCGCACATGAAGTTTGGGATATACCTAAGAATTACATTTTATTTAGTACAGGTGAAGGTGAAGGCGGTTATTTATATAATATAGAAGATGACAGTGTATGGGATTTTCAGATGGGTCAGCAACAGCAGCTAGCGGACGGTACATTACCGCATTGGGATAGCTTCTATGAGTTTATGGAGTGGTACTTGACCGATGAAGAAGATACCTAACGCTCGATAATTTTTATCATAAAGCCTAACGTAATCAGTTAGGCTTTATATTTTTAATAGTAAATAGTATGAAAAAGCACCTTGGGAGTCAGGAAAAATTCATACCCGTTATCCAACTCTTGGAGCAATACGCATCGATATAGATATTTTATTTCGCGGTATCCAAAGATATAAACCATCACTGCCATATCTCACCCAACACCTTAAACCAATTCTTTGAAGTAACCTTTTCAATCAGCGCATCAGAGAAGTGGCGCTGTTGCATCCGCTCAATCAGCTTGGAGATTTGACTGATATCAGACAATTCATCAGGCAATAGACAGCCATCAAAATCAGAGCCAAAGCCAACGTGATCTTCGCCCAAATGGTCAATCAGATAAGCAAGATGATCGACGATCACATCAAGGGAGGTCTGCGTATCACGCTGCCCATCCGCACGCAAAAAGGCCACATCGAAGTTCACCCCAACTAGACCACCGCTTTGTTTAATGGCAGCCAACTGTCGATCGGTTAGGTTTCTTGCTTGCGGACATAAAGCGTGTGCATTAGAGTGGGTTGCGACAATCGGCTGATCTGCAATCTCTAACGTATCCCAAAACGCGCGCTCATTCATATGCGACACATCGATGAGCATATGCTTGTCACGGCACGCCAAAATAAGGTCTTTGCCTTCGCGAGTCAAACCAGAGCCTGTGTCTGGCGAGTGCGGAAAGGACGCATTCAAACCATCGCCAAACAGACTTTTTCTGTTCCAAAGTGGGCCAATACTTCTAAGCCCCGCCTCATAAAACACATTCAGCAAGTCAGGCTCAATAGCTAAAAACTCAGCGCCTTCCAAATGCAAAACGATGGCCAGTTGCTGATTCTGCTGACAGGCTTTTATTTGTGCCACAGACGTACAGATCTGAATCTGACCGTTTGATCGTGCCTGCAATTGCTGCGCAAGCGCCAATTGCGCACAGCAAATATCAACGATTTCTTGCGCAGTGAAGTCTGAGTTTGAAGGATTGGCTAATTTGTTAGGATGGTTGTTTTTTACATAAGCGTAGGGCGGTAAAAAAATAGAGAATAATCCGCCCATCCATCCTGCTTGTCGGCAGCGAGCTAGATCTAAATGCCCTGGTAGCGTGCCATAAATAAAATCATGCACAGGATCATCAGCCGAGCTTAGCCATAGGCGAGTTAATAGGTCATTATGACCGTCAAAAATGATAGGCTGATTATTCATCATTAATCCATGACCGTACGCGTGGGAATCAGTTGCTCTTGACTCATACTTAATAATTTAGAATTTTTAGGGTTCCTAAAGCGCAGCTCTTCAAACGGAGTTGGCGTCTCGCTATTGATACGTGCTTCTTCGATCAGGTAGTGATAAGGCGACTTGCCGCACACAGGATCGGCGTTTTTGGCATCGCCCGTCAGCATAAACGCTTGGCAACGGCAGCCGCCATAATCGCGCTCTTTATCTGAGCAGCTTTGGCACATGTCAGGCATCCATTCATCACCGCGATATTGATTGAAGCTGTCTGAGTCATACCAGATGTCTTTTAATGGCGTCTGCCTGATATTAGGAAACTCTATAGGCATCTGTCTTGCAGCATGACAAGGTAAGGCGGTGCCATCAGGTGCTACAGTCAAGAAAATCTTACCCCAGCCATCCATACAAGGTTTTGGGCGTTCTTCGTAGTAATCAGGGACGACAAAAATGAGTTTGCATTTGATACCACGTGCTTCAATCTTTTGGCGATATTCGTTGGTGATGCGCTCGGCTCTGACCACTTGTTCTTTGGTCGGTAGTAGGCCTTCGATATTTTCAAAGGCCCAGCCATAAAACTGGCAAATAGCCAATTCAACCGTGTCGGCCTCTAGCTCTAAGCAGAGATCAATAATCTGGTCGATTTGATCGATGTTCTGTCGATGAATCACAAAGTTAAGTACCATCGGATAATCGTACTGTTTGACCAGACGTGACATCTCATACTTTTGCTCAAAGGCATGTTTTGAGCCTGCCAATGCATTGTTCACCGACGGATCACTGGCTTGGAAGCTAATTTGGATATGCTGCAATCCTGCTTCTTTTAGACTGGCGATGCGTGCTTCAGTGAGTCCCATGCCTGAAGTGATGAGGTTGGTATAAAAACCTTGCTTGTGCGCATAAGCGACCATTTCTTCTAAGTCTTGACGCACCAGTGGCTCACCGCCAGAAAACCCCAGCTGCACCGCGCCCATTTGCCGCGCTTGATCAAACACATCAAACCACTCCTGTGTCGTCAGCTCTTCTTTATACTGAGCATAATCAATCGGGTTTGAGCAATACGGGCATTGTAAGGGGCAGCGATAGGTCAACTCAGCGAGTAACCATAGCGGCAGTCCGACGGGTGCAGTCATACTAGGTCAATCCAATGTTCGCGCTGGGCAACCAGCATATATTCGATGATGTCTTGCTCGATTTCAGGCACATCGCCAAACATGGCTTTTACCTTTTGGATAATATCAGCAACCGATGCGGTGCCATCGATATGCTGTCCAATGATACTGGCACTGTCGTTAAGGGTGATCATCCCCTCAGGGTAGAGCAGGACATACGCGTCTTGCGCTGGCTCAAACTGGAAGCGGTAGCCATGACGCCATGTGGGAACCAGAGATTGATCCAGCTCAGGTAAACTAGCAGGTATACTCATTTGAACAATCCTTTATGCCAGACATTATCCGTGGTGACGCTTTGATAAGGGGCTTGATCATGCACATAGGCGAGACTCAAGGCATCCAAAATCGTCCACAAAATGTCCAGTTTAAATTGTAGAATCTCAAGCATGCGTTCTTGCTGCTCTGCCGTTTTGAATGAGTCAAGCGTGATAGTCAGACCATGCTCAACATCGCGGCGTGCTTGACTCAAGCGCGAGCGAAAATAGGTATAGCCTTCTTCTTTGATCCAAGGATAGTGCTTGGGCCAAGACTCTAAGCGCGACTGATGAATCTGCGGGGCAAACAGCTCGGTCAATGAGCTGCTCGCCGCCTCACGCCATGACGTACGGCGGGCAAAATTCACATAAGCATCAACAGCAAAACGCACACCGGGCAAAACCAATTCTTCCGAAATCACCTGCTCACGCGTCAATCCAACCGCTTCCGCCAGACCAAGCCACGCTTCGCGCCCGCCGCCATCAGGGTAGACGCCATCTTGATCAATCATGCGCTGGATCCACTCTTGACGCACGCGCTGATCAGGGCAGTTTGCCATGATTGCCGCGTCTTTTAGCGGGATATTGATTTGATAATAAAACCGATTGGCGACCCACGCTTGGATTTGCTGCTGGGTCGCGCGTCCTTCGTGCATCATGATATGAAAAGGATGGTGGATATGATAATACTGACCTTTTGCCATAATCGCTTGTTCAAACGCTTCTGGGCTGAGTGCTGCGGTTTCTTCTTGCATCATTTTTACCTTGCGATTGCTGTCTTTATCTTACCGTTTGTCTTAAAGCTCTATCTGCATGCCATCGAACGCCACTTCGACGCCGTGCTGTTTTAGTGTCGCTGCTTGTTCAGATTGCTCGTTTAATATCGGGTTGGTATTGTTGATATGAATGAGTACCTTGCGCGCGTTATCGAGCTGATCTAAATAATGCAGCGAGCCATCGTCACCACTGATATGCAAATGCCCCATGTCTTGGCCCGTTTTAGTGCCAACGCCGCGTTCTTGCATCTCATTGTCTGTCCATAGCGTGCCGTCAATCATCACGCAATCAGACGCTTTCATGATTTGCATGACTTCATCGTCAATTTTGCCCAAGCCTGGCGCATAGAACAGCTGCTTTTGTGTTTTTAAATCTTTCACAATCAGCGCGATGTTGTCGCCATCATGAGGATCATTGCGGTGCGGCGAATACGGTGGCGCTGAGCTTCTAATGACCAAAGGCGTTAGCTCTAAATTGCTATAACCGTCAATTTGAAAGCGCTGTTTTGGATCAATTTGATTATATTGTAGGCCGCCATTCCAATGCTTTAACATCGTAAACAGTGGAAATCCTGTGCTGAGGTCGTCATGCACCATGTCGGTACACCAAACAGATATGGGGCAACCTTCACGTAGTGTCAACAGGCCTGTGGTATGGTCAAGCTGACTGTCCATCAATACCACATCGGTGATGCCTGTGTCTCTTAGATGACGGGCTGGCTGAGCGGCTTTAAAGTCAAATAGCTGCTGGCGGATATCAGGTGAAGCGTTAAACAAAATCCAGTCAACGCCATTTTCTGATATGGCGATCGAAGACTGGGTACGGGTCTTTGCTTCAATGGTGCCTTGGCGTACGCCGTGACAGTTTTCGCAGTTACAGTTCCACTGCGGAAAGCCGCCGCCCGCTGCTGAGCCTAAAACGTGAATATACATAGCGCAATATTTCCAAATGTCAAAAAAAGTAAAAGCCCTAATCATCTAGGGCTTTTAATGTATTCAGGTCTATGAGTTTTTAGCGTGCTTCAAAATACATAGTGATTTCGAAACCGATACGGATGTCTTGAAAAGCTGGTTTAGTCCACTGCATGGGATTACTCCAAAAAGTTATTATAGGATCATCGTTGAGATGAATGAAAGTAATCATCAATGGTATTATAAGCCGACCCTGAATGTCAATTTGTTAGATGTTAACTTTCAAACTCAACACGCCCTAATATTTAGACTAAAAGCGATAAGTCACTCTACCGACTACATTTAAAGGCTCGCCATACGTTAATCCAAAGAAGTTTTCGCCAGCAAGATATTTTTGGTTGAATAAATTGTTGACGTTAAGCTGTGCTTCTAGGTTGTCATTGATGGCATATTTGGCCATGATGCTCGCTAGTGTCACATTGTCTTGACCATATTTTTCAGATTGACCAGTCACAGGATTGGTGACCACACCATAGTAGCCGTTTGACCAATCGATACCGCCACCAACTGTCAAATTAGGAACGATATCGTTCATATCATAGGTGGTAAACAAATTCAGCGTCGTATCGGCATAGCCTGTATTGATGGCTTTACCGCTATTGTCTTCAGCATTAAAATGCGTGTAGCCGATAGTGGCCTTTAGTTTGTCACTAAGCTCACCGGTGACCTCTACTTCAACGCCCTGACTGGTAGCGCCTTTTGCACCAACGTACGCATTTTCAAGCGTGGTTCCTGGGATTATTTGGCCACCATCGAGCTGGGCAAGGTTGTCTTGCTCGATTCTAAAGATGCTGACTTGGCTTTGTAGGGCGCCATTATCAGACTCACTTTTTAGACCGATTTCGTAATTTTTGCCTTCGATAGGATCGAGATAGTTGCCATTAATATCGCGCTCGGTTTGTGGTTGAAAAATGTCACTATAGCTGATGTAGAGGCTGTGGTTTTTGTCAATATCATAAGTGATACCCGCATAAGGCGTCCAAATATGTTTGGATTCAGTGTCTACATTATTGCCATACTGCATACCTGAGCGCTCATAATCAGACACCCGTGACCCCAATATGACTGATAGAGGATCAGACAGCTTTAGCTGAGTGGCGGCAAAGATGGCCTTTTCTTTAACGGTGACATCAGAGCTTTGGGTTTTGGCGCCCCATGCTGGTTCAGCGTAGCTGCCATCCCAGTTATCAAAGTCAGACACTGTTAACAGTCCGTCGGGTGGGGCAGTATAAGTAAAAGTATCAAGCTCGCTTTTATTGTAAGATCCGCCCACGATAAGCTGATGCGTTCTGCCCAAGGCATCAAAATTACCCGTCAGCTTGGTTTTGACGTTGACTTGTTTGCGCTCGGTATCGGCGTGAAATGGGTTTAAGTTATAAATCAGTCCAGTGTCAGGGTCAAAGCTGCTGGCATACATATAAAGGAGTTTTGGGCTACTGTCGCTCTCGTTGTAACTGGCATTAGTGGTTAGGTTCCAGTCTTCATTAAAATCATGATCGATGTCAGCGAAATAGTAAACATTGTCAGAGTCCCAGTTTGACCAGTCAGCACTACCGTTTTTACTGGTATCCCACTCAGCTTTTGAGCCATCACTTAAGTAACTTGGCAAACCGCCCCACATGGTCGATTTTGATTTATTGTGCTGACGGCTTGCACCCACACTGACGGTAGTGTTGTCACTCACATCAGCATCCACTGTGGCATAGATTAGGTTTTGCCCCAGCTCTTGGCGATCGATAAAGGTGTCGCCATCTTGATAACTTGCCACGACTCGGCCACGTACCGCGCCATCTTTGGTCAATGACTGACTGCGATCGACGCTCACACCATAATTGCCATAACGATCAACGTTGGCAGAGAGTTCGGTGGCGGGCACTGTGCTGTCGGCACGTTTGCGAATGAGATTGACGTTGGCAGAAGGGTCGCCTGAGCCACTCATCAAACCTGTCGCACCACGTACGATTTCAACATGATCAAACATAGCAGTATTGGCTGAATATTCACCCATCGCTGCTTGCTGAACAAAATCTGTATTTAAGCCATCGATTTGAAAGCCAGTAATGCCAAACCCTCTCGCTGAGAACCCACTGCGCGCGCCATCGATACTGCCCACTTGAATACCAGGCGCGCGTTTAAGCACCTCTGTTAGATTGGTTGAGTTTTGATCTTTGAGTTGCTGATTGGTCACTACACTGGTGGCCTGCGGGGTTTCTTTTGCAGAGAGTGCCAGTCCAGTGGCGCTACTGGCGGTAGGAATAGTATAGCGGTCGGTATTTTCAGTAGTCTGTGCGTCTATATCTGCCGTGACCACGATAGTCTCTAGCGTAGTACTAGGTTCGGCTTTTTTGTCAGCATTATTGATGGTGATACTATCACCAGTTGTGGATTGGTCGGTGGTTTCAGCATGAATGATAGATGAGCTGACTGCCAATGAAGCAATGGCTGACAGATGCATCGTTTGTTTGATGAACCAACTCAAGGAGCTGGGTTTATGTTGCTTGGTGCCTTCTGTAATGATAAACATCAGATGGTATCTCGATAAAAGTATTGGGTTAGTTGGCTTAACATTCTCTTGATGTAGCATTGAATGCGTAATCAATATACGGTTTTGTCAGTGACAGGCTGTTTAACGGGCTTAACATGTCACGATCAATTGCGTACATGTTAATGATAATGAGAATTATTAGCAATACAATATAGAGGTATTTTTGACACATTTGCTTGTGTGTCTGATCGGTGAGCTTGAGTATTTGATAAAATTGCATGAATGAATAGGGTGCGAGCTGACCTATTCGATGAAAAAGGAATGAGCAAGCAACAGTATCAACGCATAGTATGATAAAGCCATGATGAACCAATGCCTCATCAACACTCACAGAAGTGTGAATGACATTAAACAAGACACCTCTTTATAGAGTAGTATTATAAGTAATGGGTGAATCACGTTTTGATACGGCGCATCAGGTATAAGAAGTACGTACCACCAATAATAGCGGCAATGGTGCCAGCCGGTATCTCGTAAGGAAATATGATATAACGCCCAAGCCAATCCGCCAGCACCATTAATGCGGCACCTAAAATAGCCGCCAGTGGTAATTGGCGCTTGAGCTGAACCGCGCCGAGCGTCGTGGCAAGATGTGGAATCATCAGACCAATAAAA
The DNA here is from genome assembly GCF_022129235.1 of Psychrobacter sp. Ps6. Taxonomy (GTDB): domain Bacteria; phylum Pseudomonadota; class Gammaproteobacteria; order Pseudomonadales; family Moraxellaceae; genus Psychrobacter. The sequence continues at coordinate 207,366 of NZ_JADQAI010000005.1, read as the reverse complement.
CTAAGCGGACCGACTGCCAATGTTGATATGGTACTAAGCGCTGCCACTAAGATTAATATCAAGCTTTGAAACAGCCTTAAAGAGACACCAAGCTCACGCGCTATCCCGCTGCCTAAGCTCAGTATCTCTAGTGGTTTTATCAACATAAAACTCAATAAAAAAAGCAACAGGGCGAATATCACGAGTAGCCATGCAGTCTCAGGGCTGGCCAGATAAGTGGAGCCCGATAACCAACTGAGAACTGCTTGCAAGCGCTGATCTCCAGATATTTTGACCAGACTTAACAAACCACCCATCAAGGCGGCAATCGTCACGCCAACCAACAGCAAATAGGCAGGATTTATTCTACGAGCTAGCCATAATATCAAGCTGAGCACAATCGCTGCGCCCAATAATCCTGACAGCACAATGCCTGTGTAGCCAAAACTGGGTAAGAAAACAAAGGCCAATATCACGCCGATTGCTGAACCTGAGCTGATACCCAGTACCTCAGGACTGGCCATAGGGTTGCGCGTCAAGGTTTGCAGCAGTACGCCCGCAGTCGCTAGCATCACGCCAGTGGCTGCCGCGCTTAGGGTGCGAGGTAGTCTAAAATCAACAATCAAACTCCATACGGCATTCAATTGCCAGCCATTTGCTGTGGCAGTGAAAACAAGTATGCCGACAATTAGTAGAACTAAGGCGACACTCCAGAGAAGTAAATGCGGTTCGCGGCGTTCTGAAATAAGCGTTGGGCTAACCTCATCTTTATGCGGCCGGCTTTGGGTTACGATTAGCCATATAACCAATGGCGCGCCAAGTAAGGCAGTCATCGCATCAGCAGGAATGTTTAGGCTCAGGTAATGCTGTAGTACCGTGGTGACATTGCTGGTCACCCACAGCAGAAGCGCCCCAAATCCATAGCCCAAGAGCAAACGGTAACCGATATGTCTGACAGAAAATACGTTGACGAGGGTAGCGGCACCCAGTCCAATAAAACCAATAGGTCCTACACGGCTCACGACAAGGGCCGTTAATATCGCCACCAATCCCACTACCAGTCCTCGAATAAGATTGATAGGTATGCCCAAACTTTTTGCCTGCCTATCGTCTAGGCTCATGATTTCTAGCGGTTTTAATAAGGGCATTAAACTGATAAAGGCGACCACACTAGCAATGGTTAATACAATAGACACTTGCCAATTGTTTTGCGTAAGGCTGCCAGCCGCCCATACCATGACATTTAGAGATTCTTCGGCATAATAAATCATCAATAAGGCGGCGATAGCACCCAATAAGATATTGGTGACCAAACCTCCTAACACCAGTACCAGAGGATTCATGCGACTTGGTGCGGCAAGGATGAATACAATTGCCATGCTGCTAATGGCCCCAATAAAGGCGACCCAAAAACTGCCTCCTAGATTGAAACTAGGGAAAAATAATGTCACAAGTAGCAGTGACATATTTGCGCCACTGCCCACTGCCAATGTTGTGTCTGACGCCAGCGTGTTTTTTACTAACTGTTGCAGCAAGACACTAACTAAGCCTAGAAGGCCGCCTGCAGTTGATGCCACGACCATGGTCGGTACGATTTGCAGCTGGATACTCATATCCGAAAGCGACAAGTCAAATGATGGAGTGAATAGCTCTATAAATGGTAGATTCCATAACTGGTGTATGACAGCGTAACTACTGACTACTGCCATCACGATCAAAAAAACAACCATCAAATAAAGGCGGTTAATAGACAAAACATTGTTTTTCATCATAAGTCGGTATTGCCTACAAGCGTGGCATTCATTAATCGATCGGCCAAGACATTCATAGAAGCCACGCCACTATTGTTCCAAGTGGCCGGTAGTAGGGTTAGACAGCGACCTTTATCGGCAGATTTTGGGTCATTGTCAAACGAGTATCCCAGGCGTTGCCATACCAAGCTGGATTCTAGCTCCAGCTTAAGTAGATCACCGATAGGTTCTACGACCACCAAGCAAGTATCATCATCGAGCTGTGCCAAATCCCCTAGCATAATAGGCGCAAAGCCCTATTGATTGCCATCTGCAAATGCCACCAGCTCTAACCCCATGGCGTTTAGTGCTGGCTGAAACAAGCTGTTGTATGAAAACATACGTAAATTATTGGTATCAGCAAATTGGACTACCGCCAGTTTTTTGATATGAGGGTAGCGCGTATGAAATGTATGACCTGCTTGTGCTATTTGACGTTTGCTCTGGTCAAGATAGTGTTGTGCCGCTTGAGGCTGATGAATAGAGCGACCCAATTCTAACGTGGGCTCTATAAAGTCTTCCCATTTGGCAACTCTATTTAGACTGCTCAGCTCAATAGAGTGAATGGGCAAGTCGCCATACATAGGACGCAAATGCTCATAAAATCCGGTGTCTATCACCACATCTAGATGGAGCTGAGAGAACATTTCGGGATTGGGCTGATAGCGAGTACCCACGTCGTATGTGGTAGCAGGGATAATAGGTTTGCCAACCCATTCTTTATAAAAAGGCTTATCACCCATTGCCACTGGCGGGTAGCCCATGGCAGTTAAAGTTGCAGCAATGCCCCAATCTGGTGTCATCACTTTAGAAGACGATTGTACCGACAGGGGCTGCGTTAAGGTGTTTTGCATCTCTAGGGCAGGCGCGGGCGAGGTGGCATCAGATGAGTGACAACTACTTAACACTAAGCCTAAGCATGCTGTCCCAAGCAGACGGATGGAGAGAGACATTGCTTTCATATAACGGCTACTTGTTGACTAACATCAGGGTGAGTACGCATCGTCGCGCTTACCCAAAATATGGAATGTAAAATCTGTTTTTGTATGGTGTTTGAGACATTATCTATATGACGAAGATGACCTTGTGTCACGCCCAAATTGTTCATGTGCATCATACTGAGCCGTCTAAAGTAAATGAAGCATTCTAAATAAAAATCACTCGAAAATGCAAATGATTTTCATTTTTATTTGAAGGATCGGCATGAATGGCCAAGAACCTTGAATAGAGGTAGTTGGAAGGGAATGGAAAATGAAGTAAGGGATCAATTAAAAGCAGGTAAATCTGTATCAATGAAGATGGATGTAGACTATGCTAACTCTAGTTCAAGTAGACCAAGCAAATTCATCGTTAATATTAAAGTAGATGGAAAGGCAAAATCACCTTATATTTTTGAGCAGTGAAGGAGTCTTTAAATGATTATATCTAATGAAGATGAGGCATACCATATCTTAGCGAAAGCACTTTTAGAACATGCTGGCGACGACATGTGGGACAAACTAGTGTTAAATACTAAGATTTTTAACAAAATGTCACGTTCTGAAAAAACCATCTATTCTAGCGAAAAGGTTGTTGAAGAATATAGAGAATTGTCAAATGGTATTTTACTATCAGAACACGATGCTGCAATGTATCTAAAAGAATACATCTATAATCTTACGGGTGACAGAATATGGGGATTAACGTTTACCCTCTATCCTAATGGGAAATTTGAAATTGAATATGATTATGATAAACCTGAAGACTATGAAGAAACAGATGATGTCATCACAGGAGAAGAGATTAATCAAAATTTTTTAAAGTGAGGATCTAAAGTTCTGAATAGTAATCAAAAGCTACAATGCGTTATGTATCGTAGCTTTTTTATTATCTCAAACTAAGACACCGCTACCTACGACAGCAAACAGAAGAACATGGGCTTTAATGCTGATATCGACATAGTAGGCGGTGGCGCACGCTCTAGTTTTTCGGTCAATGGTGGTAAAACTGACTTAAATGCAGACTATCAAGCAGTCGGCGAAAAGTCAGGTATCTTCACAGGCTATGATGGCTTTGATCTTACCGCTGGCGGCAAAACCATATTCATAGGCGGAGCAATTACCAAGACTGACTCTGCGTTATAAACAGGACTCAATAACTATGTCAGCAAAGGCAGTATAGAGATGCAAGACATCGATACCAATATCAAATTATATAATCAAACTATCTACAAGAAGTTGAATGCTAGTGTTTAATGCATCATTAGCGAATTTCTTATTTCTTAAACTATGATTACAAATAGCTTCAGTTTGCGTAGAAAAGTCAGAGTAGTGCTGAGTGACTGCCCAAATATGGAAAATTAAATGGATCGCAGAAACGGACTTAATCTTATTGTCCGCAATCCACCCGTCAATCACTGCCACCTTTTCTCGCACCAAATATCTTAAAGGTCCCTTCAGCACCCCCATTAAGTGAGGTGCTCCTTGCATGATCTCTAATGCATACAGTCTCGACGCTGCAGGTGATTTCTTTGAAATCTTGTATTTTTCTTCGATGTAAGTTTTGAGTGCATTTCTTGGATCTTGGTTGATGTCGATATTACTCAAAGGAGACAACCACTCACTCAGCACCGCTTCCAAAGCCGCAATATACAGGACCTCTTTACTGTCGAAGTAATAAAATATATTCGATTTAGAAATATCAGCCTCTTCAGCAATCCTCTCCATTCGTGCCCCATTTAGTCCTTCTTGTGAAAAGACGATCAATGCAGCTTTGATGATATGTGCTTTTTTCTTTAGTACTTTTGAACTCGTTTCTGCCTCTTCTCTTAGCACGCTGTCTTTCACTGTCATGTCCTTCATTATAAAGTCGTGTAAACCTAATTTTAGATGATCGTTGATTCAATTTAAAAAGGGTCAAAGCAATCAATTACAAGCGCCATTTGTTGACCAATATTGCTCGCTCAGCAGCCACCAAAACCTTATTAGTCTATAGATTACTAATCGTAGCGATAATCCTTACCAGCGTCCTTTTTACCACTGATTTCACTCATTCTGTTCAGATTACTACCAAAATTCCTTTTTCAAGTGTTTCTGCACTATTTTATAACAAACCGCACTGTTTTATAACAGTCCGCACTATTGTTATGCATTTTTTTAAACCATATGGTCTAAAAAATTTAGGGTAAAAATTATATAAGTTATTGATAAATATAAATAAAAAAATATGGCATGGGTTTTGCTTCGATAAAAACGTAAAAGAATTTTCATTTCTTTTATAGCTTTCTTCTTCTCTTCTCAAAATCTATAGGTGACCTCATGGAAATAGGAATTTTTTGTCCGATTGGTAACAATGGTTGGTTAATCTCAAAAAACGCGCCGCAGTACAAGCCGACATTTGAGCTCAATAAGCAAATTGTACAACGTGCTGAGCATTACGGTTTTGATTTTGCGCTCTCAATGATCAAGCTGCGCGGTTTTGGCGGTGAGACTGAGTTTTGGGATTATAACCTCGAAAGCTTTACTTTGATGGCAGGACTCGCGGCAGTCACGTCCAAAATAAAAATCTATGCCACGTCAGCAACGTTAGTGATGCCGCCCGCAATCGTAGCGAGAATGGCATCGACGCTTGATAGTATTTCGAACGGACGCTTTGGATTGAATGTCGTGACTGGCTGGCAAGAAGCAGAATACGGACAGATGGGCATGTGGCCAGGCGACGATTATTTTGGTAAGCGCTATGAGTATTTATCTGAATATGTCCAAATCCTAAGAGATCTGTGGGCGACAGGTCAATCTGATTTGAAAGGTGAGTTCTTTCAGATGAATGATTGTCAGGTGAAGCCTATTCCACAAGCGGATATGAAAATTATCTGTGCGGGTCAATCAGATACAGGCTTGGCGTTCTCTGCAAAATACGCTGACTATAACTTTGTCTTTGGTAAAGGGCTAAACACGCCAACTGCCTACGCTGGTATTAATGACCGCTTAAAAGTACATACAGATCAGACGGGCCGCAATGTTCCCACTTATGTCCTCTTTATGGTCATTGCAGATGAGACTGATGAAAAAGCGCAGGAAAAATGGCAATCATACAATGATGGTGCGGACTTTGAAGCCATTGATTGGTTGCAGTCGCAAGGTGGTAAGGACAAAACCTCAGGCAAAGATACTAACATCCGTCATATGGCCTCAAGCGTTTCACCAGTCAATATCAATATGGGTACGCTGGTCGGTTCTTTTGAAAATGTTGCCAGCATGTTAGACGAAATCGCTGAAGTACAAGGTACGGATGGCGTCTTATTGACCTTTGATGATTTCGTGCAAGGCGTAGAAGATTTTGGCAGCAAGATTCAACCTTTGATGAAAAGCCGTATCAATGTTGATACCCCAGTGGCCAGCAAAGCCATGAGCGAAGCCTAATAAAAGGAGCAGATATGAATTCGGTTAATACTATTTGTGCAGATTTTACCAAGGAATCTTCTCCTGTTTTAGAGTCGTTGCCTGAACCTATCAAGTTAGATCCATCCCAGACGGCATTGATCGTCGTGGACATGCAAAACGCGTATGCCAGCCAAGGTGGTTATCTAGATTTGGCTGGGTTCGATGTCACAGCGACCAAACCCGTCATCGATAAGATAAAGCAAGCCGTGGATATTGCGCATCAATCTGGCATACAAGTTATCTATTTTAGAAATGGTTGGGACAACAAATATGTAGAGGCTGGTGGTAGTGGGTCGCCCAATTATCACAAATCAAATGCCTTAAAAACCATGCGTAAGAATCCTGAAATTGAGGGAACGCTATTGGCAAAAGGCGGCTGGGATTATGAGTTGGTCGACGAGCTTAGCCCTGCGCCTCACGACATCGTTATAGATAAGCCTCGTTATAGCGGCTTCGCGAATACCAACTTCGATAGCGTATTGCGGTCACGAGGCATACGTAATCTATTGTTCACTGGTATCGCGACCAACGTCTGTGTTGAATCGACGCTTCGAGATGGGTTTTTTCTTGAGTATTTTGGGGTGTTATTAGATGACGCTTGTTATCAAGCAGGGCCAGTAGAAGCTCATGAGGCCACACTATATAACGTAAAAACCTTTTTTGGTTGGGTGTCTGATGTTGCCAGCATGCAGCAGTGCTTTTTGGATACTTAATCTTTTCGATATCTGGCTTTTTAGGAGCCTAAACCAAGCGCTTCATACTTAACTTAAATAGGAATGTAGATATGTCTAAACAAGTGATTATCCCTGAAGGTACTAGCAAACCGTTAGCTCCCTATGTCCCAGCGACTAAGGCCGACAACATCGTTTATGTCTCGGGCACCTTGCCCTTTGATGAAAACAACGATGTCGTACATGTGGGTGATGCCGCCGCGCAAACTCGCCATGTATTAACAACGATTCAAAACGTTATTCAAACCGCTGGCGGCGATATGGATGATGTGACGTTTAATTCAATCTTTGTAAAAGACTGGGCAGATTATGATGCGGTCAATCAAGTCTATGCAGAGTTCTTCCCCAATGAAAAGCCAGCAAGATTTTGTATCCAATGTGGATTGGTAAAACCAGACGCCCTCGTCGAAATCGCGTCCATAGCGCACATCGGATGAAAACCTACTTAAAAATAACTGCAGTTAGTGAATTTAAAGTTACCTGACATCGAACCCTCTAGCATTGCATTGGACTGTAGTAGGGCGCTTTAGTTGACTACACATGTGGCGGAATATTGTTTAAAAGGAAATGACAGATGAATACAGTAATTAAAGAAAGCCAAGCAACGCAATCCTCATTAATGAAACATAAGTCTAAAGAATCATTCACCTCTACGGCAGGAAACTTAACCGACATGCAGCAGTCTTTTAGAGATGCGATGAGCAAGCTGGCGGCTGCCGTGAACATTATTACCACTGAAGGTCCAGCAGGGCGGGCAGGGTTTACCGCCTCAGCGGTGTGCAGTGTCACTGACGAACCGCCAACCCTATTAGTGTGTCTAAACCGAAGCGCGTCTGTATACAAATTTTTTAAAGAAAATATGGTGCTATGCGTCAACACACTTGGTCTTGAACACCAAGATTTAAGCGGTGTGTTTGGCGGCAAAAAGGCATTAGAAGAAAGATTTGAGCAAGGCAATTGGTCCACGCTGTCAACCGGATCGCCTGTATTAGAAGATGCCAGTATCTCTTTTGATTGCAAGATTAAGCTTATTAGCTCGGTAGGAACCCACGATATTCTTATTTGTGAAGTATTGGATATCAAACACAAGCCTGATTGTGAAAGTCTCATCTATTTCAATCGAGGCTACCATCAATTGAGTAAGTGCACGAATTAAGTGTACTAAGTGTCATCCCTCTACTTTTTAAGGATATTTAAAATGGATAAATGGTTTGTTAAATGGCGTCCCTACACTGGAAATCTAGAAATGACACCGGTAGGTATCAATGAATACTTACCAATGGGTAAAAGCGTGGTGTTAGGCGCACAGCACTCATTCGCCATGTTCGGTGCGACAATCTTAGCCCCGTTATTGATGGGATTCGATCCTAGCTTAACGATGCTTATCACTGGTATAGGCACGATACTTTTCTTTCTTATTACTGGCGGTCACGTACCAAGTTATCTAGGCTCCAGCTTTGCCTTTATCGGGGCGGTCGCAGCAGTGACAGGATATAGCGGCACAGGTATCAATCCAAATATCGGCATTGCGCTTGGCGGTACCGTGGTCTGCGGGATTTTATACGCATTGATGGGTCTACTGGTGATGAAGACAGGTGCAGGGTGGATTGAGAACCTGATGCCACCTGTGGTCACTGGGTCCATCGTCATGATTATTGGGTTGAACTTAGCACCTGTCACCATACAAAGCGTCATCGGTAGTAGCTTTGACTCTTGGATGGCGTTGGTCACCGTATTGTGTATTTGTTCAGTCGCCGTATTTACTAAAGGTATGGTCAGACGCTTGTTATTGTTAATAGGTCTAGTCGCTGCCTATTTTATTTATTTCCTATTAACCAATGTCTTAGGCATGGGTAAGCCTATTGATTTTGCTCCAATTGCAAATGCTGCTTGGTTTGGTATGCCAACCCTTTATTCCCCCGTCTTTGAGACCAGTGCCATATTAGTCATTGCACCTGTCTTTATCATCTTAATCGCTGAAAACCTTGGGCATTTCAAAGCAGTAGAAGCCATGACTGGCAAAAGTATCTCACCTTATATGGGTAGAGCATTCTTCGCTGACGGCCTTTGCACTACGCTTTCGGCTTCGGTAGGCGGCACTGGTATGACGACCTATGCAGAAAATATCGGCGTGATGGCAGCGACCAAAATTTACTCTACCGTCGTCTTTGTCATAGCAGGTGTTTTTGCAATCTTATTGGGTTTGTCCCCTAAGTTTGGAACCTTAGTCAGTACCATTCCTGTGCCTATTTTGACCGGAGCTTCAATCGTTGTCTTTGGTTTGATTACCATCGCTGGTGCGCGTATTTGGATGAATGCAAAAATTGATTTCAGTAAGAATGGCAACATGTTGGTAGCCGCCGTTCCAGTAATCCTAGGCACTGGCAACTATTCACTAAACATTGCCGGCTTTGATTTGGGCGGCATCGGTACTGCTACGTTTTTAGCCATTCTTATGAACCTCGCTTTCAATTTTAAAAACAAACAAAAAGAGGTGAGCGTGACCACTGAGAGAGAAATCGCTACATCAGAGCCGCTCTTAAAACTCAATCCATAAATTTAAATCCCTATTTGATATCACCTTAAGGAATCGTGTCATGAATACAGAACCACGCAGCGTACAACAATTGATCAATGGCGAATTTACCGAATCAACGACCACAGAATGGATTGATATCACCAATCCAGCCACGCAAGAAGTGATCGCTAAGGTACCACAGTCAACACCTGAGGAAATCGAGCAAGCCATCAAAACGGCATCTGAGGCCTTTCAGAGTTGGCGTGTCACACCCATCAGTAAACGAGCGCGTGTTTTTCTAAAGTATCAACAACTGATACGTGAAAACATGGATGAGTTAGCGGCGCTACTGACTGAAGAACAAGGTAAGACACTGGCAGACGCTAGAGGTGATGTATTTAGAGGTCTTGAGGTCGTAGAGCACGCATCAGGTATCGGTAACTTGCAACAAGGTGGCTACATTGAAAACGTCGCCAGTAGTGTTGATATGTATACCGTTCAACAGCCAATAGGTGTCTGTGCAGGTATTACTCCCTTTAACTTTCCTGCCATGATACCGCTATGGATGTTTCCAATGGCCATCGCCACAGGCAACACGTTCATCTTAAAGCCCTCTGAACAAAACCCTATCGTTACCATGAGATTGGTCGAGTTGGCGCTTGAGGCAGGTATACCAAAAGGAGTATTAAATGTGGTTCATGGTGGTAAAGACACAGTGGATGCGCTGTGCGATCACCCTGATATAAAAGCGATATCTTTTGTTGGTTCAACGGCAGTGGGCAAGCATGTTTATGATCGTGCGGGTCAGGCTGGCAAACGTGTGCAATGTATGATGGGTGCGAAAAACCATGCCGTTATCATGCCTGATGCCAATAAAGAACAAAGTCTGAATCAATTAGCAGGCGCAGCATTTGGTGCAGCAGGTCAGCGATGCATGGCACTGTCTGTCGTGGTATTGGTTGGAGAATCTAAACAGTGGGTTGATGAAATTGTAGAAAAATCAGCACAGCTAGTAGTGTCTGCTGGCAAGGATGACAAAGACTTAGGTCCCTTAATATCTAAGCAAGCCAAAGCCCGTGTCGAGCGCTTAATCCAAGCGGGCATAGACGAAGGGGCAACTCTCAGATTAGATGGTCGTGGTTGTCAGGTAGCAGGTTATGAAAATGGCAACTTTGTTGGACCCACTATTTTGGACAATGTAACCACTGATATGAGCTGTTATACCGAAGAGATTTTTGGTCCTGTTTTATGCATTATGTATGCCGACACGCTTGAGGAAGCCATTAAGATTATCAATACCAATCCGAATGGTAATGGTACCGCAATTTTCACCCAGTCTGGCGCCCATGCACATAAGTTCCAACAAGATATCGATGTCGGACAAGTCGGTATCAACCTACCGATTCCAGTACCGCTACCGATGTTTTCGTTTACAGGGTCTAGAGCGAGTAAGCTCGGTGACTTAGGTCCTTATGGTAAGCAAGCGGTACAGTTTTATACGCAGACGAAAACGGTGATATCACGCTGGTTTGATGAGGATGCTAGTGAAGGCGTAAATACCACTATTTCTATGAAGTAGCTATACGGCCGTATCAAAAGTAGGACGTTATGTAGAGCATGTGATTAATTGACAATAGGCTCTACATAACAACATACAAAAGCAAATATAAGTACAAATGGTGGATTTTATGAATATCAATACAATACCAGAAATCATTGAAGATATTAAAGCTGGCAAGATGGTCATAATCATGGATGATGAGGATCGGGAAAATGAGGGTGACCTGATTATGGCAGCCACTTTAGCCAAACCTAATGATATTAACTTTATGATTACACATGCCAGAGGTTTGGTTTGTTTGACCTTAACTGCTGAGCGTTGCGAGAAACTAAACTTATCCCTCATGTGCAAAGACAACCAAGCACCTTATAGTACGAATTTCACTGTTTCCATTGATGCAGCAAAAGGCGTAAGTACCGGAATATCAACGGCAGACAGAGCTCAGACCATCAGAACTGCCGTGTCTCAAGACGTTACCTTTGATGACGTCGTAACCCCAGGTCATATTTTTCCATTAGTGGCTAAAGAGGGCGGTGTTTTAGAACGCGCTGGTCACACGGAGGCAGGTTGCGATTTAACGAGACTGGCTGGCTTGGAGCCTGCTGCGGTTATTGTAGAGATTATCAACAAAGATGGTGAAATGGCTCGTAGAAATGATCTGATGAAATTCGCCGATACTCACAATCTAAAGGTCGGCACCATAGATGCGTTAATTAAATATATTAAGTCTCAAGAGGCCATCGAGAGTAAAGGTGAAAGCGAAGTCGAAAGTTTCGAAGAAACCGTAGCGTACGACTATGATGAAAGCGATGAGCGTACCGTTGAATTGATTTAGTTGATTGAATTCAACTTTACTTTATAAGCTATTAGATACTTTTACCGCAATTTGAATTTTACTGAAATTGGATGAAACCCTATGTTAGTTAAAAAATATCCTTGTAAGAACGACACGTCAGAAACGATCGTATTTAGTTCAGGTTTAGGCGGGCATGCTGATTTTTGGTTACCTCAAATTGAGTATTTTACCGAGAATTACAATGTGATTTGCTATGAACAAGAGGGCGTATCACCTGATAGTGACCTCTTACCCGATGACTATTCTATGCAAGATTTAGCGGATCAATTAATTGAAATTTTAAAACGAGAAGGACTGTCTAATTGTCATTTCGTCGGTCACGCACTTGGCGGATTTATCGGTATGGAAATCGCTCATAAAGCGCCAGAATTGTTAGATAAACTGGTTATCTTGAATGGGTGGGAAAGCCTCGATCCTCACACGATTAAATGTTTTAGCATGCGAACCAGTTTGCTACAAGATACAGGTATAGAAGCATTTGTGCGCGCCCAAGCGATATTTTTATACCCGCCTATATGGATCTCAGACAACATAGAGGCACTCACGCAAAAAGAAGATAAAGCTATTGCTAATTTTGCTCCCGTTGAAAACGTCTCAACGAGATTAAAAGCCTTGCAGTCTTATCAGCCCCTGATAAACGCTAAGCATATTAAAAACAAAACGCTAGTTTTGAGCAATCTTGATGATGTTTTGGTGCCCTGGCAACGCGGTCTGGCTTTGGCCAATAATATGCAAAATGCCCAGTTTGAGTTAATGGTGACGGGTGGCCATGCCAGTACAATCACAGAGACCTGCTCAACCAATAGCAAAATTCTTCAATTCTTATCCAAAATTTAATATTAATAAGGAAATGTTATGACTGATTCCCTATCGTTATCTTCAGCAGATCTTGATCAGCTGTTTGGTAAGGCCAGATCCTTCAACGCTTGGCAAAAAAAAGACGTACCAGATGCATTACTTGAAGAGATCTATCACTTGATTAAAATGGCGCCTACCTCGGCCAATTGCTCACCGGCGCGGTTTGTATTTCTCAAATCTGATGACGCTAAAGCACGCTTAGAGCCAGCATTGTCATCAGGTAATATCGAAAAAACAATGACAGCACCTATCACAGTGATTGTCGCTCATGATAATGAATTTTATGAACAACTTCCCAAATTATTCCCACATACGGATGCCAGATCATGGTTTAACTCTAGCCCTGAACTTATACAAGAGACGGCGTTTAGAAACAGTTCTATGCAAGCAGCCTATCTAATTTTGGCTTGTAGAGCCTTGGGTTTAGACACGGGCCCTATGTCTGGGTTTAATAATGAATTGGTAGATAAAACTTTTCTTAAAGACAGTAATTGGTCCTCAAACCTACTCATCAATATAGGTTATGGTCAAGAGGGTCAATTATACAGCCGTCTGCCAAGATTGGACTTTGATGAGGCTTGTCAGATCTTGTAAAAACAAGTGATTCATCCATTATGTCATCTTATTTTAGGAGTAATGGGCTGAATTGAGGCTATGTGGAGGGGTGGTTGTTTTTGGCTCCTTCACTTAATAATTAAGGGAATCATGAAAGTTATCACTCTTATAAATACTATTATGGAAAATTCCTCTTTAATCCATCGGCAATCTCCCCAAAAAAAACTAAGACTGTGGCACCTGATAAAAGTATGATTATCATCAAACAGCATCATTTCAACGGTTCAATGAGCGGCAAGGACAACCACTACGAGCATAGCCCTCCGTCTTGTACTTTGATAAATGTCTCCCAGACAGTTATTCTTCTTCGCTCATTTGATAATTCACACATAGAAAGCTTCTGGGCTACAACATTACTAAAATCTCCCAAGTTTGACTGTACAGACTTGACGGCAAGAGTCATTTTCAAACAACAATACAAATCCGTAAATTTACCCTTCGTAAGTAAAATATTTATTCGCTTATTTGTATCAGTACCAGTAAAATGCGAGACTGTTTTCTACACGAGTTTATGAGTAACCAATGATACGTTTAACTGAAATTAAATTGCCATTAAATCATGCACCTGAAGATCTAACGACTGCTATAACGACAAAACTTAAAATCTCCGCTGAGCAAATGGCGTCATTTGTGATGTTTAAACGTGGTTATGATGCTCGTAATAAAAGAAATATCCAATTAATTTATACGCTAGACATCATACTGACCGACTCAGATGTGGCCAATGATTTACTGGTTCAATTTGAGTCAGACAACCATGTCAAACCAACGCCAGATACCAGCTACAAATATGTAGGTGAAGCACCAGAGAACTTAACAGAGCGCCCTGTTGTTATTGGTTTTGGACCTTGTGGCTTATTAGCAGGACTGACCCTTGCTCAAATGGGTTTTAAACCTATTATCATCGAACGTGGTAATGAAGTAAGACAACGTACCAAAGATACCTTTGGCTTTTGGCGTCAGCGTAAATTAAACACTGAATCAAACGTACAATTTGGTGAAGGCGGAGCGGGTACCTTCTCCGACGGTAAATTATATAGCCAAGTGAAAGATCCAAATCATTACGGCCGTAAAGTAATGACAGAGTTTGTAAAAGCAGGCGCACCAGAGGAGATTTTATTTGTTAGTAAACCACACATAGGTACTTTTAAATTAGTCAGCATGGTAGAAAAAATGCGTGCCCAGATCATAGCGCTTGGCGGTGAAATCCGTTTTGCTACTCGCGTAGACGACTTGCATATAACTGATTCAAAAGTAACTGGCGTGACGCTTAATAATGGCGAAACCTTGAAAACCAACCATGTTATTCTTGCTATTGGTCATAGCGCCCGTGATACCTTCCAAATGATCTATGATAAAGGCGTGTATGTTGAAGCAAAACCTTTTTCAATTGGTTTTAGAATTGAACATAGGCAGTCAACCATAGATAAAGCACGCTTTGGCGACAATGCTGGAAACGAGATACTTGGTGCTGCGGATTATAAATTGGTTCATCACTGCAAAAACGGTCGTTCTGTTTATAGTTTCTGTATGTGTCCAGGTGGAACCGTTGTTGCTGCCGCATCAGAAGAAGGACGTGTTGTCACTAACGGCATGAGTCAATATTCAAGAAACGAGCGCAACGCCAACAGTGCTATTGTTGTAGGTATCGACCCAGAGCGAGATTACCCAAATCACCCTCTTGCCGGTATCGATTTGCAAAGACAATTAGAAACCTTAGCGTTTGAATTAGGCGGCAAAGACTACAGTGCACCAGCGCAAACCATTGGCGATTTCTTAAAAGGTAAACCAAATTCAGGATTAGGTGATGTAAAACCCTCTTACACACCGGGCATTACTTTAACCGACTTAAGCAAAGCATTACCTGATTTTGCCGTGGATGCCATACGTGAAGCCATTCCAGCGTTTAATAAAAAAATCCAAGGATTTTCATCTGATGACGGTTTACTCACTGGCGTAGAAACCAGAACATCGTCACCGATAAGTATTAAACGCAATAAAGACTTCCAAAGCATTAATACTAAAGGATTATTTCCTGCAGGCGAAGGCGCAGGCTATGCAGGCGGTATATTATCAGCAGGGATTGATGGCATTAAAGTGGCCGAAGCTGTAGCGAAATCAATGTTGAATATAGAGTAAGAGCAGCTGTAGGCAAACCCCGATATTAACTCTCTTACCCAGATAAAAATATGCGATCGAAAAAGCCTTTCAAGCTTTATACTTAATAGCTTGAAAGGCTTTTTGTATTTTGAAGATGGAGAATTATTCTCATGCTTTCAATAAGTTTGGACATCCTAAAAGTATGAGCTGATTGGGTCAATAAGCGATACCAGATATTTTGTGTTTTGATGATATGCTGTATGAAAATACATCGTAGGTTATGCAATGTTATGATGCGATAAGAAGTAAAAAAGCCCCATAACCAAAAGGTTGTGGGGCTTTAAAATAAGCTAAGAATACAATGATTGGTGCGCCCACCAAGACTCGAACTCGGATCGATCGCTTAGGAGGCAACTGCTCTATCCTGTTGAGCTATAGGCGCATTATGGAGTGACATTGTAGGAAAAAGCAGTCATAAAAGCAATCAACAAAAGACAAATAGGGACGATTTATCATTTATCTCCATTGCTAAGAGCATCAGCGACATCTACTGGATTATCACCTGATGCCTTTTTGGCCCGCGATGTTGGTTGAAATAGGTCGTTTACGCTATTCTCATAACCATTAATATTATAATAATCGTATTTCTCTAAAATACCTTGGCCCGTACTAGAGAGTAAGAAGTTGCGAAAACTAACGGCAACAGTACGGTCTGTCAAAACAACGCCTTCGAGTTCCTGCTTATCTTTCAAGGCATAATTAAAAGAGGTTAGTGTACGTGCCTCTTTATTATCGTTCTCGGTAGGTGCTTGCTCACTATCAGCATTTTCGCTATCGGTTTCATCCTCTGTAATAACTGTATTGGCGTTTGCCTTACTCTGGTTATCTTGGTGTTGAGACGCTGTCAGCTCTGCTTGTAGTGGCGCGAGACGTTCTGCCGATAGCCTATCATTTGCGATAATGACGTCTGTATTAAAAGCGGCGTCGCTGTCGTTGTTAGCAGCGATATTATTGTTTGATAAGGTCAAAAGTGTGTTTGGCGGCACATAGTTTGCCAATACTTGAATATGAGGATAACGAGATTCAAAACTGACAATAATATCGTCCAACGGCACTTGCAGATTCTCTGCTGCACGGACATACAGGACACTATCAGGCACAGTTTTGGCAGTCTCATCGCCTTTAGCAGTTACAGACTCATTCTCACTTGCCATGATAGGTAGCGGATCTATATTTTTACGATTGTGGATCCACAACCACGTAATCAGAGCGGTAAAAATTGCTAGCAGCAATAAAATTAGCCCAGCCAGTAGCAGCTTGTAGTCTTTCATATATTACCGCTCTTTTATTAATGAATTCAGTTCAAAATTTACATAAGGCACTATAGGTGATATGTGGCTTGAGTTAAAGCTTTTGATCGAGTACTTCATTGGTTAGCTCTGTCAACATCTCTGCAAACACATCTGTGTTCACAAAAAAAGGCATAGAAGCTGGGGTTTTATTCTCAGTACGGTTATTACTAAGCGAGGCAGGCTGGCTATCAATCGCTTTTGCATAGGCTGTCGCTTGATGTACAGCTAATGGCGACTGGCCGATCATGAGCTTGTCTTTTAGCCATTTGAACCCATGCGCCTCCCACCATGCTTCAAAACGCGATAAGGTGCTACCACGTACTGCAACAGGCAAATCTAATGTACGTAATTTTTGTGCCAATACAGGATCGCTAATGGCTTGGTGAATGCTCAGGTAAAGTGAACCACTGTCGTCAGTATAAGGACGTCTGTTTTGCCATGATTTATCATCGATTTTCATACGCGGTAATTGCCATAGCTCACCACGATAGTAAACAACGTATAAACGTTGTTTAGGATGAACAAAGATGGCATCAATAGGACGCAAAGGCATAATGTTAAATCATCTCGTGATAATGAAGGTTAGGTCGAAATAAGGTATAGAAAATAACTTAAAAGAGCGGCAATGTATATTTTATTATCATAATTATGAGCAGTGCTACAAAGCGACATTAGATGTCGCAAGATAGTATAATGCTGATATCTATACTGGTAAACATCGAATATCAGTGGCACACTGACAGAGCATATACGTTATTTATGAAAGCGTATTGTACATCATATAATGCTAGCAGAAATGTATTACAGTGACGACTGCCAAAGATGTATTGATGAGTATCAATTCGGGTTTCATTGCTACTTTCTGTGGTACTTTTATTACAAGTGTAGTGACTGACAGGTTAACTGTAGCCAACAGTAGCTCTCAGCGCTTACGCTTATTCCAATCAGATTATTGTCTATGTTTACTATCATTCAGTCACATCGTACCGAAAATCTCGTTGACCAGCTATTGGTGCAATATCAATCAAAGAGCCAGAACATTTTTGAACCCTTTATCGTTATTGTACCGTCAATGGTATTGGGCGATTGGTTGGATAAAACCATTGCTAGCCGTGCTGGCATCAGTACATTGGTACGTACCAAATTTTGGGGTCAGTATCAGTGGACACTCATGCAGGATGTGTTAACTCGCCATAATGCCTATTTATTAGAGGTTAATCCTGACGCAGCAACCTTAAACGTGCCCGAAGTTGCCGTGCTGTCGCCAACGGTGATGCAGTGGCGACTGTTCGGATACCTAACTTACTATCAATCGTCGATTGTCAATGATGACACGCATCCTGTGCACCCGTTGTTAGCATCTTTGATTGACGAGCCACAAGAAGGGGTTAAGCAAGATAAAGCGCAACAAGACGCCCGCATTTGGCAGCTGGCAAGCGATTTGGCAAGGGTGTTTAACCGTTATTTGACTCACCGTGAGGATTGGCTAGCGCTATGGTCGGACAACAAGCTGCTTGATGTAGATAAGCTAATCGCAGATAAAGATGCGTTGTCCCTACGTTTTGATCAGTATGCACGCGGTACGCCTGAGTGGTTGGTAGCGCATTATGTAGAGCTAGAGATTGCACAGCGCTTTTTGTGGTCGCAATTATTTGCTGATGTACATCAGCACCGCGTGGCAATTGAAAGTACCTTTTGGTCAGCGCTAGAAAATAATAAGGCAAATGAGCGTGCCAAGCTACCCACGGTGCTGCGTATTTTTACAATCCAGCAATTGCCACAGACCGAGCTCGACTTTTTGCAGCGCTTGTCGAAATATATGAACATCACGTTACTACACTACAATCCCTCAAAACTGTTTTGGGCAGATATTGTCGATAAGTCATGGCTACAGCGTCAGCAGATCATTAATCCCCAAAGCGTGTTTTTACGCGATTACGGGCACAGTTTACTGTCGCGTTTAGGCAAACAGTCTCGTGATACTTTCGCCATGCTAGCTAATTTGTCAGGTAATGAGCAATACCAAGAGGCGCTAGTAGAGTGGCAAGATAACTTTAGTGATAGGTTCGATGGTGAAACTGGTAGCGTTATCGATGGCAGTGCTCGCGAACTTGATGACGATGATAGGTTGCAAGCAGCAGAAAACGGCCCAAGTTTATTGCGCCGTTTGCAAAACGATGTGTTGATGCTTGACGAGCAATCAACCCAACAAGCGACAGCCGCAAAAGTCTCAGAGGCCGTCGGTAACCAAATAGCATTGGATTTTGAGCAAGAAACGTCATGGTATGACGATGAGGTGCTAGAGAATAAGCGTTTTGAAAAAGACCGCTTTTGGGCAATTTCTTCTCAAGACAATAGCCTAAGCATACATTCTTGTCATAACTTGCAACGCCAGCTTGAAGTACTACGTATTATGATTGGTCGCTGGCTAAATGAACCCATCAAATCTGGCGAGAAAAAACGCCATATATCCGATATTGTGGTATTGCTACCTGATGTTGAGCGTCATCATGCGTTGATTAGCTCTATTTTCGTCAATGGCAGGGGACAAGATGGTCTGACCTTGCCTGCTAAGGTGACTGGTGTCGTCGATGCTGATATTCGCCAGTTATGGGAAGCGATTATTGGGTTTTATAAGCTGCTTGGCAGTCATAGCGCTCGTTTTGAAGCGGCTGAGGTGTTGGACTGGCTGATGTTGCCACCCTTATTTGAGAGTTTTGGGTTGACCCATGAGCAAATGAGCCGTGGTTGTGATTTGTTGGTGGAAGCTGGATTTATCCGCGGGTTTGACGAGCTGCATCTAAAGCAGACCCTAGACGTCAATGACTATGACTATCGTTTTAGCTTTGCACAAGCGTTAGACAGATTGACCTTGGGGTTAATCATGCCAGAGGCGAGTCTGAGCGATTGTCTATATCCCTTAGCTCAGGAGGAATGGCCAAGTACGGCTGTGCCTGAGATGAGCCTACCACTCGCGCAAGTGAGTCTAAATGATGCCATGATTGTAGAAGCGCTTTGCCGTATCTATGCTGGTTTGGTGGCAAGGCGTGATGACCACACACAAAAAATGAAAGCGGAAGATTGGCTGGATCAGATTGAGAGCCAAGTGATTCATCGATACTTTGGCGATGTTGATCAAACGCGTACGATGCGCGCTATCTATAATGCGATGAATGGCTTTAAATCAAGCTTACGTGCCAATCGTCACTATAGACAATATTCCAGTGGTGATACTAATAGACTAGAGGTGGAGCAAAGGCTGGCAGGGGTCGAGCAGTTACCGCTAAAGCTGAGCTTTATGCTAGACAGTATCGAAGCTGAGCTTGAAAGCCAGCAAGTCAGTGCGGAACCGACTGGCGTGATCACTTTTGGTCGATTTGGCGCGCTACGGAACGTACCATTTGAGTTGGTGGTTATGCTCAATATGGATCTCTCTGAGTTTCCTGGGCGTGACCGTGACAACCGATATGACTTGATGAAAGCGACCAATGCACGCCGCGGTGACAGAGTCAGCGAGGACGATGATAACGGGGCATTTTTGGATGCATTACTATGTGCGCGTAGTGCGTGTTGGATATTCTACAATGGCCAAAGTCTGACTGACACTCATGAGCATCTACCAGCCAACCCAGTGAGCGAGCTACTACAGTTTTTGCAAGGTGAGGTACAGTGGCAGGTCAACTCGCTTGATACTTTGCCTGAAAGTATTGATCCAACGACAGAAAGCCTTAAGCGTTATTTACCAAAGCTCATCAAGCAGTGGCTGGTTACTGAGCATCCAGCACTACCTTTTCACAAGAGCTTGTTTGAAGCAGATATTGAAAGGGCTTCTGAGAAAAAAGATGATACGTCTGATGATGTTAGTGATAGCAACCCTGATACTACTGTAGCCGATGAGCTGGATAGATTGCTAAATAAAGCCATGTACAAAACCAAGCTGGCTCAGAAAAAACAGTTCCCTCCGGCGCCGCTGTGGCAAGCGGTGTTTGAGACGCTACAGAAAAGAAGATCTAGCAAGCATCCACAACTGATTGGTTTGCCCACAAAAACACAGTACGAAGCCATTGCTCAAATGCTAGGCCATAGTTTGGGTAGGCTAGGGAACATAGATCATCAAATCCTGTTTACATTAGCCAATATGATAGGACTGGATACTTTTGTTGCTGCTAATGATATGAGCGATAGGACTAAGGCGATCACCCGAATGGTGTGTGATACCGTATTCAATATTGGGGAGATAGATGTCGAAGGTATGTTGGTGTATCAAGTGCGCCATCCTGCTAAAGCGTTTTTACGGTCTCAAAAGGTGCATGTGGTACAAGGTGAGGAAGCGATGGCACATCAAGAGCCATTGTTTTTGGATCACCTGACAACTTATCAGATTAAAGATCATTTGATTAAAGAGTTGGCCACCGATAAGCGTATTGATAATACGGCTCAGCAAGATAGCTCAACGTTAATGTATCAAAAAATCATACCAGCAGGGGTGGCGCGCCAAACCACGTTGCCCAACCAACAACAAAAACTACAGCAGCAGTGTCTAGAATTTAAAGAGCAGTTGATCGCTAATGGTTTTGGTGAGCGTGTTGTACCTAATACAGGTAGAACAGAGGGTATGCCAGATTTGCATCTACTGACACCCACTGCAGAGCACCCCGTTCAGATAGAGCTGGCGGCTGTGCTCAATCATGTGAATAACGACTCAAACAGTCAGATAGACATAGACACATGGCTTACATTATTGCCTAAATCTATTAAGATAAAAGGCCTAGTGCCGCTATTAACACCAGTATCGGCACAAACGGATGTTCACACTCAAGAAACAAGTGACTATGCTGAGCAGTCACCTAAGCAGTGGTTAAATATACTGCCCAATTCTGCCAGTCCAAAACATCTACTTAAGTTTTGGTTGTCGCATTTATACTGGCAAGTAGCCAGACGCACCACGGCTGAGCAAGTGGCGTTGGATGATGGCGTGAGTATTTGGCGCTTTAATAAATCCAGCTCAAAAGTAGATGCCTACAAAAATTTCATCGCATTTAAACTAAGCCCAATCGTCTATGAAGATGCAGTGATAGAACTGATAAAATGGGCGATTTTTGGCAACCTATCGGGTCAAACCCCCATCACATTACTGCCTGAGTATGCGCTCAATTATCTGGCTAAGTGCTCAAAATCGCAAGAAGATGATAATGAAAATAGCAATTATTGGCCAAAGCGAGCAGACTTCTCAGATTGGCTAAGACCTAGTTATAACTCAGACACGGTATACGATACTTGCTCGCAGCATGCCATTTGGCAATATGTGCTGCGTGACCAAGATGCCTTTAGAGCCTTATCAGCGGCGTTGACCACCTTGGCGCAACCACTATATGAGCCAATGTTTGCGGCACTAAAAGGATTGGATAGCTAGTCCTTAATAACGCTTTTATCCTTTTGATCTAATAGATAATAATTAAAAGTATACGTCCATATGACAGATTTTACCGACATAACCAATACCGTTGATATCTCTACACAACCAAATTTATTTGATGAGCATTCAGATGCTACAGTTGAGCCCAAGACAAAAGAAGAAGTGCCGCCAGCGGTTGCTGTTGCTTTAACGGGTCGGCACCTTATCGAAGCCTCAGCGGGTACAGGTAAGACTTGGACGCTGACTGGCATTGTGCTGCGTCTACTGATTGAGGCACGGCGTGTGCCAGAGCAAATCATTGCCACCACCTTCACTCGAGCCGCCGCCGCCGAAATGCGTCAGCGCATCCACGACCGTCTGGTAGAGTTTTATCAGCTATTGCAATGGGTTAATAACCTGAGTGCAGATACCAAGAACAAAGATAACTTATATCTCAACCTATTGCAGGTACTGCCTGACAGTAACGATAACAATAACAACAAGGGTAAGTCGGAAAGCAATGATTCAAGCGTCGAATCAAATGCCAAAACAGAGTTTGATGAGTTTAATCAAGATACTAGCCATGATAAGCAGATGGCTAGAGAAAAGCGCGCACAAGTCAAAAAAGAGCGTGAAAAGTGGTTGATAGAGCAAGCCGAACATGTACGCCTAGATGGCATCATGCAAGATCCCGTGAACCTGCATCTGGTCGGTTATTTGCTTGATCATGTGTATAGCTATCCTATGGCAGAGGCGATCCGGCGCACCGCACTGGTATTGACCACATTGGACAAACTCTTTGTGGGTACGCTCGATAGCTTGGCGCAAAAGTGGCTGAAGGAATACAGTAGTGAAACCGGTCATCAGCAAGGCATGGCGATTATCGAAGACAGTAGTATCGAGCAGGTTACGGATAGTATTATTCATGATGAGCTGCGTCAGTTTCAAAGCCGTTTATATCATGAGCAACCTAAATTATATGCGCTTATGGATCAGCAAGGTAAGCTGACAGCAGTAGGTGATCATAAAAAATTAGTTTCGCGCTCGCTTAATTTTATTTCTGCGCCGATTGATGAGATAACACTAGAGCAAGGTTTTGATTTTGATGCGTATGAAAAGCTGATTCATGAGTTTGCCCAGTTAGATTTGGCAGATATTCAGCCCTATCTAAATCCCGATTACAGAAAATCTCAAGGATTTCGTGGGAATTCAAATTTAACCAACCATTTTGATGCTTTGGTCGATGTACATCAAAAGGTAGCGCAATATCAGCTAGCATTTAACAGCCACTTGAATGAGCGTGACAATAAGATTCTGACCGCTTTGCAGGATGCCAGATATCCAAATGAAGACGGCAAAATTAAAAACTTCAATAAAGATAGAGAAAAAGAGCACCAGACCCTTTTTGATTTAGAGACCATTAGTAAATTAATGGCGCTCTTAGATATGACTGACCAATTAAATCAGCATATCCTATTAGTTCTAGCCAACCTTAATCGTCATATCGTGCTTGCCGTACGTGACAGACTGCCCGTTATCTTAGAGGAGCGAGGGGAGACCACCTTTAGTCTGCAGATGGTACGCTTAAACCAAGCACTAACGGGTCGGCAGGGGGATAAGCTGGCGCGTTATATACGTCACCATTACCCAATTGCATTAATTGATGAGTCGCAAGATATTAATGGCGAGCAGGCCATTATGATTGAAAGTATCTATTTTCCAAAGAGCAAACGCAAACAGTCGGATAATGACAAGCAATCTACCACAAATAAATCCAATCATGAGTTTTTGCTACTGGTTGGTGACCCAAAGCAGGCGATTTATGGGTTTCGTGGCGGTGACGTGACCAACTATAATTATATGAAAGCGCAGTTTGACAGAAGTACCATTTGGACGCTCAACACCAACCGGCGCTCCACCCTCAGTTTGATTAATGCACTCAATTGCTGGTTCGGTATACCTACAGCAACGACTGCTGAAAACAAGCTGGCGCAGCTGGGCAGTGGTATTTATTATCAGCATAGCAAAGCCGCAAAAGAGAATAGTAAATTGTCTTGGTTCAAAGACTCAGGCGCAAAAGATAGTAGCTTGGTGACTGACGTGCTCTCTGCTCAGCCAGTGAGTGTATTGCACCTGCCTAATGGTAAAGAGGCAGAGCTTGATTATGATGAGTATGAAATCACCGCTCGTCACATTGCTATTTTGCTCAGTAGTGGTCAGACATTAAACGACCAGCCGATTCAGCCCAGTGATATTGGGGTGTTGGCACGTACCAAAAAAGATTTAAAGCAGGTTGAAGACGAGTTAGTCAAACTGGGCGTGCCCACCTTGACCACCAGCGACGTCAGCATCTTTGAAACGATTATGGCAGAGGATGTGGCAGCGCTACTCAGTGCCATGTTATACCCGTATCGTCATGATATGATTAATCGGGTATTAACCAGTCATCTATATGGGCTGAGTATTAAAGATATCAAAGCCATGATGACGGATCATGAGTCAGGTGTGGTTGATAGTGACGACAGACTTAATACTATCAATCCAAATAGTAGCGATGTTCAAAATGGGGAACATCAAAAGAGCTATCAGGATTTTATTACTTATCTAAAAGAAGGCGCACAGCGTTGGCAGCATTTTGGGATTTTATCGGCGCTACATTACTTACTAGATAAAAGCCCCATACAGTCACAAGGCGTTTGGCAAGCACTAGCCGCTCATCCAGAAGGTGATCGACATATCATGGATTTGCGCCATGTGATGGACATATTGGCGCAGTATGGACTAGGTATGGGTGAGCATGAGCTGTTAGCTTGGTTTAGACAGCACATAGAGGCTGCACCCAACAGCGATTGGGCCAAGCAGTATCCGCTACCCACAGAGTCTGGCGTGCAGCTCATGACTATTCATAAGTCAAAAGGACTTGAGTTTCCCATCGTCTATGTACTGGGTATGGGAGATGCCAGTAGGAAGTCAGGCAACAAAGAAGACTATGGACTGTATCTGTATAACGCTCAGCAAGCGCCTTCAGCGTTAGTACAGCAATCAGCAGAGGGTCAGTCAATAGGTAATCAGCGTCGTTTCTCACCATTGCAGGGCTCTGCTACTGTAGAGGACTATTATACCGATATCGAAACGAAAGAAGGCTTTGATGAGCTGCGCCGTCTTGGGTATGTGGTATTTACGCGGGCTAGCGAGCAACTTTATGTGGTGTTGCGAGACCCTAATGACACAAGAGATATGAAGCGCAAACCAGTATTTTATTGGTTTGACTCTCTAGACGCAAAATTTGAATTACCTGATAGGCTAAAAGGCACGATAGGCATGCTTAGAGGGCATAATATTAATGAATTCTATAATAGTCATTATGCTAAAACCGTAACGTCGACAGATACCAAAGACACCAAGCTTACCATCGAACCCACGACACAATCTATTGAGTATGTTCCTTTTGCTGAGGTCATGAAAACGAGTTATTTTTATGGTTGGGCTAAGACCAGCTTTACGGCTCTGGCGCGTCAGCTAGACGAATCAACGCAAGCAATGGCTGTCGTGGACGAGCGTATTGATGATGCGATAGACATTGATATGGCAGACGCTGCAGTGTCGTTAGAGCCTTACCCTAATAGCAGCCTTGATAGTGATACGTCTCTCGAAAAAGTCGATGAGATAAGTCTGAAATCAGAAGAGGATATTCGCTTTACCTTTATAAAAGGTGCTAATGCAGGTACATTTTTGCATGAGATATTCGAAAAAATTGATTTCACTAATAAATCGCAGTGGTCTGGGGTGATCGATAGAGCAGTGAGTAGTTATCAGTTGCCGCTGGTGTATAGCAGTGCTGAACATCAAAGCCGTAGGTCACAGGTAAAGAGGGAAGGAAAGGTCGACTCATTTGACTCTGAGTCAATAGACACGACAAAGCATGAGGCATTGATTGCTTGGATTGAAGAAGTGCTGAGTACCCCGCTATTGGCCTCCAATCAACCCTTATGTGCTCTGGATGCAGGACAGCGATTTGCCGAATTAGAGTTCAATATGGGATTGTCAGAGCGCTTTAAAGCAGAAGATATCAGTAAACTGTTTCAACAGTATCTGCCTGATGAGACAGACAAACATGTCAATCTTGTACCGCAAAATAGAACGCACTTGTATCGTTACTTACGTGGTGAAATCGACTTGGTTTATGAACATGCTGGTAAGTACTATGTGGTCGATTATAAGAGTAATTTTTTAGGAAATAGCCTAAGCGATTATAATGAAAATACACTTAAGAAAACCATGTCCAAAGCAGGATATTGGCTACAGGCAGCAATTTACCAAGTAGCGTTACATCGATTCCTTTCAATGAGAATCGCTGATTATGTCGGCAATGAAGCTAAGTATTTAGGGGCGGTAGAATATGTCTTTCTAAGAGGGGTATATGACCCCAACTCTCAAGCAGCTGCTACCGTATCGCAAGATGTTAATAAAACTAGCGCATCACCACACAACGACCGTTATGGACTCGTGACTTGGGATATTCCAATCGATTTTATCAAAGGTTTAGATGGGCTGTTTGGTGTACCTGATTAGTAGATCATACATAACGACTATCATTAATCAAAAATTCTAAAAAGATCAAACAGGTCAAAATAGAGACAAATATATCATGAGCAATAATAATAAAAGCAGTGCAGTAATTGGATTACAAGAAAGCTGGGCCAGTAATATCAGTGATTATATCTTGCTACGCCGTGAGCAAACGCGTATAGCGTACGACGCGACGGATTCAAAGGCGAGTAATGAGAGCAAACAGGTAGACAAGACAAAAGACAATTATTTATTTAACGCATTGTTCATGATGTTAGCGACTCATTTAGAAGAGGGCCATACCGTACTGACCATTGAGGCCTCCAAGCAAGAAGAGGTATTGCAAGGTGAAATCAATAATGAGTCGGTTACATTCTACGCGTGGCAGCAACAGTTATTAGAGATGCTAGCAACGCCAATCTTTGCGCTCATAGATACTAAATTGAATACTCAACCGGAGAATCAAGCTACCGCCGAAACGTCGATATTTGCATTGCTAAGCACATTATTTGATAAGCGGGATCAGCTATGGATACAGTTGGCGCTAAGTAATCATGAAAAGGACATGCTAACCAAGCGTTTTGATACGATTGCCAAGGTATTTCAGCTACTGAAAAATACCGATTTTACTTTTTTTATGAATCTAGTTAATAAGCATGATTTGTTTGCTGAGGTTAAGGCTAGTACCAACAGTAATAATGAAGAAAATAGCCTAGGCAATGATAACCAACCTATTATTTACGAGATAACTAATAATCAAAGTTCAAATAACTCCATTACTTTTTGGCTGCATCGTGCATGGCAAGCCGAATTTAATTTAGCAAAAAACATCAGCAATATCTTGAATCAAAAAGTAAGCCCTTTGCCAATAGCCATACCTGAAAGTCTTCACGAAAATCAAATAAAGGCGATTAATGTCGCTAATAACAACGCGTTTAGTATCATTACCGGTGGTCCAGGGACAGGTAAAACATACACCGTTGCTCAGTTAGTTATGGCACTGCAACAAGCGACAGAGAGTAGAGGGGAGGGTTCTGAAAATATTAGATTTAGTACGGATAGTGCGAGTCTAGCACTAGCAGCGCCGACTGGTAAGGCTGCACAGCGTATGCAAGAGTCTTTGCAAGGGGCTTTGGATGCAGCTGACATAGATTTACAGCTGCAAGAAGCCAAAACCATCCACCGTTTGCTAGGTATTGGGCGGACGGGCAGACCTCGTTACAATACCGATAATCCACTTGGCGAAGATATTATCATTGTTGATGAAGCGTCGATGCTAGGAGTTGAATTAGCCAATTACTTGGTGAGTGCAGTAAAACCAGGGGCAAGACTTATATTGTTAGGAGACGCTAATCAGTTGGCAGCAGTCGATGCAGGCGCAGTATTGGCGGATTTATGCCGTATATCATCTCTACAACTCATTCATGCAGAGCTGACTGAAAGTCGCCGATTTGGTGCGGATTCAGGTATTGGTAAACTGGCTACTCAAATCAATAGAGCAGAGACAAACCTTCAAGCTATTTGGCAGTTATTAAGGCAAGACGATGCCTTGAGTTTTCAATACGTTAATACGTTGCAAGCAGAATTTATATCAAACAATCAGAAAAAAAATAGCCTAAGCAAAGAAAAAGATATTTCAAAAGTATCCCAAAATTACCAATCATATATAGGCAAAATTGAAAATTTACTGGAAAATCCAATAGAAAAATCTGTGCCAGAATCAATAAAAAGCACTATTGCATCATTGATGGAAATATTTAGTGAATTCAGAATATTAACTGCTGGCCATAATGGAGAGTGGGGCGATCATTACATTAACAATTATATCACCCAATGGCATCTCACTGAACTAAAGCTCCCACTGGGTCAAAACACATGGTTCCATGGTCGCCCTATTATGATTTTGCAGAACAACTATGAATTAGGATTATTTAACGGCGATATTGGTTTTTGCTTACAGACATCAGATGACAGAAGTCGATTGGAAGTGTTTTTTGAAAATAAGACACAAGGAATTGCGGTCAATCTACTCAACGAGGAAGTAGTCGCTACTGCATACGCTATGACGATTCATAAATCGCAGGGGTCTGAATTTGATCATGTCGCTATTACGTTTGATGATAGTCATACAAGGTTATTAAGCAAGGAGCTTATTTACACAGCGGTGACTCGCGCCAAAAAACAGGTAACGATATACAGTACAAAACACGCTTTTGAAAAGGCACTTCAAACACCGACTGAAAGACATACCGGTCTGTCCCTACAGTTTGAGTACTTATGATTATCATTCTGAGCATAAAAAAAGCATCCGATTTGGATGCTTTTCTTGACCTTAAATACTGTTAGTCACTTAGAGGTAAGACTTAAACCTTATCTTCTTTGATAGCATAGATACCTGGCAGGTGACGCAAGTAACCATGGAAATCCATACCACAGCCGTAGACATAACGATCTGCGACATTAATACCGACGAAATCAACATCAAAATCGGCAACTTTGCGGTCATGCTGCTTGTTTAGCAGCACACAAGATTCGAGAGATAATGGTTTTTCTTTATTTAGCTCTTCGACAACAGCCTTTAAAGTGATGCCTTCGTCAAAAATATCATCAATCAACAAGACGTGCTCGCCTTCGATACTCACATCAGGCTTGAATTTCCAATCAAGATCGCTAGTACCTTCGTTATCACGATAGCGTGTCGCATGGATATAATGCATACGATGGTAGAAAGTAAGATGCGTCAATAGTTGACCAGCTGGAATTAATCCACCGTTCATAACAACCATCACAATTGGGTTCAGACCAGCGTAATGTAGGTTAAGCTGAGCAGCCAAACGCTCATAAGCAGCTGCTACTTCTATACTGCTGATCAGGCACTCTGAGTTACGTAATGTTCTTTCGATTTCTTGATTGCTGATTTGGGTCATCGGGCGCACCTTTGGTGAAAAATGCCAAGTATTTTAACAAGTTTTGGTAAATTTTCCCAATGTTATATGACCATCTGGTCAAAATTTAGCAATTACTCTGGTTTTTCAATGATAAATGGACGGTAATAATTCGCCAAACGATTGAGCGAGTCGTTTGGTAGATCAGGTAGTAGCTTGTTAAGCGCCATATTCATCCCTTTATCAATCGCAGATTTGGCAACTGGCACTGACTTACGTTTGATCATACCTAATTTTAACGTTTCAGCGTAGCGGCTGACGAAGTGGGTCAATGTCGCTTCATTCATGGTTTCTAGTGCTGTTTTAAACTTAGCTCTATCTACGTGCTCTGGTGTGATAGCAGCAAAGCCTTCGACGATAGTTCTAGCATCTGTTTCTGACAATTTAAAGCCAATACGTTTTACGCCTTCATTATCAATAAAAGTTGCCTGGTCTTTTAGAAAGTGAAAGCTTGGAAGCACTTCTTCGTTACTTTCTTTACCAAGTAAAATATTAAGTAGGGTATCGGTTGAGCGCTCTATCATAGTGACGATTTTACGCATCGCGGCTTGGCGTTCAGGGTTTGGAATAATCTCTACCAAACCAACCAATAAATTGTCCGTTAGATCACGAGCTGTCTGGTGAGTGAGCGCGTCTCGATAAGGGTAATAATCTACTTGCTCATTTGAAGCAACGACTTGTTCGGCCTCGCTGATTAATACTTTTAATTTATCTGAAGGTACGAATCCAAAATAATGTGCCATTGTGCTTCCTTTATTTGTTGTTTTTCATGTCTTACTTGCGTTACATTTGTCGTGAAATCGGTTACCATTTAACCAGAATTTTAAACAAAGATTCACCACGCCATATGCTACTTAGTGACGCACCATCATTGTGTAATGCAAAAATTTGTTGGCTAATATTTATCACACATAATTTTTACAATTTATTCGGTGACGGGTCGGGTTATATGAATGACTCGCTGCACACTAATTTAGCATATTTTTTATATTTTGATTTAAAAAGCTTGAACTTATAAGACTACCTACTACTTGTCTAGGGAGAGATAAGATGAATAGTGCTATTGTACTGATATTCGGCGTTGCTGCTATGCTTTGTGGCTACGTGTTTTACTCAAAATTCATTGCTACCAAAATTTTAGCATTGGATAACAGTCGTCCCACGCCAGCGCATACGATGAAAGATGGGGTCGATTATGTTCCTACCAATAAATATGTACTATGGGGGCACCACTTTACCTCGGTGGCAGGCGCTGCACCGATTATTGGTCCCGCAATTGCGGTTATTTGGGGCTGGGTACCTGCCATCATTTGGGTGGTTCTCGGTACGATTTTTATGGCTGGTGTACATGATATGTCGGCCATTTGGGCAAGTATGCGCAATAGGGGGCAGTCAATTGGCTCTATTGCGGGTACGGTCATGGGCACACGTGTCCGCAGCTTGATGATGGTTGTGATTTTCTTATTACTATTGATGGTCAACGCGGTGTTTGGTGTTGCTATTGCTAATATGATGATAAAAACGCCCTCTGCTGTATTGCCTGTTTGGGGCGCCTTGGTGGTTGCCTTTATCATCGGTCAGTGTATTTATCGCTACAAGATGAATTTGGTTTGGGTATCTATTCTCGGGGTAAGCGCTTTATACGGGCTGATCTATCTTGGCCCTATGTTCCCGATTGTGTTACCTGAGACCGTGATGGGCTTACCTGATAACGCTGTATGGATTCTTATTTTATTCGCCTATGCGGCGATTGCTTCGTTGTTGCCCGTATGGATGCTGCTTCAACCTCGCGATTATATTAATGGATTACAGTTATTTGTCGGTTTGATTTTATTGTACGCAGCTATCTTTATTGGCACGCCAAATATTGTCGCGCCAGCAATAAACACAGCACTGCCAGTTGGCACGCCATCACTGATGCCGCTGTTGTTTGTGACGATTGCTTGTGGGGCGATATCAGGATTCCACGGATTGGTCGCGACAGGGACGACGTCTAAGCAGATTGATAAAGAAGAAGACGCGCGTTTCGTTGGTTATTTTGGTGCGCTAGGTGAAGGTATGCTGGCACTCGGCGCGATTCTGGCGGCAACCGCAGGTTTTGCTACCCTTGGTGATTGGCAAGCGGTCTATCAAAAATTTGGCGACGGTTCTATCGGTGCCTTCATTGATGGTGGTGCGACCATATTAAACGCAGGTGTTGGTATCGACATGGTACTATCACAGACGATGCTCACGGTCATGGCTGCATTATTTGCAGGTACGACTATGGATACTGGTGTACGCCTGCAACGCTATATTTTCCAAGAGTTTGGTGAGTTTTATAACCTGCCAGTCCTCAATAAAAGCGTGGTTGCAACATTACTTGCTGTCGGCAGCTGCTTGCTGTTGGCGTTTGGTGCCGGTGGTATTGATGGTGCTGGTGGTATGATTATCTGGCCACTATTTGGTACAACTAACCAGTTAATGGCGGCGTTAACACTAATGATCGTAACGGTTATCTTGTTACGTAAAGGCAAACCAGTTTGGTACACTTTAGCACCATTGACGTTCTTGCTAGTCATGACGGTATTTGCACTACTCATTCAGCTCAAAACTTTCTTCACTGATGGCAATTGGCTGCTTATCATTATGGATATCATTATCTTGATAGCAACCATCTTAGTGACGTTTGAGAGTCTGTCTGTGCTGCGTAAGGAATGGTCGATACACAAAGGCAAAAGCGATAACATTTAAACGCTAAACAATACTAAATATTTATCAACGCAAAAACGCTAGCAGCAATTGCTGGCGTTTTTTGTATCATATAGGCATGATAGATAAGAAAAACAGGAAGAAGGATGAGTAAATTATGGACAATAATGGTGCGTCAAACGAGCGAGAAATAACTAAAAACGTCCAATCACCAGAGAGCACTCAACCATGGTGGCAACGGTTTGTGGCTGGGTTGAATGAGTTTTATCATGCACCTTATCGCCAAACGATGGCACGCGCTGCTCGTGATGAAGAAGATTTTTTTATGCTGCTGATGTTTGCTGAGAGCTTAGGCATTGATAACCCTGCCAGCTTTTATACCTTAGAGTTACAACCATTATTTTTAGAAAATTTTCACGAATGGCACACGCGCATGGGTATGGATAGATGTCCATTTGACCATGTTGGTTGCTGCTAATCGTTTGCTGATGATAGAAAAATAAGAATAATATAAGAAATGAGATAAAAATATGGCATTACATCCTCTACATACATTAGTAGAACAACTAAAAGCACAACCGATTATATTTATTGGCGGTAAGGGCGGTGTGGGGAAAACCACCACTGCCGCCGCACTTGCCAGTTATTACGCAAGCCAGCAGCAAAAGACACTGATTGTCTCAACGGATCCAGCACACAGCTTGGGCGATGTACTAAATACACAGCTTAATAACGCAAAAACAGCAATATCACCTTATCTAGATGCTATTGAGTTAAACCCTGATGTAATCGTTGATGAGCACTTTGCTCAAGTTGAGCGTACGATTAAATCCTATGCCAATCCAGATATGATGCCCAAAATTCGTGAGCATCTGCGACTCTCAAAGTCGGCACCTGGCGCCCAAGAGGCGGCGATGCTCGAATCCATGTGTCAGCATTTAGTCGAAGCGGCAGATGCAGGCTATGAGAATATTATCTTTGATACGGCACCGACAGGGCATACCTTGCGGTTGCTAGTATTACCAGAGATGATGGGCGCGTGGACAGATGGATTACTTGCTCAGCAGCGACGGCAGGCTAAGCTGCGCTCAGTAGCGACACATTTGGACAGTCACAATCAAAAAAGCAGTCAAACGAATGACTATCAAAAGAACAACGTAGCTAATCCGTTTGCCGCAAAAAAATCTGATCGCTGGGAGCAAGCGGTATCGGTCTTAGAGAAGCGTAAGCAGTTATTTCGCCAAGCAGGACTACTGCTACATGATCGTACACAAACGGCAATTGTGTTGGTTATGACGGCTGACGTGTTGCCGTTGGCTGAGACCAAACGCGCTATCGAGCAGCTAGAAGAGAGTAAGCTTACGCCGGCAGCGATCGTTATTAATCAGTTGATAGCACCCACCCAGTCAGATGAGTTTTGGCTCCGCCGTGCTGAGCGCCAGCAGCACTTGATGCAGGATATCGAAAAGAATTTTTCTAAATATCCGTTGTATCCAATTTATCTGCAGCAAACAGACGTGCGCGGCACGGAGGCATTAAGCGCGCTACTAGAATAAATGTATAGTAAACAGTAGGACAGTAAATAATTAAGACTCACGCTTGTAGGACTGTAACTTACCCGACAGCGACCATGCCATATCTGCACGCAGCAGCTGCGCCTGTTCGGACTTACCACTGCTAAGCGATGACCATTGCGGTTTGCCACGGGCTTTTTTTAGCTCACTGGGTAATTTATTCACAGGCCATACGGTGATTGAATTGTTATCTTCATCAGTATTGCTGTTGCTATTATTGTGGTAATT
This sequence comes from Psychrobacter sp. Ps6, assembly GCF_022129235.1. Lineage (GTDB taxonomy): Bacteria > Pseudomonadota > Gammaproteobacteria > Pseudomonadales > Moraxellaceae > Psychrobacter. The sequence continues at coordinate 173,183 of NZ_JADQAI010000005.1, read as the reverse complement.
ACCATCATTTGACGATGTATCAAAGCTGTTTTTCTCGCCTTTGTATAATAGTTGAGTGGCATCAGTCGCAGCATGGCCGCGATGGCGTAGGGCAGTGAGTAAGTCGAGCGCTCGCGTTGCTAACAATGTCAACGTCGCAGGATCGATATACAAGCGTTTTACCCCAGTGATCCTATCTGCAATACTACTGGTGTTAGACAGTAACCCGCCTGCGATACCACCTATCGCTGCACCCAAACCCAATGTCGTACCTAGCGCTGCGGCATCAATACCTAGTCCTAACAGCGCACCTGCTGCCGCGCCAGAAGTAGTGCGAATGCCATAGCTCTTGAGTAGCTCAGGATCGAATGGATCTTGCTGATAGGCTTGTAATTCAAGCGGGGTGGTCGCGACGGCATTATCGTAGAACTTATAAAGATTAAGCAGATTGTGCTGCATCGCACGCTCACTTTGTCTAACCGCTTCTTGCATTTGTTCTAATACAGGCATCGGGTCGTCATCTTCATTAATCTCGCGTACAAAAGAAGCGACATTCAATAAAAAGTCAGCAATAATAACATTGGCCTCGTCATACAACTGCGCCCAGTCTTCAATCCGGCGCTGCATCAATTGCTCAAGCATCTCAGAATGAGTGAGCATGGTCGCTAGGTTTTGCCAAAGATGCATCTCATCTTCAAATTCAAAAGCAACGGAATCAAAGCGTGTGGAGATATGTAGATTGCGTCTTGCTAGCATGGTTTGCCAGTCATCAATATTGGCATTCTGACTGTCGGTAAAGTTAAAGACAGGCATCACCGGAATGGCAGCCCACGATAAAATCGCCAGCTCGTCTTTATACTTACCCAATACTGGCTCACGAGCGTCTACCACATAGATGGCCATGTCACTTGCCAGCAATTGACGAATCACTTTTGCTTCTTGGCTATAATCATAACTATCTAGAACACCGCTATCTGCACCTTGAGCGATATCTGATGCCAAAAATTGCTGTAAGCGCTCGATACCATCACGGCGACTGGCAGTATTGTCCTCCAACCAGTCCATAAGCCCTGATGCATCCTCCAAGCCAGGTGTATCGTATAATGCTACTAACACCTCGCCAGTTTGACTGTCTGTCAGCTGTGCTTGCTCGACATGACGTGTGGTCGCCGCTTCATTTTTGACCTCACCAAAATAGACATCACGCAATAACGTGCGCAATATGGAGGTTTTACCCGTATTGGTATGCCCCACAACCGCCAGTTTTAGCGCCTCACCATTAGCAATAGTCTTTTTTGTCGCAGTTGATGTAGGTTTCATGTCATGAGTTACCTTAGACTGCGCAGCCGTTATTGACGTTGTTGAATGCGAGGTGTCAGAGTTATTTTTTACTTCATTAGGCAACGCTTTGTCTGCAAAAAGACCTACAGCCTTTTGATGCTCGTGATTTTGGTTTTTATTGTCATTAGTCATAGCAGTTTCTTATTGTTATTGATGATCAAAGCACGGTAGCCATTTATTGTAAAACAAATCTGATGGCATGTTGGTTATGGATGCGTAGTGTCCATATCGTAAACCGTATTTTATGTATCCATGATACGCTATGAGATTGCCGTAGGTGGGCGCAGCAGTACCTTAATTTTTTTCCTAATGCCCTTAGCACGAAAAAACCGTTGCCACATTCGGTAAAACACCCCAAATATCAGACCAATAATATTATCGTGACTGATCTCACCAACAGCCCCATATTTGACGGGGTTATTGACGGTGTCTTCTTCTACGTAAGTGCCAAACCAGCGATCAAAAATAATGAGAACACCGCCATAATTTTGGTCAATATATTCACTATTGGTACCATGATGGGCGCGGTGGTTGGATGGGGTGTCAAAGATATACTCAACCCATTCTGGAAATTTCCCCACCGTCTCGGTATGGATAAAGAACTGGTAAATCAAATCTAAGGCATAAAAGAAAAATACCCAGACAGGATGCACACCCAGTAGCATTAATGGAACAAAGAACAACCACCAACCTGTCACCGAGTACAGCAGGCTTTGACGCATCGCAGTGGATAGATTCATCTTATCATCTGAGTGGTGCACGACATGCGCTGACCAAAACCAATTCATACGGTGTGATGCGCGATGGAACCAGTAATAGCTGAATTCAACCGCGACAAATATGGGTATGGCGGTGAGCCAGTTAACTTCGATGGTAAATAGTCGGTATTGATATAACCACAGGCAAATAGGCAGCACAATAAGTGCTTGGACAATCAATTCAAACCCGAGATAAGAGCCGCCCAAGCTAAAATTAGTCATCCCACGGCGCCAGCTAAAGCTTTCATTTTTCCCACGCTTGGACTGGTAAAACCACTCTGCTAAAAACAGTAAGAAAAATGGGCCACCAGCCAGCGGTAACAGCCATTCTTGCCAGTGGGCAGGTAAGACATTTACCAGCATTGGCTGCCATGACTCTGGCACAGCCATCAAGATACTTTGGTTTAGCGCCTCTTTGTACCCATCCAATAGCTGACCATACTCACCTGATGTTAAGAGGGTGTTATCTGTTGACATATCTGGCTCCTAGCCACTATAAAACATCCTTGTTATCCAAGAGATAGCCGTTTTTCTATATTACTGATTTATTTTATCCTTTTTATAAAAATAATTTTTATTAAATATCGCATTCAAAAATTTTAAGAATTAATATCCACCAATCCAATTTTGCGCGCAGAGAGCGCTGTTTGCCACTGCTGATAGCGTACAGCTTGCTTGTCTACTGATTCATCGTCAAGTGTCAAATCAGCATCACTAAGCAGCTGTACAATAAGTCCATCTTTTGCATGAGCGGCGATTTGATCAAGTTTGCGTAGCGTGCCGCGATCAGGCAGTGCTTTGCTATGAATCCCCAATAACACTTGCACAGGATGGTCGTCTAAGTAGTTTTTTAGCCGTGCCATGTCCTCACGATCATCGACGATACCAAAATTCTCAATCTCACTTGATTCTGAAAAATCATGACGGTCATTAGTCAACCCTGACTGCCACCATTTATCCTGATTTGAAGGATATTCAAGCAGGGCGACCAGTTTCTTACCGGCGCTAACGGTCGCCTTTGGTGCGATAGGTACGGGTGCTTCCGTAAAGTCATCGGCATCAACCACATGGCGCTGCCAAAAATTTATTATCTTTTGGTAATACGGTTGCTTAATATCTAACCGCATCTTTTTGCGGCGGAACATCAAGGCACAAAATACCCACGCTATCGCACGCGGGACAATACCGTACATCAGCAAGCTACCGACTAGCAATCCTGCCCACTGCCGCGCGACAGACAGTGGCATCGCTTCTGTGACCAACCTGCTTTGTGCAATCGCTGTACTATCCGGCACATCAAAACCAACCATGCTTGGTAGCCAGCCGAGTATTTGCGTTAAGCTCACAAGCGCCTGATCAGAGAGTAGGGTCGACTCCCAGCTAAAGCTATACTGACGTACGATCAATAAAAATATAATGGCAAGTAGCATACCGGTCAATGTCGCGAGCCACAACTGATGACTAAACCGTCCCAAATACCAACGCATACCGCTGTGCTGTAATTGGCGCTCATACAGAGCGACCGCCGCCTTGGTCACATCGTCTTTACCACGTATGAGATAGCTGGGACTGACAAAGCTGGCAAACCAACTGGGCGATTGCTGGTCTCGATTGATAAGGGTCATCATCAGCCAGCCACCAAGCATAATGGTATGAAAACCAAGCAAGCAGACCAATACATAAAAGAAGTTCACCACATTGGACTGCAATAGCGTGAACAGCCCCAAAAATCCTGAGATACACCACACCACGCTCATGACGATCATGATACCTTTGATGCGACCGTCTATTTTGCCCAGTACTCGCGCAAGTGCACCATTGCTATCGATGCGTGAGGCCCGTCGATGCAGCTTTTGGATAGGCGTGCCATCCTCGCTCTGTAGCTTTTCCGTGATTAGTAACGGGTCAGTGGCAAAGACGTGCTGATCGGTCTCTAAGGCACGTACCAGCTCGGTCAGTTGGTCTTGGGGTGATAGCATAAGGCGCTGATATCCGTATAAGAACGTCAATATAAGTAATGGAAAGCAAAAAACGCGGGTTTAATCGCTAAAAATTATTGTAGCGTATATAGAATGAGAATAATGTCTATTATTTTTATCATAGCAAACGCTCGTAAAATCAGCCAAAATGAATAAACAAACCAACACTTATAAAAAAGGGAAGGTGGCATATGAATAATAAAACCTATCTTATCATCGGCGGAACGGGCGGTATTGGTCAGGCTATGGTCAAGCAACTGGTACAGCAGACAGCTGTTAATCAAACTGACGGCTCATCTGATGAAAGTCGCAGCTTACGAGTATTCGCTACTTATCATCGCAGTGAGCCGAACTTTGAAGCAGAAAACCTGCACTGGTTGCCCATGAATATCAGTGATGAAGACAGTATCAAAAAAGCGGCCGACAGCATCAAGCAGACAGTTGGTCATGTCGATTGGGTCATCAACTGCGTGGGATTATTGCATACCAAGACTGCGCAGCCAGAAAAGGCATTGCGCCAAATTGACAGCGAGTTTTTTTTACAGAACATGCAAATCAATGCACTCGCCAGTTTGCTCATAGCCAAGCACATTAAGCCATTATTCGCCAAAGCTGAACGCAGCGCTGAGAATCCAGCGATTTTTGCGACCATATCAGCCCGTGTTGGCAGTATTACTGACAATCAGCTCGGCGGTTGGTATAGCTATAGAATGAGTAAGGCGGCGCTTAATATGGGGATGAAAAATTTGAGTATAGAATGGGGCCGATCACTCAAAGACGTGTGCGTGGTGGTTATGCAACCGGGCACAGTGAATACCCAATTGTCCGCGCCGTTTCAAGGCAATGTCGCTGAAGGGCATCTATTCTCGCCAGCGTATAGCGCTGAATGTTTATTGGAAGTGCTATCAGGGATGACGGCTGCCCAATCAGGCAGTTTTGTCGATTGGGCTGGAGAGTCGATACCGTGGTAATAAATATATCAACAGAATGAGACATTAGTCACTGAGACGTTAATAAGCCATAAATAAGTCCATAAACTCGTTCACTGGCATTTGCTCCAATTTTTCTTGATCGTCACACAGCTCGATGATCTGCTGACAACGACTGTCGATAAATCGGGTGGCCAGACTGGCACGGAACTTTGCCTCAAGTATGGGAATGCCTTCGGCACGGCGGCGTTTATGACCGATAGGATACTCGATGGCGACTTTTTCTGTGCTACTGCCATCTGTAAAGAATACCTGAATAGCATTGGCAATAGAGCGCTTACTGGGGTCATGGTAGTCTTTTGAATACTGCGCGTTTTCTTCTACTACCATTTTTTCGCGTAGCTCATCGATTGATAAATGCTCTTCGTGATAATCATCTTCATAGTTCTCCGCCATCAGATCGCCTGTCAATAAGGGAACAGCCACCATATATTGTAAGCAGTGATCTCGATCGGCGGGATTGGCAAGCGCGCCTTCCTTTGAGATGATGCGAATCGCTGAATCATGGGTGGTTAGGACAATTTTTTCAATATCATCAATTCGACCTTTCACATGTGGGTGCAAAATAACCGCCGCTTCACAAGCAGTCTGGGCATGAAACTCAGCAGGAAAGCTTATTTTAAATAAGATGTTTTCCATCACATAACTACCAAAATCTCGCTGGAATTTAAAGCGACGATCGTCTTCAGGCTTTGTGGCGAAATCTTTATTGGTATGGCTAAACAGCACATCATAGAATCCCCACTGCGGTGCAGTTAATGCGCCAGGGATACCCATTTCACCACGTGCTGTGATATCTACCAGACGTACCGCTCGACTGGTTGCATCACCTGCCGCCCATGATTTGCGACTGCCAGCATTGGGTGCGTGACGATAGGTGCGCAGTGCCTGACCATCAACGATGGCTTGTGAGATAGCTGCCATGATGCGCTCGCGTGGCAGCTGATAGAGTTTGGCGACCACCGCAGTTGAGGCCAATTTGACCAAAAACACATGATCAAGACCCACACGGTTGAATGAGTTTTCGAGTGCCATCACACCTTGAATCTCATGCGCCATGATCATCGCCTCGAGCACGGTTTTCATCGTAAGCGGAGTTTGCCCTTGGCTGATGTTTTTTTGACTGATATAGTCGGCGACCGCCAAGATGCCGCCCAAGTTATCAGACGGATGACCCCATTCAGCAGCGAGCCACGTATCATTATAGTCAAGCCAGCGCACCATACAGCCGATGTCAAAAGCGGCTTTGATGGGGTCTAGTCTATAGGACGTGCCAGGAACGCGAGCGCCATACGGCGTTATTTGATCGGGGCAATCAGGCCCCAAGTGCTTGGTACACTCAGGGAAGCGCAGTGCCAGTAGTCCACAGCCGATGGTATCCATGAGACAGTGGCGCGCTGTATTCCACGCATCAGTGGGGTTTGATGACTCGTTGTCTATTGAGTAATTGAGCACATAATCGGCGATTTTTTGGATTTCATCGTCATATTCTGGACGAATATTGCTCTCTACCGTTGCCTCATTCGTATTTGAGTGGGCTGTATCTGAACTGGTATTTGACATGGTTGTTTCCTCTTCCTTGAGTGTGCTAACTTTTCGCTTTTTTGACGCATGCTCGCAGTCATCCTTTTAAAGCGGTTATCTTTCAAAAGTAGCACACTCAATATGGAACAACCAGACTGAATTATGTTAAGAAGTAAAACTTTGTAGGCCGTTTAAATCATCAAATACAACAAGCCTAAAATGAACAGCGCCGCTATAATAAACAGCAGAAAACTCAAAATTTTGGTTGTGGTTGATGCAGTATCCACACTTTCTTTTCTTACTTTGTTTTTCTTAGCAACGTATAGCACCATCTTCACGTGCTCAATATTATCTTCAAGATAATGCTCACCTTCAGGTACAAAACCCAAAGACTCATAAAAGCTCAGCAAATACACTTGCGCCGAGATAATAATCGGACGCTTTTTACCGTACTTTTTTCGGCAATGAGTGATAGCCTGAGTCATTATTTGGCGTGCTAGGCCGTCACCTCTGTGCTCTGATAGCACAAGCACTCTACCAATAGCAGGCATGGCAGTGTGGTTGGTCTTGATCGCAGGATCAGCGATCGATAGATTGGATTTTAGCTTATTGAATTCAGGTGGAATGATACGGCAATATCCGACCAATGCTGCATTTTGATGGGCAATCAAATGCAAGCAATCAAAATCCACTTCATCCATATCTTGATAAGCACAGTTTTGTTCGACGACAAACACTTGCGAGCGCGCCTTTAGGATATGGTAAAGGTCAACTGAGGTTAGCTCGTCAAAGGTTTTGATAGAAAATTCACAATTCATAATATCTAGCTTCTAGCGATAAGCGGTAAAATAGGGGCATTATAACGATTTAGGCAGTCATTCACCATGCCTAACCATTTAGGGTTTGGCTGATTTTGTCTAAATTTAAGCTATCCGACATGGCGCTAAAGATCTCAAAGTATTTGCCGCGTTGGGCATAAAGTACCTCATGGGTACCTGTCTCAACCACTTCGCCATTTTCTATCACCACAAGATCGTCGGCATCAATGATTTGAGCAATATTGTGCGAGACCATGATGACGGTACGGTCTTTTTTGATCAGATCGAGGCTTTTTTTGACCTGTTGACTGGCGATGGCATCGAGACTGGCGGTCGGCTCGTCCAAAAACACAATTGGTGGATCTTTTAAAAACATCCTTGCCAGTGCAATCCGCTGCTGCTGCCCGCCTGATAGGGACTTGGCGGTACTCTCGTAACCGTCTGTCAAGGCGATGATTTGTTCATGTATAGAGGCTTTTTTTGCCGCTCCAATGATGTCATCAATGCTAGCATTCATATCGCCATAGCGGATATTTTCACTGATTGTCCCTGAAAAAATATGATTGCTTTGTAGTACCAAGCCAATGCGCTGACGCAACTCGTGGGTATCACAATCAGCCAAATCATGACCATCTAGGCAGATCGTGCCAGCGTCTGGCGCATAAAATTTGACCAATAGATTGATAATCGTGCTTTTACCGGCTCCAGAGAGACCGACTAGTGCCGTGATACGGTTGGGCTTGATGGTAAAGCTGACGTCTTTGAGCGCTTGCGTACCATTAGGATAGGTGAAATCGACATTTTTAAGCTCGATATGACCCTTTAGGTTGTCGCTACTGATACCAGCAATATTTTCAACTTGTTTATCATCTTCTAAGATATCAAAAAACCCTTCGGCATAGGTCAATGCATTATTAATTTGGTCGTAGATGCGATGCAGCTGTCGGATAGGGGCGGCGACGTTTTGAAACAGCATGACATGAAACAAAATCATACCAATGGTCATCTCACCTTGTAGCACAAAATAAGCCGTGAGAAGGATAATAACCACGACGCCAATCTGCTCAATAAAGGTTTTGATGGCATCATAAATAAAGCCAATACTACGAATACGCAGCTGATTATCGGTCATTTCCTTTTGAATAGTTAAATGCTTCTCAGCTTCGATAGATTCACGAACAAAGGATTTCACCACGCTGATCGAATTGATCAAAGAGATTACCAAACCGCTTTTGGCCTCGCGAAACCCGCGCATCTGCCGACGAAAACCCTGCAGACGCTTGGCTTGTTTTTGGCTGATAAAAAAGTAAATGGGTATGATGACAAGACCAACCATGCCGACCCAAAAATTGGTCGAAAACATGATGATAAGCGCCACGATCGCATTGGCAAATAGTGGCAGCATATCGATAAAGAAGTTTTGTACGAGGCTCGTGAGACTGCTGACCCCATAATCAATACGGGTTTGCAATTTGCCACTATCATTTTCACTACTGGTATAAAATGCCATGCGATAAGTAAGAATGCGCTCAATGATCTTTTGAGACAAGTCGCGCGACAAGTTGATGCGTATTTTTTCACCAAAAAAACGCTGACCAAAAGAGATAAATATAGACAGTATCTCTTTGGTCAGGAGGACAGCGCTAATAATGCCTAACATACGCAGACCTGCCTGCCACGGTTCGGCAAGCGTGGCAATTTCGGTCAAGGTATCGACGGTATAACGTAGTACAAACGCATTGACCTGCGCGGTAAAGGAGCCTAGAGCAGTCAGCGCTAAGGTAGCAATGATTAGTAAGCGGTAGGGCGCGGCAAATACAGCCAGTTTTTTGAGAATGTCCCATAGTAGCGCCCGCCGTTCTTTTTTCTCGACTGGCGGTTTTTTGTCTAATTGCACACGGCGGGGTTGGGGAGATGTTGGCATGACACTCTATCAAAAATTAAAATAAAGCCATGACTATGCTTAAAACGCATCTGCAGGCACAAAAACCTCACCGACCATGATACGCCTTGCTGAGCGACTCATCGACACTTTTTTGGCTTGCCAGCGTCCATCGACCTGTTCAGTCTTACCACCGACGAGTAATGTCCCTGATGGATGACCAAAACGTACCTCATTAAGCTCGCCACCGCCAGCAGCCTCGTTAACAAGCGTACCTTGCGTGGTCGCGGCAGCAGCAATCGCGACCGCTGCCGTCCCCATCATGGCATGATGCAATTGCCCCATACTCATGGCACGTACGACTAGATCAATCTCGCCTGCATCGACTGACTTACCACTCGACGCCGTGTAACTTTTTGCTGCGCCAACCCAAGCGATTTTAGGAATGTGTTGGCTGGTTTGCGCCTCAGAGACATCTTTAAACACTCCCATCGCCACACCGCCTTTGGCACGGAGTTTTTCAAGGGTAGCAAGTAGATCGCTGTCGCTGTTGATGTCACCTTGCAACTCAGTACCGGTAAAGCCTAAATCTTCTGCGTTCATAAAGATAGTCGGTATGCCCGCGCTAATAAAGGTCGCTTTGACGCTATTAGTATCAAGGCCACAACCCGTCACATCAAAATCATCGTCCAAGTTGCCAGTAGGGAACATATCGCTTGTGGCATCAACCGGATCAATAAACTCAATTTTGACTTCAGCTGCTGGGAAGGTGACGCCATCTAATTCAAAATCGCCCGTTTCTTGAACCTGTACTTTGTCGTTTGTATCTTTATATACAGGCACATGAGCAATAATCGTCTTACCAATATTCTCTTGCCAAATGCGTACTTCACAAATGCCACTATCTTGATTGTCATCAATGCTATTAGCAATCTTGTCGGCATCAACCAAACCCATATTTATGGCACAGGCACCAACCGCTGCGGTTAAATTGCCACAGTTTCCCGCCCAATCAATCATAGGCTTGGCGATATTAACTTGTCCAAACAGATAATTCACATCATGATCAGGTCTATCTGATTCGGATAAGATAACCGTCTTTGAGGTGCTGGAGCTACCATTGCCGAGACCATCGATTTGCTTGCCATAAGGATCTGGGCTGCCGACGACGCGCAATAAGAAGTTATCCCGCGCCTCGCCAGCGACTTGGCAACGCTCAGGCAAATCAGATAGTTTAAAGAACGTGCCTTTTGAGGTACCGCCGCGCATATAGGTTGCGGGGACAGATAGTTGCGGGGCGAAAGGGGTTTTTGATTTAGTATTGGTTTGGGCCACTGTATTAAGTCCTTTTTATATTGTTATAAGATTGGGTATGGCGTCATCAGCAAGTAAACACGAACGACTAAGAACGCTCATTAATAATGATAGCGACAAGAGATAATCGTAAGATAGTTATCATCGACGGCATATACCAACCGATTGGCGTCGTCGATACGTCTTGACCAAAATCCAGATAGGTTTTCTTTTAGGGGTTCAGGTTTGCCAATGCCTTCAAACGGATTACGCTTACATTCGGTGATGAGTTTATTAATACGTTTGAGTGTTTTTTTATCTTGCGTTTGCCAATACAGATAGTCTTTCCACGCAGCATCTGTCCATGCTAGTTGTTCACTCATTATTAGACCCTTTGGATTGATTAAAGCCTTTGAGTTCAAGCATTCTCAGCGTTGATATCATTATCTTCTGCCGTATCAATTAACTCGCGCGTCACGGTCTTGCCAGCTTTATATTGGGCAATAGAGTCCGCTAAGTGCGCCGCATTGGCAGGAGATTTTAATAGATAGACGGTTTCCATCAGACTATTGTAATAATCAAGCGACATCACAACGGCATCATCAGCGTCACGGCGGGTTACGATAGTGGCATTGGCATCATCGTTTACCGTATCTAAGACGGATTTTAGGTGCTTTCTGGCTTCTGAAAAACTAACGACTCTCATGGTTTGCTCCTTTCATAATACGCTTCATGACTTGTACAATATATAGTACATGTTACGCTATTGATTAAGTAAACTCAATATTTAGCTGCTATCTAGTACTTAGGAGTAAGTCACAAAACTCAGTGTATAGAACGCAAAAGCAAATAAAAGCCGACGTCATATAAGGTTATACAACATCGGCGACTGTTATACTTTTCTATTTATCATGCTAAAACCTACAAGAGACTCTTAGACAATATCCAACGTACCTTCAATAAACTCTTTAGCAAAACGCTGTAGCATACCGCCAGCATTGTACATTTTTACTTCATCAGCCGTATCTAAGCGGCAGATAATAGGCGTCTCAGTGGTACTACCATCAGTACGATGAATCACTAAAGTCATCAACCCGCCAGCCGAGACTTCACCTGTAACATCAAAGGTTTCTGTGCCATCGATATTTAGCGTATGGCGAGTCGTGCCCTCCTCAAACTGTAAAGGTAGAGCACCCATACCAACTAAATTTTGACGATGAATACGCTCAAAGTCCTCGGCGACGACGGCTTCTACGCCAGCGAGACGCACACCTTTGGCAGCCCAATCTCGGCTTGAGCCTTGACCATAGCCATCACCTGCGATGATGATCAGCGGCTGCTCACGGTTCATATAGGTTTCAATCGCTTCCCACATACGCATGACTTGACCTTCTGGTTCGACGCGCGCCAATGAGCCTTGGATAACCTCACCATCTTCATCGCGTACCATTTCGTTCAATAGCTTAGGATTGGCAAAGGTCGCACGTTGCGCGGTTAAATGGTCGCCGCGATGGGTCGCGTATGAGTTATAGTCCTCAGCAGGCAAGCCCATGGTATCGAGATACTCGCCAGCTGCTGATGAGCCAAGAATAGCATTCGACGGTGACATATGATCGGTGGTGATGTTATCACCCAATACTGCCAATGGACGCATACCTTTTAGTTTGTTCATCGCTGCCATTTGACCTTCCCAATACGGCGGACGGCGAATGTACGTGGTCATTTCACGCCAGTCGTACAATGGGCTTAACGCTTTGCCCGTATCCTTCTTGGCTTCATCAAACATTGGGATATATACGGCATTGAACTGCTCAGGCTTCACGGCAGAAGCAACAATGGCATCTACTTCTTCATCATCAAACCAGATGTCTTTTAGATAGACATCGTTGCCATCTTGGTCTTTGCCCAATGAGTCTTTTTCGATATCAAAGCGAATGTTACCAGCGATGGCATAAGCGATAACGAGTGGCGGCGATGCCAAAAATGCTTGCTTGGCATACGGATGGATACGACCGTCAAAATTACGGTTACCAGATAGTACTGCCGTGGTAAATAAATCATTGTCGATAATTTCTTGCTCGATGTCAGGGTCAAGTGCACCACTCATACCATTACAGGTCGTACAAGCAAAGCCAACCACGTCAAAGCCAATCTCTTGTAATTCTGGCATCAGGCCTGCTTCTTCTAAGTACATTTTGACCGTTTTTGAGCCAGGTGCTAAGGATGACTTCACCCAAGGTTTACGTAGTAATCCTTTGGCATTAGCATTACGGGCAACCAAACCTGCGGCAACCATATTGCGTGGGTTTGAAGTATTGGTACAGCTGGTGATAGCAGCGATAATAACCGCGCCATCCGGCATCAAACCGTCTTTTGGTTCAGGCAGCTTTTGATCGGGCGCGTGGGCGATGCCTTTGGCCACCAAATCATCAGTAGATACACGGGAATGGGGGCGCGACGGGCCTGCCATATTACGACCAACTGATGACAAATCAAACTCAAGCACGCGGGTGTATTCGGCTTTTTCCATGCCATCAGCCCAAAGCCCCGTTTGCTTGGCATACTGCTCAACCAATTTAATCTGTTCCTCAGAACGACCCGTCAGACGTAGATAATCAATAGTTTGCTCATCGATATAGAACATCGCAGCAGTTGCACCATATTCAGGCGTCATATTGGAGATAGAGGCGCGGTCACCGACACTTAGCTGGCGTGCACCGTCACCGAAGAATTCGATATAAGTAGAGACCACGCCTGCATCACGTAAGAACTCAGTCATCGCAAGTACCAAGTCCGTACCAGTGATGCCTTTTTGCAATTTGCCTGTTAATTTTACGCCAACGTAATCAGGTAGGCGCATATATGATGGGTTACCTAGCATGACGCTTTCGGCTTCTAGACCGCCAACACCGATTGAGATCACACCTAGTGCATCGACCATCGGCGTGTGGCTATCCGTACCAACTAGCGTATCGGCAAACGCGACTTCTTCACCCGCTTTATTGTGCACGACCTGTACGACAGGTGACATTTTCTCTAGGTTAATCTGATGCATGATACCGTTACCCGGTGGTACGACGTTGACATTGTCAAAGGCATACTGACACCAGTTGATAAAGTGAAAGCGGTCATCGTTGCGGCGCTCTTCAATCGCGCGGTTTTTCTCAAAGGCATCATCTTCAAAGCCTGCGTGCTCAACGGCCAATGAATGGTCAACAATGAGCTGAGTTGGCACGATAGGGTTTACTTTAGAAGGATCACCGCCTTGCTCAGCGATAGCATCACGCAAACCTGCCAAATCAACAAAAGCCGTTTGACCCAAGATATCATGACACACCACGCGGGCAGGGTGCCATGGAAAATCGAGGTCTTGCTTGCCCTCGATATGCTGCGTGAGCGCCGCCGTCAGATCTTCTGGCGGACAACGGCGGACGAGGTTTTCACACAATACTTTTGAGCAAAATGGTAGTTTGTCATAAGCACCCGCTTCGATACGCTCGACAGCTTCGCGGGTGTCAAAATAATAAAGGTCAGTACCGGGAAGTGGTTTTTTGAATTCATCGTTCATGGGTTGTACTAGGGCGTTGTCCATAAGTCACCTTTGGCGGTTGGCTGGTTGGAATACAAATGTTGTTATTAAAAATAAGATAGATATTCAGTTTATAGTTACTTGTTGAACCTTTTGTTCATTTCTAATAGATCATATCTGGCATCGTTAAATTTTTTTCTAAACCATTGATTAAATGCGATTAGCACTTCGAATTTATTATTGAAATCTAAAGCAATGAAAGTCAGATATTCATCTTCTGTTAATTGGCAGGCGGTGCGCTCTAGCGTATATAGATAGTTTTCAAAGTCCTTATTCCCAATCAAGCCAATGGCATAACCAATCACATTTTGTTCAAAAAACTTAAATCACTTGGCACACCTAATATGTCAAAAAAATCGGGGATATAGTCTGTTTCATACCAATCATCTAAGCTTTCATATATTTGTGTTATTGGATAAGGGGGAATTTCAGTAGCATGTTTGCGAGTTAGATGCACAATACAGACTTGGCTTGACTGTTTTATTTTAAATAAATAATCGTCCCCTTGACCGTTTGCAAGAACTTCGACTTCCAATCCATACAGTGGGTGACCTATATAAAGCTCTCTTTCAAGCTCGTCTGTAAAAACTTTCTTGGAATCTGTACTTTCTTTAGTGAAAGACCACCAAGTATGTAAAAAGGGTGCATTTTTTAATGCTGATTTAATATCAAAAGTGTTATCAAATATCATTGTGTTTTAACTTGTTTAAAAAGCGACTGTAGAGCGCCAAAACAATGACACTCTACGCACTTTTATATAAATGAAATCAACGCGCACTCATATCTGGTACAGGGCGCAGCTCTTCACCCGTATATTCGGCACTTGGGCGAATGATACGGTTATTGGCACGTTGCTCAAACACATGAGCTGCCCAACCAGTCAGACGTGAGCAGACAAATATTGGCGTGAACAGTTTGGTTGGGATACCCATGAAGTGATAGGCAGAAGCATGGAAAAAGTCAGCATTACAGAACAGTTTTTTCTCACGCCACATGACTTCTTCACAGCGTACTGATACTGGGTATAGCACTTCATCACCAACGTCCGCAGCTAGCTTCTCAGCCCAGCCTTTAATCACCACGTTACGTGGATCTGACTCGCTATAGATCGCATGACCAAAGCCCATGATTTTGTCTTTACGAGCCAGCATACCCATCATCTCTTCTTCAGCTTCATCAGGTGAGCTAAAGCCTTCAATCATATCCATCGCCGCTTCATTCGCTCCGCCATGCAATGGACCGCGTAGTGAACCGATTGCACCAGTGATACAAGAGTGGATGTCAGATAAGGTAGATGCACACACACGCGCAGTAAAGGTTGAGGCGTTAAACTCATGCTCTGCATAGAGAATAAGCGAGACGTTCATAACCTTTTCGTGTAGCTCGTTTGGCTTTTCGCCTTTGAGCAAGTGCAAGAAATGACCGCCAATGGTGGCATCATCCGTATCAGTCTCGATACGCACATTGTCATGGCTAAAGCGATACCAATAGTTAATGATCGATGGGAAAGCTGCCAGCATACGATCAGTTTTATCGTTTTGCTGAGCGAAATCCGTTTCGCT
This sequence comes from Psychrobacter sp. Ps6, assembly GCF_022129235.1. Taxonomy (GTDB): domain Bacteria; phylum Pseudomonadota; class Gammaproteobacteria; order Pseudomonadales; family Moraxellaceae; genus Psychrobacter. The sequence continues at coordinate 157,469 of NZ_JADQAI010000005.1, read as the reverse complement.
CTCAAGGTTGCCTAGCATAGAGCAGCCAGTACGTAGCACATCCATTGGATGTGCGTCGGCCGGGATACGCTCAAGCACGTCTTTTAATGCTTGTGGTAGGCCGCGAAGGCTTTTGAGCTTAGCTTGATAGGCATCAAGTTCGCTTTGCGTAGGTAAGTTGCCATATAGCAGCAAATACGCCACTTCTTCAAAAATACACTTATCTGCCAGCTCTGATACGTCATAGCCGCGATAGGTCAGACCAGAGCCCGATTTGCCAACGGTCGATAATGCCGTCTTACCAGCAACTTGTCCGCGAAGTCCTGCGCCTGAAAGTTCTTTCTGTGCTGCCATGTCTACATTCCTTTTGTGGGTAGCTTTTTATATTGTTAAGTGAAAATACTGCTTATTATGGTTATTTATTGTCTGCGAACAGCTTATCTAAGGTTTGCTCAAACTCGTGATAGTTTAAGAAATCATAAAGCTCCATGCGCGTCTGCATGGTATCGACGACTTTTTCTTGCGTACCGTCATCGAGCAAGTGCTGGTAAACGTTCAATGCGGCCTTATTCATGGCACGGAAAGCGGATAGTGGATATAGCACCATATCCACACCCACACCATACAACTGATCAGTGGTATATAGATCGGTCTGACCAAACTCGGTCATGTTGGCGAGGACAGGAATGTCGAGTACATCGGTAAATTTACGATACATCTCGATATCAGTCAGCGCTTCTGCAAAGATCATGTCGGCGCCAGCTTCTTGAAAAGCAACGGCACGTTCAACAGCAGCGTCTAAGCCTTCAACAGACAGCGCATCAGTACGAGCCATCACCACAAAATCAGGATCCGTTTTGGCATCCAGTGCCGCCTTTAGGCGATCAACCATCTCAGAGATACTAACGATTTCTTTATTTGGACGGTGACCACAGCGCTTTTGCGCGACTTGGTCTTCGATGTGTACCGCTGCCACGCCTGCTTTTTCCATTTTTCTGATGGTTTGTGCAATGTTAAACGCGCCGCCAAAGCCGGTATCGATATCAACCAATAATGGCGTATCAACGGCATCAGTGATACGGCGCGCGTCCTCTAGCACATTATCAAGGCTGGTCATGCCAAGATCAGGCAAACCAAATGATGCGTTTGCCACACCGCCGCCAGAGAGATACAGCGCTTGGTGACCGACTTGGGTCGCCATCATCGCGGTATAGGCATTAATCGCGCCTGCAATTTGTAGTGGCTGGTTGTTATCGTTTTTTTGTTTAAGCGCACTGCGAAAGCGTGCACCTGCTGAGAGTGAGGTCATGTGAGTATCCTTTCATGGGCTTGTATGGATAGAAAATAATCTTGTTGTTGTCACTGATTATACCCAATTATCCACGTCTGCAAAGGTTTGCTTATAGATATCTGTTTACTATTTATAATAATTTATTGTAGTTAATTTAATAATATTTATAAAACAAATAGCATTATCTACTTTTTAACGTTTGGTTAGAATAAGTATTCATATTACTCAAATCGCCAAATTTTAACAGGGCGTATTTTTACATTTTGTTACAATTACAATGGGTGTATTGCTCTGTAAATTGCCCTTTTCCCACCAAAAAGCCCTAACAGCTGAGCTATTAGGGCTTCATTTATCATGAGCTTAAAAAAGACTAAGTTTAAGCAAATAAACCTGCCAAATTGGCTAGGAACAATAAGGCAAATCCTGCCAAGAATACCAAGCCTGCGATAGACAGGGCGTTCATACCGGCGGACAGTTTTTTATGTTTCTTAACCAATGAGTAGTTGAGCCAACCAAAGATAGGCGCAGAGACAAACGCAGATATCATGGCAAACTTAAGCATCGCGCCCAATTGTCCTGTGAAGAACGTAATAATCACAAACCCGCCACCGATAGCGTATGTCGTCCAAAAAGCGATTTGCTTTTTATTGATTTCGCTTTCGCCTTTAAGCAGACGCCAGCACTCAGCATTGGCACGGCCGTAGCCATCAGCACACGTGATTGTCGTGCCAAACATACACATGAAGGCGACGAAGGCCACCAGCAATCGTGACCATTCACCGATGGTTGCTGTATACATATTGATTAACTGGTTGATATAAGCACCGCCGACCAGCTCAATCTCTTGCCCTGAACCATACTGGACAAACACACCAAGCGATAAGAAAAACAAGGCTAGAATCGCTGAAACGGCATAACCGACGTTGAAGTCGAGCAATCCTTGCTTGTGCGTGGTGTGATCGGCTTTTACTTTGGCAGAGGTCCACATAGAAGTAATCGCGGCAAACTCAAGCGGTGCTGGCATCCAGCCCATGAGTGCGACGATGAAACCGAGTGTCGCTAGGTTCCAAGGAGACACAGCAATAAAATCTGCTGCCATAACCGTGGGCTTGCCAGCGGCAATCACGACCGCGGCAACGGTAGCTGCCGTCAAGGCAATCATAATCCATTTAGTCACACCATCGAGCAATTTATAATGACCAGCGATCAAAAAGAACCAAGAGACGGCCACGATGATCACAGACAGCACCATCGTCGATAACTCAAGAGAGGCGGGTAGCATAAAGCCCAAAATCACCGCTGCAATCAGCGAGACCGCACCCGTACTGATGACCGCTGATAAGATGGAGAGGATAAAATATACCCAAAGATACACCTTTGAGCGTTTGGCGTAGCCTGCAATCAAACTCTCGCCTGTGTCATAGACGTAATCGGTTGCAAAGCGAAAAAACGGATATTTAAAAACGTTGGCTAAAACAATCATAATCGCCAACTGCCAGCCATATATAGCACCAGCCTGCGTCGATGAAATCAGATGCGAACCACCGATTGCAGCGGTCGCCATCAAAATACCTGGGCCAAAGATACGCCAACTAAAGCCTTCTTGCTGTTCAGTAACGATATCGTCAGTGGTACTTGGGTTGTTGAGTGGTTGTGTGGACATGAATACCTCGAAATGGTTAAAACGGCAAATCATCACTTACCTGTGTCAGTTTGCCAGTGATCATTAGACAATCGCTTTATACATGCTTTTTTATAAAACGATTAATCTTGTATCGACTTTAGCACACCAATACGATTCAGGAGAACGATTATTCTAGTTATTAATAGTGATAGTTATTACTATTTGTTTGCATTGCCATTCTTTTTGGTTAGCATACTAATCTGATAATATCAAGTATTAGAGCATATTATTTTTGGCGTTTCTTTATAACACAATATCCACACAATATCTGGTCATTTAAGAACGTTATACAAATTTTTGTCGCCGGTAGGTGATGCCTCGTTCTTCATAGACCTGATAGATCGCATTCAATAACTCAGAGATACTTGGATGCACAAAATCTTTGAGAGTATGCAGGTAAATAGGAGAGGTGACGTTTTCGTGTACCAAACGCTGGTAACTGATTTGTTCCGTACGTACCGTGGTTAAGCTGGCAGGTACAAGCGTGATACCTTCGCCCGCAGCGACTAAGCCTAGGGCTACTTGCAAGTCACTCACCGTAGTGGTCATAAATGGTGAGATACCGTATTGTGCAAACAAATGTAGCAACGGCTCTGTAATCGGCTCACTAAGTGCAGATTTTTCATTGGTGACACGTCTGGTTTTTGTATTAGCTTCCTGCTTTGTGCTAACTGACTCTGATGTCGGTAGTGTGGTGGCAATCGGTAAATGCGTTTGATGGTACAAAATCAAGCGATTGTTTGCCAAATCTATTAATCGCTGCTCTTTTACATTGGCGAGAGGATGCGACTTTGGTAAGGCCACCACGTAGCGCTCATGCCGCAGTAATATTTGTTGAATCCAGGGATCTTGATGGGCAAAACGCCCAAAACCGATATCAATCTCACCAGATTTGAGTGCCTCCATTTGCTGATAAGAACTGATATCTTTGAGGTTGACCTCTATATCAGGATTGGACTGCTTGAGCATGGCGATGATTTCAGGGAGTAGACCATATAATACTGACGGCACAAAACCGATGTTTAGCGCACTACTTGGCGCTGATAAGCGCTGGGTCATACTCGTGACGGTCTCAATTTCTGTCAGTATGGTGCTTATCTTATCGTAAAAAAATTTGCCCGCTTCAGTCAGATGTAATGGCCTGTGGTAACGATCGATAAGTACCACATCCATATCGGTCTCGAGCTGTTTAAGCAGGCGGCTCAAACTTGGCTGTGACAGTCCTGTCTTTGCTGCGGCTGCACTAAAGCTGCGTAAATTCGCGACAGCAATAAATGCATTGAGCTGTTTTAAATCCATGTTATTAAGCCTGTTATGGTATATGTTGTCTCTATACGAGCTACTTTTGATAAGAATTCATCGCATTATTTAAGATGGGTCTTACGAATGTTAGCGGCCTCAAATAAATTGTGCTTGAAGATAGGGGTGCGAGCAACTATATTGGGGACTAGCGACGCTGTTACAGTTTAGCAATAAAATTCACAACTTCATTTTATCAGTCATTTACTGCCAGTAGCATAAACTGGCTTGGTGTTATTTTATGAACGACGAAAAAAAAGACATCGGTACTGATTTTGACGAAGAGTTGTCTCAACTCGTTCATAAAAAATCGCGTAAGCGTGCCAAAAATAATATTTACGAACGTTTTATCAGTCGAGTTCAAAGTGCTGAAAATGACACCCAAAATGATAATGATGATTCAACCTCATTAAAAACGGCAAGTAAGTTACCTGCTTTTGAGCCTCTAAGCGTAGAAGAGCTGCAACTATTCGAAGATGAAGAAAACGATAAAGAGCCAAGATTAGAGTTAGCCGACATCGTCACAACAAACGCTACTTTTGACTTTTCAGGTCAAAAGGCATCGACACAAAACAAGGTGTCAGATACGCGAATGGATAATTATGCTGGTGTTGACCATAACTTAAATAGTGACTTAGTTAATGAATTAAATAAGAATAATGAGGAAAAAAAGCCATCTTCTGTCGATCTCGATCAAGCGACGCCTTTATCTAACACAACGATTGATGACCCTTTAAATACTAAAGCCATGCCATTGGAGCCAGATCATAGGGATGCCATAACGCCACAAAAGAAAGTGGTAAGTAGTAAAAAGCCTCTCATTATTGGTATGATTTTTGGCTCACTACTCATTGCTATTGTCGTACTTACCCTTATTTTTACGGGATTTTTATCGACTTCTGTTTCTGACACTACTGTTAGCAATGATAGCGACTTAGACGGGATAGCGCCGGCAGCTACGACCAGCACGCCAGTGGTCGGCGCCGAACCTGTAGTGAATAGTGATGACAACCAATTATCTAATGATGCCAATACGGTCGAGGAGCCGTTAGTGTCAGCACAACCGATTAATGCAGACAATAACGAACAAAACGTGCCCGCAGCTGAAGTTGAGCCTATAGGACCTTCTCCAGCTCCAGAGAGTGAGGCTGCCATTACCTATGAGGACTTTAGGCAAGAGTCACAAACCACGTTATATCGCGAGACTAACGATTAATTTTTTTACCAGCTCTTGCTCACAAAGATACTTGTTTTATAGATAATCACAAAACATATCGTTTCGTCAGAAAGTAATTGTCGCTCAATAATTCACACGAATAGTCACAGTATCAGAATAATTATCAGGCGTCACATCAGCACTTGGTACGGTCACATATACGGTTTGAGATTGTGCTACGCCAGTACCAGTACTAGCAAGTCCATTTCCAACAGTTGTCGACGTTGCCGTATTGCCCCAGATGGTTCCGGCAGAGCCCGCGGTACTGCGTAATTGATACGGTACTTTGTCAGTGTTGCTACCAGTACCACTCATCATACCTGCACCGTTTATATTGCCATTCGAGGGAGATAGCCCGATATAGTAGGAGGTATTATTGGTGCAGGTCGTATTAATGGCATTGTTATTACTGCCCACAATATTGGTTTGATTTGCCGAATGGCTGCCTAGGTTAATGTCAGAGGTAGCATTAATCACACAGCTGGGCACAACCTTTGCTTGAACAGTAAACAGCAGAGGCTTCTTTTCTTTTATCACATCTGTTAGACAATCGGGAGTAGATAGTATTGGAAGTAGTCTATCCGCATAAGTGATGGCGGTACCGCTTGTATTAAAATTATTGATATAGGCGCCTAATGTCGCAAGCTTATTATCATTATTGGGTATTAAAGATATTTTGATCGGCACATCGACAGAGATACTGTTCTTTGGGGCAATGGTATGTACGACAGATTTATAAATTGAGCCTGATGCTGTACCCCAAACTGTATCTCCGGGTAATGTCATATTAAAGGCCAATCGGGAATTATTTAGCGTGTTTTTCAAAAAACGTGGAGATATTATACTGGGGTTATAGTCACCGCCATCAGCTGACAGACAGACCGATACTTTCATGCTAAGAAGAAGATCAGTATTTTTGCAAGTATAATTTAGGGTTGCATTGATATTGGCACTATCGGCGTTACTAGGGGTTATTGCTGTGCTGACATTTATGATGCTAGGGCTCATACTTGCGCTGCAATCAGCAGTTAATATGGCATTAGCATGCTGCACGGGCAACAAAGTCCCAGCCAGTGAAAGCAATGAACCATAACACCATTGTAATAGCTGCCTCATTTTTGTACCTCATCGCAGACGAACGGACCAATGAGTGGAATATCATTATGGTCACTGTGATATTCAAAGCTAACATGACAAACCTGACTGTCAGGCGTGGTTACTTGTAAAATATTTTGTGTATCCAGCATATCTAAATATACCTCACCATCAAAACCAACCATAGCTGCTGGTACACCTTTCTTTGAAAGCATCTCTACTGTACTACCGACTGGTATTACTTTATTTTTATCGTCCTGTAGAATAACTGATGCCGCGTTCACTGGTGTGATGTCTAAAGCTACCACCATACCGGATTGCTCTGCTGGCGTGGCATCAATGCTCACTTTGTCGATTCTCATATTGGCAGGCAAGTCCATAGGGTTGATACCTATTTTATTTTCTTGATAAGCATTGAGTGGTGATACTAGTAGCAACCCTTTACTATTGGTGCTGCCAATCGGACTATTTTGTAAAAGAATTGGAACATTAGCGATACCGTTAGTGGAGACTACCGCAAAGCTGCTATTAAGCCTGCGTGAAGGAAACAGGCCACCACCCATCATAACTAACGATCCTGTACTGCCACCATAAAAAGAGAGGTCATCTTCATTCGTTGCAATGCCTGCTTTTACTTGTCCATAGCGCCCAAGATAGCTCAACTCTGCCAACATGTCGTTACGGTCTGCGCTATTACGGGTTTGTGCTCGCCAGCCTACACCGCCCGAGTTAGGCTCGGCTTGCGATATATCTGCCACAAAAAAAGTGCCATTACCTTGCTGTTGTAAGCTGCTACTGGCTGACCGGTTCTGGCCCAGTGCCATAGATGCCCCAATTACTGCACTACTGTTGTCAGAGTTATTAAAATCATGCGTCAGGTTAACGTTCAGCATCAAGCGTCGACCAAAGTTTTTACTCCAATAGGCGCTGGCAAGTTGTATGGCGTCCTGCTGGTCATAAGTTACTTGGTTATAGCTGAGACCAAAGCTTCCTATAGACCGAGTACTGTAACCTGTTAAGAACTGCTCACTTCGATGGGCCGGTGCCGAGCCATATTGCGTACCAATATCTCGGTAGCTACCATGAGTGCCTATGGCATTGAGTCCAACATAAAAACGATGGTTATTCCACGAGTAGCTTGCACTATACTGTGTGCCGCTTTTGCCTTGACCCTCACTGCCCGCCAGCGATGCAAACAGCACTCCACCTGTACGCCCTAATAACCAAGTACCACCAATCCCAGCGTTCTGGAGACCAGAGGTTGCTTCAGCATGGGTTTCTGCAGTAAAACGATCATTTACGCCATAACGCCAAGTGCCACTAGCAGCTATATCGTCAGCATAATTGAAGGATTCAATACCATAATCTTCACGTACTGCTCCAATCTCAAAGGACCAGTCGGAAAGCCCTGATTGTAATAATTGATGTGTATTATATAAAGAGAAGTCGAGGGTCTGACTTTGACCTAATGCATCAGTCACTACTAATTGAGCTCTGCCAGCACCACTAAAACTAGGTACGGTATCAAATTCAAACGGGCCTGCAGGGACATCTGTACTAAATTGCTTAAGCCCATTTATATATAGCTCTACCGCTGAAGGTAGGGTTGCTGTACCAAAAAATGAAGGTAGGGGTGTGGTTACCATATAAGGCTGCAAGTTAAAATTACTGCCTATTTGTAGACCGCCCAAACGGGTGGGGCGTGTCCATGATAATGCACTTGTAAATATGTCTCCTGCCTGCATCGTAATCAGGCTGTCAGGGAATGATTTGCGCCAGCTGGTATCCAATCGAACGGTATGAGCGCTCCAGTCACTCCTATCCCAAGTATCATTTTTTGCGGCTGTTAATGCTGTACTACTCAGCACTCCAGAATTATTGAATGCTCGTAATTCTGTGTAAGCACTGAGGTTACTGTCATCGTTTGGGTCATGTGTACCGTAAAGCGTATAGTTTAATAATATGCCAGGTGATGTATTGGTGGTTAGACGTTTATGTTGATGAGTGCTATGTACTGTCATGTCTAAATTTAGCATGTCAATTGATGCAATCATACTTACCATTTGCTGGCGAGGATTATAGTCAACTTTGAGATTAGGAATACGGTTGAGAGAGATTGGCGTCACGATATGAGATGGTAATATAAAGCCCATCTGTTGTAATACATCAGTACTCGCCCACAGTTGATTGTCATCATAAATGAAATGAACCAAACCCACGTTTTTGCCATTCAATGTGACCTCCAAATACAGATCAAGCTCGGTATCTGGATTATCACTATAGTTGTCCAACTCAAGTTGAGACAATCTTTTTTGGTCAACCTCTAGAGGATTAAACCCATTTACAGCATGACCTATAGATATGGTCATCATATGAAAGATTAGGTTAGTGAGTAAAATTTTCCAGCGTGATATTGGGTATTGTTTGAGTTCCATTCATCAACACCTTAAATTTTCCACCTTTTTTTAGCGTAGCTGGTGATATTTTTAGCACCCAATGCATGGTAGATCCTGGCAAAACGTAACCTAGTAATCCTTTATTAATCTCAGTGAGATTGTTGTTATTGTCCACAAAACTTAGGGCTGCTAGCTGAGCATGCCCATTCCCACTATTACTTACTTTCAGCTTTATCTGATCGGTATTAGGTTGTGTCTGAGCGCTCCATTGTAACTTAGGGCCAATTTTTTTTGTGCCTTTAGGCTGAACGAATACGGGTAATGAATAACTTAATACAAATTGCAGACCAGTTTTTTTATCATCAGATTTGACAGGCAACTCGTTAATCAGCAGTCGAAATGCGTCCTCGGCTGCTGCTATATCTTGTGATTGTGTCTTAGTTCTAATAATTCGAATCAGCTGCTGCTCACCAGGATTTAAACGAATCATAGGCGGGCTTGCTAACAGTCCACGTGAGGATTCAAGTTCATCACGCATATTATTCTGTGACCAGTGATACACACGCACTTGCGCGTTGACCACGTTGTTACCAGAATTGCTAAGAGTCAGCCCACTGGCATTTTGTCTGGCTTGTAACGTTAGAGATATAGGGGATACTTGCAATCCACTTGCTCTTACCGCACCAGAAAACAATAGCAGTCCAGAAATAAGCCCATAATGCACCGTATGCCTTATACAGTCGTTTAACATCATTATTAGTACAGCACGCTAACAGCGACAGTATCAGAATAGTCACCAGGTTTAACGTCTGTTGTAGAAGTTACCTTGGCGTATACGGTATAAGTATCGGCGGCGGCGCTTAATCCAGCACCTGTACCAGAGACACCATCACCTTCCGCACTTAAGATCCCATTATTACCCCAAGCAGAACCACCTGTTGTTTTGGACAACTGATAACTAATTGTATCGCTACCTGGGCCTGTCATCGCTCCCGCCCCTGATGGGCTATTGTTGGATGGTGTTAAATTTATAACATAGGGTGCGTCTTTGGAACAGGTGACTGAAATATTGCTGGCTGAAGACTGTTCAGCGATTCCCGTGGGACCTGTATTTGCAGCATAGCTACCAAAATTAATATCTTGAACACCAGATGATGAGTCTACAGAGCAAAAAGAAGTTATCGTGAGTTTGACGTCGAAGGTGCCATCAGCTGTCGCAGCGTTAGCAGCAGAAAATCCTGCTAGGATAGTAGTAGCCACAAGTGCTGAGGTCATTAAGTGTTTTTTCAATTGCATAGTAATTTCTCCAAAAGTATATTTTGAACATATTCCAATACAAAGTAGGATACTGCTCTAGCAACTTACAATCACCTGTCAATAGCCAAGTAATTTATTTAGAGTATCTATAAAAACAATCAAACAAAAGTTTCTAATCAATTATTGCACAACTTTTGTCCAAGCGCACGACAAATGTATACATATCTATGCTTTTATTAGCGAGAAAAGTGTTTTTCCGAGAGATATGATGCAACTCAATGCTGAGGTCCGACTAACAAAATGCACATTAAAATATAGTTGTTGGTTGTTAGCAATTATAAAAAATAAAGTAAGTAGAGATAAGTTATTTTAGCTCTTAAAATGGGTTGGGTTAGATATGATTGAATAGATTATTCTGACAATAGATTAATGTCAGAAATGATAAGATATGTAGGCTGAGCTATAAATTATTACTCGTAGGCTATGCAATGAATGTGCATTAAATAATACACATTCATCTAGCTATCATAGTTTTCTTGTCAATTTTATCTAATTTTACCCCGTATTACGTAAGCCCGCTGCCAGTGCATTGATACTACGGATTAACGAGTCTTCTACATTGAAATCGCCATATTTATTGTTATCTATCGTATCTTCATCTTGTTGTCTGGCACGCTTTAACAGCTCAATCTGGATATAGTTAATGGGATCTAGATAAGCATCTCGCCACTGTAGAGAGGCAGCTAGATTTTGCTGGCTAGACAACAAAGAGTCTTGCTCAAGTAAAGAGTTCAGTCCTGAATAGGTCAGTTTATGCTCATCGAGGACTTCGCTCATAATTTTCTCACGCAATACAGCGTCTTCACATAATTGGCTATAGGCCTGTGCAATATTCATATTGGCCTTGGTGAAGGCCATCTCAATATTACTGACAAAGACGCTAAAAAATGGCCAGTGCGCATTCATCTCTTTCATCAAAATCTCGTTGTCTTTGACACTGTGCAGCGCACTACCTACACCATACCAAGCAGGTAGAGTGAAACGTGCTAACGACCAGCCAAACACCCAAGGAATCGCTCGCAAGGTGGTTTTACTCGGCAAGCCTTTTTTGCGGTGAGCAGGACGTGAGCCAATGTTTAATAACGAGATCTCTTGTACTGGGGTGACCTCGGAGTAGAATTTATAAAACCCTTCGGTATGATCGGTTAGCTCTCGATAACGCTGCTCGCCAGCATCTGCTAACCGTGCAAATAAGGCTTCATATTCTGGCAACTCATTCGGTTGCACGACAAATCTTGTTGAGCAAGCTTTGAGTGTACCCGTGATTGCCATGGTCAGCTCAAACACGGCAGTATCCGTATTGGCATACTTAGCATAGAGCACTTCGCCTTGTTCGGTCACTTTAATCTGACCATGTAACGTACCAGCCGGCTGTGCAGCAATGGCTTTGTGCGTTGATCCGCCACCACGGCTTACAGAACCGCCACGACCATGGAATAATCGCGTTTTTATAGCATATTGCTCAGCAATGTTATTGATGGTTTGCTGCGCGCTATAAAGCTGCCACGCAGAGGTGATGATACCGCCATCTTTTGATGAGTCCGAATAACCTAGCATGATCTCTTGCGTATTATCGGTATTCTGTAGCAATCCGCGATACAGTGGATTGTCTAACACGGCAGGTAAGATTTTATCAATATTTTTGAGATCTTCGATGGTCTCAAACAACGGTGCGACAGGGAGATCGGCAGACAACTGACCGTCATCATCCACTCTACATAAGCCTGCAAAGCGCATGAGCAGCAATACTTCTAGTAGTTGGCTAGCGTTGTTGGTCATCGAGATAACATAGCTACCAAAAGTAGCCGGTCCTACTAGTTTGCGTAAGGTGGCGACAGAATTCATCAGTGACAATTGCTCACGCGTTTTGTCTGTCAGGTTATCAGTATAGATGAGCGGCGTGCCCGGTTTTTGTAGCAAGCGTGTGAGCCACTCTTGGCGTTCGGTTTCGCTTAGCGTTTGATAATCAGGCAGGTTGGAGGCACTGGCAAAGATATCTGCAATCACTTCGCCATGGTATGACGACTCTTGACGGATATCGAGCGCTGCCAAATGAAAGCCGCAAGTTTTGACCAGGCGAATCACATCGAGCAATAATCCATCTGCATGCGCCTTGTCGTGAGTAGTGACACTTTGACGGATAATGCGCAGGTCCTCTAATAGCTCTTCTGGATTGGCATAAGCATCTTTTTCAGCCTCGATGTCAGTGCCCTTGCTTTGGATACGGCGATTGGTGGCATTGACCTTGGTAAGGATTAAAGAAAGCAGGCGACGATATGGCTCGTTGCCATAGTCATCGAGGTTATAGTCAAACACACGCTGATCGAGCTCATCATAACTTTTGATTTTGGCATATACGTCAGGTGAAATGGTGACAATAGTGTCACTATGAATTAGCTGTCGGCGCAGTTTTTTGAGTAGCACTTGATAGTGACGCAGCACAGTATCCGCATGCATCAATACAGCAAGCTCTGTGGTCTCAAACGTCACAAAAGGATTACCGTCTCTATCGCCGCCAATCCATGAACCAAAGCTCATGAAGGCAGGCAGTGGATAGTCTGTGAGCTCTGGATAGATATCGACAATAGCTTTTTTGATATTGCGATATACTTTGGGAATCGCATTGAATAAACTGGCGTTAAAGTAATGCAGGCCATTATTAATCTCATCATATACCAATGGCTTGCGCGTGCGCACTTCATCAGACGACCATAATAAGTCAATCGTTTGCGCGGTTTGCTCTTTGGCTTGCTCGTAGGCGAAGCTGTTTTCAGACACGTTGTTTAAAGCGTCGCTGTGAGCGAACAGACTTTGTAAGATATTCATTGTGGTACGGCGACGCGCTTCGGTAGGATGCGCCGTAAATACAGGCGTAAACTTTAGCTGATCAATCAGCTCTTGCATTTGAGCGGGCTCAATATTGCGTTCACGACACTCAAGTAAGGTGCGGCGAAACGATCCCTCCCAGCTTTGCTCCGATTGCATACGCAGCTCATGACGTTGCTCACGCAAGTAATTCTCTTCGCTTAGATTGGCAAGAAAAAAATAGATAGAAAATCCGCGTATGACATCCTTTAAAGTTTGATTGTCTAAAGACGCAATAAAGTCGATGAGCTGCTGCTTGTGTGCCTCATTAGGTTCACGGCGCTGTTGAATAAAGCCTTTACGCAGGGTTTCAATAGTATCTATTGTCTGCTCACCAGACTGGCGAGAAATGGCATCCCCTAATAATGAACCCAATAAGCTGGTGCGTTTACGTAGTACGTTGTTATCTAGTGTCATCCTTGACCTTCCTATCAAATGAATGGATAAAATACTATGGCTAGCTTAGATGTAATATCCTTATGGTTTTTTGCAATTTAACATAAATAGGGGAGGCCTGCTTGACGTTGATAACAACTTTTTATCCATTAACTTTTGCCGCATTATCACTAAATCGATTATTTATGGCCATGCTCCTGACTGTAATCGACCCAAAAGTCTGCATTGTCCACGCCAGCCTTTTTAGGATCAAAGACAGGATTGACGCCTAATTTCATCTGCTCGTCGTAATCTTTGAGGACTTTAAAAGCCACTTTGCTCAAAAGTAGAATAGCAATGAAGTTTAAGTAGCACATACTACCAAAGCCGATATCACCCAGCGCCCACATCATACCAATCGACTGAACACTGCCTGTAAAACAAACAATTAGAAAAATCAGCTTAAGTGCATGCTTAAGCATTGGATAGCGAAGCTTACTATCTAAATAAACCAAAGTCGTCTCGGCAATATAGTAATAGGCAATCAAACAGGTGAAGGCGAATAAGAAAATAGCAATTGCAACAAAACCACTGCCATACTGATTAAAGACCGTCGATACCGCTGCTTGGGTAAATGCAGTTCCTGCTTCCACACCAGGCATGTTGCTAACCAATGTTACACCCTCAGGAGTAACCACGTTGTACATACCTGTTGATAAAATCATTAACGCTGTTGCAGTACAAACAAGCACGGTATCTATATAAATAGAAAAGCTCTGTACCAAACCTTGCTTGGCAGGATGTGATACTTCTGCCGCTGCCGAGCTAAAGGTGGCCTCACCAGCACCTGCAACGTTTGAGAAAACCGCACGGCGTACGCCCCAAGATATCGCAGTTCCAACCATACCACCAAATACCGCATCCATTCCAAAAGCGCTTTTGAAGATAAGCGCGAGCATTGCAGGGATATTTTGCGCATTGAAAATCAATACAATCACCATCATGAGAATGTAACCGATAGCCATGATAGGGACGACTTTGCCGGCAAAATTAGCGATACGCTTCACACCACCAAATATAATAATGCCTAGCAGTACGACTAGCAGCATTCCAGTTGCCATGGGCGGTATATTAAATGCGGTATTAAAAGAATCGGCAATCGTATTGGCCTGCACGCCGGGTACTAATACGCCATAAGATAGGCAGGTGACGACAGCGACGAGAACCGCAAAGGGCTTAAGTTTTAAGCCTCTTTCTATATAGAACGGTGAGCCACCACGGTATTGATCGCCGACTTTGTGTTTATAGACCTGTGCTAGAGTAGACTCGATAAAAGCACTAGCACCGCCCAGAACACCCATAGAAATCATCCAAAATACTGCGCCTGGGCCGCCCGCTGCGATGGCAGTCGCCACCCCTGCAATATTACCGACACCAATGCGTCCTGATAACGCCATACAGAATGCTTGAAAAGAGCTAATCCCTGCCGGTGAGCTTTGCTTGTCGAACAACAATTTGATCATTTCTTTGAAATAACGGATCTGTACAGCACGGGTCATGACTGTAAAATATATGCCGACACCCAATGCAAGATAGACGAGCGCATCACTCCAGATATATCCAACGATAGTATTGATAATATTTTCCATAACGTTACTTCCTTGTAATGTTTTCGGTTATGCTAATTTGAGCGTGGCTGATGGCAGTTTTTAATTCACTAACCAGACGGTTTTTGTTTGGGTGTACTGCGATAGTGCCTCCAAACCATTATCACGACCGCCAAAGCCAGATTGCTTGTAGCCACCAAAAGGCGTTGTAATATCTCCTTCTGAAAAACCATTAATCGAGACCGTACCGGCCTTAATGGCAGACGCCACGCGAAAGGCTCGATGGATATTTTGAGTATAAAAAGAGGCGGCAAGCCCATAGTCGCTGTGATTGGCAAGCTGAATGGCCTCGTCTTCGGTCTCAAAACTTGTTACCGCTAAAAGAGGACCAAAAACCTCTTCTTTGAACAGCGTCATATCTGGGCTGACATTGTCAAAGACGGTCGGTTCGATATACCAACCACTACCAAGCTCATCGTGGATGCGACCACCTGCGATCAGACTGGCTCCTTCTGCTTTGGCTGTATTGAGGTGTGATACGACCTTTTCGAAATGTGCTTTTTCAATCATTGGGCCAATAGCGACCTCAGAATCGTAAGGATGACCAACCTTCCAAGATTTCAGACCTTCTTGTAGTAGTGATAATACCGCCTCTTTTTGGCTAGAGTGCACAAGTAAACGTGAACCACAGCTACAGTTTTCGCTCATATTCCAAAAAGCGGCAGATAAAATATGTTCAATGGTCTGTTCATTGACCACAGCATCTGCAAAGACAATCTGAGGACTCTTGCCGCCACATTCTAAAACCACTTCTTTCAGATTGCTTTGTGCAGAGTACTGTAGAAACAGTCGACCAACCTCTGTTGATCCTGTAAAAGAAACCATGTCAACATCCATATGCTGACCGAGTGCCGCTCCCACCTCTTCACCAAGCCCGCAGACCATCTGCAAAGCTGCTTTTGGTACGCCCGCCTCATACGCTAATTGTGTCAATCGATACGCTGAGAGTGAGGTCAGTTCAGCGGGTTTGACGATGACTGAGTTGCCGGTGATGAGGGCAGGCGCCACTTTCCATGCATACATCTGCGCAGGGAAGTTCCATGGCAGCACGGCACCCACCACACCGATAGGCTCTTGCACGACCAAACCTAGTGAGTCACTTCCCGTCGGAGCAACTTTGCCAAAAACCTTATCGGCTGTTTCGGCGTACCATTCAAAGGTTTCGATAGTAGCGGGCAGGTCAGTGTTAAGGCATTCTGTAATGGGTTTGCCAGCATCGACACAATCTAATGCCGCCAGCTCATCGATATGGTCATCCATCAACTGACACCAGCGCTGCATGACAGATTTGCGCTCAGCAGGAGACATCCGTCGCCATTCACCATGTTCAAAAGCTTCTCGGGCAGCCATCACTGCCGTATTGACATCTTGCTGACTGCCGCTGGCAATGTGACCTATGCAGGCATTATCAATGGGGCTATAGTTAGGTAGTGTCTTCTCTGATAGGGAGGCTTTGGCATCAATCAGATGGCCTGCCCAAAGCTTTTGGTTACTGGCGAGCTCAAAGACTTGTGCTGTGGTCATGCTCATTAGGTAGTCCTTTTTATATAGTGGTGAAAACGATAACGATGGCGCGATGTATTAAAACAGCATGGCTAAAAATGACTGAGTCTCTTCACTCGACATATCAGTCAACGGTAGACGCACCGACCCAACATTGATGTTGCCATTGACGCAGCCTGCTTTGGCTTTTTGGTTATAGTTCCCAGACTCCATAGAGTGGATGGCAGGATACATGGCTGTCATCAGCTCTTTAGCACGATTCCAATCGCCTTTTTGGGTGGCTTCAAACAGTGCCACTTGCTCGGCTGGAAATACGTTGGCTGCACCAGCGATCCAGCTCTTAGCACCCCAAAAGAAAAAATCTACGGGTTGGTCGTCACAACCACAAACCACTTCAAAGTCTTCAAAATTAGCCTGCAGCATACGTAATGCATGACTAAAATCGCCACTGCTCTCCTTGACGCCTACAATATTGGGATGCTTGGATAAATGTGCGACGGTTTCAAATTCAATGCTTACACCGACGCGTGCTGGAAAATTGTACATAACGATAGGTAGGTTAGTGGCATCAGCGACGGTTTCAAAGTGCGCAATAATACCTTCTTGGTCTGGTAGGCTATAAGGATTGGCAGATAGCATCAGGCCGTCATAACCCAATTTTTTGGCTTGATGGGCAAGCTCGATAGAATGATTGGTTGATAAACTGTTGATACCTGCAATCAGAGTGACTTTGCCTTTAGCAGCGTCAGCGATAGTGGTCAAAACCAGTTCGCGCTCTGCAGGCGAGAAAGTGTAATACTCACCCGTGGTACCACAAGCGACAATACCAGTCACACCCTTTTCTACAAAGACATTGACAAGCTCGGTCAGTGTTTGGGTATCAACCTCGCCGTTGGCAGTAAAAGGAGTCACGATAGGGACTAAAACGCCATGAATGTTCATATGAATATCCTTATTTGAAATAAAAGCCGTTAGCAAACCGTTGGCTATTAGCGGCATGGTTGGTTCTATGAGTGTTCATAGAGGTGAGAGTTTTTTATCTAAAGCGATCCAATCGATAAGCAGTCGGGTCTACAGTGGGGTTATCGCCAAAATACAATGCGGTGATAACCTGTGCACTGATGACAGCTTGGGTCAATCCCAAATGCTGATGCCCAAAGTTTAAAAAAACAGATTTTTGTCTATCTATGACGGGTAATGAGTCTGCGGTAGAGGGTCTAAATCCCATCCACGGCATACTATCTTCACTATTTAGTGGGATTTTTAGCATGGCTTGTGCTTGTTTCAATAACATGTGGGCACGGTTCATATTGGCTGGTGCTTCAAGCCCTGCATACTCTACAGTGCCAGCCAGACGCAGCCCTTTTTCCATTGGTGTCATAATAAAGCGGCGATCCATACTGGAAATAGGGATGTTGAAACGCTGACTTTCGTTAGGGAGCATCAGGTGATAGCCTCGCTCGGTATCCATTGGTACTGAGATGCCTGTGAGCTGTTTGGCTAAAGCTTTAGAGTGCGCCCCTGCTGCGAGCATAACTTTGCTGGCATAAAGCTGCTTTTGTGTTGTCGTCAGACGAATACCATCAGTCGTTACTTCTGCACTCAGAACACGGCAATTTTCATAAATTTGACCACCAAGCGATCTAAAAATAGTGCTTAATTTATGGGTAATAGCTTCTATATTGGTGATATGGCCTGTCTCTGGAAAAAACAAAGCACCCAGTTGATTGTCTTTTAATGTAGGCTCAAGATCTGTCAGTACTGACTGTGAGAGTAGGCTGTTAGAGACACCTAAACTGTTTAAGCGTTGACCATGTTCAGTCAGAACTTTTAGACTGTTGGGTGTCTCTGCGGTTAATACAGATCCTTGTATTTGTACCCAAGAACGTAACTGCCACTCTTTGGCAAAATCTTGCCAAGCTTGAAGGCTCTGTGCATTTAATGCCAAAAGCGCTTGGTGACTGCGTACAAATGGTTCGGTACGCATATTAAGCAATAGTTGGAAGGCCCATGGTGCTAAGCGTGGAAGGTAGCGCCAATCTATACGCAGAGGTCCTTCAGGATTGAGTAGCATGGCAGGAACATGTCGTAAGATACTGGCATCAGCGATAGGGAAAACCTGTTCAGTGGCAATGTGACCTGCGTTGCCATAAGTTGCACCGCGACCGATTTTATCCGCTTCCAAAATCGCAACTTTTACCCCGCGAGACTGTAGAGTAACCGCAGCACATAGCCCGATAATGCCACCACCGATGATATATATATCAAACACTTGTGTGTCCATGATAGTCTCGCTTTTCTGACATTACTGAGCAATGGTTGGTTATTTCCTAGAAGCTCTATAAACTGGTGTTTATAGAGAAACACCCCATTTGAACGGATCGCTATCTTGAACGATGAGAGAGGTCTCTGCACATACATAGGCGTACCCTCGGATCGTGGGTATAATAGTATTGATAGAATTATTATGAAGAGAGCTATGATTATTAAGTACATCAATAGGCTGATAGCTGGCACTAAAGATACTGCCAATGATGCTTTGCTGATACCAAGTCTCACCAGGTGCGAGTACATTGTCTGCGGCCAAGCAAGCCAATTTGGCACTGGTGCCAGTACCACAAGGAGAGCGATCATAGGCAGATCCAGGGCATAATACGAAGTTTTTGCTGTTAGTGCCGGCGAGATCGCTCTTGCCAAACAGTTCTATATGATCAATTTCGCCATTGTTAGCACCCGTTATTCCAGACTTATGAAGTGCTTCCTTAATCTGTATGCTAAATTGAGTAAGCGCCTTAACATTATTAGCTTCAATAGCTTGTTTATGATCGTTGACTAAGAAAAACCAATTACCGCCCCAAGCGATATCGCCATAGATAGGACCAATATCGGGTACTTGAACTTCTGTTTGTTTTTGGTAGCGATAAGAGGGGACATTCTGGACGCTACAACTACCATCATCATGCAAGGTTGCTTTAACTAGGCCTACGCTTGTTTCTAGATAGTGATCACCAGCGGTTATTTTTTGTTGATAAGCTAGAGATGCAATAACGCCGATAGTGCCATGGCCACACATACCTAAATAGCCATGATTATTAAAGAAGATCACGCCAGCCGTGGCACGAGGATCAGAAGGCGGGCACAAAAGCGCTCCGACAAGCACATCATTACCACGAGGTTCTAAAATAATGCTTCGACGCAAATGATCGAAATTCTTTTTGAAGTCTTGAAGTTTTTCTTGAATAGTTTGTCCAATAAGCTCAGGAAATCCTGCATACACCATACGAGTAGGTTCACCGCCAGTATGCGAATCAATAATCTTAAGAGTGAAAAGCGTATCAAACATGACTGCCTACCTGATTCATCCGTGAGTTAATATACTGTCAGCGTTATTCGTAAATGAACAAAGCGTAAATATAGAATGACGTTTTTCAGAAAAGCAGTCTTGATGTTTTTACATGAATAAATGCGCATTTCTGCACAGGTTATACAGACATATCGGAGTATAAAGGTGAGGTAGCTCCTAAAATCACCAACCACTCAATGCCAAATTTGAGATGCTATATGGAAATATCACCATGAGGCCGTTAGTATTAGATGCCCCAACAAGGCGACTAGCAAAGCACCTACAGACTTATCGACCCGCCACTTTTGATGAGTTTGCGGGGAATATATCCTTATTGATGCCTCTGTTTGATACGATGACGAATGTGGTGTTTTTTGTGAAAGACGATAAAGCCTGCTATCGACTCGTCAATAGAACGCTCATCAAACGCAGTGGGTTTAAGAATAAACAAGCACTAATAGGCCTGACACCCGAGCAAGTTTTTTTGAGTTCTCAAGGCAAGGATTATCTCAATCAGGATTTGAAAGTCTTAAAAGAGGGTAGAGATATCGTGGATAAGCTAGAGCTTCATAGCTATGCATCAGGCCAGCTGGGATGGTGTATCACGCAAAAAATCCCCGTCTATGATATAGAAAATTATATTGTAGCGATGGTAGGTATATCCGTAGATATTGATGAGGATAACGAGCGGATACTGCGTAAGCACGCTCGGCTGGCAAGCGTGGCTCAGTATGTACGAGATCATCTTGATCAAAAAATTCATATCGTCCAATTAGCCAAACTGGCAAATCTGAGTCAATCACAGCTAGAGCGTACGTTTAAAGCCGTACTAAATATGTCGCCTATTCAGTTTGTACAAAAAATGCGTCTAGAGCATGCCATTCGATTATTGGCCAATCATAAATTGACCGTGACTCAAATCTCTTTGAATTGTGGTTATGGAGACCATAGTGCTTTTAGTCGACAGTTTAAGCAATTTACTGGCATGTCCCCTGTGAGCTTTCGCAAAATACATTTTAAAGAATCATAAATAAGCGCAGCCAGATATGGTTTTTAGCTCTAAAATAACTTTCTAACAACTCCGAAGCTTATCTATATAATCCGCCCAATCTTGCATCATTCGTATCCTAGTATCTATCTCATCGAGTCTGTTATAAGCCCCGCCATGTGTATCTTTGATTCTGTGGCCTAACTGTAACTCTGTGACGACGTCTGAGTAGCGTAGCTCAGGCTGTTCCATGAGCAAGGTTTTGGCCGATGCACGAAAGCCATGCGCACATTGCACGTCTTTGTATCCAAGCCGGTGAAATATCTGTACCAGTGTCGCTTTACTGATATAAGCATTGCTTGAACCACGCATTGAGGCAAAGACATACTCTTTATGGCCTGTGATAGACTGAATATTTCGTAATCGCGCAATCACTTGCGTGGCTAATGGCACGACTAAGTGCGAGACCATATCGTCGCGACCTTCGCCTTTGGTCGGGGAGAACGCCCATGTATTATTATCCCAATCGATATCCTGCCAGCGCATCGAGCGTAAATCAATACTACGGACAAATACATAAGGCAGTAAATTCATGGCTTCTAATGTGAGCTTGCTTGCCCCTTTGAAATTGGACATATCATGTAAAAGCGTCGCAAACTGATCCGGTTTGGTAATGGCTGGCAAGTGATTGCCTGAGCCAGCTGGTGCCAGCTCGCCACGGGTGTCAATCGCTACATTTTTATCGCATAATCCTCGTGCGACGGCGAATGAAAATACTTTTTCCGTATAAAGTCGAGTGCTGGCACCAACGAATGTCGCTTGATTTTCATTATGTTGGATTGCTTCACACACACTTAATATCATCTCACTGGTAATATCATTCATCCTTAAATCGCCAATGTTTTGGCACATGTATCCCAAGCATAAATCCCAAAATTTGAGTGTCGACTCACTAAACGCAGGCTTTTTCGATTTGCTTTGCTGACGACTAGATGTTTTGTGATCTCGCCATGCTTGCGCAATGTCAGCGAACGTGGCGTTCTTTAGGTGAGCATACTTATTCACTTGTTCTTTTTGCTGTATGGCTTTGGGGTCAGAGCCGTTTGCGACCGTATTAAGTATGGTCTCTGCTTTATACTTGACCTCATATAAACTGATGTCCTCAACCTTGCCGAGCATCATTCTAGGTCGCTTACCATCGATATGTGGATGAGAGTAGCGCAGGTAGTATTCTTTTTTACCGTTTGGATAGACACGTAGACTCAAACCCGCGATACCTGAGACACTGACCGAGTAGTCCTTATCTCGACATTCAAGTTTGTTGATATCATTTATATTGTCGACAGCCATATTCTTATCCGTAATTTTTATGAGGCAAATGCGTGATGGTTTATGCAAATTCGATAACTTATGAAAATACCCCTATATAAAGAGCCAAAGAGTATTTGGACACTGATGTGGACACCGATATTTATGATGATAATATTACAGGCCTTTTATATAAAAGGATTTATGTGCTAATTATCCCCAAGGCTCACTTGGGGATAATTGTAGCATATTTGGGAAAATAAGGAGTAGACCATGCGCTTATTGGGTCAAGTATCGTTTTTTGCTCATTATTTTGGTACATACTTAGAGGGATTGATAAGGCGAATCGTCCATTTGGTAAGCGATAGCGCGGATTTATTATAAAAAACACGGTCGCGTACGCGCACAGAATATAAAAATCAGGGTAATAGTACTGTTCTATGCAAATTTGGAAGGTGCTATTTTAAGGTCTAATATCAGTGCAAGCACGTAAAACGACTAGAAGCTAATTTTCTAAGTATTCATAAAAACAAAAATCAGCAAGTCTATTGGCAAATTTAAAATAGGGCAGATAAATGATGCATAATAAGATAAACTGCCTCGCGAGCGCTGATGGTGTTCAGTATCTGTCAAAATGCGTGAGCAGCTACCATTTGGCGACCAGATCAACTGCGAAAGAAAATTTATAAAAAACTATTGATATAAGGCACATCGTTATGGAACAAAGAAGCAACTCTATGGCAAAAAGCCAAGACGCTGTAGAGCACAGACCTGTCTTTATGCCTAGAGTCAACAGTGACAATCTAGTAAAAACAGACATGGTCAGATTTGAACGGCATGTGGGGTTTGCGACCAGACAAAAGAAAAAATCTATCAATGATATGCATCAAGTCATTCGCAAAAAGTATGGCTTTAACCATGTTTTGGAATTATCCAGTAAATCTGGCAATAAGCTGAGTTTTCCGCTGAGTCCGTTCAGCTTAAAAATCACTGATGAGCATGATGGCAATCAATATAGTGTCGAAAATGCTTTTCAATCCAGTATGGTTTTTGAAGACGGTGGCCCTTACATTGACTTACTGACAGCACCGCCAAGACAAGCCAGAAAGGACGAGCGATTAATGACCTCGGGTGAGCTCATCGGCTACAATTATTTTGGTATGGAGTGGGGTACGGAGCCGTTGACTGTGTTTTATGATTGGCTGTATGTGAATGCCCTAAAGCAAAACCCTCAGCTACATGAGGAAGTGATGCAATATCAAGCCTTTACTGATATTACCTTTAATCCTAAAAAATCTATTCATAGTGCGGCTTATGCACTGGCGTTATTTGTGGCGCTCAATAAACGTGAGATGCTCGATAATGTTGAAGATCCAATGACGTTCTATGATTTATGTACTGAGTTTAAAATCAGTAATACTGAGCATCTTTTGGAAGAAGGTTGGATTTGATAGGCCAACAACGCAAGAAAGCTTGAGCTTTATCTGGCAAAATTTAGCCATTTTAAGACCGCTAAATGAGTCAATGAGCTAATTGATGACACGCCCTAGACTCATTGTATCGGCGATGAGTCTTCAAGGCGTCCAATTCAAAGTCGGCAGTCATATCAGTCACATCCCATATTTGTGAGCAGGATTTTTCCTTATTCCAAATTTCACGTTTGCTAATAATAACCCCGACAATATCAATATCATTGCCAACATTTTCCACCACGTTACAACTTCGCCGGTAAGCACTACGGACGTTGTCATACCGAATACCGGCACTAATAGAGCAAATGGCATAACCTTGGAGGCAGTATTTTGACTGAGTAGATGTGCCCAGAGTCCGAAGCCCACTAGGGTTGAGATATACACGATAAACCCAAGTGATAGCCAAGATTTGAGCGATGCATCCGTAAATGTCGCCAGCTGCCATGCATCAGCCTCAAACATAAGAGAAGATACAGTTAAGATCACGCAGGCAATGAGACCGCCCCATGCTACCAGTGCAAGAGCAGACAAAGCGGATGTCTTGTTTTTCCCAGTGGTAGGTGTGATAGCAGCCACGTCTGTTTTTTGTTGTGCCGCTTTTAAGGTCGCTTGTGCTGAGGCTTGCTTGGAGGCAATGTTACCAAAGCTCCAACCAACTGCGGCAATCAAAATGCAGACAAATCCAGCCACAGGCATATCTCCGCCAAGATTTAGCGCAATCACGCTAAGGCCTAATACTCCGACCAACATGCCGATGATTTGCATGCGACTGACTGCTTCGCTCAAGATAAAGTACGCCAACAATACAGTGATAAAAATTTGCATTTGTAGCAACAATGCCGTCAAACCTGGTGACGCACCTAGATGCATGGCTGTAAATACAAAGGCATATTGCATGACAAAGGTACCGATAGCATAGATGAGTAAGGTACGGTTAAAGGTAGGCGGTTTAAGAAAAAACACCAACGGCACGGCGGTAAAGAAAAAGCGTAGGGCCGTGAGCATTAGTGGCGGAAAACTCTCTAGCCCCCATGCAATAAAGGTGAAATTCACACCCCAGATAAAGGTAACCAGTACAGCCAGTGCAGTGTATATAGGGGTCATATGATCGTCCGTGCGTAATCTTTATTCTTAACACTCTTGTTATGGTTGGAATCTATACTTCACCTGTTGCCATATACTCTTCAAAAGAGAGGCGAATATGCGTACCAACACTACGAAATGGATCAGGCGGTATCCAGATCAGCATTGAATGATTAAGTATAAAATTTTGCCTGTGCATCAGGCTCTTTAGACTCTAGGTTGTCTCAAACTAATCAAGCTGACCATCTATGGCAGATAGTCTTTTGATCGGTCGCATTGGATAACTCCATGCTATCAAGTCATTTTATGGTTTATCATAATAGAAGAACAATCTATCACAAAGTAGTGCATTGAAAGTGCAGTATTTTCTATTAATCTTATATGCGGATGATATGAAATGCATGAGTGTTTATTAAAGCAGCTCAAAACCAGACATCAATATTAATAAAAGCGTGCATGCATATCCAAAGCATATAGACTTTATTTAACATAATATACATTATGCGAAAACATACCAACGGTTTTAGCAGAAGAATAAATATCAATCTGCGTCATATCATTTCTATATTTAAATGAGCATTTTTATTTTCAAAATAGCTTAACGCTAACATCTTTAATATCAATTCAGTTTTCTACTAGCGACAAGTTTCAAGCAAATGCTTACTCAAAGTTCCACCGTCTTCATTTAAGCTAACATCTGCGATTTGGCAAACTTTATCATTGCACGTCAATTCATAATAGATATCACTACCTTGCGCCAAGCTAACTTGAACCAATCCTTTATCAGTCATCGAAAACTTTTTGTCTTGCTTATAATCAGGATCTTGAGAATTCCACAGCACATCATAATCAACATTACAGGACATTTGATTTTTATCAAAATAATCTTGTTCTAGCTGCATGGCTGCTTGTAAGTCAGCATTGGCATATTGCTGTAGCACCACAGGATTACTCATACCTTGATCATCGATATCTTGTTGGTACATTTTTGTGATGGTCGTGATTTTTATATCAGCCACAGCAGTTTGTTTTTGAGATGTTTTTGTCACATCTGCTGTGGCAGTACCGACAGTTGTTAGTGCTATGGCTAATAGCAATATCAGTGATTTGTATATTGGCATGTCGTTCTCTACGAGCTTTTATCTTATAAGTGTTACGGTCTATTACATCATAGCCATATAACGACTCTGCTGTATTATCGTATCATTCAGGTTTACTCATCATAATTCCGATTACATAGCGCTTTTATGCTCTTTTTTATCTATTGTGATGATAAATTTTAGTGTCTTATCGTGACGTTTATTTCGCTAATAACTGTGGTAAGGATGCTTTTATGATAATACTACCTACCTTTTTTAAGGAAAAATCTACAATATTGGCTTCTAGTGGCCTTTTATTGCTTACTTTGACCGCGACTGGTTGTCAGTCCGCTTCTGAGTCCAGTGAAGCCATTGTTTCTCAACCTACCAGCACCTCAGCAACGCCTATAAGTACTGATATCAGTCAACAAACCCTAAAACAGCAAGCGTTGCGTATACAGCGGGCGCTCGCCAATAAGGATTTTGCTAGAATCACTGATGATATTCATCCCACACGTGGCGTTCGTTTTTCGATGTATGCCTACGTACGCCCTGAGTCTGATAAAGTCTTTAATCGCGCACAATATGCACAGTATTTAGAGCAGTCCAATATTCGCTTCACATGGGGCGAAAAAGATGGAACGGGTGATTTATTCATCACACCACTGCCGACATACTTGGACACTTGGGTGGATGGCAAAAAATTCAATGATGTGGATATCAGCGTCAATAAAACTACCAATAACGGCAATTCAATCAATAATTTAAAAGACATATACCAAAACTCAGACATTGTAGAGTTTTATTATAAAGGCACTGCAGAATACGCTGGCATGGATTGGCGGGTGCTGCGATTGGTGTTTGATGAGTATCAGGGTAAGCGTTATCTCGTTGCTGTCATTAACAATCAGTGGACAGTTTAAATAACAGCGTAAGCATCTGAAGGGTCAGATATAGTGTATTAAAAAAGGGCAATGTGTCATATATGAAGCACTGCCCTTTTTGTTTCTTTATTGCTTTATATTCATTTTTTAATATATATTTCACTTTATGGTTTTGTCTCAAGTGGGCTTTGCTTAAAAAACTTGACCATAATATCGTAAATATCAGGATAAGCATCCACCAGCTTTTGCGGCGTCTCAAAAAATACCTCGCTCAATACTGCAAAAAATTCGGCAGGATTGGTCGCACCATAACGATCTAAACCTGACTTACGGTGCGTTTGAAAATCTTCAAAATCGCGCGACATGATTTCAGTCCAACGTGCAGGATCCATGTCAGGCTGCATCGGCGGAAAGCCATTAGCGCGGCCATTCATCATATCAAGCTTATGGACAAATTCATGAATGACAACGTTGTGTCCATCACGCTCACCTGAGTGCTTGGCATCCTTCCAAGAAAGAACAACAGGGCCTCGCTGCCATGCTTCCCCGCTGCGGTGCTGACTGCCTTCGTGGACGATGCCGAACTCATCCATGGTGGTTTGGTTGCTTTTATATGAGCCACGATAAATGATAATAGACGACCAGCCGCTATACCACTCAAGGCTTAGGTTTAAAATGGGCAAGCAAGCCTGTAGCGCAATGGATTGTCTGACTGCATCAGTAATCTCAAACCCTTGCGCGCCTGTAAAAGACTTATCATCCAAAAACAAGGTCGCCAAATCAAACAAGCGGCTTAGCTCGTCTTCATTTAATCTATCCAATATCACGATACGCTCAGCTGCTCGTGTCCAGTCTTCATGCGTGAACTCGCTGTTGTCCAATATACGCTGCTCACGCCAGTCTTTGATGATGTCAAACATACACTTTATCCCTATTGTTCTTATTATATAGGCCGTCAATACTACACAGACTACAGCGATACCCAGTAGTACACTATGATAATTACTATATTAAAATGTATAAAAAACGCCGCTCATAAATACATTATTGAGCGGCGCAGACTGTCATCCATACATTATGTTTTAAAATTGATACTGTAAGCCTAACTGTACTGAGCTGTCTTTATCGTCACGTGCAAAGGTGGTATCGCCATTCAGATACGCGTAGACATTGTTATGAACCTTGTTGCTAACACTCAGCTCAAAACGTCCGTAGTCATCATCTTTATTTGTTTGGGTGATACTAATGTCTCTTTTTTGCCCGTCAGCAAAAGACGTTGTCGATAAACGGTCTACTAAACCATCTTCGATAACATGCACGTAAGCGAGTTTGCTCTGAAGCTTAGCAGGCGTGCCCATCAAATCAAAACCATACTGCAACTGGTAACCGAGCTCTGAGTTCCATGCTTCACTAGATGTGCTATCAATTTTTAAGGCTGTGCGAGAGTTAGCATTGCCACTCGTGTAGCCTTCTATGTCGGTATCGCTGTAGTTCAAACCTAAAAAAGCGCCATGAGCGATATTTTCCTTGATAAGGAAATTGTAGCCAAGCTCATTATAAGCACTAAACACATCGGCATCAGTATTACCGCGTTCGCTATTGTTAATAATGTTGATACCATTATTACCGTCTAGTCTAACGGTGCTATTAATGTCTAAATCGTGTTTGGATAAGCTTACAGAAGTCGTATTCCACCAAGCCGTGTCTTTGCCGCCCAGTAACGAGTAAGCTTGAATACCATAGTTGGTGTCTTTTTTGATGCCGTTTTCTACAGCTTTATTGTTTTGATTGGCCGCTTGTAGACCTGCACCAACACGCCAGCTAGGTTGCACAACGTATTCACCATAGATGCCAATATTGGCGCGAGTACCTTCTTGGACGTTATCAGAATCGACATAGCTTTGAGAGCCATCTACCCAGACCTGAGTACGCGAAGCATCAAAGGCATCACTATTATCAATGGCAGGTAAAGCCAAAGCATTGGCACGCTCAAGAATAGCTGAGTGCGAATCAGTGGCACTGCTCTTTAACGCAGCCACCATTCTATTTTGAAGATTAAGCGCGCTTTTATTTGCGGCAACGATGTCAGCATTGGTTTGCTCAACGATCAACCTACTAATAATACGTGAATAGTCACGCATTCTTTGTGCGATACGTTCTTCCCCAAATGCAGCTGTCAGTACTTCCTCGTTGTCTAATGCAGGGTTATGCCACGTATAGCCACCTGGAATATTTGGGTTTTCCGTTTGCGTATAACCATCATAATCAGTTCCAAGAGCCCAATTGGTCGCCTCAAATCCTACGACGGGCATCACGTTGTCAAAAGACTCCTGATCACTACAACAGCCAACGCCATAAGGCTCGTAGGGTTCTATCGCGCCAGGTGCAATGATGGCTGGATTGACGTCGAGTGTGATACCAAGCTCTTTTGCAATACGTAGCGCATTTTCACGCAGTCCTACATTGGCAGCCACTT
Organism: Psychrobacter sp. Ps6; assembly: GCF_022129235.1. Taxonomy (GTDB): domain Bacteria; phylum Pseudomonadota; class Gammaproteobacteria; order Pseudomonadales; family Moraxellaceae; genus Psychrobacter. The sequence goes on along the minus strand of NZ_JADQAI010000005.1, from coordinate 128,149 downwards.
CATTGCCATCATCATCGTAAGCATTGCGTCCTGCGTTGGCATACATCTTATCGCCTGTAATCAGGCTATCTAAGTTGATCATGCCCACTGCTGTCGATTTTTCTGCGTCAGTGAGCTGGTCAACAAACGCCTTTGAACCATTGAGACCGCCCTCCTCTGCACCAAACGCCACAAACTGAATGTCATGTTCTGTGTCAATGCCGCTCAGGTTTCTTGTCAACTCAGTCAACACGCCAGAGCCAGAGGCGTTGTCATCTAATGCCTCTAGATTTTGATAGTTTGGATAAGCAACAGCAGAATCATAATGCGCGCCAACAAATAGTGTTTTATTAGTATCAGCAATACCTTTTTGGGTCACGATAATATTATTACTCGTTAATGTTTGACCTCTAAACAAACCGCGAGGTGCAACGAAATCAAAAGTCTGACGATCGACTTTGTTGTTACTGCCATCAATGGTCATACGTTGCTGCATATAGTTAGCAGCTTGGGTTTCCTTGTCAGATCCGGTATAGCGACCAGCATAGTCGCGCGCGAGCGTTAGCGCCGTTTCTTTACCATAATCACCGTATTGGGCTTCTGCAAATGTTTGTGAGCTTGTAAGTAGTGTCAGCGCAGCGACCACTGAAATCGTAAGCGGTGATAATCTAGTATGCAAACTGTTTCTCCTTGGTTAAAGAAATGTAATCGACACTAAAAAATAACTCAAATAAATGTGGTTTACAAGAAAAAGAAACAACGCATTTTTTCAATCAAACTTCCAGCGACAACATGTTCATAATCAATTTAATCAAGGTTTCCTTTTGATTCGGGTCAGACTCAGCGACCAACAAGGTTAAAGACGGACTTGTCGCTTACCCTCCTAACGAACTACCGAGGATTGCTCGGTAGTTGCTTCTGGTCTAATTCACCTTCTTTATAGATGTTTTTTAGGTGCAAACCAATCGTATCAGAGTCTTTTTCAAACAGTACTGCATCATCATTCATAACAAGCTCTCGTCGCGTAATATCACACTATAATCTAATAAAGATAACGATATCTTAAGCTATCTAACTTTCAAGGACATCGATGATAATTAGGACAACAAAAAACCCAAGCCAGTACATAGTGACTGACTTGGGTTTAGTGTAGTGTTTTGAATAGCATCATAACGATGTCTTATTCAGTGTTGTGCAATCTACCTCATAACCTGGTACATGGAAGACTCACTGGACTGCACCTAGATAACACCTCTAGTGCATTAGCTCAACCACGATTGCGTGGTTGCGCCAGCGAGCTAATGACACTAGAGGTGTTATCTAGGTATTAGCAGGACTGAAACAGTCTTCCTTGGGTAAAATGTAATGGCTTGACTCGTGGACGACGCAGCATCGTCCTTCACCGAAAACGGTGAAACGCTAAATCTCACAACGTCCTTATTCTGCCTGATTCTTGATTCTACTGTCAATCATTCTTTAACCAATAGTTGAGATTTACTTCACCTATGCGACAAATAATGTCGTGTAATTATATTTATCTATCTACGCGACATATATTGTCGCATTTTAATTTTTTGGTTAACAAAAGTTCTTGATATTTATCATCAGATAGGCTTTTATATGCTTACAAAATATCATTCGCTTACTATATTATTAAGGCACACCGCTATGAGTCTGTCGTTCGAACAAATTCAGCATGCTTGGCAGGTACAAGATCCAAGCTTGGTCGAAAAGCTTTGTTTATTATCCCAGCAACCCGATCCGTTGCCTGAATCACCGATATCAGAGGATGAGCTGACATTTGAGCGATTTTTAAATAAAATTTTGAGTCATTCATTCCGCGAGCAGCATCCTGAAGCACAATTTGCAGAGCGTGTAGCGATGATGGCAGTCTTAGAGTCAGATGAAGGCGCACATCCTCTTCCTGATCGCTACAAAATCCACTTAATATTAATTGCACTTTGGGAAGATAAAAGTGCTTACTCAAGAACCATCTTAAAGCAAGCTATCAATGATTTAACTTTAGGTTACGGCGTTTGGCGCGGGTTAAAATATATTTATAAAGCGGCTGAATATGAGCAAGATTATGAGATTTTTGCGCCTATCACTGCCAAAATTGATTTGCATCGTTTTGACCAAAGTGCCCGAGACTCTGTCAGTCTTGCTACCAAAACCTATATGAGCCTCAGAGCATGGCGCTATCTGCGCAAACTGGGTCAGCAGATGCCAATGGGGTATATTGAGACCACAGTTTCTGTACTTGCCAGCTATGATGAGACTATGGTTGTCGGTCAATTGCCACAAATCAACAGTTGGGTGCTCAATCACATCTGTTTTCACAACTCAGCGGACTATGGTGTCAATCGATTTCATAGCCACGCACCGCGTAAATTGTTTGATAATAAAGGTCGCGCTTTTAAAGAAGCATGGCAACGTGATTCTGAACCGCTGATTAGACTATTAGCAACAGCGAAGAACGAGGCCATAAGGCAATTTGCGACGGACAGCCTAAAACATGACTTTAAGATCCAGCTGCGTGATGTAAGCCACCAAACTATTCAATATCTATCGGCAGGCTATGCACACAGTCAGGCGCGCGATGAGATGATCGTATGGCTGATTGAGCAATCGCCACATTTTGAGAAGTCAAAATTTGTAGCGCTTGGATTGCATGAAGTGGTTCTCAAGTTATTACGTTCAAGCTATCCTGCCGCTTATCAGTATGCCATCGGTTATGCCAAAAGTTATGCGCAATCTCTCCCGTTAGCGGAGTTAATGATGCTAGCCATGTCAGATCATGAGCCTGTTCGCAGCTTTGCCATCAGTGTTATTTTGAATCGTCATCCCATCAAAGATATTGGGGTATCAGGTTGGGGACAGTTATTGGATACCTCTTATCACCACAACATTGCCGCCGAACAGCTCAGTAAACACTTCACACGCCGTGATCTGACGGCTGAATGGTTTTTTGAGCGCCTGATCAGCAATCAGCGTTACAGCACACGCTTTGCAATACGTAGACTGCCAGAGCTGTATAGCGCACAGGAACTTGGCAGTGACTATTTTATTCGTTTGGCAGTACAGATGGATACCTCTACAAATCGTGACAGCAGCGAGCTGTGCATGGATTTTGCATTACAAGAGCTCAAACGCCTCGATTTGAATGTCATAGACATCAACGTTTGGCAGTATCTATTGCTGCATCCTCTAGCGCAGCAGACGATCGTTGATTGGATCGATGAAGATGTTTTGTCAGGAAATAAAATTCCAATACCCTACTGGCACGCGCTCGCCTATGAACCTGATTGGCATGGCAGTGAGGAGATTGCACAACTCAAAAACACTCCCTATCTCAACCATTATGATTATGATGGGGGAAAAACTCCCTCAATTGTAGATACTGTCAAACAGTGGCAAAAAGAGCTAACCTTTGATGAATATTTGGCTGATACCGTGCATGGTTGGTTGTCTGATGTTCGCCGGTTTGCACCAACTGACTTAGGGTTTGAGTGGCTCATGACACTTGCCCGTAGTGAGCATCCAGCATACCGTGAATTTGCGATCGAGCGTATTAACAAGGGTTTCTTGCCTGCTGATTTTGCGACCACTCAAAAGATATCATCAGAGGAAGATCAGGCTAAAGATACAAACACCACTCAAACCACTGGAGCCAACGAAGCCACTGTCGATTTGGGAAATCAGCGTTATTTGTTTACAGGTAAAATGCAAAGCATGAGCCGAGGCGATGCTGAAAAGCTGGTCAAAGCAGCCAATGGTGCGATCAGTAGTGCCGTGAATAATAAGTTGGACTATCTTGTAATCGGTGATGACGGCTCACCGCTTTATGGCGCTGGTCGCAAAGGCAGTAAGCAGCTCAAAGCCGAGGCATTAATTACCGCAGGCGCACCCCTCAAAATCATATCAGAAACCGCATTTTTGCAGATGCTGACAGGACAATCACGCGCAGCATCCGAAGACGATGTGATAGCGGGTGCAGAGGTGCTGTGGTCAATGGCAATCGACGATCCTACGGCACCCGTCAGCGAGCTGGCTATCAGTTACCTGAGTCATCATCATGAGCAGATCTGTATGGCATTAACGGATAGGCCTGTCGATCCCGATGCGATTGTTCCCTCTGCGTTTTTTAGCGCCGAGCGCGTTATACCGTTATTGCAAAGCAGTCAGCAAACGCTACGTCATTTCGGCCTCTTATTAACAAAATATGAGCTGGCTAAGTGGTCGCCAACGCCGACGCTTTGGCTAACAATGGCAGAATCGCCTTATCTTGAGGTCACGAAGTTGTTGCAACAAGCGCTATTGGCAGCACCTTCTGTCAGCAATCGTGCTTACCATGTACCTGTAGAGCAGCTTAACGAGGCGATGCTCAACGCATTCATTGGTAGCAAAAAACGACTGGCACGGCAGCTTGGCATGACATTATTGCAGCGACATCATCAATTTCAAAATCCGAAGTCTCTTTACCTATTAAGTCAAAGCGCTGATCGTGAAATACGCTATGCCGCAGTGACCATGCTTTGGAAGCAGTATAAGGCGCGCCATGTCTCGCCTCTTTGGCAGCCTGCAAACCAGCATGAGAAAAATGAGAATGCATCAGCAAGCAAAACAAGCACTGCTAACACTGAGCCCCATGCAAAAACTGACATAAAGACCTTTACGCATACCGCGCCAAGTGATTGGTCAACCAATCCACCTGCTGATTTGAATCAATTACTAATGCTATTAAGACGAGGTCTGTTTGAGTTGCCACCAGGACGGCTGAGTTCTTCTAACAACAATGAACGATTAAACTCACGAAAAAACGAGCAAAGTCACCGTTCAAAATATTCGCAGCGCCCTGATAAAATACAGGGAGCGACAGATCAAGCAGAAATCCTCTCATCCAAACACATACCTGCCAGCCGAGCAAAACTGGCATTGATTGAGACATTCCGTGATGTGGGATTGGCGGATGAGTATTTTGCTAAGTTGATCATGCCTTTGTTGTACACCTTTACCCATTCTGCAGGCAAGATGGAGCGTCATGCATGTCTGACCGCTGTCACGCGCTTATTGCATCGCTACCCCCAGTTGTCCGAACATTTACAGCCCTTAACAGCTAGCTCAAGTTAGAGAGTAAGTAGCGAAAAAATAAGAAAAATGAGCACATCACACGACGCCATTTCAACTGAGATTAGATCATGAAAACAATTGCATTGCCTTATTGGGGTCAGATTATAGGTTTGGTTAGCAGACCATTCACTCCTGAGTATACGCCGCAAAAAACCACAAAATCAGCAGCGCTACCAGTCGCACAGGGTCGCAGTTTATTCATCACTCGACCACCGCTAGGTGCTGAAAGTAGCCATGCAGACTTGTATCGACTCGATAATATCGGTGAGCAAATAAGCTTATCAACCACTGCATTGCCCTGTGCGATGGCTGCCATTACCACGATAACTGATGATACTATTATATTGCTTGGCTGTGATGGGCACTTATATCAGACTGACTGGCAAGGAGAGATAATCCATAAAATCAGTCAAGAGTCATTATTTGCAAGTATGATTGAGGCTCAGAATAGCACTGAAAATACAGAGACTAATACAGACAATGAGTTTGTCACCGAATCCTTACCAACGAATAGCAGCCCGCAAGCAATTGCGATGACCACGCTGCATCAAGCTGTCGTTGTGTTATATCCCAATGACATCGTCGTCTATCCATTTGCTAGCAATGATCCTTTAAGCCCATCAGTGCAGACAATAGCCAATCAGGTTGTCGTGCAGTCTTATACGGATAGTAAGTCTCAAAAAGCCACTTCGCTTGCTGCATCCAGTGATGGTAAGTGGTTGGTCATAGGCGATAATCTCGGTAACGTCAGTAGCTATCAATGGCTAAGCAATGATGACACTGGCGCTCAGCTGATTCAAAGTAGTCATAAGGCACTACATCAAGGCCGCGTCAATGCCCTGTGCTTTGAGCCTATTGGTCATTACTTCTTTTCAGCAGGCGCAGACAAGCAACTTTATCGCACCCATGTACAAGGTGAACTACAAGCGATAGATAGAGCCAAATCAAGCCAGCACAGTCAAATGATCACCGCGCTTTGTGTCTCAGATACGCGCCTATTTACTAGTGCCGATGACAACAGTATTAAATCATGGGCGTTTGATAAAGGTCAGCCAAACACCTGCAAAGAAGACCTTAGTAAAACACAGCGACTGGTCTATTCAAGCTATGCAGAAAAACCTGCACTATTAGCAGTTGGGTCGGATCAAAGCCTACGTTTTTTGCCGATTGATGAGACACAAAACAGTAAGCTGCTAACGGTTGCCACTGTCATTGAAGATGGATATCATCGTGTTCAGCAGCTACTCACTGACAATAGCCATAACAGTGAAGTAGCGTTTTTAGAGGGCTTGGCACTGCTTGAATCACAAGCGGATAAGCAAACGGTAAAGCTGGTTGGACGCCTTTTAGCAGATCGTAGCAATAGTTTGAGCGCCAGTCGCGCTTTACAATTAGTGCAGTGGCTCGCTGGTACGACGCTTGAGACGCGCTTAGCGATACTCGAGGAGCAGCTCAACTCACCGCGCAGTAGTAGTGTCCGCCTTGCAGCCTTTGATGGGCTGGCTATCGCTGCCACGCATACGGCAGACCCTCACGTACTACCTGCTTATTTAGAATATGCTCTTGGACGCACTAATGAAGACGTTATTAGTGCTGCACTACAAAGCTATCTAAAAATCGCCGTTCAAGACGCGGACAAACAGCCTCGTGTATTGCCGATTTTACAACAAGCGCTGTCACATTCTATGCTACCCATTCGCCGACAAGCATTGGCATCGCTTGAGCATTTACTGCCAGATATCAGTCCAAAAGCAGATTTTATGGCTTTGGACAGTCGCTACCCTGACATTATTCAAGCAGGTCTGATTCGACTTTATCAGCGTAGCTTATTGGATAACCCAGAAGTATCGCGCCAGCTGATGCTACTACAAAGCCATCATCAAGCCGACGTCAGACAAACCGCCTTTTATGCCGCTTTATTGGCGCAGCCTGAGCTCATCACTGCTTTAAAACAGCAAGCGCATGCTCTGGATGACGCTCAGTTACTACGCACATTGACCGACTTTGATGATTTTCGCTTACTGCGCGGTACAATCTTTGATAACGTAAAAACGGCTAAGCGTACGTCCGATCATGATGAGCTAGTAACTATCAAGATAGGTACACGTTTTGATCAACAAAACAAAAATGCGACTGGACGTACTGCTCAGGGCACCGAAGAGGACAGTGCTGCCATCAACCTTGCATTGAATACGCAGGATTTTGCTGCATCAGTAGCACAAACGTCCACACCAGAACGAGCAACAGATAAAAGCCCCATACTAAATAACTCAAGCCTTGAGCCTTTATTACAAAACTTGAGTAATCGCTACGAAGACATCGGATTTCGTGCCGCCTATGCCCTTGCCTGCTTGCAAGATGAGCGCGCATTTGGCACCTTGATACGGTTTATACATCACAAGAATGATGCGTTCATTCGTGCAGGCGTCGCTGCTGCTTTGGGATATCTACAGTTAGCCGATGGTAAGGCTATTTTGCCCACCTTGCTCGATGATTCTGATGCAGGCGTGCGTCAAGTGGCCATGAGCGCGTTAGGTAAGCTTGTCAGTGATGAGCTTTCTTGGGTGGCGTTTGGTTTTGCGTCAAAGCATCAAGACATTCATGAGCGCGCGCTTGCGATATTGCTAACACAAGTGCTTAATGACAAAAAAGTATCTGCTGACTCATCAAGCATGAGCACAATGCTAGCGCAAGCACTTAATAACCCTTTCACCAGTATTCGCCTTGAAGTGGTCAAAGTACTACTCAATAGAGCGCTTGAGCGCGCGTCCAAAAGCGCCATTATCAATATGATTGAGCAGCTACAGCACAGTTTGTTTGAGGATGTGCATCAAGTGGCATTAGAAGAATGGCAGCGGCTATTACTACAAAGCGCGTCAAAATCAGCTACGACGCAAGACAGTACTATAGACACCTATCAAGACGTTTTGACTTTGCTATTTGCAGATAACTTTGCCAATATCCGTCAGCAAGCGTTTGATACAGCACTTAAGAATAGCAAGCGTCTCGGATTTACCGAGCTGATGTTGACCGCACTGGCCAGCCCTTATCTTGATATCAAACGTTTGGCACTGAGCCAGTTGCAAGCCAAAGCCAGTAACCAGCATCTGCGTGACTTGATGCCTGCCTTAATCGCTTTGTTAGCCGATGATAGTATGGATGTACGCCAGCAAGCATTAGAGGTCGCTTTAGCGGCCACTGATATAGGCATTTCGTTCAGTCCAAACCATAACAATAGTCGTAAAAATGACAATGATACCAGTCCGATCGATCATGAGCCATTATTCAGCGCAGGGCTAAGTAGTCCTTATCCTGATATTAAACTGACCGTTGCCAAATTGCTGGCACGTCAATCTCGTGATTACCCTGCACCACTAAAAACACAGTATGAAGCAAACGCTTACGCAGTCTTTGAGCAGTATCTAAATAAAGAGATGCCTGTAGTCGTCAACGATAAAAAAAATAATGAGGACTATAAGCAGTGGCATCATCATATCACAGAGGCACTAACGGGCTTAGCAACGCTCTCTGATCCACAAAAATATCACGCTTTAGACTGGTATGCGCGTTACCTACATCATCCAGATGCAGATTTTAAAGCGCTCGCTCCAAAGCTTATGTACGTTGCGCCTGCACAAGATGCCGAAGTGGCTGCTGTGTTGGCCACATGGCAAAAAGACGAGCGCCCTATTATTCGTCAGTCAGCCAGTTTGGCTTTGGCAGTTTGGGGCGACAGTCGCGGCCAGCATTTTTTTAGCAACGCATCGAGCAATAACGCTCGCACCAACGATAATAAACAAGGTAGCTTGCGCCATCTTGTCGAGCCTATTGGCCCCATTCAGTGGCTACAAGCGCGCGCAGGTTTGGGTATTACTCAAGCACAGCAATTGCGCGAGTTATTCGATACGCAATCTTATGCACCAGCGGCTAGACTGTTGCTTATATTTAATGTCTTGGCGTCACCATTAGCACTACCGCGCATGCGACCTGAGCGCTTGATTGAGGCACTTAGCTTTGCAGACAATGAGACCGCTGTTGTTTATGCACATGTATTGGCACGCTTTGAGCTGCCTTTAATATCTAATTGGCAATACCTCAGTAAATACCTCTCTCAGAAGATTGACAACATTTTGTCTGCCCACCCAACGGTGCTAACACTGTTGTCAGAGACAAGTGGCACAAACGCGCTTAGCACGACTGACGCGCGCGCCAATATCCTTAGTACTGTAGATGTCGCAAGCTTACAGAAATTTGCACACTTGACCCAGCACGATCACCCTTTGATACGTGCGCAAGCAGTAGCAGTATTAGGGCATTTATCCCATCTACTGACACAGCAACCTTATGACGATGAGGCGCAAGTAGTTACTGCCATACAATCATGGCGACGCAGTATCGAGGCCTTACTTCAGCGTCACCACAGTGCAGCTATTACTGATGATGCCAGTCAACAAGGTTTACGCAGAACTGACACCGACCATAGCTACCAGACACTTGCGTTTGGCGCGTGGCTTGGTGTGATTCGTGAAAGCGATAATGACAATAGCAGCACCGAGCAAGCCATTCGCGGGCTAATGTGGCTGACCAAAGCATCAGCCGACAGCAACCCATCTAAAGCTATCGACTGGGCGGACAGTGTCAGTCGAGCGCTGTTGCCTCTACTGCACCGTCCTCATATTGAGACGCGCGAGCTGGCATGGGATTGCCTAACTCAGCTACCTGTTCCGGCGTCAAAGCTGGCTGAGTATGCAATGAGTACGCCGTATCGTGATATGGTCAAGCGCGGTTTGCAGTGTCTGATTGAGAGCAAAGATGACGCTGCCCTTATTGATAAACAGCTCAGAAGCCTACTACTCACCAATCATCAGCTATTGGCAGAAGAGACTTATCAGCTATTAAAAGCGCGCGTGGGGCATCTACCGGCAAGCCTAATGGCACTGCACACCGAGAGCTTACCACTCTTACGCCAGTTGGTCAGTGAGTGGCGTCAAATTACAACTCGCGCTTCCAATTCGACCATTACAACGGCAACCACGCTAGATGCCTCTGATCAGAGATCATCAGAGCAAGCATTGCGCCAAGACAAGCTGACTTTTTTATTACAAGCGCGCCATTGTCACGATTGGCAGGCACGTTATCAGACCTTTATGCAGCTTATAGAGCTTGACGAGGTATTGTTTACCGACACTGCGTTTAATCATACAAAGCTTAGTGATACAAGTCTCATTGACGAGCTATTTGCCTTTTTGCTCGACAGTACAAACAAATATGAGCAAGGTCAAATTTTGTCTCTTATTACTCAAGTATTGCAATTTTGCCAGCGCATGCAAGCCGCCGTGCACAATAACAATATTAATAAAGAGCTCGATAAAAAGAGTGTTGAGCAAGTGGCTCAGACAGCCTACAACAAGCTATTGGACTTACTAGACAACTCAACACTCAAGCTATCAAATGCTGACTTGTACCGAACTATTGGCACGCTCCGTGATAGGCACATGGCAGCACCACTACGCCACCGCTTACAAAAAATGTTTGAACATCCAGCTTCTCACTCACATCAAGAGCGCCAGCAGCTGTTTGATACGCTTGTGATGATAAGCGGCTACGACCAACCTATCTATGATTACTTAGATGAGGATAAAGACTTGCGCTGGCTACAACGCCAGCATCCAAGAGATCTGGTAGCGTTACTGTCTTTATTCATTTTACTCCTTCGCTATGCCGACTACGCCCATGCCGCCCAGCTGTTGAAATCACTGGCTTGGATACCTGCTGTCTGCGAGCAAGACACTACTATTGGTAACAATATCATTGATAAAAATCATAGCACTGACAAAGAAGGTATTGCTGTGCGTATTGATAGGGCATTAGCGCTATCTTATGAGCAGTTACCTGCCAAATATACTCAAAATCTGATCGAAGCCGTCGCTTACCGTGCAAAAAAACGTAAAAACCATGCAGATGTCCTAAAAAACATACTCAAAAAGGCGCTATCGAATAAAGACGCGTACATACCATTTTTGGCCGCAGAAGGTTTGGCACTTTGCGGTAATAGCGAGGGCTTGAGCACGTTAATGGCAAGTATTGATTATCACACGGATGGTGATGTTCGTCGCCGTAGTGTGCTTGCCATCGGAGAGATGATGCAGGTTGAACCACAACCTGCCGACAAGTCCGTACAGTCCTCTGCTGCCCAAACCACGGACATGACAAATGCACTATACAAGGCTTACGATAAGTTAATCAAGCTAGCAGAAGATAATGAGCACTACTTGCAAGACGTGGCCTCTGAAGCGTTGGGGCATATCGCACAAGGTGGTCACTTTGAATATAGCGCGCAGATTTTTGACTTATTGACATCGCAGTTATCAGACCCTGAGTTACAGCCTTACAACCCAGCTATTACTCATTGGTTAAATGGACTGCGCTGGTTGAATACAAATGCCGCTTGGGCGCAAATCCGTAGTCACATACAGCGCCAGTTGCATCAAAAATTACTGTTTGCACCGCAGCAGCACGCCATCTCTTTATTGTCGCATCATGATAGCGAGGCAAATAAAACACTGCTACTAGATATCCTCAAACAATACAGCGAGCAGACAGCGATATTAGAAACTGCTTATACAGCGGCACAAAACCTATGGGGCAGCCATGCTGATCATATCTATACATACGATTGGGCGGCAATACAAAACCCAAATGAGGACTTTGCGATGTTAGCAATGCTGAGTCTCAAACGCATCGTAACGTATAGCAGCATTGATACGCTGGCGCCTTTCATCACTGAGCATATTCATCAACTACCCGCACAGACATATACCGTATTACAAAATGCGCTATTGGCAAAACCAGACATGAGCCATCCGCAGCTTCGCAGTTTGATGGACAGTCCAGATGCGCAAATACAGCAAATAGGCCTACGATATATTACTCAGCACCCTAATCAGTATCTTGATACACAGATGCAGATTGACTGCAAGCAACATCTACTCAACGCTCAGCAGCAATGGCAAGCACTACTTGATAGCCTCATAGCGCGTCCAGCAATGCGGCAGGATGATTCATGGCTGACCGAGGTACGGCAAGTAGCAACTACTATCACCCATCTATTGTGGATCACATGCCGCTATACTACACCTGATAAAGCCGTGTTTACATGGTTAGCAGCGCAGCTAGCCTCACCTATTATTAGTAGCGTGACCGCGCTTGCTACTGCGGTCAGCCACTATTGGCAGCAAGCCTTATTAGGGCTACTGGCACGGCAGGCGAGCGACGATCATTTGCTGACTGAGCTAATACCAACTCTGACCGGCATTGCCCATGATCAAACCGTTCAATTAGCTACAGACGATAATGCGCTATTGTCCACCCTCCTCGAGCGCTTGAGTGTGCAAGATGCTCAAGTAAACAAAGTAAATGAAGCGGGCGCGTTGTCACGGTTGGTGGGTTTGTTTTCACAACGTAGTGATAATACTGAAGCACTCAACGTAACGCCTCACACAGACCTAAATGAGCAGTTACTGGCCGCAATAAAGGTTAAAGACGCTGCTGCGCTATATCACTGCGCACAGAATCATCACGCTGAAACGGCCATACGAATACGCGCCATCGAAGCACTCGGACAGTTGCATGATCCCAATATTGGCACGTGGCTAGATGCTTTAATTCAGGCATCTACTGAGGCTGATATTCAAAAACTGGCTTACAAAGTTTTGCGTCGCTGGCAACGGAATATGACGCGCGTTCAGCAGAAACGCCCGCAAGTGCCTAACTTACAGGTGATGAAGGCAACTCATTTAAAGGCCGCAGATACGCAACAAAATCAGGGCGAAGGACAGCATCATGACCAATAATCAAGTAGACAACCCAATTGAGCAAGACGCCTTAGCAATCAGTCAAGAGGACACGCCAGCAGGCAATGACAAGACCAATGATGGCATGAGAATGGCACTAAATTATGCTGCGCCAAGTCATGTAAGCTTATCGGCAGATCAACAATCCACCCACAGCCGACATGTGGCGCTGTTCACACAACTAGAACGTGATGCCGTCAGCTTTCATGGCACGGTAAAAGACCCGCTGGTGTTTCGGGATAGCTTACTTGCCTTATTTGACGTAGTCAGTAGTGACTACCGCTACGTGCCAAAAGACCGCGCCGCCTATGCCGTTTTCATGCAAATGCGCCGTGCTAGTCGTCATAAGAACTTATTTTCTGCACAGCGTGATTACTTCACATGGCTGTTTGACAATGACCCTTTGGCCTTTTGCCTTCTTGACCCTATCATTCAAGTGCACCAAACAGGTGTCAGCTTTGAGGTGTTCAGTCGTGATGAAGGCTGCTATGCGCAGTTGACCTTGCAGCATGGTTTGTTTGAAACGGACGCAGCGCCAGTGCTTGGCACCACCAATATTGATTACAGTAGCGCCTTATTTGATGGTATTGAGCAAATCCGTGATCATCAAACAACCACCTTAGATATTGGTCAAGAAGCAGTACGTCTACAGCGTTCAGACTTATTAGCGTCGACAGACAATGCTGAGTCCGAAATGGATGCTACGGTAAACGATGATAATAAATATGAAGTCATCGAAAAACGCATCAATGTGCCTAAGAGTTGGATACGCGCATTGTTGCAAGTGCAGTCAGCAGGTCAGCTGGCACACGAACGCATTGATCTTGATCCTATTGCGCTATACAACGTTCTATTTGAGCTGCGTATGCATGCCGACATCAAAGGTAAGCGCCGCGGTTTATTGATTGAGCTGATACCGCAGCAGTTACCAGTGATTATTTTAGAGCCATTTGATATTGCCGTTACCAGCCAAGTCAGTCGCCAGCAAACGCCCTATCAAGGACAAAAAGCCAAGCTCATTCGCTTGTGGGGTCGCCGCCGTTTGAGTTTGTTAAAGCGCCTATTACCGCATACCGACACCGTCAGTGTGTCGCTGCTTGGTCAAGGCATGCCAAGCTACTGGACGCTCACGGGGAAAGGCTTTCATTTTACCTTTGCCATGACAGGCTTTAGCCAAGCAAACTGGTCGCAATCTCTAAATTTTGATTTGCTATTACCCACGCGCCCGCAGCAAAACGCACTAAAGGATGAAAGCCATAACGATGATGTGTTACCGCTGATACAAGCGCTTGCAGAGCAACCAAGCCGTATCGATGTCTTAACCGAGCGTTTATCCGCGCTACGTACATCAGATAATTTACTGACAGCTAGTTATGTACGCCAGCAGTTATTATCAGGTGCTCAGCAGGGATTGATTCGTTATGACATGGCCAACCAGTCTTATTATTATCGTCCATTGACGCAGACGCCACTCGATATGGCGCAATTTGCGCATCATAGTGAGGCAGAAAAACAGGCATTTGACTTAGTTGGTCGTAAGGATAGCGTACAAAATCTAAGCGTGCAGACAATAGCGACGCAAGGCGTATCCATCAGTGCCGATATTCATGTCAAAGAAGATCGCCGCACTTACCAGAGCCAATTACAATTGGGCGAAGATGGCTTGGTCAGTCGCGCCGTGTGTAGCTGTCCGCAGTATTTGCAGCACCGTCTTAGCCAAGGCATCTGCGCGCATCTTATCGCCTTACGCTTAAGCTACCATCAATACGATCACACGCAGACAAACAGCTGGCATGATACGCGTACACTTAGTAAACGGGTCCCTAAGCTACAACCAAAAATGAGAGCAAAATCGTCATTTACTAAAGAGACGGCTCAACCAACATTGCCCACCAGTAATATTTTAGATTTATCGACTCTTGCTCAAGGCTTGCCATCAGATGACACACACGCAAAGTCATCGTCAAATAACCCTACGGCGCATACTGTCCGCTACGTGTATTTGACTTGTGACCACAAAAAATTGTTGATTGAGCAGGTCATCGATGATGACAGTACGCGTCAGCAGTTCGTATTCAATCAACCTGCCGACGCTCATGCCGCATTTTTACAACACATTGCCAGATTTGAAGCCAAAGGCTTTATCGAAAATAAAGGGGTATAACCCATGACCGCACCAAACAATCAGCAAACCGATTACATTAGCTCCGTTCAGACTATGACCTCAGCTGAGCGTCAATGGCAACAACTGTGGCAAAACATTGAAGACGCTGGCGGGCGTTATCAGTATATCCAGCAGCAAATGATACAGCACGGGTTTATGGTCGAGCGCAAGCCCATCGATAACATGACGCCAAAAGAGCGCGAACGCTATAAAAAAGCGCTTAAGAAAGAAGCAGCTGAAGAAAAGAACCTCAAAAAAATGGCATGGCAAGCTTACAAAGCACAGCATATTGTCTATTTGGGTCGCCACATTTATTGGTCAGATGACACCAGTATAGACAAATGGGATATCAAAGACGCCAGCAATCGTCTTATTGAAAATAAACTCCCACTCATTAACAAACATACGCAGTTGGCAGACGCTGTCAATCTGAGCGTGCCGCAGCTAAAAGCGCTTTGCTATCAAAGAGAGGTGGCCACCAATATCCCCTACACGCATTTTACGATCAATAAACGTAACGGCACGCCTCGGCAGATATGGTCGCCTATTCCTCGGCTCAAATTTGTCCAGCGCTGGATTTTGGAGAATATTCTAAACAATCTAACGACGCATGGCGCCGCTCATGGCTTTGTTCGTGGTAAATCCATTGTCACCAATGCAGCGGTACACAGTAATAGCGCCCTGCTCATCAAGCTGGATGTCAAAGATTTTTTTCCTAGTGTGCATTGGCGGCGCGTCAAAGGCGTGTTTCGTCACGCAGGCTATCCTGAGCAAATAGCCACCTTATTGGCGCTATTGTGTACAGAATCGCCAAGACAGATGGTGCAACAAAATGGCAAAACGTATTACGTGGCGCTCAGTGATAGAGCCTTGCCGCAAGGCGCACCAACCAGTCCTGCTTTGACCAATATCGTTTGCTTAAATCTTGATCGCCGTTTAACAGGACTGGCAGACAAGATGGGTCTGCGCTATAGCCGCTACGCTGATGACTTGACGTTTAGCTTACCAGCCAATTCCACCAGCACCGAGAATGCTACTCAGCCGTCTGATCATAATCAACTCATTGGACAGCTATTGGGTTCTGTACATAAGATTTTGCGAGAAGAAGGCTTTATCTTGAATGGTGATAAGACGCGTATCATTCGTATGGGTAATCAGCATACGGTTACTGGTATGGTGGTCAATGGCGAAGGCGTGCCACGTGTGCCACGTAAAATAAAGCGGATGCTACGGGCGGCTCTTCACAATCTGGATTTAGGACAGTCCTTAAAAAATGGTGAAACCATTGATACCTTGTCAGGATATGCCGCTTGGATTGCCTCGGCTGAGCCTGAATTGGGTCAGCGCTATCTGGCACAAATTGCTGAGTTGGCGCAGCCTGCCTCTGCTTAAGGCCTGAGCTGCAACGATTGAAGACAACGTGGTGCGTATTAGCGCGCCACGCCCTCTTCTTGCAAATAATCATACAACCCTTCTGCGAACTGACGGTAACCTGCAGCATTGGCGTGGATGCGATCAGACTTTAACGTGTCATCCGACAATACCGCAGACCAACCACCTGAATATAAAGGCACCTCTTTAGCATCAGCAATATCTTCGTATAATGGGTTATCACTCACCCGTCCAAACAAAGCACTGGCACTAAAGTATGGCTCAGCAATAAGGACCACGTCGATATTTGCAGATTTCAAGGTATCGATAGTAGCAGTGATATTGGCACGTGTAGTCTCAGGCCGAACGCGTTGTAATACATCATTACCACCCACGCCAAACAGTACCAAGTCAGGTTTTTGAGTAGTGATATCATCGATACGAGCCAGCACATCGGCGGAGGTATCCCCATTGACACCTGCATTAATAACGGTCCAATGACTCAGATTGGCAAGTACCGCGGGATAGGCAGTATTTGTACTAGCGCCATAGCCGTAAGTAAGCGAGTCACCAAGTGCAATCACTGTGCTACCAGCTGGCAAGGTATCTTGTTGCGGTTCGCTACCACAGCCGGTCATACCGAGAGTCGCTACCAACCCCATACTTGCCAGCACCAAAAACTTACCTCGTATCTTCATGTCCACTCTTTTCCTTTTTTCATACAAATTGAGTTAAATTTATCAGAATTAAGTTGATATTACTAAAAACCTATTACTTAACCCTTGTTGTATGTTACTCGGTAACCGTTGTATAGTTCATACAGGAGATAGACTACCTGTTGGGCGAAATACAAGTGCTACTCAGCTTAGCATAGAGGGTGTAGTCATCATAAAGTATAACTTTACCAAGGATACGTGAGGTACTTATGAATAAAAAATCATCTCAATCCCAGAGTCAGGGTCAGAGCCAAAACCAACCTCAAGAAGAGCAGTCAATAGGTCAAATCAAAGACCAAAGTCAGAATAAAAATACAAATGAGGATACTGCTACCCCTAAAACGAGCGTGAAAAATAAAAACAACGCTCCAGAGCAATCGCAGAGCCAATCACAAAATCAGTCACAGGATACGCCCTCCACTAATTCATCAGACACACCGCTATCACGCGCACCAAGCTTTGATGAACTCCAAACCGGCAAAGGTCAGTATCGCCCAGTGGCAAAAGCCGTTGGTCATTGGCTTGATAACATCAACATGGATGCCCTCAATTATCTAAACGAACAAGCAGAAAACATCTTTTACCGCAAAGGGGTTACCTTTACCGTCTATAGCGATGCCAAAAACATCGAGCGTATGATTCCGTTTGATATCATTCCACGCATTATTGCCGCGAGCGAATGGCAACAAATAGAGGCAGGCTGTAAACAGCGTATCACAGCGCTCAATGCTTTTTTGCATGATATCTACCATGATCAAGCCATTATGAAGGCCGATATTGTCCCTGCCAGCTATGTGTATGCCAGTGGTTGCTATGAGCCATGGATGATGGGCATTGAGCTCGACAAACCAATATACTCTCACATTAGTGGTATCGATCTAATCCGTGATGAGTCTGGTAAGTTTTGTGTGCTAGAGGATAACTTGCGTACCCCGTCAGGCGTCTCATATATGCTTGAGAGCCGCAATATATCAGAGACACTCTTAGCTGATATCTTTGCTGACACGCCTATTATGGGTATTAGTGATTATCCCAACCGTCTCAAAGCCTGTCTTGCCAGCTCAACATCCAAATATGATCCGCAAGTCGTCATTTTAACGCCAGGCCGCTTTAATAGTGCCTATTATGAGCATGCCTTTTTAGCGCATGAGATGAATGTACCACTCGTTCATGGTTATGACTTGGTGGTTGAGGACAGCAAAGTCTACATGCAAGGCATTCGCGGTAAGGTGCAAGTCGATGTCATCTACCGCCGCATTGATGATCCTTATATTGATCCTTTAGCATTCCGCTCAGATTCTATCTTGGGTGTATCAGGTCTTATGAGTGCGTATCGCGCTGGCAACGTGGTGATTGTTAACGCACCAGGTACGGGCGTGGCCGATGATAAGAGTTTATATCCTTTTGTACCAGATATGATTAAGTTCTACTTAAATGAAGAGCCTATCCTACCTAATATTGAGACCTACCAGTGCCGTAAGCCTGATGATCTCAAATATGTGCTTGATAATCTGGACAAGCTGGTAGTAAAAGAAACGCAAGGCTCAGGCGGCTACGGGATGCTTATTGGTCCGACATCAACCAAAGAAGAAATCGAAGAATATCGCGTACGTCTGCTTGAAAACCCAGCTGGCTTTATTGCTCAGCCAACCATCTCACTATCTACCAACCCTACTGCCGTGAGCGATGGTATTGCACCACGTCATATTGACTTGCGCCCTTTTATTCTCAGTCATGGCGATGGCACGGTAGATATCGTACCCGGTGGTCTGACACGAGTGGCCATGGTTGAAGGCTCGTTGGTCGTCAATTCATCGCAAGGCGGCGGTATCAAAGACACATGGGTTATTGATGACAGTGATTTAGACAGCCAGCAAGCCGATAAGTGTGCGCCTTTATCCTCAGTAGGTGTCAATTCTACAGGCAACGCTTTAGGGCATGCGAACTACTATAATCGCGTCCAGCCCTTAGAAACCGGTTATGAGAGTTTAGATGATGCGCCCATGATACTGCTACTCTCTACCGCCAGTCACTTAATATGGCTAGGCCGATATAGTGAGCGCTTGTATCACTATGACGATGTCATGAAACAACTCATCAAAGGCGATCTTGAAAAATCACAGATCAAACACTTAATCAGTCGCTTAGGGTTTGCCGCTGATGGTGAGACGTCGCTTACCACTATGAAAGTACAAATGATGGCTGATTTGGAACAAAACATCATACCCAATATCGTGCAATCGATTGAGGACAATGTCCAAGAGGCCAAAGGTGTCATTGGTAAAGATACCGCTGAGCTATATAACTTGATCAAGCGTTTATCGAGTGCTGGCACGTATCGAGCGGCGACCTTGCAGCTATACGCGTGTAACGCTGCGATGAAACAAGAGAATCCGACAGTGACTTGTTTTTGGCAATTAGGGCGTCACTTTGAGCAGCTTGAGCGTGCAGTCTTATTGGGAGAGGATTCAACAGAGGTCAGTTTTGAGTTCAGACATTGGATTAATGAGTTGCCGGAGAATACGCGCTGGCGTGAGCTTATCCGCTTGACCAACCAGATGATCAGGTCAAAGAAATTTAGTGATTTTGCGCTGATTAGCAAAGAGTTCAATCTCATATTGCGTCAAGGTGTATAGAAGGTGTCTAGCCAAAAACCAATAATAATGGCTTATGAGACATATGGAATAAACAGAAACAGGAGAAGATATTATGAAACTTCAAATCAGTCACCAAACCAACTATTATTACGATGAGCTGGCGCAGCGCAGTGTACAGTACATACGCATGACCCCCATGCAAATGCCGCACCAAACCATTCATAAATGGGATGTCATGCTCCCTAAAGTGGCGACCAACCAAAAGGACGGCTTTGGTAATGCATGGCTCACGCTCAGTCGTAACGAAGCACATAACAACCTACAAATGCAGGCGTCGGGTGTTGTTGAGATCAATACCGAAACCGAACGTTTAGAGGATATGGATCATGTCCCCTACCTACTATTTACCGTACAAACCCCGTTGACCAAATGCTCACAAGAGATGCGAGAATTTGCAGCACCCTATCTGAAAACTCCCACTCACGACAGCCTAAAGGCGTTGGCAAATGCACTGATTATGAAAATGCCTTTTGTTAAAGACGTCACGCATGTGGGCACGACCGCTGCTGAGGCATTTGCGACAAGTGCCGGTGTGTGCCAAGACCATACGCATGTATTTTTAAGCATCTTGCGCGATCAACAGATTCCAGCGCGTTATGTGTCCGGTTATCTGTATGACGATACCGAAAATCACATGGCCAGTCACGCATGGGCTGAGGTTTGGCTGGATGGTTACTGGTATACTTTTGATATCTCAAATCAGGCATTTACCCCAAACTCACATGTGTATGTGGCGATTGGGCGAGATTATCTAGATACCGCACCTGTGCGCGGCGTGCGTATGGGCGGCGGTTACGAAAATCTTTACAGTTTGGTATTAGTCAAAAAGCTATCATAGCGTTTGCTATTTTCTACAATTTTTCTTTATCAAGGGTACCTTATGACCTATTGTGCTGCCATTCGTTTAAAAGACGGCATGGTCTTTGCCAGTGACACGCGCACCAATGCCGGTGTTGACCACATATCGACATTCAGAAAGCTATATCAATATGGCGTTGAGGGCGAGCGCTTTATGGTGCTACAGACAGCGGGTAGCTTAGCGACGTCGCAGGCCGTGTTCAATAAACTACAAAACGACATTGACCAGCGTGCTGAGAGCAACCTCAATACGGTAGCGACGTTGTTTGACGCGGCGCAAATGGTTGGCGAATGTATGCGTGATATTATGAATCATGCAAAAGCAGTCGCTAATTCTAGTCGCGATGGGGCCTTTACTAGCTCATTTATGCTTGGTGGTCAAATTAAAGGACATCCGCCTGAGTTATACCTAATTTATCCTGAAGGTAATTGCATCAAAGCCACAGAAGATACGCCCTTCTTTCAGTTAGGCGAAAGCAAATACGGCAAACCTATTTTAGATCGTTCTGTCAGCTATAACATGGATGTAAGACACGCGGCGCGTGCGTTGATGCTGTCATTTGATTCGACTATTCACTCAAATCTATCGGTCGGTATGCCGATAGATTTTGTGCTTTATGAAAATGACAGTTTAATCTTACCCAAAGGTCGCCGTATTGATGAGCGTGATGAGTACTTTAATACCATCCGGCATAAATGGTCAGATGCGTTACGTCGCACGTTAGTTGAATTACCCGAATGCCCTGATAACTATTGGGGGTAGACCTTTCACTCTTAGACCCAATTTGAAGACTGGTCGTCACATCAATAAAATCACACCAATAAAAACGGTGCGGTGCGACTGTCTTCTGATTGGGCCACGTCTTCTGGCGTGCCTTGAGCGACAATTAACCCGCCCTCATCACCTGCCCCTGGCCCAATATCAATCACCCAGTCGCTATTGCTGGCCACTTGCATATCATGCTCAACCATAATGACCGTGTTGCCCGCGTCGACCAGACCGTTTAATTGCGCCATCAGCATGGATACATCAGCAGGATGCAGCCCTGTGGTTGGCTCATCTAAGATATAGAGTGTATCGCCTCGCTGCGTGCGTTGTAGTTCAGTGGCAAGTTTAATACGCTGTGCTTCACCCCCTGACAGCTCAGTGGCGGGCTGCCCCAAACGTAAGTAGCCAAGACCCACTTGCAGCAATGCATCTAGCGCGCGCAAGATAGGCGCCTCATCAGCAAAAAACTCATGAGCTGCTTCAACGGTTAAATTTAATACTTCAGCAATGTTTTTATCTCGATACGTGATGGCAAGTGTTTCTTTGTCATAACGTTGCCCATGACAGACCTGACAAGGTGCATAGACGCTTGGTAAAAATAGCAGCTCAACACTGACAAATCCTAAGCCTTCACAATTTGGACAGCGACCTTTTTTGGTGTTAAACGAGAAACGTCCAGCATCATAGCCATGTGCTTTTGCTTGCTTGGTTGCGGCAAACAGCTTACGCACGTCATCGAACAATCCTGTATAGGTTGCTAAATTGGAGCGCGGTGTCCGCCCAATCGCCTTTTGATTGATATTAATAAGACGACGGACGTGCTCCATGCCAGCGACAATTTCACCGCCGGTGACTGTCTCAAGCTCTTGCTCAAGCAAATCTGCCTCACCTACAGGCGCTTCTGTAACTGTCTTCTGCCCCAATGCTTCACTGACAAGTTCTACCAACGCTTGGCTGACGAGACTCGACTTACCTGAGCCTGAGACACCCGTGACACTGGTCATCACCCCAAGTGGAAACTCAACGTCTAAGCCTGTTATATTGTTACGCTCAATGTTTGCGAGTTTCAGCCACGCTGTCGGTTTCCTTTTGTCAGATTTTGACTGATGATTCGCCGTGTCGTTGGCAAAGAGGTATTGACCCGTATGCGACTGCGCAACCTCACGTAGCCCCTCTACAGTCCCACTATAGACAATCTCACCGCCATGCGTGCCAGCCTGTGGCCCGACATCCACTACCCAATCAGCATGCCTAATTACACTCACATCGTGCTCAACCACAAACACGGAGTTGCCAGACGCGATCAGCTCATCTAGCGCCCCAAGTAGCGCCTGCGTGTCAGCAGGATGCAGACCTGCTGATGGCTCATCAAGGACATAAACCACGCCAAACAGCTGCGAGCGAATCTGGGTCGCTAGTCTGAGTCGTTGCAGTTCACCAGGCGATAGCGTTGGTGTGGTACGCTCAAGCGACAGATAGCCCAGACCAAGCCTTGTTAGTGCCTCAATACGAGAGAGAATATCACTAGCAATGCGCTGGGCAACAATGGCTTTTTCGCGGTTTGGTGTATCATCTGCCACTTTGGTGTGTGCCGTATTTTCAAGTTTGATTGCCATATCCGTCAATGTGAGCTGCGACAGCTCACCGATATCGAGTCCTGCAAACTTAACCGACAGTGATTCTTTTTTGAGTTTTTTGCCATGACATTCTGGACACTCGGATATCTGCATAAATTGCGAGACGCGTTTCTTGGTACGCGGGCTTTGGGTAGTGGCAAAAGAATGCAAAATAAAGTTTTTGGCACTGGTAAACGTGCCCATATAATTTGGCTTCTCCCCTTTCTCAATTGCCTCACGTGTTTGCTCTATATCATACTCAGGATAAACAGGCACTGTTGGCGTTTCATCGGTAAACAAAATCCAGTCGCGGGTCTTCCTTGGCAGGGTGTGCCAAGGCGTATCGATATCATAGCCAAGCGTTGTTAATATACGGCTCAGGTTTTGACCTTGCCATGCCGGTGGCCATGCCGCAATCGCCCGCTCGCGAATGCTCTTGGTATTATCGGGTACCAGCAGCTCCTCGGTGACCTCAAACACACGCCCAATACCTGAACACGCCGGACAGGCACCATCTGGCGTATTAGGCGAGAACGCATCGGCATACAGTATCTCCTGGCCAGCGGGATACTCTCCGGCTCGTGAGTACAGCATACGTAGACCATTAGATATGGTTGTTACACTACCCACAGACGAGCGTACTGACGGCGTACCTCGCTGCTGCTGTAGAGCAACTGCTGGCGGTAACCCTTCTATAGTATCGACATCGGGTTCATCAACCTGATCGATGAGCCTTCTTGCATAAGGCGATACTGAATCAAGATAGCGGCGCTGTGATTCGGCAAACAACGTACCAAATGCTAATGATGATTTTCCTGAACCGGAGATACCAGTAAACACTACCAGTGCATTGCGCGGTAAATCTACATCGACATTCTTTAAATTATGAACACGCGCACCTCTGACCTGAATATTTTCTTGATTAGGGTTATATAGAGCGTTCTTGATGATACTTGTCTTATTTTCTGTTGCTTCTATTTTTTTTGGATTGGCCATAACGCTATTTTTCCTATTGAATCGCTATTTATTGCTAGCGTATTTATTATTCATATGAGTAGCAGGAAGGTTAACACGTACTCATGCAAGGTTATGGCAAGGCTTACGTATCAATAGCATAGATAGACAAAACGACAACTTAAGTCATTAGGCACCTTATAATAAAAAACCCGCAGTCATTGCGGGTTTGTTGAGAAAAAATACTATCAGAATACGGATAACCTAAATACTAGCCCACTACCAAGCGCATCAATTGGGTACTGATATACCCACCAAACGTCCCCACCGCATAGCCCATAATACCCAAAAACACCCCAACAGGCGCAAGCGATGGATGAAAAGCCGTCGCGACAATCGGTGCCGATGATGCGCCGCCTGTATTGGCATTAGAACCTACCGCCAAAAAGAAAAACGGCGCACGGATAAGTCTGGCAACAGCAAAGATAATCACCACGTGAATACTCATCCATAAAAAGCCGATAAGCAATAGCCGCCACTGCGAGACAATACCCGCCAAATTAATCTGCATACCAATCGCGGCAATCAGCACGAAGATAAATACGGTACCCATTTTGGACGCGCCAACATGGTCAAGGCGACGAATCTTAGTAAAAGAAAAAATGACACCTAGCAGAGTAATAATGACCACCATCCAAAAGAATGAACTGGCAAAACTATATTGCACCGCCCATTTGTATGGGGCAAAAAAGTCAGCAATTTGTCCACCAACAAAATGCGCTATTCCTACCATGGCAAAGCACAAACCAAACATTACCATCAAATCATTGATGGTGGCTGGGCGGGCATGATCGCGCTCATAGCTCTCAACGGCTTTGATAACTTTATCAATGCTACTAGTATCCGCTCGCAAGAATCGATCGATTTTTGCGCTGTGTTTTGCCATCACCAAGATTGCGAGTAGCCACAATGAGGCATTGGTGGCATCCACCAAGATCATCATGCCAAATAGATCATCACTGACCCCAAACAGCTCCTTCATCGCAGCTTGGTTCGCCGCGCCGCCGATCCAGCTGCCCGCGACGGCAGAAAACCCGCGCCACAACGTATCGTCGACAAACATCTCAGGTGACACCCATTTGGCAATTCCTAAGCTAATAGGTCCACTGATAATAATGGCGATACTGGCAGCAAAGAACATCGCAATGGCTTTCCAGCCCAAACCTAATATTTTGGGAACATCCATGGATAAGGTCATCAATAGCAAACTTGCTGGCAGCAAATACGTGGCGGTAAAACCATAAATCTGCGCGCCAACGCCGTCAGCAAACACCCCTAAGCTGTTTAGGGTGGCGGGTATAAAACAGCACAGTACAATACCGGGTAATACCGCATAAAACCGTCGCCAAAACTTGCCCGGTAAGCCTTGGGTATAAAAGACCAAGCCGATGATGGCCATGATAATGCCAAACGCTAATGGCAGGCTATCGATTGCTAAAGAGGAGGTAGTAGGCATCAAGTCGCTCCAAGGCTGACAGCTGGCAAAAGTGAATCAGTATAGACAAGCTAAAAAACTCGCGCAAGCAGACATTATGCTTGGTTTGATGACCAATGGGTTTATCACTTCAATAAACAGTAGTCTTTCATTTGAGATATCTATTTTCAGGTTCATGATGGCTAGATCAAACATAAAAAAGCCAGATAACAAGTATCTGGCTTTTTGCTGCTATCTTTAGACGATTAATGAATTAGTAGCTTTAATCGTTCGTTATAGCGATATTATGAGTCTTTACCACGGTTGCCGCCGTTTGGACGACCTTGGCCACGGCTGTCAGAACGACTTGCTGGGCGACCTTGGCTGCCACTTGGACGACCGCGACCAGTTGCAGCACGCTCACCACGTGGAACGCCATTGCTATCACCGCGGCTTGGACCACCTGTGCGCTTGCCTTGATACGGCTTGCCACCTGAACGCTCATTTGGTTTACCTTGATAACCGCTATCGTTGCTTGCGCGTTGACCAGTTGGTGCGCTGTCGCTTGAACGACCACGACCTTGACCGCCACCGCTAGATTTACCAGCATAGCCACCGCTTGAACGACCACGGCCTTGACCGCCACCGCCGTTAGAACGGCCACGACCACGGCCACGACCTTTACCTTTGTTTTCGCTAGGTACGTAGGTTTTCTTAGGCTCCATACCTTCGATAACACAGACTTCCATTTTGCGATCTAAGTAACGGTTGATGGCGGCCAGCTGTGGACGATCATCCATGCTGCATAGACTGATGGCAACACCAGTACGACCAGCACGGCCACAACGACCGATACGATGGACGTAATCTTCAGTCTGACGCGGCAAGTCATAGTTGATAACGTGCGAGATAGCTGGGATATCTAGACCACGAGCAGCAACGTCAGTCGCTACTAAGATTTTTACCTTACCATTACGCAAGTCTTGAACGATGCGGTTACGCTTGCTCTGTGGCAAGTCACCATGTAAGAAGCTTGCTTTATGGCCCGCTTCTTGTAGCTGTTTAGCCAGTTTTTCAGTACTGCGTTTGGTCGCAGCAAAGATAATGATTTGATCCATCTCTTGCTGGCAAACGATTTTGTCAAGCAAGCGGTTTTTGTGATCAAAATCATCACAGTAGTACACTTTTTCTTCGATGTGTGCAGATTCTACTTTGATTGATACGCGCTCAGGGTTCTTAGTGAAGCTAGCAGCGATTTTACCGACTGGGCCATCCCAAGTTGCTGAACACATGATCGTTTGACGATCGATTGGCGCTGCACGAAGGATATCACTGATGTCATCAGCAAACCCCATGTCTAGCATGCGATCCGCTTCGTCAAGTACCAACACTTCTAAGTTTGATAGATCAACACGGCCTGCATTGATATGGTCAAGTAGACGACCAGGGGTTGCAACGATGACTTGAACGCCTTTTTTCAAAGCAGTGATCTGACCGTTGTATGGTGCGCCGCCAACAAGTGGCACACAAAATAGACCGCGCATGTCTTTAGAGTACGTACGGACGCTGTCATGTACTTGCTGAGCAAGTTCACGCGTTGGCGTTAGGATAAGTGCTTTGGTGAGCTTGTCAAAGCTAGTTGCACGGCTCAAACGGTCAAGTACTGGGATCACGAATGCCGCTGTTTTACCACTACCCGTTTGCGCTGACAATAGAAGGTCACGGCCGGCTAGTGCAAAAGGAATGGCTTGTTCTTGAATAGGGGTTGGATTGGTATAGCCACTGCGATCAAGTGCAGTAAGAATTGGCTTAGCAATGCCAAGATCAGTAAAGGTGACTTTGTTTTCTTCAGCAGTGTCAGTGGTAGCCGCTTGAGTATTGGTGTCAGTATTTGCAGTAGTGTCGTTGCTTTCGATGATGCCGTTTTCAGCGGCGATTGCAGATAAGATGTCAGTCATAGGAAT
This sequence comes from Psychrobacter sp. Ps6, assembly GCF_022129235.1. Lineage (GTDB taxonomy): Bacteria > Pseudomonadota > Gammaproteobacteria > Pseudomonadales > Moraxellaceae > Psychrobacter. The sequence goes on along the minus strand of NZ_JADQAI010000005.1, from coordinate 100,644 downwards.
CCTTGGTAAGTATAAGCTGCTGTAAATTCAGCAAACTTGATGCATACCACTGATAACCGTTCATCACGCTGCTTTTATTAAAGGTTACCGAGCAATATAAAAGTGTCGATAATCAGAAACCAAGCCAATAGAGCTTAGCGTCCTTATAATAAATGCGTTCGTGCTGTCTGACGTATTTTGGTGGTAGTGCCGAGTGTCTTATCCATGCTTGATATACGCATATTATCAATGCTTTGTCCAAAGCAGATAATCGCAAACAGCAACCAATCTAGACCCTATATAGGTCAGTAGATAAGATATGAGTCAAAAATAACTGATATGTTTAAGGCGTTATTTAAGTACACAAAATCATCGGCAACAATTACTTATGGTCATCCTAGACCCAAAATCGCAGGCGATGTTATCAATCTCATAATTCACGAAAGCCTAAGCTAACGTGGCGACGCAGTATAGCACAATAAAAAATTATGTGTAGCCATTTATTCAATTACTGAGTAAATAGCCCGAATAAGTCCTCTATTGAGCATGCTAAACGTCTCATTCAATAAAAAATCGGTGATTATTTAACTACTTTAACATCCGTGACATAAGTCGGTAGCTGCCATGCCCCGCCCGCTTCGATAAGACGGCATAGTCCAGTGGTGCTTTCATGGCTTTTCTCAAATGCGCGGCCCGTCCACACCCAATCGACTCTACTCATACAGTCGCCAATACCACGGCCTTTTTGTACTGAGCTAAGCTTACCTTTGTCGTAATTAGTGGCGCTAGTCGTGACCAATGTCGGCTTGTAAGGCTTGCTATCATTGATCACCCACGCGCCACTACCTGCATTGTAAGCAGCTATCCAACAATCATGCTGTGCGAGCAGCTGTGAATCATTTAGGCGACTGACACGCCAAGGCGACTTGTCTGATAGATTTGGGCAGTCAGCATCGGCATCTTTCATCGTTCCTTTCATCAATGAGGCCAATTGAGAGGATCTCATGACAAACTTTTTATCATTACTAGTATCATACTTGCCACTAGGCTCTACAAAACGTAATACTGGTACAGCTTTGGGTGGCAATACACTGCTGTTAGATTTTATGGCCTCGTTGCTATTTATAAAGGCGCTTGGTGTGCCTACTCTTCCTTGGACATCATCAGCTTTTAGCATCACTGCACTAGCGCCTTTATCTGAAAGCTGCCAGCGTGAGTTGCGCAGTGCTAGCGTAATCTTGCTTGATCTTTGAAGCGCGCTTAGGAGTGCTGTAACCTGTGCTTGGGTTAGCTCAGCACTGCCTGCTGCTGCAGAATACGGCTTGGTTTCGCCATAATTTCGATCGTTGATAAATAGTGATATTCGGTGACGGTTACCCAACTGCATTAAGGCTTTAGAAGAGCTGTCTTTAGCGCCACCAAGCTTTACTTTACCATCCACGGCAGCATCTGCACCTGCACGGCGAGTCAGCAAGATAGATACTGGGAACTCACTGTTATTGTCTGCTTGATAACCTGCCAACCGGCAAGTACGGGTATTATCACAGACCACCTGCCAATCTTGGCTAGTAAACTCAGTTTCGGCGTTCGCCATACTTGCTGTACTGAACAAAGCCATGCTAACTGCTGCAAGCATAGGTAAGCGCATTTTATTATTGTTTTCCATAATCCATTACTCATCAATCAAATAAGTATAAACACCTGTCTGTCACGGTGATAAGCGGTTATCTTAACGCACCAATGTTTCTATCTGTTGTACTAATGTACCATTATGTAAATACAAAAGAAAGTAGGTAGCTGCCTATATATTTATAAAAATAAATATAATAAAAATAGGCCGATAAGTGAGTAACTTACCGGCCTAACTGTAATAATGAAATGATACTCGCGCTAATAATTAATCGATTGGCTTTAGTTCTAGCTCCACAGCACGCTTGACGGCAGGTCTCTCAGCGATTTTCTTCGCCCAACGCTGTATGTGTTTGTAGTCTTGTACTTGTAAAAACTCTGCCGCATCATATAGCTTACCGAGTACCAACTGTCCATACCATGCCCAAATGATCATATCGGCAATATTATAATCAGCCTCATCATTACCGCATAGGTACTCACTATCTTTTAGATGGGTATCTAATACATCAAGCTGACGTTTAGTCTCCATGGTGTAACGATTAATTGGATATTCTAATGGCTCTGGTGCATAGGCATAAAAATGTCCGAAGCCGCCACCTAAGAAAGGCGCACTACCCATTTGCCACATAATCCACGACAGACAATCCGCTCTCGCTTTTCCTAGCGATAAAGGTAGGAATCTATCAAACTTTTCTGCCAGATACATTAAAATCGCGCCCGACTCAAAAAGCGCAATCGGCTCACCAGCGGTATCAGTAGAATGATCGACTAACGCTGGAATTTTTGAGTTGGGGTTGATCGCTACAAATCCTGAGCCAAACTGCTCACCTTGCGATATATCAATTTTATAAGCATCGTACTCAGCACCGCTAATACCAAGCTCTGCCAACTCTTCTAATAAGATATTTACTTTGACGCCATTGGGTGTGTTCAGTGAGTATAGCTGTAGCGGAGCATCGCCTACTGGTAGCTCTTTATCATAACGAGCGCCGGACGTTGGGCGGTTGATACTTGCGAACTTACCGCCGTTGTCTTTGTCTTGTGTCCAAACTTTAGGCGGTACATATTTATCGTTTTGTGTGTCACTGGTTGATGCATTACTCATAAAATATCCTTAGTTATTATTGATACTATTTTTGGTCAGATTGGCTTTTACTTATCTTAGTACTGTTTTTGTTGATAGCCATGCTAATTTCTCTATTAATTACCATGCTATTTGTTAGCTAGGCTTTACTATAACGATAACCTCTGCTGATATTAAAGTCTTCTCTTGTAATCAATGTTACGATTTTGCTGTGATTAATGACATGCCACTCAATGACCCAAGCCCGCCATAATGCTTCGTTACCTTGAGGCACTTTAATTACCCTCTAAGCTTTCTTATACTACTCAACTTATATCGCGCAATCTGTCCGTAAAGACGCGAACCTCTCGATTTTATAATAAGATATCCAATGGGATTGACATGCTGACGCTCACCCCAACCCAAAATAAATACCTACCCTATGTCCTAGCGGTAGCGTTATTTATGCAGATTTTAGATGCCACTATTTTGAACACCGCATTGCCACAAATGGCATTAGCGTTGGATGAATCACCGTTAAAAATGCAATGGGCTGTCATTAGTTATGCACTGACCTTAGCCATTTTTATCCCAATTAGTGGGTTTTTGGCAGATAAGTATGGTACACGCCGTGTTTTCCTATCAGCCATTGTGATATTTTGCGTGGGCTCCCTACTGTGCGCTATGGCCTCTACGTTAAATTTTTTGGTCATCTCACGGGTGATACAAGGCATTGGTGGTGCCATGATGACTCCGGTTGGACGCTTGATTTTGGTCAAGTCCTACCCACGTAATCAGTTGCTGACGGTGATGAATTTTGCGGTAATTCCTGCTTTGGTCGCACCACTGGTTGGGCCTTTGCTTGGTGGTTATTTAGTGCAATATGCCAGCTGGCATTGGATATTTTTGATCAATATTCCGATGGGTGTGGTGGGTTTTTTGATTGGCAAAAAACTAATACCAGCACTATTTGGTGATAAACAATCGCTAGACTGGCTGGGTTTTGGGCTGTTTGCATTGGGTGCGTGCGCGTTGACGTTAGCGGTTGAGATGGGTTCAAAAGTGGGCCACGGTTACAATGCGCTATTGCTAGCTGCGGCATCGATTGGTTTTTTACTGGCGTATGTATGGCATGCCAAACGCCATGTTGCGCCACTCTTTTCTTTGACACTCTTTAATGTGCCCACTTTTCGTATTGGTATTACTGGCAATCTATCCACGCGTATTGGCATCAGTGCCGTACCTTTTTTATTGCCATTACTATTACAAGTCGTGTTTGAATACACACCTTCGCAGGCAGGTTGGCTGCTTGCTCCTATTGCCGTTGGTGCACTTGGAGTAAAGCCATTTGTCAGCAAAATTATCCAGCGTTATAGCTACCGCGTGGTATTGGTATACAACACCCTTATTTTGGGTTTACTGATCATTGTACTAGGACTGTTCTCAGATGCGGCGCAGTGGCCGTGGATGATCCCGGTGCTGATTGTGATTGGTGTTTGTAACTCAATCCAGTTTAGTGCCATGAATACCATCACTATCGGCGATCTACAAGGGGCACAGACCAGTAGTGGCAACAGCTTAATGGCCGTCAATCAGCAAATGGCAATCGGCTTGGGTATTGCCTTTGGTGCCGCACTGCTTAACTTGTTACGTGAACGGTTTCAAATTGATACCTTACTTGCTTTTCAAATCACTTATTGGATATTGGGCGGCTTTACCATTCTCTCAGGATTGGGCTTTTTACGGCTAAAACCAGAAGATGGGCGTGGTTTGTACTAACTACCGCGGTAAATACTTAAAAGTTGATTGCCGCATCTAAGCCTTTAGTGGTTTCTAGACGTAAAAAAGCCAGCGTGTGTTTTGGTGAAAAACCAATCACACGCTGGCAAGTTTGTTTCATTACTGATTGAGACGAATGCTAATTAAGACAAATTATTTATGGCGCGTCATCATCACTGATTTGTGATTGTATATAGCGTTCTGCACCCATACTTTCGATCAAGTCTTCTTGCGTCTCTAACCAATCTTGATATTCTTCATTACCATCTTTTAGCGTAACTAGTAGGTGACGAGACACATAGTCAGACTTTGTCTCGCATAGGGTGATTGCATCTGTAATGATGCTAAATTTTTGTTTCTCTAAACGCAAATTGCACTCGATTACTTCGGGCACATCTTCACCGACCAGTACCTTACCTAATTCCTGTAAGTTAGGTAAACCACCTAACAATAAGATACGTGCAATCAGATCATCTGACCATTTCATCTCAGCGATAGACTGCTTATAAAGTGAGTCGTTAAGCGCTTCTAAGCCCCAATGACGGGCAATACGTGCGTGCAAGAAATACTGGTTAATCGCAATTAATGATTGGCCAAGCACCTTGTTTAATGCACGAATGACCTCTTTATCCCCTTTCATGATCTCTCTCCCTTTCATATTTATACTAAACGCTCTATTTTTATTCGTATCTGTGATGATATCAAACAAGATTAGGAGTGACTTCAGCCATCTGGGTTTGTAGATAATTAGGCAGGCCAATCATGTCAATTAAACGTAACTGTTGCTCAAGCCAATGCGCATGGTCTTCTTCAGTATCTTTTAGCTGCTCAACAAGCATCTCACGTGTGACATAGTCGTGCTCTGCTTCACAAAGCGCAATGCCCTCTTTTAGATGTTTTTGTACTTTATATTCTAGATCAAGATCAATTTGCAACATCTCAGGGACCGTGCTGCCGATATTGATCGTATCAACCGTCATTTTTGGCGTACCACTTAGCATCAAGATACGACGGATAATTGCTTGTGCATGTAGTGTTTCGTCTTCCATTTCATGATGGATACGATCGTACAATTTGCCATAATGCCATTCAGCATACATCTCTGAGTGAATAAAATACTGGTCACGTGCAGCCAGCTCGCCGCCTAACAAGAAATTCAAATAATCAATGACTTTTTGACTGCCTATCATAATGTACACTCCTCTATTTATTTTTTACAGACCACTATATATCCACATATTTAAATATAAAAACAGTGGAATCGGTAAACTGATCAGTAAAGGGTTAAATCAATAAAACATCTTACAATCTTAGACAGATATAGTAGCATACAGTCGCCATGTGGCATGTAATGTTGTGAACTAAGAATAAGATGCTAATTGAGAATTGTAATTAGCTACAGTTGTCAGTCACGATACTTGATACATATTGATAGCAGCGATGTTGGCGTATCAATGAGGTTATATGGACGCCTGCTACCTACTCCTTATGTATAATAAAAGAATAGATGCAAGATATTGAATATATTTGGTTGGATTAAAGATAAGATCGACTGAGCTGAAAGTAGTTATACTGCATACGCTAAGACATCGAGTGCTGCATGATGCTCGTCCAAGTAGTCATTGACCATAGGCTCACAGCATCCACAGCAAGTTGCAACGTCGAGAGTGTCTTTTAGACCATCAAGGGTATCAACACCAGAAGCAATGGCTGCTTTGATTTGCTTTTCTTTGACGTTATTACAGATACATACGTACATGGATTGGCTCCTCTGATTACCACTATTTGATAGCGACTACTTGCTTAGCATCACGCTGATTACATGCAGTATAATAACGATAATTGTTATCATTTTCAATAACATTCGGAACTTTTTTGGTCGTGATGGTACTGTTATATTTCGCACCATTCATCTATGTAAGTGGATATAAGCGTCCATGTAACCGAATATTATAGAAGGTAGTAAATTAACGATGAACTGTAATTTTGCTTATTTTTTAATCGATTTTCTAGATAACTGCTGTTATATTGAACCCCTATAAACGAAGTCCATTGGAATTTTCCTATGTCTGATAATAATTTTACGATACGACCTATCGATTTGTTTAAAGTCTTATCTGATCCAACACGCCTAAAAATATTTCAAATTCTCTTTAAAAAAGAAGCACGCTGTGTGGGTGATTTGGTAGACATGCTTGATCAACCGCAACCAACGATATCGCGTCATTTGAACCATTTGAAAAAACTGGGTATCTTAAGCTGTGTGCGTGACGGTACATGGATGTGGTATGAAGTCGCTGATGACTTACCAGAATGGTGTCAAGACATCTTGAATATCACTTATGATCAACTCTCTCCAAGTGATTCAGATAAAGATGAATCGAGACTTGCTTAAAGGTTATGAATAGACAAGTGTAGTTCATTGCACTCTGTACGATTCAACAAGCCAAAAAAAATCCTACTTAGGTAGGATTTTTTTTGGCTTATCGATCATGAATGACAATGAGTTAAAAGCTAAGCCGCTAAGCCAAATCCAAGAAGTCACTGATAAAGGCATTGGCTGGGCGATGTATCAGTTCCTCTGACGTTCCTACCTGCTCTACTCGACCTTGATTCATGACGACGATCTCGTCCGATACGGCGCGGGCTTCTTCTTGATCATGGGTCACCATGATGCTTGTGATACCAAGCTCGTGGTGGATGTTCTTTAACCAAGTGCGCAGCTCTTTACGTACTTTGGCATCTAACGCACCAAATGGCTCATCCAGCAGTAGCAGCTTTGGCTTGACCGCAAGTGCCCGTGCCAGTGCAATTCGCTGACGCTGACCACCTGATAGTTGGTGCGGATACGCATTAGCGACTTGTGGGAGCTGTACCAGATCTAGCAGCTCTGCCACGCGCTTATTGATATCTGCTTTGCTAGGACGCTCATTTTTTGGCAGCAACGTCAATCCAAAGGCAACGTTATCCGCGATGTTCTTATGACGGAACAACGCATAATGCTGAAACATAAAGCCAATATGACGCTTCTGTACTGGCGTATTGGTGACATCCAGCTCATCAAACAGTACCTGTCCAGAGTCGGCATATTCCAGACCTGCAATGATACGTAGCAATGTGGTCTTACCGCAGCCTGATGGACCTAGCAACGTCGTCAGCTTGCCAGTTGGCACAGTAATATTGATATTGTCTAAAGCCGTAAAGTCACCAAATTTTTTATTAACGTTACGAATCTCAATGCTCATAATGGTATCTCTTATAATATCTTTTGTCGTATTGAGACTGATGTCTTAACGACTGTGTCAATATGATTGAACAATCCTGAATACTTACCCAAACAACTTATAGCTTACTAGCACTCTCAGCCGTTGATGTCGTCGCATTGGCACTCACGGGTAGCTCAGGGGCAGCCGCCAAACGCTCAGACTTAGCAAATTTGCGCTCTTGCATTTTGGTCATGACTTGCTGAATCAGTAGCGTCACTAAGGCAAGGGCGGCAAGTAAGCTCGATAAGGCAAATGCAGCGGTAAAGTTATAATCATTATAGGCAATCTCAACTAACAGCGGCATGGTATTGGTCTCGCCGCGAATGTGACCAGATACAACACTGACCGCACCGAACTCGCCCATCGCACGTGCATTGGTCAAAATCAAACCATATAGCAGCGCCCATTTAATATTAGGCAGTGTCACATGCCAAAAGGTCTGCCAGCCAGTCGCGCCCAAGGTTAATGCGGCTTGTTCCTCAGAGTCGCCTTGTGTCTGCATCAGCGGTATCAGCTCACGTGCAACAAACGGAAAGGTCACAAATAGCGTCGCCAGAATAATACCAGGCACCGCATAGATGACTTGAAAACCCATGCTCTCAAGCCAGCCACCGATCGTAGAGTTGAGTCCGAATAGCAGCACAAACATCAAACCAGCCACGACTGGCGAGACAGAAAATGGCAAATCAAGTAACGTCGTCACCAGCTGCTTACCTTTGAACTGATAGCGTGTAACCAACCATGCAATCGCAATACCCATGACCATGTTGATCGGTAAAACAATCGCCGCTGTGATCAATGTAAGTTTGATCGCTTGTAAGGCCTCAGGGTCAACCAATGACGCAAGATATAACTGCCAGCCATTTTTGAAAGCCTCATAAAACACAGCCAATAATGGCACCACTAGCATTAATACCATAAACAGCACAGCGATAACAATAAAGGTGCGGCGTATCCATGGCGTGTCTTTGGTCGCAGCGTTGCTTTGGTAGTCGTAGCTATTAGATATTTGCATATTAGCGAGCTCCTACGCGGCGCGACAGTTTCCACTGCATGATATTGATGGTCAATAAAATCACAAATGAGATAAGTAGCATAAACAGCGCAACTGCAGAAGCACCTTGAATATCAAACTGCTCAAGTTTACTGATGATGATAAGCGGCAAAATCTCAGACTGCATCGGAATATTACCCGCGATAAAAATAACGGAGCCATACTCGCCAGTAGCACGGGCAAACATCATACCTGCGCCCATGAGTAAGGCGGGCAGTAGCTCTGGCAAAATTACTTTGCGAAAGGTGGTTAAGCGATTAGCGCCCAATACGGCTGCGGCTTCTTCAAACTCAACCGATAGTTCAGCGAGTACAGGCTGTACTGCACGGACGATAAAGGGAAAGCTCACCACAACCAATGCCAGCCAAATACCTATCGGCGTAAAGGCGACCTGAATATCAAATTTAGCGAACCATTGACCAATCAAGCCATTAGGCGCGTACAGTGTCGCAAGCGAGATACCCGTCACTGCGGTTGGTAGTGCAAATGGCAAATCAACCAAGGCATTAATTAACGACTTACCCCAAAACTCATAACGCACTAGGACCCACGCGACAAGCGTACCAAAGACCATATTCGTCAGCATCGCTAAAAACGACATCCATAAGCTAAGCTTAATTGCAGCAGTGACTTGCGGCTGGGTGATGGTTTCCCAAAAACCTGTCCAGCCCATCTGAGTTGTGGTATAGGCCATCATGGCAAACGGTAGCACCACTAGTAATGACAAGCTAAAGACAGTAATACCCATGCTCAGACCAAACCCAGGTAGCACATTGCGCTGACGCAAGCGTGTTAACCACCCTTTTTTGTTGGTGGGTTTGCTGGCAGAAGAAGATGTTGCACTCATAGTGATGTCCTATTGCCTAACTGATGGTACTTAGCGAGGGTGCTCATCGTAAGACCATTATTATCACAACTGTTATTAAAATTATTATTGGTCGGCTTATGATATAAAGGACATAGTGCGTACGACCATGTCCTTTATGGGGTGCTTCATGACTGACTGTACGATTAACTGCTTCGATTAGTTTCAGTGGTTAGCGCAGTAGCAGCTCTTATATACGTAGCAGGCGATTACTGCGGTGCATTAACAGCCAACTGATCAAACACACCGCCGTCACTGAAGTAAGTGCTCATGATTTCATCCCATGTGCCAAAGGCATCGTTCGGGCGGAAAGTCTCAACAGGTGGCAATTTGTCACTGTTTTTGTCAAGAACGCTCTTAACGCTAGGACGTAAGTATAAATCGGCTGCTAGTTGCTGAGCAGGCTCACTCCATAAATAATCAAGATACGCTTTGGCCGCGTCTGTAGTACCTTTTTTGTCTGTTACCGTCTTCACAACTGCCACAGGGCTTTCTGATTTGATTGAGTATTTTGGATAAACGATGTCTACTTGACCTGCGCCAAAATCAGTCGCTGCAAGGTTGGCCTCGTTCTCAAAAGTAACCAAGACATCACCGATACCACGCTGAACGAAAGTCGTCGTTGCGGCACGTCCGCCATTCTCATAGACTTTGACATTTTTGAGCATGTCTTTGACGTAACCTTTAGCTTTTGTTTCATCTTGATTAAAAGCATGTAGACCATAACCGTAGGCGCCTAAGAATGCATAACGGCCGTTACCCGTCACTTTTGGGTTAGCCATCACAATCTCAACACCATCTTTGGTCAAATCTTCCCAGTCTTGGATATTTTTTGGATTGTCTTTACGTACCAAAAATACGATCGTACTAGTAAACGGCACTGCATTGTCAGGGAATTTGCTTTCCCAATCTGACTCAACCAAGCCTTTTTTCTCGAGTAGCTCGATATCAGAGCCTTGGTTCATGGTGGCAACATCGGCTTGTAGACCATTAGCCACAGACAATGCTTGCTTACTAGAACCACCATGTGACTGCTTGATTAGAATCTTGCTGTCTGGATGCTCAGCTTTATAATGCTCAACAAACAAAGGGTTGTAGTCTTTATAGAAGTCACGTGCCACATCGTATGAGACATTGAGTAGCTCAATATTCTGCCCTTCTGTCGTCGCTGAACCGTCAGCTGCTGCCTCAGTAGTCTCACTGTTGTTACAGCCAGCTAGACCTAATGTCAAAGCAACGCCAGCAATACTCAAGGCACTAAGGGCTTTACTCTTTTGTTGATAACGAGCTACGTCTGTCATAAATACCTCAAAGATGTCTGTTGTGTAATGCAAGTATGCTAACAGCGCCATCTTATTATGTTTAATGATGAATATGCGTATGTTATTGCCAAAAGGGAATAACAAGCAGGCAAAGCCAATCATATCAATAATTTATGAAAAAATTCTATACGCATAACCAACTGTTTTCTGATTTTAATACTGGATATGTCTTATCTATCTTATTTGTGTTTCACTGATAACGGCTAAGACAGATAATTCTACAAGCCAGAAATTAACGACTACTTAGCACTTGCCAGCTGATCGAAACGACCACCGTCTACAAAGAAAGTATCCATAATCTCTGCCCATGGACCAAAAACAGCGATAGGCTCAAATGTCTCAATATCAGGTAACGTGTCTTTATGAGCGGCAAGTATTTGCTCATCACTCGGACGCATATACATCTTTGCCATGAGCTCTTGTGCAGGCTTGTCCCATAAGCCTTTTAGATAAGCACTTGCCGCTTCGGTCTTGCCCGCTTTATCAGTCACTGCCGTGACGACTGCTACTGGGTTGGCAATCGTAATCGAATAGCTCGGATAGACAATATCAACTTGACCTTTGGCAAATTGCTGAGCGGCCAAATTCGCTTCGTTTTCGGTGGTGATAAGTACATCGCCTAGGCCGCGCTGGGTAAAACTGGTCGTCGCAGCACGTGCGCCATTGTCATAAGTGACGACATTTGACAACAGCTTTTTGATAAAGTCATTGGTTTGAACCGGGTTATCACTGCTGTTTTCTTTAAATTGATGCAAGCCATAGCCGTAGGCGCCTAAGAAAGCATAACGTGCTGTACCACTGGTCTTGGGATTGGGCGTGACCACATCGATATCCTTACGTGCTAAATCCGACCAGTCTTTGATGTTTTTTGGATTGCCAGCACGAACCAGTAGCACCATAGTGCTGGTGTACGGTACGGCATTATTTGGTAGTGCTTGCTGCCAGTTGGCAGACACCAGACCTTTCTCAACCAACAGATTCATATCGCTCTCTTGGTTAAAGGTGACCACATCTGCTTGCAAACCATTGGCAACAGATAATGCCTGCTTGCTTGAACCGCCATGCGACTGATTAATATTTACTTTGCTATTTGGATGGGCTTTTTGATAGTCAGCGCTAAATAGTGCGTTATAGTCTTTATAAAAGTCACGAGACACATCATAGGAGACATTGAGTAGATTGACATCCTGCGTCCCACTATTAGCGTTGTTTCCTCCATCATTTTGCGACCCTTCGGTTGAACTACAACCTGTCATCATGATCGCTGCTGCGAGCATGCCGCTGGTAGTAAGTGTCCGCGCTTTTATATGTTTATTATTGGTTGGCTGGATGCTAGCAATGCGGAATTTTTGGAATTTTTTTTGCATGATGCTCTCGATAAAGGTAGTAGAAGCGTGTTGTCAAAATTTTTGACCATCATCACAAGGCTTACAATCATTTGAGCTTAGTTCTTTTGACTTTTACTCTGTTGATTTAGGTTTTCAGATGATGAAAGCTATGCTAGCAGCATAAACAGCAAACGCTTAGTGACGAATCCGCTTATCAAGTCCTGATGTTGGCATAAGCACTTAGCATAGACTCTTACGAGATTATGAGGAACGAGAGGTAAATCATTGCAGGCAGGCTTATCAAATAGACTATAATTTAGCTAGGCTGTACCATCATTTTATATAGTGTGCCCCAATTGCCAATGCTATATCCATTTTACCGTCTTATTTAACCAAAGGCCTTTTTATGACTCTTTCGTCCCATCGCTTTCATTCTATTGCAGCATTAACATTGATGGCCTCTGCCCTAGCTGCCGTAACTGGTTGTCATAACGTGGCGCCCGCGGTGAAGAATGCTGCGCACAATACTGTAGCAGTTCATTCAATTCCAGTAGGCGTTATCAGTGATGTTATGAAAGACGATATTTCTGGTGATTATGCTTCTGCAGATTATGACAAACGCGCACAAGGATATGACTGGGTTGGCGTCATGGTACGTGCAGAGAGTGACCAACAAATCGATATAAAAATTCGCTCACGCAGCGATATCAAAAAACAGACTTGTCAGTTCGATGGTAAGGCGATATTAATGGGGCAAGACGCGGCACACGGTACGATTTTTCAGGCGCAGGCAAATGACAGTACCGTCTTTTTTCAATTTAAAGACAATATGCTGACGATTGATAGTCCAGATACGTATGCGCTGAATTATTTTTGCTCAGGCGGTGCCTCATTTGCGGGAGAATATCAAAAACTGGCAGAAGATTTAGAGATTTGATAGCTCACGCTAACTGAGGTGAGAGATGCTAGAAATGATAAAAATAAAAAAGGTGTCAGACGATAAGCCTGACACCTTTTTTAGGTTTGATTTAGCTATACTGACACGTTTGGATTTTATACCGCAGATGCGCCAGTGAGTTTGATCTCAGCACGTTCTTCACGAGCGATGCTACCGTAGTAGTTCCGTAGTATCTCAAGCACTTCTGGACGGCTAAAGTTCTCTGGTACTTCCATGTCTTCTGATAGCGCTTTACGCAGCTTGGTACCTGATACTTTAACGTGTTCAGACGCGTCATGCGGGCAAGTCTTGTCAGACGCCATCGCGTTACACGCATTACACCAGAAGGTCCAACCAATTTTTAGCGGCTGGGTGATTAAATCGTCTTTGCCAACCTGTTCAAAAATGGTTTGGGCATCAAACGCGCCATAGTAATCGCCCACACCAGCATGATCACGACCGACGATCAGATGGCTACAGCCATAGTTTTGGCGGAATAACGCATGTAATAAGGCTTCACGTGGACCTGCATAGCGCATATCTAATGGATAACCCGCTTGAATCACCGTGTCTTGCTTGAAGTAATTATCAATCAGGGTTTTGATGGCTTCTTGACGTACTTCTGCTGGAATGTCACCTGGTTTTAGTGCGCCGAGCAATGAATGAATCATGACACCATCGCAGATCTCAATGGCGATTTTGGCCAAATATTCATGTGAGCGGTGCATCGGGTTACGCGTCTGGAAAGCGGCCACAGTTTTCCAGTTTTTCTCTTCAAAGATTTGACGTGTTTGCGCGGGCGTCTTATAGATACCAGGATAACGCGTTGGGAACTCGCCCTCGCTCAGCACTTCTACACTACCTGCAATATTGACGTCATCTTGATCCAATACTTGCTGGACGCCTGGATGCTCTGGATCTGTGGTGGTAAATACTTGCTGACACTCGTGTTCTTTATCAATGGTATAGGTCTCTTCTACCGTCAAGATACCCATGACTTCGCCATCTTGTGCAACTAGGGCTACTTTGTCGCCTTGACTCAAACTATCCGCTGTCGCCTTTGGCGCAGACAAGGTGATCGGAATTGGCCAAAACAAACCTTCATTGTCACCGCTTTGCAAGCGCATGTTATCAACCACACCTTGCCAATTGGCTTTATTCATAAAACCATTTAGAGGCGTAAAGCCGCCGATACCGAACATGATCAAATCACCACGCTCGCGTGAGCTTAAAGTAATGGTTGGTAAGGTGCTGGCAAGCTCTAATGCTTGCTCGCGTGCGTCGCCTTCTAACAACAGTGGTTTAAGCTCGGCACTGCCATGTGGTGGAACCAGCTTTGACTTGAATTGGGATTGAGTTTGGCTTTGGGTCTGAGACATATCGTTATTAAAACCTCTTATTAGAAAGAATGGTCGAGAAAGATAATCAACAAAGTAAGCAGCTGATAAGCCAGCCACCAATAAATGATAATAAAAATAGAGCGCGAATGATCAGGCGTTAAATTTGATAAGCATAGGCTACCTAACTTTCGTTATGAAAATTTATGCTGTGTTTGGATATGGATATGTCTGAAAGGAATTTATGTTTATAGATAGAAGCTTATATGATGTGACCCTGAATTGTTTAAATTGCGATTTGTGGTAAAGTCTATCACCTACGAGCACAGATATTAGATTGCTTCCATCGCTGCTTTTAAGACTAAAAACAAAACTGAGATTACGTCATGTATCAATATAATTACGCTGACCAGACGTTAGTAGACGAACGAGTTGCCCAATTTCGCGACCAAACTGAGCGATTTTTGGCAGGTGAGCTGCCAGAAGAGCAGTATTTGCCACTGCGATTGCAAAACGGCTTGTATATCCAGCGTTATGCACCGATGCTCCGTATCGCCATTCCATACGGCTTGCTTGCCAGCTATCAGTTGCGCAAACTGGCTGAGATTACCCGCAAGTATGACAAAGGTTATGGGCACATGACTACCCGTACCAATATTCAGCTGAACTGGCCAAAACTAGAAGAAGTGCCAGACATTTTGGCAGAATTGGCAACGGTACAGATGCATGCCATCCAAACCTCAGGTAACTGTATCCGTAATACGACAACGGATCCTTATGCGGGTATCCATAAAGAAGAAATTGCTGATCCACGTCCCTATTGCGAAATCATTCGTCAGTGGTCAACCTTTCACCCTGAGTTTGCTTTTTTACCGCGCAAATTTAAAATCGCAGTCATCGGTACCGAAGCGGATCGTGCGGCAACGCAAGTCCATGATGTGGGTCTGCACATCGTTACTAATGACGAAGGTGAGCTTGGCTTTGAAGTCATCGTTGGCGGCGGCCTCGGACGTACGCCTATTATAGGTAAAACGATTCGCAAATTCTTACCGCGTGAGCATTTACTCAGCTATCTCGATGCCATTTTGCGCGTTTATAACTTGCACGGTCGCCGTGATAACAAGTACAAAGCCCGTATCAAGATTTTGGTTGATAGCTTAGGCGGCAATCAGTTTGCCAAATTGGTGGAGGCTGAGTGGGAAGCGCATACTAAAGATGGCCCGCTTACCTTGACTGAAGACAATTTTGACACCGCTGCTAGCTACTTCAGCATGCCTGATTATCAGTCATTTGATGCTCTGCAAGTACAGTCTGAGCTACAGCAACAACTAAATGCTAATAAAGACTTTGCCAACTGGTATAACCAGAACACCGTCGCACATAAAGTGGATGGCTACCGTGCGGTTGTGATTTCTTTAAAAGCCGGATTGGTGGACGGTCGTTATGTGCCATCAGGTGACTTGAGTGATGCGCAAATGGATGCGCTTGCCGATTTGTCTGATCGTTATAGCTTTGGTGAGTTGCGTGGTACGTATCAGCAAAATCTGGTATTCGCTGACGTGCAAACCAATGAGCTTTATGAATTGTGGCAGCAGTTGTCAGACTTGCATTTAGCACGCGCCAATATCAACACCTTAACCGACATGATTGTCTGCCCAGGTTGGGATTATTGCTCACTGGCCAATGCGACTACGCACAATATCGCTGAACAAATTGAAAAGCAGTTTGATGATCTAGATTACTTGTATGATCTTGGTGATATTCGCTTAAACATGTCAGGCTGCATGAATGCCTGCGCCCATCATCACACAGGTGATATCGGTATCTTGGGTGTGGACAAAAAAGGTGAGCATTGGTATCAGATTAGCCTTGGTGGTAACTCTAGTAATGACGCCAAATTGGGCAAAATCTTAGGAAAAGCGGTGCCAGCGGATGATGTGGCCAGCACCTTGCAAACCATTTTAGATGTGTATCTCGATATACGCGGCACTAACGAACAAGATGTTGAGGGTTTTGGTGACGTGATTGATCGCGTTGGTATCGCCCCCTTTAAGGAGAAGGTCTATGGCTAATCATCATGTGCTCGATAGCCATGGCGCAGACATCAGTGGCGAAGATACTTGGCAAGCGCTAGCGACAGCGCAGCTGCCTGATGGTATCGCGTTATCAAACCTGACCTTACTTGAGCTGTTACACAAACAAGAAAAAGTCGATGTGCTTGTCCCATTAGCAGATTTATTAAATGCTGATGGCAAACTGGCAAATGGTTTGATAGAACAAGTATTGGATATCCTCAAGCAGCACAGCAGCCGGTTGGGTGTGTGGATCACGTCTAACACCGATGCTGATAATCTGCCTGATGTAAAAGACTTTTTATTGACGCAAGACTTGATTGTCATTCATGTCCCAAGTTTTGTGGATGGTCGCGGTTTTAGTTTTGCAAAGACCCTGCGTCAGCTTGGTTATGAAGGCGATATTCGTATGGCAGGCGCGTTTGGTCGTGACCAAATCGCTTATTTGCTGCGCGCTGGTGCTACTAGCTTTGTACTCAATGAGCATGATGTCAACTCTAATATCAGCCAAGCCTTCACTGCCCTAGCCAGCAGCTATGATGGTCGAGACGCTTCAGCATTACCGATGTTCTCGGGCACTTAGTTTTTCAGGCATCTAATTTTTTAGATACTTAGTTTTTCAGGTGCCAAGTTTTATTACTGAATATTTTACGACTCACTGTTAAGTCATCATTTTTATATTAACAATTATTAAGGAATGTATCATGAGCCAATTACACCCAAACCTAGATATCGACCAAGCAAACCAAGATTTGCAAGGTAAATCACCTGAGCAAATCGTTGAGTGGGCACTGACGCAAGCAAAAAACCCAATCATCACCACCAACTTCCGCCCTTATGAGTCAGCGATTTTGCATTTGGTTGCTAAGCAGCGCCCTGACATCACTGTATTGTGGGTAGACTCAGGTTACAACACCGATGCGACCTATCAGTTTGCTAACAAATTGATTCGTGATCTTGATCTAAACGTTGTGACTTATATCCCAAAACAAACGGCTGCACACCGTGATGCAACTATGAATGGTATCCCAGGTATCGATAACCCTCAGCATGACGAGTTCACTGAGCAAGTAAAACTTGAGCCATTCCGCCGTGCACTAGACGAGCTAAAGCCTGATGTATGGTTCAATGCGATTCGTAAAGATCAAACAGAATTCCGTCAAGGTCTTGATGTACTCAGCTTATCAAAAGACGGCGTATTAAAAGTAGCGCCATTGTTTGAAAAAACAGATGCGGATCTAGACGTGTACTTAGATGAGCACAACTTGCCAAATGAGCATGACTACTTTGATCCAACTAAGGTAGAAGAAAGCCGTGAGTGTGGTCTGCATACTCAGCTTTAATTTTAGTGTTTTCTGAATAAAAAAAGCCCTTTCTTTAATTTAAGAGAGGGCTTTTTTATGGTTGACGACTATGTTGGCAACGACTAAAGCTATTTGCGACCTAGTACCCAACCGCCATCCATCAAAACGTTAGCGCCTTGCATATAATTAGAATCATCAGATGCCAAAAACACGGCAAGTGCAGCAATCTCTTCAGGCTTACCAGCACGCTCGGCCGGAATACGCGTCAGGCGCTCATCGTCGATACCTTCAGTCATTGGTGTTTCTATAAAACCTGGCGACAATGTATTCACTTTGATGCCTTGACTGCCGAAATCAAAAGCCAGTTGCTTCGAAAACCCCAAAATGGCATGTTTGGAGGTTACATAGGCTGAGCCGCCCGGTCCTGCCATTTGTGTCGCTTGCGAGCCGACATTAATAATAGTGCCGCCACCTTGCTTGATAAAATGCGGAATCACCATTTTTGAAGCCAGATAAGGCGCTTTGACATTAATCGCCATCAATTTATCGTAAAAATCTTCTTCTAGCTCAACAGCATTGTCATAACCATCATGAATACCAGCACCGTTGTACAAAATATCAATTTTATCGTAAGTCGTTAATACGCTATCAACCACTGCTTGAATATCACTCTTTTGCGTCACATCAGCTTTTACAAAGATGGCATCTTGATTGTTATCTCTAATATCTTTGACAATTCGATTGCCGTCTTCCTCATCGCGTCCTGTGACGACGACTTTAGCGCCTTCATTAGCAAATGCCTTGGCCGTCGCCTCGCCCAACCCTGAAGTGCCACCAAATATAATCGCCACTCTGTCTTGTAATTTCATAGTATGCTTACTCTTTTTAAATATTGTGAATGATTGATATACGACTAATTCTCTTAAGACATGCTAGCACAGCCTAATTTTGGGATATGTTAGCGTGTGTTAGATAATTTATTGATTTGAGAAAGTCATCTCATCTATTCCTATTGGCAAGAAAAATATCCATTAATATTTCAAAAACGAATATGCTAATGCCAATTCATTAGGTGAGAGTGTGTCTGTGATACCTCATAATGGCGGCATTCCTGATATCTTTTCTACTTTTATAATAAATAACTCAATATATGGTGACACTATGAACACCTTCCCGCTATTTTTTAAATTAGAAGGCCGTAAAGTGCTCATCGTGGGCGGCGGCGAAGTGGCACTGCGTAAAGCGGACTTGCTGAGCCGTGCAGGTGCGTGCATTACGATTCTTGCGCCTGACATCAGCCATGAGATACAAGCCTTGCTAACGGATGATAAGCACGAATTTATCTACGAGAATTATAATAAACGCTATATGTCAGGTGCACGCGTGATCATTGCCGCGACTGACGATGAAACGCTTAACCATGAGATTCACGCAGATGCGACTGAGCTCAATATCCCGGTCAATGTGGTCGATACGCCGCCCTTGTGTGATTTTATCTTTCCAGCCATTATTGATCGTAACCCTATTGTCATCGGCATTTCATCAAATGGTAAAGCACCGGTGTTGGCACGGCTATTACGAGCACGCCTTGAAACTTTGATTCCGCAAGGCTATGGTAAATTGGCCAAGTTGGCAGGGGATTTTCGTAGTGAAGTAAAGTCTAAAATACCAACGCTCACGGGACGGCGGCAGTTTTGGGAGCGTGCGTTTGAAGGTCAAGTCAGCCAGTTGATGTTTGCTGGTAATGAAACGGAAGCGGCTGCCCAGCTGCAAGCGGATTTGGATAATACTGCCGCTGCTATTCATGATAAAGCCCATCCTAATGCTGCGGGAAATACAACGCCTACGTTATCAGATGATTCAGATAAAAAAGCAACTCCTGTCGGTGAAGTCTATATCGTTGGCGCAGGCCCTGGTGACCCAGAGCTTTTGACGTTCAAAGCGCTGCGTTTGATGCAGCAAGCAGATATTGTCTATTATGACGCCTTGGTATCGCCACAAGTGTTGGACCTTTGCCGCCGTGATGCGGACAAAGTGTTTGTCGGTAAAAAACGCAGCAATCATACGGTCGCGCAGCTTGGCATCAATGAGTTATTGGTCAATAGCGCCAAAGAAGGTCGGCGTGTGGTTCGCTTAAAAGGTGGCGATCCGTTTATCTTTGGTCGCGGCGGTGAAGAGATCGAAAGCCTGCGCGCTCATGGTGTGCCGTATCAGGTCGTACCGGGTATCACCGCGGCCAATGCCGCTGCGAGCTATGCGGGTATTCCACTCACTCACCGTGACCACTCGCAATCTGTGCGTTTTGTGACGGGGTTTTTGAAGGCTGGTGCACCCAACAGTAACTTCAAAAACTTTTTGAATACTGATGAGACGGTCGTATTTTATATGGGGCTGCATTCGCTAGCGCGCTTGACTGAAGGCTTGGTTGACGCTGGTCGTAGCGCTGATACGCCCATTGCTATTGTCTCTAATGCCAGTATGCCCAATCAGCAAGTACTGACAGGTACGCTTGCAACGATTGTTGCCAAACAAGAGGACGCCGAGTTGCCGACGCCTGCTCTACTTATCATGGGCGACGTGGTCAGCCTGCATCATGATTTGGCTTGGTATAATCAGCAAAATCAAAACAATGCTCCTTCAGATGAGAACTGGCTGCGTGAGGGTACGACAGGTGAAGCCAACAAACAGCCGATAGACCAGCAAGCACATGCACTATCGATGGTGGCTAACCTTGCAATGCAGCAAGAAGATGGGCCGGAGCAACTTATTATTGACTAGCCTTTCCTTTCCTTATCACGTCAAGCTTATCATCAAAAAATATTTTTCTCATAAATATAAAAACCCTGCCAATAGATAATTGGCAGGGTTTTATTATGGCAACAGAGAAAATTTCAACGATTCTTGCTAGAATGAAAGCCACCTAACCCCTGTTGTAACGTTTAATAATAAGCCAAACTATGCCCCTATCTATCGCTCCTAAATACACCTCTGTTAGACCTTTAAAAATATTGCACACGTCCGATTGGCACTTGGGGCGACGTCTATATGGTCGTCTTCGTTATGATGAGTTCGAGGCGTTCTTACAGTGGTTAGAGAACACTATCAGCACACAGCAAGTAGATATATTGATTGTCGCAGGTGACGTCTTCGATACCATGACGCCAAGCAATAAAGCCCAAGCGCTATATTATGAGTTTTTGGGTAAGGTTTCACGTTCCTGCTGTCAGCATGTGGTTATTGTCGCAGGCAATCATGACTCACCGACGTTTTTGGATGCGCCAAGCAATGTGCTCAAATTTTTGAATGTCCATGTGATCGGCACGGCTTGTGATGATTTAGAAGATGAGGTATTGGTATTAGGTGATGATGACAACAATCCTCATTGCATCATCGCCGCTGTACCCTACCTGCGCGACCGTGATGTGCGTAGCAGTAGCGCTGGCGAGTCCGCGGATAGCAAAGATGCCAACGTTATCAAAGGTATTCGCGCCCACTATGATGCAGTAGCAAGTATTGCAAAAGGACAGCAGGAAGAATTAATAAAAAATCATCAACGGCATATTCCTATCATTGCCACTGGTCATCTATTCGCAGCAGGCGGCAAGACAACCGATGATGATGGCGTGCGTGATCTCTATGTTGGTTCACTTGGTAAAATCTCCGCTGATATGTTTGATGAGGGTTTTGACTATGTCGCCCTTGGGCATTTGCACGTACCGCAGCGTGTTGGCGGTCGTGAGAGTATTCGCTACTCAGGCTCACCCATCGCGATGGGCTTTGGCGAGGCAAAGCAGCAAAAACAGGTATTGCTGGTACAGTTTGGTGCTATAAGTAATGTTGATAATGAAATCGTAGAATTAAACACCATATCTGATAGCATTATACCTCATCTATCTAATACGGTTACTAAGGTAGAAAAGACTGCTAAGAGAATAGCGAGTCAAGCCACTGTCTATATGGATGACTTATTTGGATTTGACGCGCCAGCTGATAATCATGAGATAACAACAGCGGCTCTTCAAGCGAACACTGACGATCAAAAACAGCATAAACCCAAGCCTAACGACTCCATTACTTCTAACGAAATTTTGCATCATGATGACCACAATCAAATGCAAGTAGTGTCCCTGCCCATTCCAAAATTCCAACAGCTGGCGCAAATATCTGGTGACCTAACTACGATTGAACAAACCATTAGAGCGCTTATGCAATCGGACTCTATTTGGCTAGAGATTGTCTATACAGGCGATGAGATTGTCAGTGATTTGCGTGAGCAAGTGCAAGCAATGGTAGAAGGATTGCCGTGTGAAGTGCTTAAGATAAAAAACACTCGTACTTATAACAAAGTGCTTAACCAACAGCAAACCTCGGAGAACTTGCAAGACTTAAATGAGATGGAAGTGTTTGAGCGCTGCTTGACGTTAAATGCTATCCCTGACTCGCAAAAAGACGCGCTACGCCATGCTTATGGTCAAATACTGCACGACCTCCAACATGAGGACAAACAGGCCAAATAGTGCCGTTTGACCTTAAATTTCCCATGCCTTTTTTGTTCCATTTCTACCTTTGCTGCGACCACCAATCATAAGACTGACTCATGCGCCTAATCGAACTTCGACTCAAAAACCTCAACTCCCTTAAAGGCGAGTGGCATATTAACTTTGCTGATAGCGCCTTTATCGACGAGGGTATTTTTGCCATCACAGGACAGACTGGCGCTGGCAAGACCACCATTTTGGATGCCATCTGCTTAGCGTTATATAGCTATACGCCAAGACTGGGTAAAATAACAGGGGCTTATAATGAAATAATGACTCAAGGCACTGGAGAGTGTTTTGCAGAAGTCGTGATTGAGGTTAATTCGAAAAAATATAGATGTTCATGGTATCAACATCGTGCCCATAAAAAGGCAAAAGGTAACTTGTTGCCTATCAAACATGAGATCAGTGATGTTGACACAGGCAAAATCCTAGAAGATGGGAAGAGTAAAACTGCTCCTTACATACAAAATTTACTAGGTATGGATTTTGATCAATTTACTCGTTCTATCATGCTCGCTCAAGGAAGCTTTGCTGCCTTTTT
Organism: Psychrobacter sp. Ps6; assembly: GCF_022129235.1. Lineage (GTDB taxonomy): Bacteria > Pseudomonadota > Gammaproteobacteria > Pseudomonadales > Moraxellaceae > Psychrobacter. Next base: position 77,624 of record NZ_JADQAI010000005.1, on the reverse strand, counting down.
AAAATCAGATTCTGACAAGAGAGGTGCTATTTTAGAAAAAATAACAGGTACGAGTATTTATGGCACTATATCTTTAGGTGTTCACGAAAAACATCGTATTGAAAAAGAAATACTCAGCAAATTGCAATACGGCCTAGACGGCTTAGCGCTGTTAGATGTCGATGAAGAAAATCAGTTACAGCATGAGCTGCAATCTCATCAAGACAGTCACCGCACGCAGCAACAAAGCATTGAAGATTTGGCCAAAAAGATACAGTGGCTCGATAGTGTCACAGCATCCAAAGAAAAAATGTGTGTTTATCAACACGATCTTGAGCAAGCACAAAAAGCTGAGCAAGACTTTATCCCCGATGCCAAGCGTCTGACAGCGGCCAGTCAGGCATTGGAGATTGACAGTCAGTTTATCAACCTGACGAATGCGCGTACGCAGCACCAGCAAATGCAAACTGACGCAAAGCAGCTAGATGAGCTATTACCAAAACAACAGACTGCGGTAGAGCAAGCTAAGGGATATCTTGACAAGGCCATTACTAACGTACACATCGCCGACGATGCCTTACAAACCGCGCTACCCACTATTAAAAAAGCCCGAGACTTGGATATTGATATTGCCCAGCAAGACCATATCTTGCGTGAGATGCAACGTCACCATGACACCCTGACGACAGAAATTACTGATGCAAAGACTGCATTAGACGAAAAACTGCAATACCGCAGCAGCAAGCAAGCCAATTTAGATAAGCTCACTAAGCAGCTAGCGAGTACCGCGCATTTGGTGCAATTAGATGGCGACATTGCTAACTTTGACAGCGATTGCCGCCGTCTAAAAGATGTAATACAGCAAAATGCAGCGCTTTCGCAAGACCAGATGCGCAAAACACGTGAATTAGAAGAAGACAAAATCGCACTGGCAGCACAACAGCAGCGCCAACAAGCACATGATGATAAAAATAAAGCAGCCCAAGAGCGATTAACCGCACTGCAAACCGCTCAAAGTGATCTCATGCAAACTCAGTCGATCACGCAGATGCGTGCGGTGCAAACACAGATAGACAGCACCAGTCAGCAGCTTGAAAAGCTAGGCTTTCATGACCAGCAGCGCCGTGTCTTGAACGTGCAAATCACGCAGATTGCACGTCGCATCGAGCAGTTGAGTAGTGAGATTAGTGGCTATGATGATATTTTGATCAGCAAAAAAGCCACGCTTCAAAATACGCAAGAAAAACGCCAAGACAAAGCAAATCAGCTGCAACTACAACAAAAAGTCGCCGCGCTAGAGAGTCATATTGCTAATCTGCAAGAGGGTCACCCCTGCCCGCTGTGCGGTGCGCTGGAGCATCCATATAGCGAGCAGCATCCACACCTTGTGCCCGATAGCGACAGTGCCGAGCTGGCGGAGTCTATTCGCACGTTGGATAAAGTCATTGCCGAGCTGAATGACAGCATCACGGCCCAACAAATTGAGCAGGCAAGCAAACGAAGTACGCTTGAGAGTAAAAACAGTCAGCATACCGAACTCACGACGCGAATACAGCAGCACGATACCGCCATCACGGAACTGCTGCATGTTGTCAGCCAGCAGATGGAGAATAAAGACACTGCCGACAGTATGATCACCACATTGCTAAAACCGTTATTGGCGCTAGGTAGTGATGATGACCTCGAGTCAGCGCTTACTGACAGTATAGATAAGTTAAATCAGTATAGAGCAGACATCACAGATACTTTAGAACGCTATGACAGCTACGCCGAAGAGTTAGCGCGTGTGCGTGAGACATTAGAGGCCGCAGCACAAGATCAGCAAACGCTGGCAAGTGACATCTCTGAGCAAAAATCTAAGATTACCATCAGTGAAAATACGATAAGCACGATTCATGGACAGCTTGCCGCAAATTTTGTCGAGCTAAAAACACTCATCACTGGCATTTTACAGTGTATCGCCACGTATGCTGCCAGCAATTATCCGACAGAGGCGCTTAGCACCCTACAGCGTGCACCCGAGTACTTACAGCCGCTCGCGGACAGCATTGAGCAGCAATCCGTGCTGAGCAATGCAGAATACGACCATCATCTTGAAGCGCTACGTGAGCAGCGCCGCGCACTGTTACAACTAAAGGGTACCTTTACTGAAGATAAAGACCAGCAGCAAGCACTACAGACTGACCTTGCGTCTATAAAGACGCAAATACAAAGCCAAGAAAAGAATCTGGATAAAGACATTGCCAAGATTCGTCAATTGATACAAACGCTGGATAAGCAAAAAGACGCCTTAACTCAGCTACAAAGCGCACGCGCTCAACTCTTTGCCGCGACCGACCTTGACGCCGCTGAACAATCGCTTAGAGACACTTTAGAACAAGCAAAAACCGATCATGCTACGGCTCAAAGACAGCTGGATAACGAGACGTATAATTTGCAACAGCTCATCCAGCAGCAAGAGACCTTAGCCGAGCGTATCAAAGACGCCGCGCAGACTTTAGAGATACAACAGAACACCTTTCAAGATGCGCTGGCGGGTTCTGATTTTTCTGATGAGGCGGCATTTTTGGCAGCGCGCCTGCCATTTGATGAGCGCAGTCGTCTAAAAACAATACAGAGTCGTATTGATAATACCCTACAGCAGGCACAATCGGCGGTGGCGAGCCTTGAGAGTGAGCTTAACAACTTGCAGTCAGCACCGCCGACAACAGACGATAGAGAGACACTTGTCCAGCAGCAACAGCAAGCTCAAGAGGACTCTAATGCACGCGTTGAGGCGATTGGTGCCATCAGCCAACAGCTACGAGACAATAAGGAGAAAAAACACACTCAGCAAGCGCAGATTGATGCCATCAATACTCAAAAAGACAAGCTACAAGTGTGGCAGCAACTGCACAAGCTGATTGGCTCAGCTGATGGCAAAAAGTACCGCACCTTCGCCCAAGGTCTGACCTTTGATCTGATGATCACTCACGCTAATACGCAACTGCAAAAAATGAGTGATCGCTATTTATTGGCACGTGATGATGACAGTCCGCTTGAGTTGAACGTCATTGACAATTATCAAGGCGGCGAGATACGCAGCACCAAAAACCTCTCAGGTGGTGAAGGGTTTATTATTAGCCTTGCTCTGGCATTGGGGCTATCACAAATGGCCAGCCAAAATATTCGCGTAGACTCGCTATTTTTGGATGAAGGTTTTGGTACCTTGGATGAAGAGTCTTTGGATATTGCGCTTGATACGCTGACCAATTTGCAGCAAGAAGGCAAATTAATCGGAGTGATATCCCATGTACAGGCGCTAAAAGATCGTATCTTAACCCAAATTAAGGTCGAAAAGCTCTCGGGCGGATTTAGCCGAATTAGTGGTCAAGGATGTCACAAAGTTGTCAGTGAAAAAGCATCATAATTTAAGCTAGTCAGTTTGCTACTCTCTACTCTACTTTCGATTAAACGATTTTGCTTAGACAATAAAAAACCACCGAACATCAAGAACGGTGGTTTTTTTGAACATACAGATATTTATTTCTTACTGAGTAACTAATTATTTAGTGACTAAACCACTCAGCTCACTCATCAATACTGACAACGTTGACAGACCAATTTGACCTTCTTCATCGTTGCTATGCAGCTCATCTAACTTATTCATCTCTGTCGTGACTGCTGCCAGCTGATCGACGTGTCTTGCTCTCCATTCACTAAATGCTTGTTTGGCATCTGGTTTAGACAGTACCGCATCCATTAGTAGGCGCAAGCTGCGTGACAACTCGTTCACTAACGCATGGCGTGCACGGCGATCCCAGTAATCTTGCTGCGGTAAGTTGGCAATATTGTCCATCATCCAATCTAACTGCAACACTTGATAGGCTTCAAAGTATAGGGTTGCAATCTCATCAACAGGACGCTCATACTGCTCAGCCAGCAATGCAGCATCCAGCGCATCGACATGGTACGGTAGCATTGCAAATAAAGTAGCATCGTTGTCAGACAGATCTTTTTGCATCAAACGCTCGGTGTCTTCTTGCAGATACTGTGCAAACTGCTGCTCGATAAAACCACTTGGCTTAGTCAGCTTTTCAACACTTTCACTAAAGCGGCTAATCATATCAGCAACTTGCAAGTTTTGACCGAAGGCGTTGATGAACCAGACCACACCGCGCTCAAGCGCATCACGTAAACGTAGCTCAAGATTCAGCAGTAGTGTTGCTTCAACCTGATTATCTAATGCTTCCAATGCTTGCCAAGCGCGTGATACGTTGAATACATCACGGCTAATCGCATAACCACGTACGATAGTCGCTAGTGATTGGTCGGTTTCCTCAAAGAGACGGAATAGCGCTTCAATACCTAAGCGGTTGACCACACTGTTGGTCAAGTAAGTGCTGATAATTTCACGATGCAAGCGGTGCTCAGTCATCTCGTCAAAGAAGCGTGACGCAAGCTCATCTGGGAAGTATTTACGTAGCTCGTTAATGAAGTACGGATCATCTGGTAAATCAGATGATAACAGATTGTCATAGACCCACATTTTGCCATAAGCCAAGACGACTGCGAGCTCAGGGTTGGTTAGACCGGTATCTGCTTTTTGACGCTTCGCAATTTCTTCGTCTGATGGTAGATACTCAATCGCACGATCCAGGCGCCCTTCACTCTCTAACATTTGGATGAAGCGCTGATGATCACTTAGATTGGCTGCGGCGCGAATATGGCTCAGCTCAATGGCTTGTGGTTGCAAGTAGTTTTGACGTAGTACCAATTCTGCTACGGTGTCAGTCATACTCTCAAGCAATTCATTACGCTGCTTCAGCGTCATGTCGCCTTGCTCGACCACTTTGCCAAGTAAGATTTTGATATTGACTTCATGATCCGAGCAGTTTACACCGCCTGAGTTATCGATGGCATCTGTATATATGCGTCCGCCCGTTTGAGCATATTCGATACGACCTTGCTGGGTTAGACCTAAGTTACCACCTTCACCAACGACGGCTGCACGTAACTCATTACCATCGATACGTAACGAATCATTCGCACGATCGCCAACATCGGCATGAGTCTCGTTCGCACTTTTGACATAAGTACCGATACCACCATTCCAGATGAGATCGACAGGCGCACGTAGCAATGCGCTAATCAAATCATTCGGTGCAAGGCTGTCTGCACTGATATCAAAGAGCGATTTCATCTCAGGACTGATAGCGATGGTTTTGTCTTGGCGTGAGAATATACCACCACCTTGACTGATCAATGACGCTTCATAATCTGCCCATGAGGAGCGTGGCAGTTCAAATAAGCGTGCACGCTCAGCGTATGAGGCCGCCGTATCTGGATTAGGATCAATAAAAATATGCAAATGGTTAAAGGCAGCAACGAGCTTAGTATGCGTTGAGAGCAGCATACCATTACCAAATACATCACCACTCATGTCACCAATACCAACAACGGTGAAGTCATCACGGTTTTGAATGTCCATACCGCGCATGCGGAAGTGACGTTTGACCGATTCCCAGCCACCGCGCGCCGTGATACCCATTGCTTTATGGTCATACCCTACTGAACCACCTGAGGCAAAGGCATCATCCAGCCAGAAGTTGTACTCTGCTGCTAGCGCGTTGGCGATATCAGAGAAAGTCGCTGTGCCTTTATCTGCTGCGACAACCAAGTACGGATCATCTTCATCATGACGTACTGTGTTGGCTGGCGGGACAATATTGCCATCGACAATGTTGTCTGTGACATCAAGCATACCGCGTAAGAACGTTTGGTAGCAGGCAATGCCTTCTGCTTGGAACGCTTCTCGACCATCAGCCATGCTTTTGGTTTTGACAATAAAGCCGCCTTTAGAGCCAACAGGAACGATTACTGCGTTTTTGACCATCTGTGCTTTGACAAGGCCAAGTACTTCAGTACGGAAATCTTCCATACGGTCTGACCAGCGCAGACCACCACGGGCGACTTTACCACCACGTAGATGCACCGCTTCAACGCGGGGTGAATACACAAATATTTCAAACATTGGCTTTGGTTTAGGCAAGTTTGGAATGTCTGCTGCCAAGAACTTAAACGACAAACGATCTTTACGCTGACCGTCGCTATCCACTTGATAGAAGTTGGTACGTACCATCGCATTAATCAAATCTAAGTACCAGCGCAAGATACGATCTTCATCTAGGCTATCAACATCTGCTAATGCAGCAGTGATTTGCTCTTGAATAGTAGCAGCCTTTTCTTGGCGCTCTTCTTCGCTATACTTAGGATTCATGCGCGCATCAAACAAGCTGCCCAATGCCACACTGATATCACTGTTCTTGACCACAGTTTGCTGAATATAAGCACTAGAGAATGGCGCACGGGCTTGCAGCATATAGCGAGACAATGCACGCAATACGACGACATCGTAAGTATCGAGCTTGGTCGTTAGTACCAATTCATTGAACGAATCACTCTCAACACGGCCTGCCCAGATCTGCTTAAGGCTGTCTTCGAACTGACCACGCACGACTTGCATATTGACCGTATCGACATGCTCTAGCGTCAATTCGTACTCTTGCATCCAGATAGGCTGCTCTGGCAAATCAAACTCATAAGTTTGTGCTGAGATAACCGATACACCAAAGTTTTCAAGTATTGGTAGCACTTTTGATAAGATAACAGGCTGCTCGCGACCGTATAGCTTTAGGTGAAGTTGGTTACGTGCATCGCCTGTCGACTGGTATAAATGCCAAAGCATTGGATTTTCTGCGGTCAATCCAGCCAGACGCTTCGTATCTTCGACTGCGGTACGTGCATCAAAACGCTCTTGATACGCAGCAGGAATATAGTCTAAAAAGCGACGATTTAAGGCGTTGGCTTGTTGCTCACCCACATTATCAAGCAGCATTTTTTGATAGTTATCATCCCATGATTGCATAAGTGCTGACAACTTGGCTTCAAGTGTCGCGATATTGACGTCATTCACCTGACCTGGCACTGTGCGCACATGGACATGAACGCGGGCGTGCGCAGATTCATTGAATTCAGTGGTAAAGCCTGAAGACATACCGTTGTAAGCATCTTTTAGAACGTTTTGTACTTTGATGCGTAGCTCAGTGTTGAACTTATCACGTGGAATATAAACTAAGCACGACACAAAACGCTGGTAATGGTCGATACGGCTAAATAAGCGTAAGCTCTTTTTGTCTTGTAATTGGCTAATACCTGAGACAATTGGGTACAGCTCTTCGACGCTGGCTTGGAACAGATCATCACGTGGCAATGTATTAATCACATGCATCAATTTATGATGGGCATGACCATCACGTGGCAATTCTGCCATAGCCATAATCTTGTTGGCCTTTTCGCGTAATAGCGGTATTTGCTGTACGGTAAGCTGATACGCTTGTGATGTCAGCAAGCCGATAAAGCGATATTCACCGATCAATTTACCATTATCATCGAACTTATGGATGCCCAAAAAGTCCATATATACCGAGCGATGTATCGGAGACACGCGGCTTGATTTAGATAGCATCAACACGCGCGGCTCAGTCAATAATTGTTTTAGCCCTTTAGGCAGTTGATTGAAGCTTTCTGACAGCTTGTCTTCTTCTGAACCGCGCAATAGACCAAGACCGCTATTACCAATGGCAAATAAATCTAAATTAGTAGGTTCGGTGACTTCGATTTCATGACCGCCTTCTAAGCGGTACTCGCGATAACCTAAGAAGATAAAGTGATCGTCTAATATCCAATCTAAAAATGCTTGGATTTCTTGTTGTGAGTAGAACACTTCTGGCAGTGGTTTGTTAGACAGCTCAGCCTTAATGTCATTTAACTGCGCACGCATTTGTTTCCAGTCACCAACGACGGTATCAAGCGTGTCAATTTTAGACATGAGCAGTTGTTGTAATGCAGCCAAGTTTTCATTATCTTGATAAGCGATTTCACAATGAATCAACGACATATGAGAAGTGGCACTTTCATGTGCGCCTTCAACATAAGTAATCTGGCCGTCCTCATCGCGTTTAACACTCACGATGATATTGTAAGTACGATGCACATCGATACCTTCAGCTTCAAGGCTCATCAAGATCGTATCGACTAAAAATGGTCTATCATATGCCACGATCTGAATGACCGTGTGTGAGCTATGAAAGTGCTGCTCTTCTGCTAAGGGATTCAATACTGCCAGTTGTGGTTTGCTGCAATCGTAGGCTTTGAGCAATGTAAAGTGATGTAGCGCCATGCCCGCCAAGTCAGCATTACTAATCGCCTCTGCAGTTTCTTGATGCAGCGGCTCATAGTAGCTATGGATAAAATGATCAAATAGCGATTTGTCTTTTTGTACATAACTGGTAGCAATATCGCTTATCTGGCTAATGCGCTCTTTTGCGATACTGAGGGAGTTTGGCATTGTCCTTCGTCCTTTTTATAGGTTTGGTTTATCTATTTATGTTTATCAATCTGTATTAATTACCGTCATTGCATATGGGGCTTTGTAACTTGTGATGCAATGGCAATATATCCAGTCACGCGACTTATTCTTTTATTATGACGTCTAAAGATTTTCTCCTTTTTTACTCTTATTTTTATGAATATGTAGCCATCAGGATTTAATACCATCAATATAGTGAAGTTTAACGCACCTGCGGCGCGAGCTAAAGCGTACAACATCATTTCATGAATCAGCGTCATGTCGATAACCTTTGCTAATGAGACAATGATGTTTAATGCCATAATATTCAAGATTAGGTGCTGGCGAGCGGATACTCATAGTAATTAATACTGTTTTTTTGTTAGAATATGCCGATATATCTACGAGCGTACGAATAGCTCATTATTAACTTTAATGCTAAGGGCAAGAGGTATGATGAATATTTTGGTGATTGGTTCAGGTGGTCGTGAACACGCGCTGGCATGGCAGTGTGCAAAAGATGACAATGTCAAAAATGTCTATATCGCTCCTGGTAATGCTGGCACGGCCCTTGAACCTAAATGCCAAAACGTTGTCCTAACGTCTACTGATGCCGACGAGCACAGCGCTGTTATCGAATTTTGCCAAAGTAATGACATCGATATGGTCATCGTTGGGCCAGAAGCACCTTTGGTCACTGGTATCGTTGATGCGTGCCGTGATGCTGGTATCAAAGCATGGGGGCCAACAGCCTACTGCGCTCAATTAGAAGGTTCGAAAACCTTTGCCAAAGAGTTCATGGAACAAAACAATATTCCAACGGCGGCTTATCAAGGATTTATAGACGCTACTGCTGCCAAAGCTTATGTTGATGAGCAAGGCGCGCCAATCGTTATCAAAGCTGACGGGCTTGCTGCTGGTAAAGGCGTCATCGTTGCTGAGACTATCGAGCAAGCGCATGAAGCGATTGACGATATGCTAGCGGATAATAAATTCGGTGATGCTGGCAGTCGTGTAGTCATCGAGCAGTTCTTGCAAGGCGAAGAAGCCAGCTTCATTTGCATGATTGATGGTGACAATATCTTGCCAATGGCGACCAGCCAAGATCACAAACGTGCTTTTGAAGGGGATACGGGTCCTAACACTGGCGGTATGGGTGCTTATTCACCTGCGCCAGTCGTGACCAAAGACGTTCATGACAAAGTCATAGAGCAAGTCATTCAGCCAGTAGTTGATGCGATGAAAGAGGCAGGTCATCCTTATACTGGATTTTTATATGCTGGTCTGATGATTGATAAAGCAGGTGACCCTTATGTTATCGAATTCAACTGCCGCTTTGGTGATCCAGAGACGCAGCCTATCTTAATGCGCCTGCAGTCATCAATGGTAGACTTGGTCACCCAAGGACTAGACGGTCAATTGCCTAGCGAAGCCAAATGGGACAACCGCCCTGCCCTAGGTATCGTAGTTGCGTCGAAAGGCTATCCTGAAACATCATCGAAAGGCGATGTGATTGCTGGCTTGCCAGAGCTGGATACTACAAACGATAATGCGGTTAAAGTATTTCATGCTGGTACGGCATTCTCGAACGACAATGAGAACGAAGTTGTGACTAATGGCGGTCGTGTATTGTGCGTGACTGCTTTAGCAAATAATATTTCTGAAGCTCAGCAAGCAGCACTAGCAGTCACTGCTGCGATTAGCTTTGATGGTGCGCAGTATCGCCGTGATATCGGGCATCATGCCATTGCTCGTGAAAATGCTTAATGAATTAACGCTTGTCAGATAATGTGAGTTTTTCACTCCATATATCTGACTAAGCAAATACGACTGATACGCTATACATTATTTGACCTAGCATCATGCATGCTAGGTCTTATTTTTTGATATTCATTTTTATATCTATTTTTGATGAAATACTCATAAAAGATGAGATGGCGGCTTAACGACAGACCAGACATGAGCACAACTCTCAACATTAAATCGGCAAAATATCACGCAACTATTTTGACTTACAAAGTAACTATCAACAGCCTGTGTGCGCTCATAAAACCCATGCACTTTATATGATACAATTTTATACCCGTGCATCACATCTCCCTTGTATTGTAGGTCTCGAACCCGCAAATCAATACCAACTGGATGAATGATTATATTTATGGCAAATGATACGTCTAAACCTTCTAACAATAAGCAATCAATCGATAGTCTAAAAACCTCAGGGTTTGATCGCCGCATGTCGATTGCTAAAACCTCCTTAAATATTGGTCGTCGTTGGGCGGGTAATAGTGTGTCTGGCATGTTTTTGAATAAAGAAGCACGGACCGCACGTAACCAAGCATTTATGGAAGCTCAAGCGAGTTATTTGGCATCAGAGCTTGGTAAGTTGAAAGGTTCAGTTGTCAAGATTGGTCAAATGCTGGCCATCTATGGTGAACATATATTGCCACCAGAGATTACGCGTGCCTTGCAAACGCTCAATGATGATACGGCGACGTTGACTTGGCCGACAATTGAGCAAACATTGCGCCAGCTATTGGGTGAAAAACTGAATGAGCTTGATATTGACCCTGTCCCTATCGGAACGGCTTCTCTTGCCCAAGTCCATCGGGCGACAGTATTAGCAACTGGTGAACAAGTCGTATTGAAGATTCAGTATCCGGGGGTGGCCGATGCCATCAACTCTGATCTCGCCCTGTTTAAGCGACTACTAAAGGTAAGTAATATCGTTCCTCAAACGCGCGCGCTTGATGCTTGGTTTGAGGAAATACGTGACCTACTCCACCATGAAGTCGATTATGAAGCGGAAGCAGCAACAACAGAACGCTTCTATGATCGTTTAAGCAATGATTCACGTTATATCGTACCTAAAATTAATCGTACTTACTCAAAAAAACGTCTGCTATGTATGTCATACGAGCCAGGTATCACTGTCGTGTCTGAAGCACTACAGCTGTTGCCTAAAGAGCGCCGTAGTGCGATTGGTCAAGCCGCCATTGAAATTATGATGCAAGAGATTTTTGTTTGGGGCGAAATGCAGACAGACCCTAATTTTGGTAACTATTTAGTTCGAGTTAGTGAAAATGCAGACGATATCGATAAACTTGTTCTGTTAGATTTTGGTGCTATTCGTCAGTTTGATAGTAATTTGCTTACGATTGCTCGTGGATTATTGAGGGCAGGATATCACCATAACCATCAGGCGATGACTCTAGCCATGACGGGTTATGATTTCTTCGATAGTATGAGTGATAAAGTACGCTCTGATATTGCCTCATTGTTCCTATTGGCTACCGAGCCGTTCAGTGATCCTGAGAAAAACGATGACATCCCTACAGATTGTTTGGATGAGCAAAATCGCTATATTTGGGCCAATAGTAAACTGCATTCACGCTTGTCCGCTAAAGCTACTCGTGCGATGCAATCTTTTGAGTTCAATCTTCCTCCAAAAGAATTTATGTTTATTAGCCGTAAATTTATTGGCGCATATACCTTTTTAACGGTACTTGACGCCCATACCAACCCTAATACTTTGGTAAAACCTTATTTATAGTTTTCAATAGTGTGAAATTTTGGCCGCCCTTCAGTGACGGCTTTTTTTGATCTAGATTTTTTTGTTTAGGCTATTTCATATTTAATCTTCTTATTACATTGTAACGATATACTTCTAGTTGTATTTTTAGCTGCTTAGGCTATTTTTTTATCCATCATTAAGCTTGCCAATTATCAAACCTTGTTTTATACCATTTCGGCTTACGGATGCTTAGCTCCCAGCATACCTCTTGCCTCGCTAGATACTTCACTTCAAAATGCGTACGCTGGCTGTCGACAGGCACTCGGTAGCGAGTATTTGGCAGGCACCAGAGCTTAGCTGCTTGATGCTCTGCGTTATCCATATAGGATTCAATATTGGTGACCAGTATTATCTCTCCCCCTACTTGCAAGCGAGATAACAGAAACTCAAAAAAGGGCATATTTAGCCATTGCTGATTGGGATTATGCTGTTCAGGGTTGGGATAAAGAATAAATATTTTAGCCACACTATTGGGTTTTAGCGCATGCACCGTCCAAGCAATCGCATCTGCATGGATCGCATTTAGGTTCGGTAGGTCTTGTAGTGTAGCCAGCTTTGAGAAAGCATCAAACTTATTGCGTGTGCGCTCAATGGCGATCAAATGCTTATCAGGATTTTGCACGGCAAAGCTAAGTGCGTGCTTGCCCTTCCCTGCTCCAATCTCCAAGATTAACGGCATTTCGTCTTTATTATCACTGATGATTATTGGAATAATAAAGTCGCGCGGTGCGGAGAGTCGTTGTGGTTGAAAGGCACGCGCTTGCTGATGCGTGAACTCGATATTGTCTGTCATCTACTATCCTTAAAGCATTTGTCTTTTGTCATTATTCTGCCCCATGCTATTATATAGCCAATCTAATTGAATAGTAATATAACGATAGCCAGTACTCCTCAATTCATCACAATTTATATGATAATAAATAACTATCGTGCGCAAATGATACTAATAACATCAAGGATACACCCACCTTTATTATGACTGACTCTAATACCAACACTGCACCCAAAACCTACCCTTGCCCACGTTGTGGCACTCAAACTGCTTGGCAAGACAACAAATATAAGCCGTTTTGTAGTAGTCGCTGTAAGCTGATTGACTTAGGTGCTTGGGCAAATGAAGACTACACGTTACCTGCAGAAACCACACCTTTCTCTGACGAGCTATAACCTACCCCTTTACTCAATTTATTATACCAAGGATGTTTTACATGTCTGCTACTTACCTAATGCCCACTTATAATCGTCAACCTATCAGCTTTACCCGCGGTGCAGGCAGTTGGCTCTATACAAAAGACGATACGCCATACTTAGATGCCTTAACTGGTATCGCGGTATGTGGACTAGGACATTGCCATCCACAAGTGACCAACGCTATTCAACAGCAAGCAGCGACCTTGGTTCATACCAGCAACCTGTTCGGTATTGACTGGCAAGAGCGTGCAGGAGAGATACTATGTACGGCAGCCCAGATGGATAGTGTGTTTTTTGCCAATAGTGGCGCTGAAGCAAATGAAGCCGCATTAAAACTTGCACGCCTGTATGCGTCGCAACAAGGCTTTACACGTCCAAAAGTCATCGTGATGGAGCAGTCATTTCACGGCCGTACATTGCTATCACTATCGGCCACTGCTAACCCAAAAGCCCGCGAAGGGTTTTATACATTAGATGACGACTTTATCCGTGTGCCATTTGGCGACATTGCAGCGGTAAAGCAAGCGGCGTTAGACCATGAGGACATCTGCGCCATTTTTGTAGAGCCGATCCAAGGTGAAGGTGGTCTTAATACTGCGGCCAATGGCTTTACTTATCTCGAAGAGCTACAAGCAGAATGCGATGCTCATAACTGGCTGTTTATGCTTGATGAGGTGCAAACAGGTAATGGTCGTACTGGTAAATATTTTGCTTATCAGCATAGCAATGCGCGCCCTGATGTATTGACGACCGCCAAAGGCTTAGGTAACGGTTTCCCAGTCGGTGCTTGTATGGTACGTGGCCGTGCTAATGGTTTGTTTGGTGCAGGGAGCCATGGCTCTACTTACGGTGGTACGCCATTAGCCAGTCGCGTGGTACATAGCGTATACGATGTACTTGCAAATAGCGACATCATGGAGAATGCGGTGACGGAAGGATTATTCATCCGAGAAAGCCTCGTCAATGCATTAGGACAGTATGGTGTGAGCAGTCGCGGTGCTGGTATGATGATCGGTATTGCACTGCCAGAAGACATGGACTGTAGCCAATTGGTAGATCGTGCTCGTGATGAGCAAAAACTCATCATCAATGTGACAGGTGGCCATGTGGTACGTTTGCTACCACCGCTCAATATGAGCCGTGATGAAAGCACACAAGTCGCTGAACGCTTGATCAACTTATTAAAGCCAACATTCTAAAGCTTGCTTGAATATATAGCATGTAATAAAAAAGCCTATGGATAACGATATCCATAGGCTTTTTACTGACCGATTATTGAAATAACCAATATCTAGTCTAAACGGTACTTAGTTTGCATGAAAATATTTCTTCAGTACTTCTAGGCAACGAGTGATTTTAGCTGGTTGTTGATCGCGGTTTAAAGTAACGGCATATAGTACAAAGCTTGGCAGCTGATAACCAGTCAATACCTCTACCAACTCTCCGCTCTCAAGCTCTTTTTTGATGTCCATTTCCATCATTCTAACCAGACCATGACCTTCTTTAGCTAAGGTTGTCGCCATAAAGACATTGTTGGTATAGATACGTGAGTTCATTTTTACACGCGTTTTTTTATTTGTCTCTGTCTGAATCATATCAATCTGATTGGCATCTTTCATGATTTCAATACAGATTAATTGATGGTCAGCCAGTTCTTTAGGCGTGTTCAGCTTAGGATGCTGACGCAAGTACTGAGGTGAGGCAACAAGTAACTGGCGCACATCTGTGAGCGGATGGCTGCTTAGGCTTGCGTCATTAATCGATGGACTCATGCGAATCGCAATGTCGATACGCTCGTCAATCATATCGATATAATGATTGTCAGCGAGATAAGTAACACTCAGATCATCATGTGCAGCCATCCATGTAGAGAGCGCTGGCAATATATGATTTACGCCAAGCTCAGGCGTCGTCGACACCCGTAGGCTACCTGCTAGCTCATCACGCAATTGATTAACTTTGATTCGACCTTGCTCAGCCGCGCTGACCACATCTTTTGCAGACTCATAAAAGCTCTCACCAGCTTCTGTCAAGCTTAGCTTACGAGTTGAGCGATGTAGTAGCACAACGCCAAGCTCATTCTCTAGTGAACGAATTTGCTGACTGACTGCACTCGTTGTAATACCAAGCTCACGAGCTGAGCCACTAAAAGAACCATGTCCGACCACACTGGCGAACACAGCCATACCGCGTAAATTATCCAACATATTCTCACCTAAACTTCATTTCAGTTTTTAATATAACTTAACCCATTATAACGAATTTTAATTTATATTATCGTTACTTAATATTTTTCTCTTACTCGAGAAAGCCCATTTAACCCGCAATAAAAACAAAAATATCAAGGCGATAGTGTGATATCACCTTGATATTTTATATAAAACTACGTTTAAAACCTATCTATATTTTTAAATAATTTTAACAACAGCTTTTTTTAAAACTTAATATAATTGTACTTTACCCATCTTTCCTTCACCACGTTCAGTCAAGTACTGCATTACTGGAGTGTGTAGCAATTTCGTCTCAGCAACCGTTTTGGCTTGCTCCAAACGTTTCTGCTGGCGACGCTCCGGTGTTTTGTCATCACTTTGCATAATACTGTTATCAATTTTCAAATCAATTTCTGCACTTGTGAACTGTTGCTGCAGCTTAGCAGCTAACTGCTGAAAAGTAACTTGTAAATGCTTACTATCAACACTGGTCAAAAACGTAGCTTTGCCATTGCATTGACCTATCATTGTACCTTGCCGAGCTAAAGCCAGCTCGTCCTGTGCCAGTACGTTGTCTTCACGAGCAGTTTGTAACCAGTAATCCCATTTTTCTGAATTCCACTCACCCGTCAGCTCTTGAGGCGTACAACGCAGTAAGGTGCGTGGATCTTCATCAAATGATGATATTGATTGAGAATCATTTGCACCAGGCTCAGCAATTGGCTCAGGCTCAGCAATTGGCTCAGGCTCAGCAATTGGCTCAGGCTCAGCAATTGGCTC
>NZ_JADQAI010000005.1:0-61401 GCF_022129235.1 Psychrobacter sp. Ps6 | reverse complement strand
AGGCTCAACAATTGGCTCAGGACTAGTAGCTGAGTGTGCTACGCTATTATTTTGTCCAATAGAGTCATCTATGCTGAAGCTGTCATTATAAATGGGGCTTTGTAATTCATCATGATTTTGCACTTGATAGTCAATATCATAAGGCTGTAACGGCGCTGACGCTTCATGCGTAATAGCATTTGAAGGCGGTATCGAAGTAGTCGGCTCTATAGTTGCCGCTTCTGTAGAAGGAACCTTACTATCATAAGTGTTACTCAACACCTCATCGACAGGCAATGGGCGAAATGCTAGTAATCGCAAAATACACATCTCAAGCGCTTGCATAGGCGTACTAGCAAGCTTGACACCCTCACGTGCCTGCACAACAATCTCATAATACAATTGCAAGACATCAGGGCTGATATGCTGGGCAAGCGTATAAATATCTTTTGCCTGCGCCTCATTGACGTTGAGAGCGACCTCAGGCAACAGTTGGGTCAATGCCAATTGATGTAACAGTTCAGCAAGCCCATCAAACATACTAGTCGCATCGACCATTTGCGCACGCATTTGCTCAATATGAGCCGCGACGGCAGACTTGTCGTGATTATAAATATCTGTAATCAAACGTACTAAGTCAGCGGCGTCGATCAGACCAAGCATCGCATTGACAGTCGCATCATCCAATGCGCCTTGACCAAAAGCAATAGCCTGATCTGTCAAGGATAAAGCATCACGCACAGAGCCTTTAGCAGCACTTGCCAGCTGCCAAATGGCAGGCTGAGTATACCCAACCTGTTCTTGGGTTAGAATATTTGCTAAATGCTCGCTAAGTAACGTTTGCGGTAGTGGACGCAGTACGAACTGCAAGCAGCGCGAAATAATCGTGATCGGTAGTTTTTGTGGATCAGTGGTCGCTAGCAAAAACTTTACATGCTCAGGTGGTTCTTCTAACGTTTTGAGAAGCGCATTAAAGCTGTGGGTCGACAGCATATGCACTTCATCAATCAAATAAACTTTATAACGGCCTTGGCTTGGCGCATAAGGAACGTTGTCTAACAACTCGCGTGTGTCTTCAACCTTGGTACGAGAGGCGGCATCAATCTCAATAAGATCAATAAAACGCCCTTGATCAATCGCCACACAATTATCACAAACCCCGCACGGTGTGCTAGTAATACCCGTATCACAGTTCAAGCATTTAGATAAAATACGCGCAATCGTTGTTTTACCCACACCGCGGGTACCAGTAAACAGATACGCATGATGCAGGCGGTTATAATCAATCGCATTAATCAGCGCTTGCGAGACATGCGTCTGCCCAATCAACTCATGAAAGTTTTTGGGTCGGTATTTGCGAGCTAAAACTTGATATTGCTGCGACATAGCTATCCATTGTGCCAAGTGGTTAATATTCTTATTTTTAATACGGTTTTTCGGTATTTATTATAGCAAAAAGCCAGCGCATTCGTCTGGCTTCTTGCTGATTTGATTATGACTCAGCCGCGCTTAATAAGCGACTTTGTTTAACGACTCATTAATCATTTTTGCGGCGCATGTGTGGGAATAAAATCACATCACGGATACTGGCTGAGTCAGTAAACAGCATCACTAGACGATCAATACCAATACCTTCGCCTGCTGTTGGCGGCAGACCATAAGACAAGGCTTCGATATATTCTTCATCAAAATGCATCGCTTCATCATCGCCTGCGTCTTTTTCAGCAACTTGACCACGGAAGCGCTCCGCCTGATCCGCTGGATCATTAAGCTCGCTAAAACCATTCGCCAACTCACGACCACCAATGAATAACTCAAAACGATCGGTAATTTCAGGATTGTCATCACTACGGCGCGCAAGTGGTGATGTCTCAGCTGGATACTCAGTGATGAACGTTGGTTGGCGCAATTGATGCTCGGCGGTTTCTTCAAAGATGATGGTTTTGAGCTTACCCACACCAAACACGTCTTTCACTTGCTGCTTGAGCGTGTTAGCGACATAATCAGCCAAATACTCACGATCATCAATGCGGCTCATATCAAAGCCTTCAGCATATTGGGCAATCGCATCAGACATAGATAGACGAGCAAACGGTGCTTTTAGACTGATGGCTTCTTCTTGATAGATAATCTCTGTCGTGCCCAATACGTCAGTTGCCAACTGATTGAACATACGCTCAGTCAAATCCATCAAATCATGATAATCAGCATAAGCTTGATAAAACTCAATCATGGTGAATTCTGGGTTGTGGCGAGTTGAGACACCTTCATTACGGAAACTACGGTTAATCTCAAATACGCGCTCAAACCCACCAACGACCAAGCGCTTGAGATAAAGTTCAGGTGCAATACGTAGATACAATGGCATGTCTAAAGCATTATGATGTGTCTCAAATGGACGAGCGACTGCGCCACCTGGAATCGGATGCATCATTGGCGTTTCAACTTCCATAAAACGCTCATTAAGCATAAATTGACGAATGCCACTGACGATTTGGCTGCGAACCATAAAAGTATCACGAGTCGTCTCATTGGTCATCAAATCAAGATGGCGATTGCGATAGCGCGCTTCTACATCTGCTAGGCCATGGAATTTGTTTGGCATCGGGCGTAGCGATTTAGTTAGCAGCGTGATCTCTTCAATATGCACATATAAATCGCCTTTGCCCGAGCGGCCGATATATCCTGAAACACCAACGATGTCACCCAAATCTAGCGACTTAATACTTGCACGCGTCTCGTCATCAAGCTCTTTACGTGCCACATATAACTGGATACGGCCCGTCATGTCTTGAATTACGATAAATGAGCCACGGTTGAGCATGACACGACCTGCCACATTTACCTGTGTCTTTTCACCATTCGCGACTTTTTCTTCGATTTCTTGTTTTGACACACCATCAAAAGCCGTTTGCAAATCTTGCGCATAATCCGTACGTTTAAAAGTATTCGGATACGGCTGTTTTCCTGATGCGCTGATATCGTCTAGCTTGGCTTGCAGCTGTGCAATCAGCTCATTGGTATCTTGCACTGGAGTTTGGTCTTGATTTTGATTATTGGCTTTTGACATAACACTCTCAAATGTTGATAAGTTAGTTTTTATATTTAAAAATTTATAAGATTAATCTACGCACAAAAATCCTTTAGCAACGCCGCCCTCAATAGTTTGACGGCAACCAAAAGGGTTATCATTGGTGGCACAGGTTCCGGTTACGTTTGCCGTGCCAGCTTCAATAGCAGTGTCCGAATTGGTACATTTGCCTTGGCACTCAGAACTGTCGCTACAAGATTTTCCTGCATCTGAAAACTGTTGTACACAGCGATAGGCTTGTAGTCGACCTTCTTTGGTGTACTCACCGCCTTTTACAAGGCATTCTTTTGCCAGCATCTCTACGCTTTTGGATGCAGAATTGGCATTATTTTGTTCTTCTGTCATTGCTGGTGTCTGACAGGCAGATATAAATAATAAGGAAAACAAACCCATAAAAAATAAAGCTAAGCGATTATTCATAATTTTTCTTACCTTTAAGATATGGACTTACTGACTATTGGAAAACAATTAGTCACCGCCGATGCTGGCCATCAAGTCAGCCTGATGCTCACGTAACAGTGCATCAAGAATCTCATCTAAATCACCTTCCATGATAGAGTCAAGCTTATATAGCGTTAAGTTGATACGGTGATCGGTCATACGACCTTGTGGAAAATTATAAGTACGGATACGCTCTGAGCGGTCGCCACTACCGACCAAGTCACGACGTATAGAATCCGCTACGTCGACCTGCGCTTGCACTTTGGCTTGCTGGATTTTAGAGACCAGCATTTTCATCGCATGCGCACGGTTTTTGTGCTGACTACGCTCTTGCTGACACTCTACCACAGTACCCGTCGGAATATGCGTCAAACGTACGGCTGAGTCAGTGGTGTTCACGTGCTGACCACCCGCACCGCTTGAGCGAAAAGTATCCATTTTGATATCGGCAGGATTGATATCAACGGTATCATCGATTTCAACTTCTGGCATGACCGCAACCGTACAAGCTGACGTATGCACGCGACCTTGGCTTTCGGTTTCAGGGACACGCTGTACGCGGTGAGCGCCAGATTCAAACTTTAAACGTCCATATACGCTATTACCCGACACGCGAGTGATGATTTCTTTATAACCACCATGCTCACCTTCATTTGCAGAGAGCACTTCTAGTGTCCAACCTTGACTCTGCGCGTATTTTTGATACATACGGAACAAGTCACCAGAGAAAATCGCTGCTTCATCGCCGCCCGTACCTGCGCGAATCTCCAAGAATGCTGGCACCTTATCGTTAGGATCTTTTGGTAGCATCATGACATTAAGCGCTTCTTCCATCTCTATGATGGTATCACGCGCCGTCTCAATTTCGTCTTGCATCATCTCTTTCATGTCAGGATCTGTCGCGTCAGCTAGCATCGCCTCAGCGTCGGCCTGATCCGTTTCTGCGCCCAAATAGTTCTGCCATAAGGTCGTGATATCCATCAAGTCGCTGTGCTCGACAGACAATTCGCGAAATTTATTATTATCACTGATGACACTAGGATCGGATAACAAGGCGGTGACCTCTTCATAACGGTCTACCATCTGGTCTAAACGCAGGCGTAAGGATTCTTTCATAAAAGGACTTTTAATTGGATAAGAGGAATAAGCCCGTGATTATAGCAAATTTTTTGGGGTAAATTAAAACCTCTAATCATTCTTCTCAATATTCTGAGCAATCTTGTCACTATACTCTCAAATATCTCTACTTATTCTTAAATAAAGATACTTGGTTCTGATATCAAGATTAGTAGACAAAAAAATAGCTAAGAAGACTCTCAGCTATTTTTATCTATATAAAGGTGTCGTATTGAGACGTTAGACTTTGCGAACCAATACTGAGCCAATAGAGTAACCCGCACCAAATGAGCAAATAACACCCAAATCACCTGATGCCAGCTCATCTTTATAGCGATGGAATACAATCATAGGGCTTGCTGAGCTGGTATTAGCAAATTCAGCAATGACGCTTGGAACAATCGCTTTATCTGCTTCTTTACCGATGACAGTGCGTAAAATCAAATCTAGCATATTGGCATTAGCTTGATGTAGCCACATCATCTTAACATCAGAGGTCGGTATATCATTTTCTTGTAGATGTTCAGTGATAACCTCAGATACCTTTGGACAGACTTCACGGAATACTTTGCGACCATTTTGCAAAAACAGTTTATCAGTGACCGGCGCTTTGATGTCTGGATACATTTCAGTCTGCGCGGCTAGATACTCTGAGCGATCCATAAAGCCATATTCGTTTTTGATATTGGTCGAAAACTGAGTAAACAGTTTAGCGTTTAGAATCTCATAACCCTTTGGTGTGTCTAATTCTTCAACAATAGAAGCTGTCGCCACATCACCAAAGATAAAGTGGCTGTCACGGTTGCGCCAGTTTAGATGCGCTGAAGTGATCTCAACATTAACCACAGCGATACGCTTAGCCAGACCAGAAACGATAGAGCCATGCGCTTGCGATAAACCAAACGTTGCAGCACTACAAGCAACGTTCATATCATAAGCAAACCCGCCAACCATCCCAATCTCATTTTGAATTTCGATGGCAACCGCTGGATACGTACGCTGAAAGTTTGAGCAAGCAAGGATGATACCATCTAGATCGTTGGCCTCAAGTCCAGCATCAGCCAATGCATCTTTTAACGCAGCCGCGCCCATTTCTGCCATCACAGAAAGCTCTTCGCCTAAGTTACGATAGGCAATAACTGGTGCCATGATTTCAGGGTCTAAAATACCGTCTTTTTCCATCACATAACGTGATTTGATCCCAGATACTTTTTCGATAAAAGCGGCTGAAGAAGGCTGAAGTGCTGTAACAGTCTCTGCTGCTATCTCATCAGCATGCTTTGCATTATAATTTTCAACATACTGGTTAAATGATTCTACTAACTCTTCGTTACTGATGCTGTAAGGTGGGATATATAGGCCTGTGCCTGTGATACAAGTCGTCATGATACGCTTCCTTGTCTACTACTGTGGTGCTTGGAATAAGCATAAAAGTGAAAAATAATAGCCATTCAGTTTCAGTGAATAACTGTAAACTTAAAATCAGTGTGTTTATTATGCCTGAATATTATAATTTTTCTAATACTTTGTTACAAATAATCTGTTTCTTGCCATAAATTAGCAAAGACTGGCGTCCTTTTGCGGTAGCTACGTTATAATTGACATCATTTTATTCTGTATTATTCATCGAACTATCTTAATTATTCAGAACATTGATACACGCTCACACTTAGGAATGCTAATGGCAGAACTTCTCAACTGGTTATTTGGTCAATATGCGGACTACTCTACGATATTCATCATTCTTGAACTGATTGCCGTTATCTTTGGTGTGGTTAGCGTATTGCTTGCCAGCAAAACCAATATATTAGTCTTCCCTATCGGTCTGGTCAGCACTGCTATATTTGTGTATTTACTATGGAAGTGGCAGCTGTTTGGCGATATGTTCATCAATGCCTACTATACGGTGATGAGTTTATATGGTTGGATTAACTGGTCAAAAAACAAAAAGAATCAGTCTATAGAGACTCATGAGTCAAACAACGTCCGTATTGAGCACTTACATGCAGGCGATATACCTATCTTGTCTGCTTTGGCAGTAGGAACCATGTCGTTTGTGGCGCTGATATATTATTTCCGTCCAGTGATTAATAATGGCTTTAGCTTTGATGGTGCCGTTCTTGGTGTGCATTTATTCACTTGGGTTGATTATACCGACATGCTCACTACAGCTTTGTTTCTAATGGCAATGTGGCTTATGGCAAGGCGCAAAATTGAGCATTGGATACTATGGATCATTGCTGATGCGATATCGGTACCACTATACTTTTATAAAGGCTTTACTTTTACCGCGCTACAATATGTAGTCTTCACTCTCATCGCAATCTGGGCATATTATGAATGGCAACGACGCTACCGTATACAACCTCAAGCAGCATACGCCTGAATCTGTCATTACTGTCGCGGTTTTGGGCGCAGAAAGTACGGGGAAGACGACCCTATGCCGTGATTTGGCAGCGCATTTCGATAGTCTGTGGGTGTCAGAATATATGCGTACTTACTTGCAAGCGAAGTGGGATGATGAGCAGCTGACTTGTACATGGGATGACCTGCTACCTATCGCACAAGGTCAGATAGCGTCAGAGAACAAACTGGCCAAACAAGTCACCCAAACGTCTGATAAAAACCGCTATTTGTTTTGTGATACCAGTCTGTTTGAGCTGATGGTCTACTCTCATTGGTATTATGGCGACTGCCCTGCCGCTCTTGAGCAAGCAGCATTGGCGCATCATTATGACTTGGTACTATTAACTGAGGTTGATATACCATGGGTGGCTGATGACCTGCGAGACAGTCCGCACCAACGTGATGAGATAAGCGCCTATTTTGCCAGTCAATTAAACAAGCATCAAAAACCTTTTCAGCGTATTAGTGGCGATAGAAAAGAACGTATCCGGCAAGTAGTAGCGCAGCTTACTGATATAGCCAACATATCGAACGACTAAAGCTAGATTTAATAATGCCCATAAACTTACCTATATTTATATCTTTAAAAATTTTTTGTATTTGAAACTGAAGAGATACCCATGCTAAAGAAGTTTGAGCTTTACTTAGAAAAAACCATATTTAATAGCCGCTGGATACTGGCACCTTTTTATCTAGGATTGGTGTTAGGTATTATTTTATTATTCATTAAGTTTGTCCAAAAGCTATGGTATATGTTCGCTGATATTTTTATAGCCTCTGAGGCCAGCGTGATCGTAGACATACTGGTATTGGTTGATATCTCGCTGGTTGCCAGCTTATTGCTCATCATTATATTCAGTGGCTACGAAATTTTTGTCTCAAAAATCGACACTGGCACCCATGATGATCGTCCTAGCTGGATGGGAAAGGTGGATTTCTCAGGCTTAAAACTAAAAGTCATCGGAGCGATTGTCGCTATTTCGGCGATTGATCTTCTGAAATCCTTTATGGATATCTCCAGTGATATGAGTGAACTTGATGCTGACAAGCTCATGTGGAAAGTTGTTATTCACATGACCTTTGTATTGTCTGGCTTGTTATTCGCTATTATGGATAAAGTCGTTGGCGATACCAAAAAGCATTAATACTCAAAAAACACTGATTCAAAAATATTGACTCAAAAATCCTGATACCTACCCTTTCACACTCTTTTCATAGTTCCTGCACATTTTCTCTTTATGCCCTCCCTATGATGTTTTTTAAAGCCACAGCCTGCTATCTCTGCAGCTGTGGATTAAAGACACGTAGGAGGCGACAACATGCAAAAAACATTATTGACTAAGTTATCCATCATTGTAGTACTTTGTATTGTCTTTTCGATTGGACTCACTATGATTAGCGATATCATATATGAGAGGCAATACTACGCAGCGTCAGTGATAAAAGAAATCACTCAGCAGCATGTCAATCCACAAGAAGTCATTAATCCATTTATCGCCATCCCTACGACAGTCACACCAGCATGTCAGGCAAATGCATCTGATACGCCAAATGTAAATAGCAAATGTGAACCGTCATACTCGAAGATTGAGACGATTTTTGCCTCTCAGACGCAGGCTGCACAAAACCTAAAAGTAAGCACAGACACTTATAAGCGCGGTATCTATAGTGCTACTAGCTATAATGGTCAGCTGACATTCGATCAGAGTTATACGTTTGCAGATACTTTAGAAAATTTAGATCAGGCTGGCACTACAATTGACGATGATGCAGATTCAGTCGGTATATCTTCTAATGCAGATAAGACACAGCCAGCCAAAACCATTACCCACTGGAATAAGGCAAAACTGATCATTCCTGTGTCTGATTTACGCGGTGTCGCTACCCTGCCTGCCGTCACAATCAATCAAAAATCGATTGCAGCGAGCTATCCTCAGATACCAATGATAGAGAACTTGACCTATGTTGAAGTCAATATTCCTGAAGACGTATTGGCTCAATTAATCAATCCTACTAGCCAGCAGAATAAAGAGACCCTCGTTGCCACAGGCGCAATGGATAAAAACCCAGATAAATCAGAGGTAGATCGCCAACCATCTAACCCCAAAGACAATCAAACGCTCAAGATTACGATCGATTTGCCCTTATCTGGTATTAGCAATTTGACGACGGTGCCTACTGGGCAGAACTTTACGCTGTCTATGCACAGTGATTGGCAAACACCAAACTTTATCGGCAAGGCGCTACCAAACACTAAAAGTATTACCGATGAAGGGTTTGATGCCAGTTGGCAAAATCAGTATCTGACCGTCGCCAACAATCAATCTCTCTCCCAATGTATCAGCACGCCTAATCATTACTGCACCATCATCAATCAACCCACTCTCAATCCCGATAGCCAGTCGTACAACCCTAATTCGTTTGACTCATCAAGAGGGATGACAGCAGACAGTGCGGCGGTAGCTGGTAGCAATCAAAGCTTTCTGCTAAACAGCTTTGGAGTTAGTTTCGCGAGTCCTAATGATGTCTACCTACAAACTGAACGAACCATGAAGTATGCCCTGCTATTAATTTTGGTATCGTTCGGCACTTTCTTTTTATTTGAAGTGCTTAAATCCAGTCGCATTCACCCTATTCAGTACCTGCTCGTTGGCTGCGCGTTATTTGTTTTTTATGTCCTATTGCTACCACTTGCTGAGCAAATCGTCTTTTGGCAAGCATATACTATAGCCGCTAGCGCGTGCGTGGGACTTATTGGTTGGTATAGCTACTATATATTTGGCGGTTTGAAACGGGCTTTAATCTTTACCGCAACACTCGCCGGGCTATATGCTGCCTTTTTCGGCATTCTAAGTACAGAAGATCTCAATCTATTACTGGGCGCGATATTCTGCTTTATGGTACTTGCCTGCGTCATGGTGATGACTCGCAAACTCGACTGGTACAAAGTTACATAAGTGATATAAGCCACTCGCTGTATGAAGAAAGCCACATAAACTGATAATAGTTTGAAATAATGCTGCCTTAGCTTAGTTGATAAGGCAGCATTATCGTTATATTAGCCTAGTCGTTACACTACTTGACTATCTGATTGTTTAACGCTTTAGCCCAGTTATTGCAATTATCCTCGCAGCGTGGGCAGCATTGATTAGGGTCAGAGATTTCATCAACGTAACCGCAATACATACAAGCATAGTAAACCCCTGCTTCTACTTGCTCGACCGGTTGGTATTGCTTGGGGAAAAGCGGCATCCCGTAGTCTGTTTTTTCAGAGGTGTGCAATAAAATACTAAAATTGCCATCAGCTTCGAGCAGACCGACACGAACTTGCCCTAAATGCTCAACCCCTTGTTGGCGCATTTCAGCAAAAAATTCATCGTGTGACATTTTGCCTTTTTTAATCTTATCCAATACCAGCATGCTATCTTCTACGATATAAAGTGATTTGCCTTCCAACAAGTCTTCAAAAGGCTGCCATTTCATCATAACCCATGTGCAGATTCGGTAAAGAATAATGACTGAACCCATGATCAGTACCGCTTGGATAATGGGCAGGTCTTCGGTGAACATAGGATCACCTGCAATAGAGCCAAGTGATAGGATAATGGTCAGTTCGAAAATAGAGAGCTGACGGACACCCCGCTTACCAGTAAATCGTAAAAATGTGATAATTAATACAAACATTACAGTGACACGTATTAAAATTTCTACGGCAAACAACCAAGTTGTGTCATAAATAAAAATACTTGCCCAATCCATATTCTCGTTTCCAATTTATTTATCTGATGTATTGTGTTTAATGAATGTTGTTCTAATAGTTCATTTGATACGACGGACGCACATCATCCCTATTTTTAGACCTTATCGTCAATACAACTATCGTTATTCTGATTTAAAAGAGACTTTTTGCCATAAGTACGACAGAATATCCTGTCCTGTGAGGGTTGCCCTACGAACCATAAATTGAATTAATCAGTTATGAATCTATTATCTTTGCTAAGAAATAAGCGTTCGTTATAACAGCGTATCTCAAGACCCAAAACTAAAATCCTATGCCTGCTGATTTTATGCTCCCTTATTCATTGTAGGAATTATTTTTGAAAGCTACTGTTTATACTATTATTGCGTTGATCGCATTTGCCGCAAATTCCCTGTTTTGCCGGATGGCACTAGCAGAAGGCTATATAGATGCTTGGAGCTTTACGGTCATTCGTCTGCTCAGTGCGGCTGTCTGCTTAGTGTTTATCATGACGATTCACGCCTACAGACTACAGCGTCAAGCACTCGCCGCTGACAAGCCTTCTATTGATGCTATCTTAAATGACAAAGGTAGTTGGCTCAGTAGTGTCAGCTTGGTCATTTACGCGTTATGTTTTTCGATTGCATATGTAGAGCTTGATACTGGCACTGGGGCATTGATTTTGTTTTCGGCGGTTCAGCTGACGATGATTGGCTGGGGTATCTACAAAAAAGAACAGCTCAGCACACTACAGTGGTTAGCGTTTGTCGTTGCAGTGGCGGGGTTTGTATATCTGATGTTGCCATCAGCTGCCATGCCGTCGACATTGGCGGCAGCGTTAATGGCTATGAGCGGTATAGCCTGGGGAGTATACAGCATACGCGGTAAATCATGCATCTCACCGCTACGAGCGACAGGGTTTAATTTTGTGCGAAGTTTGGTAGCCGTTCCGATACTACTGCTGGTGGGCCTAATGTATCTGGATGAAATGGGCTTAAAAAACATTAGCTTAGAAAGCATTACCAGCGAAGGGATATTGCTTGCCTGTGCGTCAGGAGCGATCGCATCAGGGATGGGCTACAGTATCTGGTATACTGCAATGCCATTATTAAAGAACACGCAAGCGGCTATTGTTCAGCTATGCGTGCCTGTGATTGCGACTGTACTAGGCGTGATATTTTTATCTGAGCAATTAACGTTACCATTTATTATTGCCAGTGCAGTCATTTTAGGTGCAGTCTTGGTCTTTACCTTAAATAAAAAAGTGTAAGCCTAGGGCTTGTCACTACTTTAAAAATGGTAATAAACGTTTGAATTAGGGACACGCCCTAGTACGGTGATTACTTATGATGCTCTATCACTAGCTCGGCTAATGACAAAAGTTTCGCGCTACTATTCTATTCTACTAGATAGCATAAAACCGCCCTGATTTATAAAAATCGGGGCGGTTTTGTGTAAGCTATCATATTGAATTAATGATTCGCTCGCTACCAGTAAAAGCTAAAAGCCTTTAAATAACGTTCACTTCTAAGCGGACATCTACATTGCCACGAGTGGCATTAGAATATGGGCACACCTGATGTGTGGCTTCGATCAACTGTTGTGCCTGCGCTTCGTCAACACCCGATACTTCAACGTGCAACTCTATATCCAAGTTGTAGCTACCATCTGCTTTCATACCGATACCGACTTGGGCAGAGGTTTTAGAAGCGGTAACAGGCAATTTCATGTGCTGTGCTGTCATGCTCAAAGCGCTATCAAAACAAGCGGCATAACCCATGGCAAAAAGCTGTTCTGGGTTAACGCCTTCTTTATCTTGTTCTTGAAAAGATACCAAGTCAAATCCTAACGAACCATCGTCTAACCCAGTATGGCCAGAACGTCCACCAGTAGCAGTTGCGCGTGTTTTATAAAATATTTTCATGATCTATAATTCCTTATCTATATTATTAGAGGTTGTGCTTACGCTGTTGCGATAAGACTATTATAGAATCGCTGGCAGTTATCCGTTAGAACAGACCTCTATAACTCTTGCCTAATCCTATAAATTTTTATACTATCAGTCAGTCTTATAACACAAGCTATCCTCATGAATCAAGAAACCATAGACCGACTTCTTAATATACTGCCTAGGAATCAAACCCTCGAATCTGCTGTCTCAGGGCTATTTTTTTACTGTGCCGATAAACCAAGCAAAGCTGTTAGCTATATCCAAGAGCCAAGCATCTGCATTGTCTTGCAAGGCGAGCGTGAGATTTACTTAGGAGCAGACTGCCAAAGATTCAGTAATAGCCATTTGATGTTTTGTCCTGTCAATATTCCGCTGAGCATGCATATAAAACATGCCTCAGTAGAGAATCCTGTTATCGTCTTATCTATGAAATTAAATCTCGCCATGATTAGGGAGATATTGGCACAAACACCCTCTAAAACACCCACAGCAAATGGTCATTTAGGCATAAAGTGGCCGTTAGATGATGCAATAATGGCGGCATTTGATCGATTGATACGCTTGCTTGATTATCCAAACGATATTGAATTTTTGGCGTCACTGATTCAGCAAGAAATATATTATCGACTACTCTCAGCGGAGCAAGGTAACAAGCTTAGGCAGTTGGTCGTTGATGGTAGCCATACACACCGTATTGCCCAAGCCACTGACTGGATCAAGTCACATTTAAATGAGCCTATTATGGTAGAGAGTCTAGCCAGTAGATGTGGTATGAGTGTCTCAGGGTTTCACCAGCACTTCAAAGAAATCACCCAGTTGAGTCCACTACAGTATCAAAAAAGCTTAAGATTAATGGAAGCAAAACGATTGATTAAGATACACGGGCAAGGAGCACAAATATCGCAAATAGCCATGCAAGTTGGCTATGAAAGCCCCAGTCAATTTAGCCGGGAATACAAGCGGCTGTTTGGAGTCAGTCCAAGC
Organism: Psychrobacter sp. Ps6; assembly: GCF_022129235.1. GTDB lineage: Bacteria > Pseudomonadota > Gammaproteobacteria > Pseudomonadales > Moraxellaceae > Psychrobacter. Next base: position 47,694 of record NZ_JADQAI010000005.1, on the reverse strand, counting down.
AGTGAGCTAATGTGATAACTGCCTCATCATGTATACCTATAGTGGCAAGATTTTATTATCGTTGTGATGGTAACTCTGAGACTTATCGAGTTTGGCATAACAGACTCAACATCAGGCCTACCTCCCTTATCTTGACCAACTTCAAGCGCTTATCAACGTGAGGTATATGACGCCTTTAGAGCAAAACCATCTCTGCAGCATACTTACAGAACGATTCAATGAATTGATCATTTATTTACCGCCACAGATTAGTGATTGATCAACTATCCTTCGAGTACTTTCTAGCGCTGTTATCTTGTGTCTACAAGAGCTCATCTGAGTATCGAGATATCTACTGATATAGTTAATTCAGTCTAAAAGAGATACAAGGCAACCGAGCGCAGATGTATATGTGATACTTCAAGTGAGGTTAACGCTATAACTGTTTCATAGAGGATTGACTATAAATAGGTTTTAAGGCAAATATCTACTTAAAATATCTCTATATTTTCTTATTTTTTAGCCAAAAGAAATTTGTTATTTGAATAAAAAAACAGTTGACTCACCAATATATTCGTATTATAACATATAATATATATTCAAAATTTTGGATATATAGCGTAGTTTTCTTTACGTATGTTTATCGAAAAGCTTGGGGAGGAAATGACATGATTCGTTTAAGCTACACTCTCAAATGCTGGGCGCTAGGTATCACTTTTTTTTCAGTGTTCTATTTTATGGTCGTCATGAGTGACCCAGGCTTTAGCAAATATATCTATATGTTAGCCCTTAGCACTCTACTCTTCCCCATCGCCAAGCGTGCAGTGGATGTGATGACAGATTTTTTTACCCCAGATCTCGAGCTATTTAATGGATTGCTGCCGTCAATTCTGATTAATGTGGTGATTTGGATACTCACACCATTTATCGTAGCACTGACATTGATTGCTTTCATGCTTTATAGTATGGGCGTGCTCACAGAAAAGATGAGTCATTAAAACCTACTTAAATAAAAGGCCAGATCAGCAGTTGCTAATCTGGCCTTAACATTCAAAAAAACTCTTGGTTCTAGCCCACTTTGTCCCACATTTTACTAAGACGCTTGGGCGAAACTGCCATACGAGTTTTCATTGGCTGAGCAAATAGCTGGATACGATACTCCTCCACCATCCAGCGATATTCGCTAATGGCTTCTTTGTCCGCACGCCCTGCCAATCGCTCCATATGCAAGTCAAGCGCGTAGACACCGTCGAGGTCGGCATCCAAATTATGCTCAAGACGCTCTAAGCGAATCTCTAGTGCCTCAAGATAACGTGGATACTGCTGCCAATGACTATAATCCATTCGATAAACAAAATCAGCCAAATACAAATCTTCTAATTGGTCTTCGATATCATCAATAGATTCTCCAAATATCTCGCGGTCCAACATCAATAGACTTTGGCGAATACGCTGCCAGCGCGTATAAACATTTTTCAGCGTTTTTATGACGCTTTGACCAGTCAATAAGAAGTTATTTAACACAACTTCTAGCGTCTGTGCATATTCCTCAGGCGTAAACGGTAACTCCTCGCTCAATCCAACTGCGATATCGTCAGCGCTCTCAGGCAGGCTCTCGGTATGATCAAATAACACATAATGCTCTTCAAGCGTAGCATCCAATGTGGCATCAATGACGATTGTCTTTAGCTTTTCCATATCACCAAGTGGTGCAAAAGCCAGTTTAAATATTTTATCTACTTGACTGGTGAGCTGTTTTTTCTTCGCGCCAAGTTTGCCTTTAATTAAGGTCAATACGCCGATACGATGCGCTTGTAGTGCTGCATTGACATCGGTGTACTGATGAATCGATACCGCTTCGCCTGCTTCATCAGCAACGAGAGCCGCAAACTGCTTCATGACCACGCCTGCACTATGATGGTTTTTGCTAAAGGCAAAATGCTCAGGGAATTCAGTATGCGCGCCTTGTTGCTCATTCACCGCTTGACTGGTCTCGGAGGCATGACGAATCTGTAGCGTTTGCAGATCACGACCTTTTTCGATAATGCGGTTTTTGTCATCGACCACACAAATTTGTGGCTGCAAATAACGGTCAATCGTAGAAGGGCTAAAGCTCTCCGGCGTCACCGACATGATACCGCGGCGATTGAGCGCTTGGCACAGTTGTTTTAACAGCCCTTGTCCACCTTGCTGCTGCAACTCATCAAACAAACTATCTGCGGTATCAGGTATCGGGACGATCTGACGACGGATATCTTTTGGCAATGATTTGAGCAACTGTAGCACCAACTCATAGCGCCAACCTGGTACACCCCATAGTAGCTCAATCGCGTCGAGCTGTGGTAATGCAGCAAGCGGTACGCGTATGGTCACGCCATCATCATCGCTTGCTGGATCAAAGACATAACGCAGTGGCAGTTTTAGATCGCCCAGCTTCCATACCTCTGGGAAGTCGCCCGTGGTCGGTGCTTGACTAGTAAGTACATCTTCATCGGTAAAAAACAAATACTTAGCATCGTTTTTTTCTACCTCTGCCCGCCAATCTTCAAACGTTTTGCGACTGGCGACGTGCTCGGGAATCTTTTTATCATAGAATTGATATAGCGTTTCTTCATCAACCAATAGATCCCGGCGACGTAGCTTGTCTTCGATGCGCTCAACATGAGCAATCTTGTCCATATTGTGCTGCAAAAATGGTGCATTGCGACCGAAGTTACCAGTCACTAGACCATCACGAATGAAAATCTCTCGTGATTCAGCCAAGTTTACTTGCTCATAATTGGTCAGCTGTTTGCTGATGATAATCAGACCAAATAGGCTGATCTGCGCGTAAGCTTTGACCCGTCCTGTTTTCTTGGACCAATGTGGTTCAAAGTAGTGATATTTAAGCAAGTCGCCTGCCGCTGAGATAATCCACTCGGGTTCGATTTTGGCAACGGTACGCATAAAGACTTGCGAGGTTTCAACCATCTCAAACGCCATCACCCAAGGCGGTATTTGTTTGAACACCGTACTCGCTGGGAATATCTTGGCTTTTTGCTGACGCGCCGCCAAATACTCACCGCGACTTTCGGTTTTATGCGCAATAATAGACAATAGACCCGTCAATAATGCTCTATGCAAATTGGCATATTTGACGGCTTTTAGTTCTTCATCTTCAATCGCAGTTGGGTCATTCTTAGCGACATTTTTATCAGACGCTTGTGAGTCATTGGCATCTGTCAATTTAAGCTCAGTCACCATTTGTACCAGTTGACGATGTGTCTGGTGCCATTCACGGACACGCGGGAAGCTCAGATAGTTCTTTTTCGCAAACTGCTTACGCTGATTACCAGACAGTTTGTTGCCGTCTTCATCTTTTTCAAACAGTGCTTTCCACAGACTTAAATAAAACAAAAAGTCAGAGTCGTCTTGACGGAAGACCGCATGCTTTTGATCCGCTTGCGTACGTTTATTGGCAGGACGCTCTCGTGGATCCTGTACAGCAAGCGCTGCCACAACGATTAGCATTTCACGAATACAATCAAAGTCGGAACCAGCCACCAGCATACGTGCCAGCCTTGGATCGATTGGCATACGTGCCATTTTCTGACCAGTCACTGTCAAGCGCAGGTGATCGAGTCCTTTTTGACGTTTTGGTTGTTTATTTTTGTCTTGAGCAGCGATGTCCTTTTTGGAAGTGATTGCCCCCAGCTCATCAAGCAATTTATGACCATCCGTAACCAAGCGGCTATCAGGCGGCTCAATAAATTCAAAGTCATCGACACTGCCCAATCGCAGGTTTGCCATCTGCAATATCACAGATGCCAAGTTGGTACGTAGAATTTCAGGCTCAGTAAATTCAGGACGACCGCTAAAGTCCTCCTCAGAATATAGGCGAATACAAACACCCGGAGCGACACGGCCACAACGACCTTTACGCTGGTTGGCAGCCGCTTGCGAAATCGCCTCAATCGGTAGACGCTGCACACGTGAGCGATACGAATAACGCGAAATCCGCGCAAATCCCAAGTCAATTACATAGCGAATACCCGGTACGGTCAACGCCGTCTCCGCAACGTTGGTCGCAATGACAATACGTCGACCTCGACCTGATGGCTGAAAGATACGCTGCTGCTCTTCATACGTCTGCCGTGCAAACAGTGGCAACACTTCGGTATGACGTGGACCATGGCGCTCAAGCACTTCTTGCATTTCACGGATTTCTGCTTCAGTCGCGGCAAATATCAGAATATCTGCTTGATCGGCATGACCCTTATTTTGCGCGTCGCTAAAACACTCCTCGACAGCAGCAACCACAGCACGCGGCAGGTTCTCTTCAAAATCGTCATAGCTGTCATCTTCTGAGCTGTTTACTGGCTCATCCGTCAGCGGACGATAACGAACTTCTACCGGAAAACTGCGTCCCTCGACATTAAAGATAGGTGCAGGAACTTGCCGTTTTAATTTTGCATCGTAACGACTAAAGTACTCACTAAAGCGCTTGGTATCGAGAGTCGCTGAGGTAATAATGACTTTTAAATCTGGACGCTTGGGTAACATCTTTTTGAGATAACCCATGATGAAATCGATGTTCAAGCTACGCTCATGCGCTTCATCGATAATAATCGTATCGTACTTACTTAAAAAACGATCATGACCAAGCTCAGCGAGCAAAATACCATCAGTCATCAGCTTGACTACAGATTGCGCTGAGCCTTGCTCATTAAAGCGAATCTTAAAACTGACGGTATTACCTAATGGCTCTCCCAGCTCTTCAGCAATACGGTTCGCGACACTGCGCGCGGCCAGTCGTCTTGGCTGCGTGTGCCCTATCTGTCCAGTAATACCGCGTCCTGCCAGCATGGCAAGCTTAGGTAACTGCGTGGTTTTACCCGAACCTGTCTCACCCGCCACGATAATCACTTGATTATCAATGATTGCTTGTACCAGATCTTCCGCGCGTTGACTAACAGGCAAATCAAGATTTAATTTGGCAGGTAAGTCGCTTGGGATACTATCAATACGTGCCTGCACTGCTTCCTGAGAGCGCGTTTTTATCTTGTCGTATTGGGCACGCTTCTTGGCAAGGACATCGTCGTGATTGTTTTTTTGCTCAGAAACATCATTGGATTTTTTATTTTTGGACACAGCAGCGCGCGCCAGCTCTCGTTCGAGACGGCTTAAGTAATAGCTGTCTTTGGCAAGCACTGGTAAATCACTCAGTAATTCCGCTGGTCGCTTTGCACTGTTAGTTTCATCTACAGTAGATGTTTTTAGACTGGTATTCTCAAAAGTATCAGACATATTTACTTAGGCTATTTATTATGTATAAGTGGTTAGATTATGGAGACAAATGCAGGGTGATTCAAGGTAGTTATGAGGACAATAACGCCTCTATCCCATAAGCAGTATTAAACGAAGATACACTTAGTCCATAAATATTAAATTTCATATCATTAAAGGCATAGAAATGGTCTAAATGAGAAAACTAATTACTAACAGTATAAATAACCTGTTGGTTAGTCGCAGCCCCCACAAAAAAGGTGTGCATTTTTTGCAGTGCCAGCCTAGGAAAAGGAAGATGTAGTGACAGTATCAATTTTTCAAACCCTAACATCTCATTAGCTAACTCTTTCGCTACGTCAGGATGAATCTGCGGGTTTTCATAAATATTGTCAATTAACCACGTTAATCGTGGAAATTTTGCGTTATCATGGATTTGATAAAGCGTAGGTAGTAGGTCATCAGATATCTGACAGCGCGCTTTGCGGATTAGACCACTTTTATAATACATATCTAGTGACATATCAGGATAATTTCCTTAAATTTTTAATACTCAGATAACCCACGTATTTTTTGTCCTCTTTGATATCGACACCGTCTGCATCAACGATAGGCTCAATCAACAGCTGAACATTTGAGAGCAAATCATTCACGTTATAGATATCATCTATATCGACCTCAAACTTATCATCGATATGAGAGGCAGCGTCGAAAGGTGAGTCTTTATCTTTAAAGGTGAACTGTTTATAAAACTCGCTTTGCTTTGCTTGCTTAATGGCTTGTGCCTGACTGGTGGCAACAATAAGCAATTTATAATGAAACTCTTCAAAACTACCCTGCTGATAGCCGCCCAAATTGATAAAAAACAGCTTTAAGTCAGTCTCTTTGTTTACTTGTTTATCTGACTCAACCAGTTTAATCGCATAGCCATCAACCTTAGTAATCGCTCGATATGAATCAATGTGCCATTTGTTTTTGACTTCTGGCCAATGCTGATTGATATCCTCTACCAGCTCGCTGACGTGATTGGCCACACCAAAAAAGATGTCATGCTGTTCAATCAAGCGACCTTTGGGACGGCCACCAAGTTGAGCCATATATAGAGTGAGCATATAACGTAGTCCTGATAAATTTTTCATTGTAGCTAGTTTTAATTGAGCATAATATCGAGCGCGTCTTATTACAATACCCGCCCGGTATTCAATGCAAATGCCCAATCTCTACGTCCATTTTTGAGCGCCAGTTCTGCTGCTGCTTCATGATCATAAGCGACCTTAATATGCTCAGTCTGCCAGCATTTACCTTGCGCCGTTTCTATACAGGTTATAAGCGCGTAGCTGGCATGAGGCGAATACGTTTGCATCTTATGAATAATCGGCAAATCATCTTCGTAAGCTGGGTAACCAACGCTACCACTATTAATAACCATTTGCCCTGATGACAGTGTGACTGTACGTGGAATATGCGTATGTCCACAGACAATGACAGGGCTATCGATACCATTCAATAATGACAAGATGTTCGAGTCGCTACGTACTGTCGGTGCGCCTGTTGCGATATCTTCAAGCAAATATACCATGTCATCGGTTGGCGTCCCATGACAAAGATAAATATACTCACTTAAATGACAATCGAACGGTAAAGCGCGCAGCCATTCAATTGCGTCTTTAGAAAGATCACTGACAATAAAATCCATCGTTGGATTATCAGCGATTTCTGCTTCAGTCGCTTCATAAATCTGCCTATCTTGATTACCCCGAATGGTAATAATATCATCTCGATGTGCCATTAATAATTCATAGGTCGCCCTAGGCGCTATCGGCCCATACAAAATATCACCAAGATTGACGATTTGATTGACACCGCGTTTTTTGATATCGCCAAGCACAGCGTCAAGCGCAAAGACATTGCTATGAATGTCTGAAATAGCAGCGATTGTAATGAGAGTCTTACAGCTAGAGGGTATCATGCGGTCTATTATCCCCATAAGTTATGATGTGATAAATGAATAGAGTATAAAAAATAAAAACCTGATGCCTCATTAATATTGGGACATCAGGTTCTATTTATTATGGTAATGCTAATGGTTCGTTAGACTTATAGTAGGAAAAAATACGCCCAACACCCAACGATAACAGTAGAGATGATATTGAGGATAACACCTGTACGCACCATCTCTGTTTGCTTGATCAAACCTGTACCAAACACGATAGCGTTTGGCGGCGTGGCAACAGGTAGCATGAAGGCACAAGACGCACCGATCCCAATAATAAGTACTAAGACTTCGCTCGGTATACCCATATGCTCTGCAATTGCCACAAACACAGGCACTAAGAGCGCGGCTGATGCGGTGTTTGATGCAAACTCTGTCAAGAAAATAATAAAAGCTGAGATTGCAAGCATTACGACCAATAGTGGTGCAGTTTGTAAGCCATTAGCAACCGTCTCGCCTAGTACTAATGATGCGCCTGATATTTTTAGAATATTTGATAGCGCAATACCGCCACCAAATAACATCAATACACCCCAATCCGTGTTGTCTGATACTTGTTTCCAAGACACCAGACCCAAACTCACGACCGCCACTGCTGCAAGTAATGCAATAACGGCATCCGTATCTTCGATACCAACTGCAGCACCAATTTGCTTAGACAGTATCCAGCTGACTGCTGTTATAACAAAAATGGCAATTGTCAATACGCGCGGCTTGGTCCAATGGATGTTCTCATCCTGTTGCAAGGTCATCGTGCGGTTTAGGTTCGGCTTTAGATACAAATACATCGCACCCAACAGTACTGGTAATAGTATCAGCATCATTGGAATACCAAACTTCATCCAATCAACAAACGCAATATCCAATGCTTTTGCGGCAATTGCATTTGGCGGCGAGCCGACAATCGTACCCAAACCACCGAGACTTGCTGAATAAGCAATACCAAGTAGTACAAACACAAACGTACCGCGATCTTCTTTACTATCGACTTGCGTCAAAATACCGAGTGCAAGCGGTAACATCATTGCCGTTGTCGCCGTATTTGAGATCCACATGGACAAAAACGCAGTCACGCCAAAAATCAACAAGACCGCGGTACTTAGCTTACCCCCTGATAAGGACAAGATTTTTAGTGCAATCTTTCTATCAAGTTTTTGTACATGTAATGCGGCTGCTAAGGCAAAACCACCAAAGAAGAGATAAATAATGGGACTAGCGAAGCTTTGCAGACCGACTTCAGCATTAAAATCAGGAATGCCAATTAATGTTCCAACCACAACCACCAAGATTGCAGTGATAGTGACATGTATCGCCTCAGTGAGCCATAACACGCCGATAAAAAACAGCATTGCTAGCCCTTTATTGGCACTGACCTCAAATGGCAATACACTGTAGATAATAAAACTAATGATTGCCGCAATGGCGACCACGATCAATCCTTTTCCCGTTCCCTTTGGGAATGTATCCGTAAATAAATACTCGTTACCATCATCAGGAATATGGCTATCCAGCTTTTTCTCTGACATAAATTATCCTTATCACATCCAGAGTGAGTATGAAGTCGAAAATTACTACAACACATACTTGTTATAAGACATCATAATATTCATATAGTGAACATTACGCGCGAAAATATCATATCAGAATAACTTATATATGAATATGGTTTGATTAATTTTTTTTAATGTATCCGCTTGATTTATTAACAATAGTAAACTCCTAACTTTATTTTATAATTTAGAAGTGGCTTTCTGCTTCTTATGAATATTCCGCTTGGTAAATTACACAAAGCTTGCAAAAATTCATTAATTAGCGCTATACAAGTAAAAACTGATACCACATAATTGTAAGGTTAGATAGATAATCATCAATAAAAACAAGAGGAATGATACTATGACAGATGCAAATAAAACCGATGCAACCACAAAAATGGCGCCAAAAGACATTAATCAAGATGGTCTGGCCAAAGAAGATCAACAGCGTACTGACGACTCAGCGCTAGATATGATGCAAGGTATGCATGAGCATGAAGATCATCAAGAAGAAGGCACAAAATAAAAGATGGTAGAACGGCAGATAAAGCCAGTTATCTAGCATTAACAGCAAAAATAAGAAGCGCTTGTCATGATGATGAGCGCTTTTTTAGTTTTGGTTCTCTTTGTTCTGGCAAGTGATTGGAGACATAGTTATATATAAATGCTGCTTCAAAATATAGCGCACACCTGTAACGACGGCCTAGTGTTGAGGATGTCTGTCCAATGACAAAACCGCTTAGTATTGCCCCTGACAAAATAGACAATAGTAGCGCACCTATATACAAAATACTGCGAGAATCTGAGTAAGCGATAGCTGCTGCAAATAAGCTGACATTACCAGTGACATGCGAGACCGATAAGTTAGCAAATCCCATTAATGCGGTTGTGTTCACGCAGCCGGCGCTAAATGCCAATACCGCCCCACCCCACAATATCCACCTTGGTAACTTGGTTATCATATTGGTCACCTAAAGGCACATTGACAAAAAGACTCATAGTATCACGAGAAAAGGCAGCCAATTGGCTGCCTTTTCAATAGTTGAGCAAATCATTCATAATGACCATCAACGCAAAAGATAGTTAAATGATTATTGCGCTGGCTCATCAAGCATCATCAACTGCTCACTGATAGCGACGGTATTAAAGCCTGCATCAACAAACATAATCTCACCCGTGATACCAGATGCCCACGGAGATAATAGGAATAGTGCTGCGTTGCCTACTTCCATCTGATTGACATTACGTTGTAGTGGCGCGATTTTTTCGCTGATATCGAGCATTTTGCGGAATGATTTAATGCCACTAGCAGCTAGCGTGCGAATTGGACCTGCTGAGATCGCATTGACACGAATACCTTCGCCGCCCATAGAAGTCGCTAAGTAGCGCACGCTGGCTTCAAGACTGGCTTTTGCCATACCCATGACATTGTAGTTTGGCAATACTGAGATACTGCCTTCATAAGTCAAAGTCAGCATAGAACCATGACGCATTGCCAGCAACTCACGAGCGGCTTTTGCCAATGCAACGAAGCTGTAGCTAGAGATATCGTGCGCGATGTGGCTGCCTTCACGCGTGGTGGCATTCACAAAGTCACCATCTAGCTGATCCATCGGTGCAAAACCAATGGCGTGTACCACACCATCAATACCATCACCCCAATGGGCGGTTACTTGCTCAAAACAAGCAGCAATAGACTCATCAGAGGCGACATCACATTCTAGTACCAAATCCGCTTCGAACTGTTCGGCAGCCATGTCCACACGCTTTTTGATTTTATCGTTCGGATAAGTCAAGATCAGTGAGGCACCTTCACGATGCAGTGCTTCTGCGATAGCCCAAGCGATAGAGAGTTTACTTGCGATGCCAGTTACGACAAATCGTTGTCCTTGCAATAGCATAAGATTTCCTTTTGAATCAATCGAGATGATTTAGAATATAGGTTTATTTAGAGTAATTAGAAAGTGACGCGTCATGAAATGATGCAAATCAAAAGATGACTTATTATACACGAATTAGTTTAAGTAAACAGTCGTAAACTGTACTTGGTTACTATCATTAGTGTCGCAATAATACTAATGAAATATCATCATTGTCACCGTTCTAATTGTATCTATAACAGTCCTATAATGACTAAACTCTGAACTACTCACCACAGCAGTATGAAGTTCAGCAGATTTCGAGTATAATCACAGCCCTTCCCAGCTTGCACAATTTTATAAGAATCCTGACATGATAGGATTCAACGTTAAGCTACACCCACATTTTGGATGGCTGCCAAACTTATGAGTAACACCCCAATAATAACCCCAGATTATAAAGAAAGTACCGAATCCTATCGCCAACTGATTGGTTCGACTGGCGAAGACTTAGATCGTCCTGGTTTATTAGACACGCCTGTACGTGCGGCAAAGGCTTTCGCTCACCTGACCAAAGGCTATCATCAAAGCATTGAAGAAGTGGTCAATGATGCTGTCTTTCCATCAGCCAATCGTGAGCTAGTACTGGTACAGAACATTGAGTTTTATTCACTGTGCGAGCATCATATGCTACCGTTCCATGGTGTCGCTCATATTGGCTACCTGCCTGATGGTCAAGTACTGGGACTGTCGAAGTTTGCCCGCATTGTCGATATGTTTGCCCGTCGTCTGCAAATACAAGAAAACCTGAGTGAGCAGATTGCACAAACCATCATGGATGTTACCGGCTGTCGCGGTGTAGCAGTAGTCATGGATGCCTCGCACATGTGTATGATGATGCGCGGTGTCAGCAAACAGCACTCAACCACGCGTAGTACCGCGATGCTTGGTGAGTATCAGCATAATAATCAAGCTCGGAATGAATTTTTGGGTGCCGTCCCTAAGCGCCAACCAGCGTTTTAAACTGTTAATGGCTTAGGCTATGTTAAATAAAAACCAAACAAAAAGGACGCATTATATGCGTCCTTTTTTTTAACTATATAAAGTAATATTTCAAGTTTTAGCAAATCAATGCTAGCTCACTGGTTTGACCTCATCTATCCATTGACCGTAACCAGCAGCTTCCATCTGTGCAAGTGGAATAAAGCGCAATGCCGCTGAGTTCATGCAATAGCGCTTACCTGTTGGTGCTGGACCGTCATCAAATACATGGCCCACATGTGAGTCTGCGTAACGACTACGAATCTCAGTACGTGTCCCAAAGATACCGCGATCTGCTTTTTCTACCACCATATTCGTGTTCAATGGACGAGTGAAGCTCGGCCAACCCGTGCCAGACTTGTATTTATCACGAGAAGAAAATAGTGGCTCACCAGATACGACGTCTACATACAATCCAGGCGCTTTATTATCCCAATACTCATTATTAAAGGCGCGCTCGGTACCATCTTTTTGAGTGACTTTATACTGGATATCAGTAAGCGATTTTTTTAGTTCATCCTGCGATGGTTTGACAAAGGTATCTGGGTTAAACCCTGTACTTGCTTTACTGTTTGGCGTTTGACTGGATGTAACTGGCTGTGCACTATCTGCAGTCGGCTTGAACTGACTAAAATCAAGCTCATAGTCTTTGCCGTACACACTTTCTATAAACTGATAGCGGCCAGAATTAAATGTGTAAGCCTTATAACGTATCGGATTCTTTTTATAATAATCCTGATGATACTCTTCGGCAGGATAGAACTTGCCGGCAGGAACAATCTCAATTACGACTGGTTTGTCATATACCCCAGAGTCTTGTAATGATTGCTTGGCAGCTTCTGCTATTTTCTTTTCTTGCGCATTGTTATAAAAAATAGCTGGACGATACTGTGTGCCACGATCGACATATTGTCCTTGATCATCAGTGGGGTCAGCGATTCTCCATAATGCTTGTACGATACCATTGTAAGTAATTTTCGTAGGATCATAATACACTTGCGCCGCTTCCGTATGACCCGTACCACCTGCCGACACTTCTTTGTAGGTTGGGTTTTCGGTATTGCCACCCGTATAGCCAGACACCACTTCTACGACGCCTGGGATTTTCTCGTAACCTGCTTCGACACACCAAAAACACCCGCCAGCCACTGTAGCAACTGCCAGTCCTGGGGTTGTCGGTGCATAGGGATTAGCAGCATCTGCATTTTTTACAGTAGTGCTATTGTCGGTAGACGCGCAGCCTACATAAAGGGCACTACTCGCTACGATAACCAGTCCCATAACTTTAGACGATAATGTGCGATTCATAAAAATCTCCCAAACGTAATATCATTTAACCATCGTAACGCTTATGTATCACTACAACATTCCTGTATTGTTATATATTTACAATTTATTAAGTTATTTTTTATTAATTAAGTCGTAGCACAAGATAAATTAAACGATGGTTTGATTATGACAAAGGCTTTAGTATAGTTAATATATAGAGATAAACCATTTTATTTCAAGATCTTATATTTTTTTAAACGCGTTAAAAAAGCCTATCCTCAAAAGAGTTATAGGCTTTTTTGTCTATCATAAGTCTGTCAGTACAAGCAAAAAGTTATGATGCTTTCTGAGTGTCTTTATCAGCGCACTCATCACTTACTTGCTTAATTTTTGTTAAGATTTCCTTAATTTCAGCTGCTGAGAGATAGGTTGGTACGGCATAAGTATCACTGACTTCTTTCGCTGCTGCTTTTGCAATATCATCAAAGTCACTGGCCTGCATACCGCTAACGGTCGGATCAATATTTAGATCTGCAATAAGCGCTCTGACTTGTTCAATGAGATGATTTGCTATTTCTTTATCGCCATGACCAGCTTGGCCGTCTGCTACCATACCCGTTCTTTTTGCCAGTGCGGCCAGTCTCTGCTTGCTTGCTTTACGATTAACATCAAGCACATAAGGCAACACGATCGCATTAGCACGACCATGAGGAATGCTATAGTAGGCACCTAATTGGTGAGCAATAGCATGCACATAACCCAAGCCTGCTTTGTTAAAGGCGATACCACCATAATGAGCGGCAATTCCCATCTCTTCTCTTGCTTTTAGATTGCCGCCGTCTTTGTAAGCTAGCGGCAGGTAATGCATGACCGATTTGACGGCAGAGGCCGCATAGTAATCCGTCTCCACACTGGCATTGGCACTCATCCAGGCTTCTAATGCATGGGTCAACACGTCAATTCCCGTATCAGCGGTGATATGTGCTGGCATACCTTTCATAATAACGGGATCAATCGCTGCGGCGAGCGGCACCATTCTTGGATCAATAGACAATGCTTTTTGGTGTGTTTTATCATCAGATATCACTGCACCAAGGGTTGCCTCTGAGCCAGTACCGGCTGTTGTAGGCACGCAATATAATGGCGCCGATGGCTTTCTTGCTTTAAGGATACCGATCAGTTGCTGAGGCTTGCATTTATTGCCTTGAGACATAGCGATCATTTTGGCAGCATCGATCACTGAGCCACCGCCAATGGCAATAATAGAGTCGCAATTTGCTGCTATAGATTGGCGCAGTCCTTCTTCGACTACGTTAAAAGTAGGGTCTGGTGTAATGCCATCATAGACATGATAGCTGATGTTTTTTGCATCTAGATAATCAGTGACTTTTGCAGGGATACCGAGTTTGTTTAGTACCGCATCAGTGACAATAAAGACATTGGTATTACCTTCGTTGATGAGCATGTCGCATAGCTCATTGCAAGCGGACTCACCTACAAATAACATCGGTCTTCTGATAGGTATCACGTAAGAGACTGCTTTGAGTACTTTAGCGCGTGTCTTAGCCACTGCCAAATAACCAGCATGCTGCAAGCTGTTGTTCTTTACTAATTTAGTAATACTGTTTTGTTTTTTCATGGGTACAAAAATCCTTTTCAATGATGATTTTAACCGCGATAACAATAATTCTAGTCAGTTGATAAAGGCTAATGAGCGTTTGCCAATAGCAAAGTAGATAAGTATATGTACAGCAAAGATGTTTGAATAAAGCAAACCACTGTCTAGCATGATTGTACCACTGCCTTTTTTGGTATGTCGCTATTATTGTGTACTGCTCGCCTTTAATAACTGCTTGGCATAGGGATGCTGAGGGCGACTAAAGATATCTTCGGTACGCCCAGACTCCACGCAAGCGCCTTGTTTTAGTACCATAATATGCTGACATAGTGCGCGTACTACTTTGAGATCATGACTGATAAAGACATAACTTATTTGCAGCTTTTGTTGTATTTCACGTAATAAACTAACAACCGTCACCTGCGTGGTGCTATCGAGCGCAGAGGTAGGCTCATCCAATATGAGTAAGCTCGGCTTCATAATGAGTGCACGCGCCAATGCCACACGTTGACGTTGACCGCCGGACAGCTCATGCGGATAACGCTGCGCGAATGCTAAAGGCAAATGGACGGTAGCCAAACTCTCCATCACCGCCTGCTGACGAGCAGCCTTATTCACGCCTTGTACCAACAATCCTTCTTCCACGATTTGCATGACTGTCATACGAGGGTTAATACTGGCAAATGGATCTTGAAATACCATTTGGATCTGCGAGCGAAAGTTACGTAGCGCTTTTTTGGATAATGCCGAGATGTCTTGCCCGTTGACCACTATCTGTCCACTCACAAGTGCTTGATTGCTTAGCAATTGACTAAGTGCCAATGCAATGGTGGTTTTTCCAGAGCCAGACTCACCGACGATACCCAGTGCCTGTCCTTTTTGCAGTGTCATATCGACATCTTTGAGCGCATCGAACCAGCGCTTGGTGCCCCCAAATAGGCTTTTTTCAATTGGGAATTGCACTTTAAGATTACTCACTTCTAGTACGCTTGATTGTTTATCTACGTTATCGTCTGCTATAACTAACGCTTGGCCAAAGTCTTGCTTGATAAGGGTACGCGTATAGTCGGCTTTAGGCTGATTAAATACCGCCGACGTTTGACCCTGCTCAATCGTCTGGCCTTGGCGCATCACGATGATCTCATCACTATAACGCCTAACCAGATTGAGATCGTGGCTGATTAATATCATCGCCATATTATGCTGGTGTTTGAGTTCATTCAGTAGCGCTAAAATCTCATGCTGTAATGTCACATCAAGTGCAGTCGTCGGTTCATCAGCGATCAAGATATCAGGCTGCTGAGCCAATGCCATCGCAATCATTACTCGCTGACGCTGACCACCTGATAACTCATGTGGATAACGATTCAACTTGTCAGCAGGATCGGTGATATTGACATCATTTAGCAAGGCAATGCTGGTGTCTCGCCATTGCTTTTTGGGTACGCCGCTTAAACGCAGCGACTCAGCAATTTGTTTAGCGACCGTATGTAGCGGATTCAGCGCTGTCATCGGCTCTTGAAACACCATACCGATCCGCTGCCCACGAATAGCACGTAATGCGGCATTACGCGATTTGTCATTGGCTATCGGTAGTTGAGACATGCCTGCTGCGCTTGCTAACTGAACCTCACCCCTAATCGTCAAACTCTCTGGTAGCAGACCTAGTAACGCAAGACTGGCAATCGATTTGCCAGATCCTGACTCACCAACGATAGCCAAAGTTTGCCTTTGTCTTAGCTCATAAGACAGCGCATCAACCAGCTGGATGCCTGTAGCAGTTGTAATACTTAGGCTATCTACTGTCAGCATGAGCTTGTTTTGCGCGCGATTAAGACTTTCATTTGGCGCGTTGTATTGCTCGGTAGCCATAATATTTTCGGTCATATCAAGAGCGCCTCGGATCAAACGCATCACGCAGTGCTTCGCCGACGAAGATGAGCAATGACAAAATAAAGGTCAAACTAAAGAATCCTGACAAGGCCAGCCAAGGGGCATCAAGGTTATTTTTTCCTTGTACCATCAGCTCACCTAAAGACGGTGAGCCAGGCGGCAACCCATATCCCAAAAAATCCAGCGCGGTCAACGCAATGATATTGGCCGTTAAGATAAACGGTAGCTGCGACAAGCTTGAGGCCAATGCATTGGGTAAAATATGCCTGAGCATAATCTGGCTGTCCGAAACACCAAGATTACGCGCGGCACGCACATAGTCAAAATTACGGGCACGTAAGAATTCTGCTCTTACCAAACCGACCAGACCCATCCAGCCGAATAACAGCATCATAGCAAATAACATAGTAATACTGGGACTAAACAGACTGACCAAAATAATAATCATAAACAGCTGAGGCATGCCGCCCCATACTTCCATAAAGCGCTGCCCAGCCAGATCTACCCAGCCGCCGTAATAACCTTGTATTGCACCGACAATAATCCCGATGAGAGCACCAGCGAGCGTCAGCGCCAGACCAAACAGCAATGAGACGCGCATACCATAAAGTATCCTTGCGAGCACATCGCGACCCATATCATCAGTACCAAGCCAGTTCTGAGCGTTTGGAGCCGCTGGATAAGGTAGACCAAGCTCGACATTTGGTGTCTGATCAGCAAACGGAATAGGCGGCATCACATAATAGCCTTGCTCATCAATCAGTGACTGTACTGCAGGGTCTTTATAATTGGTTTCGGTTTCGAACACGCCACCAAACGTTGTTTCAGGATAGGCCTCTAATACCGGAAAGTAATAATCGCCTTGATACTGCACTATCAGTGGCTTGTCGTTGGCGATGACATTGGCCGCCATGCAAATGACAAATATCACCGCAAAAACAAACAGCGATATCACCCCAAGACGATTTTGGCGAAAGCGATTGAGTCTGGCTTGCCATATAGGGTTCAATCGTTGCTTTTTTGTGGTAGATAGCTGCTCAAGCATTGGCGCTTTATCTGGTTCGCTATTAATAGGACTGCTCTTTGATGAAGATTGATTACTTGACATTAGCGCCCCTCAAAATCAATACGGGGATCAATTAAGTGATAGCTTAAGTCGCTGATTAATTGCAGTAGCAGCCCCACTAAGGTAAAGATAAATAGCGTGCCAAATATCACTGGATAGTCGCGTTGCTGAATGGCCTCAAAACCTAACAATCCCAAACCATCTAGTTTAAAGATAATCTCAATCAAAAAGTTACCGGCAAAGAAGATACCAACGATAGCGGCTGGGATACCTGCGATGATAATTAACATGGCATTGCGAAATACATGACCATACAACACCTGACGCTCACCCAGTCCCTTTGCGCGAGCGGTCAATACATACTGCCTGCCTAGCTCTTCTAAAAAGCTAAATTTGGTCAAGTATGTTAGGCCCGCAAAACCACCTACGGTACTGGCGAGCAACGGTAGTGCCAAGTGCCAAAAATAATCTTTAACCTTACCAAGCGCGCTGAGCTGGTCAAAATTTTCGGACGTTAGTCCCTGTAGCGGGAAAATATTCCAGTAGGTGCCACCTGCAAAAAATACCAATAAAATCACTGCAAACACAAACACAGGTATCGCATGTCCGGTAGCCAGCAGCATAGCAGTGAATTTATCAATACCTGAGCCATGATGCATCGCTTTATATACCCCTAATGGAATGGCGATCAGATAAATGAGCAGCGTACTCCAAAGCCCAAGTGATATCGAAACTGGTAGCTTCTCCACAATCAGATCCGTCACCGATTGCCCTTTAAAAAACGACTCACCGAAATCTAGCTGAGCGTAATTTTTTAACATGAGCCAAAATCGTTCTGGTGCCGATTTATCAAAGCCGTACTGGGCATTAATAGCAGCGACCATTTCCTCAGAGAGACCGCGCGTTCCTTGATAAGTGCTGTCATTGCCACCTGCACTACCCGCGCCAATATTACCACCAAGCGCGTTATCTTTTGCGCCCTGCTCAATAAGGGCAAGCTGCTGCTCAACAGGTCCGCCTGGTGCCGCTTGTACGATTACAAAGTTGGCAAGCAATATCAAAAATAGTGTCGGTAATATCAGTAGTAGTCTTTTTAAGATATAACGACCCATAATGGCGACTTCCTAAATAAAGAGAGAGGGCGATGACTACAGCAGTATATTCTTTCGTGCTAAAGGTCTACACAAACACATCTATGTATTAAAAACTTGCATTAAAAATTATTTTTCAGCTCGCGTAACGCTGCAAATACTGCCAAAGATTTCTCATCGTCGATAGTTACTTTTGATTTAACCCCTGCAATCACACTTGGCCCTTGGGTTCGCAAAAACACGTTTATCGCACGCTCATGCTCTAGCGTCACTGGCAGTGTCGGCGCACCTTGTGCAGTTTGTGCCTCAGCTTGCGCTAGTGCTTGTTGCATTGCCTCGTTGTCAGGCTCGATAGACAATCCAAAGCGTAGGTTACTAGCCGTATACTCGTGCGCAGGATACAGTAGTGTCTCATTAGGCAATTCATTTAGACGTTTAAAACTATCATGTAACTGCTCGATCGTACCAGTAAAAACACGTCCACAACCTGCACTAAATAGAGTATCACCGCAGAAGCAGTGTTTTTGCCCATCGATATCTAAGATATAAGCCATGTGGCTGGCGGTGTGTCCTGATACATCCCAGACTTGTGCAGAGCAGCCCCATGCGCTCACTGTGCTGCCATCTTTGATGGTTTGATCCTCATCAACCCCATGCTCACTATGTGCAACCAGATGAGTCATTGGATACGACTCCTGCAATTCTGCCACACCACCAATATGATCATGATGATGATGCGTGGTCCAAATCGAGGTTAGCTCTAGTCCATGCGTCTCTAGATAATCGATAACTGGCTGGGCTTGACCTGGATCAATGACGATCGCCTGCTTATTATTTTCATTAATTAAGGTCCAAATATAATTATCATTAAACGCTTTAATGGGGTGAATACGGATACTCATGTCAAATCCTTACCAGTAGTTATTTTTTTGCTCGTTATTTTGAATTATTTCGCTTTGATTTTACTTCTCGTTTTTACTGCGTGGTGACAGCTTATACGTTTGACAGTCAGCTATTACTAAACCAGATCCTGTCAAAAGGTATTGCTTACTGCTTCAAATATTTGTTGATGCGTCCTTCTGCCTCTTTATCCACCCACCAGTAATCGATGCCGACGGCGTTGGTCGGTAATGTGTCTGTATGACGGTATTGATCCCAATAAGCAACATTGGTGCCAGACTTGCCATATAATGGTACGACATAATGACCCGCTCGCAACAACCGATCAAGCACCTGCGTATATAACACAATTTCGTCACGATTTTTGGCATTCCCAAGATCAGCAACCACCTGATCGATGGCTACATTTTTGATACCAGCACTGTTGTGATTGCCAGGCTCATCAGCCGCCGCACTACCCCAAAATGCAGCCTGCTCAGCACCAGGGGACAGACTTTGGGCAAACACATCGACGACCATATCATAATCAAAA
Source organism: Psychrobacter sp. Ps6 (assembly GCF_022129235.1). Taxonomy (GTDB): domain Bacteria; phylum Pseudomonadota; class Gammaproteobacteria; order Pseudomonadales; family Moraxellaceae; genus Psychrobacter. The sequence continues at coordinate 27,656 of NZ_JADQAI010000005.1, read as the reverse complement.
CGGCGCGTTCGCTCATAATATTGCGGCCCATCCACTTGGCGCAAGGTTGCCTCAAATCCTAAGCGTTTTAAATTACGAATATAAGGCAACAAGACACGGCCCATGGTCTCGCCTGTCATCAAAATCTCAATTTGGGCAGGCTGACCATTCGGCTGATATAGCTTCATATCATCATAATAAAATCCAGCATCTAACAATAACTGCCGCGCTTTTAGTAAGCCTTGTCGATTAAAGCCATTGCCATCACTGGTGGGTAGCTGCCATTCTGCTAAGACGGCTTTACGCTGAATCGGTTCAAGCTCAGACAATAAAGGCGTTAACACCTGCATCTCTTCACTAGACGGTGTACCAGTTGCCGCAAGCTCCGACCCGTGAAAGAAACTCTGCAATCGCTCATACTGCCCGTAAAACAAAGTTTTATTCATCCACTCAAAATCATAAACAGCCGTCAGTGCTTGGCGCACCCGTATGTCCTGAAAGATTGGGCGGCGCAAGTTCATTACCAACGCCTGCATTGGTACTGGATTTTGACTGGTTATGGTCTCTTTTTTGATAAGACCTGCTTTCACTGCAGGGAAATTATAACCACTCACCCAATTTGATGCTTTGTTTTCAGGGCGAAAACGGTATTGACCAGATTTAAATCCTTCAAAGGCAATCTCATCACTTTGATAATAAACGAACTTAATCATGTCAAAATTGTAGCGACCACGATTGACCATCAAATCACGACCCCAGTAATTGGGATCACGTATGTAGCTCACCGAACGCCCTGCATCGACGCGTCCCAGCTTATAAGGCCCACTACCCATCAAGGGTGTCAGACTGATCTTTTCAAAATCTGTATCGATTGAGGATTTTGCAAAAACAGGAAACTGACCAACCGTCAGTAGGATTTCTTTGTTCTCAGCAGAGGCAAAGACAAATTTGACTTGCTGCTCGTCAATAATTTGAATGTCCTTGATATCACCCAAATAGCTGCGAATATACATCGGACCTTTATTCAATATTGCATCAAAAGTCGCTTTGACATCATGACTGGTCACAGGTGTCCCATCCCAAAAACGGGCGGCAGGGTTGATGTGATAGACAATCCAGCTCGTATCTTCTGGATCATAGGTTACCTTGTTTGCCAGCTGTGGATACATGGTAAACGCTTCATTTAATGAGCCCGTCATCAAAGTATCATACAGATAATCCGTACCGATCATCGCCACACCCGTCGTCATCCATTTATTAGCACTGTTGAACGTACCGCGGGTATCTAGCGACAGCGTACCACCTGACGGCGCTTTTGGATTGGCATAGGGCATATAAGGTGCATTAATGTACTCAGTCGGGCTATTGTGCCCAAGCGCTGTCGTTGTGATAGGTGCAGCAATACTGCTCGGTATCCAGCTGACGGTGATGGCTAGCAAAAAAGCTTTTAGCAGGGCATTTTTTTTCATCATAACGTTATAACAAACCTCTATGCTAACCAATGCGAGTATCAAAAATTAAGCGCTGACGGCAAAATAGCGATATAGCAAAATTTTATCATAACAAACTTAGGTTTTTTAACCTAATGGTTTGCTATGTTACGCGGCATCAGTGCGACATCCATCAGTATTAGATGTAATGGCAGCAGATATTGAACGCTTCTTCCTAAAACTACGCATCGATAAATATACTCATAAAAAAAGACGCAACTTGTAAAAGCGGCGTCTTTTATTTTAAAGGCTATTATGACTTATGCATGCTTTTTTTCGAACGCTATCATAAAGTCGACTAATTGCTGTACCCACTCAAGTGGTACGGCGTTGTAAATACTGGCTCGCATACCGCCCACATCGCGATGGCCTTTTAGATTGAGCAAACCAGCTTTTTCTGACTCTTCTAAGAACACTTTATCAAGGCTACTATCCGCTAAAGTAAATGGCACGTTCATGATAGAGCGATATTGAGGATCGACTGGGTTGTTATAAAAAGGGCTGTCGTCAATTGTTTTGTAGAGCAGATCTGCTTTTTGCTGGTTGATTTTGCCAATAGCAGCCACACCGCCCTGCTCTTCCAACCAATCAAATACCAGTCCTGCTAAGTACCAAGAGTACGTCGCGGGCGTGTTAGACATAGATTCTTTATCTGCTTGGTGCTCATAATTCAGTAGCATGGGGCACCACTCACTTGCCTGCCCCAACAGATCATCACGGATGATTGCAATGACCAAACCTGCAGGACCAATGTTTTTTTGAGCGCCCGCGTAGATCATGCCAAATTTAGACACGTCTATCGGCTGTGACAAGATACACGATGACATATCAGCAATGATTGGCGCCTCTACTTGTGGTGGCTCGAATATCTGTAGGCCATGAATAGTCTCATTGGCACAGTAGTGAAAATAAGCGGCATCGTCACTCACATTCCAATCACTTTGGGCAGGTACAGTCGTAAAGTTGTCCTCTTTACCAGTCGCAACCAAGTTTATCTTACCCAGACCAAGTGCTTCATAGCGCTGAGCTTCTTTAATCGCCTTACCTGACCATGCACCCGTCGTCAAATAATCGCCGCGTCCACCATTTAGTAGGTTCAATGGAATCGCAGAAAACTGCAAGCTAGCGCCGCCTTGTAAAAATAGCACTTTATAGTTATCTGGGATCTCCATAAGCGTGCGTAGCTTAGCTTCTGCTTTGTCAGTGATCGCCATGTACTCTTTGCTACGGTGACTGACTTCCATGACCGATAGGCCGCGACCTTGCCAGTCGAGCAATTCGCTCTGAGCACGCTCCAATACGGATGTTGGCATCGTGGCAGGACCAGCACAGAAGTTTGGCAGACGATGCGGGGTACTATTATTAGCAGTGGGTGTAGACGTTTGGGTTGTAGACATGATCACAGTCCTAGGTATGATGAAATAAAGAAGCGACCTTTATTTCAGTTTGTTGATAAAAAAATTTACATCAATATCAGTTTTAATATAGCTCAATGAGATATGCGCTCCCACAGCTGACGTTTAGCATCACTATCTGCAATCATGTCGTCTAATGTAGGCACAGTCATAAGGTTGGGGTGCTGAAGACCTTCAGGTAGTACTGTTAAAGCAGCAACTTTTATCTCTTCGCGCAGACCAATTCTAAAGACATATCCAGCAAGGCTGGCATTGGCAAGCTCTACTGTGTCCATACCGGCACAAATTGGGAATGAGGTCGTCTCATGAGTCATTGAGAGTGCTTGAGTGATATTATTCCATAGCTTTTGGCTATCACTATTAAGTGCTTGAATATCAACCAATATCACCCAGTCACCATAGCGTCCACCTTGTAAGCTAAATGGTGCTACCTTTTTCAAGCTGTCGTCGTTTACACTATCACTATTATGACTGCTTTGAGACAATTGATGTGACGCAATAGGCGCAGTTGTTGACTGCACTGCTTCATCTATAAAAAATGCGGCGGTTTGGTTTGATTCGATATCTGGACTATTGTGAAGACGAGTTACATTTGAATTAGCAGATGCCTCATTGCTCACACTATCAAAACTATAGGTGACTGGGCTTTGCTCAGTGGCTGCCTGTTCATGAATACCTAGACCATGAGCATCGTTATTCACATTGTCATGGTCACTGCTATAAAAGTCATTCGTATCATAACCACGGGTCGGCTGATCGACTGTCTCTATGGTTTCAGCGATGGCTCCAGCGCTCGCGGGTTCATTATTTGCGGATTCAGTATCAGTAGAGACAGTATTTGAGTGCTCAACCGAATCTATCATGATATCCGCTATATTTACGGTATTTGACTCAGGCCGCACCCATTGATTGATACCCATCATCGCTAGGATTTGGCGTTGCTGCACACGGCGCTGCAATACACTTAGCGGGTCTTGGATATCACTCATACGACTCTACTATCCTAATTATGTTGTATATATAGTTTTCTAGAGGGTTTTGGTAGTTCTTATCAAAAAAGCTGCCGAACGCCTAGCCAGCGCTCTGACATTGCGAGCAGGCAATCATATTCATCTTGGCTGATTATCGTATCGTGTAACATCACGGTATGCAATGTACTTAGCCATTGTCGATACTCATGATGAGCATATCTTACCGTGCTATCGTCATTATAATCTATTTGACTACCATCCTGTTGTCTCTCTGGATAATTACTACTATCCAAAGTATTTATTGGGCGCTTGATAGAATGATTAGTAGACGTAGGAACCATAGCAATAATCGCTAATAACTGAATACTATTTAAGTGTTGTGCCGTTAATAACAACCATTGCAAGTTGACATCGCTCACTGTCGTCAAATCAATATCAACCAAACGCGCATGACGTCTTAAATCTACAATGTAATGCGCCACACTCTCATCACCTTCACTCAATAATGAGCGCTCATACATTGAGATCATCTGACCTTTAGCGTCTTTTGATAGGCGATAAGCCAGTAGAACCACCATCGACATCTGAGCATCGCTCAGTGCTTCAAATACTTGCCCTGAAGGATCTAGCTGTACCTTCATTCCTTCTATACCAGTTTTGAGTGTCTGTGAGGATAGAGTTTGCGCATCCGTATCGCGTACAACCTCAGACAATATCGGTAGTAACTGCTGTAATTGTAATGCTTGCCAGAGTGACAGTATGGGTGATTTTTTCCTCTCTACAGCTAATGAATGATTGAATGAATTCGCTGCTGAGTGAGAGCGATCACTCGATATTTTTTGATCTGCAGAATCACAAGCTAAGCTTTTGGTTAAATCAGATGTCATCTGTTGGTTAAACAACTCAACTATGCCTTGTTGATAACGCAACAACATCGTACGGCATTCTGCTTGTTTTTTATAGTACTGATCGCTTTCGTGACTGTGTTCGCTGTCACTTTTAAGCTTTAATTTTTTGATATGTATTTCAGATAAGTCATGTCGACGTAACTGGGCTAATGCAAATACAATCAAAGCACTGTCCAAACGTCTATCCAAATTGGCCACTATGGTCAGTAGCTTAGCATCTATCCTATGCGGTAATACTTGCTGATGACTAGTAGTGTCACTTTCAATAGAAAAGCCCTCACCCCAAATATCTGCCAAACCATATAGTGCATTTGTTGACAGCGGTCGGCTTTGATGGCAAAGCATTACTGCTTCTATTAGCGCTTGCGCACCAAGTGGATGATAAATATGATCGAGTATATATTGCGGGAGTGACACCTTTTGAATATCGCTCGCTTCAATCAGTGTATCTTTTGGCAGGTCAGCGTCAGGTTTGGCCTGCCAAGGCTTCAGCAAATTATCGGTATCTATAGGTGCTATTTCTACCTGCAAGCGACCATCGATAATTGTATCTACCTCTTTAGTGAACTCAAGACCTTCATCTGTCTGGCTCTCACTGTTATTTGTAGCTTTATCAAGAGTAGCGGTCTGCTTATGGTCTTCTTCTATATCAATATTGAATAATGATTGATGCGGTAATTGAGACTTTTTCTGTGAATTTTCACTTAGGCTATTTTCTGTAATACCTCCCCAGTTTCCTGAGCGACGCTGCCGATATATTTCTTTTATTTTCTGCTGATTGATGCGCTTTTCTTTAGCGACTTGTACGGCAAACTTGCGATAGGCATCAGCATTAATGGCACTCATACGCTCTGTCAAGCTTGGATGAGTGGCAAACCAAGACACATCACCCAAGTCCGCGCCACTACTGGCAAAGAAAAAATGGCTGAGTCCGTTGATATCAGCAATACTCGATAATCGTGAGCCAAGTGAATCTTGGTGAATAGCTTTTAAAGTTTCTATGATCGCAGGCGAGCGCGTTAACTGCACGCTGGTTGCATCAGCAAGTAACTCACGCTCACGATTAAAGCTATGCTTAATCAACTGCGCACTTGCCATACTTGAGAAACTTAGACCATGGAGCAGTAATGTCCAGACACTACGGGGTGCTTGACGATCAATCGCAGGTCTGCTTTGCACCCACCGAGACTCACGTTTAGCTGAGGCCTGCTGTTGCTGTGATTGTGTCTGCCAGTACGCAACCCACTCACTGTGCGTGGTAAAACGGGCGGTCTGTGCCTCTATACTGCGTGCACGACTGTCAACTTGTCTCTGTGAAAAAGGAATATCGGTGGCAATTGTATTATCAAGATGGCGACTGTTAGGAATTGAATCGCTCCAATCATATAATATCTGTAGCCCAGCTAATACCACCATCAGCTGTAGATTGAACGTGGCATCACCATGCAATATATGACCATACTCATGACCAATTAGCCCGTATAGCGCCTCATCAGACAGCTTATCTAGCGCACCTTGGGTGACGACAAGTACCATATCTTGGCTATGACGACCCGCGACGAAGCCATTAATACCTTGCTCATTAGGCAATACATATAAAATCGGTGTACTCAAACCTGCCGCAATCGCTAACTGATGGGCAATTTCATAATAACGACGATAGACAGGTGGAAAGTCGCGCTCATCGCGTACGGCTATATGACGTGAGCTATAGTGAACTTTCTCTTTGGTTTGATGTTGATGCGCAACCCCATGACTGTGCTCCCATGGTGCCTGACTGTTATCAATAAATAGTCTGACTGCCCCTACTCGCTGAGCAATAGCGCGACCACCCGCTCTCAAGCGCCGATATTCTAAAAAACTCCCACCAACGAAACTGCCTAATATAAAGAGAATGACGAGTATCAACACCCAATGATATATACCACCCGTGAATATCGTTAACAGCAGTCCCATGATAGCCAGTGCCACCGCCATATGAGCAAGCACAATCAGAAAAAACAGTCCATAGAGTAATAGACTGCGCCGTGTACGTACCCGCTGTTCACCAAAAAAATCCATCAACTGGGCTACCTAACATTGGCCAAATTTATCTAAATCCTAGCCCAGATTAACATTTGGTGCTTTGGCAATGGCATCTCTGTCTGCGAATACCAAAGGACTAAGCGGACGAAAGCCAAAAGTCGTACTGACAAGATTGTTAGGAAACACTTCACGATCATTGTTGTAGAACATCACGCTATCATTATAATGCTGACGAGCAAAACCGATGCGATTTTCTGTGTTGGTCAGCTCATCCATCAACTCTTTGAGCATACTGTCCGCTTTGAGCTCAGGATAGGCTTCTACCACTGCCGAAAACTGACTCAACGCTTTGGACAACATGCCTTCTGCTTTGGCAAATAGTGCCATGTGCTCTTGTGAGTCTGGCTGATGCTTATGCGAATCTTGTAGATTTTGAGCATGATTGCGTGCGCTAATAACTCTTGTCAGTGTCTCTTCCTCGTGAGTCAGATAACGCTTGGCTGTTTCGACGAGATTTGGAATCAAATCATGGCGACGTTTGAGTTGCACATCTATCTGCGCAAAGCCGTTCTTTGCTTGATTACGTGCACGTACCAATTTATTAAATATGGACACCCCAAATATAACGATTAGCACCACAAATACAATGAACAACCAAACAAACATCTTCATAACCAAACCTCAAAGTATCCAGAATGTTAATAAACGTTAATACATTGTATTTTAACGCATATTAATCAATGAAGCTTTTAATTTAAATAAGAAACCGAATAAAAATTGAGACAAAAAAAGCCCTTTACAATGAAGGGCTTAATACAGAATACCAATATATTGGGTACTTTATTAGAATATCTATCAAATTTTAGACAAAAAAAAGCGACTCCATCAGCACATCCTCGGCACACATCAAATCTATTACCGTTGCTACCTTCCGGTCCTGGCGGGATTCATAGAACAATGTTGCGAGGCTACCAATGGAGCCACCGGATGAGATTATACAAGGATTTTTTAACTTTACAACCCCTATCTCAAAACTGTTTGTTTTAATCGAAAAATAACCCAGTAACCTAGCTCACAAAATTCTCACAGCAACTTATACAGATTTTGCTATTTTAGTGAATGAAGTTGCACACATGTCCGCATTTAGAAAATGAGATGCACAGCTTCCCATATGAAAATGGATTTTAAAAACATTCATATGAAAACTAATTTAGGAGATAATAATGAAAAATGCTCTACTGAATAAAGCGGCACTCGCCTCTGGTACGGTTTGTTTAATGACTGCAATGATGGGCAGCGCCCACGCAGAGCCAACAGGCTACGACCAACTGACGTTTCAGACAGAAATAAAAGAAGAAATCCAAAACGATGAAGTACGTGCCAGCTTATATAAAAAAGCACAAGCAACTGACGCTAAAACATTAGCGACAATGCTCAACACGTCAATCAATAATGCCATGAAAATTGCCAAGCGCTACCCAAGCGTGACTGTGAGCACCGGGCAGCAGCGTACCTATCCACGCTATGACAAAAACGACAAAATCATTGGCTGGACAGGTCAAGCAAGCATAGACTTGAAAAGTACAGACTTTGCAGCAACCAGTCAGCTGATTGCGGATCTACAAGAAACCTTAGTCATGGACAATCTTAACTTTGGCGTCTCAGATACCAAAAAAGATGCGCTAGAGCAAAAACTAATGACCGAAGCATCTCGCGCTTTTCAGCAGCAAGCGAAGAGCCTAACTCGTGCTTGGGATGCACGCGGCTATCGCGTCGTGAATGTTAATTTGAATACCGGTAGCAACTATCCACGTCCAATGTATAGCGCTATGAGCATGAAATCAGGAATGGCAGACGAGTCAGTACCAAGCCAAAGCTTTGAGTCTGGTAACAGCACTATCTCAGTCACTGCCAATGGTACAATCGAGCTGACCAAATAAATAGTAATAAGCTCATATAATGTTAAATAGAATCAACAAATAATAATGAGGGCAGACGCGATGATCACGTCTGCCCTTTTTATTTATATATTACTAATGACTTTGTTACTGAGATACAGCGTCATTACCGCGCATTTTTAACAAGACCTTTTGGTGCCATGGTAAGCGCTTATAAGCCAAAAGCTGCTCGGCAAGCTTCTTCTTATTCTGTAGAATCAGGGTGTTTTGAATGACATATACCATGCGATTGACTTGCTGTCCTGTTTGTCCTGATACCTTCTTAACTACAGCGCGGATGCTATGAGGGCCTGGCTGCAGATCGACTGTCGCGACAGAAGCACTTAATCCTTGGGCGATTTCTTTATCATCCAAATAGATACTTACTTGATCACCATTCTGTAGCGCAGGCTTTACATCAAGCGCGATGACGATACTCTGTGCAGGACGCTGATAGGCACGCTCAGTACTCGGCTCAATCATACTCAACTGATAGTTGATATTCACCGCAGGTTTGGTGGCAGCGGCGGCTGGAAGGTCAGTATTGCCTCTGACCTCACTTGGCGTGCCTTTTGGGGCGCTACTTTCGCCGGTATTGACGCTGGTCTGGCTGACTTGTTTTCCTGCTTGATCCTCATAGGACTGCGGACGATCGGTAAAAGTTACTTGACCTGTCTGCTCATCAATCACTTTGTAGATGGGTGCTGCATTGCTGAGAGGCGCACAAAGGCTAGCGATGATAGCCAATGCTCCTAACTGTATATTGCCTCGTAACAAATTCCGCTTTGATAACAAACTCATAGTCAGTCAACCTAATTAGTATTTACTATTAATATACTTTTATAAGAACTATTATGCGATACTTTTGATGCAAAATCAGTAGGATTTGATGTGAAATCAATGGTATTTAAAAAAATATCATCCATTTATACCACTATCTTTTTAAACAGGCACAAAAAAACCAGCCAAGATTCACTTGACTGGTTCTTTTTTATTGAATTAACTTAACCGACTAATTCATTATTAGCAGCTGTAGTACATATCAAACTCGACAGGGTGTACAGTCACGTTTAGACGTTGTACTTCATCTTCTTTAAGTGCGATGAATGCGTCTAGCATGTCTTTGGTGAACACATCGCCTTTTAATAAGAACTCGTGGTCATCACGCAGCGCTTGTAGTGCGACATCTAGACTTTCTGCAACCGTTGGGATTTGCGCTTCTTCTTCTGGTGGCAAGTCATATAAGTTTTTGTCAGCTGCTTCGCCTGGGTGCATCTTGTTCTGGATACCGTCAAGGCCTGCCATTAATAGCGCAGCAAATGCCAAGTATGGGTTCGCCGTTGGATCAGGGAAACGTGCTTCAATACGGACGGCTTTTGGGCTGCTTACGTGTGGAACACGAATCGACGCTGAACGGTTAGACGCTGAATACGCAAGCTTAATAGGTGCTTCATAATGCGGTACAAGACGCTTGTAGCTGTTCGTTGATGGGTTGGTAATCGCGTTCAATGCACGAGCGTGCTTGATGATACCACCAATGAAGTACAATGCGGTCTCAGACAGACCAGCATACTCATCACCAGAGAACGTGTTTACGCCATCTTTTGAGATTGACATGTGTACATGCATACCTGAACCGTTATCACCAACGATTGGTTTAGGCATAAAGGTCGCTGTTTTACCAAACTGGTGCGCCACGTTATGAACAACGTATTTCAATTGCTGAACTTCATCCGCTTTACGTACCATTGTGTTGAACGCTACACCAATCTCAGACTGGCAAGACGCCACTTCGTGGTGATGAACTTCAACGCGGCCTTCGCCAACGATTTCTTCGATACGTTCACACATCACAGCACGCATATCGTGTGAGCTGTCGATTGGGGGTACTGGGAAGTAGCCGCCTTTGACGCGTGGACGATGCGCCATGTTGCCCCACTCATAAGTCTCGTTAGTTGACCATGCTGCCTCTTCAGCAGTGATTTTATGACTGACGCCAGACATATCAACTGACCATTTTACATCGTCAAATACAAAGAATTCAGGCTCAGGACCGAAGTAAGCAGTATCACCGATACCAGTTGACTTTAAGTACTCTTCAGCGCGGCGTGCGATAGAGCGTGGATCGCGATCATAGCCTTGTAGCGTTGATGGCTCGATAATGTCACAAGTCACGACGACAGTAACCGCATCAAAGAACGGATCAACGAACGCTGTTTCTGGGTCAGGACGCAAGATCATATCAGACGCTTCGATACCCTTCCAACCAGCAATAGATGAGCCATCAAACATTTTACCATCTTCCATGACATCTTCATCGATAGTAGATGCTGGGAAGCTGATGTGCTGCTCTTTACCGCGCGTATCAGTGAAGCGAAAGTCAACCCATTTAGCATTAGAGGATTGAATAAGATCTAATAATTTGTTCGACATACATAATCTCCGTTGTATTGGTCACGTTATTGCAATTTAAAATTTTTGGTGCCATTTCTTGTGTAAGAATTCCAAATGTCCTTCCAATACCAAACAGCGCATTCGATATTATGCTTATTATCAGCACTATTTATCGTATTAGTCAAGACACTCATCTAAGACGTTTTCTTAATTAGACCAATAGTCACCTCAATGGTCTACAAACATCCTAAGTCAATTCTCATATCATTCTAGCAATATATAACTCGTCATGCTGAACTCTTCTGACAATTATAAATAATTATTTTTAGACCCGTCTTTATGGTCATCAACAATCATACCAGAAATAATGCAAAGGCTATGCCAATATCTCAAAGCAATTACCAACCACATCAATTAAGACAACATATTTCCAATGATTACAGCGCCTTACATCAAGTTATTTTCATATAAAAATGTATTTTTGCTGATAGTCTTTATATTAAGAGATTGTCTGATGCACTAATTATGCTATTTTTGCACTATATTAGTGCTTAAAAAGCCTTATAATTGTCAGAGCGTTCTTTTGCGGTGCAATAATAAAATATCGATTTGTTGATTTGGTACTGATTGTAAAATAGCTATGATCAAAGAAAAATATTTTTATGTAGTGCTTGTCTAGCTAGACTATGCTCTGCATTTGATAGAGAACAAAATAGTGGTAAGATAACCGCGCGCCATAATGCCCTCTGCCGTAATCATAGCTGCTTTTGTTTGGTAACTAAAGCCCTGAACAACAGTAGACGTATATCCCATATTACAAACAGAATAAAACTGATAAGTTGACACCTTCATGATTTTGATGATCGATAATTACGACAGCTTTACGTACAATATCGTACAGTATTTCGGTGAATTGCAGCAGGACATCACCGTTTGGCGTAATGATCAGGTCACTATCGAGCAGATTCGAACGTTAGCACCGGACGTGATTGTTATTGGCCCAGGTCCATGCGACCCTGATCGTGCGGGTGTTTCGCTCGAAGTTATCGAGACATTCAAAGGCATTATTCCGATACTTGGTATTTGTTTGGGTCATCAAGCGATTGGGCAGGCGTTTGGTGGACAAGTCGTCAAAGCAGGTGAAGTTATGCACGGACGGTTATCAGCCGTCTATCATAATGACCAAGGCGTATTTGCCGGACTACCAAACCCATCGCAAGTCACACGCTATCATTCACTTGTCATCGATAAGCGTACCCTGCCAGATTACTTTGAGTTGACCGCATGGACGCAGAATGTTGATGGTAGTATCGAAGAGATCATGGGTATCCGACACAAGACACTTGCCATAGAAGGCGTCCAGTTTCATCCTGAGTCCATTTTGAGCGAAGCAGGTTATCAATTACTCAATAATTTTTTACATACTTATGGCTTGGCAAAACTAGCATCAGATGAGCTACCACAGGTAGGCTAGTTTTGACTTAAGAACCTGCTTTCATTACTCTATCTCAAATCATAGACAGATTCACATAAAAAACAGATTCACATAAAAAACAATCATAAGCGAGATCATCATGAGTACGACAAAAACAGAAGAAGCTCACACGCCAGAGGGTATTGCAAAACTGTCTGATGCCCAAATACATCAACTATTGACGACGGCTTTGGGTAGAATCTTTCAGCACATCGATTTGACCTTTGATGAGATGTATCAAGTGATGCTGATCATCATGCAAGGTAGATGTAGCGACGCGATGATGGGCGCTATCTTGACAGGTTTACGTATGAAAGGTGAATCTATCGATGAGATCACCGCATCAGCCAGTGCGATGCGTGCGCTAGCCGCCAATATTGAGCCAAAAAACTGTGACTATTTGGTCGACATCGTTGGTACTGGCGGTGATGGTGCCAATTTATTTAACGTATCGACTGCATCGGCATTCGTTGTCGCGGCGGCTGGCGCACAAGTTGCCAAACATGGTAATCGCGGTGTCTCAACCAGATCTGGTAGCTCAGATTTGCTTGAGCAAGCAGGCATCAGTCTTGCGCTGACTCCAGAACAAGCAAAAGATTGTATCGAGAACGAAGGGGTTGGGTTTTTGTTTGCGCCCAACCATCACAGCGCCATGCGTCATGCCAATCCTGTACGCCGTGAGCTAAAAGCGCGTACCATCTTTAATATTTTAGGCCCCTTAACAAACCCTGCTGGTACGCCCAACTTAGTTATTGGTGTCTTTACCGCGCAGCTCTGTGAGCCAATTGCCAAAGTCATGAAAAACCTAGGCGCACGGCATGTCATGGTCGTGGGCGCAAAAGATGGTCTGGATGAAATCAGTCTAGCAACCTCGACCACAGTTGCTGAACTAAAAGATGGCGAAATATCCGTTTATGAGATGATGCCAGAAGATGCAGGTATCGAATCGCAAACTCTGATTGGTCTAGACGTCGACTCTCCAGAGCAAAGCCTTACATTGATTCGCGCTGCTCTATCTGGTGCTGATACCCATGACCGTGCTGTACTTAAAGCCCGCGACATGATTGCTTTGAACGCAGGTGCGGCAATATACACCGCCGGACTTGCCAGCAACTATCCTAATGGCGTTAGCCGAGCTCAAAAGATTATCCAAAATGGTGATGCTTTACTCAAGCTTGAGTCTTTGGCCAAATACACGCAGCAGCTAGTGACTAAAGATTAATTTATGCGCATCAATAAAGTGCAAAACTATATATCACTGCCTATTTACCTTTAATAATATTCGGATAACAGCATGACCACAACTCATTCAGACATACCTTCGGTACTACAGCGCATTGTCGCAACTAAAGTAGAAGAAGTAAAAGCAGCGCGCGCGGCGCTATCTCTTGAAGATTTGAAAGCGCAAGTCGCAGCTGACAACAAACCGCGCCGAGGTTTTGCTGCTGCCTTACGTGCTGCTAGCACTGAAAATAATGGTGTTGGCATCATTGCTGAAATCAAAAAGGCCTCGCCATCTAAAGGTATTATCAATCACGATTTTACTCCTGCTCTATTTGCGCAGCAGTATGAGAAAGCGGGTGCTAGCTGTCTATCGGTGTTGACTGATCGCGATTATTTTCAGGGCGATGATACGTATCTTATTCAAGCGGCAAATGTCTCAAGCTTACCGATACTTCGCAAAGATTTTATGATTGATGTCTATCAAATATATCAATCTTACTTAATGGGCGCTGACTGTATCCTACTCATTATGGCCTGCCTAGATGACACACAAGTACAAGAGTTGCATGCGCTAAGTATTGAGCTTGGCATGGATGTGTTGATAGAAGTGCATACACAATCTGAGCTTGAGCGTGCGCTACAATTACCACGCTCAGAGCATAATATTTACGGTATTAATAATCGTGACTTGAACACGTTTGATGTGGACTTACAAACCACACTCGATTTAAAAAATATCTTAATCGAAGCACTTTCTGCTGATGCTGATAATGCCGATCAAAAACCACTGATCGTGACTGAGAGCGGCATTCATAGCAGTGATGATATTAGTCTTATGCTAAGTCATAATATTCAGCACTTTTTAATCGGTGAGCAATTCATGAAAACCGATCATCCGGGACAAGCGTTACAATCCTTACTTGCGGGCGTCGTAGTAGACGAGTAAAGTAACTCAATAATTCAAGCTTCAATAGAATCAGATAGCTTGAATAAAATATTTACCCTATAAATTACTCAACCTTTCATTCACCCATCAACAATACGTTAACTTTTATGTCAAACTCTCTGTTTTCAAAAGAAATGCAAGACCAGCTCAAAGAATTAAAAGGCCAATTAAGTAAAGGCCGTGATACTAATTCACCTGAAGGTGAAAACCAAAAGCCCACTGAGCCAGTGTCATTACTGACTCAAAAACAAGTGAAAAAGACCGTCAAGCAGCTAGACAGTGAACATGTCGATGATGACAAAGTACTGTTCATGCAAGCCATGCATGGTGTCAGTAAACTAGAAGACAAAAACGTACGCTCACCTACTAGTACGGCAAGAGCGGGTAAACCTGATGCAGCAACACTATCAAAACGTGCGGCCGCTCAAGGCAGTGAAGCTAGTGATTTAGGCGCTGGCTTGTCAGATATGCAAGCCCTGCTAAACCCTGTCGCTGCTGAAGCCTATTTGTCATATAAGCAGCCAACCTTGCAAAATAAAATCTTTGATCAGCTCAAAAAAGGTAAGTTGCGTTGGTACGATGCGGTAGACATTCATGGCTGTACGATAGAAGAAGCACGTGACGCCATGACGCAACTGCTAAGCCAAGCGAAGCAAAAAAATGAAACCATGGTAAAAATCGTCCATGGTAAAGGTAGCGAAGCGATTCTAAAAACCTGTATCAATGGTTGGTTACGCCAATTGCCAGAAGTATTGGCATTTTGCTCTGCCCCGCCAAAGGATGGTGGCAATGGTGCGGTATTGGTACTGCTCAAAAAACCTAAAGCAGATGGCGAATAGAAG
Source organism: Psychrobacter sp. Ps6 (assembly GCF_022129235.1). Taxonomy (GTDB): domain Bacteria; phylum Pseudomonadota; class Gammaproteobacteria; order Pseudomonadales; family Moraxellaceae; genus Psychrobacter. The sequence goes on along the minus strand of NZ_JADQAI010000005.1, from coordinate 12,051 downwards.
TCATCGCTTATGATAACTCTATTAAACAAAAAAGGACTGCTTATTTGCAGTCCTTTTTTATCTATAACTCGTATATCAATCTTTAACGATTTTCCCTTTAATGTGTGCCTCCTACCCTTTACTATTAGGTCTATTCGAGCACTGTTTAATGAGCCAAGCGAAGTCCTTATGAGTATCAAAACCATTGAAAATAAAAAAGAACTACAGGAAAATATCACCGCATTGATTGCTATCGAACCAAAATTTTCTGCTATCTACGAGCAGGTTGGTCTACCTGATCTTAGGCACAATGCAGGTGGGTTTGAGCAATTAATGAGAGCGATGGTTGGTCAGCAGCTGTCTGTCGCCGCTGCAGCTAGTATCTGGAAACGGTTGGTTGATGCGGATTTGACAACGCCGCATAAAATCAATGAAGCAACTGACGAGGCTTTAAAAGCTCAGGGATTGTCTAAGCAAAAAACTCGCTATATCCGCTCTTTAGTCAATCATGGTATAGATTTTAAGGCTTTAGAAAACATGCCTGATGAAAAAGTGATACAGACACTTACCGCTGTTACGGGCATCGGACGCTGGACCGCTGAGATGTACTTGCTCTTTTCTTTAAAACGCGCAGACGTGCTTGCTGTCGATGACTTGGCCATTAAGGTTGCGGCGATGGAATTATTAGGCTTAGCAGAACGACCAACGCCCAAGCAGCTCAAAAACCTTACTCAGCACTGGTCACCGTATCGCAGCGCTGCCAGCTTACTGCTCTGGTCGTACTACGGCTTATTACGTAATAAAACTGCAGTACCTTTATAGCTGACCGTGCAGAATAACTGCCTATATGGAAAAACCGTTTCTAAGGCTGATTCCATATAGATAAGCTAAATTTATTTTTGGTGTGCTTAAATTTGCTTTTTCTTAGCATACGACTTTTGTGTTTGAGCGCTTTGAGCGCTCCCTTTCTACTGACAGTTGCCATAGATGACTTTTGCTTATTTGCCATATCATCATTAGCATTGTCGGTGTCTTTGTTTATATTCACACTGTCAGAATTATTATCATCATTGCTTTCTAGACTGACATTTGTTTCATTGCTATTCGTATCGCTATGGTCTTCTGAAACATCATCTTCTGTTTCAGCAGTATTGTTTTCCATATGATGTTCAAGCTCAGCTTGATTGACGATCAGCTGCTGGGTTGGCAATGCATGTTCGAGATCATATTTTGCAACTTGGTTTAATACATCAACGAATACCACGTTTTGCTTATCATAAAACTCCATCACATTATTGGCATTGATATATGCTTGTAACTGAATAACATAGCAGTCTTGGCGTAGCTCTAAAATATTAACCTGATTCCATTCTTGATTGGTCAAGTAATGCTCATTTAAAAACTCATCTAAGTCTTTGACCATCTTGAAGACCACATCGATATTCGCGGTGCGCTTCAGATATAACTGATGAAAGAAGCGGAACATATCACGCGAGGTAAAGTTTTCAATTTGCATCGATGAAAAATCACCGTTTGGCACCGTGACAACGGTCCGTGTCAATGTGCGCACACGTGATGAGCGAATACCGATGTCAATAACCGTGCCTTCATAAGTGCCAAATTTACAATAGTCACCGATACGTACTGGTGAATCCGCGACGACTACGACACTACCAACAAGGTTTTCAATTGTTTTTTGTGCACCAAGTGCCAATGCTAAACCACCCACACCCAGCGCGGCAATACCTGTGGTTAAGTCAAAACCCAAATTACCAAAAATGACAATGACCGCAAATATTAAGAGTAGCGCTTTGACGACTTTTCGCATCAGTCCCAAGATTGAGACACGCTCAGTATAGTTTTTCTTATAGCTTAGGTTGACCGCTCGAGTAAATATCGCATCAATAACTCGTAATAATAGCCAAGTTAGTGCGAGCCAAGAAGCAATATCAGTAAAGCGATTGACTGGTTCGCGTAGCGTGACGGACACGCCTGCGTAGACCATCACTTCAGATAAGATCAGCGCCATAATGACCACAGAAAGCGGCAGTATCACTTTGTCAGGTAATGGCAAAGGCACGCCGCGCACACGAGGATAAACCATCCTCAATAGGTGGTATAACAGCCATACTGCGATATAAGTGAGGACAAAACTGCTCACGATCATAGATAGCGCAGCAACCAAATCAGCCAGCTGATAACCAAAGAGCTTTTTGCCTTCTAATGAATCCACCGTATAGCGAGATACCAAAGTCGGCTCTGAGTTTTCTATCACTTCTGGTATGGAACTCAGCGTCTCACTCGAAAACTGCCAATACTGCTCGTTCTCTTTAGAGACCACTCGTTCTAGTAACAACGACACGCTTTTTTCACCGATATTAATCACACCGACATTTTCTTGATTCGGTGGTAGTTGATCGGTGAGATTGCCCTCAGGGGTATTACTGATTTGCAAATCAGGCTGGAATCGGCCACCTGCATCGAGTGCTTGCTTAAACTGACGTACGACAGTCGTTGGGTTATCAGACTTGGACAAATTGAGATAGTTACTTGCCAGCAAGTAGTCGTTTTCGCCCAATGCACTGATAAAACCCTGCACGGTATGACGCGGCGTATCTCGCCCAAATGAATCAGGTAAGGGTGTAGCTACTGTCTCTTCATTACTATCACCACTAACGCCAAGCGTACCAGCGTCGACAGCAAAAGCAGTTCTTGGCAACACAATACTTAATATCATCGCCAGCAGAAGCAATACGACCGCAAATGGTATCTTAAGAGTAGAGTTCGATGAAGGGAACGCGGTACTGGAAGTCAGATTATGCTGAGTAGACAAAACAAACCTCTTAACTTTATGAGTGGCACAATGAAGAACACATAATATCCGCACTATGATAACAATTATTTATAACAGCAGTGCTTTTGATTATACGTTTTTGTCGCTAACTGTGTGAGTCAATTATTTTATCGCTCTGTACAGTCTCGTCCGCTTACTGAAATTGATAGACATTAATAAAAAAGTAGCTATCTAACGAATAACTAGCATCTCATCATGAATTATATTCACCCTATGGTGAAGAAACATTAGGTTAAAGTGGTTTATAAAGACGAAACTTTTATAGATAATGAGCGCAGTTTTGCTTATATACTGTTTTTTGTAAATTTTGATACCTTTTACGTTTTAATAGTTATTTCTTATGTCTGCATTTTTTCATTTGATTACTTTGGAATCAACCATGTCTTTATCACGCTCATCTTCACGTACCTATCTTCGCCTAAGTGTCTTAAGCGCACTTGGTTTATTTGCAGTCAACACAGCGATGGCGGCGACCTCTGATGTAACTAATACTAACGATAGCGAGATGCCACAAGTTGAGCTTGATAAAATTGTCGTGACAGCGACTCGCACACCCATTAAAACCAGTAATGTGATTGCACAAACTCGCGTCATTGATAAGGAAGAGCTACAACGTTATCAAGGTCAAACCGTAACAGATGTATTAAAGAATCAACCGGGCATCAACATTACTCAAAGTGGTGGTATGGGAAGTGTTAGTAACTTTTACATGCGCGGTTACGATAGCAAGCAGATACTTGTACTTATTGATGGCATCCGCTATAGCTCTATTTCTTTAGGCACGCCAGCATTAAACTTACTTTCTGCTGATCAAATTGACCGTATCGAAATACTATATGGTGCATCAGGCTCTAGTATATATGGCTCTGACGCTATGGGCGGTGTCATTCAAATATTTACCAAAGGCTCTAACATCGAGCAAAACAACGTTTCAGTCACGGCGGGAGCAGGGTCTCACAACCTCTATAACTTGGGAGTAAATGGTCAATTTACCAATCAAGATACAACGCTTAGCTTAGGCATTAGTCATACTGATACTGATGGTTTCAATGCTGTCGAAACTGGAAGCAATTTCAATCCAGATGACGATGGATTTAATATGACTTCCGCAAGCCTTGCTGTGACAAAAAAAATCGCACCTAATGTAAAAGCAGGTCTAAGCGCTTTATACAACAAATCAACGTCTGAATTTGATGGTTTTGCTGATTGGACAACTGGAGCTGTACATCCTGATGCTCATAGTGATCAGAAAAATGGTTCAGCAACAGCATTTATTGAACATATTAACGATCTTGCTACTACTAAGCTAAGCTATGGTCGTAGTATCGATAAAATCTCTACTTATGAAGATGGTAATGATTTAAATAACAGCACTGTTTTTGATACTGAGCAAGACCATGCACGTTTAGAGAGCCAAATTAAAGCAGGTGATGGTCATGCGATTTTGGGACTTGAACACCTAAAGCAAAAGATAGACTCTACTACTGAATACGATGTCGATAGCCGCACTATAAAAAGTGCTTTTATCGGCTACCAATTAGCCGACACGTATTACGACTTGCAAGCTAATTACCGTGTTGATGATAATTCCCAATATGGCAATGAAAGCACCTACAATATAGGTGCTGCTATACGTCCGTTGAAGGGTGTACGTATTGGTACAAGTTATGCCACAGGGTTTCGTGCTCCTACGTTTAACGATCTATACTTCCCAGGCTATGAAAACCCAAACTTAAAACCTGAAACCACTAAGAACACCGAAATCTTCGTGGAGTATGTCACTGATAATCAGCTATCACGACTTACTGGTTACCATACTGATGCAGAAAACTTAATAGCATCTGGGGAAAATATCGGAGAAGCAAAGATCAAAGGCTTAAGTTTAACGTCAGATTGGCAAATCAATTCTTTCTTATTTGGCTTTGGATATAATTATTTAGACGCAGAAGATAGAAACCCTATAAAACCTGCATTTGGTGAGCCTACTTATGGTAATTACCTCGTTTACCGCCCTAAAAATAGCGGTTCAATTTATGTAGGCTATCAACAGCCAAAGTTTGATGTACGATTAGAAGCTAAGTATACCGACGAAAGATTTTCCGACGCTGCAAATACAACTAAGTTAGATGATTACACCTTACTAAACTTAAGTGGCTCTGTTTACATTACACCTAATCTTCGTGCTAATTTGCGCGTTGACAATATCACTGACGAAGATTACATGTTATCTAATCAGTTCGGCACAGAATACAGCACTGACGGCACTAACTACTTTACCTCTCTAACTTACAACTGGTACTAAGCTGACTTAGCACTATAAAACTCTAGCGCTTGTTTAAATATAAAAGGTCATCTACAGGTGGCCTTTTTTATACCTATGAAAAATATACAGGTACTTATGCCATGATTGCTTGTCATTTATCTCAGTCAATAGGTGACAATTAACCACTCATCTATTACAATAACGACCTCCGAGAGGTGTTGCGCCATAATAGTGATTTACTGCATTAACATTCTATAGTTATGCAATCACAGGTTATGTTAGGCTCGGTTAACTGTCGAGAGACCATGTCTTTGGTCGCTCACAGCGCAAACAACGGCACCTGCGTTTTTATTCTTTTTATCATTCGTTAACCACTGATAGGAGCATATTATGGACGCAGTGTCTACTACACCATCTGCCCATACGATCGATCCCTCTTTCACTGACTATAAAGTCGCTGATATCAGCCTTGCTGATTACGGCCGCCGTGAAATCACCCTTGCCGAAGCTGAAATGCCTGCTCTAATGGGCTTGCGTCGTCGCTACGAAGCAGACCAGCCGCTTAAAGGCGCTAAAATCGCTGGCTGTATCCACATGACCATTCAAACTGCTGTCCTCATCGAGACACTAGTCGCGCTAGGTGCGGAAGTCCGCTGGACCTCATGTAACATCTTCTCAACGCAAGACCATGCTGCTGCTGCGATTGCTGCTGCTGGTATCCCTGTTTATGCGTGGAAAGGCGAAACAGAAGAAGAGTATGAATGGTGCTTGCGTCAGCAAGTACACGTTGGCGGTGAAGCCTCAGGTCAACTTTGGGATGCCAACTTAATCTTGGATGATGGTGGTGATTTGACCGCTTTGATTCACGATGAGTATGCTGAGCTTCTTGACAACATCCATGGTATCTCAGAAGAGACCACCACTGGTGTACACCGTTTGGTTGAGATGTTGAACAAAGGTACATTAAAGGTGCCTGCTATCAACGTCAACGATGCTGTGACCAAATCTAAAAACGACAACAAATATGGCTGCCGTCATAGCTTAAATGACGCTATCAAACGCGCCACTGACATGTTCCTTGCTGGTCGTCGTGCGCTGGTTATCGGTTATGGTGATGTAGGCAAAGGCTCTACACAAAGCTTACGCCAAGAAGGCATGATCGTACGCGTCTCAGAAGTTGACCCTATCTGTGCGATGCAGGCATGTATGGACGGTTTTGAAGTATTATCACCATACATCGACGGTGACAACACGGGCGGCGCAGACAGCATCAACAAGCGCTTGCTTGAAGACACTGACATGATCGTCACCACGACTGGTAACTATCACGTTTGTGATAGACATATGCTAGCAGCCCTTAAGCCTGGTGCAGTCGTTTGTAACATCGGTCACTTTGATACTGAAATTGACACACAGTTTATGCGTGATAACTGGCGCTGGGTTGAGATCAAGCCACAAGTTCATCAAATCTTCCGCTCAGATGATGAAAACGATTATTTGATCTTGCTTGCTGAAGGTCGTCTGGTTAACCTAGGTAATGCTACTGGTCACCCATCACGCGTCATGGACGGCTCATTTGCCAACCAAGTATTGGCTCAAATGTATCTGTTCGAAGAAAAATTCGCTGACTTGCCAGCTGACCAACGTACTGACAACCTATACGTAAAAGTATTGCCTAAGAAGTTAGACGAAGAAGTGGCCGCTGCGATGGTTGCAGGTTTTAACGGTACGCTAACTAAACTGACTGAAAAGCAAGCTGAGTATCTGGGTGTGCCTGTCGAAGGTCCATTCAAACCTGACGCTTACAAATACTAAAAGGAGCCTGACTGTGAGTAAGCCTGCTTTCTCCTTTGAGTTCTTTCCTGCAAAAACCGAGCAAGGTCACGAAAAGCTTCTCAGTACTTATGATGAGCTGAATAAGTTGTCACCAGCGTATTTTTCGGTGACCTATGGTGCGGGCGGTTCAACTCGTAGCCGTACCTTAGACATCGTACAAGCACTAAACGCGCGCGGAGACACTGAAATTGCGCCGCATATGTCTTGTATCGGTGATGACAAAGCAGAAATTGCTGAGTTGCTTGAGTTTTATAAAAGCTTAGGCATCAGACGTCTTGTCGCATTGCGTGGCGACTTACCGTCAGGTCAGGTTGGCATGGGTGAGCTGCCATTTGCAGTAGATTTGGTCAAGTTCATTCGTGAGTACTCAGGTGATCACTTCCATATCGAAGTGGCGGCCTACCCTGAGATGCATCCACAAGCGCGTAGCTTTGAGTTTGATGTCGACAACTTGGTGAATAAGTACCGCGCTGGTGCCAATGCATCGATTACGCAGTTCTTTTATAATGCAGATAGCTATCTGTATTTGCGTGACACGTTAGAAAAGCGCGGTATCGATACCACTGCCCAGCCATTGGTAGCTGGCATCATGCCGATCACCAACTCTAGCAATCTGATACGCTTTGCTGATAGCTGTGGCGCTGATATTCCACGTTATGTGCGTAAGCGATTAGCCGACTTTGGCGATGACAGCAAATCTATTCGTGAGTTTGGTTTTGATGTGGTGTATCGCTTATGTGAGCGCTTAATGAGCGAAGGCGTGCCGGCCATGCATTTTTACAGCATGAACAAAGTTGAGCCAAATAAACGCTTGGTTGAAGCATTAGGACTTATTGCTTAATACTTGATAATTAAGCAAATATATAATGAATCTATAACTAACTGGCGCTCTTCGGAATGCCAGTTTTTTTATTGGAAAATTTTGTCTACTGGGCATTCAGGTATCAAAAAATACGTTTCATCTTAATGTGTTTCTTAAATTGTTCTTACTATATGATAATGTCATTTATCCGTTGAGCGCTGTTATCTAGCAGTAATTATCATAAAAGGAATGCCTTTATTAGCATCAAATGATATTCTACTGGGTCAATAATAACTGCTCACAATTAAATAATAGGAATAAGACCACGTGCGACGTTTTTTTTATGCCATTAATAACGACAACACTGATGCCCTACCCTTACCTAAGCTGGGTGACCTACCTCTAGGGAGCCACGTTGAGTTGCCAGATAGCATCGTCCATCATTGGTGCCGAGTGCTGCGTGCAAATATCGGTGATCAAGGTATCTTGTTCGATGGATTTGGTGGTGAATATAAAGTAGAGCTACAAACAATCAGTAAAAAAAACGCGACGGCTACCCTCCTCACTCATCTAAAGGATGATCGCACGGCGCCTATTATTAGCAAAATTGGCTTAGTAATGAGCCGCGGTGAGCGTATGGATTACGCAATCCAAAAAGCAACAGAGCTTGGTGTCACGGCTATTCAATTGCTGAGCAGTCATCATGGCGAGGTCAATCTAAAACCCGCCCAAGTCAACAAGAAACTGGCTCACTGGCAACAAGTCGCTATAGCAGCCTGCGAGCAATGCGGCCTCAATCGCCCACCTATTATACTTGCCCCACTATCTATCCATGAATGGCTAAACCAACCTGCGTCTAATGCTTTGAATATGGCAAAAATGGTCAGCCCCATCGTCTCTATACTCAGTCAAGACATTTATTATCAGGTGCTACGTAGCGCTGCAGATCTACGTATGCAGATGAGTGTGCCTGCGGCAGGACAACCTGCTAAACCAGAGAGACTGGCCTCGGTTCTCAAGCAACAATCCCCTTATATTGAACTATTGATTGGCCCTGAAGGCGGTCTCAGTGACGATGAGTGTCAAAAAGCAGAATCTGTAGGTTTTATACCTTGGCAAATTGGCAGTAGAGTATTACGTACAGAGACAGCGCCCGTGGTTGCATTGACTACTTTACTCGCTTTGTATGGTTAAAATTGGTATCAGTAATGAGATTTACTATCGTTTATAGATACTTTAAAATAGAACTTTTGTTTTATATTGTGTAGAATCAAAAGTGATCTTAGTTCTAATTTAGTAAATTGAATCACAGTACTTATTTTTTATAAGCCTTTATTTTTTGTGAGACATTATTATGAGCAACTTTGACCCCATTCCAGTATCGATTAAACAGCAACTTATGGCCCAACTGTGTGAGCAGATCGAAGATGCTGTTTTTGTATTAGATAGCAATTTACGCTATCTATCTGTCAATGCCAGCTATGAGCTTATGATTGGCTATAAAGAGTCATTTTTGGTTGGTCGGCCACTTGGTATTTACGTGGCTGAATTTTTGTCAGAAGAAGAGCAGCTTATCTTAAAAGACATCAAGAGCAATTTAAAAGAGTCTGGTTTTTACGAGATGGACTTTTCAATGGCCAATCGCTATGGAGAGACTATCGATTGTCATATTACCTATCGTAAAATTTGTATCGATCAAGCTGTCTATCATGTGGGTATGCTACGCGACATGTCGTCGGTCGTTAAAGATCAAAAGCAGGTTGCTCATTTACTCAACTACGATCAGCTCACTGGATTGCCTAATCGTAAAGTATTTTTGAGTCAGGCCAGTGATATTTTATTAGATACCTATCAAGAGGTTGTCCTTGTACGTTTAAATATTGACCGCTATCGTAACCTTGCAAGCTTGTTGGGTTCTGATGGCGTTAACTCGTTAATACAGAGCTTTGTAGAGCGAGTCAAAACCCTCGAACTAGAAAATTTACGCTGCTTTTCTCATTTTGGTGGTGATGATTTTGCCTTACTGTTTGAGTGTAAAGATGGCAATATAGTGCGTCATCAGCTAGATACGCTCATGCAAATGTGCGAGCTTCCCTTTACTATGACTGAGAAAGCGGTAACGGACGCCCATATCTATTGCCATGTCTCTGTTGGGGTCAGTTACTTTCCTAAAAACGATGCTCAGGCAACAGGCTTATTGACCAAAGCAGAGAAAGCCTTACAATATGTCAAACAACACGGCGGCGATGATATCCGTTGGTATGACAAAACGATTGAAAAAGCCACTTCAGGTAGCCTACAGTTAGAAGCTGATCTGAGAGCAGCGGCGGCTGAAGGACAGTTCGTACCGTATTATCAACCAAAATTTTTATTGGATACTGGAATAGTTACGGGATTTGAAGCACTGGTTCGCTGGCAACATCCTACTCGCGGCCTACTAAAACCAAAACATTTTATCGATGCTATTTTGACCCATAAGCTATCGTTTGAGCTGTTTTCACAGATGGCTAACAAGATTGCTAACCAGTTATCTGAATGGCGACAGCAAGGTTTTTGTCAGCATATCTGTATCAATGCTGATGCTGCTGAATTTAGTCATCCTGAATTTTTTGATATGGTGAGCGGCCTATTGGTACAGCACAATATTGCAGCGTGTCAGTTGCATATCGAAGTGACCGAATCCTCTTTGATTCAGCGCCATGACGATGTCAGAAAACAACTCAACTCCCTCAAAGAATTGGGCGTTTGTCTTGCCTTAGATGATTTTGGTACGGGTTATGCATCCTTGAGTTACCTGCAAGAATACCCCTTTGATTTTATCAAAATTGATAAGAGCTTTATCTCAAAAATTGATACCGACCGTACTCAGCATGCCATTGTAAAAGCCATTCTAGACTTGGCAGATGCTCTAGACATGCATGTAGTGGCAGAAGGTATAGAAAATGAACAGCAGCGCGATGTGTTACTGGACATGGGTTGCAAAAATGGACAAGGCTATTGGTTTGGCAAACCTGTGCCCGCTGATGTTGCCACTGAGATGCTGGTCAAACAATATACTGCCCAATCATAGATATCTTGATATTTGCCCTTCCATCATGGCTGGGCTTGACACACTCATGCATTGGGTGGCTATCAAATACTCACGTTTGTTAAATATCACAAGACCGCTTGTTGGTGCATTTGCTCTAAAAGCGGTTTTTCTTTATTTGGTCGATATTGCCTTTTATTTTATATCCAGTAATTCAAGGGATAGATTCTGCCTTGTATCACTAGCTTTTTCATAGAGTTATTAACGATCAAAACTGCGCCTAACGTCGATTGCATAACCGATGCAAGATAGGTTCATGACTTATCAGTCCTGTCACCAAACTTGTATATTCGCCTATGAAAGCCTATCTTTTATAGTGAATTTGTTAGAGCACATTTAATCTTTCTTCGACTCTGACAATCACCATTCTTTTTAACACTATTTTATGTAATCGATAGCATGGTTGACCTGCTTCACTGTTTATCATTTGTTTAGATTTCCAGACTGGCTAGGTAAGAATAACGCACTAGAGGATAGTGCGACCATATGCTCATTATTGGCTATGATCGGTTACATTCCAAAAAGGACAGGAAGTTATGCAATACAAAGCGCCCTTACGTGATATCCAATTCGTTATGCATGAACTACTCGATAGTGAAAGCCATTACAAAACATTACCAGCGTTCCAAGAAGCTGACCGCGAGCTAATGGACAGCCTATTTGAAATGGCTGCAAGCTTTGCTGAAAACGAACTGTCACCACTGAACCAAAGCGGTGATGCTGAAGGCTGTAAGTTTGACAATGGTAAGGTCACCACGCCAAAAGGCTTTAAAGAAGCTTATGACGCGTATTGTGAGCTTGGCTTCCCTGCTTTATCTGCTGAAGAAGCATTTGGTGGTCAAAACATGCCGTTTTCATTGTCTACTGTCATTAATGAAATGGTTGGTACCGCCAACTGGTCATTCTCTATGTACCCTGGCCTATCACATGGTGCTATTCAGACCATCGAGCATCATGGTACTGACGAGCAAAAACAAACTTACCTAGAAAAAATGGTTACTGGCGAATGGTCGGGCACTATGTGTCTTACTGAAGCCCATGCTGGTTCTGACTTGGGTATTATCCGTACCAAAGCTGAGCCTAAAGAAGATGGCAGCTATAGCATTACTGGTCAAAAGATTTTCATCTCTGCCGGTGAGCATGACTTAACCAGCAATATTATTCATATTGTATTGGCTCGTCTACCAGGCGCACCTGCTGGCACAAAAGGTATTTCACTGTTTATTGTA
>NZ_JADQAI010000195.1 GCF_022129235.1 Psychrobacter sp. Ps6 | reverse complement strand
CCAATGCAGTAGGTTATGAGGGGGAAGTGCGTTGGGATATGACGGGGAGTTTATTCGCAGGAGAGCAGGGAACCGTTGTTTATTTGGTAGTTATAAAGTAGGTGTTATTTTACATTGTATTTTGCAAAAAAATGCTACTTAAGATAAGTTAAAATAGTAACAATATAACTTTACTTTTTGATTATTAAAGAGAATTAGTAGTGGCACTATTTGTGCTATATCACTTTTATGCTCCTAGAATGGGTAGATGGATAAGTGATATGAGAATACATATAAGTGCACTACTAATTATTTTGGGTTTTATTTTATTCGCGGACTTGTTCACAGAAAGAGTCACCTCTGAAAGAGTTATTGTGGTTGATCAGCAATTAATGTCTGATGAATTTTTTCATAATGAATTAAATGTCCATTACTCTATCTCAAGTATTTCTGATTTTATTATTTATCTAAATACACATTCAAAATTCGATTCAGTTGATTATTTTTCCCATGGCCGTTCTGGTGAAATTCGTTTTGGTCGAGACACCATCACGTTAAATAATATCTATTCTTACCAGACTGAGATACAGCAGTTAGGCAAAGTGTTAGGAGTCGATAGTACATTGAATCTTCTAGCTTGTGATTTAGGTAAAACGGAAGATGGTAAAAAATTGCTGGCTATATTTGCACAATTAGCCGGGATAACGGTATATGCCTCTGATGATAAGACTGGTAGCTTAGAACTCAATGGTGATTGGGATCTTGAACTGGTTTATGGTGAGCCGGATGAAAAATTTATACCGCTAGATCTATATGTTGATTATTCCGGAATTCTTGCTGATACCGATGGTGATGGAGTTGATGATGCAATTGATATTGATGATGACAATGACGGTATATTAGATACTGATGAAATAGTGTGTGAGGTTGATGTACCGCTTGATTTATCCGGTATTACAGCAGGCTCGCCAGATGAATCAAATACGCCGCTGTTAACAACAATGTTTGATGGTGTCTTAAGTGGTACAA
>NZ_JADQAI010000194.1:280-1010 GCF_022129235.1 Psychrobacter sp. Ps6 | reverse complement strand
TTCAAATCACCGCTTGCTTATCTATCCATAAGTTATTTTCTTTTTATTAATTATGAGCAGCTAAAATAGTTTCGATTAAATATTGAGACGCAATGGAATGTTCCGCAGATGCTAATGTCGTTAGATGAAAATCAGTATGATATTCTAATTCCGGTAAAGGAAGCTTCACTAATTTTCCCTGCTCTACCCAAGACTGAGTATAATGTTCAGGTAAATAACCGATAAAATTAGTCGATAATATCAACATTAATGTCATTTCCATATTTGTTGTATTCACATTAGCAGATACTGGAAAGCCATTAATCGGGGTAATAGGATGCGATAGCCCCCGATCAACAACTTGATATTGATAAAGATCATCTTGATGAATTTTATCTTTCAACTGCAATATTGGATGATGACAGCTGCAATATAGACATTGGGTTTCATTAAATAGGAAATCGTATTGAAGACCATCTTTCTGTATCTCAGAGGATGTGATTCCTATATCAATTTTCTTATTTAATAACATCATCTCTATTTGATAAGAATCCAACACATGACTATCTAAATGAACAGCAGGATGCATTGTAAAGAATTGCTGTAAGGCACCTTGTATATCACATTTAGGATTTGTTGCTAAATTATCAGTCATCGCAAAGCGAATATGTCCTTGTGAGACAGTTCGAATTTGGTCAATTTTATCTTCAAAACAATGGATTTGAGCAAGTAAATCTTAAACATATTGATA
>NZ_JADQAI010000194.1:0-270 GCF_022129235.1 Psychrobacter sp. Ps6 | reverse complement strand
CTAAATCTCCATCATGGGTTAATTGAAAGCCACGTCTTCCTCTATGGCATAGATTTAAACCTAATCGAGTTTCCAATTGACTCATTTTGGTACTAATTGTTGATTGGTGCATATTAAGTTTAAACTGAGCAGCAGAGAATCCCCCACAATCAACAATAACTTTAAATATTTGTAATAATTTTAGATCCACATCAGTAATAACTCTCATCCATCCCTCTATTACAACTTGGTAGAGATTGAGCATTTACACTAATAAAAGAAAAATCATAA
>NZ_JADQAI010000193.1 GCF_022129235.1 Psychrobacter sp. Ps6 | reverse complement strand
AAAAGTGTATCCGATGGGATTTTAAATAAATTTGATCGACATTTTGAATATTTAAAATAAGAATGAGTATATAATGAAAGTAGTTGCAATTGTTGTTACATATAATCGGTGTGATTTATTGAAAAAGGTTATTTCATCTTTAGTTGAACAGACTTACAATATTGATCATATAATAATTGTTGATAATGACAGTTCTGATTCAACATCAGATTTAGTTCAGCAGATTTTAGATAAATATAACTTTATATCTTACTTTAATACAGGTGATAATTTAGGTGGAGCAGGTGGTTTTAATAAAGGATTTATTCTTGCTGAAAAGTTTGATTATGATTACTTATGGCTAATGGATGATGATTTTGTACCTGATAAAAACTGTCTTGATGAACTAATAAAAGATTCTCCAGAGGGTATTATTCAGCCAATACGTTTTAATTTAAATGATACGTGTGCTGAAATATCTCCTGTTGATTATAACTTAAGGCGTGTTTTTTGTAAAAACCCAAAAACTAAAACTGTTGTTGATGTTTATAATAATAGAAAACTATTAGATAAAATTAATATCGCGGGTGTACCTTTCGAAGGACCTTTAATATCTAAAAATGTAGTGAAAAGAGTTGGTTATCCAAACCCTGATTTCTTTATTTTTAATGATGATTTAGACTATTCAATCAGGGCAAGAAAAGCTGGTTTCCCAATTGTTTGCTCTTTTAAAGCACGAGCAAAACGCTTACTTGTTAATAATCAGTCTAGTGATTTAAGTGGCTGGAAAGGCTATTTTATGCTTCGTAATCATTTTTACATACTAAAAACATACGGGGAGAATATTTTTGTCTGTAATCGTCCTCTTTTGATTACTTTTTTTTACATAGTCTTAGGAGTATTTAAGTTAGATTTTAAATTGGTGAAAACTATTATTTCTGCTTATAAAGATTCATTTTCACTTTCAAATTCTCTTAAATATAGGCCTTAATTGTTTAATATGAAAATCGCTATTGCAGGTACAGGCTATGTTGGCCTGTCAAATGCTATGCTTT
>NZ_JADQAI010000192.1 GCF_022129235.1 Psychrobacter sp. Ps6 | reverse complement strand
CTACTTTATTAAACGAGATTCAACCTCCAATGGAGATGATGGTTTTGATCGTGGTGGCGATATCTTTCTTGGGATGGGTAACAGTTTTGAACTCGCTCCCGGTGAGGATGCGGGCATTGTTGAAAGTCGTCGTCAAGAGTCTATGAGCAGTCCTTTTCGTGATGCTCAGATGAGATTGGCTGCATCAGGTTCAGGGGTGAACTGTTCGAGTGTAACCCGACATTATACCGGGTCTTACTCAGCCCAACGGCAAGAACTTATCGACTCGTTTGCTCGCTATCGTATTTTGCAGCGTAAGTTCGTAACCAGTTGGACTCGACCTCAATATCGAATGGCATTGCAGATGGCCATCTTATCTAAGGTGTTAACTGTTCCAAAAGGAGTGGATCCAAATTCCATTCTAAATGCTATCTATCAAGCGCCAGTAATGCCATGGATTGATCCCGCAAAAGAGATGACAGGCATTGAAAAGGGGACTCGCCTTGGTTTGCAGTCGCTTAGTCATTTCCAACGTGAGCGAAATTATAACCCGGTTGCTGTGCGCCGAGAGATTAAGTCTGAGCGTCAAGCGATGAATGATGATGACATCGTCAGTACGGCAGATCCTGCACATAATCTTCAATCCAAAATACAACATTCAACCAAAGAGGCTTCTGATGGCCAAAAAGAATAAATCCTGGTTTACCTTAACCAATCAAGGGGATGATCAGCCAGTAAAGGTTTGGATCCACGGTGATATTGGTAGTTATGATATTGCTGCCATCGATTTGATTAAGGCATTGCAATCGATAGGCTCTCAAGATGTCCATTTTCGTATTCAGAGCTATGGCGGCTCGGTTTATGAAGGGTTGGCCATGTATAACGCCATTAAAGCTCACAAAGGTAAAACAGTGGGTATTGTTGATGGGTTAGTTGCTTCTATTTCTAGTTATTTCTTGATGGCGTGTGATGAAGTCCATATGCCAGAAAATGCGAAATTAATGATTCATGACCCCGCTATTGGTGCTTGGGGTGGTGAGGATGAATTAGAAAGTGCAT
>NZ_JADQAI010000191.1 GCF_022129235.1 Psychrobacter sp. Ps6 | reverse complement strand
CGATCACATCGATTCCAACTTCGAAATCCATAATGGTATCTGCTGCTGCACTACCAGCATGACCTAAATCAGCACGCTCCCACTTAAAGATATCTTTTGCGTGATCGCCAGTACCATTTAAATCTCCGCCCCAAAGAATATCATTACCTGCACCACCTAAAAGAATATCAGATGACTGACCGCCAACTAAAATATCGTTACCATCGCCACCAATAAGAGTCGCTTCCGCAGTGCTATCAATGACTAAATTTGCTTCATCTGATGGTGCAGAACCGCCAATTTGGCCATTAGATGTAGCGAGATTATCAACCACAATACCAATATCAATCGGCGCAGATTCTGCCGTAGAGCCATCGCTTTCAGTAGAAACAGCAACAATCTCAATGTGATTATTTCCATCTGGCAAATCTGAAATATGGGCATCAGCAAGTTGATCTGGAGTTAATATCCAAACGCCATTCCCCATATCCTGACCAATCGGATTACCATGACCATCAACAATTTTGCCTGCACCCAGATTTCTCAATTCGACAGATAATGTTTCAGATGCATCAGCAGCCAAAGCAATTAATCCCAGTAACGGAATTAGAGTTCCAGATGAAGCTCTAATCGCACTCATTTGCGGCAAACTATCGCTCAAGCTTAATGTAGGTATGTCTGCTTTAGGAGTGATAGTTACAGGTACTTTGCTGGTTGTACTTTGCTCCCCACCAGAACCGACATTACCACCATCGTTGGTTGTCATAGTTAATTCATCAGAACCGCTGTAGTTTTCATCAGCAGTGTAATTAACACCTTGATCGAGCAACTTATTAATCTCATCCAACGATCCCGAAATAACCAGATCTCCAGACCCATTCCCTGTAACAACAAGTGAGCTACCTGTAGGAAGCGTAATATCTAAAATACCATGCTCTACACTTAATGTTACGGTCATACTATCGCTAGAATCGGATTCACTATAGTCAGGATCTGATACCGAGAGACCTGAGATAACAGTTGTCGTATCTTCTTGAGCAACAACTTCATTAGGCACCGTAT
>NZ_JADQAI010000190.1 GCF_022129235.1 Psychrobacter sp. Ps6 | reverse complement strand
GTCTTGCAAGTAACGGTGAAATAGAAGATCACACAGCAAAAGTCATTGAAGGTGTATTTCCAGATACGACCTGTGATGGCATTTATCAAACGAGTTCAACAACTGGGACAAATTATCAGTTCGATCGTATAGATCTTTCTACCGCCCCTTTTAGCCCCGTAAGTATATTCACCAATCAAGCGGGTTACGATTCATTAAATGGTATCGCTTTTGATCTGGCCGGTGGAGCATTTTATGGCGCCTTTTTTGATGGTAGTAATACCTTACATATCGCTTTGTTTGATAAGCAAGGCAATATTGTTGATTTAGGCATGCCAACGGCGGCAGAAAATTTCAATATTGTTGATGTACGGACTGGTGTAATAACGTCTATTACATCGGGGGATCCCATCATAGTGAGTAGTGATATTGTTGGTGAACAGGGTGCTATTAGTGATGATGGGCAATATCTGTATTTGGGTCATCCAAATAGTGGTCAAATATTACAGGTAGACTTAAATCGTTTCACGGTACAGGCCATCAATATTCTTTTACCCGATCTTGGCATGACTGTTGGTGGGGGAATTTCATTGCCATTTGATGGTGATTGGGTTTATGACTCTCAATCGCAAGAATTGTGTACGGCTGAAATTTCCACTCAGACGCTTTATTCCGTTAACCCGCAAACGGGTGCTATCAGTGCAATGGCTCTCAGTTTTGACTCTACGCCACCAATAGCAAGTTCATATGGCATGGTAAAAGGCGAAGATGGTCATTTATACGTGGTCATTGATGGAGATTATGATAGTGATGGAAATGGCTCTTTAGATAGTACAGGTCAAGCACTCTATCAAATTAACACCAAATCAAAACAAGCAATTTTTATTGAGTCTATATCCAGTATAACAAGCACGTATGCTGATGCAGCTGGTTGTATTACAACGGCTACTGATTATAGTGATGCGGCAAGTAGTTATGGTGTTGCCAGTCATTTATATACAGACAGCAATAACAACGGAATAACGGATTTTTATCTGGGCAATTTGTGGGATAGTGAGTTTA
>NZ_JADQAI010000189.1 GCF_022129235.1 Psychrobacter sp. Ps6 | reverse complement strand
CTTATATAAATTATACACATGTGACTTTACTGTTGTTTCTGCAACAAATAATTTTTCTGCAATTTCCATATTGGATTTTCCATCTGTTAACAGTGAAAGTATCTGTTTTTCTCTTCGTGTTAGGAGTGGAATTGCAGGTTGCTGAGTGTGATAGCTATTCAAGTCTTTATGGCTTCGGTAGTGTTCAAGCATCAGTTCTAAAGTATGGCGTGGAAACCATAGCCCTTGATCTAAAACAACTTCAATACTTTTTGTAAGATGCTCTATTGATGCGGTTGGTGAGAGAAACCCTTTTACTTGTGGCCAAGTGAGCAAGGTATCAATTGGGATCTCGTTCGTTACGTTAAAGAGCAATATTGGCATTTTTTGCGTGGGGTTGGTCAGAAATATCATTGCTTGTGAATCAGGTTTTAGAGCCTGATAGTCAACTAAAGTTAAATGGAATTTTGAGTTTTGGTTATCTAGAGATAGATGTGATGCACTTTTAAAACATACCTCCTTCATATTATTCTTTGCTAATTGGCTAATAATAAGTTCAGTATGCATATTGTTTAAGCCAATAAGTAATATTTTCTTATCCTTAACACTCATCTTTTATTCCTTCTTTGAATTTAATTATTTTGACATAATATGATAATTGTAAGTCTGCCATAGTATATCGTTAATAACAGATACACTATTGGAGTTACTTATATCCTTAGCGTTTGTATCATTATGTAAATAATATCCGAAGTATAGTTTAATTTTAATACTTTTCTAATTACTCAGATATAAATACTACTTGCATTCATACTTTTTTATTTTTCTAAGAGACTAGATTAATAGCATCAGATTGATATTGGTATATGGCGATGCGAACTTTATTGCTGTCTCTATTTTTTTTATCAAGTATTACTAGTGCTTCACCAACTAAATTAACATTAGATTTAGTTGGCGTCATACCTGAAGTATGCACAATGAAATTTCAAGATAATCAGACAGTTGATCTTTCATCTGGAAAACCTCGATTGATTAATTTTGAAGTAAACTGTAATAGTCCTTTGA
>NZ_JADQAI010000188.1 GCF_022129235.1 Psychrobacter sp. Ps6 | reverse complement strand
CTTACTATTAGCATCTGCAAGGGTAATATTCATCTTAACTAAGACAACAGAATCCGTTCCTTGGTTAGTCAGTCCTACCGGAATAACCAACTCATTACCTTGATAATAGGCTGGCTGTAAAATGGCATCGATACCACTTTGTGACAACTGAAGAATAGGCTTACTAGAATTGAGTTTAAATTGAGTTCCAACAACAGTATTAGTAAAAGGTACTGCTGTCACCGGAGCTAGTTGTGCACTGGCTTCGAGCACCTCAACTTCAGGTTTAGCGGTAGTAGCTTGCTGTTTTTGAACATATTGCCAGGTAAAATCATCGTTTAATTGAATGAGTCGTCCATCTTTAAGTTCCACAACTTGTTGTGCTGAAACACTTGCAGATAACAATCCTAATACTGCTGCACTTATCAATCGATACTTCAAATGCATGGTAGCCTTCCTAACTAATGTCGATTCAGAGGTTAAAAATATCACTTTTTAGGTGAAATAATCTAACTTTGATTTAGAACAATTGTCTGTGAATACAAGTTCTATCAGTATATACCCGAATCGTTTCAAGGATTGAAATTGAGGGGAATCGTCATTCTCTACCTCAAAAAATATAATAAAGATAAATACTTAGGCTAATAATATGGATGCACGAAATCTTATACATCAAACACTAGCGGAACAATTAAATATCAATGAACATGATATTGAACAGCGCAAGATATCACTTTCATTTGTAGAGCAAGATGAAGTAAATCTTCAACAATGTCTAAAATGGTTAGAGCCACTGTTACCTCAAGTGGTACAAGAGTTTTACCAACATCAGGTTTCAATTCCCGAAATAGCATTAATTATTGGTGATAAAGACACATTAAAACGCCTGCATTACTCTATGAGCCAATATATTACCGAGCTTTTTTCTGGTAGCTACGATATGGACTATGTTGCGAAAAGGCTTCAAATTGGTCGAATTCATCAAAGAATTGGGGTAACGCCCAAGCTTTATTTATCGGGGATTAATCGCCTACAACATCTACTTGAAGATATCATTCGTGATTATAGTGAAG
>NZ_JADQAI010000187.1 GCF_022129235.1 Psychrobacter sp. Ps6 | reverse complement strand
GAAAAATATGAAAAAAACTAACGAACCAAGCTTATACTGGATTGACTCTAATACGTATCTTATAACCATTTGATATTAAACAGTTAAACGACTACTTTTGTTACTTAGGACACTTCAAGGACAACGCTAGGTATTAATTCCATTAAATTATTATATATTAAATCGTTCTCGACTGACTGACACTATTCTGTATGTTTTATATTATGAAAACAAAACTGTATATATACAGTTATCTTTGCTAACTTCTCCGATCGATAACACATTGAATTTATTGATACCAACGTTAGTATATTAGCAACGATTTAATCATAATTAATCGCATAGATAATGAATTACTATTCAATATGCATTATTTTAATGACTTTACCAATTATTGAGGAGACTTCACGGACAAAAAATGCGATATATGGTAAATATGCCACATATCGCAAACAAATATTAACTACTCGTTATTACTTCAATTTTTCTTCTGGAAAATAATCTCGCAAGGCCGCTTTAACAAAAGCACTCGTATTTTTATTACCCACTGATTCCCAACTACCATCCAGAGGATCAAATCCTTCTGGAAGAACTAGAGTACCGTCTAAAAAACTTTTTCTTATTAAATCTTGTGTAACCATGAAAAGGCGTCGACTAAATGTACCTTTAGTCGCTGTGATTATATTATTTTCACTCAATTGAATATATAACTGGTCATTATTTGCACGGTAGATATCATAGAATATAAAACCGTCACCCTTAATTTTTTCAGCCTTACCTGAATATATTTTCATTAATTCCATTATCTGACATCTCAATTAAATAAGTAATATACGTATATTCCACTTAAATCTTGTAGATATATACTCACCACTACAATAAATGTTTAGCACATTCATACAACTATCATAACCGGTATAGATACCTTTGCAAAAATCAAATATGTGGAATATTTTGATAGCGTTACCCATCACGCTCTACCCTTCACCACCGAAAATAGTCTAAATCACCAACCTCGGTGGTGGTGGCCAAGAGAGCTGAAAAATTTTTATTCCCCGAGAGTGACCCTCGTTTGAT
>NZ_JADQAI010000186.1:238-1057 GCF_022129235.1 Psychrobacter sp. Ps6 | reverse complement strand
AAAATAAATTTTTTTGGTAGGATTTATGATAAAAATAAACATCACTTTATTTTAGCGACTGGGCATTGAACTTATAAAGACATAAAATGTGACCAAGATCGTGTAATGTTTGTTCTTAACACAGTGATGACTTCTCCATCATAAATATGTTCATTTGATACACAGCATTATGTATGCAATTAGCTCTATGCGGATAGCAAAATATGATCATCTATAAACATGGCAATGACTTTTTTGAACCACAAAAGAGTGCTTATACGGCCGATGAGATAACCACAAAATTAAGTGCTAGTGAAACAAAGATTTTACAATACCTCATCGACAACAGCGGTGAGATAGTCAGTAGAGAAACATTATTAGAGATCGGCTGGCCCGAAAAAATTGTCGTACCAAATTCTCTTAATGTTGCCATTGCCAATCTTCGTAAAGCATTTAAAACAAAAAATGAAATCATCATTACGATTAAAGGCGCTGGTTTTACTGTTGCAAAAAATACTTTTGTTAAACAGCAGCAGAGTATTAATGAAGAAGAGCTTCAACAAGAAGAATCAGAGACTATTGATTTAGCACAAGTCACCACCTCTGAGACTCATACTGAGATAAATGATCGCCAAGAGTCGTTACATAACCGGCTTTATATACAGCGAAGAAAAGTAAACTGGCAGCGAGCTTGTACTGGTGTATTGGTCTTACTTGCGGTGTTATGGGTGTCGCTCTGGCTCAGTAGTTGGCAAACACCACCTTGTGTTGCTTTTGAGAATCAAAAAGTGTGTGGCAACATTGAACTATTAAAGCCAGAACAACTACCAAAAGATAAAG
>NZ_JADQAI010000186.1:0-228 GCF_022129235.1 Psychrobacter sp. Ps6 | reverse complement strand
TTATACATTGATATGATGGGTAAGATTCATGCGCAAAACTAAAATTTTACTGGTAGCTATTGGCTTACTCTTTCTTTACCCTGTCATAAACGGTATGGGTTGTGATTTTAATCTAGAGTATAAGATTCCAGGCCATGAGCGCTTTGGCAGTTGTAAGTTTGGCCAGTACACCTTAATTGATTATCCAGATCCAGAGAAAGGGAATGGTTATATTGTCTTAAAAGGTCT
>NZ_JADQAI010000185.1 GCF_022129235.1 Psychrobacter sp. Ps6 | reverse complement strand
TAAGGATATGTGTCGCGAAGCCGACACCTATCCGAAGTGTTGGACAAGCCCAAGCTACCTTTATATAAGTAAATATTGATAGTTAGCTGGATAGCTATGCTGAAGTATCTCCATTACTTATTCCTAATAACCATTATTAGAAATGTGGCTAATACTCTAAATGATTTTTGTCCAGAATCTTCACAGCTGGCACTTTCTAACATTGTGATCACCAAGCGATTCTGTCGTACCTTAACCATCCAAAAGATAGTTAGTTCATTCCGCTCCAACCTGTTTTAGAGGAAGCTCCCGGCTAATGGGTTTGGATTTGATGTAGGTAATCAATTTGGCAACAGCTTGTTTCGAAAATGCCCAGTAAGCTGTTGGGTAAATACTGGTAAGACCGGGTACTTCCTTAATTAAGGTGGAGTAACTTATTAACATTTGTACTTACTTTATAAGAGCAAGACTGGTTGGGTAAGTCGTGTGTAATTAGTAGAATATAGGAAGTTTTTATGTCACATGGAACCCATGTAGTTATGCGGAAGTATATCGCCTTAGAACGTCAGTTTTTTCCCGTAATAGAAAGCCACAAGGATTCTGAAGAGCTAAATATTTCTCTTAGTTTGGGAATCAATAAAGCTGAAAATTGGAAGTCTCTATTACATGAATATCGTACTGTAATTTTAGCCGAGGCAGGCGCTGGTAAGACGGTTGAATTTATGGAAATGGCAAGTAAACTCTCAAATGACGGGAAGCTGTCTTTTTTTATTCGAATTGAAGATATTGACCGTAACTTTGATGATGCTTTCGAAATAGGTGATGAAGATGAGTTTGAAGACTGGCTTAATTCAAATGATGAGGCTTGGTTTTTCTTAGATTCGGTGGATGAAGCAAAATTAGCTCATCCTAGAGCTTTTGAAAAAGCTATTAAACGTTTTGCAAAAGGAATTGAGAAAGGGGCTAAGAGGGCTCATATTTACATTTCTAGTCGCCCATATAGCTGGCGTGCCAAGTCAGACAAAGCTCTAGTTGATGTTCACCTATTCTACCCATCTACTAGTTCTCGAGAAGATGACGA
>NZ_JADQAI010000184.1 GCF_022129235.1 Psychrobacter sp. Ps6 | reverse complement strand
AGGGCTATTCGTCCAATCAGATTCAGGCGTGGCTACATCATCTAAAAGTATGTTAAGCCCGTTTTGACGGTTAAATAAGTGGAGACCATCAGGTCCCTTTCTAATTTTGAACTCGTGCTGTTGGTTAACACCATTTCGATTCTTTATATACATAGTTTGTCCCATACATTACGAGGCTAGATCGCAGTGCAATATCACACAAAATGAAGCTAATAACTAAAAGAGTACCCTACTGATTTCAAATCATGTTAACCCTACCTATAAGATTCACTCCTACATATGCGAGTACATGTTATTTATAATAAAACGAATACATATATGACATATCAATACTATTGATATACCAGAATATAAATAAGGCTTCTCGAACAATTTAAATGGACATCAAGCCATTGTTTACTAAAGATAGTATCGTGCACTCAACAATAGTCGATACTTATTTATGAGCAAAGATGGATTAGTTCAACCCCGCAATATAGATCGATATCACAACCCATCAACCGCACTAGCAATAGTAAATATTATCGAAATAGAGTTATGAAGCGCAACAGCCTTTCATACACCGAACCGAAAAATGCCTAATTATCAATATCAATATCAATATCAATATCAATATCAATATCAATATCAATAAAGTTTTATATTTATCGACTTTAAGAATAACTAAAAATAGCAATATTGATATTTAGTCAAATCACCCCGTAATACATACTACGAGCAATAAATTTATACCTTTAACGGATTTAAGAAAATCATAGAACGATATAATAATATTCGAAAAAATCTTTATTCGACTAAATACGGAAAAGCCCAAAGTTATTCGCTTTAGGCGTTTCTTTTAGCAATTTTAGCAAAGTGATTTACCGTAAACTGTAGAGGTACATTACCCTTGGCAATATCTGAATTTAAATTCACAAATACAAAATATTATTTCACGAAAAATTATTACCAAACCACACAAATTAATTAGAGTAATAAACAACATACCCTCTATATAGCCAAGATACCGAGGCACGCTATTGTCATTTCCCCTCATAACAACCTAGTTAATTAAACTATTAATAATCAATC
>NZ_JADQAI010000183.1 GCF_022129235.1 Psychrobacter sp. Ps6 | reverse complement strand
CTGTAAAACGCATTGTTCCTCCAGATTACAGCATTGGGGTTTCTGCTGGGCTCTTAAGTGCATCACTTTCAACTACGTGCACTTTCGCATTGTTGCTTAGACGAACTTGACCTGAAGTAACGACAACATCACCAGGTTTTACACCATCAAGAACATGGACGATATCGCCTTTGTGTTCACCAGTTTTAACTACAGACTGCTTAACGCGTAGCGTGCCTTTGTCATCTTTTGCTGCAATATAAACATTGTCACCATATAGGGTGTAGGTGATGGAGGTTTGCGGCAGAATAATCTGATCTTTTAACGTAGGTAAGATGATGTGAGCACGGGCAAACATACCACTACGTAACTGACCATCATTATTTGGGATATTGGCTTGAACCTGGATTAAACCACTTTGGTAATTAACTGCTGGCTCAATTGCACTGATCTTGCCGCTAAATGGCGTTTCTGGGTATGCATCAACAAAGATCTCAACATTTTGACCTAAGTGAATATCAGAAATGTCGGTCTGCGGCACAGTAAAGCGCAATTTCATAACAGAAGTATCTTCAAGGCGAACCACATCAGTACTAGGCTGAATGTATTGGCCAAGGAACACGTTACGTAGACCAACCTGACCGCTAAATGGGGCTTTGATAGTGCGACGGTCGAGCTGTGCGCGTTGACTTTCAATATCCGCTTTTAAGGAGAAGTAAGACGCTTGAGCATCTTCATAAGCTTCTTTTGAAATAGAATTTTTCTTATACAGCTCTTGGTAACGGATGTATTTTGCTTTCGCCGCAGGTAGACGAGCTACGTTACTCTGCAATTGTGCTTTTTCTACATCAGAATCTAGCGTAACTAAAGGCTGATCTTTTTTCACCTTCATGCCAGAGTCAAAATCAATTTTATCGATAATACCTGAAACCTGAGAAGTAATAGTTACCCCTTGGTTTGGTTCGATAAAGCCGATAGCTTCAATGGATGGCACCCAATTGGTATTTTGCGCCGTTGTGACTGTCACCGGATAGTCAGGTTCAGGCATATTGGCCATATACTCGGCTATCTTCTTTTCTTTAAATAGATTGA
>NZ_JADQAI010000182.1 GCF_022129235.1 Psychrobacter sp. Ps6 | reverse complement strand
TTGCAATAGTATGCAATGCTATTAATTTGGTGCTATGTGTACAGGTAAGTTGCCATTTTATAACTATTTACAGTTTATTAATTGTAAAGAGTAACTGCTGTTATTTGTTAGTGGCGGTGTGTACTTAATATAGCAATTTTTGTGTATTAGATCTGTTTTATATTCGTCATTAATCTTCATTTTTTTTACATTATTTGAAAATGTAAATATGATTGATGTACCATCATAAAAGAAGGTCCAGCCGGAATCAGAATCTTTCCAGCCAACGTTTTCGACCATTTGTTCAAAAGTATATGGATCTTGTGGATAGCCAAATTGAAATACACAAGTTGGTGTACTATTTTTAGGACAACCAATAATTGACATATTGACAGAAAAAATCCCCAAGCTTTCCTTCTCATTATCTCCTCTTGCTCTATTTGTTGCGTATAAGCTATTTTCAACCCCTAATATAGCCATTTTTGAATAGCCAACACCAAGCGCTGATTTTAGTGTTCCTTCTAACCCTTTCAGAGCGGCATTTCGAGCATCGACTTGTAGACCTAAGAATTTTGGTGCTGCGGTGACTGCTAAAATTCCTAAGATAACAATCACCACAACCAGTTCAATTAGGGTAAAACCCACCACCTTTTTCATATAATAACGATAATTAATAGTTTTGGTGTATGCATTATAGTTTGCTTATTTCTTATTCGCATCTGTTTAGTTGGGAAATGCTAAATTTGATTATAAAAATAAGAATCAATAGTGTTAACAATGGCTTTATAACCATAAAATAACGCTTATTATACTATTGTCATACAAATGTGATCTTCATTATATAAATTAACAAAAAATGTGAATTTGGAATATTAATAAGCTATTTAGATGTATGTCTATACTCAAGTCAGTTGGGTATAGATAGGAAGTTTATATTCCAATAATAAATCTCATTATAAAAAAGATAATGGAGCAATGATGGATGCATCGTACCAAGAGCTGTTAGAAAGTCTTAATCAGCATATCGAAAGTACAAGAATTATTACCGATCCTACTCTAACGTTTGCTTATGGAACTGATGCCAGTTTTTATCGGCTGATTC
>NZ_JADQAI010000181.1 GCF_022129235.1 Psychrobacter sp. Ps6 | reverse complement strand
GATTCACATTCGAGAAGAACAGCGTAGCGTAATAACTAGAGAAATAAAGAGTATATAAATCAAATGAGTAGTCAGAGTATCCAGTGGTTTCCGGGACTAAAAATACCACGTCCATTAAAGTTCAAAAAAATCCACATTTAACAATATTAAACAATGACTTAAGCACAAATCATCGTCCAGTAAAATCCATAGAATAATACCCCAAGCCAACACTTTTAGTACCCCATGATGTACCCCATAAATCGAAACTAATATATACTGACTAAGTCTAGTTTTGAGGTTATGAATATGGCTCGTCAAGTCACACGTCTTACTGATAGAAAAGTGAAAACTATTGCGGCAACAGGTAAGGAATTTACCCTATCAGATGGTAATGGATTACAGCTTCGTGTACGCCCTGCTGGTACTAAATCATGGCAATTTAAATATAGCGACCCTGTAACAAATAAAATACAGAAACTTTCTTTAGGTGTTTACCCTGAGCTTTCATTAGCAAATGCACGCACAAAAACCATCGAATATCGAGAGTTATTAGCACAAAAAATAAACCCCAAATCCTTTGAGCAAACTAAAAAAATAGAAGCGCGCAAACAGCAAACCAATACATTTCTAGCTGTCGCTGAATTATGGTTTGAACGAAAAAAGGATAACATAACGTCGGAACACGCTTACCGAGAATGGCGAACATTAGATAAATACGTATTCCCCCATTTAGGAAAAACACCAATCACTGCAATCAATGCTGTAGGTACAATAGAGGTATTACGACCATTAGAAAAAGACGGTAAATATTCAACAGTAAAAAGAATATGTCAAAGTGTTAATCAGATAATGGATTTCGCGGTTAACCACGGTTTAATACATGCAAATCCGCTCGCAAAAATCATTAAGGTATTTCGAAAAAATACTGTCTTTCATATGCCAACAATACGGCCAGAACAACTACCTGACTTTTTAGAACGCTTAAACGCATGTGCAAGAATACAAACTAAAACCAAATTACTTATTCTGGGGCAATTACACACAATTACTAGACCAAAAGAAGCAGCAACAACCCGTTGGGTTGATATAGACTTAGATA
>NZ_JADQAI010000180.1 GCF_022129235.1 Psychrobacter sp. Ps6 | reverse complement strand
TCAATCCAAATAGAGTTGGCTGTCTATCTTTGAGTCAGCGAGATCTGCGTTGACTCAGTTACACTCCAAAATAAGTTATGACTGATAGATGGTAGATTAATAGAGATCTGATTTTGCAATACTTAACCTAATGAAGGAAAGCGCAAAACCAGATCCTATTGTTGTTTTTGACGTCCTCTTCATGATGGCTAGCTCATCAATATGAACATCACGGTCATCCAGATCTACTGCATACTATGGGTTACTTTTACAAAGCATCTTTCGCCAAGAGCTGCATGTTCAGTGAACTCGTTTTCAGGCCAGCTCTGTCAAACCGGTACCGCATATAGGCAGAAATATCATCCTCATGCGAGGAAACAATCAACTGGCAATGCTTAAGTTCGCAACGGAGTAAATCGGTTAAGGATGCAACGTTGATTTCATCCAGAGACTGCGAAGGATCGTCTATCAAGATAAGAGGTACCTTAGCATAGACCTTATTGAGTGAAAGAAAGAAGGCAAGGCCAAGAGCGCACACCTGACCGGAACTCATGGACATGACTGCGTCGTGTTCTGACTTCTCTGCAGTCAGAAATCTCAACTGCGTACCTTCGCGACTCTCGATAAATAGGCCCAAACCACGTTGGTAGTTTTGGATCAGACGTCCACTGTAGATATGGAATATAAGCTCAATAGCAGAAATTGTCTGGTCGGTATACCTTTGCTCTGTTTCTTTCAGTGTGTCTCGGAGCCTTTTGATTTTACTTTGAGCTTTTTTCGCGGCTAAGGTTTCTTTTTCGATAAGTTTAAGGTCGGAAATACAGGTTTGGAGCCTGACATTTTGAGCCTCGTTAGCTTTAATCGATATATACTGCTCTTTATTCCTCAAGTCCTCAGCAGTGACTATGTAGAAATCCTGCAGGTCTTTGAAGGTTAAGCTTATTGTGTCTCGCCAGTCCTCAGGCAGAGCTAAAGCATCCGATTCAACCTCTTTTTTATTTCTTAGAATCTCCTTTAGCTTTTCCAGTCGTTCCACCACTACATCATCAATTTTCGTAAATGAGTCAGTGAATTGAATGTTTTCGTTTTGCAGCTTCTCCTTCA
>NZ_JADQAI010000179.1 GCF_022129235.1 Psychrobacter sp. Ps6 | reverse complement strand
CTTCTGCAGTAGCGTTAGATGCTACAGGGTTAGATTCGCCACGACCTTCAGCGATGATGCGAGAACCGTCAACGTTCATTACGCTACGTAAAGCTTCAGCAACAGCGTCAGCACGCTTAACAGATAGCTTCTGGTTGTAAGCTTCTGAACCTTTGCTGTCAGTGTAACCAACAACGTAGATTTGTGCTGCATCTTGTGCTTGTAGACGTTGCTCGAAAGGAGCTAGTTTAGCACGGTCGCCAGCAGATAGTGCAGAGCTGTCGAATGCGAAAGGAACAGCCAGTTTAAGCTCTTCTAGAGTTTCAACAGATACTTGATCAACATATACAGGTTCTGCAACTACTGGTGCTGGAGCGCCCCAGTGGTAAGCTAGAGATACACCTGCGAAGTGAATGTCAGCACCGCCTACATCGTTGTAGTACTGGTATTCAACTGCTGTAGAGATGTTCTTAGTTAAGAAGTACTCAGCACCAACGCCTGCAGTTGCTGCCCAACCGTGGTCAGTTCCCTGTGCGCCATTTTTAGCGTGCCAATCGTAGTAGAAAGTACCTAGCTTACCAAAAACATCAAGCTTATCGTTGATTGCGTAAGAGTATTTACCTACGATATCAGCGCCTTGAGCTGTGAATTTACCAATACCATTGGTCACTGATGCAGAACCTAGGTTAGTGTAACCACCTTCAAGAGCAAACCAAGGTGTGAATTGGTAACCTGCGAACACACCACCTGCTAGGTTAGTGTTATCAACGTCAATACCGTTACCTACGCTGTCGTAAAAAGCGTTACCTAGACGAGCACCTGCGTAAAATGGGTTATCAGTTGCTGCATTTGCTGCTGCTGATACTAGCAGAGCAAGAGGAAGAATCATTAAGCTTTTTTTCATTGCTATTCGTCCATATTCCTAAATGTGTAAGAGAACTGTTATTACATTGTGCTTATAACCACAACAGCTCGCACAATTGTGTTTATGATACATGATTATTAGTAAATGACACAATTATATTGTGTTTTTTTGCTAAAATCTTGCAAAAAACCATTATGTTAGCGCTAATTTGTGGCAGTTTAAAATGAATAAGAATTTTTCA
>NZ_JADQAI010000178.1 GCF_022129235.1 Psychrobacter sp. Ps6 | reverse complement strand
TGCTAGTAACGCATTCTTCTAAAAACGCGATTGAAAACCACTTTGATACTTCATTTGAGCTAGAAGCGACACTTGAAGCGCGTGTTAAACGTCAGCTTCTTGATGAAGTACGAAATATCTGTCCAAAAGATGTGACAGTGATGCACGTGCGTCAAGGTCATGCTAAAGGTCTAGGCCATGCAGTATTGTGTGCTAAACCACTAGTGGGTGATGCGCCATTTGCTGTAGTACTGCCTGATGTGATTTTGGATGAATACACTGCAGATCAAAGCAAAGAAAACCTAGCTGCTATGCTACAACGCTATGAAGAGACAGGAGCAAGCCAAATTATGGTAGAACCTGTACCAATGAGTGATGTATCTAAATATGGTGTAGTAGATTGCAACGGTACAGAGCTTGCTGCTGGTGAGTCTTGCCCAATGACGCGTATGGTTGAAAAGCCTGCGGTTGAAGATGCGCCATCAAACCTAGCAGTTGTTGGTCGCTATGTTTTATCTCATAAAATTTGGGATAAGCTTGCGATTACGCCTCCTGGTGCAGGTGATGAAATTCAGCTAACCGATGCTATCGATATGCTAATGGCTGAAGAGACTGTTGAAGCTTTCCATATGAGCGGAAAATCTCACGACTGTGGCGATAAGCTAGGCTACCTAAAAGCGTTTGTGGAATATGGCATGCGTCATAAAGATCTTGGTGAAGATTTTAAAGCGTATTTGAAGGCGAAAGCTTAATACCTATAGTCATCCCCTACAGTGAGTGAAACGAACGAGATAGGGGATCTCTTAAAGCATATCGGAAAATAAATACTGATATTAATTTTACGGTGTGTGGTAAGAGCTCCCGGATAGTTCGTTCCTCACTTCCGGGATGACAAAGGCACTGTCATCCCCTACAGAGAGTGAAACGAACGAGATAGGGGATCTCTTAAAGCGTATCGGGAAATAAATATTGGTATCAATTTTACGACGTGCGGTGAGAGATCCCGGATAGTTCGTTCTTCACTTCCGGGATGACAAATACATTCCCAGTTCCTGCAAATACCCATAACTCTTATGCGGATTCCCCGGATACGCATTCACAACCTGAAA
>NZ_JADQAI010000177.1 GCF_022129235.1 Psychrobacter sp. Ps6 | reverse complement strand
CAGATTTATTTTAGACTGGTTACAACAACAATAAGAGAGATGGTATGCAC
The DNA here is from genome assembly GCF_022129235.1 of Psychrobacter sp. Ps6. GTDB lineage: Bacteria > Pseudomonadota > Gammaproteobacteria > Pseudomonadales > Moraxellaceae > Psychrobacter. The sequence continues at coordinate 1,045 of NZ_JADQAI010000177.1, read as the reverse complement.
TATTGTCCACAATGTGGCTCGCCATCATTAGAGCGAGTTAGCTACAAAGAATTTATCTGCCAGCAGTGTCAATTTACCTATTTTCATAATGCAGCAGCGGCGGTTATGGTCGCAATTGTTGTTAATGATGAGGTATTAGTCGCGATTCGAGGGCGAGACCCAAAAAAAGGAATGTATGACCTTCCAGGCGGATTTGTTGATCCAAATGAAAGCTTAGAACAAGCGGCTGTTCGTGAGATTAAAGAGGAACTGGGGTTATCAATTTACTCGCTAACGTATGTGCATTCTTACAGCAATACCTACCAATATAAAACGGTAGAATACAAAACCTGTGATTGTTTCTTTATCGTCAAACTAGATCAAAAACCGACAGTTATCGCTCAAGATGATGTGGCTGAAGTTCAATGGGTCAATATTCATAATATCGATATCACACAGTTTGCTTTTACTTCGACTCAACAAGCCATTGAACAGCTAAAAAAACAGGCTTACTCCCGACAAGAAATGGTGCATCAGGCCCAACGATTAGGTGGTTATTAATCGATTAAGCTCATTGCCACAATTTACATTAACACCAATAAAAATAGCCCCGACATTAGCTATCTGGGGCTATTTTTGATCTCACAAATGATTTTAATTCTCTGACGATGTTTGTGGCGAGAAAATCATTACACCTAAATGTCCATTAGAGTTATATGACAGCGTTAGTCGCCCTGCAAAAAAAGTAAACTGATTAACATGGGCCAACTGTTCCAGATAACGTTTATCAGCATCTTGCTGCTCAGTGGTACACTCTGTGGTGTCCATTGTTGAATAATCAGCGGCTAAATTGATAAATCCCGGTCGTAAGGTATCACGAACGGCAATGCTGTAACTGTGGCAGGCAGTTTTACCAACTAAGTGTTCATCTTGATAGCGTAAAGTAATATGAGTGTTAGCTGATACAGGTTCACCATATTGCCAACTATCCAATTTCCAACCGCTGTTATCTAGCAAATTTAACGTTAATCTTTGAACGGTTTCTTGGTTTTTCTCTTCTACTAGT
>NZ_JADQAI010000176.1 GCF_022129235.1 Psychrobacter sp. Ps6 | reverse complement strand
ATCGCAATTTAGTCGTGAGTATAAACGTCATTTTAATGAAACACCGAAAGGTACAATCAGCTCTGTCGGACTTCAAGGTTGAATTTAGGCGTATTTATCACAATACACATCTGATTTATTAAGATAGATATATACCGAAATGACTTAAAGATACAGGTTTGATAGCGTTGTCACTGATTCAATTTTAAGGAAAAGAATATAGTGTAATGGCAAGCTATTTCCAAGGCTGTATTGATGGTTTTTGCAAATATAAGCACTACGATAGCACTAAAAAATATTTTGTAGGATAAATGGATTAATGAGTCATGATTATTTAGAATAGTGAGCTTATTATAATTAGAAATTACAATGCTAGAATGCATAACTAAAGAGAAATGGAATGAAAATACAAGACGCCATTAGTTTGTTACGAGATAATACTTATTATGCAAGCTTATTTCCAGAGCAAGCCCAAAATGCTATTTTTGAGTATGTTATTGATGAAAAGGATAATTTAGAGGAAATTAAGCAGTATACTGTCCATGATTTTTTTATGACTGAATTTTTCAATAAGGAATTAAAATCAATAAATGATGATAGTTCTTTGGTCTCTCGTTTCATTGTAGCATTGATGTCTTGTTGTAAATCTACAGCTTGGCTAACCGAAATTAATATTAAATTTTTACTAAAATATATTCCTGATTTTTTCCAGGTTTATGTGTCAAAGAATGATGTAATGACGGCCATTTTTAATGATGGCTATAGTTTGAAAAATAAAATGAAAGGGCTAAAACGTGCTGGTTTTAATCTTGAAGAAATAAAGTCTTTTTGCTTAGAACCTTGTCATAAGACAAATGGCTTTTCTAATTACGAAAATAATTTGTATTTATATTATGTTCTTCGTCCATTAATTGAACATGAAAATGATATAAAGAAATTAGAGCAATATTTGCTAGAATATATCCGAATCAATCTAGCTGATTACTCGAAAGAGAGTTATTATCCACGAGATAAAGTTGATGGTAGTCAGTACCGAGTTTCACTACCTGACGTTGAGATCAATAAATTTATTGCCTTAATTGAAGGCAAAGGAAATTGGGATGGGGATATTTCCTC
>NZ_JADQAI010000175.1 GCF_022129235.1 Psychrobacter sp. Ps6 | reverse complement strand
ACATCACCGACTGTTGAAGATTCAGTGCAAAAACCAATAGACGAGTTGGATATCAGCAGCGAAGAGTTGGCAGCAGAGAGTGCTAATCCTACATCGAATCTTAGTGCAGAATCACAAACAATACCTGAAGTTGAGACCGCAATCTCAGAGAGCAGCACTCAATTGCTGGATGAACTCATAACAGACGAAGACGATCTTTTAGGTGCGGATCTCGATATCGATTTGGATGAAAATTCCGTTCAACTGCTTGATGAGTTGATCCCCGATGAGGACGATGAGATTGCTTTAGAACAACCATTAGATCTCGAAGAAAACAGTACGGCTCTACTTGATGAACTAGTGGATGACTGGGGTGAAAAGCCAACTGAGGCAATCGATGCAACAGTAGAACAGTCTCAGGAGATTGAGCCGTTACAGACTCAAGTCGCTGAAGAAGATATTGATGATATTTTAGACCAATTTCTAGACCAAGAATTAGAGCAACATACTTTAGCGGATGAGGATCAAGAATCATCACCGCACGATTATTTGGCACCAGAAGCTAAGCCTTTAACCGTTGAAGAGTTAGAGCGCGAACTTGATCGTCAAGAAGCGGAAGAAAAGCAAAGTTTAGCGCAAGCTATCGATGAATTTCCTATTTTTGATGAGCAGGCAGCGTTAGATGAACTTGATGAGAGAGAGCCTAATAGTCATGCAATGCCAGAGACAAAAGCGCAGTCAGAATCACATATTGAAGCGTTTGAGCTTGATGATCTGCCTGAGTTTGATGAGCAAAGTGCGTTAAATGATCCTGAAGCAGAAAGCTTACTTGATGAAGAGCTAGTGCTGTCAGACGAAGATCAACAACGAGCTCTGGATAATGTTGTTCGTCAATTACAAGAAGCGGTTGAAGCCTCGGAGCGTTATCAGCAGGCTCCTGAGTTACTTGACTCAATTGACACTAAGCTCTCTGAATCTAAAGAGATACCACCTCAAGAGTTGGCATCTAGTGAAGAGATAACCAAAGAGAGTATCTCCGAGCCTTCATCTGAACCATCAGCATTTGATGAGCATAAGAAAAAAGATTACGACTTTGCCCATTATGATCCGGCTTCAT
>NZ_JADQAI010000174.1 GCF_022129235.1 Psychrobacter sp. Ps6 | reverse complement strand
TTACCTTGATGAATAAAAAATTAGCGCTAAGTTTAATGGCATCATCTCTTATTATTGGTCTGACTGGATGTCAAGCAACAGGAGAACAATATAAAGCAACCTCTTACCAAGTATCAGCTCTTAATCATAAACAAGAAGCGAAAACGATTAATATTATCGCAGTCACTGCAGCTCAAGTCCAAGTCGATAACTCTCAAGCGAAAAAAACAACAACTGCAGTTGGTAGCTTACTAGGTAGTGTTGCTGGTGCATTTATTGGTGATAATCAAGGAGAAACTTTAGTTGGAGGCCTTTTAGGTGGTGTTGCCGGAGGTGCAACAGGCCTTGTTGTTTCAGATACGATCATGGTTGAAGGTGTGACCCTTACTTATTCAGAAAAAAACAAAATTTTCACCTCAACCCAAATAGGTCGTTCTTGTGAATTTAAACCAGGGGTTGCTCTTGTTGTTTCAACAGAAAAAAATGAAACCCGTGTTCAACCTAACTCTGTATGTGTGGAGCAAGGATGATCAAGAAAAGTTTCATAATAATAACAGCTCTAATATCGACCTCTTCATTGGCGAATGGTCTGCAATCGCAACTCCAAGCAATACAGCAAGCCGAGCAACAAGGCATGGCTAATGTACAAGCAGAACAACGTCGACAACACCGTATTGAAGAAGAAAAAAGAGCTAAACAAGAACGTATAGCGGAACAAAAGCGTAAGCATCAAGCGGCTATATTAGCTCAAAGAAATGCTCTTGCTGCTAAGCAAAAACAAGAGAAAGAAACTGAGCGACTTGCAGATAAGTACCGCGATCAACATTATGAAGATGAGTTACGTCAATTAGAAATAGAAAGACAAAAGCTTGCAATTCAGCGTGAAAATGCCCGACTTTCCCGTGAAAATGACTTTATTGATGCTGAGTTAAATCGGCAAAAAGCCCAGACAGATATTTTACAATCAGAAGCCGACGCTACCCGAAATATCTCCAAGGGAACACAGAATTTAATGGAGTCAAAAGGTAAAGCCGCAGAGAATGAAACTAAAGGTTGGTTTAACTAATTTTTAGTTTAGTTTTTCGCAATAAAAAGCCCAATCATTATCGATTGGGCTTTTATT
>NZ_JADQAI010000173.1 GCF_022129235.1 Psychrobacter sp. Ps6 | reverse complement strand
ATAGTTTTTTTTCACAGCTGTCTGGTGGTCAACAACAGTTAGTTTTAATTGCTCGTGCATTAGTTGCTGATTGCACTGTGATTGCTTTAGATGAGCCAACATCAGCATTAGATTTACATAATCAACAAACGGTATTGCGGTTATTAAAAACATTGGCTCGTCGTGATAATAAATGCGTAATATTCACAACGCATGATCCTAGTCATGCTTTACTAGTAGCAGATAAAGCGCTGTTATTATTGCCTCAAGGTAAATGGTTATTTAATGATTGTCAGAAAATATTAAATCTACCTAATCTTCAACAGGCTTATGGAGTTAAGACTAAAAAAACGACGGTTATTGTTGACCAACAATCTTATCAAACCATTATTCCATTGTTTGATGGATTGAACTAAATCCCGCTTGCTGAAGATAACACTGTCCTGAGATTGAAAGTAGATAATTAACAATAGGAAGGGCAATATCATCATTATATGCAAGGCCGTAAGTTGCAAAAATATTCTCTTGCGCAGGAATAGGGATCACCATCAATTTTGGATCTCTTGCTAGTATCGATTTATAGTGAGAATAACCGATAAACATATCAATGTTATGGTGCTGAATAAGAAACGACGCGGCAGTATATTCTGGTGGTATTGTTATCGTGTTAATGCCCCCAACTAGTGGTTGGGCAGTCCTTTTTAAATAATCGCTTAATGGTTTATTGTATTGCGCGATTTTATCAAATAATTGCCACGTATAGTCACCAGATGGATCGCAATTAGGTGTTGATGTTGCTAATTGTAATGCTGGATCACTAATATAATCGATCCATGTTTTATGTGGTTGATAATGATGGCGAGCAATAGTTAAACAGAGGCTATTGTGACAAAAAGGCATTATATTTTTCATTAAAGCAATAGAACGCAAATATTGAGGATGAGCCATATTTGCAGATAGAAAAAGATCACACTGCATACCTGATTGTATGTTTTTACTGAGTAAGCCAGCAGGGCCAAAAGTAAATGTGATTGATCGTTGAGTTAAATGTTCTAATTGTGGCTTTAGTTGGGTCACAGTTGTACGAAGGCTACCTGCAGAAAATATCATTAAGTTAGATTGAT
>NZ_JADQAI010000172.1 GCF_022129235.1 Psychrobacter sp. Ps6 | reverse complement strand
AACTTCGTCACGCTTAGTACCACGTAGAAGAACACCAACGTTCTCACCAGCACGGCCTTCGTCAAGAAGCTTACGGAACATCTCAACACCAGTACAAGTAGTTGTAATAGTGTCTACGATACCAACGATAGCAACTTCGTCACCAACTTTGATGATACCTTGCTCAACACGACCAGTTACAACAGTACCACGGCCTTGGATTGAGAATACATCTTCGATTGGAAGAATGAATGGTAGATCGATTGCACGCTCTGGCTCTGGGATGTAAGAATCTAGAGCTTCTGCTAGTTCAACAATCTTGTCTTCCCACTCTTTCTCGCCGTTTAGAGCGCCTAGAGCAGAACCCATGATTACTGGGCAATCATCACCTGGGAAGTCGTACTCAGAAAGAAGTTCACGAACTTCCATCTCAACTAGCTCAAGTAGTTCTTCATCATCAACCATGTCACACTTGTTCATGAATACGATGATGTAAGGGATACCAACCTGGCGACCAAGTAGGATGTGCTCACGTGTTTGTGGCATTGGGCCGTCAGTTGCAGCAACAACTAGGATACCGCCGTCCATTTGAGCAGCACCAGTGATCATGTTTTTAACGTAATCGGCGTGTCCAGGACAGTCAACGTGTGCGTAGTGACGAGTTGGAGTATCGTACTCTACGTGAGAAGTAGAGATTGTGATACCACGCTCGCGCTCTTCTGGAGCGTTATCGATAGATGCGAAGTCTTTAGCAACACCACCGTACACTTTTGCAAGTGTAGTACAGATAGCAGCAGTTAGAGTTGTTTTACCGTGGTCAACGTGGCCGATAGTACCAACGTTTACGTGCGGTTTTACGCGTTCAAATTTTTCTTTAGACATGGATAGTCCCTCTGGGCACGGTATTTAGTGGCATTACGACCACACAACCAAACATGGGTTTGTTGAGTATATAACAAATGGATGAAATAAGACTTGAGAGTGGTGCTGATAGGCAGATTTGAACTGCCGACCTCACCCTTACCAAGGGTGCGCTCTACCGACTGAGCTATATCAGCACACAAGAAATGTGGAGCGGGCAGCGGGAATCGAACCCGCATCATCAGCTTGGAAGGCTGAGGTAAT
>NZ_JADQAI010000171.1 GCF_022129235.1 Psychrobacter sp. Ps6 | reverse complement strand
TTACAAAATGCTGATTATCCTGTTAGTCGAGATAAGCCGAAACGTGCATTAATTGTCGTATTGGCCTTTTTACTTGGTACTATGTGCGGTGTTGCAATTGTGCTACTTCGTAGTGCTTTTAATAATACAGTACAGGACAAGTAGTCTAAACGTATAGGTAATATAATGTTTATTGAATTGGCTTTCGTTTTTTTTTCGTCACTAACTGCTTTATTTTTGTTACGTAAATTAGCAAAAAAATTAGGCTTAGTAGATACCCCAAATGAAAGAAAGTTACATCAAGGAGCCATCCCTCTAGTTGGAGGAATCTCTATTTGTCTAACCCTAGTTCAATTTTTATATTATAACCCCGATTTGCTTAATGATTCCGGATTATATGCAATATGTATAATTGTGTTGACTGTGATTGGTGCTATCGATGATAAAGTGGATTTAAGTTTTAAAGTTAGATTACTTGTTCAGGGCGGTCTTTCTATTTGTATGATTTATTTTACTGGGTTAAAACTACATACATTAGGAAATATGTTTGCTTTTGGCGATGTCAATTTAGGTAATATGGGGTACGTTGTTACTATCTTAGCTGTTATTGGTGCAATTAATGCGTTTAATATGGTTGATGGTATTGATGGTTTACTCGGTGGGCTGGCAATTGTGACGTTTGGTGGATTAGGCATTATGCTGACCATTGATGGTCAAAGTCATCTGGCATTTATATGTATGATTATTATTGCGGCAATAGCTCCTTATGTTTTGTTGAACTTAGGTTTTTTTGGTCGTAAACGACGAGTATTTATGGGGGATGCTGGTAGTATGCTGATTGGCTTTACGGTCATTTGGCTATTGCTATTAGCCAGTCAAAATGGAACTAAACCTCCTTTACGTCCGGTTACTGCATTATGGTTGATAGCTGTTCCTTTAATGGATATGGCGGCGATAATGATACGTCGTGTTCGTCGTGGAGATTCTCCATTTAAACCTGATCGTGAACATTTACATCATATTTTTCAGCGTTTAGGCTTAAGTTCACATCAAACGTTAGGTGCAATTTGCTTTATTGCTTGTTGTTATGCAGGTTTTGGTATTTATGGCGAAGTAGCTAATATTC
>NZ_JADQAI010000170.1 GCF_022129235.1 Psychrobacter sp. Ps6 | reverse complement strand
TTGCTCCAGCTGGCAAAATAAAAGCCACTTTTGTTGATAAGGAAGTGGCTGGATTAAAATACCGCTGTACAAGTGGCGAAACGGGTACAACAGGTTCTAAGGGGGAATTTGTTGTTACTGAGGGTACTCGTTGTTCGTTCTCTATAAATAACTTAGAGCTTGGTACAACACAAGTTACTGATCTAAATAAAAAAGCAATTACACCGTACGATATTACAAAAAATGGTAACGTAAAAAATATTGCGGCACTTCTTCAAACATTAGACAGTGATGGTAATCCTGAAAATGGCATCAATTTATCTGATTTAGATACTTCTGTTGAGCTACCAGTATCACTTCTAAATACAAAAAATGAAGCTGAATTCCAGCAAATATTATCTAAACAATTACCAAACAAAAAAGTGGTTAGCTTTACTGACGCTCAAAAACACCTCGATAATACCTTATCAGTAATGGGTGTACTTCGTGGTTACCATAGTGTCGCAGTAGAAAAGATCATTACAGATATTAATGACAATGTTCTTCCGAAGCTCTCCGAAACTGATTTCCAATCGAAATTAACGGAATACAAAACAGCTCTTAATAATGCAGAAAAAGACAATGCTGACGTTGCAACTCTTCAAGCCGTTATTACTGTTGCTGAAGTCTTAAATGAGCCACAAGTCAAAGAGCGATTTTCATTTACATACCCAGCAGATGATAATCCTTTCGATTATAGTGAAATATTACCTCAAGCCATTGATGCTGCTGTAAATGGTAGAGCTAAAATGCTTGTTAATAATGAAGTTACAGGCTCAACAGATAAAGAAGCTGAAACACTATACCATTTTGCTCAAGAGCTTAAAAAAGCAAGTGATATGCTAGGTGTTAGTTTTAGCTCTTCTGAACGTATTGCTCAATACGATAAAGATGGCAAAATCACTTTAGATTATCAACAAGCCCAATCTATTCGCGCTATAGCACTCACTGCTGCAAATATGTTAAGTACTGTGGCAGCTTATCAATTAGGTAGCGACGAGCAATATCTACCAAAGACAGCTAAAGACTTAAATCTTAAAGTAGTAAAAGAAACTTGTGATTGGAATAATGTAGATCAACCATGTAATAAAGTTT
>NZ_JADQAI010000169.1 GCF_022129235.1 Psychrobacter sp. Ps6 | reverse complement strand
GTCGCAACGGAAATTGGCGATGTGAAATTGCTAGAGCCAGGGCAAGAGCTAGAGATAAAAAAATGAGTCAGCAACGGGGATTTACGTTATTAGAAGTGCTGGTGGCATTGGCAATCTTTGCGGTTGCGGCTCTAAGTATTATGAAAGCGGTCAGTCAGCATTTAAATACGGTGAGCTATCTAGAAGAAAAGACGTTTGCATCAATGGTTGCTGATAATCAACTGGCGCAGTTGCAGTTAAGCGGTGAGATCCCAAGCAGTACTAAGCGAGGAAAATCCGAATTAGCCGGACGAGAGTGGTATTGGACCATCAAATCGACCAAAACTGCCGATGGTTATTTAAAAGCGGTGGATGTCTCCGTTGCAACCGACAAACAACAAAAATATTCCGTATTAACAGTTAGAACTTATGTCGCGAATAAATAACCTACATTCAGCTCGAAACAAGGGCTTTACCTTACTCGAAGTGTTAGTTGCCATTGGTGTTTTTGCCATGTTGAGTTTATCTGCGTATCAGGTGCTAAATGGCGTACAACGCAGCAATGTGCAATCACAAGAGCATAATCAGCGTATTAGTGAGATTCAGCGAGCGATGATTATTATGGGGAATGATTTTAGCCAAATTGTTGCCCGACAAACCCGTTCTAACGATGAAGAACCGAGTAAAAAACTGGTGGAATCGGGGGAGTATCTTCTTGATTCATCAAGCCAAGGTATTCTGTTTGTTCGCGATGGTTGGCAAAATCCAGAAGCGATGTTCCCTCGCGGCGATGTAACGAAAGTTGGTTATCGTATTGTGGATGATAACTTGGAGCGTGTTTGGTTTCGCTATCCAGATAATACCGCTGGCACTGAACCTCTAGTGAAAGTGATTTTACCCAATGTCACTGAGATGAAGTTGGAATTTTATACCGATAAACGTTGGATAAAAAATTGGGACAGTGAAGGTAAATTACCTGAAGGGATTAAAGTTACGTTAAAACTGAAAGACTTTGGTGATATAGACCGAGTGTTTGTGTTACCAAAAGCAGAGCTTGAGAATGAGCAGAATAAGGCGGAGTCCTAATGAAAAAGCAGCAAGGTGTTGCGCTCATTGTGGTATTGCTTCTTGTTGC
>NZ_JADQAI010000168.1 GCF_022129235.1 Psychrobacter sp. Ps6 | reverse complement strand
CACTTGATGGTCATAGCTACCAACTGTTTGAAACCGCAAATGAAACATTACCCGCACCCTCAATATGTCCTCCTCAAGTTGGTACAGTAAATACGGATGGCTTACTGATCAATAATACTATTGCAGATCCTGATGGCTATGGCTCGAGTTCAGCTAATATCATTTCGTTAGGCGTTATTACAGGTGATAGCAGTAATAATAACTTTGCTGACTTTTTAGCGCCTGAGTTTGCTTCTTGTGATGCTGATGGTTATTTAACATTAAGAACCCCTGCAGACCTGTTTGCGGTGGATTTATTCTCTGGTGCAACAGAAGAACTTGCTGCTGATACGACTGCAGTCTATGACAATAATGGGCTGCAAGTAGGGTATGCGATGCAAACTAATCATATTATTGGTGATGTTAGTGGCACAAATTTGCGGGTAATCGCTTTAGTCGATGGTAATTACAATGTCCATTTATTGCCGATTACCTTAACAGGATCCAATATCGACATTAATTTTAATAATGCCACTATTTCTGACGATGGCATTTTATATATGACTGGAGGAAACACTGGTTATATTTTGATGGTTGATGTCAATCCGGCTAATGAAACATATTTACAAGAAATTGGTCGACCTTCTATTTCCGCATTTTCTACCGCTGATTTTGCAATTAATCCGATTGATGGAAAAATCTATGGTTTGAGAGCAAATGGCGTTATCGCAATTTACGATCCTGTGACTCAGACCCGTGATAATAGTAAATCCGTAACGCAAGTTATTGAAAATGGCACAACACGTACTTATAGCGGGAGTCATTTTTCATCCAGTTATGGCGCGATCTATTTTGATCAATTGGGTAATATGTACGCAGTCAATAATGGTAATTACTCGCCCCCAACACCAAGTATTGCAGCGCCTGTACTGCAGATTCCGATAGGTGATGGGGCATCTGCAAGTTATACCGCAACGATAGTATCCAATTTAGGTTTTACCATGTCGACCAATGATGGTGCCCGTTGTCGTTATGCCCCGCTAGGCCTCGATTTTGGTGATGCTCCAGATAGTTTTATTACCTCTTATGCTGATGTGGGTCCTCATCATATTACTCGCGGCAATTCTATCTGGTTA
>NZ_JADQAI010000167.1 GCF_022129235.1 Psychrobacter sp. Ps6 | reverse complement strand
ATTGCAAGACTTGAGCTCGAACTTCTTCGTTCATAACCGCAATAGGCGTAGCGAGATTATCCATCACTAAAGCTAACGCATCCACTTGGGCCGCAATGTGCGTTTGCGCTTGCTCTAAACCCTGAGCGAGACCTTGTTCAACACCTTGCTGCTGACCTAACTGCTGCCCATCTTGCTGTCCTTGACTAAATCCTTCGTCATAACCTGCTTTTCGCCCCTCAGCAAATCCATCATCGTAAGCAGATTGATGGATTTCATCGAGATCTGCCGCCGTTAATGGTGGCGGCGAATCTTCCTCTGGCGCATGATGAGGCTCGGGTTCTGGTACTTGCCGCTGAAGCTCATAATTTAGTGCGTTGTCATGTTGATGTGGCAACTCATCGCTGTAATCGGGAAAACACCAACGTTCTAACACTTCAGCTTGGTCTGAATTTATGCGAACAAAGCCGCGACGACGATCATTATCCATGGGTTACCCTGTTATAAATATTCTTCGGAGCCACCGCCATTTAGCATAATCTCCCCGGTATCAGCCAAACGACGAGCAATTGCTAGAATCTCTTTTTGTGACGCTTCTACATCGGATACACGAATTGGCCCCATTGCTTCAAGATCTTCACGCAGCATTTCACCAGCACGTTTTGACATATTGGCAAAAATCTTATCACGCAGTGGATCGTCTGCACCTTTCAGTGCACATTGCAGATGCTCTTGAGGTACATCACGCAGCAAAATCTGAATACTGCGATCATCCATTTCAATCAAATTATCAAACACAAACATCAGGTCTTGAATCTGAACGGCAGTATCTTCGTCATGCTCACGAATTTGATCCATCAAGATACCTTCCATACTGTTATCGAGATAGTTCATAATTTCAGCCGCCGCTTTCAAGCCGCCAATTTTCGCAGCTTGCGCACCAGACTGACCGGCAAACTGTTTCTCCATGATGTCATTAAGTTCATGGAGCGCTGCAGGTTGAACTTCTTCTAAGTGGGCAATACGCATCATCAGATCCAACCGAACTCGTTCAGGAAACTGGGATAAGATTTCGGCAGATTGTTCTGGCTCAAGATACGATAAAACAATGGTTTGAATCTGAGGGTGTTCATTTTGAATAA
>NZ_JADQAI010000166.1 GCF_022129235.1 Psychrobacter sp. Ps6 | reverse complement strand
TAAGTGCCTGCGATAGACATTGTAAGACTGCTATTTTGATGATTTTGGCTGGGCTTGATGCAGAACAAGCAAAAAAGCAATTAGCAAACCACAATGGCTTTATTCGTAGCGCATTAGTATAGCAATATTATTTTTTAACCTTATTTGTATTTGCTGTGAGATCAGACAATTTATCCGAATTAAAACTTTAATAGGCCTTTATCATAAAAGGCCTATTAAGTGACTAACCAATATGAGTCATTTTATTGATAGTAAATAATTCAATAGCACCTTCTGTCGCTTTGACATACTCAGCGATTGGTGTGTTATTTAAATGGGCTTGCAGCTTATCTTCAGAACTCCAATTTTCGAAAAACACAAAATGGGCTGGGTTTTCATTATCTTGGTGAAGGTCATAGCTGATACAACCATCTTCTGCTCGTGTTACATCAATCAATTTCAAAAGTTCTGATTTCACGAGATCAATTTGTCCTTCCTTTGCAATGATATTTGCAACAACAGTCAATTTAGACATAGCCATTCCTTTTTTCTTTAGAGAATACCGCCATATAAAGACGTCAGATAATTTGTTGTAGAAATCATATGTGCAACTAGCATATTAATAAAGCGGTAACTCGTTGAATCTGTTTTAAGTAATTTTTGATAATGGAATTCTGATATCTGATTGCTATGGTTAATGTACTTGCTTTCCTAAATTGCAAGTCATATGGAAATAGTGTTGTTACTTTGGTGCTATTAATGATTTATGGGTCTTAATGTAGACTGATTCCATCAAGTCGAGCGATACGCTCAAAGAACAATGATTAAAAGAAGGGCGACAATATGAAAATTTTAGCATTCGGTGCAACCAATAGCCGTAACTCAATCAATCAACAATTTGCTCGTTATACAGCCTCTTTAGTCCCTAATGCGGAAGTGGAAGTATTAGATCTTAATGATTACGAACTACCGATTTTTAGCTTTGAACGAGAAGAGCAATTAGGTCAGCCAGAACTGGCGCAAAAGTTTTATAAAAAGCTGGGCGAGGCTGATGCCATCATTATTTCTTTTGCGGAACACAATGGTTCATACGCAGTTGCTTACAAGAACACTTTTGATTGGGTTTCTCGTATTAATCAAAAGGTTTT
>NZ_JADQAI010000165.1 GCF_022129235.1 Psychrobacter sp. Ps6 | reverse complement strand
CTTTGTTATCTCCACCTTTTGCAAACAACAACATATCACTGACTTGTTTTTCAAGGTCGTGCAATCTATCCACTAACTTACCTTGAAAACGCTGTCGAGTTGCTGGAGCCAACTGTTCTGAACCTAAATGAGAGGCATAGAGCATAGCGCTCGACAAGGGGGTTCTCACTTGATGCGCTAACGAGGCCACCATCTTGCCAAGCGAAGACAAACGTTGAAGTTCGCTCAATCGCGACTGCAATAATCTTGTTTCGGTCATATCCGTAATAAAAATTAGCTGTCCTTCACTGGAAGCTGAGATAGCCAATTTTACTTTTCGACCATTGTGCAAAGAAACCTCATGACCATCATCATCTTGTGGGGCAAAAGCGCGCTTAATGATATCAATCCAACGTTCACCGATTAATGGTTCATCCAATAGGCGATGAGCTTCTGGATTTGCATCGTGAATTCGGCCTGTTGCATCAAGTAGCAACACACCGGTTGGCATGACATCAAACACTTGCTGATAACGCGCTTGTTGTGACAAAGATAAAGAGGTCTTCAGTTCGCCCATGAAAAATACAAATATTGACAAAAGTCTAATTAAGCAAAATGTATGCCAGATAAAACATATATTTTTCAAAGCGTTGGAGATTACTTTAATGTCAGGATATTGTCAAATTTATGACAGAGATAAAAATACCGAGGTTAACAAGGCAAATAGACTTAGCGATATTCTAAAAAATAAAGAACCATTGGACACAGGAAAACAGGAAATAGATAGATTGCAGACAGACGCTAACATAAGTAATGACTGGCGATTAATAGAGATAAAAAAAGACCTTGCTGTATTACTTACAACAAGGCCTTTTTATAGATATTTATATTTAGAAATTAACGAATATCGTCTTTACTTAAACCATATTTACGCATTTTCTCAACCAGAGTTGTACGACGCATACCTAACATATCGGCAGCACGTGCAACAACCCCATTTTGAGCTTCTAATGCTTGACGGATCATATCGATTTCCAGATCAGCCAACATCTCTTTTAGGTTCAGACCTTCAGGAGGTAGATCGCTTAAAGAATTCGCATCATCATTACTTTCAGCAAAGATATCAGCCAGAGCTTCTTGCTCCATCT
>NZ_JADQAI010000164.1 GCF_022129235.1 Psychrobacter sp. Ps6 | reverse complement strand
CTGTTGAAGATGCTTATCAATTAGGGGACTTGCTGGTAGACCAATATAAAATAAAACAAGGTCAACCATATTTAAAATATGCGGCAGACAAGGGTAATGCAGAAGCCGCTTTGGCATATTCAAGAAGTTTTAAAACAAACATTATGGTTCAAAGCCCTAAAGAACATGAATATGAAGTTAAAGCTGCGAAATTAGGAAGTGATGATGCTAAATTTGCGCTTTCATTTAGCCGTAATGTGTTTGGTGATAGAGACCTGTACCGAGCTGAGCAGATAAAGGCATTAAAAGATAGAGCAAAACAAGGAGATGCAAAAGCCATGTATAGATTATCACTTTTGTATTCTGGCTCAGAAGAAACTGAATGGAAAGAAAAAGCAGCAGAGCATGGTGATGCGAATGCTCAATATGAATTAGGTAGAAGTTATGAGGTTGGTGATGGCTGGTTTTTCATACCGGGCAAGCGAAAAAAAGAAGTAAAACGTTTATACAAAGCTTCAGCTGAACAGGGTAATTTTAGAGGGATGGTCGGTTATGCATCTATAATTTATGATGAAGGAAATAAAGAAGAAGCTTTAGATATTTGGATAAAAATGGCTAATACCGGAGATGCTACTTCTATAAGATTTCTTGCTGCACGGTATTTACATATGGTGCCACAAATCACATACCCAGAAAAAGATGAAGTGCTTGGCGCTGCTTACTCAAAAATATATTTAGATTCGATGGGTACGGATAAAAAACAATCCCTTTATGAGATTTATAAAGAAGATTATCTTGAAGCAATGAGTCATTTATCAGAAGCTCAAAAAGAACAAGTTAATGACTTTGCTAAAGAGTTCTTAAAAACACATACAGTGAGAGTACTTCGCTAGCTTTATATTACCTGCTTGAAACGCTCCTTGTATTGGGTGCATTTTGGTATTGGTGAAGAGATATATTTTCCGCTATGCCGTAATAAGGATTATTAAGTAATGGAAAAAATAAAAACGGGTTATCGGTGGTTGTTATGTTTCTGTCTGTTATATACCTTACAAACACAGGCACAAACGACATATCCAGCACCAAGCTCAATGCCTGTTGAAGATGCTTATCAATTAGGGGACTTGCTGGTAGACCAATATAAAATAAA
>NZ_JADQAI010000163.1 GCF_022129235.1 Psychrobacter sp. Ps6 | reverse complement strand
GACGTTAGGGCGAATGATTCAGTTTAATACCTCATCGCCAATGAAAAATGTCAGAGCTAAGGTACGAAGATTTAAAAGAGGGATGTGACCCTATTTTTTGACTCATTTATAAGTTATTGATTTATAAATATGTAAAATAGGACGCAGAAAAAGGGTATTTTAGAATAAAGTGGTCTAAGTTCTTTAAAAATAAACCGAAATCGAATAAAGTCTTCACTTCACTGCCGAGTAGGCAGCTTAGAAATTAACAACAATAAAGAAGACATGGTACACAAGCTTCACTGCCGAGTAGGCAGCTTAGAAAAAATAGAAGCGGTTATCACCGATAGGCGTAGCTCTTCACTGCCGAGTAGGCAGCTTAGAAAAGCAACTAAAACAGTATTACAAGCGATTTTTTCTTCACTGCCGAGTAGGTAGCTTAGAAACAAGCAAAACGAAGAGATATACCCGCAATACGCTTCACTGCCGAATAGGCAGCTTAGAAATGCAGGCAGAAATTCGCAATGGTTTGAACTTTCTTTACTACCGAATAGGTAGATAAAACTTAGACATATTTTACTCTTTAATCTGATATTTCGTCATTCTTGCCAATAAAGTCGCATTTTAAATTCATCCTGTTGAATATACTAATGCCATGATAGTTAACGCATTGATATGATGTTGAAGATGAAAAAGGACTTTTCTCCTAGCGAGCTTAAAACCATACTCCACTCAAAACGTACCAATCTTTATTATCTTCAGCATTGTCGAGTGCTAGTAAACAGTGGGCGAGTTGAATATGTTACTGATGAGGGTAAAGAGAGTTTATATTGGAATATCCCCATCGCCAATACGACCGCCATTATGCTTGGAACAGGTACATCGGTGACCCAAGCTGCTATGCGAGAGTTGGCTAAAGCTGGTGTATTAGTCGGTTTTTGTGGTGGCGGTGGTACTCCGCTTTTTTCAGGTAATGAAGTTCAAGTGGATGTCTCTTGGCTTTTACCTCAATCAGAATACAGACCAACTGAGTATTTACAGCAATGGGTCAGTTTCTGGTTTGATGATAACGCCCGATTAACCGCAGCGAAAGCCTTTCAACATCAGCGGATTAAGCAAATTCGCAAACAGTGGCAACGGCTGGAAAACAA
>NZ_JADQAI010000162.1 GCF_022129235.1 Psychrobacter sp. Ps6 | reverse complement strand
AATCGACATCTTTAATACGGCTGTTAGACGCATTAACGTTTTCATTGATGTTTGCTAGGTTACTCATGGTGTGGTTCATACGGTTTTGGAACGCACCGATTTCAGCACGCTTAGAGTCAACTTGTTCCATTGCGGCATCAAGGACATCAATTGCATTTTGTGCGCCGTCTTGAGTAGATAGGTCTAGGCTTGCTACTGATTCAGTTGTAACTTTGCTAGTATTTACAGCAAGATCTTTTGCTGCCGCCATTCCTTTTCCACCAAGTGATAATGTACTAATTCCTTTATCAACTTTAACTTTTGAGAAATCGATATTAAATTCAGCCGCTTGTTCAACAACGGCAGCTGAACCATTGGATGCTGTTTCGCCTGTTGCAGTTACTGCTGTAGTATTACCATCAACAGTTGTAGAACCAATCGTAATTGAACTTCCTTTACTATCAGCTGCATAAGCGGCCTTAATCTCTAAATCTGAACCATCTTCATTACCTGAAACAGTAATATTTCCATTCTTATCTAATGCTGCAGATACACCAAGCTTCTGTAAATCTGCTGAATTATTAATTGTATCTGCAATATCCTGATTAGAATCGCCTTTCTTAATAGTTACATTCTTTGCTGCAATACTTAAGGTCAGATCACCAGTACCAGTGGTTGATATACCTGATAAGGTTTGGGTTGCCTGAACCGCGTCTTTTCCATCTATCCCCTGTTTTGCCGTTGTTACTTTAACGTCACTTAAACCATCAATATTATTAATTTTATGCTCAAGATCTTCTGCTGACATATCTTTAGTAACATCAATAGAGTGCTCTTTCCCACCAGCATTAATTGTAAACCCAGAATCGCTAGTTGAAGAACCACCAGTCAATTTATTTGTTTTTGCTGCTGTAGCGTCTTGAACACCAGAATATGAACGACCCAATGCATGCGAAGACACATCCATTAAACCTAAGCTTTGAGTCTCATTAGAGTTAGCACCAATTTGAAACTTAGTTTCCCCATTCTTATCACCGAAAGAACCATCAAGCAGATTCTGACCACCAAAACTTGTGGTATCTGCGATACGGTTCATTTCGCTTTGTAGCTGACCCATCTCTTTCTGCATCGCATCACGGTCTTTATCTGAGT
>NZ_JADQAI010000161.1 GCF_022129235.1 Psychrobacter sp. Ps6 | reverse complement strand
ATGACCATCTTGGTACTGTTTCATCAACTGCGGTATCGACAGTTTAAGTCTTTTTACTACCATCACATGCTTGGCATGATGAAGCGGGAGTTTCCAAACTTGCCCAGTTATTCACGGTTTATAGAGCTGATACCACGCAGTATCATGCCATTATGTGCCTACTTGCAAAGCATGATGGGCGACTGTACAGGTATCAGCTATATTGATTCAACCAAGATAGCAGTTTGTCATAACAAGCGTATCTACCGTCATAAAGTCTTTGAAGGACTGGCAACCCGAGGCAAAAGCAGCATGGGCTGGTTCTATGGCTTTAAGCTGCATGCCATTATCAATCACAAAGGTGAACTGATATCCGTCAAAGTCACTGCGGGTAATACCGATGACAGAGTGCCTGTTAAGGATATGGCAACGTCTGTGTTTGCCAAGGTGTTTGGGGATAGAGGCTATATCAGTAAAGCACTAAACGAGTGGCTCACAAAACACAGTGATACCACGTTGATAACCAAACTTCGGCGTAATATGAAACCCCAATTACTTGAGCCTATGGATGAGGCACTACTCAATCATCGCTCTTTGGTTGAAACGGTGTTTGGAGAGCTTAAAAACTTGTGCCAAATCGAACACTCACGCCATCGTAGTGTCACGGGGTTTATCACAAACTTGCTGTCAGGTTTGATTGCTTATTGCTGGTTTCCCTATAAACCCACCATCAAAAACATGCCTCAGCAGGGACAGGTAGCCACATTGTAAATAGTATCAATAAGTTACAATGTGGCTTATCCCGAACTGGGGTTAGATTAATAATTATTTAGCTTAAAGCAGACAAAGAAAACCCCCTTACGCATTCACGTAAGGGGGTTTTCAGGAATAGAGAGCTGACGATGACCTACTCTCACATGGCCGGAGCCACACTACCATTGGCGCGATGATGTTTCACTTCTGAGTTCGGGAAGGGATCAGGTGGTACCATCATGCTATTGTCGTCAGCAAAGGGGGTTAGATATGAGTCTGTGTGTTTAAATGACTAGTGTCATCTTAATCCAACTGAACCAAGGATTAAGGTGATATCGAAATAATTAGACTTGATACAAACCACTTGGGTGTTGTATGGTCAAGCCAAACGAGCAATTAGTACAGGTT
>NZ_JADQAI010000160.1 GCF_022129235.1 Psychrobacter sp. Ps6 | reverse complement strand
GTGAGTCAAATCTGTCACACCTACCCCATGGAAAATACTCATAACATGAGTTTCTGCCATACTTTTGATATTAACCAATCGTGCTTTGCTTGATTGATTTAACGTTCTTTGCCTTTCAACATGCCAAGCGACTAATTGATCAACAGTTTCGAAACGATGGCATTCGATGATTTCCTCTTTTGCAACCTTAACGGAGGCTGCGCTTACCACATCCATAATATCTTTGGCTTGGATAGTAGGATAAGACCCTAATCGATGACTATATTGTTTTCCCTTCTCATATCGATAAAACCACCATGTTCCCCCCGTTCTATTTTGATTAAATCTTAAATACAACGGGCATCGGATATCTTTTAATTGACGAACACGAAGATCATCAATATGGCGTTTAATTTGGGCGTCTGAAATTTTAACGGGAAGTGTAGAAGAGAAAAAAGCTTGTTGATTAATGCGGATTTTAGTTCGACTTGAAAGCATTACTCACCCATTAATGTTGCTTGAATGTTCATACGGCTGATTTGTAACCCTTGACCAGAAAAAGAAACTTGATCGATAGAGCATCGACCTTTGAATGCTCGGGGAAAAGAATCGTCTAACACGATGATCCCTTCTGCAAATGCTGTTGGAACCGGCGGCGCTTCAATAGAAATCTTTCGGCCTTGGCGCTGCATTTTTCTAAGTTCAGCCGCGCAAGCTTGTTCCGCTTCTTGTTTGGAATTCTTATCCTTACCAAGAGTTTTAAATGGTTTTGACCCAACTCTGACTTCTAAGCGTTTCCCCGTATCAGTGGAACCATAAAAGGCTCTAACACCACTAAATTCTTGTCGGCCATCAAGTTCAGCCGATACATTGATAAAATCAGAATTACCTGAATGATTAATTGCAGGAAGTGACAGGGTAACTGATTCAATATCCTTACCTGATGCGCTTCGCTGTTCACCAATAGGGACAAAAATAAACTTACCTTCGACAGGTTTTGCCACAGCATCATAAGATTTAGCCAATCGGTTCATAAAAGCAGGCGTACTTTCATCACTACGATCCAAATGCTCGATTTCAATTTTTTGTAATCTCGGATGCACAAAAACATCAAACCCATGAGGGGTAACACAATCAAACACAACCTGCCCTAAGGTTGTTCTATC
>NZ_JADQAI010000159.1 GCF_022129235.1 Psychrobacter sp. Ps6 | reverse complement strand
CTTAGCGGATGATAATAAGAATGCAGATTTGTGCGAAAAACGAACAAATCAACGCTAATTTGATGGAAGCTGCACGAGCAGTTCCCCATCAAGTTGGCTTAATTAAATTGAGTAAAACCCAGCTGAAAGTTCTGCAGTCAATAAATCCTGGGGAAGAGGTAACTTCTGAGCAGATAGCCGAGCGTTGTAATTTGTCGAGTTCGTGGGCCAGTACTTTGTTGAAGACGATTTGGGAGCGGGGATATTTAGTGAGAGATATTTTAGTAAGACAAAATGGAGGTGTTATTTATTTATATAAGAAACGCGTTGACATTGCTTATACTAGTAATTACTATACCTAGTATATTGTGGTTTTCTATAAAACTAGGTGAAGTATGTACACATCAAATGCTTACTACCCATCTCCGATAGATGGTAACCTATATCATATATATGTAGGTTTAGATAATGGAATGTTAGCTCCTGTACATTTTATACGTAATGGAGATAGCTTAGTCTTAACTTTTCAAACACAGAGCGGCTATAATCCAAACTATCAGCCGATTACTGTGTTGGTTAACGGTAATGTATCAAACTTGATGTATTATCAGCCACAAGGTTATGGTCAAAACCAGTTGTTATATTGTACAACAAACTTTAATAATAGTATTGAGTTGATCTGCAATACTGATTTTCAACAGTATCAATCTTTAAATTTTATTTCGGGATCAAACCAAGTATTATTACCAATTCCTTCTAGCCATAACAATATACTACCGTCTTCTGGATATATTGAGACAATGCCTAACTGTCTTCCTGTAAATTCTAATTCAAATATGCCAATTGAAGTTTTGCAAGGCTTACAGGCATTACAAAATGGTCAATTAGCTGATATTAATATTAATATGAATACAAATGGATTTAATTTAACAGCTGAAGATATGAATGGGGATCGATATGTTATTGAAAAATATAACATGAATGGAATTCAACATGAAAGTAGAACGCGAATTGATTCGCGAGACACAAAAGAGTCAAGACTAGAAACAGTTAAGCAGCTTCGATTAGTTCATAATATGACTCAGAATCAAATTGCTAATTATTTAGGAGTTTCTCAAAAAACTGTATCTAATGACTTAAAAGACCTGAATATAAAATAACTAGGTTCTTTTAATTAAG
>NZ_JADQAI010000158.1 GCF_022129235.1 Psychrobacter sp. Ps6 | reverse complement strand
ACGGTAACGCAGTGCAAGGATTTTTAGCCGAAGGAAATACAAATTTAAGCACAATCGAAGCCCTATCTCATCAAGGAGTGACC
Source organism: Psychrobacter sp. Ps6 (assembly GCF_022129235.1). GTDB lineage: Bacteria > Pseudomonadota > Gammaproteobacteria > Pseudomonadales > Moraxellaceae > Psychrobacter. The sequence continues at coordinate 1,078 of NZ_JADQAI010000158.1, read as the reverse complement.
TTTGCGCTTTGTCACCACTCCCTTGATAAGTTTCAGCTATCTCAAGAGCAATTAAGTACAGCTGTCACCATTGTACCAGCGGGAGCCTATGAGCTAATTAAAAAGCAAACGGAAGGATTTATCTACATTAAGCCTTAAAACTGGACTATCTAATAAATATATCACATTGATAAGTAATACTTTTGTGATAAGGCTTACATATTATAAGTATAAAATAACGTATAAACCCATACCTAATATTATATGACATCAGTCTCTTAAATTAGAGTATTTAATATGAGTAAAAACGTAGCCTTACTTGTTGCTGAAGCCCCTTGGTTTTCTTTTAAAGATAATCACGATCAAGCAAGTTGTCTTCCTTTTTTTGAAGGTATTAAACGATTAGTTAATGATGGTACAGATAAACCACAACTGAATATATATCATTGTAACTATTATGATAATAAGTCATTAGAACATGCCTTAAATCATCTTATTGAAACAAAAGAAGATATTCAAATCCTTTATATTGGTGGACACGGAAATGAAAGAGGAAGCCGTATCGCTAATGCGACGATAAATAAGACTTCCGATCTCATCCGCCAACGAGGTAAGAAACTAAAAGGGTTAATTGTTAGTTCTTGTATGGCAGCGTCAACGGATAATATTGCCAAATCTACAGAATATGGTTTTAACCCAAATAGTAATTCTTTCCAATGGGTTAATGGGCCAAACTGGGTAATTGGATATAAATATGCAGTAAGTTGGTTCCAATCAGCTTTAGTTGAAACCGCAATAATTAAAGAGTTTACAGAAGCTTATCATAGAGAAGGAAAACTAAATTCCAAAGCAGATATTTTAGAATGCCTAGTCGATGCCTTGATACCTTTTGATTTAGAGACTCCATTTGCTGAAGATAAAGATTATAATTCCAAGTCGATCTCTGAAACTTTACGAGTTTGGGTTCGAGCCCAAGGCGCTGATAGGCCAACAGAAGTAACTAAAGAATTATTTGAATTGATCTATCAAAAATAAAGTTATCAATAAACAAAAAAATCCAAGTACATCTCTGCACTTGGATTTTTATTAACGATAAAGG
>NZ_JADQAI010000157.1 GCF_022129235.1 Psychrobacter sp. Ps6 | reverse complement strand
TCTTACATAGAAATGGCTTCCAGTTTGGTATCGATAAATTTGGCCATAACTTTGGTTCAACGGGCTATTTATCCCAGTTCCGTCCTGCTTATGTAAAACTTGACTTTACTTACACCAATCAAGTGGATGATGAAGTGAAAGCAGATGCCTTAACCTCAATAACCAGAACCGCACAAAATCTAGGTATTACCGTTATTGCATCACGAGTCGAAACCGAGGCCCAGAAAGATAAATTATCTGAATTTATGATCAACGGTTTCCAAGGGTATATCACAGATAATTTCAAACAAGAGCGATGAACATGAAAGATCCATTACTACAATCTTTGGTGTACGTTAGCCGATTCTATGGTCAAGCAAACTCATCGGATGCCCTAATTGCCGATTTACCTTTAGCTGATGGTTTGTTGACCCCGTTCTTATTACCTAGAGCAGCAGAAAAAGCTGGTTTACAAGCAAAAGAAGCCAAACAATCATTTACGGATTTGTCTCCTCTTCTCTTCCCTGTTATAGCTTTATTAAAAGGGGGAGATGCATGTGTTGTTCTTAGTCTCGATAAAGAAAAAAATGAAGCCGAGGTTGTTCTTCCTCAAGCCGATGGAAATGAACAATGGATCAGTATTGATGACTTAACAGCACAATACACGGGGCATCTATTCCTTATCAAAAAACGCTTTCGCTATGATGAGCGTTCGCCAGAAATATTAAAAACTCGTGATGGTCACTGGTTTTGGAGTACTCTTTGGGAGTCAAAAAATATTTATCGAGATGTACTTATTGCATCTATATTGATCAATATTTTTGCCATTGCAGCACCTCTATTCTCCCGACTCGTTTACGATAAAATCGTACCAAATCTAGCTTTTGATTCACTATGGGTTTTAGCTATCGGTATTACGATTATTTTTAGTTTTGATTTAATTCTTAAGTTAATGAGAAGCTACTTTATTGATATTGCAGGTAAAAAATCAGACATTTTACTTTCTGCAAAAATATTTAGCCGAGTAATGGGAATTCGAATGGAAGCAAAACCAGCATCTGTTGGTGCTTTTGCTCGCCATTTACAAGAGTTCGAATCTATTCGAGAGTTCTTTACCTCTGCGACGGTCTCATCACTGATCGATTTACCATTTGCTCTGCTATTTTTATTGGTAATTTATCTTG
>NZ_JADQAI010000156.1 GCF_022129235.1 Psychrobacter sp. Ps6 | reverse complement strand
AGTTGTTGTATTAGGTGTTGGACAAGTGGTTCTTGCTCCTATGCAGCGCTTGCGTATTGCAATGGAAAATATTGCAACAGGTGATGGGGATCTAACTCAACGAGTACCTGTGGAATCTAGTGATGAATTAGGGCAGTTAGCGACATCATTCAACCAATTCGTTGATAAAATTCATGTTACAGTTCAAGCAGTTTACCAAACTATTAATACGGTTAGTTCACAAGCTGTTCAAATCAAAGATACGACTCAAACGGTAGTTGAAAGAGTTGTTGATCAGCAGGAACAGAGTGCACTTGCCGCCACTGCTGTAAATGAGATGAGTGCAACAAGTGATACGGTTAGCCAGCATGCAAGTGAAGCGGCTCAAGCAAGCCAATTGGTTTCTGATGAATCTAATGCTGCTAAAGTTGTACTTCATCAAACGGTGGCTGCTATTAATCAACTTTCTGAAGAGATTGAATCCTCAAGTATTGTGATTAGTGATCTTGAACGAGATGTAAGTAATATTGCCTCTATACTTGATGTTATTCGAGGCATTGCTGATCAAACTAATCTGCTCGCTTTAAATGCTGCCATTGAAGCGGCTCGAGCAGGAGAGCAAGGTCGTGGTTTTGCTGTTGTGGCTGATGAAGTTCGCTCTTTAGCCAGTAAAACACAGGAAAGTACTGGCGAGATCCAGATTATGATTGAGCGTCTTCAGCAAGGTGCAAATCAAGCAGTGAAAGCAATGTCTTTGAGTAGTCAAAGTGGCATTGCAACTGTTGAGCAAGCTAATAATGCTAATCGTTCACTAGAGAGTATTACTGATTCTATTAATGTTGTGAATGAAATGAATTTGCAAATAGCAACAGCGGCTACTCAACAGAGCCAAGTTAGTGAGGATATTAATCTTAATATTCAAAAGATTGCTGATAATAGCCAAGATGTGGTTGTTAGCTCAAATCAGTGTCACGATATTATTCAAGACTTAGCAACTAAGTGTGAGCAATTAGATACATTAATTCGACAATTTAAAGTGTAGCATTAATAGGAAATAGGGCGGTTCATCATTCTAAGATAAACCGCCTTGTTTATTCTTTTAGTTACTATGCTCTGTTACCGCAGGTGCAATATAGGCTTTTGTTCCCCAAAGAGGTACAGTCGATAAACTGTGTTTAAAGCTGCCTGAGG
>NZ_JADQAI010000155.1 GCF_022129235.1 Psychrobacter sp. Ps6 | reverse complement strand
CTGCAGAAGGTGCAATGCAAGAAAGCTCTAAGATCATGGAGCGTATGCGTGAACTAGCTCTGCAATCTGCGAACGGTTCAAACTCAGATAAAGACCGTGAAGCGATGCAAAAAGAGATGGGTCAACTTCAAGAAGAGATGAACCGTATCGCTGATACCACAAGCTTTGGTGGTCAGAATCTACTAGATGGTTCATTTGGCTCTAGAGATTTCCAAATTGGTGCAAATTCTAATGAAACTCAAAGCTTAGGTTTGATGGATGTATCTTCTCATGCATTAGGTCAGACTTATAAAAGTTTTGATGCTGCTGGAACAGTAAGCGCTACTGCTACTGCAGGTACAAAAGGCAAAGACGGTTCGATTTCTATTGGGGTTGGTAATAATACTCAAGATATCGCTCTAACATATGATATGAAAGCGTCTGATCTTGAAGAAAAAATTAATAATATTGATGGATTAAGTGGCGTTAAAGTGACTCAAGCTGATGATAAACAGCCAGAAGTACAAGCTCGAACGCTTATTACAGCATCAAATGCTGCAGAAGGTAAATTGACAGTAAACGGTCAAGAGATTGATTTGTCAACAACTACAAAAGCAGCGCCAAAGGATGGACAAGACCTATTTGAACTAGCAGCTACTTTGAATGATAAAAGTGATGGTACATTTGAGGCTATTGCCTTAAAAGCTGATGGTTCAGCTGCGACTAGTGTTACTGATGCGGCAAGTATTGCTATTACAGGTAAAGATGGCTCTCCAGTAACTATGTCTGTTAAGGGCGTTGAAGGTATTGATGATGCAGGTACTGCTGTTGCTGGTACATTTGCAGCTAAAACTCAAAAAGTAGCTAATTATGATGCAGCCACAGACACTGTCACGTATGCAGATGATAAGACGATGACGCTATCAGGTACAGGAACAGCTAAAGATGGCGCTGCAATTGCGGCCGAAAAAACAGATGCAATAAAAGGTGATTTTACATTTAGCTTAGTATCGGCAAAGCTTGATGACGATATTGAAGGTGCCGTTTCTATTGGCGGAACAACAATGAGTCAGAAAGCTGGTACAACAACAGATTCTGTTGCTGGTCTTGATCTTTCGACTCAAGAAGGCGCCCAAAACGCGATTGACGTTTTAGACTCTGCAATGGAACAAATCGACTCTAAGCGTGCTGAAA
>NZ_JADQAI010000154.1 GCF_022129235.1 Psychrobacter sp. Ps6 | reverse complement strand
AAACCAAAGGCGATAATGTCAGTGGTTATGATTTTGCCGAATTTGATCCAACCACGAACCCTGCTCAGCTCAATAATATTGTGAGTCCAATTACGGTGAACGGTTATCCAAACGCTGGATTCTTTAATTCGGTTGGTTTTAATCGTTTAAATGGCTTGTTCTATGGTGTCTTTGTCGATCAAGATAGTACGGATGGTAATGTGATGTTGTACGTAACGGATCGCGATGGCACTGAGTTTGTTTCACTTGGTACTATTACGGCTGATGGTTCGCAAAGCTTTACTCATGCAGTTAATGGTTTGGCTACCTTTAATAATAATCAACCATTATCACAAACAGGTAGTGGGGTTAATGTAACCTCTCCTACATCTGGCGATGTGTCACCAGATGGTCAGTATCTCTATGTATTTAATGGTGGTTGGGATTCAATTCTGAGGATCAATTTGACAACGCAGGAGTTTATTTCTGTTCCATTATCTGCTCCTATAGTGATTGGTGGCGATATCTCCTTTAGCGTCAACGATAATATGTTATACGGGGTTGATCTTGTGACAGGCACGTATTATCAAATTAATCCAACGTCAGGAGCTGTAGCATCTTATCCCGTGAACTTTAATGGATTGTTACCAGTATCAAATACAGGTAGTACAGCTGCGGGAGGCTCAATTATGGATGATGGAGTCATGCTTTATGCTTTTGCTAATGGCGGTGATCATGATACGGATGGTGATAATACTCATGATTTAATCGACAGTACTGCGGTATATCAACTTAATGTTGTTACCGGAGAGATGAAGTTTGTTATTGAAGGCATTGATGTTTCTATCGTTGCTAATGATGCCGCTGGTTGTTACTACGCACGAGACTATGGTGATGCTCCTGTCACTTACGGTGATGCTTTCCACAATTATTCTGATACCGGTAATGATGGGGATCCAGCCCTAGATGGTGATCAAGACCTCACGTTAGGTGCTAACTGGGACAGTGAGTTTGTTAGCCAGTTCTCTGCCGATGCTACAGGTGATGACATCCAAGCCTCTGACGATGAAGATGGCGTGACACTACCTGCAAGCATTACGGTTGCAACGTCAACGCCTGTTACTGTTTCGGTTCCACAAGCAACGGGCTTCTTGAATGTCTTTATTGATCTCAATGGTGATGGTGATTTTGCTGATGTGGGTGAATTGATTATTG
>NZ_JADQAI010000153.1 GCF_022129235.1 Psychrobacter sp. Ps6 | reverse complement strand
GGTAGTCGTTGTGGTTGTGGTTGTGGTTGGGTTTGAAGGATCTGGACCTGCTGTTGTAGGATCTGGATCATCACACTCACCAGGGTCGACATAATCACCATCACCATTTAAGTCAGAACAAACATACGCAACGTTACCTATGCTTGTGTCTCCTTGCATCGTTTCTGGTGAATAAGCAACATAGAATGTCATCGAAATTGTGGTATTAGAAGCAAGTTGATCATCTACTGCATAAACGCCAGGTACTGTGGTATCAGTTGTGACCCCATTACCATTAAGATCTAAACCACCATCAATTTGGCCTTCACTTAAATCGTTGGTACCATCTTGGTCAAGGTCAACGCCATGAGAAGATTCATCAACCAAATTTGCGGCATAAGAAATTGGTGTATCGCCATTTACAGTCAGTAAACCACTACTGGTTGCATCATATGTAGCTGCTGTGCTGCCTGTCACAAATACAGTTCCATCAGGAATACCATCAAAGATAACAACATCTTTTGCATCAGTATTACCAGTGTTTGAAACTGTTACCGTATATCGAATTAAGCTTAAAGCTCGGTCTGTAGCACCATCGCCATCAAGATCAATACCTAAAGAACTTTCCGTTCCGATATTCTCCAGATGTGTGGCTGATTTTGTTGTATTAATAACAGCATCATTAGTTACCGTAATTAAATTGGCATTAGTCCCATCGGCACCATCATTATTATCACCAATGTCAGTCACAGTACCATTATTAGCAACCGCTTCAAGCGTGACACCAAGAGTATCCCCCGGCACTGCTGTTGTTGGCACGGCAGCAGCAACAATTAAGTTCATTTGCTCGCCAGCATTTAATGTCACAGTATCGCCAGAAGTAAACTCAGCTTCACCAGCATCAGGCTGACCATTATTATTTTCATCATTGAAAAGCTTAATGGTTGTAGCATCAATAGTATCTGCACCACGAGTATCTGTACCAGGTAAGTTCTGAGCAAAGTTCAGTGTATAAGTATCAGAACCGTTACCTGTATTGGTGAGAACGTGTGGTAGATATACTGTTTGTCCAGGAGATCCCGTTGTATTGATATCCTGCTCTATAGTTGAACTATAAATTTGAGCTACGGTTACAACAGCTTCATTGGATGTCGCTTGATAAGAGTTACCTGATGAATCTTCATAAGTAACTGTTGCTAAGTTTTTAATGTCTGTTC
>NZ_JADQAI010000152.1 GCF_022129235.1 Psychrobacter sp. Ps6 | reverse complement strand
CACCTTCATTTTTGAAGCGTATTGCAGGTGAGGGCATTGCTGATAAGGAGCTTTCGGCTCTTCTCGCTACTGATCTATTAGTCCCAATTGTTCACGACACAACCTATGAAAACCTGCGTGAAGCAAGTCCATTACTTGGTTCTCGTAGTGGTCTAGATACCGCTGAAGATCCCTTAGAGAATGTTGCAGCCAAACTTGCGGAATTGGTTGCGCTCTAATAAAGCATTTAAGAGTGATTCCCAACGCTTGGCTTTTTTGTCTCCGCGTTGGGTTTTGTGTTTACAGTGGTATGGTTGAGGCTAGGTGGTAGCGTTGCTCACACCTTAATGCGGCGTTATATTTCTCGGAGAATTTGCAGCATGTATGACGAAGGACATTTCAAGGAAAATTCTTCGCTGTTTGAAAGCTTGGTGAGTGCAGCAGTTGATGTGTCAGATAAATCAGGAGGAATATTAACTTCAGGTCAGCGAATAGAAGCAACAAAAATCTATACTAGGTTAACCCTGAGTGCTATCACGCTTGAGCGGATTCTTCCCACAACATTCGGTATTTGGGATTTTTCATCAATAGCTATATTAGCTCGTAGTTTTATCGAAACTTCGCATCGTTATTGCTATATCTCGGAAATTGAATTGTCTGAAGGTGAATTAGAGTTTCGTCGAAAACTATACTTTTTCCATGCAAATATGGAGAAGTATCGACTTTACTCTAGTCAACCTGAACATGAAGTATTAGAGTCATTTAAAGCAGGGTTGCCTCAAAGTAAGAAAGAAATTGTTGAGTCTGAGTTTTTCTTCTCACTTCCTAAGCACATGCAGAACAAGATTAAATCAGGCAATACAGATATGCATGTTAGCGATGAAGTAATTTCAAAGCGTTTTGGTTTAATAAAAGAGCAATATTCTTTTTACTATCGTATATTGTCTAACCATAGTCATGGTTCACCACTATCGACGACCTCACAATCTAATATTCGCGGTAGAGGTATGAAGAACGATGCTGAATTGTTTTATATTACTTTGACCTTACAGATTTTAAATCGCTATCTGTCGCATGTGATTAGCACTCAAGTTGCCCTTTTGTCGTTAGAACATGAGTGTCAGGATAGCTTGAGTTTAGCTAAAGAGGCTTTCATTAAGTCCGAAATATAACAAATAAGGATATGTGTCGCGAAGCCGACACCTATCCGAAGTGTTGGACAA
>NZ_JADQAI010000151.1 GCF_022129235.1 Psychrobacter sp. Ps6 | reverse complement strand
ATGGCAAGTTGATGGGATACCGAGTGAATCCAGGTAAGAATAAGATTCTGTTTGATGAGGTTGGTTTGGAGCCAAATGATCTTGCTGTCACTCTAAATGGCAATGATCTAACTGATCCTACGGTCATGACCAAGTTATGGTCGGAATTATCACAGGCATCAAGCTTTACACTAGGTGTTGAGCGTGATGGCCAACTACACGATATCTATATTGAGTTGCAATGATTGTAGCTTATGAGACATGCGAATACGCAGGAGTTTTTTGTGAGAAAGTTAGTGAGTAAGAGCGCAGTGTGGTTAGCCAGTAGCCTGCTCTGCAGCTCTGCACTGGCGAGTGAATATAGCGCTAGTTTTAAGAGTACCGATATTCAAGAATTTATTAATGTGGTTGGACGTAATCTACAAAAAACCATCATTGTTGATCCATCGGTACGTGGGCAAGTTAATGTCCGCAGTTACGATCTATTAAACGATAAACAGTATTACAGCTTTTTCCTTAATGTGCTGGAAGTGTACGGTTATGCTGTCGTAACAATGCCTGATGGTGTGCTTAAGGTCATTCGTAGTAAAGATGCGAAAACGTCAGCGATTCCAGTGGTTGGCTCAGACAGCAAAACCTACGGCGATGAAGTAGTGACTCGGGTTATTGCGGTAAAAAATGTCTCTGTACGTGAGCTTTCTCCGTTGCTACGTCAGCTCAATGATAATGCAGGTGCCGGTAACGTGGTTCACTATGATCCGGCTAATATCATTATGATTACGGGTCGAGCTGCGGTGGTAAATCGCTTAGCTGAAATCATTGAGCGTGTTGACCGAGCTGGTAATAAAGATGTCACTATTGTTTCCCTGAACAACGCCTCAGCCTCTGAAATGGTACGTATTGTTGAATCGTTAAATAAGAGTGCTGATAAGTCAGTACCTGAATTTTTGGTTCCTAAAGTGGTTGCTGATGATCGCACCAATTCAGTTTTAATTTCAGGTGATCCTAAAGTTCGAGCTCGCCTTAAGACCCTTATTCATCAGCTTGACCGTGAAATGGCCACTCGAGATGATAACCAAGTTATTTATCTTAAGTATGCTAAAGCCGAAGATCTGTTAGAAACCCTAACTGGCATTTCTGAGAATTTGCAGGCTAAAGAAGGTGGTCAGGCCAAGTCTGCTTCTAGCAGTAAAAATGAGGTGAGTATTAATGCTGATAAAGGCACGAACTCACTGG
>NZ_JADQAI010000150.1 GCF_022129235.1 Psychrobacter sp. Ps6 | reverse complement strand
AATAGGTTGGGAGAATCATTTAGAGATACCGACATATGCTGTCAATATAAAGAAGATATATTATATATATTCATGGCAAACACTGATAAATCAAGATTAAACATTTTAGAACATAAATTATCTACAATAATGGACACAATTAATGAAAGAACATTTATCATTAATGTTTTTTATTGGGAATTACCTCAAATTGAAATCAAAGACAATATTATTTTTTGGTTAGAATCTATTACAGGAGATATTTATGCTTCAAGATAGCTTGGTTATATTTCAATATATTTATAAGTTACTTATTAATAATGAGGAATTATGGCTATTGATTTTTCCCGCATTAATATCATTAGAACTTCCATTATATTTACTTATAATAACAGGTATTCTTCGTTGGTCCTATAGGAGAAAAGTAATTGAAATACATCAATATCCATCAGTAAGTGTAATTATAACTTGCTATGCTGAGGGGAAAAGAATTCAAACAACAATTGAAACTTTAGTAGAACAAATTTACCCAGGATATATGGAAATATTAATTATTGTAGATGGAGCAATACAAAATAAAGAAACCTACCAAACAGCTGTATACTGTAAGAAAAAATATCAAAAAATATCAAATAAAAAAATCAGTATTTTACCAAAATGGAAACGAGGAGGAAGAGTCTCAACATTAAATGCAGGATTATCTATAGCGAAAGGAGATATTATCATAAATGTTGATGGAGATACATCTTTTGATAATGATATGATTCAAAATATAATTCATGAATTTAGACACAAAGATGTGATTGCAAGCGGTGGCGCTCTTCGTGTTCGTAATCAAGAACAAAATATTTTAACGAAATTACAATCTTTAGAATATCTCTTATCAATGCAAGCAGGTAAAACTGGAATGGCAGAATGGGGAGTATTAAATAATATTTCAGGCGCTTTTGGCGCATTTAAAAAAGATATACTAAAACAAATTGGAGGATGGGATACTCACACAGCAGAAGATTTAGATTTAACAGTAAGATTAAAACAATATAAGCGACGCTACCCTCATAATAAATTAGCATATTCAACACGTGCTATTGGACATACTGATGTTCCTGACACACTAAGAGGATTAGTTAATCAAAGATTACGATGGGATGGTGATTTATTTTTCTTATATTTACGTAAACATAATAAAGGTTTAACTCCATCATTACTAGGCTGGGGGAATTTTCTCTTTATTTTAATGTATGGT
>NZ_JADQAI010000149.1 GCF_022129235.1 Psychrobacter sp. Ps6 | reverse complement strand
ACTCTCCTTCAACTTCTTTCGTAATACGTCCTGCAATACGAAACTGTCCATTTTCAGATCTTGGCTCAGGAAAAATAAGATATCCTTTATATTCAGTGGGATCGATCTCTGGTGATCCAATATTAGATTTTGTTAACCCAAATATTTTGGCTAAAAATCCCATAACATACTCCATCTCATTATCATTCAATACCGCATAATTTATACGATCATTTTACTATACCTAAGTCAAAATCTTAGTGGTATCTGAATTTCAAATGAAACAAAAATATCATCAATCAATACGTTTTCAGAAACATCAAAAGTAAAAAAGAGAATGTTATCAAGCCTGAAATAACACTCTCTCATAAGTTTCAATGATAAGACTACAAATGACTCATATTTAGAAATCAGCGACTAATAAAGATGAATACGTAGCAGCATTTACACCTTGTTTCATAATGATGCCATCATTTAAACCAAAGGAATATGCCTCATCACTAGTCATACTTGGCGTCGATGACCATACAGTGCCTTCAACAGCAGCAATATCCTTTGTAATACTAGGAAAAACCTGCGCATTCATAGCCGGAAGATAACAGGCCGTTTCTTGTAACGATTGTAATTCTTTAATATTAGGTAAGCGCCAATGAGAAATTCCAGCATAATTGTGCAGATAATGTCCCGATGTTGTTGAATTGATATTTTGTACGGTTTGTAGACTCGCTTGCCATCCTGCAACCTGCGGCGCACCTAAACAAGACTGATTAACTTCATCCCATTTTGTACCTACAGCACAACGCATCCACGTTAATCCTGTTTTAATATCTTTCACTGTTCCATTTGAGTTTATAACAAAGCGCCCATTAGGTGAAGAATGAGCCACACCAACCAAACATTGCTGCGTAGTATTTTCAGCGTGAACAGAAAGCGAAAACGCCATAAGTACCATTGAAATTAAGCACATATTTTTCATTGTAATCCACCTTATTTAGCAATCATTCTGACAGGGAGAACTTGACCATCTGTACAAGCCAATCCATTGATTTCTTTAACATCGCATAGACTTAAACTGCCCAAATCTGTCTGTCCTATTAAGTCACCTAACTGATCAACACCAATAAAATGAGTATTAGGATAATATGTGGCTGCACGTGACTTGTTCCAATACCATCCAGCTCCCCAATCACCTTCAATAGTATGAGGGAAATATTTAAGATTCATTCCGCTAATTAATCCTAAATCCGGATC
>NZ_JADQAI010000148.1 GCF_022129235.1 Psychrobacter sp. Ps6 | reverse complement strand
TTATTGATCTAACGCATTTATCATACAAAAATAATGGAATTGAATATTTCATTATAGAGCGAAACACTTTTTTGCTATCAAACCATATCTTTGTTTCTACTTAAAGCTAATCATATCTTCAAGCAACACTATTGCCAGTCTTGTTATATCTTACCGCTTAGAATTATGTCCAAATGATTTGTTATAAAGATTTGGACATAATTAAATCATTTTACATCTAATCAATATTATGTATTACGATATTTTTCCCATATCTTATCAAGGTAAATTTCGCCGACTCTATGTCCATAACTACTGGTTTCATGTTTATTTAAAGAATTATATAAAGTTGCTACTCTTACTACACAGGGTTCATTAAGTCTTAACGCAATTCGTTTTAAGACTACCGCCGCTAAATGAACTCGTGCCATTTCAGAATATTTAATATCTTTCATCGAATAACCTAATTGATGCACGATGGGTTCCCAAAGCTGATAATTAATATTAATGGGGAATGGGTTTGGATGAGATCGATGAAAAGGGTTTGAGTGACAATTTCGCGTTTCCATATATATGATCGCTTTCAACAAATTCTCATCAATCCCGACACTATTAGCAATATCATCAATAAAATCAAGAACACTACAATCAAAGCCATAACTCTCATAGGCCGTAATCCAATTTTTATAGTAACTGGACATTTCTACCGTAAAAAGAGCAGTTCTATCATTATTGATAACATTCACTCGATGTTGATAAATAGTAATGTTCGTCAACTTCATTTTTGTATTTGAGGAAAGTAAAAATTTTTCTTTGAAATTATGAGGAGTAATTTTAACTCTAGCCATAAATTATAACCTACTGCTACCTTATTGTTATTTTGCGCAGGAATTATAATTCATAATATTATTAGTCAATTTTATACTATCTATTTTTGACTCATATTTAACAGCGTTTATAAATTATGCATTAATTATCCTATAAACTATTATTTAATGATAAATATAACAATTAAATCTTGACACTAATTTACAAATAAATCGGTCGACATTATTGTTTTATAAATATAAATGACAAAATTAACGATATTTAAATACGGTATGTTGATTAATCTAAGTGAGTTATCTCATCCCACTTAAACTGAAAAGTGGTGTAATACCCAAGCGATTAAGTTAAGTTGCACTCACAATACTGTGTATCTTAACGTCACTTGGGTATAGAGTAAGAGGATTAGTTAGGCTTTTGATCTGTC
>NZ_JADQAI010000147.1 GCF_022129235.1 Psychrobacter sp. Ps6 | reverse complement strand
TTTTTGATTTATTAATCTCCAAGAAACAGGATAATTATTATAGCTTGGAGCTGAACCGACATTCTTCCATGTTGAATTAATCGTTATATTACTACCTGGTTTAAAATTACTAATTAATTGTACAAAAGATAACTCAAATCGATAACCTAATTTTTTAAGAAAATCATCCATTAAATCTTGGTACATTTCAGGGACATTACCTGATTTTATATTTAATAAAGAAGCATGTTTATTTAAAGCAAAGTCAAAAGTTTGTTTGATTTTGTCTCTTGTATATATATTTGGTTCATAACTAAAATCATTTAACGAGGTACAAACCTCAAAATCGACTGGAGCTGTTTTCCAATGTTGAGAAAAATTTTGATATGCATGTCGGTTTGCTAAAGTACTGTTACCTTCTATAAAGTTTATTGTGTCTGGATAACCATTTTCCATGTGATTCCATCCCCAAGGAGCCCAGTCACCTAGGCAATCAGCACGCCAACCTAAATTTAATCTAGATGTTACATCACTTGCGATTGTTTCTGATCTTGAACCCAAATCAATCGATAGTTGTTGGTCTGGGAAAGCGTTATGCATCATATCAACATAGGGTCTTAAATCTTCATATGTATAGCCGTTTTGACCTAATTCAGCATGATCTGCATGAGTTGCAAGATTCCATTCCCCCCATGTACCAACAAGGCCAACATCAATTCTTAAGATGTTTTTATTAGAGTTATATCGTTGACCCATAGCATTAACAAATTTAGTTAATTTTTCTTTTAGTAAAGGATTTTTATAGTCAACAACATAGCTATTATCATCTTTACAAATATCAAAGGTATTCGGATCTATTTGTTTTTTTAACCAACATGGTATTCCCAGTGTTTTTTTACCTGCTAATGGTGATGGATTATAGTATGTTTCATTAAGTCCTGACATTGTCATAAACCGAAAAACAAATTTCTTCCCTAAATTTTTCGCTTGATTAATTGTGTCATCAATAAGTTGGAAATTATATTTTCCTTCTTCAGTTTCTAATTCTTCCCAATACCATCGAAAATAAACAACTGAAGTTTCTGGATGAGTTGGTTCAGACCACCAAGGATCATTTCTTCTATCAAAAGTATGAAAATCTGTAATGCCAATATCTGGATTAACTAATATATCATTGATTGTTTCTGGATAATAATTAATTGTTTCTTGCTTCTGCTTGCTATAAGCATTTTGACTAATGATTAATGAAGAAATAA
>NZ_JADQAI010000146.1 GCF_022129235.1 Psychrobacter sp. Ps6 | reverse complement strand
AACATTACAACCTGAAGGTGTGTGATTATGTCTAATATTCTTACTGCCATTAAAGCGTCGGAAAAAGAACGACAAAACCATGCCAATGCCTCTGTTAGTCCAATTATTCATCCGATGAAGACGATTAAAGAGCAACACAAAGCGAAAAACTCTTGGTTGGTTCCTCTGCTTATTGCTGTTGTGCCCGCTACGTGTGTTGTCGGGTACAAGTTGTATGCCCAGCAAAGTCATACAGTGACGGCTTCGGTATCACCAGCATCTTCGAGTACCTCTCATGAGGAGATATCAACACTTTCAGAAGTGGCTGTGGTTACAAAGCCTAAAAACGCGCCTGTAAGAGTCAATAAGGATATCGAATTTCTATCTTATCCAGTTTTGACAACTGAGCCGTTACCGCAAGGTAATAGTGATTACTATGCACCTCCAGCGGAAGTCTCCGCGCCAGCAGAGCCTGCGATGTATGCGGGTAATTATGGTGAAAGTGCTACGACAGATTATGACTCTCACTCATCAGAGCCAGTTAAAACAGCGCCACAAGATCCATATCAGTTAGATAATTTGGATTTTTCTGGGGTTGATCCTAAATTAGCACAGCAGTTGAAATCGGCTATTGCTGCTACAGATGGCCAGACATTTAGTGATAAAGAGCTTGATAGAACTGGGGATGAACAAGTCAAGATCGCCAAGCATAAGGCTATTCCTATTGCTGATTTGCCCGTTACTGTTCAAAACAAACTCCCTTCAATGAATTTTCAGCAGCATATTTATTCTTCTAAGCCACAAAATCGCTGGGTCAAAGTTAATGGCCAAGAACGGCATGAAGGGGATACGATCGCATCGGGTGTTGTGTTGAAGAAAATTGAGCAACGAGATGTTATCTTAGGTTTTGATGGTTATGATATTGCAATGCCTTCGTTATCAGAATGGTAGTGATAACACTTGAATTGAAGTAAAGAAAAGCTCATTTTGGTAACAAACAAAAAAGGCCGCGGTTCAGATTGCGGCCTTTCAATTTATTTAATGTTTGTCTATTGGTTTATGCCCAGCCGTTATGACGCTTACGGCGGCGTGGAATAATATGAGGTAACACTAAACCAAGTAGTAAACCAACGCCTGCAACCATACCGCCATACATGAACCAACGCATTAGTAGGTCATCTTTTTGCGTATCAATTTTAGCTCGTAGTTCGCGGATTTCTGTTTGTGCTGTCGACAGTTGCTCATTGAGTTTGCTGTTGCGATCTTCAA
>NZ_JADQAI010000145.1 GCF_022129235.1 Psychrobacter sp. Ps6 | reverse complement strand
AAAAAAGCGAGCCGGTCGAAGGCTCGCCAAAAACTCATATATTGCTTTTCGAGAGTTTAGCTACTGTCTTATTACTATCCTTAGTAACGCCACAATACACTCATCGAAAGGGACAAAGGTTATATCCGAGATAAATAATAGCCCAATCCGTCAATATTTTGTCATGCCAATGTCAAAATATGTCCCTTAGTTTTGAATACCACCGCCAACAGATAAATAAATGGAATTATCACCGTGAGATGATTGGCCATAACCAAAGTACACTGGCCCCAAAAATGAATCGATGGCAATAAATACACTTCCTGCACTGATGGCACTATTCCAGCTCATATCAGACACATGGTTCCATACTCCACCACGTTCGATAGAACCGCCGAGATATACCGGAGATGAGAAAGCACCAAAATCATTATCAAATAGACGGTAGCGGTAAATTAAACCAGCAAAAGCACTGTAACGACCATTTAACTCATAGCGGTGATAACCTGATAAATTAAATAGACCACCGAGATCTTGAACATTAATCGGTAAGATTTCTTCAGAATCAGAACCGCCACTCTTTAAGATGCTAACAACTGAATGACGTCCTAAATTCCATGGTTGAATTAATGAAACGTCATAGTAGGAGCCATAACCAGATTCACTTTCATTTAAGAATGCTGTTTTTGCGTCGATAAGGCCAAACTCAGAGGAGAAATAGGTTCCTTTTGATGGGAAATAAAAATTATCCAAATCATCATAGGTAAAGCTCCAGTATGGGCCATAGGTTCGGTAATCTTCTTTAGAACCATCGACAAGTAGACGAATTTTACCATCTTGAATTCGATAACCCATATTAAAGACAGCCCAAGGGCGAACATTCCAACCAAGTTCCGCAAAGCCGGTATAGTTTGCATATTCAGCACGAAGATTTAAGGATGAGGCATCAGTATCAATATTGCTAAATTGACGAATTTCATTGTTCCAACTCGCTCCAAAAGCACTAAAGAATTTTTGGTCATAATCAAAAGGCAAATAGAGTTCTGTATTCACCTTTTTCCAGCTACCAAGCTGTGCTTCCACCGTCCATTCACCACCTTTATCGGTCACATCGGTATAAATATATTGTGCCCCAAAGGTAAAATCTGAACGTTCAGAAAAATCATCTTCAAAGGTTAATTTAAAATTAAGATATCCCGGCCCCCAAGGCTTTTCATCAACTTTCATCACTAACACGTTTTTACCCGATCGGTGTTCAATTTCGTAACCGACTTTAGCA
>NZ_JADQAI010000144.1 GCF_022129235.1 Psychrobacter sp. Ps6 | reverse complement strand
GGTAAACTAATAGCGAGTAATTTTAACCAATCATGTAAGGAAAACTTACAGATGATATTCGTTATGGTTTGCTAACAGAAATTGGTCATAACGTACGCTGCGATGATCTAAGTTTTTTTCTAGCGTGTAATCACAATAAAGTAGGGCAGAAAAGTATGGTTGTTCTTACTGAATGGTTAAAGCGTGAGTTTAAGTAGTAAAGAAATGAAATTATTATATTTGTGATCTAAATACATAATAAGTATGTAATGTATAAATATACCCATAAGAAATATTGAATATATATGGTGTGGTTTCTCTTTATATGTAAATTTCATTATTTAGTAATTTGAGTAATAAGTAGTCTTATTGATGTAATAAGTGTAGATAATGAAAATTCAATTCTTTACTGGAATAATTCCTTTTTTGCATGGTGCGTAATTTTTACATGTAATGAATATTTTTTCATCGTGATGTTTAGTCAAGGATGATTATTTTGCAGCTGAAAATATCAAAATAAAAATATATTAATATATTCGGTATGGATAAGGTTATATTCTGTATTTTAATAAATTTTATTATTTGAGGTTGAATTTCATATGCAAAAGAAAATTTTAGCTATATTAATTAGCGCTACATTTACATTGGTTGGTTGTAATTCATCAGACAATGAAAATAATAATCAAATAAATCCACCTGTTATTACGCCACAGCCTGATGGTGAGAATGATATCCAGCCAGAACCTCCTGTTCCTGATCCTGAAGATGATATAATTATTAACAGTACAGATTACCAATTAAGTTTGGATACGGCGAAAACAATGATATTTGCCAATGCTTCTTTTTATGGAAAGGGACATGAGTCACATTGGCACAATAAAAATACTATTGTTGGGTTTGGATATAAAAATCAGACTTCTGATAAAGATGGTATTGGATGGTTTATTGAAATTCCAGAAAAGACAGAATTAGAATTAACAGCACTGGTTGAAAATACATTTATTCAAGAAGACGGCTCAAACGGTGGGATGTTGCGTGTTGAAGTCTTTGATGCAGAAGATTTAATGCGAAATAAACTGATATCTGGTATTGATGCTCAATGGAAGGTTTATGCTAAAAAAGATAACAGCAAGGACAACTGGGGATTAGTTGAGGATAAACTAGGTACAGTAACTATACCTAATGGGGGAAAATATCTAATTGTTCTTAGGGCTGTACAAAATGGAAGTAATCCTAATGGTGAAATATATGAGCGCAATGTAAGCATGTTAGCTGAAATGA
>NZ_JADQAI010000143.1 GCF_022129235.1 Psychrobacter sp. Ps6 | reverse complement strand
CACTTAATGGTAAATCTCTAGATAAAGATCTTGAACGTATCTTAGGTTGTGATGTAGTACTGGCTAATGATGCAAATTGCTTTGCTTTAGCTGAAGCGCATTTTGGTGCTGCAAAACGTCTTAAGCCTGATGCTGAAGTTGTGTTTGGTATTATCATGGGAACAGGTGTTGGCTCCGGTATTGTCGTTAATGGCAAGGTTATCAATGGCTGCCATGGTATCGGAGGTGAATGGGGGCATAATGTTATCGAACCTAATGGCCGTGACTGTTACTGTGGTAAAAAAGGCTGCTTAGAAACCGTTATGTCGGGTAAAGGTTTAGAGGCATATTACCAGCAGTTAACTGGCCAA
This sequence comes from Psychrobacter sp. Ps6, assembly GCF_022129235.1. Lineage (GTDB taxonomy): Bacteria > Pseudomonadota > Gammaproteobacteria > Pseudomonadales > Moraxellaceae > Psychrobacter. The sequence goes on along the minus strand of NZ_JADQAI010000143.1, from coordinate 919 downwards.
AACTTACCATTACCTGAAATTGTAGCTAAAGCGCGTTTAGGGGATGAAGATGGCATTAAAACCCTCAGCCGTATGATTGAAACCTTTGGTCTGGCTGTTTCTCAAATTATTAATACGATCGACCCTGATGTGATTGTTGTCGGTGGCGGTGTCGGTAATATTGATGAACTCTATGAGCAGGGGCCAAAGGCTATTTTAGCGCATTTATTTAATCCAGAGCTTAATACTTTGATTGTAAAACCCGATCTAGGTGACAGTGCTGGGGTCTTTGGAGCCGCTGCACTTGTAAAATAGTTGCAGTGACGACATTAATTGAAAAAGCTCCTAATATTAATAGAGGAGCTTTTATTAGCATGTCCTCAAATGACATTATCTAATGTCTAATCTTTTGAAGTAATTTGGGTGTACTGAACGCGGTAAATTTAGAGTTGAGATGAGACTAAACGGAGTAAATGGATGCTTTTTAAATACGTTAATAGCAAAATACTTCGACCCCCTTGGAGTGCGCTTATTCTAATGTTGAGCTCCTTTCCTAGTTATGGCTTCGTTGGTGAAGTGCTCGAACCTATCCCTGAAATGAAAGCACCTTTTATGGCTCATCAGCACACTAAAGAATGTGGGCATGACTTTTTGACCTATTTAAAAGAAAGACAAAAACAGCACGATCAACAATCTAATAATACAGAGAAAAAGAACGCTAATACTGTTGATGATTGGTTGGTTATTGAGTAGGAGGCCGATATTATTCTTAATTTAATACGTTACCATTCACTGAATTAACAAACGATATTGTTTCCTATTAAATTTAGCCGCGCATCTTTTTTTATGTTTATTTTGTGCCAAACATTCATCAACTAAAAAGTGTAGTTTTAGCGTATGATGCTGAAAAATGCATGTAATAAGCTTAATATAGGAACAC
>NZ_JADQAI010000142.1 GCF_022129235.1 Psychrobacter sp. Ps6 | reverse complement strand
AATCACGTATGTGACCACCATTTGCTGCCACAAGTGCGATACCTTTAGCTGTATCGTGTGAAGAACCATCACCGAATGAAATCAATACTGTGAGTGGTTAGCTCGTCTAACTAAACACACTTCAACTAATACACTGTCTGTCACGATTAGGGCTTTTTTCAGCTCTTTTGATGTCAGTTCTGCACCTAAAGATTGAATAGCGTTAGGACCCATCAATGTTACAGGTGGCATGTAGAATACATTGCTCATAATGAAGCTCCGTTAATATTTATGAATTTATGTTGGCTTATCGCATGTGCCATAAACCAGAATTTTTTACAGAATGTGAACGCTCTGCAGTGTCTTCTTTTTGGTAGTGTTCTGTATTCATGCCGTTAGCCACTGCTTTTTCAAATTGTACGTTACCTGTGAAATCGCCATCTTTAGCTGAAACGTTGTAAGACATAGCGGCTGCGATGGTTGCTTTAATAACTGTTTTCGTGAGTAATAAAACCTTGTGTATTTGTGTTTGTGAACGCCTTGTGCGTTTCGATGGATGTATTAGTAATGGGGTATATGTCTGAATGTATGGAGAATGAAGTGATATTTAATTTTTGAGTAATATAAAACAGAAAAGCTATTCTATTTGTTTAAAGCTATATTAGTATTTAGGTGAGGCGATAAGACACTCGTTGGAAAATGACCAAAACTCACTTATATATTGATGGTGCTCTCTTATCGTTTAGTAATAATGCTGAACGAGTAATCAAACTAATTGTAGCTGCTAGAGTTACCGTACTAGTTGTTCTTAAATAACACTTTGATATGTTGGTGCGGATACTTTACTGCGTCGTGGAAACCGTAACAAGCTCGGTTTTATCCTTTATGACTATCTAGTCAATGTATGAAAGAACCAGTAAAAAATAAATACTAAGTTACCTTAGAATTTCAAATGTTAGTAAGTAACATTGTTCCGTAGAGTTGTGGAGGAGGTACTTTTATATTAAAGCCCCCAAACTGCATGATATAATGAAAATTTTATATCTTGATAGGGAGCATTTTTGCTTGATTTATCGGTATTATAGTAATGATGGATTTTTTATGAGTTCATTATATTACAATTAATCTATAAGGTTATTTTTTGTGGATAGAAATACTTAATAGCCTCTTTGTTTTTTAACTCTTTAAATACGGATATAAAAGCTTGAATATCTAAATCTAGGTCTAGATCTTTATGATCAAACCATCGGTAATTCCACCATTCTATTTGTATTAACTCTTGTACTACTTCTTTAGGAA
>NZ_JADQAI010000141.1 GCF_022129235.1 Psychrobacter sp. Ps6 | reverse complement strand
AAGAAGTTCTTTGATGATCTAACGAACTAATCACTGCGTTTAGACGTTATTTTTTTAAAGCCGATGCTTGTTGAGAGCATCGGCTTTTTTTTGCAATAGAATTTATTATTTCAACAATATGCTTAAGTAACGTCAAAATGTGGGCTTTAGAGTGTTGTGACAAATTCAAGTATATGAAAACTATTGGAAGTCTTTCTCAACTTGTTCTTATTGTTGAAGTTACCTGGAGACAAATAGGCAACGATTGAAAATTTAGAGCTACTAGATGATTTTGAACAGATATTTATGACTGATATTTTATTTGTGCTAACAATGATAGTTGTTTGTATATAAATTCATGAATGCTTCGATCTTTATTTATTTGCATATTGAATATAAGAGCTGTTTGATAATTACTGATCGATTTATTATTAGTTTTAAAGGCTTAATTTGTTCTTAAATTATTATTTAAAATCAATAGCATGAAGTAAAAGTAAATCCATGAAATGCATATCGTGACAAAAAATTGACAGTGTGGTGTGATGTTTTCATTATAATCATCAATATTAGTGGCTTTGTTATGCCACATGGTTCGTAGGTCAAACGCTGTTTATCAGAGAGGGTGTCAGACAATAATTATGCTTCGGTTTAAGAGCAATAAAATTCACTTGTTATTATTAAGTTGTCTTAGTGCGACTTACGCAATCAATGCAAGTGCAAACATTACTTTTCAAGAATCTAAGCATATAGATCCCTTGTTAGGGCTTGAGTTTTCCTCATCAGTATCGAGTGACTATGGCTATGATGACAATGTATTTAATCAAAACAGTGATCATATTGTTGGTTCAAATTACTATACGATTAAGCCTGCATTCTCTATAACAGGTCATCGTTACACTAAGGATTTTGGTCTCTATTATTCAGGTGATTATCGTAAATATACGAATGATGTGACTAGTTATCAAGGAAGTAGCGACCAGAACTATAGCGACCATAACTTTAACGGAATCTTTAAATGGGAGCTGGGTTTACGTCATCATCTAGAATTAACAGCAAACTATGGCTTAGGGCATGAAGCCTTAGGTACTGGGGTAACTAACGGATTTTATTTTGATGATAACTCTCCTGCAGAAGATGTTGCATCCTTTGATAATTTTCAAATAACAAAGCCTATAGAAAAGAAAGATACGGATTTTGCAATTAAATATAGTTATGGAGCGAAAGACGCAAAGGGAAGAATTGATTTTTCTGTAGGTCAAAAACGACTACGTTATGATGTATTAAATAGTTATAGCAGTACATTTCAAACATATTTAGAGAATGAGAATCTGACTGAAA
>NZ_JADQAI010000140.1 GCF_022129235.1 Psychrobacter sp. Ps6 | reverse complement strand
GCTCGACCAGGCGCACGCAGTTTATCTAAGAAAATATTGGATACCGTATTTAGGATAACCGGAATTTCGGACGGATATTTCCAGGTTAAACCAATCGAAACTAATTCGTCACTGAGTAACGATAAATTGAGGTGTTGTTTCAGCTCGCCAACCCGAACAGCAATTTGTCCTTTATTTTCTTGTGAGGCCAATTCTAAATCGACCACTACTTGTTCTAGTGTCGATTGACTGTGAAGCAAAATCGTAAGCGCTTTCATTCGCTGCTGTAGGTTCATTGAAATAGAAAGATCACCAAGGAAGGGGTTTAGCATTGCAGCCTCTTGAACCAATATGGTGGTTTGAGAGTAATACATTTTTGTTTTAAATAGACTGCCAACAGGTAATAAGATCGGCAAGGTGACCATAGGGACAAGCACAATATATCGATACATCCATAATGCACAGCAAAAGGCATAGAGCTTGGCCAGAATCAGTTGACGCATTACCGTTGCCTAATAATTAAGGTATCGGCGGTTTGTTGTGGCACAAAAGTAAAATGTAGTGGAATTTGCTTTTGTTTAGACAATTGCTCGATTGCTGCAATTCTTTTTTGACCTTGTAATAGAGCTTGAAAACGGTTCGATAAATTTGCAGGCCCAATCAAAACTTCCAATTGATGATAAGAATAAGTGGTAAAAAATTGCTGAAGAGCTTGTTGTTGCTTGGTGGTTAATGTGGTCTGTTCAGGGCTAAAAAATAACTCCAGGGGTTGGATCGTTTCATGACGGTTGATGCTAGTAGATAGACAGCCATTGAGCAGAGTCAGACCGATTATTAACAGAATAATTCTCATGGCAACACTCCGAAATTGTTTCCTTGTTTTATTTCTGCAATATCGATGCCTTGTCCGCAAATGCAGTTCTGCTCATAACCGTAGGTAGGCAGAAGTTATTAAACAAGAAAGCGTTGTAGTTGTTCGGTGACTTGCTGTTGTCGTGCTAGCCAGCTTTCAGTTCTTAATATTTGGCGTCTCATAGTAATTTTTTGTTCAGTGATTGGGATTGGATTTTTGAGAGCATTGAGCCATTGTTGAGTATTGTTAGCAATCGTAAGATGAGAAGAATACTGTTGTGCTGCTGGAAAATCAGAGCAGATAATATGACGGGAAGAGGCTAAATATTCCCGTAACTTTAATGGATTGCAATGCTGAATTTGTCGGTTATTAATAAAAGGCATTATTGCACAATCCCAGTGGGTCAGATGGGAGATGAGTTCTGGGTGAGAGCAAGGCGGATGAAGCTGAATATTTTGCTGAATTAAAGTATGGCTGGCGGGACACTCTTTTT
>NZ_JADQAI010000139.1 GCF_022129235.1 Psychrobacter sp. Ps6 | reverse complement strand
CTTTTCTTTCTTGATTATCAGTTGGCTTATAAGCAGTATCATGCCCAGCCTCTGCCAACATTTGATCGTTGTCATAATCGATATATACAGAACCAGGAGCCGAACTGCTCAGCTCATTACCAGCAGCAGGCTTAGGTTGTGCTAACGTTGGATCCTGACCATCCTCAATCATTCTATGGATAGTATCTAAGGTTACGTTATTTGAAATTTGATGATCAACACTATGAGATTGCTTCACTAACAGAGAAGAAGCTAAATCATCATCTGGTTGAGATTGATTGATATAATTTTGATGTACTGTTGCAGTATACTGTTGATTGAGTAAATTTTTCAAATCCTCAACAGTCATGTTATCTGCACTATTATCAAATGTTACAGTTTGATTATGAACAAGAGCGTCAAAAGAAGCATCATTTTGTAAAATAACTTTATCGCCCTTATTAAGGTGACTACCTGCATATAATTGAACTAAGTTTCCTTTATTATCAATTGTATATACAGAACCTTGTACAGATTCGACTACTAAATCATCTCTTAAATCAATTATATTCATACAGACCCCTTTTATATGCATGGAGAATTTATCACACAATAAAACAGGGTCAATATATATCTAATAAGCATGTATGGATAATGTCATTTTTTTGACTTTATTGGAATTATCTCCTGATAGTAAACATTAATTCTCGAAATTACGTAAAATCAAACATTATTTTATAAATTTAACTCAATATAAAACATACCATTAAGGCATTGAAAATTATTGTTTCTCAACATCTATCGCTAAGGACTGAGACTTCAACAATATAATTGCAGACAAGAAAGCCCCTAAAGCAAAAATCCCCATCACAACATAAGTCGCATTAAAACTTTGTGCGAGTAACTGAGGTTCAAGGCTTGCTAGTCCATCAGCTTTATTAATTACAATATCTTTTGGTAGCTGGAAATGAAATACAGCTGAACACACTGCAACACCGATAGCCCCACCTAACTCTCGACCAAAGTTAAACAAAGACATACCGATACCACGATCCTTTGGCGGCAATACATTTTGTACTACTACGCTAAGAGCTGGCAGAGTAAATCCTAGGCCAAGACCAGCAAAAGCTAATGCAACACGGAGCCATAACCCAAAGTGTAATTGCCATAACGCTAGCGAAGCCATCAAGAAACCAAGTACAACAAAGATCTTATAATTTCCCCAGCGAGCAATCAGCTTACCGCCAATAAATGCTCCTGTTGTAATGCTGAACATAAAGACCATCATAAATAGGCCACTTTCCGATGCTGTCATCCCTTTTTGCCACTGCAATTGAAGAGGTAAATACA
>NZ_JADQAI010000138.1 GCF_022129235.1 Psychrobacter sp. Ps6 | reverse complement strand
AATAAACTCCCCGTCATATCCCAACGCACTTCCCCCTCATAACCTACTGCATTGGTGCCATTTGCAGTCACAGGAATACAGGTCAGTGAAGCGGGTATAGAGCCTGAGGTGCAATCAATCGCTTGAGAAAGCTCGGTATAACTTGGCGTACTATCAAAAATACTCACATCGGTTAAGTCACCACTGCCCACATTGGTAAAGGTAATCGTGTATTCCAACACATCACCCGGACGGCCTTGGTTACTCACCCCAATCGCAGTGCCCTGTGTAATATTACGCACCGTTTTCTCTAATTTAAGTTCACCTGCGCCACTAAACGTCGCTCGAACCGTATCTTTATCAAGTACTTGTCGAGTCACTCCATGGCCAGTGGCGGCACTGTCAGTAAACGTCATGTCTGCAGCAATATCGTAGTGATATAAAGCGTTAAGTGGCGCATCTGCTGGCACAAATACCTTACTAAGTAGACATACAGCGGTATTGCCACTTACTGCAACTGGATTGACAATTTGAGCATCAGCCCCATCTATTGCCCCATTACAATCATTATCTTGGTAGAGCACCGCATTCCAACCATCATTAGCAGGTTCAACTTCTGTATTAATGATTGAGAAATTCACGCTCCCTGCTGTCGCAGCGGTAAATTTATGAGAGAACAGCACCGATTTACCCGGCTCTGCTTCACTGAAATTATCTGGCTCCATACGGGGCTCTTGCACTTTACCAAAATCTAATCCAGAGATGTCATCCCCCGCATTAGCATTCACGCTCATTTGACTGTCGGTCACGCTGCTACTGGTAACTTGCGTAATGCCCGTCACATCGGCTTCACTGATGTCGATCCAATCCGCCTGCTTGACTACGTCTAACAGCAGATCTTTACCTGAGAAATCCACCCCTATCACAAACTGGTAAGAGCCATCACCTGAGGTAAGGTCTGTGGCTATAACATCACCGGATGTAAAGCCTGTCACTCCAGTATCATTAAAGGTTACCGTTACCGTAAAGTTACCTAGACCGACCTCTGAGCCCTCTTGTAGCCCATCATGCGCAGCGGTTGCCCCTCCAACGCCGTTGTCTTCAAACACGACGCCACTGAGTACAATTCGATTCAGCAGTTCAAACCAGTGATCTTCCACTTCACCATCATTTGCAGCACCATCAAAGGTATTACAGCTGTTAGCACTAGAGCACAGACGCACTCGCATCACAGTATTGCCATTAAACCCTTCGGCACTGGCAGCATCTAATATGACCGAGATACTGTTGTTGCCCGTTGTGACTGCTTGATCGTTAATTAACTGCTCATTGCTATCGGCAAAATCACCATCATTGTTTA
>NZ_JADQAI010000137.1 GCF_022129235.1 Psychrobacter sp. Ps6 | reverse complement strand
GATCGCTTTTTTTGCTGTACTAACTTATGTTTTACCCGCTGGGCAATATCATCGTGTGATGAATGAGCAATTAGGTCGTGAGGTACCAATTCCAGGCTCATATGAAATTATAGCTTCTTCACCGCAAGGTTTTTTTGAAACTTTAATGGCTCCAATATCAGGTTTTTATAGCCCAATATCAGGTGCAATAGGTGCAGTGGATGTCAGCTTATTTATTTTAATGGTAGGTGGTTTTTTAGGGGTTGTTACCAAAACAGGGGCGATTGATACTGGTATTAGTCGTGTTATGGTGAAATTGAAAGGTCGAGAAATCTATATGATTCCTATTTTAATGGTTTTATTTGCTTTAGGTGGGACTTCCTATGGTATGGCAGAAGAATCATTAGCTTTTTATGCTCTTTTAATTCCAATATTTATGACGGCAGGGTTTGATCCTCTGGTTGCGGTTGCTGTGATCTTTGTAGGTACTGGCGTTGGAACTCTAGGCTCTACCATTAATCCATTTGGTACTGTGATTGCTTCAAATGCTGCTGGTATTGATTTTCTAGCCGGTATTGATCTTCGTATTGTTATTTTAATTGCAGGTCTAATTGCTGCGATTTTATATGTCATGCGATATGCAAAGAAAATTCAAAAGGATCCAACTGCATCTCTTATTTATGATATGAAAGAGGCTAATGAAAAACATTTTTTGTTAAGCAACAACCAAGATAATGAGATTCCAACTTTAACTGGATCACAAAAAATGGTTTTGGTGTTATTTGCATTAACTTTCATCATCATGATATATGGCGTTTCTTCCTTAGGCTGGTGGATGGGAGAAATGGCAACCTTGTTTATCTTTATGGGAATTGTGTGTGGTATTGTAGGTCGTCTAGGAGAAGAGAGATTAATTAGTGCTTTTGTTGCAGGTGCCGCTGATCTTATTGGAGTTGCGCTTATTGTTGGGTTGGCCCGTGGTATTGTTGTGATTATGGAAGCTGGCAATATTACGGACACGATATTGCATTATGCCGAGGGTATTGTTGCAGGTAAAAGCTCATTTATCTATATTAATACCGTATACTGGATAGAAATGATGCTCTCTTTTATTGTCCCATCAACGACGGGTCTAGCCGTGATGAGCATGCCAATTTTAGCGCCTTTAAGTGATTTTGCGAATACCGGCCGAGATCTTGTAGTAACAGGCTTTATGTGCGGAATAGGGACTGTATTATTTATTACACCAACCTATGGGGTACTAATGGGAGGGCTCGCAGTTGCTCGTATTTCTTATGGTGTATGGTTGCGTTTTATACTGCCATTAGTTTGTTTCTTTATTATTCTCAATACAATGGTAT
>NZ_JADQAI010000136.1 GCF_022129235.1 Psychrobacter sp. Ps6 | reverse complement strand
TACCTGAAGTGAGTAAATTGGGTATCGGTGATGATGTTTGGAACTGGTGGCCAGTATCTAATATTTATAATAAGATAAAGATGATTAATATTAATGATTTTATACAGTTATATAAATCTTATTTTAGAAAAATAGATAAGAATTTTAGTCAGAATTCTGAAAATAACCTTAGAGATATTTTAAATAATATCAATAATTATTATGATACACTACCTGACTTACGACACTTAGCATATATGCTTGCAACAGCTAGACATGAAGCCTATCATTTTTTATCTGGAGAGTTCTATAGCGCAAAACCGGAAATAGGAAAACCATCTTACTTTAATAAATATGATCCTGTTTTAGCTAGTACTGAAAGGCTAAGAAAAAGAGCAATACGAAATGGGAATCGTAATAAAGGCGATGGTTTCAAATATAGAGGAAGGGGGATGGTACATTTAACATGGAAAAATAACTATAAATCAGCTTCTGATTACTTAGGTGTGGATTTTGTGGCTAATCCAGATCTTGCAGCACAATACAAATATGCCGTTCCTATTATGATATGGGGCATGGAAAAAGGTGTTTTCACTGGGAAAAAATTATCTGACTATATCAATGATAATAAATGTGATTATAATGGAGCAAGACGAATTATTAATGGCCAAGATCAAAAAGAATTAATTGCTAGTTATGCTAATAAGTTTGAACAGATATTAAAGGAAACAGTTAAATGATTAAATCTATTATCAATATTATTATACTAATATCTAGCTATAGCTCATTTGCTAATGATGTGGTTAAGGAATCTGGTAATAAATTAGTAATTAACAACCATATTTTTGAAGGTATTATAAGAGATTATCAGAACGACTATGTTTACCTTGATCGTTGGGATAACAAATATGCCATAATAAGGGAAACTGATAGCTCAAATAAAGAGCGTGCTATTATGACAATCAATACTAAAAACAATACCATTGATTGTATATATCAGTCATTTTATACGACTTATACACATATTAGGTTAGGTCGTGCTGTTTGTAATCTTGATTTAAATATTAATGACTTTGAACAGTATCAAGATATTATGGATAAATATAATATAGATACTTTATCATATGATAATCCATTAATTATTGATGGGTTAAAGTTATCAAGAATAGAGTTGGATAACTTTATATTTTTGAAAAATAAAAAGATTAAGTATGATGATATATTTTTTATGTATGACAATGATAAAAAAATTAGTTCAATCGTAATTGAAGAAAATAATAAATTATCAATCTTATCTTTATGATAATATTAAACTTTAATATTAGGGATGAATTTATCACCCCTGATACATTTATGATTTTTAATATTTGGAATGTTTGCAAA
>NZ_JADQAI010000135.1 GCF_022129235.1 Psychrobacter sp. Ps6 | reverse complement strand
AATGCTAACGGCTCGATTGATCAGTTAATTATGCGTAGAATTGATGCTTTGGCTATGAGTGCTAAGCGCAAAAAGACGGCCATAGCCGGAATTAAGAAATTTGGAAACCGTGAGCATATTAATCAATAGCAGTTTGAAGTGAACATTACTTAAGTTCGAAACAAAGCTCAAAGCATATGAGGAAAAGTATTGATTAATAATCTATCATCTTAGGTATCGATAGCCCGTTAATCTTTTATCTAGTTTCTGATTTCTTCGATGAGCTAACTACTGTTCCCATAAAATCATCAAGTTCATTATTATCTGTGTGTATAACATTAGATGTTATATCATCACAAGAAGAACATTTAAATTGCAAATATTCATCTTTTGAAGAAGATATCTGGCACATTTCATGCTGACATTTGGGGCAGATTGGCTTAAATACATATGGAATGTAATTATCATTATAATACAAATAACTCCATTCCCAATTAATTCCGAAATAATACCCTTTACCGATACCACTTATAATATGCTCTTTTTTATTTTTGTTAAAAAATGATAGTGTGTAAAAAGGTATAACGGTGAAAATAAAAATCAGCACCAACCAAATAGGAATTTTTAGTGTAAGAAATAAAGTGTCAAATACTGATAAACCATAAATGAAACTTGTAATATATAATGATAGGCCACAAACTACGGCTATGATAACTCCAACCATAACTACATCACCAATATCATAATGTTTTGTAGAATTTGAATCTCTCATTGTATATTATCCTACATACTATAGAACTATATCAATTATTAAGCTACAGACTTTTTTTTGCAAATATCATTTTTAGTTAGAGCTTAAATAATAATCTTTATAAATAAGAACCGTATCAGATTCTATTGTCATTTCAATTGGCTGTAACAAGATACCTCAATTTTAAATACAAAATCGCGGTTTGTGGCCTCATTTTTAGCTCCTAATGATCGCTAATTTAGCAAGCATTCTTATTTGTGATCTGTAAGCGGTGAAAGTCATCTACACGCCTTGTTACATTGGAAGTATTCGGGAGGCCATCGTGAGGTGGAGTTAGAAGTAAGTGGCGAAATTTAATGTACCACTACAATGTATCGTATCGCGTTGGTACAAAGGTTTAGATTTCAGAATTATTGTTGATCAAGTTTTCATTTCTTAAGAGTTTCTTAAGTTTCGTGTTTTATTTTGTTGATAACGACTCAAACAAAGGAAGCACTCATGAAACACTATGTACGAACTTATGCATATGGCTTTACTTTAGACATCGTTTATCCAACGCATTCACTTTGGAACCAAGTTATCGAGCATGTTTCTCTGCGTTATCAAGAAGCATTTTTGGCTAGGCTTAAACAG
>NZ_JADQAI010000134.1 GCF_022129235.1 Psychrobacter sp. Ps6 | reverse complement strand
TATTCAATTTGCAATTTTTTATTACCGCATTGCATATCAGTATGAGATTTATATTATTTGTACGCTTACGATCTATTTAATAATATGAGAAACACTGTTAATAACCATCTTAGATTTAAGATTTAATCGATATAATTAGAAACATCCGTATAGTTTATTAATTCAAAGTTTCAATAATTAAAAACAAGAATAGTTATATTATTTTCACTCTATATATTAAAACACCTGATGAATTTGGTTCTAATACCCCTGATAATATCCATTTTATATTACCTTGATATCCAGAATTATTAACACCATGTTCTGTTTCTATATTGCACAATGAAATCGAAGATGGAATCACTCCATTATTACAGTCAACTACTGACTCTAATTCTGTATAAGCGGGAGTGTCATCTGAAATGGAGATATCAGTAATATTCCCGGTTCCAACATTAGAAAAAATGATTTCATATTCTAATATATCTCCAGGCCTTCCCTGATTGCTGACTCCTTTCTCGGTTCCCTGAGTTATATTTGTGACCTTTTTTTCTAGTTTTAATTGACCAGCACCTTGGAAGGAAACTTTAACCGTATCCGTGTTTGATAATGACCTTGTTACCCCATGATTGGTAATCGCGGGATCAGTAAACGTAGCTAATGCGGTTAAATTATAATGAAAAATTGCGTTCAGAGGCGCTGATATGGGGGCGTATACCTTGGATAAAATACAGACTTCTATGCTACCTACTGCTGAAATTACTGAAGTAATCGCATTATCACCACTATCTACCCGACCATTGCAATTTGCATCTTGATAAATTTGAGCACTCCATTCACTGATATTAGGATCAGCAACCATATTAGCAATAGAGAGTAAAACATCACTTGAGGTATACGTTATTAACTTATGTGAGAAGTTCACAAACTGCCCAGGCTCAATTTCAGTGAAATTATCAGCCTCTAACCTCGGAGAACGTACTTTACCGAAATCTAATGACTCTATTGTATCGCCTGCATTAGCAGTAATTACCATCTGATTATCAGTAACACTACTACTTTGAACTTGGCTAATCGCACTAACATCACTCTCGCTAATATCAATCCAAACCGCTTGTGGAATAACGTTGAGCAACACTGGCTGACTCGCAACCTCAACAGGAAGCAGTAATTCATAGCTGCCATTACCTCGGCTCCTCGTTATTGCTAATATATCGCCGGGTGTATAACTACCTTGAGTAATACCTTGATAAATCGCTTGTACAGTAAACCCACCTATACCCGTTTCTGCTCCTGCTTGAATCCCGTCATGTGCAACACCACCACCAGCTGCATTATCTTCAAAAATAATGCCTCTAATGAGAATCTGATTGATAAGCTCAAATTGATAATCTTCTATCTCACCATTTATGG
>NZ_JADQAI010000133.1 GCF_022129235.1 Psychrobacter sp. Ps6 | reverse complement strand
AAATCTGTTTTACTAAAATTATTTGGAAATGAATAAAACAAACTTGAATAGCGTAAATATCAATCCATAGCTATTTTTTGTCGACATATTTGGTTGTCTTCATTTCCAACTCCTTTTATAAAGACCTTAATTTAGCCATTTTTGGCTAAACGAACAATACCAAGTAAATTATATTTAAGATAAGCCTTACGCTCTGCCCTTCACCACCGAAAATGGTCTAAATCACTGACCTCGATGGTGGTGACTAAGAAGGCCCGAAAATTTTTATTTCCCGAGAGTCTAACTCGTTTGCGGTTTTTGCGCGGCCAGAAGAACCTAACCAATTAAAAACACTGCTTTTTTAGTGAGCTATCAAATAACCGTTAACTGACATTAATCTTCAAATAGCGTGTCAGCACCAATCAATGGAATAATTCTCAACAGTACATCTTCCATTACACCACTGTCTGCAGTCGTAATTAACTTAGCACTACGGTCGGCCCATGACAGGGTTTGAATCAAACTTGCTGCCACTACTGATGGCTTATCTAGGTTCTTAACAGGTACTTCTGTCACGCCACCACGAATGCTTGTACTGATTGGACAACAAATTAATAGTCCAGACTTCTGATTATACTCTTTACTCGATAGCACTAAAGCTGGACGATATTTACCAATTTCTTTACCTTTTACTGGTTCAAAATCTAACCAAACAATATCGTTCCTTTGCGGTATATATTTCACCATTACTCGCCGAGCTCCTTGGCTGAAACAACCGCAATTTCATCTGCATGAGCCGTGTACGCATTCATGCTTTGTAATAATTCTTTTTCACTAAATGGAAAACGTTTTTTCTTTGCTTTAATTGGTTCAATTATAATTTTACCGCCTTCTGTTTTTACTTCAATTTCTGAGCCTTCTTCAAGACTCAACTGACGAATAAAAGCAGCAGGAATAATATTACCTAAGCTGTTACCTATCTTTCTAACTTGAGTACGCATACATTACCTTTACGTGGCTACTTTGTTATAACACTAATTATTGTATGCTTAACTGCCAGTGTCAACATTGTTATAACTTTCATTAAAACTAACACTGACGAATAAACAAATTCAAGTCCGCCATTCATTCGAACATGGCCACCTCTCACCAAATACCCTCGTTCCCAAACTGTCTTCAACAAAGTACTAGCCCACGAACTCGACAAGTTACAACGCTCGGCTATCTGCTCAGAAGTTACCTATTCCCCAGGATTTATTGACCGCAGAACTTTCAGCTGGGTTTTACTCAAATTTATTAGGCCAAATTGATCAGGAGCGAATCATACCGCTTCCATCAATTATCATCCGCTAAGGTTTATAACGAAATCACCAACTTTATTTTCGCTAAAAACTTGCCTCTGTTAGGTCAGTTAC
>NZ_JADQAI010000132.1 GCF_022129235.1 Psychrobacter sp. Ps6 | reverse complement strand
GTCGAGTGTCGAGTGTCGAGTGTCGAGTGTCGAGTGTCGAGTGTCGAGTGTCGAGTGTCGAGTGTCGAGTGTCGAGTGTCGAGGAGAATGGAAGTACTTTATTGGTAAGAGTTAAAGAAATATAAAAGTAAACTTATATATCATATTCTAAATATTATAACTTTCTAGTCTTCTGAAAATGCTACTTGTAAAGAATATCTCTACAAGTAGCCTAATCATTAGTAGCGAGTATATTAATCTCGGTACTCGTAATCGCGAAACTCGTTAACTAAGTTCTACTTCTTATCACTCTCATACGCATAGTTATAATAACCATAACCGTATTGACCATAATGACTGCTTGCTTTGCGAACCACCGCATTAAGAATAAAGCCTTTAATCTCAATACCGTTTTGTTCAAAACGCTGCTTCGTCACTTCAATCTCTTTAAGCGCATTGTGACCAAAACGGCCGACAAGCAATGTTGTACCTGCATGAGAACCAACAATAGCAGGATCGGTTACCGCTAGGATTGGTGGGGTATCGACCACAACCATATCGTAGTTTTCAGAGGCCCAATCGAGCAGCTCTTTCATACGAGGATGCATCAACAGCTCTGAAGGGTTTGGCGGAACATCACCACGGCTAATATAGTCAAGATTGTCCACACCAGGCTTTTTAATAATTTTATCAATGGTTTTTTGGCCACTTAAGAAATCGGATAAACCCGGTTTATGAGAAAGCGACATTTGACGTTCCATTCGACCTTTACGCATATCGGCATCAATAACCAGTACGCGCTGACCACCTTGAGCAATAACCGCCGCCATATTGGCAGAAACAAACGACTTACCGATACCTGGACTTGGACCCGAAATCATCAGAATATTATTCTTTGCTTCCATCATGGCAAAGTGCAAGCTAGTACGCAGACTACGCAGTGCTTCAACAGAAAGATCCGCTGGATTTGATACCGCTAATAAGGTCTCTTGCACCGTTAATTGTTGTTTACTCTTCTGCTTTTTCTCGAGATCTGACTGCCAATCCGACATAGGAATAGAAGCGTAAACAGGAAGACCAATCGCTTCAATTTCATCTGGGTTCTCTACACCTTTATGGAATGCAGCACGTAAAAGGGTAATACCAACGGCCAACATACCACCAAGTAGTGTTGCTAATACCACTATCAGAGCTTTCTTTGGCTTAACTGCAATACTGGATGCTTGAGCCTTATCGAGAATACGAACGTTACCAACCGTACTTGCTTTAACAATACTTAGCTCTTGTACTTTGTTAAGTAACTGAACATAAATCTGTTGATTTACTTCCACATCACGCATTAAACGCAGAATTTCACGTTGGGTTTTTGGCAATTTCTCAACACGCTTAGTTAAACGCGCTTTTTCAGATAACAATG
>NZ_JADQAI010000131.1 GCF_022129235.1 Psychrobacter sp. Ps6 | reverse complement strand
CTTATATGGTTTGTTGTTTCTTTAACCGATAGAGATTGAATAAGGTGATGTTAGTAAACTTATTTTTGCCCCAAAGCATGCTTAAATAAAATATTCATTCATATCTTATTAATGTGATTTTGCACTACAGCAAGTTAGTTATGCGAATTTCGCTTATTCATGAATCACGCATGTTTTAATGGTATATTTTGAGGTAATATTCGTAAAATCAATGCGTTATGCTTGATGCAAGAAATAAATAGAATGTTGTTCTGGCTGTTGGTAATATCCGCGCTCTTAATATGCAACTTAATTATATGCTCGAGTGATGTTCTGAATGAACCAACAGTTAATTTTAAAAGATGAAGTGAACGAAAGTAGTGGCAAAAGCGCTCTGTCACTGCAGATTGATAACAGCAGGCTAAAACACTTTTTTTATATGTTACATGGTGAGCCAACTACTAGGACTCGTGCTCTTCATGGAGCCGTCATGGTAAATAAGAGGGATATTAGTGGGTTAGTCAACAAGTTGAAGCAACAACTTCAACTTGTTCATGTCATAGATGCTACTATTACGGTAGGACTTGGGTTTGAGAAAGACTTCATAGAAAAGCCTTATGATGACTTCATTGCTTATGACTGGCAGGATTCAGAAAAAACAAAAGAGATAATTATTCGTCTTCATTTTATGTATGAAGATATCAACTTGGAGAGCAGTATCAAAAACTCCTTGTTCATACGTATCGCAAAAGGAATTAAAGCCGGCAACATCTTTCAAATGTTAGCTTCGTCAGATATGGAGGGGCTTGATAACATTGAAGACTTAATGAGTCCTGTTTTCTGTAGAACTGACAACGTAAACGATAAATTAAGTAAAGACCTTTTGGGGGTTGTTGAGGAATGGCATGCTGGACAAAGGCAACCCAACCTAATAAGTGGTACTTACAAGTTTATGAAAAAGCATAGAGCTAAACTTGCTCGCTTAGTTCATTATGCAACGCCTAGTGCAGTTGCTTTTATTTTGTGTTATTTGGCTTTTTCTGTAATTGATATATTTCCAGAACCACAGCAGATACCGGCTTATGTTTCTATTGTTATCGTTTCAAAGGTTATGATTTCATTCTTTTTATCTTATGGTATGTCAAAAGGTAAAGAGTTGTTTTCTAGCTTAAGTGGGATCTCTCATGAAGATGTGATTTTTGACATCACGAAAGGTGACGACAAGGAGTACTCGGAAGTATTGAATAAAAACAAAGAGCTGTTCTCGTCTGCGAGGGCTACTTTTATTTGGGTTAATCTTCAAGCTGTAGTCGCCAGTCTCATCGCGGCAGGTATATTTGAAGTCCTAAAGCCCTAACAAGTATTTAAGGTATTCAAAATACTTTATCTAACCTCAGATAAGTGCGTTAGAGATCATTAATCTA
>NZ_JADQAI010000130.1 GCF_022129235.1 Psychrobacter sp. Ps6 | reverse complement strand
ATATTCAATCGGTCATTAAAATGCGCAAGCTTCTTATCACTGAAAGAACTCGTCTGATTAATCAAGTTAGAGGACTTTTATCGGAATATGGCATCATTATTCCAAAGGAAAAACAACATTTGGTAAAGCTATACCAAATATCCTTGAAGATGCTGAGAATCAACTTTCATCGTTTTTGGCGTAAACCCTTAGCTCCAGATTCATCTAAAACTAACACCATGTTTTCCATTATTTATCCTTAGAACATAACAGTATATTAATAAGCATTCTTACTTTTATACGAAAATATACTTATAAAGAATTGAGAACATACTCGATATTATCGTTACATATTATGAACTTACTAGCAATTTATTACTCCTGCAGATTTGAAAGAGGAGCTGAAAAGTAAAAAATGTATTTAATCAGGCTTATTAAATACAAGCTGAAATATTAAACTTTTAATTATCAAGTTGTTATGGCTCTACCTCTGTTTTTAACAAGAAATATTCCTGATTAAAAACGGAACTAAAACGATAAAATCTCCATGTTTCATTATAACTGTTCATATATACAGACAACAAAACTAATCCCAAATTACGTTAATAAGATATGAATGATTATTTGTTCTAAGAAGCTTTGGGGCCAATATGATTTTGCTCAATATTGGATAAAGTTTGTTAGACTACTTTAGATTGGTAGGTTAATAAGTAGGGGAATGTTCGATTTATTTTCAGCATTAACCTATATGTTACTTCTAATACTGACTAAGGTGTTTTAGGCTTATCCGATACTTCGGGTAAGTGCCGACTGCGCGGCACATATCCTTATTTATTATGTGTAATTAATTTGATACTCTAGTCCAGCCGATTACTTCTTTGTTCGTTAATTCACTTATCGCGCCGTTCCAATTTTTATATTGACCACCCTCAGTTTGGAACTGACCAAAGCATTGCGTAGTTCCATTCTCGGTCTGCAATCGTGATTGATGTATCGAAACAATTTTACCTTTTTCTTTTCCTGCTTGATCGATCCAGTATTGGAAACTTGATGCATTTTCTGTGCAACTCGGTCCGTAATGTGCGTATTGCTGATAAACAGACTTGCCAGCAAAGAAAGAAGCAAGTAATACACCGATAATAATTATTTTTATTACTATAGTCAGAGCTGTATTTGTTTGGTCAAGTGTGCTCTTTTTTGTTGTCGATTTTGAATCATTAACTTCACTTTTTTGTACTTTTGTATCTTCCATTATTATTCCTAGTTATTGATATAAAAAGGTATTTTATTAAAGTACGATTCAATATAATGTGAGTGGTGACTCATATAAAACAAGAACAAGTTCTATGTTGGAGTTTTGTTGGAAAATCACTGATTTTACATCTCACCTTCACGAACACTTCACATCTCATCCTTTATTCTTCGC
>NZ_JADQAI010000129.1 GCF_022129235.1 Psychrobacter sp. Ps6 | reverse complement strand
GATGGGCAACTTGAAATTGAATCGACGCTTGGTTGTCATCATGAAGGGACAGTTTAATCTGCATGCGGCCCAACTCAGGAGGATCGAGGCGAATATCAATCTGTTTAAGGTTTTTCGCCGCCATCATCTGCACTTTATCCGCCAGTTGATCGCCGGCTTGCTCTTTGGTTAATAACAGTGGTGGCTGATTATTCAGAGAAGTGTCCTGGCGATTTCCCAGCAAGGATGATGCTGACGATGCACCATTTTGATGAGCAGATAGTGACTGTAATGCAGCTTGTGCTGATGCCTCTTTGCTGTCAGTAGCATGGCTCTGATCCAGTAATGACTGGGTCTGAGCTTGAGATAATGCCACCGAATGATTGATGCTCGCTTTTACGGCATCACCTTGAGGCAAGAGTTCTGCTTTCGATGCCAATAGCGCGTTTTGCCCATGAACGGATTTGTTTTGCTGCGACTCTAATAACTCTTTGGTCGATTCTTTACCACCTGATACCGTAGTTTTAAATTCATGTGAATCAAGCTCTGTGTCGATAGAACGATGATGCTTAAGTTCCACCTCATCAGTAGAGGCTAACTTACTTGCAAGTAGAACTTTATCACCGTTGGCATTTCGAGTAGCCGTCGACGTTGAAGCGGCTATCGTATCAGTATCAATTCTTGTGGTTAATGGCGCTGTTGTATCATGTGCTGTTCCAACATCTGTACTAACCGATTCTGTATCCAGTTTTACATCTTGTTGGTCAGTAAGCTCTTTTTTAGAGCGTAATTGACCATGGGACTGCTGCAGCTGTTGTAGAACATCGCCTCTGTCTTCAGTACTAACTGATTCTGTACCCAATTTTGCATGTTGTTGGTCAGTAAGCACTTTTTTAGAACGTAGTTGACTATTTAATTGACTATGGGACTGCTGTAGTTGTTGTAAAACATCAAGACCTTCATCCATAGACTGAGCAACCGTCTGAGGATCAGAGCTCCCTTCAATAGATGATGGTGATACAGATAATGACGAGGTTTGTGATTTTTCTCCAACTTCATCCGGAGCTAATAAAGCTTGAGAGTCATCACTAGCTGCAGATTTCGTTGTAGTATTTTCACTTAACAGGACAGCACTAGGAGCTTGGCTTTCAATTGATACCTCATCGGAAGAAATCGCGGCTTTCGCCCCCTCTTTTTTAAACGGTTCTTTTTTTAATGCCTCTTCACCGCCAAGTTCAGACTTTAATTGGGATTTGGTTTTAAGCTGAGTATCAGATGTATCATCCATAGCAGAATGCAGGGATGCTGCAAACTGAGCCTCTTCACCACGACTGGCAGGATCTGTTGGCTCATTGCGAGTTGTCGCTGTAGAGCCTGCATGAGACTTAGCATTAACTTGAGATAATAGATGGGACAATTGCATAACG
>NZ_JADQAI010000128.1 GCF_022129235.1 Psychrobacter sp. Ps6 | reverse complement strand
AGCGCTGTAATAAGTATAGCGAAAATACCTACAAGCATAGATGCAAATAGAGGGGAGACATAAACCTCACCAAAAAATCTTGTCCACAAAATAGCCAGTACAACAAACCAACCAAAGAGTGATGCTGCGGTATTGAGTGCGATAACAGTAATTGTCGGAAATAAGGGAGGTAGTGTGCTAGATAATTGCGGATTAGCACTTTTTTGGAGACTTCTTTTTAGAATCATGGCCGTAATGAGAGATAAGATAATACCAAGCCCGAAAGTTAAAGAAATCGCTTCTCCCCAAACGGTATTTGCTGTATTTGAAATCGAATTAAGAGAAATGGGAACGGATTCTTGGTTACCAAACGTGTGCCAAGCAATTGCACCATTGATGATTCCATTGATGGTTCCTGATACGAGAGAATCTCTAAATCTTATTGTATGGGACATACTAAAACTTCCTCATTATGCTTTTATAGTATAATTAAAAGGTATTTTTTCTAAAAAGTAAACTCTAGAGTATCTTTTATGGTAAGGTTTATCCTTTAAATCAATGTGTTTTTAATAGCAGAGAGTTAAGATCACGTTTTATACTATGAAAACACGAACTTACTGTATTTCTAGAAGGTTGCTATGAAAAAGTTAACATTAGCGGTGGCACTGAGCTTACTTCTTAGTGCATGTGGTGATAAAGCGCCCGCACCAGAACAAACCCAATCAGCTCCACAACCTATTACTCATGCATCTGGTGTGTTAACGGCAGTTTCTGCTGGTAAATATACGTTAACACTGAACGGTAAAACCTATAATACAGAGCTTGCAAATGTTGATTATGAAGGCCTCGACTTCAATATAGATTCAGTGCATAAAGGCATGAATGTTTCACTTACCATTCAAGGTAACAATGTTACTGATATTAAACTCGATCCTGCATTTTCCGGTTTAGCAACTCTGAATGCGGATAATCAATTAGCCATGAATGGCACCAAAGTTACTATTACTGATCCTGAAGTATTTAGTTTAGATTATAAAAACGGTGGTGGTGATTTAGGATGGGTGCTTGTCTCTGCACATTTAGATAATAATAAATGGGTTGTGACTAACGTATCTCCTGTAGTTAATATGCCTAATTCCGAGGTGGAAGGGAAAATCTCAGATTTAACTGATAGCAGCTTTATGTTGGGAACGACGAAAGTGGCGTATCAAGCTAATGCCATAACCGACAATAAAAAATTAGCGAATGGCATGTATGTTCAGGCAATGGGTGTCTTTAATAACGATACACTGACCGTTAACCGTATTGATGTGAAATAATTTCTTACCATATTCATATTGTTTGCAGTTACAACTACTTAGATAGGCAGAAAATGATATTATTCTCTGCCTATGTACAAGTGGTTTTTACAGTATGAATTTCAGCCTTGGTGCGGTGG
>NZ_JADQAI010000127.1 GCF_022129235.1 Psychrobacter sp. Ps6 | reverse complement strand
GACCAATCCGTGGCTCAGTCATGAGTATGAACAAATATTCCAACACATCTATCGTGCCCATGCACGGGTTATCATTCTGTGCAGCGCAACCAAGCAAAGTGGTTGCAGTACCATTGCACTATGGCTTGCCCAACGATGTGCCAATCAGCAAAGCACACTTCTGGTTGAATTGGATCTTTGTGGCGCGGGCTTAGGTTATTCCCCCATTGAATGGCAGAACACAACTGAACACCATATTGCCCATTCAGAGAATCTTTTTATCCTTCCTCAACCCCGTTCAGCTCAATCCATTTTACAACTACGCCAGCAAGATCAATTACAGTTGTATTTAAATTTATGGCAACAATATTATGAATTCATCGTGATTGACTTAGGGGCAGTTAATAACAAACATTGGCGGCAACTATCAGCTTGTAATTTAAGTAAAATCAGTGATATTGCCATACTCTCAGTCGCTTTGGGAAAGACAACCCAAGAGGAACTTCTTGAAGCAATCGATGTGTTAAAAAAAGGACAACTGCCGCTATTAGGCTGTATCGCAAATCAATTTTATAACCCCTCTTTACAGCAAAAATTACTCAATAGCTTACAAAGTTACCAAAAAATTCTTCCCACCACGTTATTTCATTTTTTAGAACAGAAAATAAAACATAACCACTTTTTACGGGGGAGTTAACAATGAACTATCCTTTGTATCAACAGCAATTTAAGCTCACTATCAACGAGTTAAAACAGATTCGCAACTGGATAAATGATAAACATCAGCGTCTTTCTTTTTGCCCAACCATTACGCAAAAACTACAACTCATTATTTCAGAATACGGAACAAATCTGTTAAATCATCAAGCGGTTCCTGCAAGTCACATTCAATTAATTGGTCATCAAACGGCAAACGAATATCAATTTACTATCTTGGATAATGGATCTCATTGGCTGGCTTTCGAGGAACAATTAAACCAAGCACAATTCCCAAAACAACCAAGCACAAATCATATGGGGCTTGCTTTACTCAAATCAATGTTCGATAACTATCAATATACGCTATCAGAGCAAGGCAATAACTTTTCATTCTCTATAGATAAAGACCAAGAAAAACCGCGATTATTGTTAATCGATGACAGCAGTAGCCAGCTGACCTATTTAGCATCTCTACTACAAGAAGATTATCAAATCACAATGTTTAGCTCTTCGACTGAAGGCCTAGACTGGCTTAAAGATCACTCTTGTGAACTGGTAATAACAGATATTCATATGCCTGAAATGGATGGATTTCATTTTCGACAACATGTAGCTACACAACCTCGCCATAGCCTATTGCCGTTTATTTTTCTTACTGGAGATCTCAATCGTTCAACCCAATCAGCTGCCTCGCAGTTAGAAATTGATGATTATTTAAAAAAACCTATCGATAAAGAGACAT
>NZ_JADQAI010000126.1 GCF_022129235.1 Psychrobacter sp. Ps6 | reverse complement strand
GGTACTTATCATAGACCCACTTCTGGTTTGCCTTTCTTTGTACAAACTCAATAAAGCGCTTCAATTGATTTTGTACAAGCACTGAGCGCTGATCAAACTCGGGCATAGCCAAGACAAAAGTACTTTTTAAACCATACATTTTGTGACCATTAAGGCTTGGTAACATGGCCAAACCCACGTTATCACCCATTTCTTTTTTAATATCATCGTATGCCCAATCGCCATTAATAGCATAAGCCGACTTTCCCTGAATAAATCCAAGCTGGGCGCAATGATAACCACAATGACCATCGATAATGCCGTCTGCTGCTAATAAATGGTAATACTTAAGAGCATTTACCATGCCTAACGAGTCCAAACTGATTTTATCGTTCTGTATTGGCCAGCCATCAGATGCGAGAAGAAATGGCATAAAGAAATACATATCACTGTAATTCCAACCTATTGGCATAATTTGCTTAGCTACAAAATCTTTTTTCTGCCGGAACAGTTCAGACCAAGATGTGATCGGTGTTTTAACCATACTCTTATTATAATAGAGTAATAAATGGTTACCTTGAATGATCGGTACGCCTCGATATTTACCATTAACTCTCGCCGTTTCACCAACCGCGGGTTCAAAATCTGTATGAATCCAACTTTTTGGAACCGGAGATAACTTCATCTGCTTATATAAACCAAGAAAGTCAGATGGGACTAATATCAGATCGGGTAAACCACCATATTGAGCGCCTAATAGCAGTTCTGCTTTAATTTTTTGCGGATCAAACTGAACAACAGAAACTTGGATTCCCGTTTCTTTTTCAAAACGAGAAACTAGACCATCAATATAAGCAGTTGATTGATGAGAGTGCCACAGCGTAATTCTTGCATTTGCTATGCATGGAATCAGCATCAATAGCAAAATTAAGCAACGAAATACAACCAAAGATACTCTCCTAAAATAAAATGCGATTTACCATGATACCGTAAAGCAAATCAGAGATAAATGAATGCTGTTCAATCATCATAAAAGCCCAATCTATGTGGATACTTTTTACAAAAATCTCTTCCATTTGTTTATAAAGTAGCAGTTATTTCTGTCTGATTTTGTATAATTGCTGCTGAGTTCACAGATTTTAATCATGAGTGAAACTTTTGTTCTTTACTTACATCTCAATTACAACAGCTTACGCATCTACTTACTAAATAAAGTTTCTAATGTTAAAAATCTCTTATACAAAACTACCCATAGCAATTATTGCATTGCTTTTAACAACAGCTTGCGCATCAACTCAAGCGACAACAGCAAAAACGACTCAATCTGGGCATACAACGATCTCTGCACACCAAAAGAAAGAACAAGATATGGTGAAGTTTGCACGTCGTTACATTGGTACTAAGTATGTTTGGGGAGGTACGACACCAAAGGGATTTGATTGTTCTGGATATA
>NZ_JADQAI010000125.1 GCF_022129235.1 Psychrobacter sp. Ps6 | reverse complement strand
GATGCAGCATGTTATGAGTTCCCTCGTTGGGTTTATGTTAATGGTAAAGATTGTCGTATAGACGGTAATCATTGCTCTGGCATTGTGACTCGACGACTAGCTGAAAAAGAGGTCTGCTTATATGGGTACTCTCAGCATTAAGTTAATAGGTCTTGTGGGAGTGGTGGCCATAACTTCGTTGCTAGTGATAAAGCAAAATCGAGTAGCGCACCAACTGGAAAAGGTGAGTGCTGAGCTTTTGTCTAATCGCATTCAGCAAACTAAGTTGATCTCCGCTAATCAATCGCTACAGCAAACTATTACGCAGCTAGAACAGCAGGCTTTGCAAGAGCAACAGGCAGCTAAGCAGGCCGAACAAGCTCGCCAAGTTTGGCAACAACGAGCAGAGCAAGCGAAACAACAGATTGAAAAGGACATTTCCCATGAAGAATGTGCCGATTTACCTATCCCTAACGCTGCTCATTGGATGTACTACGACACCGCCACAGGTGATCACTCAGTACAAAACTGAATATATCAAACCACCGGCAGCGTATTTAGTGTCGTGCCGGCAACCTTTTCATAAGCCACCCCAAACATGGGGAGAAGCGGCTAAACGTGATCCTGTATGGCTCCACTATTTTTCTCTTTGCTCCGAGCAAATAGAAAACTTACGTCGTTGTTATAACGAACCAAATCAATGTACTCAATCGAGTCAGATAGGAGGGAACTTAAGCCAATAAAGAGGATGCCATGAATAATGAGAAACGGTTTTGGAATACGACCGAGCTAGAACAGTTTGGTAAGCACCGTTCGACAATTAGAAAAAATTTAAAAGCGGCAGGGGTTGCTCCTGTTGCGTTTAAGGGAAATACGCCACTGTATGACGTTGTTCAAGTGGCACCTTACCTTTGTAAACAGCCTCGGAAAGAATCAGATGCACCGGACTTAATGGGGTTTCCAACGGCCGCTGAGCTTCGAGCTTATGTACAAAGTGAGCGTGAGAAACTCAGTTTAATGCGCGATGCAGGCGGTAGTGTTTTAAAAGAAGATTATGAAAACGAGATTGCTATCTGCATTGCCAGCGTAAAAGGCTTTAAAGATAAGGTTATTACTCGTATTGAGTCGGCAATTCCTTCAGCCACACCTCAGCAGCTTGAAGATCTTGAAACCTTGTTAAATTTTGACTTAAAGGCGATATCTGATGAGCTTGAAACAATTTGATAGTCGTTTAGGACTTGAGTTTGCTGATGCGAAAGAAATTCGCCGTAAGTTGGCTTATCTCTGTGCACCAACAGATAAAACACCAGTAGAGGCCGCCGATGAGGGATTGTGGATCTCTGATGGTACGGACGTTACCAAGTTCTTATCTTCTCAAGTTCCTTATATGAGAGAGCCATTAAATTGTTTGTCTCGACGTATTTATGAGGCTGTGATTGTGTGCGGTCCGGCT
>NZ_JADQAI010000124.1 GCF_022129235.1 Psychrobacter sp. Ps6 | reverse complement strand
ATATCCACTGGACAGATGGCAGCTTTGGTTACTTCCCATCTTATACTTTAGGTGCGATGTACGCAGCTCAGTTTATGGCAGCTATGAAGAAGACTGTTGATGTGGATGGAGCTATACGCTCTGGTGACTTGTCACCGATCTTTAACTGGTTATCCGAGAAGATCTGGAGTAAAGGAAGCTTGCTGACAACTGACGAGCTAGTTAAGCAAGCTACTGGTGAGACTTTAAATGCAGCCCACTTCAAACAGCACTTAATTAGCAGATACCTATAAGATTGATTAAGGCAGGTAGGACTGCCCATACGGGGTTTCCACTGCCTTTTTGGGTGCTTGTATTGTGATACTACCGCGCAGGAAGCAAGCTAAAACATTATAAATGCCTAAAGTAATAGCCTGAGTTACTAAATCGCACCACATAGTAACTTACTGATATTCATTAAGATACTATATAACTTCCCGACATGTGCTATCATATGCGCTCTAACTACTAAACACAAAAACGAACTATATTCAAGGAAATGGTGTTGGTTGATCAAAGTGTAAATGCAGGTGTTACAGCACAACAGGGCTTTGCGTTGCAGCGAAATATGGCTCTTTTCTTAATTCTGGATAACTACGATAGCAAATTTGACGGGACAAAATACTTTCTATCTCTTGAACATTTAGAGGATATATTGTTTTGTTATCTTGACGATCATGGCCATGCAGTTAAAGTTGAGACGTATCAATCGAAACAGAAGTCCGTTGGTAGTTGGTCAATTGATAGTGAACTTGCTGAAATAATAGTAAAAATACTTAAGGTTGGAAAGTCACTTATAGCGGACACCCACCCGAAGTGTTGCGACTACAGTCATGATCTATACTTTTCTTCGAATTCTAGCATGAAGCTGGAAACGAGAGTAGCGATTAAGGGCGGTCAGACAAAAACTAAAACCTACAGCCACACTATAAGTGCAGCAGATTCAGAAGTTGTTTATTCAGAACTAGATCCAATCATACAAGATGCTCTTACTAAAAAATTAACGATACAAGATTCTTACAATAATGAAAATTTGTGCGAAGAGTTAGGTAACTTGAAATTCTTATACATCGATTTCAACAAAACAAATAAAGAGCAAGAAAATCAACTGCGATCCAAGCTCGAAGACATCTTTAATAGAAGAATTAGCGACACTAAAGCTGCACTAGATTCGATATTCAAGCTGTTCAAAGAAGTGGAATTAACATATAACCAAAAAAGCATTGCAAGACTTTCCGATAGATCAAAGCAGGTTCATAGTCAAGATATCAATAATGCGATTGAAGTCATAACAACAAAATCAAAAGCATTCCAATTTTGGCGAGATCATAGTAGAGAGATTAGTCAAAAATTAGGAATCAAGCCATTTGATCGTGAATCATTTGAATTAAAATTCAGTTTAGCATTTGACCTATTCAAGAGTAAAGACGAAGC
>NZ_JADQAI010000123.1 GCF_022129235.1 Psychrobacter sp. Ps6 | reverse complement strand
CGTCTAACGCAAACTTAACACCCGTTTCACTCTTGAGTAACTGAATATTATAAGCAATTAAATCAAGATTATTTGCTTTCTCATGCTCGGTAATCTCTAAAATAATATTTTTGTTTTTCAGAATGTTAAGAGCTTTTGTAATGAAAAAATCAGACTCCAAACTTAGAATTGAAATATTAATAGATATAGTAAAAGTATCATTAAGGTCTTGAATATCAAAGAGAACAGCTTGAATAACATCAAGATCAAATTTAGGCTTATTCTCTATTGATTGAATGAAAGTCTCTATACTGATGTTTTTGTCATTTAACCTCAGCAGTGCTTCATAAGACTTAATACGATTATTTGCGTATATGGGTTGATAGTTAAAATGAAAACCACTTATTTGAGACAGCATACTTTTACCGATTATATTTTTTATCATGCATAATATTTCTTTTAAGAAACTATACAAGAAAAATAAATTAGCACAAAAAATAGCTTATCAATAAGTGATTAAAAATTTGATCTTATACCTTAAAGCGTTAATAAGTGATACTTAAAAACAATGACACAATAAACAGAATACAATTCTCATAGAATGATAATAAACACCACATCCCTTTTAAGAATTTAGTGTTGAGATAAAATCATATACTTCATAAAAATATGCATATATTCTTTTAACATCATAAATAATGAGCGTTTCTCAATATACATCAACTAAGAGAAACAGGATTATGATTCAACTACCTATAAAGAGGTATCATAATCCTGCTATAAATTGTTGACTGGATATTTTATAAATTATTTTTGTGGAGGAGTGCCTTCTCCATTTGAGACAACAGCATCAATTTGTACCATAGCACCTTGGGCTATATCATTAACACCTACAACAGTTCTTGCTGGTAATTCTCCAGTAAAGAATGTGCTGTATACATCATCGATTGCTGCTAAATCAGCCATATCTTTGACCTGAATGTTAATCTTAACGATATCATCCATCACATGATCAATACTTTCGACAATTGCCTTAATATTTTCTAAACATTGTCTTGCTTGATCATGAGTACCCCCGGTGACCATCTTATTTGATTTAGCATCAATAGGTAACTGAGCTGCAATATGATTGTAATGAGAGAAAGCTACTGTCTGAGTGTATAGCGGATTAATTGGAGCAAGATCCGTGTTATTTGTACGAATAACAATACCATGGCGATCTTCAATTTCTTGAGGAGGAGTACCATCTCCATGAGAAACAACCACATCCATTTGAACTAATGCATTCATTGGTAAGCTTGCCGCTGAAATAACGGTTCTTGCAGGCATATAAGCAACTGCACGTGCAATAGCTGAATCAGGGAAGAAGGTCATATACACTTCGTTTACTGCATCAATGTCAGCCAAATCTTTTAAGTAAATTCGAACATTAACAATATCATCAAACGGTACATCAATGCTCTCTAGCACATTTT
>NZ_JADQAI010000122.1 GCF_022129235.1 Psychrobacter sp. Ps6 | reverse complement strand
TTACAATAACTCACCGCAATCTCAATACAGTTAATTGATTGAATAAAGCCGACACTCAATGTCGGCTTTATTTTTATTCGTTGTAAAAGGGCATTCATTACTTGTATCTATAGAGTTGCAGCGTTATTTTGCTTTGTTCTCTTTGTTCTCTTTGTTCTCTTTGTTCTCTTTGTTCTCTTTGTTCTCTTTGATCGTACAAGCTACCCCGAATGGTTTTTGGGGGCCTTTATTTGTGCTATCTGAAGTTCTTGCCATTCTTCATCTAAAGCGGGATATACATCAACGCTACTAGCCAAATCAATTTTGTTACTATCTAAAATATCATATAAATCATCGATTTTGTTCTTTGATTTGAGCCATAATCGAGTTAGTTCTACTACATCTATTGATGTTTGATTGTTCTTTTTATATTTGATATTTAAAGCTAGACAAATATCTTTTTTATTAAAGATATGTTTATCTGAAAAAACTTGAGCAATACGGATTTGATAGCCATTTATATCTATATAATTAAACATTTTCTAATACCGAAAAGAATGGATCATTTAATTATATTATTCGCTTAAGTAGAGGTTTGGAAGCATAAAATAGCTGATGCACCGGTTCAACTATATGAAAATAAAGTACTTTTCTGTTGGGTGATAATTGCTGATGATTTTTCATCAAGTAATGAGAGTTGCATCATGGTTTGCTTAGTGCGTACAAAACCTGTTCCCTAGCGGTGGTTTTTTGCATTTGTAGGTTAATTGATGATTTGCTATATTTTAACTACAGAGTAATTATAGAGTAATTATGAGTTATCTACAATTTGAATGGGATCCGAATAAAGCTGAAAGTAATATTCGAAAGCATGGTGTTACTTTTACAGAGGCAGAATCAGTTTTTAGTGATGAATATGCTCGTGTAATATCTGATCCTGACAGCTCATATGGTGAAGAACGTTTCATTATTATGGGGTTGAGTGAGAAACATAACACTCTCGTTGTGTGTCATTGCTATCGAGGTGATGACGAAAGGATTCGAATTATTTCAGCTCGGAAAGCAGAAAAACGAGAGCGTAAACAATATGAGGAGTTTCGTTATGCGTGATCAATATGATTTTTCAAACTCAATGGCTAATCCATATGCGAAAAAAGTAAAGAAGCAGATCACAATTCGACTTGATGATGATGTGGTGACTTACTTTAAAGATCTATCTGAAAAGAATGGTATTCCATACCAAAATTTAATTAATCTTTACCTAAAAGACTGCGCATCAAAAAATAAAGAATTAACAATGGATTGGCAGTAAAATCTTACCGAAATGGTCGCTTAGGCGGCCTTTGTTTTATCTGTGCCTACAACTAAGCATCAACCCCACATTCAATTAAATGAAAATAATTCTCAACAAATGCTTGCATTGTAAGTGAGAATTGTTATCATTAACACGCACTCAGGGAGAAGGCGCTAAGTAAGGCTTTTTTCTTTGAAGGCACGACATTG
>NZ_JADQAI010000121.1 GCF_022129235.1 Psychrobacter sp. Ps6 | reverse complement strand
TATTTGTTTTAATTAAAAAGAGCCCGCACTTCTACTGGAGTGCGGGCTTTTTCTAAGAAAGCTAGTTAATTAAAGATTAATTTCATCAACAAAGTTTAGCTCACATCCATTTTCTTACTCAGTTTTGCTCTTTGATGATGGTTCTAAAATAATTAAAGCCAATGTTCCAATAAATACAGCGACAAGAATAGAGAAAAATCGCACCATATCTTGCATAAATGCGTTATCTGAACTTTGCGTTAATCCATAGAATATAAGAACAACAAAACCTGAGAATAACAGTTGCAATGAGTTATAGCTGACTTTTTTGCTCACAGCATCAATACCCATTAAGAGTGAGAAAATAACGGTTACAGCTAGCTGACCAAATAAATTGGTATGCAATAAATTGACCGCTAATATGGGTAATGCATACAAAAATCCAGCATAGGTCACTAAAAGTCGACGAACGCCATAGTTGTGACCAATACTTGGATCTGGATCTTTAATCACAAGGGCGACAACAACGGTAATAATGGTACTTTGGGCTAAATTAAGATTAATCGAAATAATTAATGTTAGAGTCACAACCAGAGCTTTTAGCAGTAAATGCCAGACTCTGGTATGTGTAGCTTGTCGGTCTACAGTTTCTGGAGGTGGCGCAATAGCACTTCCTCCTGGAACTAATAGATATCCCAGATAAGCGGTAAACCCAGCAATTAAAATATTTTTGAGCAAAGCCCATGGAATATCACTGACATCAATACCTTTTTGCCGTGAAAACACTGCAACCATTGAAGTGGATACAATTAACAGTGTAGCAATAAGATCCTGTGGATTTTCTTTAATACGAACCATACACCAATAAAAAACAACAAAAATAGCGATGTAATAGACAATTGGTACATCATATAGAATGTTGCTGATCACGGCTTGGGTCCAAGCTGTAGCAAATAGAACCCCACTCATGAGTAACACCATAATTAATGGTGGTGGCTCAAGAGATGTGCAAAGAAAGACAGCGCAAAGGGCCGGACCTAATAAGGGTATATCGGTACCAAAATAGTATTGCCAAAAGAGTAATAGAATAGGGAAAACTGTTACTCTTATGAGTGCATTCCCCGGACTACGATACATAACTTAAATAGCTCCATATCCAAGTCCATATATTCAATAAGAACTCACCAACCGTTGATTGTCCGGGATAAAAACTAACAGTTGCTCGACCATTGTATCTAAGTTTTATATTCTCTGGTAAATCTGTGAAGCGAATGTTGACCGGAAAACGTTGAGAGTGCAATGTTCCTGTTGGTGAGTCAAACAAACCATTATTGCCATCAATTTGTAAGCTATTATTGCCACTGCTACCCCAACCAACGGAAGTGACTAACCCATGAAATATTTGGCCAGGATAAGCATCAAATACAATTTTTACCGGAGTCCCTTGCTTGAGGTATGCCAGTGAGTTTTCTCGCACCATAGCGGTTAGCCACATATGCTTATT
>NZ_JADQAI010000004.1 GCF_022129235.1 Psychrobacter sp. Ps6 | reverse complement strand
TGTCAAGGTTGCTCAGATTGCTCTGGGTCACGCTAAAGATGAGGGTGTTGTCCACGCCTTCAATCGCTTGAGCGTCAGTTGCGGCAATGTTGACCACAGGGGCATCGGTTGCGCCGCCATTCTCATCTAAGATGGCGCCGGTCACACTGACCGTCCCTAAGGTGGCATTGACTGGGCCAGATAGACTCATGCCAATCGTTTCTGATATCTCGTAGATGGCATCTTGCACCGGGGTGATGCTAAAGCGTGGCATGTCAGCAAGTTCAGTGCCTGCAGGGATAGAGACACTCACCCCGGCAATTGCATCCACCACACTGATGGTTTGGGTGCTGCCATCGGCATTGGTCAGCACGATGCTGTCAATATCTGCCGCTTGTGCGTCGGTTAAATCAAGCGTGACAATCACGCTGGTGGTACGGTCACTCAAACCGGTCTGGTTGATGCTAAAGACGATGCTGTCACCTGCGCCTTCAGTCGCATCACCGCTGGCCGTAATGTTGATCACAGGCGACAGATCGGTGTCGGTGATGGTGCCTGTACCGACCCCTGTGCCGATGGTTAAGGTGGTGGTTTCAGTCAGCTCATCTAAGTCATCATTCAAGGCCGGATAGCTGACGGTAAAGCTTGTGACGCCCGCTGGAATGGTGATGGTGCCATCCGCGTTTAGGACCACCCCGTTACTAAAGACTGGGGCATTGTCATAATCACTGCCTACGGTTGCAGTATCGTCACTGATCACAAACGGATAGCTGACTGCAACCTCGGTTGGGTTTGATAAGGTCACGGTATGAGTAAGGATACCGCCCTCATCTGCGCTGGCATCAGAGACGCTGACCACCGGTTTGTCGCCTTCCGTATTGCTACCAGGGTTTGCCGGATCATTAGATTCATCAAGGATGACGCCAGTAGCGCTGTCTGTACCAATCGTGGCATTAACAGGAGTGCTGATCTCAAGCACAAGATCTTCTGTTTGCTCATATACCACATCGTCGGCGATGGTCACAGTAATGACGGGCGCTGTCGTTTGTCCAGCTGGAATGGTAACGTTTGCGCCATTGGTTAAGAAGTCTTGAATCTGAGCGCTGGTGGTTAAGCTGACCACCACCCCATCAGCATTGGTGTAGCTGATTGAAGCAATGTCAGCGGCCTCAACGGTATTACTCGCCCCTAAGGTGACCGTAACGGTGGTGTCAAGGTTGCTCAGATTGCTCTGGGTCACGCTAAAGATGAGGGTGTTGTCCACGCCTTCAATCGCTTGAGCGTCAGTTGCAGCAATGTTGACCACAGGTATATCACTACCTGCCGTTGGATTATTAGGATCAACAGGTGTGGTACCATCTGTTGTACCATCGTCATATACAGTCGTTTCCACAGTGCTATTGGCCGTATCAATAGCAGCTCTACCAGAGCTGACACTTGTGATCGCCACTCGAAAGCTTTCGGCCCCTTCGTAGATATCATCATTGACAATCGGCACGCTAAAAACAGCAGAAGTCTGCCCAGCCGGAATCATGACTGTCTGCGTAACTGGCGCGATATAGTCATCACCATTAGCAGATCCAGGTGTAATCGTGACCGTTACCGTAGTATCGGTCGCACTTGCTT
Organism: Psychrobacter sp. Ps6; assembly: GCF_022129235.1. GTDB lineage: Bacteria > Pseudomonadota > Gammaproteobacteria > Pseudomonadales > Moraxellaceae > Psychrobacter. The sequence continues at coordinate 313,027 of NZ_JADQAI010000004.1, read as the reverse complement.
TATCAAGGGTGACCGTATACAGCGCTGTGTTTGCTTCGTTGTCAGCATTGGCTTCGCTCAAGCTCGTAACACCACCAAGACTGACGATAGGAGCAGGTTCTATAGGCTTGCCATCATCATCACCGCCCCCACTACTAAGACCAACTACTAAACCAGCCAAACCAAGTCCTGCTGCTGCAGGTATCCACCAAGGTGTCGCAGCCGCTGCTATATATTCAGTGCCACCTAGTGCTTGACCTTCGACATCTCCTGTCTCCAGCTGCGTGACGTAGTCGTAAGTCTCACCAGTATCTGGAATATAGTAATAGTACTCACCATCTTCAGCGATTCCTAGCAATGCGCTGTCTGCTTCGTCGTAGAAGCCCTCAATAATGAGATCACTCTCTCTACCGTCTTCTTCGAATGAGATGTGCAAATCATTTTTTAGACGTTTGGTAATAATATGATTAGGCGCACGACCAATTGCCGTATCATGAAACTCGTAATTGACCTTATCCACAGCTTTGATAATAGTAGGCTTTCCGTCTTCGGTAACTACTTGTGCTTGCGCGACGGTCTGAGTTGCACTATTAGTTTTTACTATAATCGTGTTCATATTTTTTACCTTCTATTTTTTATCGTCTATTTTTCAATTCAAATAGTATAGATTGAGATATATTCATATTAGGCAGCGTTAGTTGCCAAAGAGTAATGTATTGAGGCTGTCTTAGATGACTAAAATTTATTTAGGATAGCCCTTAGTCGTTTATTTTATGGACGTTCTTCTACTACAGCGACGACACGGCGATTGAGCTGTCGTCCTGCTTCGGTATCATTACTTGCTCTTGGCTGCGACTCGCCATAGCCAATGGCATTTATACGCTCGGGTGCAACACCGAACTCATTAATTAGTATCTCTTTCACTGCATTGACTCGGCGCTGTGATAACGCTTTGTTATAGTCATCTTGACCGCGGCTATCTGTGTGCCCCTCAATGGTCACTATGGCATTCGGGTGCTGTTTCATAAACGCGACCAGTTCGGTCGTTTTTGCATAATAGGCCGGACGTACCGTTGATTTGTCTGTCTCGAATAATATTTCAAGATCAATAGTCATTCTTTCGGACAAAGCTGGCGTTGGGGTCTTTATCACGGTAGGTAGGTTGGTTAGTGGTGCGGCTACGATAGGTAGTGGACAGTTAGGAACAACACGGCTAATTTGGTGAGATTGATAACGTTTTTTTGCCAGTAGTTGCAATGCACTATCAGCAGTGATTCGCTGTAAGGTACTTTGACCTGTTTCAGTCATATTCACATGGAAAAAGTAAGTTTGACCGCCAGCTAGCTCGTAATCTTTTTTATTTGCGAGCAAGTTATTGTCTTTAAATCCTGTGGCATGAGCACTTAATTGATTTATACCGACACATGATTCAACCACCGTATAGTTGCCTGCATGTAGACTCACTTGAAATCTATTATTCACTGCAATATTGGCACTCGTTTGTTCAGGATGACCATCATTTTGTCTAATAAAGACTAAGCGGGTTTTGTCAGCGGATACGCTTCTATCTAATATACGATTGATATCAGCATCAGTTTGGTTATTCCATGCAACCTTACTCACATGGCGACTGTCTCCGTCGTTATCGATACTATTGTTACCGTTACCAGTCACCACACATGCCGTCATCCCGCACAGAAGCGCTGGCAACGCGATAATATTGATGGTTTTTTTGAGTATGCTTTCCATAATTACTCCCTAACTGGTTGGTCACTAACTAGGTGCACATGCTCATGTGTATTTTATACTATCTATTTTCATATATTTATACTAGTCAGTTTGAACCACAAAACTGACCGCTCATCATTTATTATTCATAAAGTGAAAATCAAATATTTAACTTTGTTAATCAAAAAATTCTTACGCAAAAAATTCTATATATTTGAACTATGATTATTTTACATCAAAAATCATGTATTAAGTAAGCAATAGTTTATTTGTTAATTCTAGAGGAAAAGTCCCCTAACTTTCTATAGGTGCGTTCAAATAATTTCGATACAAGGAAGCTGAGAGCAAGCTATACATCAGTATGGTTAGCGAGAAGGAGGATGTAGCGGACTTATATGGATTTGACTATATACTATACTGTGGGTATAGCTTATCCAATATAAGAGTGGTACAAAGCAACCGAGCCTAAATGTATCTGTCATACTTCAAGTAAGGTTAACGCTGTAACACGTTTACAGCGGATTGACTATATATCTATATTTAACAAGTCTCAAAAAACATTTATAGTCATAAAATAAACCTCGCAATTTTTTATATCTTGCGAGGCTTGTTTTAGATAAAACGATTTTGAATTTTTTAGCTTAATGATTATTTCTAACTGATCAGCAAGTGATAATTAAACCTTCGCCTAAAATTAAATTGATAGTACCTAGCATCTCAATGTTATCAATTTAGTTTACGAAGTAGCAACATTGGAAACGGACGTATTTAATTATAAAATGGTTGGGTGCTAAAGCATCATACGCAGAAAAGCAAAATTCATACATGCTTGGGCGGTACAGAATAGGTACCGACGACATGAGCCACTACCTCATCTGAACCTTCTGAATACAGAGACACCTCACCCACTATCAAGGCTCGCCCTACTTTTAGTAAGGTGCATTCAGCGATAATACGTGCATCCGCTGATGGTTTACGCAAAAAATTGATAGTCAGACTCGTCGTCACTGTCAATGGCACGATACCGATTTTCCCAAGTATCGCAACATAGATGGCGACGTCAGCGACGGCCATCATGACAGGTCCTGACACGGTGCCACCGGGACGTAGCTCATCTATGCCAATATCGTGTGATAAGGTCGCGCCATTTTCACTGACTGCTTCGACGATACATTTGGTTTGTGGAAATTCTAACGCCATAAAGGCGCTGATTTCTTCTTTGGTTGCAGACATAATTCTTCCTTGAATTGAACTGTCCTTATTACTTCACTGAATACATTCCTTTAATGTATTACTGGCGTACCTTCCGTACTAAAGGCAAATCCTTTATTACTAAAATTACCAATCATGACCGCTTCGATAACTGGTCTGACGGTTTCATCGACACCTTCGACCTCGATAATGAAGTTGGCACCCGACCCGCCTTTATCTTCTTCTTTCTCGACGATATAGTTGAGCGTGGCCATTGCTGGTAGCTTGATTGGCTTGTCTATATAGGATTTGACAAGGGCGCCATCGGTGTCGTAGTAATCAATTTTATTGATATATAGTGACTTTTTCAGCGTGGTATTGCGTACGCTCAACGTCGCAGCCAGTAGTACTTTTCGATTGTCTTTATCAGTATAAATATCTGAATAAATGGGCACATAAAAGGTTTCTTTATAGCTGAACTCGCTACGATCCACATTGGACGTTACCTCTAACGCTTCAATCGGATCTTGTTGGTGCTCGGACATAAGAACATTTGGATCTTGCGCAGCCGGATCACAGCCTGACAGCAACACCATAACAGCGACCAATAGAACGGATATACTGCGCTTATTCATAAACTTCCCCTGTCTCTTTTCATGTCACTGCGATTGCAAGCCGTTATTTGATTTTCACACCCACGCTACGTAAGAACTGGTTGATGTGTTTGTTTGCGCCATAAATGACCAATACATCACGGTCTTGCAATATTTGTTCAGGCGTGGCCAGACCTTGGACGCTAGGTTTGGTCTGGGTACGACCAAAGCTGTCTTCATAATACTCATAGCGCAAGGTACTAAGCAATCGGATATTGAATTTTTGCTCCAACCGCAATTCATCAACCGTCTTGCCGATCAACACATTTGGAATCTTGATTTCTACCATACTGAAGTTATCGCTTAACTCGAACGAATCAACAAAGTGGCTTAGTGACAGTCGTTTGGCCCAGCGATTGGCCGCTTCTTTTTCAGGGTAAATAATGTCATCGACACCGATGGCTTGCAGGACTTTTTTGTGCAGCGGATTAATGCTGCGACTGATCAAACGTTTCGCTTTTAACGTCTTGAACAACGCCGTTGCCATCACGTTGGCGCCTTGATCCTCCCCTATAGCCACAATAACAGTATCGGTATCGACAATCGGTAATCCGCTCACGGTGTACTCATCCGTGGCATCCATACAGAGCGTATGAGAGATGACCTCCTTATAGGCTTCTACCCGTTGCATGCTGTTATCAATGGCAATCACTTCGTGACCTTGGCGGGTCAATGCTGCTCCTAGTGATGCACCAAAATTCCCCAACCCTACGATGATGTATTTCATAACCTTAATGACCTTTTTCAGTATCTTTTGATATATCTTCACTCGTTTTTAAGCATAAAACCGTCTGTTTACGACGATTTAGTTAATCGTGATTTCCTCAGTCGGATAGCGATAATTGCGTTGGCGCATGTTTTTGAGTAGCGCAATAAATATCGTCAGCATACTGACCCGTCCAACAAACATGATGACCGACACCACCACTTTGCTAAAATCTGATAAGTCTGCTGTCAGGTTTAAACTTAAGCCCACCGTGCTATAAGCTGAGAAGCATTCAAACACCACTTTGATCAAATCAAGCTCTGGCTGATCATAACTAATCAGCGTCACACCCGTACCGATGACCAATAATGACAACCACATAATAGAGAACGCGCGGCGGACTGAAATCTCCGCAATCTGACGCTTGAAGACTTCTATCTTCGTTTGCCCACGGGCTAGACTCAGTGTATTTAATAGCGCAATCGCAAAGGTACTGGTCTTGATACCACCACCCGTCGAGTTGGGCGACGCCCCAATCCACATCAAAAATATCGTTAGCATGACCGTTGGAAAAGTCAGCTCACCCATATCAATGACATTGAACCCTGCGGTTCGCGGCGTGGCAGCCGTAAAAAACCCTGTGATAAGCTTACCAAAAAAGCTGGTATGGTCAGCGAGTACATTGTTGTATTCAAATACCATCACACCGATCAGACCAGTCAACAATAACGCACCAGTCGTAATCAAAGTAATACGGCTGTTGATATTCAGCAACCAAGGCTGATAAATATAGTGCCGGTCATTGCGATATATGAGTCGCTCAGCACGATGACGCAAATACCGCAGCACATTGACCACAATGGTGAAGCCCATACCACCAAAGATAAAGGTCATCGCAATAATAAGCTGTAATGGATAATTAAAGCGTAGCGAATCGTCATACATGCCAGCACTAAAGGTAGAAAACCCAGCATTACAAAAAGCGGATATCGCATGAAAGACCGAAAAAAATAACTGCTCAGACCAGTCCATATCAGGCATATCATAAATACTGATATAAATGAGTGCTGCCGCCACTGCCTCAACGGCGAATGTCACATATAAGATAGACTTAAGCGTCGACACCACATTACCCATGCCGCGCATATAAGACATCTCGCTAATACTCGCTTGCGTCTCGTAGCTGACACCGCCCTTAAAAAAGTAACTAAAGTACGTCACGAACGTCAAAATACCTAGGCCACCAATTTGTATCAGTCCCATGATAATGACTTGGCCAAACGTCGTAAAATAGGTTGCCGTATCCACCACAATAAGCCCAGTCACACAAACGGCACTGGTCGCAGTAAAGAGCGCATCAACAAAGGAGAGCGGCTGCGTTGTCGCATTGGGCATCATTAGGAGCAAAGCACCAACCAGCACAACGGCTAAGAAACTTAAAATAAAAAACTGTGCAGGATGTAAAAAGGTGCGATTGAGATTGAAATTATGATCAGAGAGTTCACGGATAAAGGTGACAAACACGGCGATTTTTATCGCGACAAAACCATCAACGGCGGCGTCCAATCCAGAACGCACCAAGTCAGTGAAATGCGCCATCAATAAAATGACAATCGCTGTACTGGTAAAGGCATCAAACACGGCGACTTTATTAAGTGTTAGCGGTTTTTTTGTGTAGAGATAACGGCCAACCGTCACCACAAAGCTCAGCAAGATAATGACCAAATAAAAAATATGAAAAACTTGTTGTATCCATATCGGTAGTGTAAAGCCACTATCTAACAAGGCAATAACTACCCCGATAACACTAATGAGAATCGTAAAATTATTTAATAATTGATAACGTGCGGCTGCATTCATAGCCTGAGTCCATGACAACGATAACCACGATACTTATACTCCTTTTTCATCGCATTCACAAAAACTGATTTGCAATAATCGTAACGAATTATTGAATCAATATAGATCATAATCAGGATTAAAAAAGAATATCAAATACTTGCAAGGATATAGCACACTTACTGATTGTGTCGCTTAATAAGCTGACTTTCACTCGTCCTTTATCGTTACCGTCGTCATCTTTACACCGCCCCATGTCACCAACACCACACCAATGGCTATTAACGTCGCTCCCAAAAACAAGCCTTCAGGCGGACGCTCCCCTTGTAAAAAAATCGCAATAGGCACACCAACGACTGCCCCCACTGCACCTAATAGACTGAGCAAAACAGGGCCGCCTGTTTTTTGCAAAAGAAATAATAAGAAGAACTGACCAGCAAACACCCATGCTTGTACGGCTATCAATCCTAGCGGCAACCAAGCATCCAAAGATATCGCGACAGAAAAATCAGAGAACGCACTAAATAAACCTAACAACAGCGCCGCTGCAATCAACATGCCGGGTGCGAGCGCACCAGATGAAGCATTGTCAGGCCAGCGTAATGACCGATAGATATTACCAATGGCGAGCAGCACTGGCCCGCACAGCGCGACTAAGGTCCAGAAAACACTAGACTCTGGTGCAGAAAGCTTGTGGATAGCCAACACCCCTGCGCCAAAAAGCGCCGTCACTACGCCAAGCGCACGAATGAGATAAAAACGCTCCATACGTAGCATTAGTGCGCCAACATACGTTAGCAGTGGGGGTAAAGATATGATAAGGGCAACAAACCCTGCCCCAACATGAGGAATAGCAGAAAATAACAGTAAATTAGCAGCAGCCACGCTAACAAAGGCAGCAACGAAATAATACTCGATACTATGAGCGCTAAAAGGAAGGGCTTCTTTTCTCAGAAAAGAGACTATCAAGAGAATAATAGCAGCACCAGTGATCGACCAAAACAAAAACGCTAGTGGTGTCAGCCCAATGTCACCAGCGTATTTTGCTAGATTGGTCGAAATGCCGGTGAGCGCACCGCCTGCTAACAGACAAGCAAAAGGAACCAGCCAAGTAGCCTTGCGAGCGTTTTTTTTGAGTAAGTCATTCATCAACTATCCTATTGGATGACGATGTTTTATCTAGTTGGATAAATTTTAGCGTCACATACTACTGGCGCAAAACTTTGACAGGCAAGCTTTGTACCGCCATCGTTGCCGCATCAATAGCGCCAGCAATATAACCAGAAAACTGCGCTGACCATTCGCTACCACAGCCTGTTAGACAGTCTTGCCACTCACCTATTTTTGGTTTGGATGGCGGCGCTACTGCATGCTGACCATCGCCGCTGATATCAGCTGGCATCGCCGTCAATGGGTCTTGCGCCCAGTCTTTGAGATACTCAGCGATTGGCGTACTAGCCTGTATACCAAACAGACGTGCCAACTGCGCACGGCAGTGTTCTTTTAACACATCATCAGAGACGCTTTCGCGTACTTGCGCGGGAGCGCCAAAGAAACCAAACAACGCGCCATTGCCTTCTAGCGTAGAAGCGTCATGTATTTCGGTGAGTGGCCCTATCGCACTGCGTGCTGCGCCTGAGAGACCGTTATCTCGCCAAAATGGTGACTCATAGACCGCCACATATTTGGCATGAGGTGCCATCCAAGTTGCTGTTTCTCGCCACTGGGTGCTCAGATTCTGCGGTAATGCTGGTTGAAATGTTATACGACCTTCTACCAACCGAGGTGGTAGCGCAAGTAACACATGCTGCGCTCTAAGCGTCGTCATATACCGAGAGCTATCTTCGCTCTGCACTTCAATATGCCCATCCGATTTAGTCAACTGCCGTACCTTTTGATTGGTCATGATACAGCGAGCATCTAGGCGCGCATATAGCGCCTCAATCAAAGCAGCCATTCCACCGACTAGGCGCATAGAAGGCGGCGCGCTTTTATAGCCTTGCATACGTACAGGTGGTTGATCAGCAGCGCGCTCAACCATCATATCGCCCTCTTCAACCTGAGCAAAGCACAATAGATTTAATGATTCAATAAGACTACTCAACTGCGGCTGATAGTCTGGCCAAAACCAAGAAGGCCCCAAATCAAATACATTATTTGACTCTGCGTTGTCAGATATTTTATTAGAATGATCATTATCAGCAGCCTTTTTGTCAAAAACTACCGGTTCAGCATCGATCATACCTGAAGACTTGGCGACTGCAATCCGACCACCCAATGTATCACGAGCCTCTAACAATCTATACGCGATGCCTTTTTGCTCTAATAAAAAGGCGGCGTATAGTCCACTCAAGCCACCGCCAATGATCACTATAGGGACGTCTTGCATATCAGATTTATTCCTATTTGGTAGAAGTTACTCAGCTAGCAATTTTGTGAGTAGTTCATCTATCTCAACCTTAAACTCTTTATCTTCAATTTTGTTGGCCGTGACTTTGGCATTTTGTAGATTTTGGATAGCAGCTTCTGTCTCACCTGTCTCAAGCTGTAGAACCGCCATAGAAAAAGCGATCGATGACATATGATCTTTTGAATTGATCGCTGTGGCTTTGACCAACGCTTTGTCATAAATAACCAATGCCTCATCCAAATCCTCTGTGAAATCAGCAAGTGTCTCCCACTGCTCTGGATGATCTTTATCGATATTTTCGTTGTCGGTACAGATGGCTTTTAGTTCCGCATAAAGCGCGTCAAATTTTGCTTGATCGCCGCGACGGTCAGCCTCTAGCAATTCTTCGGCTAAGGTATAGATGGCTTTGTATATTTTGGTATTGATCATTTTTTTCTCTATTTTTCGTGAGATAACAAAAAACTGTGTCTCAGTTTATGATTTGGCAATTAAATTTTTAGTACAGGCTAGCTTAGCACGGTTAGTGATAACGTTGAGCGTTTTCAGACGGTGGCAAAGAGATGTTTTGACTTTATATTTCTGTCCAATCAACGCTCTTGCCAGTGCAACCATAAACGCATATCTAATTCGAGCTGATGATACTCAGGTTCCATATGACAACACAGTTGATAAAACGCCTTGTTATGATCATGTTCTTTAAAATGCGCCAGCTCATGTACCACAATCATCCGTAAAAACTCTGGCGGTGCGTCTTTGAATAGACTGGCCACCGTGATGCTGTTATGGGATTTAAGCTTGCTGCCTTGCACGCGAGACTGGGTAGTATGGATACCTAGCGCATGTTTTAAGACCTTTAATTTACTGCTGTAACTGACATTTGATAGCGGGCCAATCTTGCGCATGTATTGGTTTTTTATCTCATTGACATAGTGATAAAGCGCCTTATCGCTTTGTACTTGGTGCTGGGTGGGATATTTTTTATCCAAATACTCACCCATCCTGCCGTCACTTATCATTTGCGCGGCTTGCGTTTGAATCTGCTCTGAGTAATGCGCTATGTATTTTAATCTGGTCACAACGATATCCTTTGTCTATGTGTTAAAACCTGTCCGCTTGTTTGATGGATTTTACCTTATATTGGCTATATGTCATCTCTAGCTTGTTCTACTTTCCATTTACCTTAATTTTCATAAAAAAACCCCATAAGCGGTAGTCAGCTTATGGGGTCATTGCTTATAAAAGTTTCTTATAAAGACAGTCACTTATCAGCTATCGTATATATCGATTGATAGCGCGTTAGTCTAAGCCATCAACGCTCTAAATGTAGATACTGCAAATGACGCTCGTACTGATTTAAGATATCAACCAATACTTGCTCTTTGGTATAACCGACCAAGTCATACTCTTGCGAGCCTTCACTTAAGAACACCTCAGCACGATAATAGTACTCTGCCTGCTTGTTTGATGTGTTGAGTGTAAAGTTAGGTCGTTCAGCTTTGATCAAATTGACTTCATAAATAAAGTCATCTTCATCGCCATGACCGACACGCAGTTTTAGGCCGTCTACCTGAACACTGTCTTTATCCATACCGGCATCGATATCTTCACCAATACTGGCAAGGTTATGCGCATCTAACGAGGTTTTGAGACCGCCTGCTTTAAACTCTTTTTCGACCTCAGTCATCGCTGGCATCACCACCGTTTTCAGGAACTTTTCAACCTGTGCGTGTCCTGGGAAGCTCACAATACGCTGTAGGCGAGCTTTCCAGCCTTTACCGCTGTCAAGTACATTGGCAGTACCAATGGTGCTGGCTTTACGCTTATTGCCCTCTTCTTTTAATGACTTCCACATGGACATCATATAGAGCACTAGAATCAGAGAGAACGGCAAGCCTGCAATGACAGAGACGGATTGTAATGAGGCAAAACCACCTGCAAATAATAATCCTAGCGTGATAAGACCCGTTGCAGCCGCCCAAAACAAACGCAGCCAAACGGGTGCATCCGTATCATTGGTCATACCTTTTGAGCTTAGGTTCGCAAGTACCAACGCGCCTGAGTCCGCAGAAGTGACAAAGAATACCAGACCGATGATGACACCTGCAAATGATAGGACTTCGCTATAAGGGAAGTACTCAAATAGTGCAAACATACCCATCGCGGCATTATTGACAGCAGTTTCACCAAGCGCCGTTGCACCATTAGCGACTAGATCTATCGCGGTGTTACCAAAGATAGAGAACCATGCAAAAATAAAGCCCAATGGAATGAACATCACGCCAAAGACAAACTCACGTAGCGTGCGACCACGGCTAATACGCGCAATAAACAGACCAACAAACGGTGCCCAAGCCACCCACCATGCCCAGAAAAATATCGTCCAACTTGATTTCCAGTCGGCACCGGCAGTACCGTCGTAAGCATAAACATCAAAGGTTTTATAAATAATGGTTTGGAAATATTGACCAATATTTTGCGTAAAAGTGTTTAATAAATAGACCGTATTACCCATTACGAGGATGGCAAGTAATAACAATATTGACGACAGCATATTGAATTCAGACAGACGACGTACGCCTTTTTCAACCCCTGTCATTGCAGAGACAGCGGCGGCGACGACCACACCGACAATGATAAGCGCTTGCACCATCTTGCTAGATTCAATACCAAAGACATGGGTCAAGCCAGCATTGGCCTGTAAGACCCCAATACCCAGACTGGTCGCAATACCCATCAACGTACACACGACACCAAAGGTATCAATCCCATCACCTAGCCAGCCTTTAATTAAGCGCTCGCCAAATATCGGTGTGAGCGGTGAGCGTAGCGCGAGTGGCATGTTTTTGCGGTAAGCGAAGTAAGCCAATGCCATACCAATCAGCGCATAGATACCCCAACCGTGCAAACCCCAATGCAAAAAAGTCTGAGCAAGCGCTTGACGCATTGCCTCGGCGCTCGCAGGCTCTAGTCCCGTATGCGGCGTTAAATAATGCATCAACGGCTCTGACGCACCAAAAAATAGCAGGTCAATACCGATGCCCGCTGAAAACAGCATGGCCGCCCACGCTAAAAACGGAAACTGTGCTTTTTCATGATCCTGACCCAGCTTGATATCGCCATACTTAGAAAAACCAACGAACAAAGCAAAAATACTATAAGCGGCAACCACTAGCATGTAATACCAGCCAAACTTGTCTGATACCCACGCCATACTTGCACCAAGTAAGGTCTCACTATAATCTGGAAAAACAATCGTCCAGATGATCAATAAAATAGAAATAATAGCCGAACCTAAAAACACAGTTTTATTTAGGCTCAAAGGTTTCGTCACATCTTGTGATGGCGAACTGTACATAAAAGACCTCAAATAGGTAAATTAAACAGTGTCCGATATTGCTTTGTCCGGCATAGCATTATGGTTTTTAACCACATAATGTATACATAACCGCATGACGCACAAAGCAGTACCAATGAATAAAAGCGAATAAAATGATAAACAGCGCCGACCATAACGACTTGCATCGCTCTACTACATCAGCGCTGATAAAAAAGGCCTTTACTTGAAAGGCCATTACTTTGAAGTTATCTTATGTCGTTATTTATTCAGCAGCGCATCTCGCCCTGCCTACCTGCCCAGCCGCTTAGCTTACATCGTTGAGAGGTAATCGCGCATTGGCTCAGAGCGTAGCGGTGCGCCGTTGGCGACATAATAATCTGCCGTAGAGCGAGGCAGTTGTACGCCTTTCATTTTATCAACGATTTTTTCGGCCAACATAATGGTAGTGGCATTGAGATTGCCGCTAATAATATTTGGCATAATAGACGCATCGACGACTCGCAAACCATCGATACCATGTACCAGCCCTTCACCATTGACGACCGAATCGTTATCTTCACCCATGGGACAAGTACACGAAGGATGGTAAGCCGTCTCGCCATGCTCGCGCACATAATCATCTAGCTGCTGATCGGTGACCAAGTCTTCGGTTGGTGAGATGGCAGCACCGCGATAAGGGTCTAGCGCAGGTTGATGCATGATCTCACGCGTGATACGCATCGCCGCACGGAACTCCTGCCAATCCTGATCATGCGACATATAGTTAAATAAAATACTTGGATGCGCACTTGGATCTTTTGATGTCAGCTTGACACGGCCGCGACTGGGCGAGCGTAATGAGCCTACGTGCGCTTGAAAACTGTGCGAATCACTGGCGCTACGGCCATCATAACGCACGGCAAGTGGCAAGAAATGATACTGAATATTCGGGTGAGTGAATTTCTCATCCGTACGGATAAAACCGCCACCTTCAAACTGGTTGGAAGCCCCAAGACCTGTACCATTGAATAACCACTCCGCACCAATGGCAGGTTTATTCCACCATTTGTTGGCAGGCGCAATCGAGACTGGCAGCTTACATTCGTACTGCATATACAGCTCTAAATGATCCTGCAAGTTATTACCAACGCCCGGTAAATCTAGTATTTCCGTCACGCCAGCGTCTCTGAGCCACTGACCAGGGCCGATACCTGAGCGCTGCAGTAGCTGCGGTGAGGCAATCGCACCAGAAGACACCACCACTTCACGAGATGCGTAAAACTTTTTGGTTTGGCCTCCGTGCTCTACCTTGACACCGACGGCACGCTTACCATCGAATAAGATCACATCGGTCAGCGCACCTGTCAAGATCGTGATATTGTCACGCGGCTTGGCGCGATCCAGATAGCCTCGAGCCGTAGATGCGCGGCGACCATTTGGGGTCACAAAGCGATCCATCGGACCGAAGCCCTCTTGCTGATAGCCGTTTAAGTCTTCGGTACGCGGATATCCTGCTTGTACGCCAGCTTCGATCATGGCTTGGAACAGAGGATTGACGCCTGGCTTTGAGGTAGTCATCTCAACAGGGCCGCCCGCACCGTGGTAGTCATTTTCGCCTACATCACGGTTTTCTGACTTTTTAAAATACGGTAGGCAATCTAAATACGTCCAGTCTTCCAGACCTTTGATTTTTGCCCAGTCATCATAATCGAGCGCGTTGCCGCGGATATAGCACATACCGTTGATGAGTGATGAGCCGCCAAGCCCTTTACCGCGACCACAATCCATGACACGGTTGTTCATATATGGCTCAGGATCTGTCTTGTAGCCCCAGTTGTAGGTCGTGCCTTGCAGCGGCATCGCAAGCGCCGCTGGCATTTGGGTACGAAAGTCCAATCGATAATCTGGACGACCGGCTTCTAGTAGTAATACTTTGATATTGGCATCTTCGGTCAAACGCGTGGCCAGCACATTACCTGCTGACCCTGCACCAACAATAATATAATCGTACTCAGGGGTGGTTGATGTCATAACATGCTCCATAATATTGAAAAATATAAATCGGTTGGTAGCAGTGAGGTCAAATGCACAGCGTCATCAGACCCAAACTGCCCTCGTTTTTCTCAATACCAATCATTAAAAGACCGATTCAAACGCACCCAACTCTACTTGGATAGATTTGGTTTGAGTATAATGCTCAAGCGCCTCAACCCCGTTTTCGCGGCCAATACCTGAGTGCTTATAGCCACCGACTGGCATCTGTGCCGCTGACTCACCCCACGTGTTCAACCAGCAGATACCCGCTTCGATCTGAGCGATGACGCGATGCGCGCGATTTAGATCCGCAGTCACAACTCCAGCCGCCAAACCATAATCGGTATCATTGGCGCGGCGGATGACTTCCTCTTCGGTCTCGTAGGTTAATATTGACATGACTGGACCAAAGATTTCCTCACGGACGATGGTCATATCATCGCTGCAATCTGTAAATACGGTCGGTTCGACAAAGGCACCACTGGCAAGCGCATCTGTTGTGACGCGCGCGCCGCCCGTTAATAGACGAGCACCGTCCGCTTTACCTTGCTCAATATAACCAAGCACTCTTTCCATATGTGGGAAGCTGACCAATGGACCCATATTGATGCTCTCATCCACCGGATCGCCCAGCCTAATACGCTCGACACGCGTTAAGATGGCTTGTTCAAACTTGGCTTGTAGCGACTTAGGGACAAACACTCGCGTACCGTTGGTACATACCTGACCCGTACTATAAAAATTCGCCATCATGGCGATGTCAGCCGCGGTATCAATATCGGCATCATCAAATATGATCAACGGTGATTTGCCACCAAGCTCTAGCGTCACATCTTTTAGCGATGAGCTTGCTGCACTCGACATCACCTTTTTACCCGTCGGCACACCACCAGTGAATGATACTTTGGCGATATCTGGATGATTAGTTAGCGCTTGACCCACTTCGTAGTTGCCTTGCACGACATTGAATACACCATCTGGTAGTCCCGCTTCTGTCAAAATCTCAGCCAGTTTTAAGGCGGTCAAAGGGGTGACTTCTGACGGCTTAAAGATCATTGCATTACCAGCAGCCAATGCAGGTGCTGCTTTCCACATCGCGATCTGAATAGGATAGTTCCATGCACCAATACCAGCGACTACGCCAAGTGGCTCGCGGCGAGTATAGACAAAGCTCGTATCACGCAGTGGAATCTGACGACCTTCGATCATTGGCGCAAGCCCTGCATAGTACTCGATGACATCAGCACCAGTCACAATATCGACATACTTTGTCTCAGAGTAGGCTTTACCCGTGTCTTTTGTCTCAAGTAGCGCGAGCACATCATTGCGCGCACGCAATATCTCCACGGCTTTTGAGAGAATACGACCACGTTCAACGGTGGTCATCGCCGCCCAGATTTTTTGACCTTTATGTGCCGCTTTTACCGCTTCATCGATCTGCTCATTGCTCGTTTGCTGAATAGTTGCCAATACCTCACCAGTCGCTGGATTGATATCTTCAAAAGTGTTGAGCGTGTCATCTACCGCCAAGTAACGACCATTGATATAAGCGGTTTGCACTTTTTCTAAATCGATAATGTCTGTCAAATTGTTGATATCCGTCATAAATTCTCCTTAAGACGATGGATAAAAGCCGCCATATAAAGGCTCTTACCATATAATGTCGTCATTATTTAATTTTGTGAATATAGTTTTCGTAGCTTTTCATTGGCTAAATGTTTACTAATCCGAACTTGTATCAAAATCGCGGTGCGTCATTTTTATCAACCGATCATGTAATGACTGCTTATCCGCTATGTGAATGCCTGAAAAGTCCGAGAGCCAAATCCCATCAGCCGTCAGACGAACCATACTTAGTGTTTCAGTATCGTCAGTAGCTGCGTGTTTCTTTAATTGAGCATTGGCCCATTTGGCCCACAACTCACGTAGCTCGCTATCGCCTAACATCAATACATATAATGTTGCTTGATTATCGTATTCAGCTTGCGCTTTTTCGCCCAAGCTAATGGTGGCATCTATATAGGCACGGGTAAAAGAGCCATAACTTACAGGGTCACTGGCCATGGCGGCATTTACTTCTGCCTCAAATTTCGCCATTGCATCATTAAACACTTCAAGCACAAGGGCGTTTTTGGTTGCGAAATGATGCATCACGCCGCCCTTTGTCACGCCTACGGCATCAGCGACCGCCTGAAACGTTACCTTCGTCAGTCCTTGCTCAAGCGTTATTCGTGCTGCCTGATCAAGTAAGGCACGGCGAACTACTTCTGGTTGTTTTTTACGCTTATGAGCATTTTCCACTTCTATATTCATATTAATGCACCACAGAGTTAGACAATAAGTTCATCACAACAACACCGCCGACGATCATAGCGATGCCAACCACTGCTGCCGTGTCTAGGTTTTGCTTGAATAGCACTAAACCTGCGAGCGATGTCAGCACAATGCCCAATCCGCCCCACAGCGCATAAGCGATGCCTAGCGGTATCACCTTAAGTGTCTGTGCCAATAAGTAAAATGAGAACGCGTAAAGCGCACCCATCATCAGCGTCGGCCCCAAACGGGTAAACTGCTCTGACTTTACTAAAAAAGTCGTGCCAATCACCTCGCATACAATAGCGATCGTCAGATAACCGTAAGCAATTGTCGTAGGACTCATTGTTAGCACACCACCTTTATCCAAGCATTTGCTAATTAAAGTATAGCAAAGAAACCATATGGTAGGTATTTTATAGCAATATTCTAGCAATGTGAAGGGCTGTCCTGCGTCTATATTGTGTCAAAAGGTATAACGGTCTTCTTAATAGCAAGATATTGCTACATTTATAGTTAGTTCTATCCGGTTAGGTTAGTAATCGTGTCAACATTGCACCAATTATGCTTTTTAAAGTCTGATGTTTTCTATAAATGTAGGTAGCGATTAGAGCAAATCAGTAACCTTGCATTATTCTTGGGTGAATAAAGGTGCTGAAATGCCCTATCTAGCAAGGGATAAACGCCTATTTTTAATAATTGCGACAATATTTATAATTAATCGAATAATATGGTTGACAGCCTTTGATGACTTGGCTAAAATGTGCCCCACATAACGCAAACAAGCCAAGTAACTACTGCTTTATAAAGCTTGAAACACTTGCCGTTATGACAGCTTATTCTCCAATAGCTCAGTTGGTAGAGCAACGGACTGTTAATCCGTGTGTCCCTGGTTCGAGCCCAGGTTGGAGAGCCATATACTAAAAACCTTCATCACTATTTGATGAAGGTTTTTTTATTGTTGCCGTTTTTGCATTTGTCTATAATAATATTCGCATGGCGGCTGTGTTCTTTTAGGCATTTTTGTTGTATGGTAAGATGAGTTCTGATTGGGTTCGTTTTTGTTTGAGTGTTTTACTCCTACTCACTAAAAATAATGGTTTATTATGATACCTGTACGTGTAAAAAATAAGTTTTCTGATCATCCGCAAAAAATCATGCGCCCGATCAGCATTCGTTTGTCTGAAGAAATGATTGGCCTATTGGAAGCGACAACGTCAGAATTAGGCTTTAAACGCATTCAAGGTCTTATTCGCCTTTATATTCGTCAAGGCTTAGATCGTGACCATCAAGATTACACGCTCGCTCATGACGAGGTATTTATCGAAACGCTACGCAAGCGCGGCGTCAGTCAGCGTATTATCGATGAAGCAATCGTAGTAACGCACAACAACAATATCTCTCACTCTTTATCTGAGTTGCAAGACAACGATTAATAACCAATGTTGAAATGACAAACTAGAAGTCACTATGAGGTCAGATAGTAGCCGATAACGACTTTTATAAAAAAGACCAAGTTTGCTAACGCAAGCTTGGTCTTTTTTTGTGGCTGTTATCCAGAGCTATTATCCAGAGTAAAGCTTTATTAAAACTTTTAACCGTTATACATTCTTTTCATACTTCACAGCACTGATTTTTTGACACTATCGTCAGTTTGCTACGGTAGTTAGCCATAATTAAACAAAACCTCTCCTTAAACGAGGTATATTAAGAATAACAGTCGCGATTGTTCGTCAGGTTTTATCATAATAAAAATGTATAAGGAGGTGTACGATGATGAGTTTACAAAATCGTTTTAATAAAACTTTGTGTTTGAGCATAACGGTGGCGATGCTAGCGATTGCACCTGGCTGCTCATCACCACAAACGGACCCCAGCAAAACAACCATACCGACTGATTCTGACCAGTGGCAAAAAAAGCTAGGGCAAACCTTTGAGCAATTACCTGCGGCTGATCAGCAAGTGCTGAGCCGATATATGCTGCGGATGAAACTCAGCGAGGCTTATGAATCAGGCGCCATGCCGCGTACTACGATTAAGCAAGCACTTATACAGCAACGTGAGTACGAGCGTTTGCATCCCAATAATCCAACGGGCAAGAAGAGCCCCGTTGTGACTGGTCAGGCGGCAAATGCGACAGCACAGAAATACCCTGTCGCCCTACTACCAATTAAGACCAGTGACAGCGATAGCTTAAACCAAGTCAAAATGCAGTTCATGCTATCTAATCATGGCGATGTCGCTATACAGAGCTTCAAAGGCGTGCTGAGCATGAAAGATGCTAATCTTACGCAAGGTAAAAGCTTCAATGTTCCCTTGATACAATTCGATCCAGCTATCGAGCCAGAACAATCTGGCAAAATCATTATCGAGAGTAGTATTGAGGACATCAATGTCATGCGTGCAATCAAAAACCCCAACGGCATGACAATCGAGATTGAGGAAGGCACACTTATATTAGCAGATGATCAGACTGTTGAGTTTGGCAGCTCACTGGCAAAATAGCCGTACAACGTACTATTTAAAATTTTGCAGAGCATGTGATTCAATCTTTTTTTATATATAACAGACCCATAAAAAAAGCCCCAATCATTGCTGATTGGGGCTTTTTCGAATTTGGCGGAGACGGAGAGATTCGAACTCTCGAAGGGCTATTAACCCTTGTCGGTTTTCAAGACCGGTGCATTCAACCGCTCTGCCACGTCTCCATTGGTGCATCATTATATAGATATCATTTTATAATGCAAGCCCCTAAATTAAAAAAACTCAATTAATTTTAAAATACTTCTAAATTGTGCATTATCGCTTGCTGTACGCCAGATGTAAGCACATATCGAGTAGCCTGTTGGCATACCCCCATTCGTTATCATACCAAGCAAAAACCTTGTACTGCTCGCCTACTTGCATCAGCTGCTGACCATCAATGATAAGCGACTCAGTCTGATGGATAAAATCACTAGAGACCAAAGGCTCATCGGTATAGGCCATGATGTCATGTAGGTGCGCCTGACTGGCAGATTTGAGTACATCACGGATAGCCTCGACACTGACGTCTGGCGTATCAAATACAAAAGTAACATCAATCGCTGCCACATCAATGGTGGGCACGCGTATCGAATGCCCATTTATCTTGCCCACCATCGCTGGTAGGACACGCTCTGTTGCAGCGATACTACTAGAGGTCGTAGGGATAATATTATAGCCAGAAGCACGCGCCCGTCTTGGGTCTCGATGCGCCTGATCAAGCACAGTTTGGTCAGCGGTGACCGCATGAATCTCCGTCATCATGGCAGATTTCACACCAAATGCTTTATCAAGTGTATCAATCAGCGGCACCAATGCCTGCGTGGTACAAGAGACACTGGAGATAATCGGTAGATCAAGCGTGAGTGCATCAGTATTCACACCCATGACGATACAAGCGTCCACGTCATCGAATGGCGCGGCACCAATGATTACTTGCTGTGCGCCAGCTTCAATATGTAGAGTGGCTTGCTCATACGAGCGAAAATGCCCCGTACACTCTAATACCACATCGACATTCAGCGACTGCCAAGGTAAGTTTTGTGGATTGGGCTCTGAGAGCATATTAATACAATAGGTCAGATTATTTTTGGTCAGACAGAGCTGAGTTCTACTATCCTTATCTGCTCCACTGTCTACAATCTCAGCATTGACGCCCAACCGACTCAGGCGACCATGCGTGCTATCGAACTTTAATAAATGCAACAAAATATCTGCTGGCGCCAAATCATTGATGGCGACCACATGAATGGCACGTCCTAACACCTCAAAGCGCTCTAGCAAGGCTCGCAGAACATTGCGCCCTATACGACCAAAGCCATTGATAGCGACTCTCAGTGGCTGTGAGTGTTCACCAGTAGTACGATACGTCGCCGCTATCGGGTCAGAGGTCAACTGGTAGGTGGCGCTAGAAAAATCAGGCATAAAAGATATCGCTATAAAGGGATATAAAGAATGAGCGTTGTCGCTTTAGACACGCTCTAATAGTTGGTTTAATACTGGTTTTTCAAAAAACCTACAGAGTCATAAAAATCTATCATGTCATAACAAACTATCATGTCATAAAAAACTATCATGTCATAAAAAACTATCATGTCATAAAAAATTACGGCGTGATAAAAATCAATGCCAAACGAATGGTGTTGTAATCGATGCTTTGTTTGAGATGATCAAATATCGGACGCAGTTTGATACTACCATCATCATTAAAATCGTTCGGATTGTTCGCGACTTTGATAGCGACATAAGCATTACCAACCGCGGTCATCACTTCATCCTCTGGACGTAGATGATCGCAGGCGAGGCTTGGATCTTGCGATTTTAGCTCACCAATATGGCGCATGATGGTGGACTGTGACAACTGACGGGCTTGTGATATCTCCGCGATGGTCAAACTCTCTTCCAATAATACTCTAGTCGCACGCAAGGTACTTTCTGATTTGTCAGAGACTTGATTGCCTAGTTTTTGTTTTTTATCGATTTGCGCTTGCTGCTGCTCGCGGCGCTTTTTTTGCAGCGCGGCATAGGCATCAATCACAGATTTACTCAGTGTACCGCCTGACTTTAAGACAAACTTCTCGTGGGCCTGCTGCATGCTTTCTTCATCGAGCATGGCATAGTTGGCGTCTGCTTCGTCAGACAGTACCAAAAAGCGCTTGTCTGCGCCGCGTGCCAGCGGATCTAGTTGCAAGCTCATGTCATTCATACCTAGCAGCTGCAATCCTGCCAATGATTTGAGGCGTGATAACGCCACGTAGCCTTGTCCCAACTCAAAGGTACGCGACAAGTCGATTTCAGCGGCGTCAAGGGTCATGCCTTGCGATTTATGAATCGTAATCGCCCATGCTAGACAGAGCGGCACTTGTAGGTAACTTGCCAGCACCTCACCCGCTTCATCTTCGATAATCCATTCTTCAGGCTCAGCGATGACTTCACGTCCTGAGTTCAGCCTGACCACAGGCATTTTTTGTGTCGTTGGTTTTTTTGCTTTTGATTGCTCAGCTTCTTTTTTGGCAGCGCTTTTTTTGTCTTTGATCGTCTTTTTATCAGTCGCTTCATCAGTATCTTCACTGTCACTACTGGTATCATCTTTAATTAACGCATCACTACTGTCTTTACTGTCATCTAGCTTGACCGCAGCAAACCCAATCAGCTCACCCATCGTCCCGTTAGACACCCCAAGCTCGGCATTGTTTTTGATAAACATCACCTTTGCACCCACTTTGAGAATCAGCTCGTCTTGGGTACGTACGGTCTTTTTTAAGGTCTCAACCAGCTTACTGTCACCAGAGGTGGTCGCCTCAAAGCGCATCATCTCACCGTCTAACAGTGCCAACTCTTTGTCATTGATTTTATTGACATTGAGATTGTGCGTATAGAGACGAGTGCGTTTGATATCGACGCTTTGATCGTACGTATTCTCTAAGGCGGCAATCGCCTCAAACGTCACTTCCTGACGACGGATTTGGTTGAGAATATCATCCAAATCAAGCCCGCCATTTGCCGCTTCACTGACTTGTCTATGCTGCTCTGATAAATAGCAAATATGGAACTTGGCATCGAGCCACGCCTCAGACATAAAGGCGAACTTTTCACGATTGGTCTCCCCTTTACTACCAATCGGCGGTAACTGAAAAAAATCTCCTGCGACGACGACTTGGATGCCGCCAAAGGCTTTGTCGTTTTTGCGAATATGCTTGAGTACTTGATTGACCAAATTGAGCTGCTTGGCATGTAGCATTGATATCTCATCGATGACCAGTACCGCTGTGTCTTTTAATCTGTCTGCCAAGAACTGTTTGCGTGACAAATTAGTCAAATCTCGGTCGCTCAGCTCATCTTTGATACCGATGCCTGACCAACTATGAATGGTCGTGCCATTCATATGCGTGGCGGCAATACCAGTACTGGCCGTCACCGCCACTGGCACACGGCGAGCGCGTAGATAATCGATGTATTGATTGAGGGTATAAGTCTTACCTGAGCCTGCCGAGCCAGTCAAAAAGACGTTTTGACCTGTTTTTAAGATATCAAGAGCAGAAGATTGACGCATAGATCCAAACCAACCAATATTATGAAAAAAATAGTATAAAAAAGAAAGCCACCGTGATTAAGGCAATAACCACAGTAAGCCAAAGTAGATGCCCACAATTATAACAGCTGCACTCACTTTGCGGACCATTTTAACTGACCCACACTATATAACTTAAAGTTATGTGATACAAAATATATCATTATAAAAAATCATTATCGTTCTGCCTAAAAGCTCAGTACGATAGAGGAATAATTGGTTCAGGAAGACCAAGGATTCATTTTTAAATGGCTGTCTATAAATAGTCATATTTTAAATAATCATCATACACAACAAGGAGTGGTTAATGTTATACGCTTATCCCAATACTGAAAACAGTCCCGTCCAATTCCGCGAAAAATACGATAATTTTATTAATGGTGAGTGGACTCCTCCTGTCGATGGCGAGTACTTTGACAACCCAAGCCCCATCGATGGCAAGATTATTTGCCAAGTTGCCCGTTCAAAAGAAGCCGATATCGAAAAAGCCCTAGATGCCGCCCATGCTGCTAAGGACGCTTGGGGCAAAACCAGCGTCGCTGAACGTGCTAACTTGTTATTAAAAATCGCAGATAGCATGGAAGCTAACCTAGAAGCCATCGCCATTGCTGAATGCTATGAAAACGGTAAGCCTGTGCGCGAAACCTTGATGGCAGATATTCCACTCGCTATCGATCAATTCCGTTATTTTGCCAGTGCCATTCGTGCGCAGGAAGGCGGCATTAGCCAAATCGATGAAGACACGGTTGCTTATCATTTTCATGAGCCGCTCGGCGTCGTGGGTCAGATTATCCCATGGAACTTTCCTATCCTAATGGCGGTATGGAAGATTGCCCCTGCACTAGCCGCGGGTAACTGTATCGTCATGAAACCTGCTGAGCAAACCCCAGCTTCCGTTCTATATATGTTAGAGACCATCGGTATTGCTGATATCTTGCCTAAAGGCGTGCTAAACATCGTCAATGGCTTTGGGGTCGAAGCAGGTAAACCACTCGCCTCAAACCCTCGTATCAATAAAGTCGCCTTCACTGGTGAGACCACGACTGGTCGCCTCATCATGCAGTATGCGAGCGAAAACATCATTCCAGTGACGCTAGAGCT
Source organism: Psychrobacter sp. Ps6 (assembly GCF_022129235.1). GTDB lineage: Bacteria > Pseudomonadota > Gammaproteobacteria > Pseudomonadales > Moraxellaceae > Psychrobacter. The sequence continues at coordinate 289,663 of NZ_JADQAI010000004.1, read as the reverse complement.
TGGCGGCAAAAGCCCCAACATCTTCTTTGCCGATGTTATGGACGAAGACGATGATTTCTTGGACAAAGCGGTCGAAGGTCTAGTCATGTTCGCGCTCAACCAAGGCGAAGTCTGTACCTGTCCATCACGGGCACTGGTACATGAGAGCATCTATGATGAATTTATCAAACGCTGTATCGCTCGTGTCGAAGCCATCAAAATGGGCAATCCATTAGACACGGATACCATGATTGGTGCGCAAGCCAGCTCAGATCAGCTAGAGAAAATTCTATCTTATCTTGATATCGGTAAAAAAGAAGGCGCAAAAGTCCTAGTCGGTGGCGAGCAAGCCAAACATGACGGCGACCTAGCAGATGGCTACTACGTTAAGCCAACTATCTTTGAAGGTACCAATGATATGCGCGTGTTCCAAGAAGAAATCTTTGGACCTGTGCTCGCGGTTACTACTTTTAAAGACGACGATGAAGCCATGCAGATCGCCAATGATACTTTGTATGGTCTAGGCGCTGGTGTATGGACCCGTAGTGTACACAAGGCGTATCGTTTCGGACGTGGTATCCAAGCAGGCCGCGTATGGACCAACTGCTATCATATTTATCCATCACATGCAGCGTTCGGTGGCTACAAGCAATCAGGTATTGGACGCGAAAACCATCTGATGATGCTCGATCATTACCAACAAACCAAAAACATGCTGGTTTCATACAATCCTAAAAAAATGGGGTTCTTCTAATATAAACTGCGAGAAGATGACAGTAGATAGAAAACAAATGCAATCTATCGCAGGATAGGTTGCATTTTTGCTTTAAAGCCTATTAGAAATAGTTCGAGCTACAGCTCGAAGTTTAGTCACTATATGGTTTTTAATCATCGTATGGTTTTTAGCGATAGTTTTTAACTATTGCGAATGTAAATAGTTAAGGAGTTGATGATGAAAATTATGGCAACAGAGTCTTGCAAGGCACTCATTGAACTATTGCAATCAAAGCATGGCGATTTGATGTTTCATCAATCAGGCGGCTGCTGTGATGGCAGCTCGCCCATGTGCTATCCATTAGGGGAGTTCAAAGTGGGTGGTCAGGATGTGCTGGTTGGTGATCTTGCTGGCTGTCCATTTTATATGGGGCGCGCACAATACAATCTATGGCAGCATACCGATTTGACCATTGATGTCGTCAAAGGACGCGGTGCTAGCTTTTCACTAGAGATACCTGAAGGCAAACGTTTTATCGTTCGCTCAGAGGTCTGCTCGGTATCAGATGATATATCATAAATTCCAATCGATAAGCTGAGTATCAACATACCAGCGTACTTTCCTATACTCGTATAAACCTGTACTTATATAAATAGATACCACCGAGTCATTTATATTTTATTATTTCTACAAAATAATGGATATGGTAAAGCTTAAACTATTTTGATTAGCATGGACGCTATAAGGAATATGACATGGAATCTGACACACTATTTGATTACGTCATCGTCGGCGGTGGGTCTGCAGGTTGTGTATTGGCGAGCCGCCTCACCGAGAACCCAAACATCAGCGTTTGCCTATTAGAATACGGCGGCGATGGTAAGGATCTTGCGATACGCGTGCCTGCTGGACTGATTCTGTTAGTTCCTGGCAAGCCGCTCAAATTGAATAACTGGTGCTTTCATACTACCCCTCAGACGCATCTCAATAATCGTCGCGGTTTTCAGCCACGCGGGCAATGCTTGGGTGGCTCATCGGCAATCAATGCCATGGTGTATACGCGGGGCAGTAAGCTAGATTATGAGCGCTGGGTGGAACAAGGCTGCACCGGCTGGGGATTTGATGATGTGCTGCCTTACTTTATCAAAGCTGAAAACAATATTCACGGTAGTGATGCCTTGCATGGTGATAGTGGACCGCTGCATGTTAGCGACTTACTGAGTCCGCGAGACATCTCAAAAGCCTTTGTAGAAGCTGCCGTCGCCAATGGTCTCGACCATAACACCGATTTTAATAGCGAAAAACAAGACGGTGCAGGGTTATATCAAGTTACCCATTTTCATGGTGAAAAACAAGGCCAACGCTGCTCTGCTGCTGCGGCTTACTTGCACCCTGTGCAAAACCGTCCGAACCTCACCGTGATTACCCATGCGCAAGCCAACCGCGTCATTATCGAAGACCATCAAGCCACTGGTGTCATCTACGAAAAAGATGGTGTGAAGCATACCGTTCAGGCGCGTCATGAAGTCCTCTTATCAGGTGGTGCGTTTGGCTCGCCCAAAGTCCTGATGCTGTCTGGTATCGGACCGGCTGAGCATCTAAAGTCGCATGGCATTGATGTCGTGGTAGACGCACCTGACGTCGGTGGCAATCTACAAGATCATTTGGATGTCGTTTTTGATTACGAGGTCAATACCACTGATGTCATCGGCATCGGTCTGGCAGCCATGGCGACATTACCCAAGAGCATTCGGCAGTGGAGAAAAGACGGTACAGGGATACTATCTACCAATTATGCAGAAGCGGGTGCCTTCTTTAGTGTGGGCGACGCGCCAAAAGAGTGGCCAAATACCCAGTTGCATTTCGTCATCTCGCGCGTGATAGAGCATGGTCGCGATTTGAGACGTGGCTATGCCATTTCTTGCCACAGCTGCTACCTGCGTCCTGAGAGCCGCGGCACCGTGAGACTAGGCTCAGCTGATCCTTCTGACGCCGTACTGATTGATCCCAACTACCTCTCACATCCAAAAGACGTCGAGCATATGGTGGCAGGTGCCGAGCGTACTCGCGCTATTATGCAAGAGTCCGCACTCGCCAAGTACATCACCGAAGACTACCCCGCCCCTTATATCGAAAAAGACGGCATGCTCGGTTATATCCGCAATAAGTCAGACACTATTTATCACCCCGTGGGCACTTGCCGTATGGGTGCGGATGATAAGTCAGTGGTTGATTTAGAATTAAAAGTACGCGGTGTGAGTGGGTTACGGGTTATTGACGCTTCAATCATACCGACACTCATTAGTGCCAATACCAATGCGCCAACCATCATGATTGCTGAAAAAATAGCAGATCTTATTAAGGCAAAACACAGTGATGCTGAGGTAGTCACTACGTAGATTATGTATCCTCTCAATATCTCATAACCTCAATTTCTCATAAATTGACATACACAAAATGTAACCAATTTATTTCTGATTGTTTTTATTGAGTAAAATTATAATTAAGGATTAATACATTATTGCGTCTCATTCCTATTGGTATCACAGGGATAGAATGAAACAATGGTTGATATTATTGATCAAAATAATATCAAAACGAGCAGAAACCCATGTTTTTTATAAAAATTAGTTCAAATATTTCTTGCATTACGGCTATTTATGAGAGTATATTCGAACAACTATTCATATCGTTATGTTTTTAACTACATCAATTAAAGTTATATCAACTTTAATTTTGTATTTTTTTGTAAAAATATATCGTTAGAATAAATACTCAAAGTCAGTTTAGTGCTTGCTCATTATATTTCTCGCACATTGTATTCATGGTCGAATACAAACTAGGTAAATATATGAGTGACTACCTATCATTACATGGGACGTAATAATGCAAAAATCACTCTTTAAACTTACGATGTTGGCCACGCTTATCTTGGGTGTAAGCGCCTGTAGCGGCGACAACAAAACCACTGATGAATCTGCTGTCAGCTCAGATGCCAAAGCTGCCAAGACCTTGCTTTATTGTTCAGAAGGTAGCCCTGCTGGTTTCGATCCAGCACAGTACACCGCAGGTACAGATTTTGATGCGAGCGCCTACCCTATTTATAACGGTTTGGTACAATTTAAAAGAGACGGTACTGAGATTCAGCCAGGACTGGCTGAAAGCTGGGATATTAGCGAAGATGGCAAGACTTACACCTTTAATCTACGTAAAGGTGTCAAGTTCGGTAAAACCGATTATTTCACGCCAAGCCGTGACTTTAACGCAGACGACCTTATTTTTACCCTAGAACGTCTTACCAACCCAGACTATGAATTCAACAAAGCCTATCCCGCTGAGTTCCCGTATTCAGTTGGCATGGGACTGCCTGATATTATTTCTAACATTGAAAAAGTTGACGATTACACGGTAAAAGTTACTCTAAGCGAGACCAACGCACCATTTTTACAGAACTTAGCGATGCCGTTTGCTTATATCAATTCTGCTGAATATGCAGACAAATTGATGGCTTCTGGTAATGCCGCTGACCTTAATACCAAACCAGTTGGTACTGGTCCTTTCGTCTTCACTTCTTATCAAAAAGACGCGCAAATTCGTTATACCAAAAACCCAGACTATTGGGACAAAGATAACATCTACATCGATAACCTCGTATTTGTTATCACCAAGGATTCAGCGGTTCGTGCGCAAAAAGTTCAAGCGGGTGAATGTCATGTATCGGCATATCCAAAACCTGCCGAAATTGAATCGGTCAAAAAATCTGGTAAAGCCACCGTTCTTGATCAACCAGGTTTTAACGTCGGCTATGTAGGCTACAACGTCGAAAAACCGAAGCTTAGTGATCTTAAAGTCCGTCAAGCGTTAGATATGGCGATTAATAAAGACGCGATTATCAATGCCGTCTATCAAAGCGAAGGTCTTAAAGCAACCAACCCAATGCCTCCAACGCAGTGGGGGTATGATAAATCGCTTAAAGATGCGCCTTATGATGTCGAAAAAGCAAAAGCGCTGATTAAAGAAGCAGGTGCTGATAACATGAGCATCGACCTGTGGTATATGCCTGTCCAACGTCCGTACAACCCCAATGCCAAGCTAATGGCTGAAATGCTGCAAGCCGATTGGGCGAAGATTGGCGTTAATACCAAACTGGTAACCTATGAGTGGGGCGAGTATTTAAAACGCGCTGCCAAAGGTGAGCCTGATGTGATCTTGGCAGGTTGGACTGGCGACAATGGTGATCCAGATAACTGGCTAGGTTCATTATTGTCTTGCGACGCTGTCGGTGGTAACAACTACTCACGCTGGTGTAATAAAGACTTTGATAATTTAGTCATGAAGGCGCGTCAGGTGACCAATCAAGATGAGCGTGTGGATGACTACATACAAGCTCAGCAAATATTCAAAGAGCAACTGCCTTGGACGACAATGGCGCATTCGGTAGTCACCGTATTCACTGCACCAAACGTTGTGGATTTCAAAATCAGTCCACTTGGTGCTGTACGCTTCGATGGCGTGAAGGTCGAATAGCCTTAGCTAATTAAGTCCGGTACGACATGCACTATTATTTAATTTGTATTCGGCTGGCTCAGAATCTCTGTTCCAGCCGTATTTATATGCGTTAAATACTTTTCATTTAAGTGCTCATTATTTAAGTATTTGTCATTTAATTGCCTTTCACTCAAGTGCCTTATGACTTAAATGCATGGTCACGGACGACTTCATTCATCGCTACCACTCCACTCATTGAATCACAACTACTGAGCAGCCCATGCTACTTTATATTCTGCGCCGTATTGCCATTCTCATTCCTGTCTATCTTGGCCTCACGCTATCGACCTTTACGTTGATTCGTCTCGTACCGGGCGATGCTGTCGAGATCATGATGGGTGAGCGTATGGTCGATCCAGAGCTACATGCCCGCGCCTTAGAAAGACTCGGATTAGATAAACCACTCGTTGTCCAATATTGGGACTATTTGACGGGTATATTGACCGGTAATTTTGGTCAATCTTTTCGTACTCGTTCTCCCGTATTACAAGACTTTTTTGCTCACTTCGTACCAACCTTAGAGTTGGCGTTGTGCGCGATTGTCATTGCTAGTGTCATTGGTGTGAGCTTAGGTATTTTTGCCGCCTTACGCCGTGGTACTTGGATTGACTATACCCTGATGTCAGGAGCGCTGGCAGGATACTCAATGCCGATCTATCTATTGGGACCTATCCTAACTGGTATATTCGCTCACTATCTTGGCCTTTTACCCGTTGCTGGGGTAATTTCTGTCGCACAGTTCTTAGATGTCCAGCCACTATACGGTTCATGGTTACTCGGCTCTCTCACATCAGGAGAACCGGGCGCATTCTGGAATGTGGTCAAACACTTTATCTTGCCTTCAATTGCCTTATCGACTATCCCACTCGCCATGATCGCGCGGATGACACGCTCTGCGATGCTGGAAGTGTTGGATGAAGACTATGTGCGTACTGCCAGAGCCAAAGGCTTATCGCCACGCCGCGTGATAATGATACACGTGATGCGTAATGCGTTGATTACCGTGGTCACTGTGGTTGGCTTGCAAATGGCGACGCTGCTTGCGGGCGCGATTATCACTGAAACTATCTTTAGCTGGCCAGGTGTTGGTAATTGGCTCCTCGATGGCTTTTTCACTCGTGATTACCCCATTGTGCAAAACGGTATTTTACTAGTCGCCACTGCCTTGATTTTGGTCAGTTTATTTATTGATATTTTGTATGGTCTGATCAATCCACGTATTCGACATACCTCTTAATGTCACATTGATAAATACTCATATTATAAATAGTGAGGATTGGCGCTGAAGTGATATTTTAGCAATGCTTAGTACTTTTTTAGGAACAAAATTCTAAAAACTGTCACTGCGCTAGCCACTATAGGAACTGCTCATGAAGCCTTCTGTTCTCCCCTCTGATGTCAAACTCATGGCCGCCACACCACCATCATCTTGGCAGCTATTTTTATCGACATTTTGTCGCAATAAAGGCGCAGTACTTGGTTTTATTGTATTGGCATTGATGGTCATCATTGCCATACTCGCGCCCACTATTGCACCCCACGACCCTTATGAATTGTTTACCGGCCAAGAGCAGTTGCCGCCAGCCTTTTTGAGTGGCGGCGATGCGATGTTTTGGTTGGGTACTGATGATGCTGGACGAGATACCTTGTCTCGGGTGATGTATGGCGCGCGTTATTCTTTATTTATCGGTCTGAGCGCAACCACCCTCGCGATGCTAGTCGGTATTTCATTAGGACTTAGTGCCGCATTTTGGCCCAAGGTTTGGGGCAAAGCGGTCATGCTGGTCAATGATATTTTGATGTCATACCCCAGCTTACTACTAGCGATTATCATTGCCGCTATCTTAGGGCCATCTATGACCAATACGATTATTACCATCGCTTTGGTCTGTACGCCGCCTTTTATTCGTCTGACTCGCGCCACCGCGATGGTCGAATTACAACGTGAATACTTTATCGCCTCGCAAGTGATGGGTGCTGGCGTACTGCGTTTATTATTTATTACCATTTTGCCTAACTGTATGGCACCGCTTATCGTACAGGCGACGATGATTTTCTCGTCTGCTATTTTAGAAGCAGGTGCGATTGGTTTCTTAGGCTTTGGTGTACAGCCACCTGATGCTGAATGGGGCGCGATGCTCGGTACGGCTCGTCAATATATCCAAAGTAACGTTTGGCTCGCTATTTGGCCAGGTGTCGCTATCTTCTTGGCTGCATTGTCGATTAACTTGACGGGTGATGGCCTGCGTGACGCGCTCGATCCCAAATTAAAGCAGGTGACCTAAGATGACTGATACCTTAATTAAAACGCCTACCACTCATACTTCTATGAATGGCGCATCAACAAAAGACGCGCCGTTGCTGTTGGATATCGAAAATCTGTCGGTTACTTTTGGTCAAGGAAAGCGTGCCTTTCGCGCTGTAGATGATGTATCTTTAAAAATCACACAAGGTGAAGTCATCGCCGTCGTGGGTGAATCCGGCTCAGGTAAGTCGGTCACTATGATGGCGCTGATGGGGCTACTGCCGCCGTCTGCCACCGTCCGTGCCAAGCGAGTGATGTTTGATAATAAAGACATGATCAGTATGCCTGCCAAAGAAAAACGCGGCATCATTGGCAAAGACATCTCTATGATCTTTCAAAACGCGATGTCTTGTCTCAATCCAAGCTTTACCGTTGAGATGCAGTTGGGCGAAGTACTGCGCAAGCATCTTGGTTTACGCGGTGCAGCAGTACAGGCACGTATATTAGAGCTGTTAGAGTTGGTCGAAATGCCTGACGCCAAAAACCGACTCAAGGTCTATCCGCATCAACTCTCAGGCGGTATGAGCCAGCGCGTTATGATTGCGATGGCGCTTGCTTGCGAGCCAAAACTGCTCATCGCCGATGAACCGACTACTGCACTTGATGTCACCGTACAAGCGCAGATTATGGATTTGCTCGGTCGATTGCAACGTGAAAAACAGATGGCAATGGTACTGATCACCCATGATTTGGGCCTCGTTGCACAAAACTCGCGTGATGTCGCGGTCATGTATGCTGGGCAAGTGGTTGAAACCAGTACCGTTCCAGAGATTTTCCAACATCCTGCACACCCTTATACAGAGGCGCTATTACAAGCCATTCCTGAGTTGGCTATTGGTCAAGATCGATTGAACAGCTTACCCGGTGTCGTACCAAGCCAATATGATCGCCCAAGCGGTTGCTTATTGTCTCCCCGTTGCCCGTACAAAGAGCCAACGTGTGATGTACCACCGCCTATTTTGGATACACCGAATGGTAAGGTACGCTGTATTCATGCTGATCCCTCTTCTCGCACCCCTATCTCTCACGCTGCTATTTTGGAGTCACAAGTATGAGTAATAAAGTGGTTTTAAAAGCAGACAATCTACACAAGCATTACCCAGTATCACAAGGACTGGGTAAACCAAAAGCGTATGTCAAAGCCCTAAACGGTATCTCATTCGAGCTTGAAGCTGGGAAGACGCTCGCAGTCGTTGGTGAGTCAGGCTGCGGCAAATCTACCCTTGCCCGCCAGTTGACGCTGATCGAAGCGCCTACGCAAGGCGAGCTGTTTATCAATGATGAAGGCACCACCGGCTATAGCAGAAAGGCGCTCAAAGACTTACGTACCGAAATTCAAATGGTCTTCCAAAACCCTTATGGTAGCTTAAACCCGCGTCATACTATCGCCTATCAACTGACGGAGCCGTTGGATATTCATACCAATCTGTCTAAAGAAGAAAAGCGTGACAAAATCAACGAGATGATGAGAAATGTTGGCCTACGTCCTGAACATGCTGGTCGTTTTCCACATATGTTTTCGGGTGGTCAGCGCCAGCGGATTGCCCTCGCCCGCGCGATGATGCTCAATCCAAAAATTGTCGTCGCTGATGAGCCGACCTCCGCGCTCGACGTATCTATTCAGGCGCAGGTCTTAAATCTGTTTATGGATTTGCAAGATGAATATCGTACTGCCTACGTTTTTATCTCACACAACTTATCAGTCGTACGTCATGTCGCTGATGATGTGATGGTGATGTATTTGGGTCAAGCGGTCGAGCACGGGCCGAAAGAAGCCATTTATAATGCGCCAAAGCATCCTTATACCATCGCATTACTGGCGGCTGCACCCACAGTAAATGGCCAAAAGAAAGATTTGACGCTACAAGGTGAGCTACCAAGCCCGCTTAATCCGCCAAGCGGCTGTGCTCTACATAAACGCTGCCCATATGCGACCTCGCAGTGCAGCGAAATCGAGCCACAACTGCGCGAATGGGACGGTCGATTGGTGGCTTGTCTGCGTTTGGAAGAGATATATGGTTAAGGTGACTAACGGCTAAGTAATATTCACCACACCTCGGCACTTAGGAAACTGCGCGCACCCATAAAAGGATTGTCCTTGGCGTGCGCCTTTTTTTGCGATGCGTTCAACCATCTCGCCGTTACATCTTGGGCAGATTGGCGCTTGATCGATATTAGCGTCATGGTCTGTCGCTTTAAGTATCGCAGGCTCATCCACCTGTGGCTCAAATTCTACAACCTCAAACGGCGTCATAAACACTTTATTGGCCATATCATGCGACATACTGTTATGCGGTGTGATTGTCTGCTGAGTATTTAAACTATCAATCGGTAACTCGCTAGATTCAATCTCAGTTTGACCAGACCATCCATGTACTTCCCTACTTTTTAGAGGAGTTCTTTTTACAGTTTCTTTAACTATTGGTTCAAGTGTAGGATTATCAGTATTCTTGCTTGGGTTACTATGCTTATCTTTTAGATAGGCTTTGTGCTGCCGATTGGTACGCCATGATTTGCTAAACCTATTGCTATTAATCTGCTCAACGATGGATGTAACCTCGTCTTCGGTGAGTAGCTTATCTTTTTTCTTCTTAACATAAGAGACCATACCACTCGTCAATACATGCTCGGGTAGCTCATCACGGGTTTTCAACTCGCACTCACCAATGAACGCAATCATCGAATGAAAATAGCTCAGCTCCAAGCCTAATAAATCTGCCAGCGTCTTAATGTGCAAGTAGTTTTGGCGCAATGGATTTTGGAATTTGAATTTACTTCCATTAGGAAAGGCTTGCGTCCACTGTCTTTGATTCTCGCTACCGTATATCCAGCCTTTATAGTTTTTGGTCTCAATCACGAAAATACCGTAAACAGAGACAATAATATGATCGATTTGCGTACTGCCACCATTAGCTAATGGCAAGGTAATACCGTTTAATCTATGGTAAACATCTTTTTCAAGCTTAAGCCACATGGCAACATTGATGACGGTTTCACCTAGGAAACCTTTAAAACTGGATTTTAGGGACATTGTAGATTTCTCGAGAAATAACTCATTAGGTTGATACCCGTTAAATGAAAATCTTTAGCCCATATAAAATAGCTATAAATACCATTACGCTAATTACAATCTTCATTAGATTAATTCGTCCACTTCCTCCTTCAAGTTCAATACTACTCAAAATACTTAGAGAGTCATTCAATTGCTCATTCCAATTACTCTGTTCTTTATCAACATGATATAAACCTGGCTTATATGGCTTCTCTAATTCTAATAAATATTTTTCCAACTCCTCCCACTGTTCGTTCGAATAACTTTGCATAGCTAACTTTATTATCTTTGCATCATTAGTTGCGTAGGATAAAGGAATAGGGTTGAAGTCTAGCCAATGTGCTAAATCGTCATTAGTTGAGGCAGTATAGAGCGCAACTGTTGGTACTCTATCGCCAACAGACACATTTTCTAATGAAGTACATTTCATTATTTTGACTACTGGGAAATGACCGTAACCTTTAGTTAAATTTGTATTAACTGCAATGAGAGTAGGATAAGTATCTACAACAATACCTCCATTTGAATCTCCACTTAGAAAATGCTCCTTTTTATTTACCCAGTAATAAAGGTTCATCACTACTGCAATAACAGTAACTAAGAAATACATAACATCGATGACCATCGTAGCTAATAATGAGCAAATTAGAAATAGTGTCAATAAGCTTACGAACATTTTATTATGACAAAACCATACCCATTTATTTAGCTCTGTATTACCGGGATTTGAAGCAATGCTATTGTCATCGACTGTATAATTATTGCTCATTTAATATCTCGCTCATCAAACTTGGTGTGCAACTAAAAAGAACTATTAGACTACTCTAACGGCTCTCTCATAAACTAAAAATTTAGTTTATGCTTAAATTACAGTAAACTCTTTATAGACATAACAATCTCAGATATATAGTTAGTCATAATAAGACTCTTTAATCATATCTGCGGTATATCTAGCATTCACTTTATTCAATAAACTAGTCGCAGTAGGAGCTCTATTATTAGATAATCCAAAATCTATAAATGTTGGCATATTAAACTTTAGTGGGACGCTTCCTTCATAGCTGTAAGTAATCTCTTGGTTGATTTTTCCATTTTGACTAACATCTACTAGAGTTTTAGTTAAGTATCCTGCATTATTATATTCAGCTTTATTAGTAACATTCTGAACGTTAGCTCTAAACCCTTCATATGTTTCCGTAGCACTAGTCGCTAAGCCTAAATTATTATAAGAAACTTCAATATCGATAACAGATGGTTCGTCATTAGTTGTCTTTCTAATAATATTTTTTTGATTATCATAGCTATAGGTAACAGCTCGAACACTTCCATAATCGATTGAGCTATCAACAACTTTTGTAACATTACCTTGATTATCGTAGCTGAGCTCTAAAGTATTACGCAATTCTCTAACATCATTATTAGTATTTTCATCAACTCTTACAAAAGATAGAGCAGACTTAGCTAGGTAATTATTAATATTAAAAGTTATATCTTCAACTCTGTCTATACTACCGTCGTTATATTCATCCGTCTCAATTTTTTCTAACTGATTAGAGCTATTATAAGTATATGTTCTTGTTGAATTATAGAAAAACCTCGAATCACTTGAATCCTTTTCTACTATCTGTTCGATATTACCGTTTGAATTATATTGATAAGTTACTGTTCTCTCAAAAATACTATCTCCATCAGAATTAGTATTGAACTCAGTTAGCTGACCTTTTTGATCATATACCCATACTTCGATACCATCACTTCGCTTATCGAGACCACGGGTTTGTTCGCGGCGAATTAGGCGATCTTTATTGTCGTAAGTAAACTGCGTTGAGGTATTAGCTCGATCAGGATTGCTAGATGATAGGTATTCTTGCTCAACCAGCTGATTTTTGCCATTAAAGTAAAAACTTTCAGTTGCATTTATATAGCCAAAACCGTCTCCTTTATAAGATTTAGTGCTGATGCCAGCAATAGTGGCATCCAAAGGTCTTGCGTCTTTTGCATTCACAACGCCGTCACCATCGATGTCATCGTCGCAGTCGTCAATGATTCCATCTTCGTCTAAGTCAGCCTGCCCTGAATTACTAGCAGTTTTATCTTTGCATTTATCGGTGGACGTAGGAGTATTAGGCTTAACAATGTCATCATTATTTTCACTTCCAGAGCCATCCCCAGAACCCCCACACGCAGCTAAAGAGATAGTAAAAAGAATAGTGAAAAGGGTTAAACCAAGGTTTTTATTTACGCGAGGATATGGCATATGAGTACTCACTCAAAGGAGCTGTTTAAAGGTTCGTGCTACGCATCAAACCATGAATATTTGTTACATAACAAAAACTTAAAATAACTTTTTACTACAAACTGAATTATAGATTCTTATAAAAATTAGTCAACATATTTTCATCTTTCCATCATAAAAAAAGAGCCACTAGATTTCTCTAATGGCTCTTTTTTAGACTTCAACTAAGTTAGGTTTATTACACCAAACTATTTACCGCTTCAACCACAGCATTAGTGGTAATACCAAACTCTTTATATAGATCGCTAGCTGGGGCAGATTCGCCATAAGTGGTCATACCGATGACTTTGCCATCTAGACCAACGAACTTATACCAGTAATCTACATGAGCGGCTTCTACTGCGACGCGGGCACGGATATTGGCAGGCAATACGGCTTCACGATAGCTAGCATCTTGCTCGACGAAAATCTCAGCACACGGCATAGACACCACACGGACGCCAACACCGTTTGCACTTAACGTCTCGTACGCTTCCATCGCTAGGCCAACTTCTGAACCAGTTGCGATGATGATGGCTTGTAGCTCGCCTTGCTCTTTTGCCAATACATAACCACCTTTGGTGATGTTCGCTACTTGCTCGCTATCGCGCGCTTGATGTGGCAAGCTTTGACGGCTAAAGATCAATGCTGATGGGTTGTTTTCTGATTTGATTGCTTCTACCCAAGCGCTGGCAGATTCAGTCGCATCACACGGACGCCATGTACGTAGATTCGGCGTGGTACGTAGGCTCGTCAATTGCTCAACTGGCTGATGCGTCGGGCCGTCTTCACCCAGACCGATAGAGTCATGCGTATAGACGTGGATGACGCGCTGCTTCATGAGTGCGCCCATGCGTACGGCGTTACGTGCGTATTCCATAAACATTAGGAAAGTCGCTACGTAAGGGATAAAGCCGCCATGTAGTGCGATACCATTGGCAATCGCGGTCATACCGAACTCGCGCACACCGTAATAGATATAGTTGCCGTCAGCGTCTTTTTCGATGCCTTTCGCGCCTTTGAATAGCGTAAGGTTCGAGCCAGCTAGATCCGCTGAACCGCCTAGCAATTCTGGCAATAACGGCTGCAAGCTGTTGATAGCATTTTGGCTAGCTTTACGACTAGCAACATCACCGCCCGCTTCTTGCGTTTGCTGAATATAAGCTTGCGCTTGGCTAGCAAAGTCAGCGGGCAACTCGCCATTTAGACGGCGTGATAGTTCTGCGGCAAGCTCTGGATAGGCTTTTTTATACGCTTCAAAGTCTGCATCCCAGTTCTTTTGCTGTACGTCGCCTTTGGCTTTAGCATCCCATGCTTCATAGATTTCGTCAGCTAATTCAAACGGTGCATGTTTCCAAGACAATGCATCACGCGTCAGGGCAATTTCGTCATCACCGAGTGGCGCGCCATGACTGGCTGCAAGACCTTGTTTGTTCGGGCTACCAGCACCGATGGTGGTTTTACAAATGATCAAGCTTGGCTTAGCAGTCTCTGCAATCGCTTGCTCAGTTGCTTGCGTGATCGCATCAGTATCGTGACCATCGACTTTGATAACTTGCCAGCCGTACGACTCAAAGCGCGCTTCGGTATCATCAGTGAACCAACCTTCGACATTACCATCGATTGAGATACCATTATCATCATAGAAGAATACCAATTTGCCCAGGCCTAATGTGCCAGCGAGTGAGCATACTTCATGACTGATACCTTCCATCAAGCAACCATCGCCTAAGAATGCATAGGTATGGTGATCAACGATATTATGACCGTCACGGTTGAACTGTGCGGCGAGCGTTTTTTCTGCAATCGCAAAACCAACGGCATTGGCAATACCTTGTCCTAGTGGACCAGTAGTCGTTTCTACACCAGGCGTGTAGCCAAGTTCAGGATGACCTGGGGTCTTTGAATGCAGCTGACGGAAACCTTTTAGGTCATCAACACTCACATCATAACCTGATAAATGTAACAATGAATAAATAAGCATCGAGCCGTGACCGTTTGACAGTACAAAGCGGTCACGGTTGTGCCAATTAGGATCTGCTGGATTGTGCTTCAAAAATTTGCGCCACAAAACTTCGGCAATATCAGCCATACCCATTGGCGCACCCGGATGTCCAGAGTTGGCTTTTTGAACCGCGTCAAACGACAGTACACGGATGGCATTGGCTAGTTTACGTTCGCTAATTGGAGCTGGCATAGAGTGTCCTAATATTCGAATGAGTCGTATAAAGATAAGAGGAGAGTTTACTCAAAGGATAATCCACCAAAAACGCGGCAGGCGTCCTCAGTGGATAGGCTATAAAATAAAAATGCAATTTTAACATATTTGCTATGAGCCTAGCCAAAAATGCGGTGACAAGACCGTTTATATTTAGCAATGACTCACATCAGTTTTGTTAAATAACAAATAGTGGCAAAACCAAATAGCATGCTGCCAGAAACTTAAACAACTGACAGCTCCCTATTGATGGATTACTTATACTACTGAGATTGTCTCAGCACCGCCCATAAACGGACGCAATACTTCTGGAATCGTGATGCTACCATCCGCGTTTTGATGGTTTTCCATCACGGCGAGCAGCGTACGACCCACGGCCAAACCTGAACCATTTAAAGTATGAGCTAAGCTGGTTTGTTTGCCATCTTTGACACGCGTACCCATACGGCGCGCTTGGAAATCACCACAGTTAGAGCAGCTAGAGATTTCACGGTACGTGTCTTGGCTTGGTAACCATACTTCGATGTCATAAGTTTTTTGTGCGGCGAAACCCATATCGCCCGTACATAGTTGTACTGTACGGTATGGCAACTCAAGCTGCTGCAAGATATATTCGGCCTGCCCTGTCATCGCCTCTAGCAAATCATCAGATTGCTCTGCGGTGCCAACATTGACCATTTCCACTTTTTCAAACTGATGCTGACGAATCAAGCCACGCGTATCACGCCCGTGCGAACCTGCTTCACTACGGAAACATGGCGTATGCGCGGTGAATTTTAGCGGTAGCTCTTTGATATCCAAACGTTCGCCGCGTACTAAATTAGTCATTGGCACTTCAGCGGTTGGGATGAGATAAAAATCCATCTCATCGTTATTCGTGTGATTGCTTAGCTTAAACAAATCATCTTCAAACTTAGGCAACTGACCCGTCCCTTTTAAGCTATCGCTATTGACGATATAAGGCACATAGGTCTCAAGATAACCATATTTCATCGTATGGGTGTTGAGCATAAATTGAATCAGTGCACGATGCAGCTGCGCCAATTGACCTTTTAGCACGTTAAAACGGCTACCAGTCAACTTGGTCGCGGCCTCAAAGTCGAGCATACCAAGCGTCTCACCGATATGAGTATGATCTTGAATCTCAAAATCAAACGTACGCGGCGTGCCCCATTTACGCACTTCTACGTTATCGTCTTCTGACGTACCCACTGGTACATCTGCCGCTGGAATATTTGGAATCTGTAGCGCCGCTTGAGTGAGTCGCTCTTGTAAGGTGCGTAGCTCGTCTTCCGCAGCTTTGATCTCACCGCTAACGCTTTGCATCTCAGCCAATAGCTCACTGGCATCTTCGCCTGATTTTTTTAGGGCACCGACTTGCTTAGCCCCGGTGTTACGGCGCGATTGCAACTCCTCTGTTTTGACTTGCAATGACTTACGCTCGGATTCAATCGACTGCCAAAACTCCATATCAAGCGTGTAGCCACGAGTGGCCAGCTGCTGTTGTAAATCGCTCAAATCGCCGCGTAAGAGTTTTGGATCTATCATAATCGTTGCCTGTAACACTAAGAGTGAATAAGAAGTTAAAACATTATTAGTATAATTATTGGTCAGCTTATACTTATTGCAAAGCTTGATAACTCAATAACTACCTTGCCATGCTGCCATATTTTTTATCAAACTATATGGGTGCCGCTATCATACCAAGACCCAGCAGATTTGACCATGCTTTGAGCCTTTTTGAGCGCTTTTAGCGTGATTTTGGGCTACTACTTTCATTATCCATAGCCAGTTATACTTACCCGAAATACATATCCTAAAGTTCAACTTACTTTAATAAGGCTCATCTACCTTTATTAAAGCCATTAATATCGCCGCTATCAGTGAACAGAACCGCTTATATGTTTCATTTAAGAGTACTTTTCGGTAAGATAAGCGCATACCTTTATTTACCTACAGCCAAGTAGTACATCACGACTTGGCTTTGGCGATGTAAACCCAACACTTTTAACACAAGCATCTGAGAAACCTTTATGGCCCTGTATCCTTACACGCTCCAACCTGTCGCCTTAAACCTGACTGAAGCTGAATTTCTTCAAGCCCAATATGAACTGTTTGCCAGTGCCAGCCCCTCTTTTGGTCTGTCGAGCTTTAAGACCAAAGAATGGATCATTATGGCTGTGGTTGTGGTACTTGCTGTTGCAGGACTGATCTTTGTAACAGGCTACTCAACCATCATTTTTTGGTTGATGCTCGTTGGTGTGGTGATTTATCTTTTGGCGCGTACTTTAGGCTTTAGATGGTATGTAAAAAGAGAGTTTGAAAAACAAATTGCTGATCAAGAGATGCCAGATGAAATGCGTCAAATGAAGCTTGGTGTACAAAAACATGGTCTAGTCATGGCGATGCCAAGCAACCAGCCTGAGATGATGAAAAACTCGCAAATGCGCGGTATGCAAATGCGTGCAGGTGCGACCCAGCAAGCGGTTATTCCGTGGACTGCTATCAAGAGCTGGGATGAGACTGACGACTATATCTTTATGATGTTTGAGATGAAAGGTCAGCAAGGTAGCCAAATCCTTCCGAAACGCTTGCAAGCGCAAAAATTCCCTATCGATACGGTACGTCAACATTTACAAGAAGTGGTTCCGGTTAAAGGCTTAAATCCTGAAAAATTGCAGCCGCCAGTATAACGGTTATCAGCTCTCTCTATTGTTTAGAAAATCGATAGAGAGACTCAATTATAGTTTTATAAAACCAATCGTAAAATTGCATTTATTATATTTAACTTATTAATGATAGTTTGCTATTATTATAAGCATAAAAGGAAGAGATAGAGCTTACACTGATATTAATAAAAGTTAAGATATTTTTATTTCTATATTAAGTAACTACTATTCATCTTTCTTCAATTTCGTATAACAACACTCACATTATAAGGACAACATTATGAGTAATACTAATAACGCTACTAACCAGATCGGTCTAGAAAAAGCTGACATGAGCGAAGTCATCGCTCAATTAAACAACCTGCTATCAACGTATCATGTGTTTTACTTAAACGTACGTGGCTATCACTGGAATGTAAAAGGTGAGCATTTCTTTACTTTGCATCCAAAGTTTGAGGAATTGTATACAGCGCTGCAGTTACAGATTGATGAGATCGCTGAGCGTATCTTGACTCTCGGTGGTACACCACTTCACGCTTATAGCGATTTTGTACAACACACGAGCATCAGCGAAGACAAAAACGTCAAAGATGGTACATCTTGCGTTAAAGGCGTAGTAACTGGTTTACAAGCCTTAATCGCAGAGCAGCGTCAAGTATCTTCATTAGCAGCAGAAAGCGATGATCAAGGTACCGCTGATCTGGTCGATGCATACGTACAAGAGCAAGAGAAACTGGTATGGATGTACAATGCCTTTTTGGGGTAATACTTTATTAAGCTGATTATATATCGCTTAAATTAAGCCAAATAACAGTAAAATTTAGAACCATAAAAAAGCACCCAGTTGGGTGCTTTTTTATGCTCAGCAATCTGTAACAGATTGATTTACTGTTGAATCCATTGACGCATCTTTTCACGCTCAGCAGGCGTTGCTTGTAGCCAAATCTGCATAAATGAATCTAAGGTATTGGTAGAGGTATTCACACTCGTAGTTTGCTTGATATTGGTCGTACCAACATTAGCATTGTTTGGCATTACTGCTGGTTGATCTAACGCAGCAATCGCACGTTGATTTTGTAGCTCGGCATCGCCCGCCCCACCAAACACACCCCCTAACGCCTTACCAAGTCCTGAAAACAGTCCACCTTGATTACCAGCCATACCCTGCTGACTTGCGATAACCGTGTTGTTCTGCTGGATAGCGAGTGTTGGCTGCTTAGCATAATCTTTAGCGGCTTCGTAATCTTCTGGCTGGTTCGGCATCGTCAAACGATACGTTTGGTTATCTGCCAATTCCGCCGTCACGCTGACGTTACCTGAACGCAGGTAATCATGCTCATCACGCTGCAAGTTATATAAGCGGTCATACTTAGCAGTGATAGCGTGTTGGCCCGGCTGGAGCGTGAACTTCTTGGTTAATGGCTGAAAAGCGCTCTGCTGAACTTCTTGTCCATTGATGGCAGTCACTTTGATATGGTCATCAACCAATAGCGTCACAGCGGCTTGTGACATCATAGAGACTGAGGTCGCACCCACAAACAACATACCAATAGTCAATTTTTTTAGCAAAGAAGCATTCGATTTCATAGGTTATTCCATTAATAGTGAAAGCAGGTTGGATAAAAAGTTCGTATTCTTACTGTTATTTGTATTTTTGCTGCTAAAAGTTTTACGATCAAAAGTTTTACGGCTAAAAATCAAGTGGCATCGTATGTTGGTCTTGATCCGTTATCTCGTTGTCTACTTGCGTCTCTTGGGCTATATCAGCCAGCTCTGCTGCGAGTGTTTGCTCATCAATGGTACGTAATGCATCACTTATCACCGCTTTTGATATATTACTGCGGCCAAGGTTAGAAAACATTGGCTGAATATAATTAAGCACTTCCATCATTGCACCGATACGATGCGGCCCTTCAGTCAATAAATGATTGATAATTCGATCATCAAACTGCCAGCCGCGCCGACGCAAAATGGATTGGAGCAATGCTTGACGGTCTGCTAAATCATGACCAGTAGGCACTTTAAAGGCTGGAGCTTGTGCCAAACGCGTCAATAAATCTCTGAGTTGAAACGGCAAGTCACCCGCTGGCTTATTGGCCGCAAATAAAAGCTGGCGCTGACCTTCGCGGCTACGGTTGATCAGATGAAACAGCGCTTCTTGCCACTGGCTACTTTGCTCAAGCACTTCTAAATCATCGATAGCAATCAGATCAAAGTTCTCTAAAGAAGATAACACATGGACATCGGTATGGATTAATTCATTGAGTGACAGGCAAATTGCTGATTTGTCCATTTCAATAAATGACTCACAAATAGCGGAGAGCAAGTGAGACTTACCCGTCGCAGGGCTACCAAACAGGTATAACTGACCAATCAGGCCGACATGTAATTGCCGCACTGCATCAATAATAGACATCCAACCGGGACCGGCAAAGTCGCTGAGACTTGCATCATGCTTAATGTCCAGATTGAGACTTAGCTGTGCTTCTGCCATGAATCATCAACTCGTGTTGCGTAGTGCAATATAAAAGTGCAGTAGAAAAGGAATAAATTGCTATTCAGTACTATCCATACTACCTGACAAAAATGTGTGCAGTGGATATATAGCTTTTTTATGATGGATGAATTGCCTTAATCAGGCTAATCTTGATAAAAAAATATAGCAACGGCTGATACGATCAACACTGCGACTATATATAACATATTTGCAAAATGACTGACAAGTCTTTTACCTACTAAGCCTTATCAATCATTTGCTTTGTGCTTCCCATTTGTACGCTATCCGCTCACTATATTCAATAATAGAATATTTACTTCTTCTCAAACAATAGCAGTTGTTTACGACCTTTGTAAAAATCTGTCGTACGATAATACGCATATAGGTGGCGGAACAATACATTCAAGACAGCAGAGACTGGTAGCGCGATTAACATACCCACAAAACCTAATAGACTGGCGCCTGCTAATACCGCAAATATAACCCATAATGGTGATAAACCAATCTTATCACCTAATAGTAGCGGCTGCAGAATATAACCTTCTGCAGCTTGCCCGACCAAAAACGCCCCTACGACCAATAACAAATAGGTCCAATCCAATCCAAACTGAAACAAGCAGGCGATGATAGCAGCCACAAATCCAATGCCAAAACCCAAATAAGGCACAAAGCTAGCAATACCAGCCACCATACCGATGATAAGTCCAAGCTCTAGTCCAATAAGCTGCAGCTGTACTGCATAAATAGCACCCAGTAGCACCATCACCAACAACTGGCCTTTAATAAACGCCATTAAAGCCTGATCGCACTCTTTGGCGATGCCAATGACTTGTTTGCAGTATGCTCCCGGTATCGCCATCTTCCACGTCTGTAAACGCTGATCCCAATTGAACAAAAAATAAAACGTTAAAATTGGCACCAACACGATCAGTCCTGCACTATTAATAAAGTTCATACTTGAAGTCAGTACTTGGCTCATCATGGTACTGGCATCAGCAAACTTATAATTCGTTTGCATATATTCGACCAGCGTCTCAGAAAAATCCTTAGACTCTAAGACAGGTAATTGAAAACGAGTATTGCTGTTGAACCACTCGCGTACTACTTGGTTATACCAGCCAGATATCTTAGGTAGATACTCCCAAGCGGCTTGTAGCTGATGCCACAATGTCGGTACCAACCACCAGAGCAACAGCGCCATCCCTACAGTGATAGTAGAGTAAACAATAATAATTGCGATCCAACGTCTGAGATGTTTTGACAATCGCTTTACCAAAGGATTGAACAAATAAGCCAGCATAAAAGCAAATATAAACGGCACAATGACTGGTATCATCAAGTAGAGAAGGAACAGCGCCACAACCAAAGCGACGACGATAAATAAACGTCTGAAAAAAGGGTCGATTGGTTGGTTCATCATGATAAGTAATCCTATACGTAGGCTGATTTGAGATAGTGACAAAAATTGCGGTACTTGAGCCGTCAGGAGTCGTAAATTTAGCGTTTTATTATCGCAGAGTACAACAAAAAATCAGTCATTTTTTGTTTCTTAACCGCTTATTTACCACTTAATGCAAATCTTAGCCAAATATTGGCAAGTTGCTTTGCGAGTACGGTCTGTTTTTGGGTATAATGCGCGCACTATCTTTAAACTTTGCCTTTAAACTTTCTCTCGCTGATTTTAGCGTGAGTGACTCCCTTACTTTTTAATTCCAATTATCTATCCCCAACTGTGAGATGACTATGAGTGACAAGCCTTCTTTAAGCTACAAAGACGCCGGCGTTGATATCGATGCAGGCGATGCTTTGGTTCAGCGAATCAAGTCCGTTGCAAAAGCCACTACTCGTCCTGAAGTCGTGGGTGGACTTGGCGGTTTTGGTGCGTTATGCCGTATCCCAACAGGTTACAATTCGCCGTTATTAGTGTCTGGTACTGATGGTGTGGGCACCAAACTAAAATTGGCATTACAGCTCAATCGTCACGATACCATCGGTATTGACTTGGTCGCGATGTGCGTCAATGATTTGTTAGTTTGCGGTGCAGAGCCACTATTTTTCTTAGATTACTACGCAACAGGCAAGCTTGATGTTGATGTAGCTGCGACTGTAGTCACTGGTATTGGCGATGGTTGTAAACTAGCTAACTGTGCCTTGATCGGCGGCGAAACTGCTGAAATGCCAGGTATGTATCAAGACGACGATTATGACCTCGCTGGATTTTGTGTGGGCGTGGTTGAAGAAAGCGAGGTCGTGACTGGTGACAACGTTGCCGAAGGCGATGTCCTGATTGCACTGGCTTCAAGTGGCGCACACTCAAACGGCTACTCATTAGTACGTAAAGTGATCGAAGTTAGCGGTGTGGATGTTACGAGTAGCGATGAGCAACTAGATGGTCAGCCTATTCAAGACGCCTTGATGGCCCCTACTCGTATCTATGTTAAAGCCATCAAGGCATTACAAGATACCCTTGGTAGCTCAGCGCTTCATGCGATGTCACATATCACAGGTGGCGGTCTCACTGACAACTTGCCACGTGTGCTCCCTGATGACCTAGCCGCTAGCATCGATACGAGCAGCTGGCAGTTCTCAGAGTTATTCACTTGGTTACAAACTCAAGGCAACATTGAACAAAGTGAGATGTACCGTACCTTCAACTGCGGCGTTGGTTTTGTCATTGTGGTGCCTAAAGATAAAGCTGAAGCAGCGATCGAGACATTGACTGACGCTGGCGAAAATGCTTGGCAGCTGGGCGAAATGGTCAAACGTGAAGCCGATGCCGTGGTATACCGTTAATGTCAATTGATAAAACAAGCCAACCTATCAAACCGTTACGCATTGCGGTCCTGGTATCAGGAAGTGGTAGCAACCTACAAGTGCTCATAGATGCCATGCAAGCAGGTGCGCTACCGATTGAGATCGTTGGTGTCATTAGTAATCGCGAGGACGCTTATGCGTTGACACGTGCGACCGATGCAGCCATTCCGGTTGCTGTCTTGTCGCATGTTGCGAGTGGTAAACGCATGGGCATCAAAACCTTTGAAGCTCACGCCAACGAGCAACTTATCGCATGGCAACCTGATCTGATCGTTTTGGCTGGTTTTATGCGTGTGCTCAGTGGCTCATTTATCGATAATGCGCCTGCACCAATGATTAACTTGCATCCGTCTCTCCTGCCAGTTTATAAGGGGCTAGATACGCATCAGCGAGTACTACAAGCGGGTGATCGTCATCATGGCTGTAGTATTCACAAGGTGACAGCGGAGCTAGATGCAGGTCAGGTGCTGACTCAAGCGGTACTGAGTGTTGATATCAACGATACAGCAGAGAGTTTACAGTCACGGGTACAAAAGCTTGAGCACAAGCTTCTACCGTGGACAATATTGCTGCTGGCAAAAAACGTCTTGTCACTTGAGGTAGAGAGCACCTCCTCACAGGCTACAAGCTATTTGCCGACCCTGCCATTGCAGCTGTTTATGACTTCATAGAATATGAGTAATGCCTAACATATAGACGGATAAAACCTTTGCTTGTTTGAGCCGTTCTTTATTGTGTAAAACACCAAAAAGCCCAGTTACTCGTAATGAGCAGCTGGGCTTTTCTTGTGTAGCGACCATTTATAAATAATAACTATAAATGGTCATTCATAACAGGTTTTGGTTTCTTAAAATACATGTACTGCTTTAATGTTTACAAACTCTTTGATACCAAATCCACCATGCTCGCGACCATAGCCTGAGTTCTTCACACCACCAAATGGTAATGCAGGATTGGCAAGACCATAACCATTGATATAGACCATACCAGTATCGAATTGCTCACTGGCTAGGCGAATCGCTTTTTCTTCATCTTTTGAGAAGATAGCGCCACCTAGACCATAACGGCTGTCGTTGGCAATGCGCATGGCATCGTCTTGGTCTTTGGCACGAATGAGCGAAGCTACTGGACCGAACAGCTCGTCGTCATAAGCAGGCTGACCTTTCTCAACGTTTTCTAAAATAGTCGCTGGATAATAACTGCTTTTACCTTCTGGTAGTTGACCACCAACGGCGATCGTCGCGCCTTTTTTCAAGCTTTCTTCTACTTGCTCATGCAGTTTTTCTTGCAAATCTTTGCGCGCTAATGGACCGATGTCTGAGCTGTCATCCATTGGATCGCCAGATTTTGTACCTTCAAACTTCTCTACGATACGCTTACGGAATTCATCATAGACGCTATCAACGACAATAAAGCGTTTCGCTGCTACACAAGTTTCACCGTTATTAATCAAACGGGCTTGTGTACAGGTCTCTACAGCGGTTTCGATGTCAGCGTCTTCTAGTACGATAAAGGCGTCATTTGAGCCAAGCTCTAGTACTGACTTTTTGATTGCTTTGGCCGCTTGTTGACCAACGATACGACCAGCATCATCACTACCTGTGAGTGTTACGCCGCGTACCTTGTCATTTTCGATCAATTTTTCTGATTGGTCATGATCAATCAAAATCGTACGGAACAAATCATCTGGCAATTCAGACTCATGGAATATTTTTTCAATCAATAAGCCAGAACCTGTGACGTTTGCTGCATGTTTAAGTAAAACGCTGTTACCTGCCATCAAGTTAGCAATGGCATAACGGAATACTTGATACGCTGGGAAGTTCCAAGGTTGCATACCATAGATAACGCCGATTGGCTGATAAGTCACGATACCTTTCTTCATGCTTTCGATATCTCGCTCATCATCTGCAAGCGCAGCGACACCATTTTCAGACGTATAGTCACAAATCGCTTTACAGAGATCGACTTCTTGCATGCTTTGACCATAGAGCTTACCGCGCTCTTCGGTCATAAGCTTAGATAGCTCTTCTTTATATTCCATCAGCTTGTCACCGATAGACTTGATGACACGACCACGTTCTTCGTGGCTCACAGTACGCCATTTTAAAAATGCATTGTGTGAGGCGTCAACAATCTTGTTAACTTCGTCGTTGCTCATGTAATCATAATTTTTAATGTCTTCGCCCGTTGCTGGGTTAACAGTAGTAATATCTGACATGTGGATGTCCTTATTATTTGATTTTATGTATTTAGTATTATTGTCACTTTTAATTGTTTGGTATTACGTCGATAGGATAATTCAACAAATGAATCGATAAATTATTTTCTATCTGCACCTATCATAACAAGGTATTTGGCGAAGAGTTTTACAATATATTGTGAAGTGTGTTGAAGATGTTAATAGTGTGACTGTCTTATTAAGAATAGCTAAATATTGAATAAGACTACATAGCAAGACTAAACAAAAAAACCAGCCTAGTGGCTGGTTTGGTTCGTTAAATACACCAAATATAGGTTAAACAATAACATTAAAAGTGAATTAATTACTTACTATAAGATACTTACTACTTTATAAAAATTCTCATTAGAACAAGTGATTAATGACAGGTATTTCTTGTGGTGGGTTTTCTTCCTCAGCCACCACTTGCCGTGCCACATGCATGATTAATTGACGCAACCAACGGTGAGCAGGATGGTGCTGTAGCAATGGTGACCATGCCATGGTCAGCTCAAACTCAGGAATAAAAAACGGCGGTTCTTCCATCATGATACTGTCGTTATTGGCCTGCATTCTTGCCACGCGGGTTGGCAATGTCGCTATCAAATCTTTATTCGCGGCAAGCATGGCTGGCATCTGATAGTGGCGGGTGAAGACACTAATTTGGCGTTTTTGGCCCAAACGTTGCAATGCCTGATCAATAGACCCTAGGCCGCCTGATTTTTCTGGATTAACCCCAAATCCCACGCCCATCCCTGTTTTAGATACCCATACGTGCTGTGCTTTTAGATAGTTTTTCAGATTAAAACGGTTGGCATAGGGACTTTCAGACGATAGCAAGCAACTAAACGTATCACGCCATACCAAAACCTGATGAAAGCTTTGTGGTATCTCATTAAAGCGATTGATCGCCAAATCAACACGCCCCTGCTCCATATCGCGATAAGAGACATCTGAGGGTGTCAAGAAATCTAAAATAACGTTGGGCGCTTCCGAACGTAGCGCTTTTACTAGCTTTGGCACCAAAGTCGCCTCAGCATAATCTGACGTCATAATACGAAAGACGCGTGACGTACTATAAGGACGGAATTCAGTGCGTGGCTCTAGTACTTGAGTCAAATCTGCAAGTATCTCACGGATGCGTGGCTGCAACTCAAGGGCGCGCTCAGTCGGTGTCATCCCTTCAGAGGAGCGCACTAATAACGGATCATTAAATAACTTACGCAAACGGCGCAAGATATTGCTCATGGCAGGCTGGGTGATACCAAGCTGCTCAGCTGCGCGAGTGACGTTTTTTTCTCGTAGCAACACATCTAGATGGACTAATAAATTTAAATCAACCCGCTGCAAATTCATATGTATTTCTCTTAGCTTTTAAAAGATAAGCACCACGGCACACTTGGTATTATCAGTGATGAAATGGTGATTTTCGATCTAGGACAGCATAATTTTGCGAATTTTTATTGGTTTTACCGCAAAAGACACTCAGCATAACTCAATTTCATCACCATAAGATACTGTTATAACTACATTATAACCTATAAAAATACTAAAGATAAGTATCATAAATTAGATAAATCTTGGTAAGGCAGTTATAGTGAATCCCATAAAGGATTTGCGGTACAGACCACAAACCTGAGTTTTATGAACGGGTTATCGTTCATAAAACAATATAGTTAAATAGCATAGTAACGGTTTATCTCGACAGTGAAACATTACCAAGTGTCAGTATAATTGTAACATCTCTTGTTGCTAATTATGACAACGCTGTTTATTAAATGCTCAAACACCTTTGATAGATATGGGTAAGCTGAATCAGCACTATAAATCAGCAATTATTTATCAACTGCTGAGTTCAGCAATCTTCTTGTATTCATGCACAGGTTTGTTTAGGGTAGAGAAGACCGTTACGAGATATTAATACCATTACTACCAAATTTATTGACAACACAAATTATTATTTTAACGCTCAATTTATTATTTTTTACACCCTACCAAGGAGACTATAGATGTCAACTGCATATAAATCAGCGATCGACCTAGTACGTGAATTAAAGCAAAAGCACGGCAACTGGCAGAACATTAGCGAGACTGATGCCGCACGTATGATGTCACAAAACCGTTTTAAAACGGGCTTGGATATCGCAAAGTATACTGCAAAAATCATGCGTCAAGACATGGAAGATTATGACAATGATACGTCTCAGTACACACAGTCTCTAGGTGCATGGCATGGTTTTGTGGCACAGCAAACTATGTATGCCAAGAAAAAATACTTCGGTACGACCTCTAAAACTTATATCTATCTTTCAGGTTGGATGGTAGCGGCGTTACGTTCTGAATTTGGCCCACTACCTGACCAATCTATGCACGAAAAAACATCAGTGCCTAAGCTAATCGAAGAAATCTACACGTTCTTGCGTCAAGCAGATGCTAAAGTATTGAACGACTACTTCCGTGAGCTAAACGCTGCTGAAGAAGCGGGCCAAGACACCTCAGCAATCTTAGAAAAAATCGAAAACTTTGATTCGCATGTTGTGCCAATCATTGCAGATATCGATGCAGGTTTCGGTAACGAAGAAGCGACTTACCTATTGACTAAGCAAATGATCGAAGCTGGCGCTTGTGCCATCCAGGTTGAGAACCAAGTATCTGATGCTAAGCAGTGTGGTCACCAAGCTGGTAAAGTCACCGTACCGCACGAAGACTTCATCTCTAAGCTAAATGCTATCCGTTATGCATTCTTAGAGCTTGGTGTTGAAGACGGCATTATCGTTGCTCGTACTGACTCTGAAGGCGCATCACTCACGCAAAAAATCCCAGTATCAAATGAGCCGGGCGATCTTGCTTCTAAATACATTGATTTCATCGAAATGGAAGAAGTATCTCTTGAAGATGCCAAAGAAAACGATAGCCTACTTAAGCACAACGGCAAACTAGTACGCCCAGTTCGTCTACCTAACGGCCTATATCAGTTCCGTGAAGAGACTAACATTGACCGCGTTGTACTTGACTGTGTCACTGCTCTAGAAAACGGTGCTGACCTACTATGGATCGAAACACCGACTCCAGACGTTGCACACATCAAATCAATGGTTGACCGTATTAAAGAGCAACAGCCTAAAGCGAAGCTTGTATACAACAACAGCCCATCGTTCAACTGGACGCTTAACTTCCGTAAGCAAGTTATCGCACAGTGGGAAACCGAGGGCAAAGACATCTCTGCATACAATAAAGATGACTTGATGAGTGCTGATTACGACGGTACTGAGCTTGATGCTGCAGCTGACGTAGCCGCTAAGAACTTCCAACGTGATGCGTCACGTGAAGCTGGTGTATTCCATCACTTAATCACGCTACCGACTTACCACACCACTGCTCTTAGCGTTCATGAACTTGCTAAAGGCTACTTCGGTGAAGAAGGCATGCTTGCTTATGCAGCTGGCGTACAACGTAAAGAAATCCGTGAAGGCATCTCTTGTGTTAAGCACCAAGCAATGGCTGGTTCTGACCTTGGCGATGACCACAAAGAAATCTTCTCAGGCGATAACGCACTGAAAGCTGGCGGCGGCAAGAACACGATGAACCAGTTCTAATAACTGACAGACTAGCAGTATTTATCAAAAAACCGCCCTACATCATATAGGGCGGTTTTTTATTGCGGTTTAAATAATCAGAGAATGGTAGACTAATAATTGTTTATCACAATCATTGATCAGAGCCATCAGTCAGAATTATTAGGAGCCAATATGCAAGAGATAGAGCTGAAGTTTTTGGTACCAGAGTCACGTCTAAAAGGTTTAATGCGTCAAGCAAAAGTTAAATCCTCACAAGTGACACCACTGGCTGCACACTATTACGATACCCCTGATCAGCAGCTTGCACAGGCAGGTATTGGTTTGCGTATTCGTAAAGAAGGCGATACTTGGGTACAAACCATCAAAGCTGGTGGTGATGGCATTGCTGCCCGTTTGGAGCACAACGCTTTGTTAGACGACAAACAAGTACAGGAAATGCTTGATAATAACGAGCTGATGCCTGATTTGACGATATATGCAAAAAATCCTATCGCCTCTGCGCTGGCTGACTTTAAACTCAAAAAGTTGTCAAAAAACCTAACACGACTGTATGTCACCGACGTCGAGCGCACCACACGATTGCTCACAGAAGATAATAGTGACGAAACTGATAGTTGTATCGAGATGGCTTACGATCATGGAGAAATTGTCCATGGTACTGACGACTCTCAGCGAAAAACCATTCAGGAGATAGAGTTCGAATTGGTGTCAGGAGATATAGATTTTTTATTTACGACAGCCAAAACATGGTGCAAACGCTACAAGCTGTGTCTATCTACCGTGACAAAAGCTGAGAACGGTGGCTTGCTCGTCAATGGACAGAACCACAGTCCAGCAGTTGGCGCTGACCTAAACCAACTGGATATGAACAAAGACAGTAGCATGCCCGCCTTTATACGAGCAGCCGTACATAACTGTCTATTACAGATATTACCAAATAGTAGTGCTATCGTCGCTGGAAGCATTGATCACGAGCATATTTTGCAAACACGCATCGGTATTGATCGTATGCAAGCTGCATTAACAGCATTTGCTGACTTTTCCGATGAAATCAACCCAGAATGGCTACCGATACTAAAGCAAACCTCGACGTTGCTTGACAATTATTACCAACTCGCTCATATCGAGGCCTATATCGAACCTGAGCTACAGGCACTCGGAGCCCCTGCTGTTGACTGGACAACAGATATCGAAGATATAAAGATCACACCGATCAATACGCTGCAAGCCAATGACTTTCAGCTCACCTTGCTAGAGCTGATTGCATTTACCATGAGTGACCCTAGTATTGAGCCTCAAACGGATAAACTTGCTCTCGACAAGCTAGCAAAAATTCTATCGAAACAGTATAAGAAGTGCATTAAAGCAGATAAAAAAACTGATGCAGTAAGTGATACCGAGATTGTGAGCAATGATGTAGATGTTGATACGGATATCTCTGAGGATAATCAGGATGAAGCGCTACTATGCGATCACCTAAAAGCGCTACGCTACATAAGTGAGTTCTCTGCGCCTTTGTTAAGTAAGAAAAAAGCCAAGAAGAAAACCAAGCGTTGGTTAAAGCGTCTGATAAAAGCGCAAATAGCGCTAGAGCAACGCAATGATGACAATCAATATCAACAGTTCTATGCCCTAAAATCAGCGAAGGATACCAATGCCCTATATGGTGCAGGTTGGTTTGCTGCCATGCTCACGGATGACCCAAGTTATATCGAAACACGTTTGGCCAAATTTAAAGACAGCTCAACATTCTGGTAAAACGTATTACTCGGTAAAGATACCTTGATAAAGATGCCTCGATAAAGATACATTGCTTAGTAAAAAGGACAGTTTTTATCAATAAAGCTGTCCTTTTTTATAGATACACCATTTTATTTTTCGCTTTAATCTTATTGTTCAATATTTACACCTTTCACTACCATCCTTAGCCGTCATCGGATTTTTTGGGCTCAAATACCGATAAATAAATATGCTTTAGAAATAATGAGTACAATTAATCTTAGTTAATCTGCAACGATCATTACTGGCATACCCTCTTCGACTTGCTCAAATAATTCCACGATATCTGTATTACGCATACGTATACAGCCATGTGAGAGTGGTATACCCATCGGCTCAGTATCTGGTGTGCCATGGATATAGATATAGCGCTCATAAGTATCACAGCCGCCTTGACTGTTGCTACCTTTATTCGAGCCTTCTTCCAAACCGCTCAACCAAAGAATACGGCTCAGTATCCAATCACGTTTAGGATGTAACGTGCCAAGAGCGGCATCATATACCTCGCCAGTTGGTACTCGCCCCACAAACACAGCATTCATAGGCTCGCTGCCGCCTATTTTTTTTGCAATACTATGCTGACCAAGTGGCGTGCAACCGCTATCTTGCTGACTACCGATGCCATTTTTTGCCGTAGAGACGGTGTATTCAGTGACCTCAGCTTGCTGCTTATGAATTGTTAATGTCTGCTTAGCAATGTTGATCACTAGATGCTTATTAAAAGTTTCATTATTCGTCATAAATGCTTCCCGCTATCAGTCATCCATAAGATAACTGTTAAGGTAATTGGTAAAACTGATTCAAAATTTCTATTATCAAGGGATTGTGTCAATGCTTTTGGCACCGTAATATAGAGGCACACTTTTTGATGCTAGCAGATTATGACGACTATTTCACCGACACGTGTGTCGATGTATGATTTTTTATATCATGATACCAAGCCTATGCTGCCACTTTTGGCTGATGCCGCACAGCTCTCATTGCCACAAGCGAGGCTCGCAATGGATGCCAGTCTACAAGCCATTGTGAGTGCGCTTCTTGCCTATCAGCAGCAACATCAAGGACAAGCACTCAGCAAAAGACTATTTGGACGTGCTGCTGTCAAAGAGTTACGACAATACAACTCCATGAATTTTGCGACTCTTAAGGCGACGTTATATCACCGAAACGATGCGGCAGACGCCGTTTTTAATAACAGCGCCCGTGTGATAAAAATCAGTGATCATATTGCTGAAGATATTCATGCAAAAACGCAGCAAGTTCAAATCTTACTCACCTCTTTATGCGTGATTGTCCTTCGAGAATTGGCTATCTTGGCAGAATACAGTCAACTCGATAGTGACGAGATGAATAAATGGTTCGCCCTACAGCCACAGTTTTTGTCCGCAGCACGCTTTAGCAATGAGCAAACGCAAGCAGTGCCTACTGTTGAATCAGAGCGTGCTAACAGTGAGCCGGCCACACTGACAGAGTCTATAGAAGACAAAGAACCTTTGGAAAATCATACAGATAGTACAGAGCTCAAGCTATTAAACGCTGAGCAGCTATCAAGCACCCCGCCACCTTTTGATAGCCACTGGTACGAGTTGACAGGGTTCGAGCCTAAAAACCATGAACCTGTACAAGACATGCAATTAGCAACGGGTAATTACCTAAAAGCCATTGGTCGCTCACCGGATAACTTGCCGCAGGGTCGTCATAACGACATGCTGGTATTTGAAGAGATGCACGCTATTGCTTTGCCACATCAGCGTTGGTTGCTGCAGCTGGCAAAAATCTCTGATATTTATCTTAGTCGAAATCGCCTGCGCATCAACTCTGAACCCGCCAATCCACCAAAGCCGCCTTTGGTAAGCTTAGGATTGATCGGTGGCAATAATGACAACACGCCAGCGACAACGAGCGAAAAGCCGATAGAATATGACGCTTCAACGCCGCTTTGGAAAAACCCTGTCATTCTTATTATTATGCTTGTCATTGGTGTACTGGGGGCGCTTGCTACGCTCAAATATCAATCGCAAAAATCTGATGGCGTCGTGCTTGCCACCGAAGAGATATTAGCACAAGATATCACTGATGAACGTCAGCAACAAGATGTCGCTATTGTGAGAATGGACGATGAAGAGTCTGATACGGCAGAGACAGCACAAGCTCAATAAAGACATGTGATTAATAAAGTGATGTTCAAAACAGAGTCTTGATAGAAACGCATCAGCCATAAAAAAAGAGGCGCTATTTATATAGGCCTCTTTTTTATTGCTGTTGAGCTAAATGTTTAATTAACTACGTACAATCGAAACGCTTATTTAGACAAATCACGACCACGGCTAGCTTCGATAGCCAAACGTAGACCATTTAGACGGATAAAACCTTCTGCGTCTTTTTGATCGTAAGCACCCGCATCATCTTCGAAAGTTGCGATTTTTTCGTCAAATAACGAATCATCTGACTTGCGACCGACGACGCTCACAGCACCTTTGTATAATTTTACACGTACGGTACCGTTGACGTATTCTTGTGATTTGTCAATCAATGCCTGTAGCATCATACGCTCAGGGCTGAACCAATAGCCGTTGTAGATGATTTTTGCATAGCGTGGCATGAGCTCATCTTTTAGATGGGCGGCTTCACGATCAAGCGTTAATGACTCGATACCGCGATGGGCTTTTAGCATAATCGTGCCAGCTGGCGTCTCGTAGCAACCACGTGACTTCATGCCAACATAACGGTTTTCGACGATATCTAAACGACCGATACCATGTTTGCCGCCGATTTCATTCAGCTTAATCATGACTTCATAAGGCTTTAGTGCTTCGCCATCGATAGCAACGATGTCACCTTTCTTGTATTCTAGTTCTAAATATTGCGCTTCATCAGGCGCGTCTTCTGGGCTGACAGACCAGCGCCACATATCTTCTTCTGCTTCAGTGTACGGCTCTTCTAGAACGCCACCTTCATAAGAGATATGTAGCAAGTTGGCATCCATTGAATAAGGAGATTTTTTCTTATTGCCCGCATAATCAATTGCGATGTCATGCTCTTCGGCATATTGCATCAAGCTTTCGCGGCTTGATAAATCCCACTCACGCCAAGGAGCGATCGTTACCACGTCTGGTGACAAAGCGACAGCACCTAGCTCAAAACGAACTTGGTCATTACCTTTACCAGTCGCGCCATGGCTAATGGCATCGGCATTGTGTTCTCTAGCAATCTCAACCAAACGCTTAGCGATTAGTGGACGGGCGATAGACGTACCGAGTAAATACTCACCTTCATAGATAGCATTGGCACGGAACATCGGGAATACGTAATCGCGGGCAAACTCTTCGCGCAAATCTTCGATATGGATGTGCTTGATACCCATTGCTTGAGCTTTGGCTCTTGCTGGCTCAACTTCTTCGCCTTGACCGATATCAGCGGTAAAGGTGATCACTTCCGCATCATAGGTTTCTTGCAGCCATTTAGCGATGATTGAGGTATCAAGACCACCTGAGTATGCCAATACGATTTTATTAATATTTTTTGGATCAAGTTGAGCCATGAAAAACTCCTGTTATGAGAATTTAGTTTTAGTAAACGCGCTAAGATCAAATCGAAAGCAAGTTAAAAAGAAATTACCTGCTCAGTGTACATCATATTTACTATAGGCAAAAGTCTAACTGCCATAAGGCGTGTGCTTTTGGCTTAAATCTTAAAAAGGGTTAAATAGTACTCAATGAATTATGTATAGATATTTCGCCTTATATTTAGTCAACTGGGCAAATCTGTTATGATAGTCGCACAGTATTATCCTCTTTTTTTCCTTTATTTGACGATATAGAGCGCTTTGACACTATGACTGATTCGATTAGAGAATTAACCATCCTTCAGCCAGATGATTGGCATATTCACTTGCGCGACGATCAGGCTTTGAGCACGACCGTACCGCACGCAGCAGGTAGTTTTAACCGTGTGATCTGTATGCCAAACCTTGTGCCGCCAGTCAAAAATGCACATGATGCACAGGCCTATCGCGCGCGTATCATGGAAAGTTTGGCAGCAAGCGATTTAAGTCTTGAGCGAAAATCAGCCTTTGATCCACGTATGACTCTGTACTTAACGGACAATACTACTGCCCAAGATATCGAGTTGGCCGCACAGTCAGGCATCGTACAAGCGGTCAAACTTTACCCTGCTGGAGCGACCACCAATTCTGCCGATGGTGTTACCAACATCAATGCCTGTGTCGATGTGTTTGAAGCACTAGAAAAGCACAATTTACCACTATTGATACATGGTGAAGTGACGCAAGACCATATAGATATCTTTGATCGCGAAAAGCGTTTCTTAGACGAAGTACTGGCACAAATCATCGTCAAATTCCCAACATTAAAAATCGTGGTAGAGCATATAACGACCAGTGATGCAGCGGATTTTGTATTGGCTCAAGGTAATCATGTTGCTGCTACTATTACGCCGCAGCATTTAATGTTTAACCGCAACCATCTATTGGTTGGTGGTATCAAACCGCACTTTTATTGTTTACCGATTTTAAAGCGTGAAAGCCATCAAAAAGTCCTGTTGGATGTGGCCACGAGTGGTAATCCGAAATTTTTCTTGGGTACCGACTCTGCGCCACATGCTACCGACAAGAAAGAAGCCGCTTGTGGCTGTGCTGGCTGCTATAGTGCAGCGACTGCCTTACCGTTATACGCAACCGCTTTTGATAGTGTGGGCAAAATAGACAAGCTAGAAGGGTTCGCCAGTCGTTTTGGTCCGCAATTTTATGGCCTACCTGTAAATGAGAGTACCATTACACTCGTCAACACCCCTATGCAAGTGCCAACTGACTACCCTTATTTTGATGACGCTTCTCTGACGCCGCTCATGGCAGGTGAAACACTGCCTTGGTCGCTTAAGGTTTAGTAGCCACACAGCCTAGCACTGACAAAGCAACTTATTATTTTTTCTATAATGCCAATGATACATTTGTACTAAACCTCCTTAGTGCAAAGGCGTTATCGATGTTATGAAATAATGATGTGCAATTCCATATACCAGCACGACTGATAAAAGTGATTGAACTTGATATGACCAATCAAAATACAGCAACCTTGCCTGACGCAGATGTCTCAAATTCTACAGATGATGACCTGAACGTAATCCCAAGTGCTGCTACTCAAGACAAGAGCGACGACGAACAAACACCCTTAAGTCTAAAAGACCGATTTCGTAAGTTTTTGCCTGTCGTTGTCGATGTTGAGACAGCGGGTTTTAATTCTCAAACTGATGCGCTATTAGAAATCGCCTGTATCCCTGTATTACTTGATGAGCATGGCGTATTTTATCCAGGTGAGGCATTCAATGCTCATATTGAGCCATTTGAGGGTGCAAATTTAGAGCCCAGTGCCCTTGCCTTTACTGGCATCGATCCTAACAACCCAATGCGCAAAGCCATTGCTGAAGATGAAAAAACGGCCCTTCGCCGTATCTTTAAAGGCTTAAAAGAAGTACGCCGCGAAGAAGAGTGCCGTCAATGTGTCCTGATTGGACACAACGCGCATTTCGATTTGGCATTTCTAAATGCAGCTGTGCTACGCACCAATAGTAAGAACCACAATCCTTTTCACAATTTTTCAGTGTTTGATACCGTGACTTTGTCTGCATTGGCATTCGGACAAACTGTACTAGCACGGGCATGTAAGGCAGCAGGACTCGAGTTTGATGGTAAAAATGCTCACTCAGCACTGTATGACACTCAAAAGACAGCCGAGCTGTTCTGTCACATACTTAATAATTATCCTATGCTCGCTAATGCAATGCACCATGAAGAGGCTAAAGAAGCATCAGCTGATAACGATAGTGAATAAGTCACATATCATATATTGCCAATCATACATAATAGTGCTATTTGTAATACTTGCTGACTTTGACATCTTGATTTGATAATCAATAGGGATATGATTGATATCACGATAAGCAGATGGAATTATTTTGTATGATAATAAATGTCATATTTTTGGACGGCTAATATGACTACTTATGATGAATGTCGTGCTTAAGCGATGCAGTTATATCCTATAGATAGTTCAAGTTGCTCACTCTGCCTTGATAGCGAATACTATCGAGGCCTAATAGGAGGGACTTTATTATGGATCCACAACTCAAGTTATGGGGAACCATCCTAGGCTATATGTTGCTCGCTTTAACTATTAGTGCTTGTACTTCCCTATGGATTCGGTATCATTTAAAGCGCAACGATCTCCATCCTCGCCGTGCAATTAAAAAAAGATATTTAATTTTAAAAAGACGTAGAAAAAGGCTTGACAGGAAACGCAGACGCTATTAAAATACGCACCACTTCAGCATAAATGGTGAAAGCAGTTGAAGTGATGTTACTAGTCCCCATCGTCTAGAGGCCTAGGACACCGCCCTTTCACGGCGGTAACGGGGGTTCGAATCCCCCTGGGGACGCCACTATTTGGCGTCACTTGTTAGCACTCAATAAGACTAACAATGGTACCACCAAAAAACCCACTCATAATATATTATGAGTGGGTTTTTTTATTTCTGCTCTTAACATCCAAACTATTCTTAATCTCCAAGCTATTTGTTTGAATAAAAAAGCCAGCATTAAATCAATGCTGGCTTTTTCTTGCTTGTCTGCTCAACTGGATATAATTAGTATTTAGCTCGATGAGCAATCGTATTAATATACTTAAAATTATAAGAGAGTTAACTCCTATGATGATATTATCTATCGATTACAGCATTAGCCATAGTAATGTGGCAGCTATCATCAGGCCGAGTACCGTCTGAATTAAAAAGAATGCCTGATGTTGACCAACGACCTTACTCAACGTCACGCCTAGAGTATTATACTTAATAGGTGCTGTATCGATGTTGCCTGTTCTATTCTGCTCTTCATAATACTCTTGCAAAATATCTAAGAATTTCTGCCACTCATTAGCATTCCAATCATAAGGCTTAAATGGCATCAGTTTTTTGAGCTCAGACTCTTTAGTCATCCAGCGCTCAAGTGTAATAGAGCGTAATGACCAACTGCCAAAACGGCGCTTTGTGATTTCCGAGAAGTCTAAGATTTCTAATTCTTTATGTCGATCATCTGTTAGCAATCGGTTTTTTAGATTTGTTAGTGCTTGTTCTGACCCTTCTACACATTGCAAAAAGTATCCATTGCCATAGCAAAGAATACCGGTAATGTTATCGGCGTGGTTACGCTCAACTGCGGTCTCTGAGATGTCATTAAGCGTGCTAGGACTTGAAAGACCAGTAGAAGTAATCCGGCTTATATATACAAGCTGGCAGAGATCTGTCGTTACTGGATTTGTCGAATCGTTGATTGTTGACAATCAGCTTCTCCCTATTATTAGGTAAATGTCGCTAAAACAATCATACTAACTTCAGAAAATATAGAGATAACATCACTAAATGTAATAACTTTCTCTGATATATTATTGATTTTATAAGTTTTTATATTAATTGTATTAAGTTAGTTACATCATAGGTTAGATTGGTCATCAAAGCAACCTCTTATTAATTAATAACCTTGCTTATATACAAAAAACATGTTTTAAATATATATTATATATTAAATTAATATATCTTAACTTCCATTGAGGCTCGAACTTTCCGTGAAATTGATGCGATATTGACAGTCATTACCTTGAGCTATCTGATATAAATACGAAGCAAATCTATAAATTTGATTAATGTGAGGATTGGATATTAAGAATTGCTGCCAGTAAAATGGCATCATCAGGATACGTAAGCTTGATGTTTTGTCGACTACCAGGTACCAAACGTATAGGTAGCTCTAAGTGTTCAAAAGCACTGGCTTCGTCTGTAATGCTAAGCTGATGTTCAGATACATAGCGTAGGACGCGTTTCAGCTGACCTAAACGAAAAACTTGCGGGGTTTGTGCTTGCCATATGTTGCTACGGTCAATAGTGCATTTCGCATAAGGAATAAGTCTATCTTCCTCAGTAGGTGTGGTTTGCTGATAGGATGTCTTCAACGTATCGGCCACCGGTGTCGCTAAAATAGCACCATAAGGCTCCATCATCGCCGCTTTGATAACTTGCTCGACATCCACACTCGGTACAGCGGGACGTGCCGCATCATGAATGAGTACCAAATCTGAATCATCGGCGCCTGACTGACTGATGGCCTCTACCCCTGCCTGTACTGATTGCCAACGCTCGGTCCCGCCAACTGCGTAATATATAGGAAGCTCAAACTCTAACTCCTGCGCTGTGCTATCGTCTGCTGCTACGACCAATAGACATTTATTAATATAATTGCTATGGCTAAGCCTAGCCACGCTGTGCTGCAATAACGTCTGACCTTCTAGCATTGTATATTGCTTGGCGATAGACGCACCAAAACGACTGCCGCGACCAGCTGCGACGATCATGGCATGTATATTAGGGGTTTTATTCATAGTGTGATACTCATGGTTGAACCCATGACGATATATTTACAGAGAGATAGTGAAAATGATAAGAATGACGGATAGCTTTATAATCAATGATAATGCTTGATATCACATCATACAGATCGATAGCTAAAGTTTAATAGCTACTATGTGTCGTTGGTGCAGTTGATACTTGGACAAAAGTTTCATTTGGTTTGATTAATCCCAAATCTAAGCGAGCGTGCTCTTCTACTGCCTCAAGTCCAGTTTTTAGATCTTGAACATCGGTACGTAATAGATTGTTTGCTGCCACTTGGTTGTCATTTAAGCGTTGTTGCTCTTCAATTTGAGCCGTCAACTTGTTATGTTCAAAATGGCCATTTTCTCCCAGCCAATACTGATATTGCAATCCCAAAAGCACTGCAACGGCTAAAGCAAGTAGTATAAATTGGCTAAAATATTTCATAAGGTGACAACGCCAAACAACATAGAAAGAATGAGATTAAAGTTTTAAGATGATTAGGCGATATACAAATGATTATATATCGCCTAGATTCAATGATAAGTTCGACTTTTAAGCTTATACTTTTTGACGCATATTACACGTTAAAAAGCCAAGTCTGTCTGTTAACCGCGTAGACCGATAAACTCTTCACGGCCACGGTAGCTTGCACGTACTTGCTGCTCGATGCGTAGTAATTGGTTGTACTTAGCAACGCGGTCTGAGCGGCATAGTGAACCGGTTTTGATCTGACCGGCAGCGGTACCAACTGCTAAATCTGCGATGGTGCTGTCTTCCGTTTCGCCTGAACGATGCGAGATGATGGTTGCGTAGCCATTTTTCTTCGCCATATAAATCGCATCTAGCGTTTCTGACAATGTACCGATTTGGTTGAATTTAATCAGAATTGCATTGGCAATATGCTTATCGATACCTTCTTGCAAGATTGTAGGATTGGTCACGAATAGATCATCACCGACCAACTGGACTTTATCGCCAATCTGCTCGGTCAGATACTTCCAACCATCCCAATCTGACTCATCAAGACCGTCTTCGATAGAGATAATCGGATATTGACGTGCTAGCCCAACGAGATAGTCTGAGAACCCTTGGCTATCAAAGGCTTTATTGCCTTCGCCTGCCAAGACGTATTGACCATTTTTATAAAATTCACTAGCCGCACAGTCTAGCGCAAGATGAATATCTTCGCCCGCTTTGTAGCCGACTTGTTCAATCGCTTGCATGATGACGGTGATGGCTTCTTCGTTGCTACGTAGATTTGGTGCAAAACCACCTTCATCACCAACGGCAGTGTTTAGCCCTTGTGATTTCAATACAGACTTTAAGCTGTGGAAAATCTCCGTTCCGGCACGCAGCGCTTCTGAAAAGCTGGTAAAGCCAACTGGCTCAATCATAAACTCTTGAATATCAACTGTGTTATCCGCGTGCTCGCCACCGTTTAAGATGTTCATCATTGGCACAGGCATGGTCAATGACGTCTGATTACGCAAGTTAGCAATATACTGATGCAATGGCAGATTCTGTGACTTGGCAGCCGCTTTGGCAGTAGCAAGTGACACTGCTAGCATAGCATTCGCACCAAGGCTTTCTTTGTTTTCTGTGCCGTCTAGCGCAATCATGGCATCATCAATGGCCTGCTGTTCAGTCACATCTTTATCAATCAAAGCACTACGAATCTGACTGTTGACGTTAGAAACGGCTTTTTTGACGCCCTTACCCATATAGCGAGATTTGTCGCCATCACGTAACTCAAGCGCTTCACGTGAACCTGTTGATGCGCCACTTGGCGCCGCAGCACGGCCGACAGTGCCATCAGCTAAGATCACATCAGCTTCGATAGTTGGGTTGCCGCGCGAGTCTAAAATTTCACGAGCGCGAATGTCTTTAATTGCGGTGACGTTGTTGGTTTCTTCAGCGTACATAATGTCTGTTAATTCCTTTGGTCATGCCAAGTTTGTGAGATAAATAACGGCAGCTAGCATACAAAAAAGATAAAGCAAAATATCATATAGCCAATACACCTAGAATCCCTTCAAGCCTTTCTGCCATATGACTATATTTGCATATGATGGAAAGCTTATTGAACAGATTAACGGTTGGCTATCGTGCTTGGCATCATAGCATATATTTTATCAAACTTCCCTTATCTTACACTGACTTGCGGTCATAAATATCATCATAGATAGGTATATCTCATATAATTGTTTGGTCTGCGTTGACAAAAAATCAGCGCTAATACAGCAATTATTATTTCACCAAACGCGTTTCATTGGTGTGCGGGGCAGATACCGTATTATCTAGCTCAACCTCTGTTTTAAAGCGTGTCAATCGTAGCGCATTCATCAAAACTGAGATAGAACTAAGCGCCATAGCAGCAGCCGCAATCATCGGATTCAAAAATCCAAACGCAGCAAGTGGAATACCAAGGCAGTTATAAATAAAGGCAAAAAACAAATTTTGCTTGATATTGCGTAGCGTTGCTTGAGCGATTTTTTGCGCGGCATCGATATGCATGAGCGACTCACCCATCAAACGGGCAGAAGCGCTGTGCTGCGCGACGTCAGTCCCTTCAAACATTGCAAAACTGGCATCAGCGGTGGCCATTGCTGGCGCATCATTGACACCATCTCCTGCCATCGCCACCTTATGACCAGCCGTCTGCAATAATGCAATTTGGCTAGCCTTATCACGTGGGCTCATCTTGCCATAAGCCTTATCAATGCCCAACTGCCCTGCCACATGGTCGACAACGGACTGCTTATCACCACTCATCAAGATCACATTGATACCAGCATCTTGTAGCGCAGTGATTGCTTTTGGCGTGTCCGCTTTCAAGTCATCAGCTAGTGCAAACGCGCCGAGTGGCTCATCATTAATACTAATCGCAACGGTACTGGCAATTTGCCATACTTTTGGCATAAATCTTGGCAACGTCAAGTTCGCAAACTCTGCCGTACCAACTTTTATCAGCCCAAGCCCTTCGATATTCGCTTGTATACCAGCACCTTTTATCACACTGACATCAGTCACGTTTAATAGAGACAATTGACGGTCTTTAGCAGTATTGATCAGAGCTGTTGCTAATGGATGACTGGCGTGCGCCTCGACACTGGCTGCAATTTGCAATACATCGTCAACGGCCAGTGACTTATCCACCATGACCTGATCGACGATAGTCGGCTTACCAATGGTCAGCGTGCCAGTTTTATCGAGCACTACTGTATCAATATTACCTGCCGCCTCGAGACTTTGCGCGTCTTTGAACCAAACACCGTGACGCGCAGCAACCCCCATACCTGCCATTATGGCTGCTGGCGTGGCCAAACCAAGCGCACAAGGACAAGCAATGACCAATACCGATACGGCGTGCATCAAGGCAGTATCGATCATGCCTGTCAGCCACCATGTTAGGCCAAAAGTAACCAAAGCAATGGTCACTACAATTGGCACAAACACTGCGGTCACTCTATCAGCCAGCCTCGCCAAGTTAGCTTTTGAGCCTTGCGCATCACTCAGGGCTTGTACCATATCACCAAGCTTGGTGTCACTACCCTTGGCACTCACACGATAGAGCAAGCTACCATTCTCCACCAAAGCACCTGCCAGTAATCCATCACCTACTTCTTTTTTGAGCGCTATTGACTCACCTGTTAAGTGACTCTCCACGCACCAGCCGCTACCATCTGTGACGATACCATCGGTCGCAACACGGCTGCCTTGCTTAGCACGTAAAATATCGCCTATTTGCACATCAGACAGTGCAATGTTATGAAAATCACCATTTGGCTGCTGCTGCTCGACTTCATCAGGCGTCAATGACAGTAATAAATCAATGCTGTTGAGGCTATGCTTCTTGGTACGTTCCTCCAAGTATTTACCAGTCCGCACAAAAGCAATAACCATCACCCCTGCTTCAAAATATACGGCTGGGCTATTACTAGCAACGTGTCCGCCCATGTGTCCACTTTGCAAGAGGCTACCCAAAGTGCCATCGCCGTGAGTGAGCCACAGATAAGTTGAATATGCCCATATCGTCACGGTACCAATCACCACCAGTACATCCATATTGGCAAGACCGCCTTTGATGGATGACCATGCGCTCTTATAAAATGGTAACGCAAAGCCGAACTGTACAACCGTTGCTAAAATAAACTGAATCCAAATGGGCGGCATCCACGCCATTCCAACCCCCACCAACATGCCTGCCATGCCCACCAAAAATGGCACCAAACACAACCATAAACCGATCAATCGCCATGGATATTGGGTGGCTGTGTCTTCATCTGTTTTTGCAAATAAACTGTCGCTGGCCTGTAGATTGGCAACAAAACCCGTCTTGTTTACCCATTCTGTGACCTGTTCTGGCGTCGTTTGCG
This sequence comes from Psychrobacter sp. Ps6, assembly GCF_022129235.1. GTDB lineage: Bacteria > Pseudomonadota > Gammaproteobacteria > Pseudomonadales > Moraxellaceae > Psychrobacter. The sequence goes on along the minus strand of NZ_JADQAI010000004.1, from coordinate 246,198 downwards.
TCGGATCATAATCTACATTTGCCGTCTCACCAGCAAAATTCACACTCACTTCATACACCGAAGGCTTTTTATTCAGCACCTTCTCAATCCGTGAACCACAGGCCTGACACGTCATGCCATCAATCGCCAATTGCAGATGCGCACGTTGCGGTGCAAGTGGCGTATTTGATTGAATGTCAGTCTCGACATCGTAGGATTCATCACTAGTGGTACGGGTAGTATCATTCATAAAAATAACTCTTTATAGCGTCTATATGTCCATAGAAGCCATAATAAAATATCAGTGGATTAACAAAAAAAATCAAATGAAACAAGTAAAACACGATAACAATCAGTACGAGTACGCTGTTTAGACTATCCAGTGATTATAGACAGACATATTGCAATATATTCAGGTAGCGCCTATTAGATGGTCACAACCATCATCTATTCAAGTAAGCCCCTATCATTTAGTAAATAGCAGCAAACTAGGACAGCCATGGACGTAATCTATAATCGGAATTTTTAATCATTAAAAAAACCAGCTGTCATGCTAGTAATAACATGATGGCTGGTTTTTTTAATAAATGATGCAATCTATGAATTAGCGACTGTTGCCTCAAATCCAGCATCATTAATAGCCGAAGCAATGGCCTCTGCACTGGTTTTGCTATCATCAAAGGTGACCGTCGCTAGATTATCAGCTAGATCAACGGTGATCGTATCTAAACCGTCAATGTGGGCAGTAGCAGTATGTACACTTGCCACGCATCCGCCACAAGTCATGCTATCGATTTGAATAATACGTGTTTGGCTTGCCATGGTTGGCTCCTTACTTTTATTAGTGAAAAGTAGCCTTGATAGCTGTTATTCAATATTTACTTTTCAAAATCTATCAAAGCGCCACCAAGTAAGCATAAGCCCTATCATCAGCGACAGCAAGACACTTTGGTTGTTGCTTTATTAACGAGATGCTATTAAAAAGACAGCAACTTATTAATAAAAACCTGAACGCTACTCATTGCTTATGTAGCATCCAGATCGTCCATATATCTTAGTCGTTATGATGCGGATTTTGCGGCGCATCGATAGGAAATGGCTGAGTCACATAATCAACCATACTAATCGCCGCTGTTAAGGCATGAATACTCGTATCCGTATCATCATAACTGACCGTTGCAACATCATGCACAGGATCTAGATCGATAGCGGTCACGCCTGAGATATTTTTAAGAGCGGTCATGACGCTATCTAGACCATCTTCATCGTCGATATTTTCTATACTGACTTTTGCCATCTGAATTGCCATTGCCTAATCCTCTTTCCACTCACCGTATCAATGCGTATCTAACACATCGAAGCCTTTGACCAAATCATCAATTTGCTTGAGCTGACGCAAAAAAGGCTCTAGCTGGCTCATGCGCAGCGCACATGGCCCATCACATTTCGCCGCTTCTGGATTTGGGTGCGCCTCTAAAAATAACCCTGCCAATCCTGTTGCCATACCTGCACGTGCCAGTGTGGTAATCTGCTCACGGCGGCCGCCTGCACTATCACTACGCGCGCCTGGCTGCTGCAAGCTATGTGTCACGTCAAAAAATACAGGGATATCCATCTGCTTCATGGTGTCAAAACCTAGCATATCGACGACCAGATTGTTATAACCAAAGGCGCTACCACGCTCACAAAGTATTAGCTTATCATTACCGCCTTCTAGGCACTTATTGACGATATGACGCATCTCATGAGGGGCTAAAAACTGCGCCTTTTTGATATTAATGATGGCATCTGTTTTTGCCATTGCATGGACTAAATCCGTCTGACGCGACAAAAAAGCAGGCAGCTGAATAATATCGACGACTTCAGCGACTGGTGCTGCTTGATGCGGCTCATGTACATCAGTGATAATCGGTACTTGGAATTTTTCTTTGATTTGTCCGAGCCAGTCAATCCCTTGCGCAAGTCCAGGCCCTCGGTATGAATGCAGGCTTGAGCGATTGGCTTTATCAAAACTCGCTTTAAACACATAGCCGATACCCAAGCGCTCACATATCTCAACGTATTGCTCAGCAATCTCAAACGCCAACTCTTTAGATTCTAAGACGTTCATCCCACCAAATAATACAAAGGGTTGATCATTACCAATGTTGATCGTCTCGTTATTAGGCGTGTTAAGTGCAATGTGTGATTGCGCCGTTAATAGGTTTTCCATTTAGCCGTTACCTCTTATCTTGTTATGAATATGCCTGCCCCCTATTGTAACGGATAGCTTAATGAAAAAAAGTATGCAAGCGTAATTAGATAGCATCAATATCGATAATCATTGAGCAACTATTTGCATTGCTCAAAATTGAGCCAAAAAAAAGACCGATCCGAAGATCAGTCTTTTTTATAACAAACGCTTTCAATGTACACTACATTCTGAGAACTATTTTGCTTCGCTGTGGTTCTTCGCAGCTTTGACAAAGCTGTTAAATAGTGGATGACCGCCACGTGGCGAGCTAGTGAACTCTGGATGGAACTGTACCGCAACGAACCATGGATGCTCGCTAATCTCAACCGACTCTACCAAATGCTGTTTGGCAGAATAACCAGAGATGGTCATACCTGCTTGCTCTAATGGCTCAATATAACGGTTGTTCATCTCATAGCGATGACGATGGCGCTCAGTGATATTGTTAGCACCATAAATCTGACTTAGCTTGCTACCAGAAACCAATTCGGCTTGCTGTGCGCCTAGACGCATCGTGCCACCAAGGTCTGAGTCATCACTGCGAATCTGTAGCTCGCCGCGCTCATCTAACCATTCGGTGATAAGCCCGATGATAGGCTCAGCTGTCTTACGATCAAACTCAGAAGAGTTGGCATTGATATTAAGTACATTACGCGCATACTCAATCACAGCCAACTGCATACCAAGACAAATTCCTAAATATGGCACATTATTTTCACGAGCATAAGTGATGGCTTTTATCTTACCCATCGTACCGCGCTCACCAAAGCCACCTGGTACTAAGATAGCATTGGCATCGTTTAGGCGAGAAAATAACTGCTCATCACTCTCTAAAAGTTCAGCATCGATATAGTCAATCTTCACATCAACTTTATGCGTGATACCTGCATGCAGCAATGCTTCGTTGATAGATTTATAAGCATCTGGTAGCTCAACGTATTTGCCAACCATCGCAACAGTGACTGTTCCTTCAGGATTGAGCTGAGCTTCAACCACTTTATCCCAATCGCTCAAATCCGCTTCGGGCACGTCAAGACCAAAACGCTCACAGATGAGATCATCAAGGTCTTGCTCATGTAATGTGCGCGGTATTTGATAGATGCTTTGCGCATCTTCACACATAATGACCGCACGCTCTTCAACGTTAGTGAATAGCGCAATCTTACGACGGTTATCTTGTGAGATATGGTGATCAGAGCGGCAAATCAAGATATCAGGCTGTAGACCGATAGAACGCAGCTCTTTTACAGAATGCTGTGTTGGCTTGGTTTTGGTCTCACCGGCACTGGCAATATAAGGTACTAGAGTAAGATGCATCAGCATGGCTCTGTTACGGCCAAGCTCTACTTGCATCTGACGTACCGCTTCCATAAATGGAAGTGATTCGATGTCACCAACCGTACCGCCGATCTCGATAATCGCGATATCATAGCCTTCGCCACTGGCCAAAATTTTACTTTTGATTTCATCGGTAATATGCGGAATAACCTGTACCGTACCGCCCAGGTACTCACCGCGGCGTTCTTTATTTAAAACGTTCTGATAAATACGGCCGCTAGTAAAGTTATTACTTTTACTCATTTTTGAGTGACGTAAAAAACGCTCATAATAACCCAAATCCAAATCTGTCTCGGCACCATCTTCGGTGACGAACACCTCACCATGCTGAAACGGACTCATCGTACCTGGATCGACGTTGATGTACGGATCCATTTTGGTCATCGTGACAGTCACGCCACGTGCTTCTAAGACCGCTGCAAGAGAGGCTGCGGTGATACCTTTTCCTAGTGAGGACACTACCCCACCGGTCACGAATATAAACTTGGTCATAGTACTCTGTCGGTAATTGGTAAAGAAGGATTTTACTAAAAATACGCCATAAAATATAGGGCAAAAATGCAAACTATCTGAAACTCTTATTTTTTACGCTGATAATAAACATTTTTCTACTATTAAAACGCCATACAATAAAAAAACTCACCCCGAAGGATGAGTTTTTTAGATCAAATTCTAATATTTATATTAGAATCTGTATTCTAGGCCAGTACCGAGAGCGAATACTTCAGCATCACCAACAGTATCTACCATGTTGTTATTTAGATCTGCAGCTTGAGTGCTAACATTGTCAGCTTTGTTCAAACCAGCATAAGCATGCATGATGACGTTGTCTTTAAAGAAGTACTTACCGCCAACAACGATCTGATCTGAGTCTGAATTTTCGTTACCATCTAGGCTTTCAGTGTTGTTATATTGAACATAAACGTTTGCTGGGCGAGCAAAGTTGTTTAAATTCATACTCGCACTCAGAACCAAGCCTTTTTCGTCTTCTGAAGAGTAGTCAAAGTCAGCTTGTTGATATAGAGCACCTAGCGTTACTGGATAGGCCATATATTTACCTAAATCTACAGTAGCCGTACCACGGATAATCTCACCGCCACCCTTGCTGTTATTAATGTTTTGGTCTTTGTCATAAGCAAGACCTAGAGTATAACCAGTACCTTGATCAAAGGTCAACGCCGCGCCGTAACCATCATCATTATCGCTAGCACCATTGTCTTCGTTAGCATCAGAGCTATACATGACTGCTAGATTTAACGGTAGGTTGTTATATTTAGGTGCTTTCCAGACGATAGAGTTATTGATACGACCACTATCAGACATGTTTAGACCAGCAAGTTGTTGGTTGCTGTTAAGGTTGTTGCTACCTAAGTTGTCCCAGTAACCTTCGTTAACAATAACGTTGTTGATGTAATCTAGTGTCGATTGGTTACGACCAGCGCGAATTTCACCGAAGTCTTTGTTTACAACACCAAGGTAAGTATCACGGCTTTGGAAAGTACGATCTTCGCCGTCAACACGGACGCCATACTCTAACTGATAAACAACATCAGTGTTGGCAGTCATTGCTTCAGAGCCTTTTAGACCAATACGTGAGCTGTATGAGTTAATTTCTACGGTATCTTCATCACGATCAAAAGCATCATTAACGTTTGAATCAAATTCACCATTGACATAATCAGCACTTAAAAATGCTTTACCATAGACAGTTGGTGCTGCATTTGCTGCTGATACAGATAGGGCTGCGATTGCTGTAGCTAAAAGTAGTTTTTTCATGGGGTGTCTCCACTTTACAATTGTAGTAATGAGCAAGCTGTTATTAGCTGGCGCCCATAATGGTATCGTCACAAATCCTCAAAGATATAATGTGTAACTGGCTACCGAGATTAGTCAGAAACAAGTGTGGCGAATCTTTATTACAGTAAGATGAAAAAACAATAATTTACACGACTGGGATTAAGATCGTAACTGCCGTGTACTTTTTTGTCTTTATCAGTCCGTTGCGTAACATCCGTTACCAAACTCATACTTCGAGTACAAGCATAACAACTTTGACATAATTTGCAACATATTTTTTCGCTTTTTCGATACACACAGTATCAAATGACACGTCGTCTATAAAATCCAAATAGCCACAAGAAAAAGCGCTATCTACTCAAGCAGATAGCGCTTTTATTGATTAATATCATTACTTATAGTATTAAAGTTTTTTAATAAGAACAAAAAAATAGCGCTACCTATTGATAAATAAATAGCGCTCATGAAGAATCGACTGGCGTATTTATGACATATTTAGCGTCACAAACGAGCAAGATTAGATACTATGCCTTAGGCTTCGGCATACACTAAAACACTTATTGCTCAGCCGGCCTCTCTAAGCATTGGCTTTTAAATCAAGACGTGCTTGATGCAACAATGGCTCAGTATAGCCACTAGGTTGCGCACGTCCCTTGAAGACCAAATCACAAGCTGCTTTAAATGCATAAGAGTTATCAAAGTTATCTGCCATTGGCTGGTAATCACTATCACCTGCATTTTGCTCATCGACGACTTTTGCCATACGTTTCATCGTATCCATCACTTGCTGCTCACTTACCACGTTGTGATGCAACCAATTGGCGATATGCTGGCTAGAGATGCGTAAGGTAGCACGATCTTCCATCAAGCCGACATCGTTGATATCAGGTACTTTAGAACAGCCAACGCCTTGGTCTACCCAGCGTACCACATACCCCAAGATACCTTGAGCATTGTTTTCAAGCTCTTGCTGCTTCTCTTCTTCGGTCCAATTGGTGTTCTTTGCTAATGGAATGGTCAAAATATCATCTAAGCTCGCACGCTCACGCGATTTTAGCGTGTCTTGTACATCGGCTACGCTAACTTGATGATAGTGTATGCTGTGCAAGGTAGCACCCGTTGGTGATGGTACCCAAGCCGTACTGGCACCAGATTTAGGATGAGCCGCTTTGGTGTCCATCATCTCCTTCATTTCATCAGGTTTGGCCCACATGCCTTTACCAATTTGAGCATGACCTTGCAAACCAGTCTCTAGACCGATATCGACGTTCCACTGCTCGTAAGCGGGTTGCCATGCTTGCGACTTCATCTCGCCTTTTGGCACAAATGGACCAGCATTCATACTGGTATGCATCTCATCACCAGTACGATCTAGGAAACCTGTGTTAATGAAGATAACGCGCTCTTTTGCTTGGCGAATCGCTTCTTTTAGATTGACCGTCATACGGCGTTCTTCGTCCATGATACCGATTTTGAGCGTATTGCGTTCTAGACCCAGCAAGTCTTCTGATGCATTGAATAAATCATTAGCCATTTTGACTTCTTCAGGGCCATGCATTTTTGGCTTAACAATATACATTGAGCCTTGGCGTGAATTTGATAGCTCGTTTTTGCCTTTGATATCATTGAGTGACAATAATGGCGTGATTAAACCATCCATTAACCCTTCAAATATTTGCTCTTGACCATTGCCTAAATCAACCAAAATTGCGGGGTTCTGCATGAGATGACCCACGTTACGAATCAGCAATAGCGAACGTCCCGGTAAAATTAGTTTGCCGCCATCAGGTGTATTATATTCACGATCTGGGTTTTGTTTGCGAGTACGGGTTTTGCCACCTTTTTCAAAAGTCTCTTGTAAATCGCTATTCATCAAACCGAGCCAATTGCGATAGACTTCCACTTTTTCTTCTGCATCTACAGCAGCGACCGAATCTTCACAATCTTGAATTGCAGTCATGGCTGACTCAAGTAGCACGTCTTTGATATTTGCTGGGTCATCTTTGCCAACTGGATGATTGCTATCGATCTGAATCTCGGCATGCAAGCCATTGTTCTTTAATAGAACTCCCGTAGGCGCTTCAGCGTTACCAACGAAACCAATAAATTTACTGGTGTCTTGTAGCGCGGTAGTGCTATCGCCTTGTACAACCTCAAGCTGACCATCGGCAATCTTGAAGCCAGTCACATCATTATATGACCCTGATACGAGCGTGAAATGCTCATCTAGGAACGCTTTAGCATAGGCCACAACCGCAGCGCCGCGAGTTGGATTATAACTACCAGTCGCTTCTTGACCGTTATCATCACTGATTACGTCAGTGCCATATAAAGCATCATATAGACTACCCCAACGTGCATTGGTCGCGTTAAGTGCATAACGAGCATTACGTACTGGTACGACCAGCTGCGGACCTGCGATATGAGCAATTTCGTCATCGACGTTTTTCGTACTGACCGTAAAGTCATCACCTTCTGGCAGCAGATAACCAATCTCTTGCAAGAACGCCTTATAGGCTGGATAATCGATTTCGCCATTTTTTGCAGGGTTATCTAAATGCCACTGATCAATCTGTGCTTGAATCTTGTCTCGAGTTTCTAGCAATGCTTTATTACGTGGCGTAAACTCCTTGATAACCTTCTCAAAACCTGACCAATAACTGTCTGAATCAACACCAACTTTTGGCAGCACTTCGTTTTCAATAAAGTCATACAACTGTTGGTCGATGGCAAGGATGCCTTTTTGAATGCGATTGGCGTTAGAAGACTGGCCCATGTTGTTATCCTTATCTATTGGTGAGTATTGGTAATACTAAATTGCTACAGCGACTATTTAAGACTCGATATTTTTATCAACAATTATTCATAAAATAAAAGATATCATTGCTACATATGGTATTTGATGCTGATAAATAATTATTTGTTAAAGAGGTTTTTATCATTCCTCAAATAGACTGTATAAACCTTCTGTTTTGATACGAGAATTGCCATTGGTATAATGCTTGCCATTATCTACTAAGTGCTATTGATAGCAAGGCACTGTGGCTAAAGAGCAAAATCTCATCCTACTATCAAATAATAAAATAAACAAGCAAACGCCATTTAGCAAATAAATATTGGGATTGTATAATAATGATATCGTATAAGATATAAGCCTTACAGACCATGAATACTATCTAGAAATTAATGAACGCTCAGTTGAGACTAAACTGTAAGTAATCATTACCATCTATAGTTAGATTTAAATACTACCCATTATTTAGGCAACTTACTTAGCCGTATTAACTGTAATCCATTATTTTGAAAGCATCTATAAATTAGCTGCTTTAAACTCTCATTTATAAAAAAGCCCTTTTAGATTATGACTATAAACCAGCCCGACCTCTCATCCTTACAATCATCAGCGCATGGTACTGATCACTACGATATGTATAATGATAATCTTGCAAAAGAAGCGTCCCTTTCACCAGTAAATGTCGTTAACGAAAGCAGTATGGACGTAGAGGAAGATAGCGTCGATATTACGCATCTACGTACTCCTATAAAGGTAGATCTATCCCCTGTTTATAATTTTTTGGGTGCGCGCACGACGCAAGCTTGGGTAGATGCCGCTATCGAGAACTTACCACTGATCATTCAGGATCATGCCAACTGCGAAAAGAAAGCCGCAGGCACCGCGATGAATTTGATATTTCGTTATGAGTTCTCTTATGATTTACAACGTAAATTGGCACAGCTTATACGTGAGGAGATGCTGCATTACGAGCAAGTGCTAGGCATCATGAATGAGCGCGGTCAGGACTGGAAGTATCTGAGTGCGGGTCGCTATGCAAAGGGCATGTTGAAGCATAAGCGCACTTATGAGCCAGCAGCGATGGTAGATGTATTGATAATCGGTGCATTTATCGAAGCGCGCTCTTGTGAGCGTTTTGCAGCGTTGGCTGAAGTCATTGATGATGAGCGCTTGGCAAAATACTATCGTTATCTGCTAAAGTCAGAGAGCCGCCATTTTGAGGATTACCTTGCGCTTGCCCAGTCATTATCAGATGACAATATCGATGAGCGCGTTGCGTTTTTTAAAGAAGTAGAAGCTGAATTAATAGATAGTCCAGACGCTGAGCTACGCTTTCATAGTGGCACGCCTGCCTGAGATCCACTTTTGACTGATATACGTTTATAACTGATATACGCTTATAGTTCATTATAACGATAAAAGGCACTACAATTGTCAGAGCATACGACTCAGACAATTGCAGTGCCTTTATATTGATACTTAGAAAAAAATACTAAGAATGTCAGTACTCAGATATTAATAAGCATCATTGTGTTTATTGTTTTACTTATTATCTTCCATCAATGAGCTATCGTACTGTTTATCACTCTTAGCCACATTATGTGGATCGTGATCTCCAGCTGCTTTGTCTGCGGCCGCTGGATTTACTTTTTGTAGAGCGTCATCTGGTACGATACCATTATTATCATCTGCATCTTTTAGACGATACTCGTCAGTGACGGGCTTTTCGTTTGGCATATTTGTCTTACTCCCTATTATTATAACTATCCATCCAATGTTATAAGCGTCTTCAACTATTATCTAAATAATGTAAATATCAGTCAATAATTACGCAAATATCATAGCTCTTTGCTCAATTCTCTATTTCGATCTAGTCTTTGTCATCAGGATTTAAGGTTCGAGTCTGAGCATTGTCAACATTGGCATAGCGATTCATATTATTGATATTTTCGCTATCTGGAGCCTCACTACCAACGGTCTCTTCATTGATGTTGTCATCAAAGCCATTACCCGGTTGATCACGGCGATCTGGTTGGCGCGCTGGGTTATCGTTTTTATTAACATGCTCAGACGTGACTACCCCCTCTTCAAAAGTATCCGTGCCTTTGTTTTCAGTGATATTTTCTTCCAACTCATCATGGTTGTTGACCGTTTGAGAGCCATCAACTGTCTCATGAATATCAGTTCCTGCCGTTATACTTTCATTTAAAGCGAGATCTCTGGTTTCCATTATCTTATCCTTATCGTTATTATAATTATTACTCAGATCATTAAGAGATTAGCATAGCGTTGCTATCAACGGTTAATTGTCTTCTTGACTTAAATCATAAGCATTTAGGTCTGAGACATTTTTACCGCCTGCAGGTAAATTCTCTTCTTTACGCGGATCAGCATATATCTCATCAGTTTCTTGTGAGTCTTGTTCAGGGCCATCTATCTGCGGCTCGTGCTTGCGCCCTTCATAGCTTCCCCTAGGATTTTCTGGTGCAACTGCTGCTGGATCATCCACAATTACTTGTTCTTCAGTGGTTGTCTTTTCTGGAGTGGACATAGCGTCTTCCTTGCATTTTTATTTGTTATTGCTACCTGACTGGATACTTGAACTGATCTTTCTAAAAATGCTAGATCAGCTATTACTTGTCAGTACGTAATTCGTCGTCAATAAAAGGGGTACGCTCTTCTGGATTAAGGGACTCAGGAGCGTCGGCTGTCTTTTTGTCTTCTAAGTTCTTTTCGATTTCCTGACCATCTGCTTGCTCAGCCGCTTTTTTGATATCTGAATTGTCGTTGTCAGTAGTACTCATAATGCATTCCTTGTTTTTATTGTTTATTTACCTTAAAGGTTCTGTAGCGCTGTATGAATATGTGTTCAAGCATTCTTGGACAAAAGAGTTATCAAGCTTTTGATACAACATATTAAAATGCGCCTGAACTGGTATCAATTATAGGTAAGATATTGTGAGCTGCACCAGTGTGCTGCCGTATCAATATGTGAATAAATGTGAGGTTGCAAGACAGTTTGTAACTTTTACAGCGCATTACCCAAAAAAACCAAGCATTGATATGTACCATTGCTTGGTTAAATAGTGTTTGGCTAAGTAGTGTTTGGTCAAATGATAAAGATAGGCCTTAATTAATCAGTTAGCTAGACTCTTCAACACCATTAATTACTTTTAGTAAATGCTCTTGTGCAATGTGTGGCGTCTCACCTGCTGCTGGCTGAAGCTGCTGCCAAACGCCTGTGCCATCCAGTGTCCATGCTTGTGTATTGTCTTGTAGATAGTTGAGTAGCCCATCCTGATAGATTTGTTTAAACAGCTTTTTGTTTTCAATCGGGAACGCGACTTCGACGCGATGGAACAGATTACGATCCATCCAGTCTGCACTGCCACAATACAAACGCTCATCACCGTCATTATAGAAATAATAAATACGGGTATGCTCCAAAAACCGACCAATGAGTGAGCGTACAGTGATGTTCTCAGATAAGCCTTTGACTTGCGGACGCAGACAACACATAGAACGCAGGATTAGCTCGATTTTGACGCCTGCCTGCGACGCATCATACAATTTGTCAATCAGACGACGCTCAGTGAGCGCATTAGCTTTGACGATAATATGAGCGCGCTTACCTGCTTTAGCATGAGCAATCTCATCATCGATAAAGCTCATCAATTTTTCGTGCAAAGTAAACGGCGCATGTAGCAGTTTCTTAAGATTGGCAGGCTTACCCATGCCTGTAAGCTCTTGAAATATCTTATGGACATCTTCTGAGATATCAGGATCGGCGCTAAACAAGCCATAATCGGTATAAACTTTGGCATTGGCAGCATGATAGTTACCTGTACCTAAATGTATATAACGGCGGATTCGATCCTCTTCACGGCGGACGATGAGCATGAGCTTGGCATGGGTTTTGTAGCCAACAATACCGTACACCACGACTGCGCCTGCTTCTTGCAAGTAGTTAGCGACGGCAATATTAGAGGCTTCGTCAAAACGTGCACGCAACTCGATGACAGCCGTGACTTCTTTGCCATTACGAGCGGCGGCGGCCAGTGCCTTAACAATCTCTGAGTTGGTACCTGAGCGGTATAGTGTTTGCTTAATTGCCAACACTTTGGGGTCGCTAGCTGCCTGCCAAAGCAAATTGATAATGGGAGAAAATGCATGAAACGGATGATGCACGAGCACATCGCTTTTGCGCATGGCAGCAAACATACTGGTCGATTTGTCTGACTTGTCCATCTCTCGGCGAAATGCTTTGGGTATGGCGTGGGTAAATGGCTGATAACGCAGCGCTGGGATATTAAAATCAAACAGCAGGCGCGTCAGATTGACGGGGCCATTGACACGATATAGCTGATTGTCATGCAGTTCAAACTCATTGAGCAAGTACTCACTGATATGCGTCGGACAATCAGTTGTCACCTCAAGACGTACCTTATCACCGAAACGGCGGTTTTCAAGCTCACCTTCTAGCGCTTTGGCAATATCTTCCACATCATCTGCCAAATCCAGATCCGCATTACGCGTCAGTCTGAACTGATGACAACCCGTCACACTCATACCAGGGAACAGCTCACCGATATGCTCATGAATGATAGCGGATAGCATCACATGATGCTCTTTACCACCCGTCAGCTCATCTGGCAGACGAATCACACGCGGCAGACTGCGCGGCGCTGGCACAATCGCCAAGTTGATGTCGCGGCCAAAAGCGTCTTTACCTTCTAGTGTGGCGATAAAGTTCAAGCTTTTATTCACCAAACGCGGGAATGGATGCGCAGGATCAATGCTAATCGGCGTCAATACTGGCACGACCTGCTCAGTAAAGTAACGCTTCATCCATGCGGACTGCTCGGCATTGAGCTCATCACGTTTTAGATAGCGGATATCTTCGAGTGCAAGGGCGGGTAAGATATCCTCATTCAGAATGCGATACTGCTCATTAATGGCGTCGTGAGTGATCACAGAGATCTCGTTTAACACCTCGCTTGGACGCATACCATGCGCACTGGTCGATACATCACCGATATTGAGCTTTTGCATGATGCCTGCAACACGAATCTCAAAAAACTCATCAAGGTTGGACGAAAATATAATCAGAAAAAATAAACGCTCAAGCAGTGGATGTCGAGGGCTGGCTGCCTGCGCCAATACACGCAGATGGAACTGTAATAAAGACAGATCTCGATTGATATAGCTGCTGGGTGAATAGCTGCCGTCTTCTGAGCGTTGCCAGTCGATGTCGGCCAGATCATTATGGCTACTGCTTACGCTAATATCTTTATTAAAGTTTTCATTGTTATCTTCACTGACACTGTTAACGTCGATCATATCGTTAATATCACCACTGTTCTCATTATTATTTATCTCTACCACGTTACTACTCCTTTTGCGTTATCGATACGCCATCATCTTATATATCGTCTTAAAGGTTATTAACTATTATTCTTATTGTTAAGGCTTCTTTTAAAAGATTAAGACACTTGCGGTAATACCGCGTTTTTCATGCGTTTTTTGATAATACGTTGTTTGTTACGCAAGCCTCTGTCGCCTTGATTGTCTTCATAATACTTCGGATTGGTAAGCATCCCAATGAGGAGCGCTGACTCGTCTCGATTCAGATTGGCCGCAGATTTATCAAAATAATGATGCGCTGCGGCATCGATACCATAGATACCGTTACCAAACTCTGCCACATTAAGATAAGCGGTCAAGATACGTTGCTTGTCCCATAGCGTTTCTATCATGACAGTAATGACAGCCTCTTCCGCCTTACGCACATAAGAGCGATGCGAAGTCAAAAATAGGTTTTTTGCTAGCTGCTGCGTAATGGTTGAGCCACCAGCGGACATTTTGCCAGTTTCTTCATTTTTCTTTTGTGCCGCTTTGATGCCTTTAATATCAAAGCCATTGTGCTGACTAAACGTCGAGTCCTCACTCACGATTGCTGCTTGCTTGGCAGACTTGGCGATGGCATCGTACTCAGCCCATGTCTGCGTGACCGTGCCACCCGTTAGGCGATGCGTCAACATAAACATGCTGTTGTTAATTGGCTGCGTTTTCCAAATTAGTAGTAATCCGGTGACCAAAATATGGAATGCGACAACCAATAACATAATAGCTAATAACAGACGTTTGATAAACTTGCCAAAACTTGTCATGCGCGATATCCGAGTGATTAAAAAAGTAATAAGGTAATATAGGTCATCTGCTAATAACTAAAAACAGCAACTATGAACCAATGGTCCTAAAATAGCTGTCATTGCCTTTTATTAACAGGCAGTCATTAGTAACGACCGATAGCAGGTCATCTTACCTAATCTCACAATCGCTGTCATTATTTACACCATTTCTTTATGATGTAATAATAACCCAACTATTTTTTACTTTTTATCAAAACAGCCTAATAATCAGTATTTTTTGGCATACTTTAAGCTCAGAGACTCACCATGCATAATAATAGTATAGAAATATTACGAGCGCGTGTTATCGCAGCAAGCCCAAACCTCAATATCGATGAAAACAGCAATCAATGGTGGCTGCTTGGTACCTCTGGTTGTCATTTATGTGATATCGCTGAGCAAATACTTGCACAGTTTCAGTCGGTACAACCAATCACTTATCAAAATGTCGATATTGCAGACTTCGATGAGGCGCTTATGATGGATTTTGCTACGACTATTCCTGTCATTTTGACCCCATCACAGCGGTTAAACTATCCGTTTTCGGTAATGGATTTGCAGCAATTGCTTATGCAATAAGATCCACTCACCTATCCATCATTTGTAGTGAGAACGCTATGCTAAATCTAGAAAAAATGACCGATATTGAAGATCTGCGCCGTGTCGCTGAGCGCAAAGTGCCGCGCATGTTCTACGACTATGTCGATTCAGGCTCGTGGACTGAGACCACTTACCGTAATAATGAGACTGACTTTGACCGTATCAAGCTACGCCAGCGCGTATTGGTCGATATGGACAACCGCAGTCTAGCAACTCATATGATTGGTGAGCCAGTAAAGATGCCAGTCGCCATCGCCCCAACGGGGTTTACGGGCATGATGTGGGCCGATGGTGAGATACATGCGGCGCGCGCAGCAGAACAGTTTGGCGTGCCCTTCTCACTCTCGACCATGAGCATTTGCTCTATCGAAGATGTCGCCACTCATACCAGTAAGCCGTTTTGGTTTCAGCTCTATGTCATGCGCGATAAAGACTTCATGGCCAACCTCATTCGCCGTGCCAAAGAAGCCAATTGCTCAGCGCTTATTCTCACAGCAGATTTGCAAGTGCTCGGACAACGCCACAAAGATATCAAAAACGGTCTGTCCGCACCGCCTAAGCCTACTCTAACCAATATTCTAAACCTCATGACCAAGCCGCAGTGGTGTAAGAATATGCTGGGCACCAAACGTCGTACATTTGGTAATATCGTCGGTCATGCACAGAATGTCGAGGATCTGTCATCACTCTCTGCTTGGACGGCAGAGCAATTCGACCCGCGTCTGAGCTGGGATGATGTGGCGCGTATCAAAGACATGTGGGGCGGTAAACTTATCATAAAAGGCATCATGGAGCCTGAAGATGCCATTATGGCCGCTCGTAGTGGCGCGGACGCTCTGGTGGTCTCAAACCATGGTGGGCGTCAATTGGATGGCGCGTTGTCTTCCGTCTCTGCTCTATCGGATATCGTACAGGCAGTACAAGCCGAAAACAGCGATATCGAGGTGTGGCTAGACAGTGGTATTCGCTCTGGTCAAGATGTCTTAAAAGCTATCGCATTGGGCGCAAAAGGCACGATGATTGGCCGCTCTTTTCTCTATGGATTGGGAGCGTATGGTGAAGATGGGGTGCGCCGCGCGCTTGAAATCATCTATAAAGAGTGTGATATATCCATGGCTTTCTGTGGACACACTGATATCAATACCGTCACGGATGATATCTTGGTAAAAGGGACGTATGAGAACCTCAAAGTGGGTCGTTTTTAGAGCGGCTGATTGTAGAGCAATCGACGTTTAAAACTGGCTATGCTATGCATAACATAATTTGCTCCTACCCTTTATACTGTCTCTATAACATTTTGATGACAGTTAGCCTTTATGACCATTCAGCAATTATTAAAAACAGCGCCCGTCACTACCCTGCTATTAGCCAGCTTTATCGGGCTGTTTGTCATGCAGCTAGTCACGGGCGTCGATGCCAATAACCCGTCAACTGAAGCGTTAGTTAAATGGGGTGCCAACGCTTTACCTTTAACGATGATGGATGATCCATGGCGATTGGCCAGTAGTGCGTTTTTGCACATTGGTCTCATGCATTTGTTGTTTAATGGCTTTGCCATGTATTTTTTTGGGCAGATTGCTGAGCCGATGTTTGGCTCAGCCAAGTTTTTGGCCTTATTTTTACTGGCAGCCATCGGTGGCAATTTGCTCAATAACTATGTCACATGGCAGAGTATTATAGAAGGTACAGGACAGCCCGGCCTATCAGCGGGTGCCTCTGGTGGTATCATGGGGATTGGCGCGGCATTATTGATCGCTGCTTTGTTTAAGATATCGGTCAATGGCATGATGCTCAATCTCAAGAGTTTGATCATTATCATGGCGATTAACTTAGTTTATGGCTTTGCCGTACCGGGTATCGATAATGCTGGTCATATCGGCGGCGCGATCACAGGGCTTGTTGTTGCTTTGGCTTTTGCGATTGGTTACCGTCAGCGTCTCGCGGTCGCTATGCACAATGCCGCTACTCAGCAAGCGCAGCGTGTCCACCCTTATCAAACCACCTATCACTACGGTGACCAAGACAATAATCAATATCATAGCCAGTATAATGAGCCACTCGATAACTCAGACCGTTATGGCAGCAGCTCTATCGATCAATCATTTTCCCTCAATACTGATTTGATCAAGCAAAATGCTGAATTGGATAACAATGACTCTAGGTTAGACAACCGTGATGTGACTATGCCAGATATGCACGGCAGTGATATGAAAAGAGTTGCTGCTGTAAATTTAGCCTTAAAAGACAATACAACTCACAGCACAATCGAATCTAAAGACCCCGTTAAACCTTCGTTTATTTGGCAACTATTACCATGGCTTGTGATGCTGATTATTAGCATTGGCTTTGTCTGGTGGTGGCAAGATATCCATCAGCAAATACTACAAGTGCTAAAAGCCATTGAGTAAATGCTCATACTTATCTATCATTGCTAAATAACTACCAATAACAGCTTAATCATTTAGATTATTTATTCGCTTTTTGCTCGTTTTTACCTGACCTTACTATCCCGTTATTTCTACTCACCCACGAGACCCAATTATGTTAAAACTTGCAGCACAACCTCACTTCTCTACGCGAGTCATGCTGAGCACGTTAACCGCTACTGCTTTACTCAGTGTGTCTAGCCTGTCTAGTGCCATTCCTTTTCTTAATAAAAACTTACCGACTGACAAAGACGCCGAATTGAGCGTTGGGGTCAATGTCATGGCGGTCAAATCAGCCTATGATCTCGAAGACAGCACTGAAGTGCGTGTGCTACCGGGCATTTTTTATGACAATAATAGGATCTATGCGCGCGGTGCTCAAGCGGGTGCGTATTTGATCAATGATGGTGTCAATCAGCTGTCTGCTTACGCGCAGCTCGCAGGGAATTCGTTTGATCCTGATGATGCTAATGGTGCCCTGCAAGGTCTCGATGAGCGTAAACTATCCGCAGAAGCAGGTATAAGCTACCAGCGTCGCACGCCTATCGGTGCGTTTCGCGGTCAGTTTGCAACAGATGTGTTGGACCAAAGTGGCGGCAATACGGGGCGCTTAACCTACCTTGCCAAGATCACGAGAAACAAGCTGACGGTCTATCCAAGCATCGGCTTTGAGTATCATGACGCGGCCTACAATGAATACTACTATGGCGTCAGTGAAGAAGAGTCAGCGGAAACAGGCATTGCCGCTTATAAATCTAACTCAAGCTTGAATCCGTATGTCAGCGTTAGTGCCAACTACGACTTTAATGATAAATGGGCAGGGTTTGCCAATCAAAGCGTGAGCTATGTACCCAATGAGCAATACGATAGCCCAATGGTAGACTCTCGTACAGAAGCGTCGACAACGCTTGGTTTGCTTTATAAGTTTTAGTTGAAATTTGATGTTTGATGTTTGATGTGAAAAAGACCTTACTACATGACGTAGTAAGGTCTTTTTCACATCAAACATCATATTAAACACGCTAGGTGTTAATTCAACCTTAACTCAATAATTTGTAGTATTTAATTATTTTTCCTACTATTAAATATTGCCATCAACCCAACGATACTTTCTTATAAGCGACTCTGTTTTCGTCTCAAACCTTCTTTCATCTTCAGATATAACAGCTTTCAATAACCAACCTGCATCTATACCAGCTGATTTTATAGAATCTTCTTTATCTTTGTGCTTTTCATACAGTTCAATCAAAGGCGTTCCTTGCCAATGAAAATTATCACCACCCATCAAATCTCTTAACGAAAACCATTCGTCTTTTCTATTCTTACACCAACAATAGACACCACCTTGCAAAAAGGCTTTTATTTTTTCCTTTTGTTGATTCGTAATTTGATATACATCGTGTACTCTATGATCACCATCTAAGAACATAACAAACCCTCACTTTTTAAAAATTAGATTAATGTGAACTACTTGCTTTACCATCTTTTACAACAACGACGCTTATTTTTACAGTCTTGAAGCTGAATATTATTTCCAATCGAACAACTAGGAGTCATTCGCTTCGATATAATCTACTAATTTTTGCCCATCAGGCATACTATGCATAACGCGTAGAAACAGTATTTTACGATCTAGTATATCTTTAATAGTGGATGCTTTTAGCGGGCTATTGAGCCTTTTAAACGCTGCTAATTCTTGATAATGTAGCGCACTCTCATCACCTTGATATTCTTTTGTTAGCGTTTTTCCTGTTCCTCTGCCATAGCCAACAATACCCACACCATTTTCATATAAAAAGACAATATCACCTTCTACAATTTTGTTTATTTTAAGTTTCCATGGTTCATAGGTTGCAGCAGCATGCCCCAAATCCAACATATTTCTATGCATGTCAACATCATATCGCTTATTAGTATTTAGAAGATAGAAGCTACTGACCATGGTCTCATCTTCTATTTTTGCATTTTCTGCTATTTCTAAACCAGCTTCCATAAGTTTGACCATAGTTTCTTGTTTTGAAATAGATAAATAATCAGCAAGATCTTCAATTGCCAATTGTGTCTCTTTTGGCACTCTGACTGTTGTTGCTACGAGATTGTCCTTATCTCGCTTTGCTTCGTAAATCATCTCGACGATACCTGACATGGTTTCCTCATAGTTGTCTAGTTAAGTTATTTCAATTATATTCAAAATTCATTATTAAAGTATATACAACATCTGTTAACAACCAAATTTACATCTGTCAAAAATCAAATACAAAAAAACCCCACCAAATGGTAGGGCTTTTTATGTTTCATTCGGTCAACGTATAACCGAATCAAAATAACTTACTTAGGATGTACCATATCAGCAGGAATGACCCACTCATCAAACTGCGCTTCAGTTAATAGCTCTAGCTCGACCGCCACTTGCTTTAAAGTTTTGTTTTCTTTATAAGCCGTCTTAGCAATTTTCGCAGCATTTTCATAACCAACATGACGGTTCAATGACGTTACTAGCATCAATGAATTGTGCAAGAAGTCATCGATTTTGTCTTTTACTGGCTCGATACCCACGGCACAATTTTCGTTGAAACTGTTGCAAGCATCGCCAAGCAGCTTGATAGATTGCAATAAGTTAAACGCGATCACTGGCTTATACACGTTTAGCTCAAAGTTACCTGATGCGCCAGCCATGCTGATAGTCGTGTCGTTACCCATGACCTGAGCGACAACCATCGTCATTGCTTCTGACTGCGTTGGGTTAACTTTACCCGGCATGATAGAAGAGCCTGGCTCATTTTCAGGAATCGTCAACTCACCCAAACCACAACGAGGACCTGATGCTAACCAACGTACATCGTTAGCGATTTTGTTTAAGCTAGCGGCTAGCGTTTTTAGGGCACCTGACGCAAATACTTCGGCATCACGAGCCGCTAGCGCTTCAAATTTGTTTGGTGACGTGACGAATGGCAAGCCAGTCAAAGTCGCTAGTTGCTCAGCTGCTTTTACGGCATAGTCAGGATGGGCGTTTAGACCAGTACCAACCGCCGTACCGCCTAGTGGCAATTCATATAGACCTTGTAGCGCGTTGTCGATACGAGTTAACGCGTGGTCAAGTTGGCTTACATAGCCGCTGAACTCTTGGCCTAGAGTCAAAGGCGTCGCGTCTTGTAAATGTGTACGACCGATTTTTACGATGTTATCGAATTCTTTTGCCTTTTTATCCAATGTATCGCGCAATGCTTGGACTGCTGGGATCAACAAGCTGTTTATCTGACGAGCAGCCGCCACACGAATTGCTGTTGGGAAGCTGTCGTTGGTAGACTGTGCATGGTTGACATGGTCATTTGGGTGAATTGGCGTGTAGCTACCGCGCTCAGAACCCGCAATTTCGTTGGCACGATTGGCTAAGACTTCGTTCATGTTCATGTTTGACTGAGTGCCAGAACCTGTCTGCCATACGACTAATGGGAACTGATCGACCAGACCACCATTGATGATTTCGTCAGCGGCTTGTACGATAAGATCACGCTTGTCGCCTTCGATACGCTCTAGGCTTGCATTGGTAATCGCAGCGGCTTTTTTGACCAGTGCCATCGCTTCAATCATCGGACGCGGCAATGTCTCGCCACCGATTTTGAAGTTTTCGCGGCTACGCTGAGTTTGCGCGCCCCAATAAGCATCAGCTGGGACTTCTACGTTACCCATGGTGTCTTTTTCGGTACGAGTTGCCTGATTCTGTGTCGACATAACTACCCTCTTTACTGGTTTGTTGTTTTATGATTGCTCTAAAAAATGCAACAGCTGCTGCACATAAAGGAGAATACGATATAAAGTGGCGTTATGATAGCATGACTAGGGCGTGTTGAATATTCACAAATCGCCTTGGTCAATGCCTAAAAACGAATGTCTAAAAGCGACCCTCATCATTCTGATATTTCATTGGATAGTCTACTTATGCACTCTGAAACCATACCCACTGAGTCAAAAACGCTTAACTCACAAGAACCCACGCTAATTAACCCACCTAGACAACACTTTACCCGCCAGCGTCGCCAGTTAAGCGAAAGCGCACGTAGGAATTTGGCGCAAGCAGCGAGCCTGCATCTGTCTAAGTTACAGCAGCGACTGCCAGCAAAGGCACGTGTTGGGTTATATTATGATGGCTTTGGTGAGCTACCCACTCAGCCACTGCTTGATTGGTGCGGACGCTTAGGCTATTTACCTTATTTACCTGTCGTTGGTTCTCTCGGTCGTACTAGTAATGGTAGTGATGATAAACGGTTGCGTTTTGTGCCTGTTTACCACTCAAAACTAATCAATGTCCCCACTCGCATTCATCAGCTCGGCATGAAGCAAAATCACAGCCGCGCTCTGCTATGGGCATCAGAATTAGACGTTATTATCTGTCCGTTAGTCGCGGTAGATAAACACGGTAATCGTATGGGCATGGGTGGCGGTTTTTATGATACGACGCTTGGCAAAAGCTATCGTTCTGGGGCGTCAAGACCGCTTAAAATTGGCTGGTGTTATGATTTTCAGGTGGTTGAAGCGTTACAACGTCAGCCGTGGGATGTGCCATTAGATGGCTTAATTACGCCAAGCAGCATAAGGTGGTTTTAATGAAAGACGATAAACAATTTGAAAAAGACTCTAGCACTACTGATTCCAGTGCAGACAATGTGGATGAATATTTGCAAACACTGGGCAATGAGGACGCTAGAGAGCAACGCTACTATAGTCAAGAACAACCGTTTAGCGCTGATGAAATGACACGGCTCGTCAATGAAGATCGCTTCAATGAATTGCTCGCGCAAAGTGATGCATTTTTGAGCAGTTTGAATGGTGAAATCAAAGATTTTGATGAAGATTATTAAAAAGCATATTAATTAAGCAATAAAGAGAAATGAAAAAGGCAAGCATAGCTTATAGCTATACTCGCCCTTTATATTAAACCCAATCATTCGAATCATTTACTACAACACCATCGCTGCAATCCAACCAAAGGCTAATAGTGGAATGTTGTAATGTAAGAAAGTCGGTACCACACTGTCCTTGATATGGTCATGCTGTCCGTCAATATTTAGACCAGAGGTTGGCCCCAATGTCGAATCTGACGCAGGCGAACCTGCATCACCCAGCGCGCCAGCCGTACCGATAATTGCTACCGTCGCGAGTGGCGAAAAACCCAAAGAGATACATAGCGGCACATAAATCGCGGCCAAAATAGGAATGGTCGAGAATGATGAACCAATACCCATGGTCACAATCAAACCAATTAATAGCATGATAAATGCTGCCATCGCTTTATTACCACCGAACAGTGACGCCGCACCATCAACTAATGGCTGAATCTGCTCAGTGGCTTTCATAACTTCAGCAAAGCCTTGCGCCGTAATCATAATAAAGCCAATCATCGCCATCAGCTTGATACCGTCATTAAAGACGCCATCAGCATCACGCCACTTCACCACACCTGTTGCCATAAATACGCCAAAGCCAAACATTGAGCCAAGTAGTAGCGAATCAGTGTATAACTGCACAACGAAAGCCGTCACGATAGCAGCCAATGCAACCAGCGTTTTTAGCTTACTTTGCGACTGTGCACCAGCGGCAGTTTTGCTTAATGCATCGCCTTCTACGACGGCATCATGCGCTTGCTGGTCTATCGCTATTTGCTGATACGCACGTGGCTTACGATAACTAATAAATACCGCGACCAGCAGACCAATTAGCATGCCGAGCGCAGGGATCGCCATGGCCTTCACCACAGAAATATTGGCGACATCAATGCCCGCTTCACCTACGTTTTTTAGCATGATCTGATTGAGGTAAATATCGCCAAACCCATAAGGAATAAACATATAGGTGGTGACCAGCCCAAAAGTAATCAGACAAGCAATTAAGCGTCTATCAATCTGCATTCGATTAAATGCCAATAACAGCGGCGGTACCAGTAACGGAATAAAGGCAATATGAATGGGAATTAAGTTTTGGCTAAAGCAGCTCATGGTGATAAGACCTGCAAACAGCATATATTTAATCATCCCGCTCGTGCCAGCGGCATCAATGCGTCTAATTACTGTCCCTGCCAACGATTGCGGTAAGCCCGAATGTGCAATCGCTACTGCAAAAGCCCCCAGCAAGGCATACGATAGCGCAATCTCTGCGCCATTACGGATACCTTCTTGGAAGGCATTTAACGTGTCGGTAATACCAAGACCTGCTAATAATCCACCTGCCAGCGCCCCGATTAATAAACTGAGCACCACGTGCACTCGCGAAAGTGACAGTCCTAGCATAATAATAACTGCCAGCAGTACCGCATTGATGGCCATGTGTTGCCCCTTGCTCTTTATAGCTTGGTCCCATTGAGACCTATGAATATTGACACCGATGAATAGCGCTTTGCTGTCTAAAACGTCTCAATATCAGATCGTTTCTCAGACGCGTTTTTAGACGCGCGCCAGTTTACCTTATTTTGGATATAAAGCCTACGTATAGAACCGAGTAGACATCAACAGTATTCAAGTGTCATCCGCACCTATCAAACCCTCTATACTTGCTGTCTGTATTGTCACTTATAAGCCAATCACATTGTTAATGACTATGTACCCAGACAACTATTTAACAAAGATAAGCGTGCGACTTTATCAATGAGCCTTGCAATTTTATCTGTGGACACCATTTATCTAGACATGAACCACGAACTTGACTTTACAAGTCTGGGGAAAGAGGAAAAATATATGAGTGAACATAAAATAACCCAAGACAATATCGACATTGATGTCGACGTTTCAACGCCTACTGCAGAAAATAACGAGGCAGATACCTCGTCTAATGATGCGCTAGAGACAGCGTCAACTGATGTCAAAAACACTGATCTTGATAATACTGATTCTAATAACAAAGACGTAAACGATAGCCAAGATGAAAGTTATTTGCCACTCTTGGCATTGCGAGATGTCGTCGTTTATCCACACATGCAGATCGCCTTGTTTGTGGGACGTGCGCCATCGGTGAAAGCCGTTGAGCTGGCACAGGCCGAGTATGGCAACAAAGTACTGGTCGTCGCGCAAAAAGACTCATTGACCGAAGACATTGATCAAGACAACTTGTATCAATACGGTACGGTGTGCCGCATCGTCAGCACCATGCCGCACGATAGCGATGAGAACTGCATCAAAGTATTGATCGAAGGTCAATATCGCGCCCGTGTCGATAACATCGAAAGTCATGATGATCTATTGATGGCGAGATTTGAGCGTGCTGATCTTGATGTCACTATGGATGAGAGCCAGCAAAAAAACACCATTCAGGCGTTGACTACCCTGTTTGAAGGCTATGCGGATGCGCGTCTGCGTAATTCCCGTGAGCTGACCCGCGTGGCGAAGCGTATCGATGATTTGCTTGAGCTTGTGTACTTTATCTCAACTCGCGTCTCGATGGATCTTGATATCAAGCAGTCGTTCTTAGAAGAAAACGATGTCAAAACGCACATCAACACCTTGACTGAATATCTGGTCAAGCAAAGTGCTGAGCAAAATATCGAACAAGATATCCAAGATGCCGTTCGTCAGCAGATGGAAGACAATCAGCGCGAATACTTCTTGAATGAGAAGATGAAAGCCATCAAAAACGAGCTGTCAGATATGAATGACGGCGCGTTCGATGGTGAAGATGATGTGGCTGAGCTAGAGCAGCGTCTCGAAGATGCTGACTTGCCAGATGATGTGCGCAAAAAAGCAGAGCAAGAGTTTAAAAAACTCAAAATGATGCCGCCTGCATCGAGCGAATCGTCAGTGGTACGCAACTACATTGAATGGATTTTGGATACGCCGTGGAATGCGACGACCAAAGTCTCGATCAATCTAGATAAAGCCAAAACCGTCTTAGACGAAGATCATTATGGCCTGCAAGATGTGAAAGATCGCATCTTAGAGTATCTCGCCGTACAATCACGTGTGAAAAAACTACGTGGCCCGATTCTTTGTCTCGTCGGTCCTCCAGGTGTGGGTAAAACGTCATTGGGTGAGTCGATTGCCCGTGCTACAGGTCGTAAGTTTGTGCGTATGGCACTTGGCGGCGTGCGTGATGAAGCTGAGATTCGTGGCCATCGCCGTACCTATATCGGTGCGATGCCAGGTAAAATTGTGCAATCGCTTGCGAAGGTAGAAGTGAAAAACCCGCTATTCCTATTGGATGAAATCGATAAGATGGCGCAAGACTTTCGCGGTGATCCAGCATCAGCTTTGCTCGAAGTATTGGACCCTTCACAGAACGACACCTTTAACGACCATTATTTAGATATGGACTTAGACTTGTCGCAAGTCATGTTCATCTGTACTGCCAATAGCATGGATATTCCGCCTGCGCTACTTGACCGTATGGAAGTCATTCGCTTGCCAGGTTATACCGAAGAAGAAAAGGTCAATATCGCACAGAAGTACCTCGTGCCAAAAGCGATTAAGAATAACGGTCTCAAAGAAGGCGAGATTGAGATTGTTGAAGCGGCATTGCATAGCATCGTTCAGCGCTATACGCGTGAAGCAGGTGTACGTAATCTTGAGCGTGAAGTGAATAAAATCTGCCGTAAAGTGGTTCGCGGTTCGGTTGAAACTCATGGTGCGCGTGCTCCGAAAAAAGCGGAACGTCAGCTAGTGACCGTCGATGACAAAAATATCGATGACTATCTAGGCGTGCATCAGTACGACTACGGTCTGGCAGAAGAAGAGCCTGAGATTGGTCGTATCACTGGTCTTGCGTGGACACAGGTCGGTGGTGAGCTGTTGACCATCGAAGCGGTCGGTATGAAAGGTAAAGGGGAGCTTAGCTTTACTGGTTCACTCGGCGATGTGATGAAAGAGTCGATTCGTGCGGCGATGAGTGTGGTTCGTGCTCGCGGTGATAGCTTAGGTATTGACTACGAGACGATCAAAACCACGGACATCCATGTCCATATGCCAGAAGGCGCGACGCCAAAAGACGGCCCCTCTGCTGGTGGTGCACTGACGACAGCACTGGTCTCTGCCTTGACAGGTATTGCCATTCGTCCAGACATCGCGATGACAGGTGAGATCACCTTGCGTGGTAAAATCCTACGTATTGGTGGTCTTAAAGAAAAACTACTCGCGGCGCATCGTGGCGGCATCAAGCACGTCTTGATCCCAGCGACCAATGAGCGTGATTTGGCTGATATCCCTGATAACGTCAAAGAAGGCTTGACCATTCAACCAGTCGCCACGATTGAAGAGATATTAAAGGTTGCTTTGGTAGATATGCCAAAACCCCTAAAACCTGCAAAAGTGACGGTCGATAAAACCTCTGGCAAAGCGCTACACAACTAATTGAGTATTCGTTAGTCAAATTCTTAAAAAATAAGAGCCGCTCATCACGATGATGGGCGGCTTTTTTATGCTTATTGATCGTTAGTTTACTAACAGCCTGTTCATTACCAATTCATGTTTTTAGGTAATCCAATACGCTCTGTCGTTCATTTGATTTAATTAATTTTTTTGCCATCTGATTTTTCAAACCCATACGTTACTTACATTTATTAACCGATTGTTGCGCATTTGATGAATAACTATAGAGTTTGCTTGGCTATACTGACGGTGATGTTAACGAATATCGATACGCGCTCTAACAGAACAATAAATACAGATATTTGTGACTTTAATTATGTTCTAAATAATGAATAAAACAACTGGAGATAATAATGAATAAGATAATGCTTGCAAGTGCTCTATTATGTGGTTCAGCGTTAGCGATGACTGGTTGCCAAACTGTCGAAAGCCAAATGCAAACGGGCAACCCTTTGTCTCAGCCTACTTTGAAATCAACCATCAAAGCGGTAAGCGGTGATAAGAACGAAGTCGGACAGATGTTCCTACGTCCTGTTGACGGCGGCGTACAGGTCTATGGTAAGCTGATGAATTTACAGCCGGGCCAAACAGTGGCACTGCATATCCATGAGACAGGCAGCTGTGCTGACATGGGTAAAGCGGCAGGTGGTCACTTTAACCCTGACAACAAACCACACTCTAATCCAGATGACATGAATGGCCATGCGGGCGACCTGCCTAACCTAACAGCCAATGAAGATGGTGTCGCTACCATCAACTATGTGAACAAAAAAATCACGGCTGATGAAGCTGGTAAATATAGTGTCAATCGCTTAGCCTTTATCGTCCATGCAGGCGCAGATGATTACACTAGCCAGCCTTCAGGCGCATCAGGCGATCGCGTTGCTTGTGGTATTATCGAAAAGAGCTAATAGCGTCTACACTTAGCTATTATTGATAGCACAAAAAAACCTCTTAGCATCTAAGAGGTTTTTTTATGGTCGATAGAGAAGTTATTACTCTTCTACCCACTCGCCTTTACGCCAGTACACACCCCAACGCGTGGCCTTACCATTCTTTTCAGAGCCAATGTACTGCTCTTTTTTCTTACGCGACCAGCGCAAGATGGTTGGGTTACCCTCAGGATCTTCATCTGGCCCTGCAAACAGATACTGGAACTTGTCTTCCATCTTGTCTTTAATTTCCCGTAGCTCAGCAAGTTTCGGTGGACGCGTTTCTCTAACCTTTGGAAACTTAGAGGCCGCGAGGAACATACCAGCCGCGCCTTCACGCAAAATGAAGTAATCATCATGCTTGGTCGATTTTAGCTCCGGTAGATGGATTGGATCCATACGTGGCGGTGCTGCTTCGCCTGTTTTGAGTACCTTGCGAGTGTTATCGCAGTTCTGACAAGCAAAATACGGACCAAAGCGTCCTGTTTTAAGCTCCATCTGCCCATCGCACTTATTACAGTCGATGGTTGGTGCATCTGAGCCCGGTACTTCGAACTTACCTTCTTCTAGGATATAACCGTCACAATCAGGGTTGTTACCGCAGATGTGTAGTTTGAGGCCACCATCTACGATGTAACCATTCATCGCCGTGCCACATTTCGGACAGCGTTTTTTCTCCATCAAATCTTTAACTTCTGCCGCTTCATCATCGCCTTCTGCATCATCTAAGTTGGCAAATGCTTCGACTGGCATTAAATTTTTGGTGCCTTTACAGCGCTCTTTCGGCGGTAGATTATAGCCAGTACAGCCCAAGAATACGCCTGTTGAGCCTGTACGCAGCTGCATCGGACGATCACAGATATCGCAATGCACATCTGGCACATCAGTCGGATCATTCGGACGCATACCATCTTTGCCTTTGGCATGCTCAAGTGTGGTTTTGAACTCGCCATAGAAATTATCGAGCACATCTTTCCAATCTTGCTCACCCTCAGCGACATGATCGAGCTTGTCTTCAAGCGCAGCAGTAAAGGTGTAATCCATCAAGTCTGGGAAGCTGGCCGTCAATCTATCGGTGACGATATCACCCATTTTTTCAGCAAACAGACGCTTGTTCTCAAGCTTCACATAACCACGATCTTGAATGGTCGAGATAATGGAGGCATACGTCGATGGACGACCGATACCTTTTTTCTCAAGCTCTTTAACTAGGCTTGCTTCAGTATAGCGAGGCGCAGGCTTGGTAAAATGCTGACTTGGATCTAGCTTATCTAGGTTTAATTTGTCGCCTTTTTTGACATCAGGCAGTAAGGTATCGTCAGTCTTGGCTGGTGGCATGACTCTTGTATAGCCATCAAATACCATGGTACGACCGCGTGCTTTTAGCTCGATATCGCTTGCACCGACAAACAGGTTCACTGATAGATATTTGGCAGGCAACATCTGACACGCCACAAACTGACGCCAGATTAGCTCATATAGACGTATCGCATCGCGCTCCACACCTTTTAGCTGCGTTGATTTCATATGGACATTAGAGGGACGAATCGCTTCATGCGCCTCTTGTGCGCCTTGCTTATTACCATAGAAATTTGGCTTTTCTGGCACATACTTTGCGCCATAGCTGTCTTCGATATGACCTCGGACCGCAGCAAGTGCATCACCCGACAAGAACGTTGAGTCGGTACGCATATAAGTAATATGACCCGCTTCATACAGACGCTGCGCTAAAATCATGGTCTTTTTAACAGAAAATCCTAGCCGCGTACTAGCAGCCTGTTGCAAGGTCGAAGTAATAAAAGGCGCACTTGGACGCGACTGCGTTGGCTTTTCTTCACGCTCTTTGACGATAAAATCGCTTGCTTTAAGTATCTCAAGCACTTTATCGGTCTGCTCTTTATTACCAAGCTTTAGCGTTTTGCCGCCTTGCTTGGTCGCCTCTAAACGGATACCGATTTGCTCAGCATCTGAGGCTTTTTTAGCGTTGCCATTAGCAACGTGCGTGTCTGCATGAATCTGCCAGTACTCTTTTGGAATGAACGCGCGAATTTCATGCTCACGCTCAACGACCAGACGCATAGCGACTGACTGTACGCGGCCTGCAGACAGTCCACGGGCAATCTTTTGCCATAATAATGGCGATACCATAAAGCCAACGACACGGTCCAAGAACCGACGAGCTTGCTGAGCATTGACACGATCGATATCGAGCTTTGATGGTTGTTTAAAGGCATTTTGGATGGCAGATTTGGTAATCTCGTTAAAGACCACACGTTGATACTTGCTATCAGGGCCGCCGATGACTTCTTTTAAATGCCAAGCGATCGCTTCCCCTTCTCTATCCATATCTGTTGCCAGATAGATTTTGTCAGCGTCTTTGGCGAGTGCTTTAAGCTCTTTGATGACCTTGGTTTTGTTTGGCAATACTTCATAGACAGCAGCCCAGTCATGCTCTGGATCTATGCCCATACGGCGCACCAGTGCTTGCTGTGCTTTTTCTTCTTTGGTCAGACTGTCATCTTTTTTAGCGGTCGTTGCTTTCTTTGCACTTTTGCTCGCACTGACCGGCAAATCACGGACGTGGCCGATACTTGAGCGTACGATAAAGTCATCGCCAAGATATTTATTAATCGTTTTTGCCTTGGCTGGTGATTCTACAATCACCAAAGACTTGCCCTTTGGGCTGTCAGCAGCTGGTGCTGCGGCTTTTTTGGTTGTGGTTTTTGCCATATTCGACGACACCATAATATAGGTAAATTAAAAAATATAAGTAAACTAAAAGTGAAATTACACTCAGCAGTAAAGGAATTTATAGTAATAATGGCTGCTGATAAAAAAGGTTATAAAACAAATTATAACCATAAAATAAAGATATAGTTATAAAGACGTTACACTGCTAAGCGTTAAACTGTCAACTTTAAATAAATTGAATATGAAAAACTGCTTGCATATCGCCCTTTAATGGAGACAAAAAAGTGCTTTACTAGCCTTTCACTTCTTTTTGCATTTGTATCGCCCACTTCTCAAGATTGGCTTTGAGCACTAACAGATCTGCCTCAATCCGTTGCTGATGATACGTGGGATTAGAGTTTGGGCGCACGTAAGCAATGTCTTCCCAATAGATGATAATGCTATTTGCCTTGGTCATCAGCCCTTTAACAAATGGTTCAATGCTTACTGGTAGCTCTAATGGCGCTTTGTCCAAGCTAAAATCGGTTTTTTTCACCGTCACATTATTGCTGCTTTGCGTAGAGCGAATGGCACTTGGAATATGGAGTGTTTTCGCATCATCACTGGTATCAACAAAACTGCTATCTGGTCGCCATTGTCCATCGATCACTTGGTAACGTGTATGCGGCAGCTTGGTCTCTTCTAATATCAGACAATATTGCCCAAGCATACCGCGGCCATATTCATTATCACGACCTTTGATCCAATCAGGACAAGCAACGAGCTTTGGATTAAGCTGCAAACGGCGCGCGGTCATACGCAGCTTGTCTAAACGCTGATCGATACCATTCGGTTTGAGCGCCATCATACTCCCTAAGACGAATAGTACAATGATAACGCCAATCAATGTTCCCATGATGCTCTGGCCTTTTTACTAAATAAAAATGATGCTAAACAATATCAATATAACTGTCACAGCTGATAACCACTGTCTACGCTAACAGTAAAAATAACGGCTTTATAAATAACTATCCTATAAATCGTTAACGTGAACTGGCTACTACTCACATGACAGATAACGATATAGCAAGACTTATAATGCGCTCGAACCCGCAAAAATCAAGCACTGCCACTCAACTACTATTCAAAAACTGGCTATATGGCTCACTCTGTATTTGTCAGTTATACTGTTAAATCAGATATTTAGAGCACCTAATCATCAGTAGCATAGCCACATACAAAAAGTGGTCGGTGTAAAAAAGTGCTATGATAAACCATAATTTTAAACGCGCGCAGGTTTATTATGAATTATCTTATTAAGTCAAACTCATCAAGCGCTTATCACGCTCGCAAGCTGACAGGTAAACTCCTGAGCAAAACTGGCATAAGCTTATCGCTACTTGGCGCAATCGTGCTGACAGTGTCAGGCTGTGCCACCACCCAAAGCCTGTCCCCGCAGCAATGTCAAAGCAGTAACTGGCAAGAAGTCGGTTATGCCGATGGTCTACAAGGTCGTTCAGGGGCTTACTTTGGGCACTATACCAACAGCTGCGCCAGTGTCGGCGGCGCAAGTCCTAACCGTATACAGTGGGAGCAAGGACGACAGCAAGGTCTGAAAAACTACTGTACCGAGCTGAATGCTTATAAGCTCGGTCGCGAAGGCTATGACTGGCAGCCAGTCTGTCCATTAGAAGGTATTGAGAAATTAGAAGAAGCTTACTCTCAAGGACGCTACTACTATATACGTCAGCGCGATCTGGATTACTTGCGCTCGCCTTATCCGTTTGGTTACGGACATCTGGGCTTTGGCTACCGTCCATTTGGGTATGGCTGGTAAAAAGAAAACCTCAGTGATGACTTAATTTGAGGTTTAAGTCGTCACTGAGGTCGGAGAAAAGCTTATTATTTTAATCGTTCTTATTATTGTTATGGCGCTCGTGCTATTCATTGGCTTGTTGATTTATATCGCCAATTTTTTGCTGTAACGGACGTTGCATTTCGCTGCTTATTACTACTTACTACCGTTTATCGCTGTCATTATTCATTGACAAAGGCAATCTTGGTAAGTCCTGCTTGACTGGCAGCCGCCAAGACCTGAGCGACCGTATCATACTTACCTTCTTTATCGGCGCGCAGTTGCACTGAAGGATCTTTGCCGGTTGCGCCTTGCTCTTGCAGACGCGTCTCTAGCGCTTCCATGCTGATGGGATCGCTGTCCCAAAATATGCCCGCGTCTTTATCAATACTAATTTGAATGGCTTCTGGCGGTGTTTGATTGACCTCAGCACTGGTCTTTGGCAAATCTAAAGGAACCGTCGGATTCAGCACGGTCGCTGTCAATAAAAAGATAATCATCAATACCAGCATGATATCGATAAGCGGAATGAGGTTCATCTCATTCATACCTTGAACGTCATCATCACCCAGTTGAAATGCCATAATTATTCTCAATACTTGTGTTTATTGTCATGCCGCCAAGAGGTGCTTTTTTATTTTGCCACAGAGCTGCTGTAGTGGCGCGCTTGCTGCGTGTCTACTGCTGCATTAATATCATTTGAGCGATTGCCTTTGACCGCCTGCACCGATGTTGCGCCCGCATTCGGGCTGGTAGACGATGGCACAGGCTCAGCAGACCTAGACAATAGATCATGTGCTCTATCATTGGCTTGATACATCACACGGCGATTGATACGTACTGCCAGGTTGTAAAACACGACAGCTGGAATAGCCACGGCGATACCAAGACCGGTCATAATTAGTGCCTCACCAACGGGGCCTGCCACTTGTCCCAATCCTGCCTGTCCACTCATACCAATATTATGCAGCGCGTGGAAAATACCCCACACCGTACCAAATAAGCCGATAAATGGCGCGATCGCTGCCGTCGTTCCAAGAATAGGTAAGCCGCGTTCACTCGCAAAACGGTAGCGCCCTATGTGCTTAAGCAATGTTTGCTCGGTCACCAAACGACGAGCGGCGGCATCAGAGCCAACCAAATCGGCCTGCTTTGCTTGTAGTTGTTGACTCAAGTCATCTGCCACACTAGTCGCCAGTTTGCGACTTTGCAATACGCGGACGATACCTGTCACCCAAGAGAGAATAGATAACGCAAGTAACAAAAAGAACAACGTCTTTGTCACCATGTCGCTGATCTGCCAGTATTGCATAAAGTCCATGTCAGACTCCTTAATGTTTTATGCCATCACATGCTACTAAAGTGAGTATCATGCCTTGTCTTATTATGAAAGATTATCAATAAATACGTTGTTATAAAATATAAATGCTCAAGGAACCGCGTAGCTGATCGGTAAGGTCACATTGCCCACCACTGGTGCACCATTCTTGGTAAAGGGTTTGAACTTGCCAGAGCGTACTTGACGCTGGGCTTCTTTATCCAGCAAAGTATTGCCTGAAGACTGCGCCACTCGCACGCTATCGATACCACCTTGTTTATTGACGCGCAGTACCAATACCACGTTGAGCGTATCACCTGAACGCGCTCTACGTGCCGCACGATCAGGAAAGCTAAAGTTTGGCGCAGAGGCCCAATTGGCAGCGCTCGCAGTAAAGCTCACAGGCTCATTACTCTGTGCTCGAGCAGCAGCCTCAGCTGCTTCTCTAGCGGCTTTTGCTTGGGCGGCGGCTTCTGCTTCTCTAGCAGCTTTGGCTTGTGCCGCAGCCTTAGCATCCGCGACTCTTTTAGCTTCTTGCGCTGCTCTGTCTTGTGCTTCTTGAGCGGCTTTTTTGGCTTGGGCAGCAGCCTCTTTGCGCTGTTCATCAGCAGCCGATGTATCGACTATCGGTTCTGGACTGATCTTTTTGGGTGCTGCTTCTTTTGGTACAGGCTTTTGACTACTCTCAGTAGATGTTTTTTCGGTTGCGATGATTGGCGATGTTTCAGATACTTTTTTCACCACAGGCTTCGCTGGTTCTATAGGTGTCTCGACACGCTTCTTAGGCGGTAGCTCTGCTTTTGGCTTTTGTACAGGCTTAGGTTGCACTTCTTTTTTGACGGTGACCTTTTTGACCTGCTGCACAGGTTCTTTTGTTTCTGCTATAGGCGCTGCGCTTTTAGTCGGTAGCGTAACGAACTCTATTTCGACCGGCGGTATGTCTTGTTTTGGCTCAGGCTGTAATTTGGGCGCTTTTATGCTCACCAATGCGACTGCTGTTAGCACATGTAGTCCTACCACTACTAAAATAGAGAGTAGTATCGATCTGATTGGTGGGGCCTCTAAATCCGTTGAACTCATAACAGCCTAATATTTATTGTCCGGGATGGAATGGCGTAGATAATAATGCAAACGATAATTATTATCAATAATAATTTACAATATTTCTTTATCTGCCAACTTTTTTAGACTTCTTTTGCTGAGCTTATTTGATTAACCAACACCTCTATTTTAATACGTGTGAATCACCTACTGCCTGTCTTTAGGAAAAAACACTAACTATTTAGTGATACAAATACCGACTCATCCTGTAGACAATTATTTATAGATAGCTATCCATTGCTAATAAAAACCATTATCATTTGTATTGATAATGAGTCTCAACTACTTTATCATAGCGACTGCTCTGTGTAGCAGTCCTATTTTAAAAAATGATTTATATAAGAATATTCAAATTATAAAAACACCTAGCTTACAAGAAAAAGGTCAGCGGTCAGAACCGATGAGATTTCTATCAGCCTATCTCGAATTTATTCGAAAATATGCTTAGTCATTCTCCTATTTTTTATTGTCCTACATGTGCAATTAGATTATTAAAAAATTGCCTAAATATACGATATACCGAGTCTATTATGTCTACTACTTCATTATCAAATCGCTCTATCAGTCCTTTTTTTAAGCGTCCATTATTGGCTACTATGATGACAGCTTTGGTCGCTGCTATCAGTGTGACAGGTTGTAGCTCAAACGAAGCCAATGATTCTGAGCCAGCTGATGCAAATACTGCCAACCAGACGGCTGATGAATCATCAAATGTCGCCAGTAATGATGCTGTCTCTGCCGAAAAAATTACGGTAAATACCGTAAAAGGCGATGTCGAAATGCCCATCAACCCATCACCACTCGTCGTGTACGACATGACCTTGATGCAAGATTTGGCGGCACTAGACGTGGCAGTTGACGGCATGCCAAGTAACTTGCGGTTAGACAATTTACATTCAGAAACGCAGCCTGAACCAAAAGCGGTCGGCACCGTGTTTGAGCCAGATCTTGAAGCGTTGAATGCGATGCAACCACAAGCAATCTTGGTGGGCTCACGCATGGCAGAAAAGTATAATGAACTGTCAAGTATCGCGCCGACGTTGGATATGTCTATTGATACGGCTAATATCTATGAGTCGAGTAAGCAGCGTCTGCATGATTTGGGTGCGTTGTTTGGCAAAAGCGATCAGGCAGCTACACTACAACAAAACATAGATACGCTTATCGACGAGACAAAGGATGTCACCAAAGATAAAGGCACTGGCCTAGTCGTCATGGTCAATGGCAACAAAATGTCAGCATATGGCGACAAATCTCGTTACGGGTTTATCCATACTGCATTAGGTGTACCAATGGCAGATAAGCAAATTGCCGATGCCCCTCATGGACAGCCGGTCTCTTTTGAATATATCCAACAAGCCAATCCAGACTGGTTGTTTGTTATCGATCGCAGTGCCGCAATTGGTGAAGATGGTATCGGTGCCAAAGCCGTATTGGACAATCCGCTGGTCGCGCAGACTAATGCTTGGAGCAAGCAGCAAGTGGTGTATCTGAGCCCAGATTCTTACCTAGCGTTTGGTGGCTATTACCAATGGATGCAGGATCTCACAACGATTAAAGATGCCTTTGCTAACGCTAAGTAACTGTGCTTATTGTTGAATAATTGCCCTACTACTAGGTCGTTGCGCAAGTAATTGCACACAACGCATGCAATTATTACTACTGTTATCACTGCTCATTTTTAAGCCAATAGAAATTATGTCGTTATTTTCAAACCGTGCTCGTGCTAGGCTCAAACCTAACGCTTCTTTGCCAGTATCAAATTGGCAAGGAAGCGCTAGCCATACTTTAGGCTCGAAATATCGACGTGCCGCCATACCACCGTGGTTAATCAACACCGCAAGCCTCATTCTTATGGGGCTTTTGGTGTTATTGAGCTTATCTATTGGTGTGGCTGACTTTTCGTGGTCGGGTATTTTACAAAGTATCCTTAGTCATAGTGCAAACTCTGATAGCTCGCTACTACTGGTCAGCCGTATCCCGCGTACCGTTGCGATTATTTTGACGGGCATTGCGATGGCAGTGGCGGGAATGATTATCCAAGTAGTGCTAAAAAACCGCTTTGTAGAGCCGTCCATGGTCGGCGCGACCCAGAGCGCCGCGCTCGGTTTGCTAGTGGTCAGCCTACTGTTCCCTGCCAGTGCGCTCATTGTGAAGATGAGCGTAGCGACCATTGCAGCCATGCTGGGTATGATGCTCTTTATGCTGCTCATTCACCGTATTCCGCCGACTGATTTTTTGATGATTCCGCTGATTGGTATTGTCTTCGGCGGCATTATCGAAGCAGTCACTACCTTTATCGCCTATCAAACCGAATCGCTACAGATGCTGAGCGTGTGGCAGTTTGGGGATTTCTCAGGCGTGTTGGCAGGTCGTTATGAGCTACTGTGGCTCACGGGTGGTCTATGTGTGCTCGCCTATATCATCGCCGATAAGCTAACCATCGTTGGTTTGGGTGACAACATCGCACTGAACTTGGGTATTAGTAAGCGCCAAGTCACGTGGATTGGCGTGGGTATGGTCGCCATGATGAGTGCCGTTGTGGTCGTGACGGTCGGTATGATTCCTTTTATTGGCCTCGTCGTACCAAACATTGTGAGCCGACTGATGGGAGATAAGTTGCGTCGTAGCTTGCCCGCAGTCGCGCTACTTGGCGCTTCGGCAGTATTGCTGTGCGATATTATCGGTCGCTCGATTCGCTATCCATTCGAAGTGCCTGTTGCCACCGTCTTTGGCGTGGTCGGTACGGTGCTGTTTTTGTGGCTATTATTGCGCGCGCCAACTGAGCAGTAGCACTATGTTCACTAACTGTGTATTAATCTGTAGCACTCACTTACCGTCGTTCATTTTTTGCTTGAGTAGATAAGCTTGGCACCATAGGATTTTTGTATGTTCTCATCAACTAAGCTTACTTCCACCAAGACTGATGCTATAGACCCTAGCACAGCGATAGATAACTCATCTTCAGCAGACGGTCAGTATTCAGCTGCTGCCCAAAGTCAGTTGGCAAAACTTTGGGCATGGATAGCTGCGCATCCACAGTCCATAGCAGCTATTATTCTACTGATCTCGATGACCTTGTTTATGACACTCAATGTCAATGGCTATTGGGACTTTGCGCTACCGCTACGAGGCAAGAAACTATTGGCACTAATGGTGGTTGGCTATGCGATTGGTGTATCGACGTTATTATTTCAGACGTTGACTCACAATCCAATTCTAACGCCCTCCCTACTCGGGTTTGATTCACTCTATGTTCTGTTGCAAAGCTTACTGGTTTTCTTTTTAGGGGCGATTAGTTTTACCAGTCTCGATCCTATTGCCAAATTCACGCTAGAGATTGTCCTGATGTTTGGCGCATCTTTATTATTATTTAAGCTATTATTTTCTAAAAGCAGTCAGGATCTGACGCGGCTAATATTGGTGGGCGTTATCTTTGGCGTGTTGTTTCGTAGTTTATCAGCGCTCATTGCACGGCTGATTAACCCTGATGATTTTGTGGTCGTACAGTCTGCTAGCTACGCGCAGTTCAATACCGTCAATCCTCAGCTACTAGGCATCAGCTTATTGATCTGTGTCATCACTGCGGTGTTTGTATGGCGCTGGCGTTATCAGTGTGATGTACTGATGCTAGGTCAAGCCCAAGCCATTAACCTTGGCATCAATTATCAACGTCTGGCATTTGGTCTATTAACTGTCATCGCTGTATTGGTTGCCACAGCCACTGCACTGGTCGGTCCTGTAACTTTCTTTGGTCTATTGGTTTGCGCATTGACCAATCGTATTGCTCGACATATGTATCACACCGAGCGGCTGATATTGGTCAGTTTGGTCGCTATGATTTGCTTAGTACTGGGTCAGACACTCTTTGAGCAAGTGCTAGACATGGCAGGCGTATTGTCCGTCGTGATAGAGCTCGCAGGTGGTCTCGTGTTCTTGGCCTTAATATTTATGTCTCAGCGCCGTTCAGTATGACCACTTAGATGAGACTGTTAATAAAGAAAGCCCTAAGATTTTTTAAAATAAGACGATTATGATTAAACTGAATAATATCTCTCACCATATTGGCAAACAACAAATATTGCATGATATTACGTTGTCCCTACCAACGGCGCAAGTCATTGCTTTGATTGGGCCTAACGGCGCTGGAAAATCGACGTTGTTTTCTGTCATGGCCCGTTTGCAACCACTACAGTCTGGACAAGTAAGCTTTGCTGTAGATAATGAGGAACGTGACATTATCAGCTGTCAGGCGCGGACACTTGCCAAGACGGTCGCGATGCTCGGACAAGACAATCATGTGCAAGGACGCCTGCGCGTGCATGAGCTGCTGATGTTTGGTCGTTATCCGTACCATCAAGGACAACCAACCGTAGACGATCAGCAAAAAGTCCAATCAATCCTTGAAAGATTT
Source organism: Psychrobacter sp. Ps6 (assembly GCF_022129235.1). GTDB lineage: Bacteria > Pseudomonadota > Gammaproteobacteria > Pseudomonadales > Moraxellaceae > Psychrobacter. The sequence goes on along the minus strand of NZ_JADQAI010000004.1, from coordinate 207,203 downwards.
GAGCTGGAGCCACTTGCGGATCGGTTTTTATCAACCCTTTCAGGGGGTCAACGCCAGCGGGTGCTGATTGCGATGATCGTCTGTCAAGATACGCCGTATTTGCTACTGGACGAGCCACTCAACAATTTAGATATGTATCATGCGGGTCGGCTGATGCGTGAACTACGTCAACTTAGCCACAATCAGCAAAAAACCGTGGTAATTGTCCTGCATGATATCAACCAAGCAGCGCAGTTTGCCGATACGGTCGTTACAATGAAAGCAGGAGAAGTGACGGCTGTTGGTCGTCCTGCTGATGTTATTACTCAAGAGACAATGAAAGATTTATACAATGTCGATGTAACTGTGCTCAATCATCAGGGTCGTCCTGTGATTGTGGATACGGTTTAAGTACAGCATTTCGCAAACCACAGAAGAAATTATTGATGCATAAGGCGCTATTAAATAATCGATGGATAAACTACAAAAACCTGTCTCTATTAATTTTAGTGATTAGCTTTTGCCTGTTCATTTATTACGCTTTAAATAAAGAGGTGTCAGATACCTTTTTTTGGTTAGGAATGACTTTATATGTTCTAAGATTAGTGGTTATTCCTATGGATTTTACTCAAGATATTGCTTCAGTAAATTACACAAAAAACTATGATGAAAATAATGGTTGGCATAGGTGGGTCATGCTAGGTGAAAAGTTTGCTTGCTTCATTTTTACTATCGCTATAGCATACGACATATTTTTGTTCTTGAAGTGATAACTAGGGTATGGCTTTCATTTAGTAAATAATGATCTAAATGAAAACCCACCCTAAGAATATAAATATATCATCGGCCCTTTTGCAACGCCTTTAAACGCTGCTGTCGGCCTTTCCACCATAGATACACACCTGTCCCTGATAGCACCGCAACTGCCAGTCCAATCATTGCCAAAAATGCTTGATACAGTCGATGGCTCCAACCTTGACCGATATGTCCCATATGCAGCGTTGACAGCCAGTGGTCTACTTTATTGCCAAAACCGCTTTGATAACCAAAATTAACGCGCGCAACCTCTCCTGTGGCAGCATCAACCGTAATAGATGACGCGCCGCCGTGTGTACCAACATCTCTATCGGTCTTAAAGCGCATCTGCCACTGCTTGTCCTCTGCAACCCAGCGGATACCCAATAACTGCTGTACAGACACGCCATTCTGCCGCGCCGCAATATCGGCTTGGGCACTTAGGTAGGCAATACTATTGCTCTTATTGACTATTTGAGCGGTGGCGTCCGCTGTATTGCGGCTATCGTTAACAGTCGTATTTGAGTTTATAAGCTTATCTGCTCTACCTTGATTTTCTACTGTTTTATTCGGTTCAGGCTTGGTTGGCGGTCGCCCTCTTTCTCTTGGCGTCAGACCGACCACTGCCTGCATGACAGGCTGATAAACGGGTTTTAGATTAAACCCAACGCTCGACCAAGCGATGACAAATAGCATAACCCATAGCCACAGACCAAAAGCATGATGCAAATCATAGTTCAGCTTAAAGGTATTGGTTTTGCGGCGAATTTTCCATGCAGGTAGCCAGCGCTTAAACAGTGAGGCGCGTTTTTTGCTAGAGACTTGTTTTGACTGACTCGATTTGACTGCTCGAGGAAAGGTCAAATAAAAGCCAATAAAACAATTAATCGTCCATACCAATGAGACAATGCCCAAGACCCATTTACCAATATCACCAAGCAATAAGTCACGGTGCAACCAAAACACCTTCCACATGGTGTTGTGCCATGCCCAAGTATCTTTATTCCGTGTTCCAATGATGTCGCCAGTATGAGGGTCAACATACACCTCATGAAAAGTTGGCTCAGGCGCGTCTGAACTGGCATTGCCGCGCCATCTGTCTACAGCAAATACAGCCGATTTACCGTCATCAATAGCGGTCGGCATACTAGAAAATGCATACTCTGGATATGTCGTTATTACTGTGTCATGTAGCGCTGCGATAGAGCGTGGCGGTGTGCTTTGCGTCTCGATATAAGCCAGCTTATGATTGAACACATCATCAAGCTCATGATGAAAAGCGAGCAGCGCACCCGTGAGACTGGCGAGGATCAAAAAGGCTGCCATAGCAAGCCCAGTATAACGGTGAATCCACAAGCAGGCTTGGCGAGGATTGAATGTAATCATGGGTCTTGGTTCTTTATTATATGTTATTAGGGTAGGTATTTATCAGTCAGCACGTCATTGCTGCTATAGCCGATTCAAAAGCCAGTAGGCAATAAAAAGCCAGCTCCCATGTACAGACAGCTGACTCTATAAGTACGATTAGACTTAAATTCGATAAGCTATATTAGAACTGATACGTTAGGGACGTTTTGATATTACGTCCCATTTCAAAATCAGTATAGGCATCATCGATAGAGTTGCGCGATGCGTGGCTTGCATAAGTCTCATCAAAGATATTGTAGACGCCTAGCGTGGCTTTTAGACCTTCGATTTGAGTTGGCGCATAAGTCATAAAGATATCATGCACGTCATAGCCTGGTTTTTCGTTGTCATCACCAGCGGTATTCGGTGTTACATCGGCGACATAAGTACTGCGCCAGCCAAGCTCAGTTGTGTTGGTTGGCGCGTAGCCCAAGTTGACCATATACTTGTCGCCAGATTCAGAGCCACTACCACTGACAGAAGAGATATTGTAACCCGTATCTTCGCCTTTGCTACGTGCACGAGCATAGCTTAGACCCATGTTAAAGTTATCTGCGCGATAATCAGCTGATAACTCTACGCCTTTGATCTTAAAATCTTCGTCATTATTAATGACACCTTGGCAGGCTTCAGGGGCAGAACTTGTACCTAGTTGCCCAGTGGTACAATTCATACCAGTTCTACTGCCACCTGCACGTACAAACTCAATATAGTTTTCGATATTGGTTTCAAAGTACTTAGCACTCAGCTTTAAAGAGTCATCAGCCATGGTCAAACCACGCAGCGTTGTCGCAATACCGACTTCTGCATTGTCACCTTCTTCTGCTTTTAGGTCATTATTCACATAGGTATCAACACCATCGGAATTAAAGATCGTTTGACTAAGATCTGGGCCATTAAATAACTGCGTATAGCTTGCAAATAGTTGGGTACGCGGTGCAATCTCATAACTGGCAGCCAATGCGCCAACGACATTGTCGTAAGTTTTGCCAGCCGATACATACTCTGGTGACTCATAACGGTCATAACGGACGCCTGGCGTTAAGCTAAGCTTGCCCATCTGCCATTGGTCTTCCAGATACACTGAGGTATTGGTTGCCTCATCAGTGCTCGCCTTGCCAAAATCGCGCGCCATCTCAGATTCTTTTTTGTAATGCTCAACCCCAGCGATTAACTTATGAATCCCTGGCACACCGTTGATAATAGTGCTATCGATGATACTGGTGTTCTGTACTTTGCCGCCTGTGGTTTTGACTTCCGCATCAAACTCAAACCCAGGTATGCCATCAGAGTTACGCAAAATCTGTGTGCTGGTCTGATATACATTGGCGTCTACATCGACCAACTGGTTGGCAGGATTGTAAGCGTAGTCAAGCGCATAGGTATCACGTTTGACTTCCTGCGGGATGATTGGGTTCCAGCCACCAGCAGGAAAATCTGGACGTAATGGGAACTTACCTTTGTTTTCGGTACGGCTAAAGCTAGCGCCTACATGATGATCACTACCGACATACGCACCCGCTTTTAATAAGATGTTTTCGCCTTCGCTGTCTTCTGTTTGGATTTTACGGCCTTTACCATCTTCACCAGCATTAGCATCGCGTTTGCCATAATAAGCTAGTAAGTCAATATTTTCTGTTGGTGCACCATACACAGTAGCTGAGGTTAGCAGTTCATCATTGTTACTGCCGTAGCCTGCATGCAGCTTAGCACCTACTTTTTGACCAGGCTTAAGTAAATCTGCCGCGTCGACTGTCTCAAAAGCAACCGCACCACCGATGGCATCATTGCCTAGCGTCACTGAGTTATTACCGACTGATACTTCTGCTTGTTTTAGCAAATCTGGATCAATAGTGACGTCACCCATATGGTAGAACAACGCGCCTTCTTGACGTGCGCCATCAATCGTTACTTTTAGATTGGTATCATCAAGACCACGTACACGAATACGTTGGTTGACCGATGAGGTACCGCCTACGCTTACCCCCGGTACGACGTCCAGAAAATCGCTCAGATGGCTTGCTTGAGCTGCTGGCGTATAGTCATCTATGTAGACAGAGTCTTCTTGTACAGCGTCACGTACTGAGCTATTTGCTGTTACAGTGATCGTCTGTAATGTCGTGTTTGGCATATCTGCTGCCGTTGCAGCACTGGCAGCTTGTGCACATAATACCGCTGCTACACCCATAGATAGCACAGTCAATCTGCTAGATAACTTTACTTCGCGCATAACACATTTACTCACTTTGTTTACTGTCAAAAATTAGAATTATTTTTAAAACCTATCATCAAATAGCCCTTAAAATAGCGCCTATCAGAAAATTAAGGAACTTGAAAACACTTCACCATATCATGCAAATAGTACTATTAATGCTAATGATAATTATTCCCGTTTAAATAATGAGAGGCATAATAACGAAGTATTAACAATTTGGCAATAATTAATATCATACATTCTCAATTCTAGTGATTAGTACGCCAAGGAAACGCAGCAATACAACGCAGCAACGCTTGGTACTAACTATAAATAGGCTATCGAATATGATAATGACTACGAGTTGAATCTGTGTAAGCAAGCCTTGAGACTCGTCACTTCTACAGCAGCCTGCTATTAACTCAGCTCATCACTTGTATTTCTTGTACTACTGTACTAGAATGCTGATACAAGCCAAAAATATCATGGCTATTCTGACTGTTTTTGATTAAGACGACTGATTATAAGACGATAAATTATGAATACCGACCCTTATCACAGCTTACTGAGTCATCTGGCAAATTGTACTGATAGCGCAGATATCGAAAAGCTACTCAGTGCCCTGCTGACGGATAAAGAACAGCACGACATTGCTAACCGTATTCGTATCTTTGACTTGCTTGATCGAGGTATCACGCAGCGTGACATCTCTGAGCAACTAGGCGTTGGTATCGCAACGGTCTCTCGCGGTGCTAGAGCCATGCACAGCCATGATGTGAGTGCATTGCTTGCGACCCATAGAGAACGCGCTTAAACCACCGATCCCAATATTTTCTACCCTTTTACTCATTACTTTATTACTTGTTGATTGACACATATTTGAACCACTTTGGACTTTATTATGACTGCTAGTACATCCTTACATACCCAACCTGCACTTATCGATATCCCGAGCAAACCACAACGTATCAAACTGACACAAGATATTGATTTTTTTGCGCTATTCAAACGTATCGAGAGCGCTTTCGACACCTGTTATTTGCTCGAATCATTGGGTGAAGACAGTCATATCTCACGCCACCATGCTATCGGTTTTGACCCTGTGACCACCATCGCCGCTATTGACCGTAATACGCTCGCTATTACTGATAACAGAACGGCTGAAACGACTCGTTATCAAACTGACAATCCTTATCAATTGCTCCGCACCATCACGCCGCAGCACGTCATTGCTCGCGATCAAAGTGGCGGTCTCGTCGGTTATTTGGGCTATGACTGTGTGAATTTTTTTGAGCCAAGCCTGACAGCCAAAGCCAGTGAAGACTTTGAGCCGTTCAAATTCGGCGTGTATTTAGATGGATTAACGCTAGATAAGATGACCGGCGAGATTTTCTATTTTTATTATCCAACCGCTCAGCAGAATAATCGCATCGAGCAAATCAAAGCCCTACTTGATGAGCCAGTTCCCAGCTACCAAGCGCCCACAGTCGAGTTTTTGGGCGATGGTATGAGTCAAGAGGAGCATGCCAAGGTAGTGATGCAGGTCAAAGAAGACATTATCTCTGGTCGTATCTTTCAGTGTGAAGTTGGGTTTAAGTCCAAATATCGTATCGCTGGCGACAAAATGCCCATCTACGAAAAACTGCGCGCGGTCAATCCATCGCCGCACATGTATTTTATGAAATTTTCTCAGCAGTGCATCATTGGCGCTTCCCCTGAGCTACTGTTTCGCTTGCGTCAGGGAGAGATGGAAACTTATCCACTCGCAGGGACAGCTAAACGCGGCGTCGATGTGGTCGAAGATCGCAAACTTGCTCGCGCATTGCTCAACGATGACAAAGAAATTGCCGAACACAATATGTTAGTCGATCTGCACCGTAACGATATTGGCCGCGTGGCGCGATTTGGTACGGTAAAAGTGCGTAGTTTGATGGATATCAAGCGCTTCTCGCACGTACAACATATTTCCTCTGAGATCGTTGGCATCCTGCACCCTGACGAAGATATGTTCAGTGCCCTTGCCAGCAACTTCCCTGCGGGTACGCTATCAGGCGCTCCTAAGGTAGAAGCCATCAAAGTCATCAATGAGCTAGAGCCAGATGGTCGTGGTGCTTATGGCGGTGCATTAGGCTCGTTCAATTTCAATGGTGATTGTATCTTTGCCATTCCTATTCGCAGTCTGTTTATCCATGGCGAGTCTGCCTACGCTCAAACTTGCGGTGGCAACGTTTATGACTCAAACCCAGCCGATGAATACTTAGAGATTCAGCGTAAACTGTCGGCGATGAAAGTGGTGCTCGACAGCTTTATGACAGCATAATTCGTACTAAGCATCATTCGCAAGTTGGCCCTATTTTACCTAGCTATATTTTTATAAAAGAGTTTATGTCCCATGAATGTTTTAATTATCGATAACTACGACTCGTTTACCTTTAATCTCTACCAGTATGTGGGTGAGATTTTGCAAACTTTGAGCGATGATAAAGAAACCAGCGTCATCGTGAAGCGCAATAATGAGATTACCCTCGCAGAAATAGAAGAGATGAATCTGGATAGAATCATCATCTCACCTGGCCCTGGTTCCCCTGATGATCCTGCGTATTTTGGTATCTGTAGCGAGGTCATCGAGAAACTGGGCAAAACTGTGCCGCTACTGGGCGTGTGCCTCGGTATGCAAGGCATCGCTCATGTATTTGGTGGTGACGTGGTACGTGCCAGTGTGCCGATGCATGGCAAGGTTTCATCGATTCGCCATGATGGTGCTGGTATTTATCAGGGCTTGCCGCAAGAGCTTGAGATCATGCGCTATCATTCACTGGTGGTAAAAGCCGATACGATCCCAAGCTGCCTGACGATTACCTCAGTCGTCGCCAATGAGAGCCGTGCTGATTTAAGCTTTGATGAATCTGCACTGACGGGCGATGAGATTATGGGACTAAAGCACAAAGACTATCCAATTCAAGGCGTGCAATTTCACCCAGAATCCTTTGCCACTGAAGGGGCTAAGCGGTTGCTGAGTAACTTTTTATTGCAGGTGTAAGATTCGCGTCTTACGCCACTCATTATCAATGGCAAATGATAGCCAGGTAAAAGAAAAGCACAGACTACAATCTGTGCTTTTCTCGTATATTATCTAATAGATTTTAGGATCTAATTAGCTTTCCTCTCAAATAAATATTAGGTTATAGGTTAATACGCTAAATACACAGGACATTACGCAACAGGGATATAAATCAGATTACCCTCAAAATTAGGATCTATCCCATCAGGTTTAGCAAGCGTTGGACCGTCAGTATTATTATTAAGTCCATGTGACATAATAAGTCCAGAGCCGTTCTCAAACTCAAGTAATACACCTCGCTCGCTTGGTAAGTCCAGTATTTTAGAGTAAGTCTCAGAAGCCTCTTTGATAATGGTCACTGATTTGACTACTTGATTGAGATAAATACTCCACTCATCAAAATCTTTAGCATAAAAAGGAATGGCTTCTTCATCCTCTTCTTGCAACCAGTCGCTATGCTCACCATTCTCTTTTTTCTCGACCCACATGTGGACTGTGTTTTGGCTTGGATCACTGATTCCGCCAATCACTAAGCCATCTTCAAAATAGAATAAAAAAGGCCCTAGTGAACAACAAAAAAAGTCTTTGGGATCTATATAGTAATTGTCAATAAGCTCTTGTTCTGGCACGTAATTAAATCTGATAATATTGATAAGTTTGCGTCCAACCAAACTTGCTAATAAGCCTGTTAGGTTGCTGGGTATATCTACATCATAAATTGAGCTCGCCATTATCTTTTCTCCGCTATTTTGATTAATAAATCTAACGTTTGTATATTGATCATTGGGTCATTAAACTAAATAGCTCTACCGTTTTTTCGGACAAAATCAAATGCGTCTATTTCGTTCATATCAGCCTCTCTATAGACCGTGAAATCTTCAAATATCAAAATATCGCTGAGATCCCCTTGTATCTTCGTGGGTAGACCGCCTGAAATCACAATTTTGTTATCGACTGTATAACGAGAGAGGAGCACCAACGTCTCAAGTGGAAACTGCGCATAGTCGCCAGTATTGAGAAATAGCCTTGTAAACTTTCTACTTCTATAAATCGTCACATAGTCACTACCGCCGCCTACGCCTATTTTGTTCTGTATCATAATGTCAATGCAGGTGTTATCAACATAATAATGTGCAACAGATTTTGGATGAAACATAAAATATATGACGGTGCAAAAAGTAGCTAAAACGACTATCGCTATATATTTCATATGATTTCCAGTTCAAGTTGTGACGTACTGGACGCCCATCATTTTAACAACACGTTATTATAAGAAGATTATAGTTAAATTGAAGACACTGCCCAGTAGCGACCGATTGCTATTTAATGATAGACTGAGATAACCAACAAAAGACAGCCTTTAATCAGGTTGTCTTTTGTTGTTTCAGTATTGCTCAGAGCGTTTAAATCACTGGTAATCTGACAAAACTTTGTGTCATTTAGATCGTAAGAAGACAACAGTATGGCAAACATAGACAGCGGAACGACAATACAATACTCGCATCAGTCATGGATAGGCACTATTCAAATCATTACCGCAGCAATTTGCTGGGGCACGCTTGGTATATTTTCGACCTATCTTAATCAAATAGGCTTTAGTGGTTGGCAAGTCACGATATTACGCATCGTGACGGCAGCAGTGATTATTTTAGCCATGCTACCGACCCTATGGCCACAGCTGATCAAACTACGACCCAAGCAGTGGTTTGGGCTGGCACTTCAGTCCTTGATTGGTGTACTGGGGATGTCCGTCTGCTATTTTTTTGCTGTCAGTTATGTTGGCGCGGGCCCTGCGGTAGCCTTGCTGTATACCGCGCCCGTGTTTAGCTTGTTATTCTCAAAGTTTTTACTCAGTGAGTCCATCACACGAAAATCTATCGCACTGGCATTCATGGCGGTTTTTGGGGTTGGGTTGACGATGCTGGGTGAGCAAGCGCAAGTCAATTGGGGTGTTTTGCTCGGGTTGGCAGCAGGGATGTGCTACTCACTATACGGCGTACTCGGTAAGCGTGCAATGCATGACGCGCACCCTGCCCCTTTGGTATTTTTCACTTCCGTAGTGATCAGCGCGTGCGGGCTGCTATTACTGCCCAAAACCTATCAAACCTATGAGCAGCTAATGTCGTTACCACTACTGACTTGGAGCTATGTGTTAGGGCTATCACTCTTGGGTACTGTCGTGCCCTTTGGCCTTTATATGAAAGCATTAGAGAAGCTGCCCGCCTCTCGTGCGTCTGTTTTTACGATTTTTGAGCCGTTGACGGCGATTGCGCTGGCAATGATACTGCTGCATCAAGCTCTGACTTGGATTCAATATCTGGGCGTGACGCTGATTTTGCTGGCGGCGTTGTTAAATGCAGTGGTTAATGGCACAACCACGCGCGTCCCTCGCTGGCTTAAAAGACGGCAAACCGTTTAGCTTTATTATTTGGTTGTCTGGTAAGGCGCGATAACTAAATCTAGATTAAAAAAACGACACAATAGATAGACTTGATTAAAAGGTATTTTTCTCGCTTGCTGTATCTCCGCTAGCAGAGACTACATAAAATTTATCCAAAACCGTCAAACTCAAATTATAGACATAAAAAAAGCCCTGAATGGGCTTTTTCTAACTGAACATGTTGCAACGATATAAACTGCTTACTGCTCGATACGCTGCAAAAAAGCCTGCGTACGCGGATGCTTTGAGTCTTCAAATAACTGCTTAGCGCTACCCTCTTCGACGACAACGCCATCTTCGATTAGAACGACGTGATCCGCGACATCACGGGCAAAGTTGATTTCGTGAGTCACCACGACCATCGTCCAGCCTTCTGAGGCTAACTGCTTCATAGTTTCAAGGACATCCTGTACCAGCTCTGGATCAAGTGCAGACGTTGGCTCATCAAACAATAACAATGAGGGTTCAATCGCTAGCGCACGGGCGATACCAATACGCTGCTGCTGACCACCAGATAGCTGGAATGGATAGAGATCAGCTTTGTCCGATAGTCCTACTTTATCTAGCAAGACCAAAGCCTGCTCACGTGCTTGCGCTTTGCTTTGTCCTTGCACGACGGTAGGCCCAAGCATCAAGTTTTCAATGGCTGTCTTATGCGGGAACAAATTATAAGACTGAAATACCATACCTGATTTACGCTGTAATGCGAGCAGCATTTTTTTGCTTGGCTTAGTCGCAAAGTCAACTTTTAAGCTGTCATCATCAAATGCAATGACACCTTTATCAGGAATCTCCAGCGCATTAAGACAACGCAAAAAAGTGGTTTTTCCCGAGCCTGAAGGTCCTAATATGACGACCACTTTACCTTTATTAATGGTCAAGTCGATGCCTTTTAATACTTGATTGCCACCAAAGGCTTTATGAATATTCGTGACTTTGATCATAAAAATTCCTGTTGTGCTAGGGCGTGTCTATTGAGCCATAACTTATTTTACTACGTAGCTTATTTTGCTACATAACGATCAAGGCGCGTTTCAAGCTTGCCTTGGATAAAGGTCAAGAACAGACAGATACCCCAATAAATAATCGCCGCTTCGGTATACACCAGCATAAACTCATAGTTACGGGCCGTGATGATCTGCGCTTGTTTAAACAGCTCAGTGACCAATACCAGTGAAGCAAGCGAGGTGTCTTTTACCAAGCTAATAAAGGTGTTAGATAATGGCGGCACCGATACGCGCAGCGCTTGCGGTAAAATCACATGACGGAAAGTCTGCAAATACGTCAAACCAACAGTTGAACCCGCTTCCCATTGCCCTTTTGGAATAGACAAAATCGAGGCGCGCACCGTCTCTGATGCATACGCACCAATATTGAGCGAGAATGCAATGATCGCTGAAGGAAACGGATCGAGCTTGACGCCCACACTTGGTAAACCGTAGAAAATAATAAACAGCTGAACCAGCATCGGTGTACCGCGAATTGCTGATACATAGATACGAGCCAAGCGATAAATGATCTCATGGAACCAACCAGCACGCGGTACAATCCGAATCAATGCGACGGTCAAAGCAATCGCCATACCGATAGCAAATGAGATCAATGCCAGCGGTATCGAATAATAGATACCGCCTTTGAGCATTGGCCAAAACGACGAGATGACAATCTGTGCTCGATCAGGACTCATAAATGGCAATAATGCCAATAGTTCAGCGAGCACAGATGTGATAGAAGCCAACATTACTTCTGCTGACTTACATCAGCACCAAAGAACTCTTCGCTAAGTTTGGTGAGTGTACCATCAGCGGCGAGTGCTGCCATTGCTTCATCCAATTTTGCCACAACTTCATCGTTGCCTTTGATAAGCACGAGACCTGAGCCTGTTTGTTCACTTGGTGGGGCTGTCAGTTTGATCTCAAGATCAGAGTCTGGGAATTTTTTGAGATAATCGAGTACGGCTAGATTGTCATTCATCGTAAAGTCAGCGCGGCCTTGCTTAACCAATTGGACCGCTTGTGCCATACCATCGACAGGGACGATTTCTGCACCGTATTTTTCTGCCAGCTCACCGTAGTTACTGCTGAGTGATTGCGCGGTACGTAAACCCTTTAGGTTATCCCAAGAGCTATAACGGTTGTCATCAGTCGGTGCCAATGCAACCGCGCCTGACCAGCTATAAGCCATAGATTTGTCATATTTGGCTTGACGCTCAGGCGTCGTTAAGCTGACTTGGTTGGCCACCATATCAAAGCGTTTTGAATCCAAACCTGCCAGCATCGCATCCCACTGAGTCTCTTTAAACTCAACATCAACACCCAGTTTGTCCGCGACCGCACGCGTCACTTCGACGTCATAGCCTGTCAGCTTGCCACTCTCATCATGATACGTGAACGGAGGATATGTACCCTCTGTACCGACGTTAATCGTGCCGCCGTTATTGATACGTTGCAGCAAATCAGAACCGCCTGTCGACGCAGTGTCAGTGGCAGTAGTGTCAGCTTCATTAGTATTAGACTGACCACAAGCGGCAAGCAAAACAGTACTAGCAGCAAGGGCTAAAAGAGTACGACGTTTCATAAGACGTCCTTATAAGAGTAAATGAATAAGTGAAAATGGTTAGCGCCAACAAATAGGGAAAAGCCGATACAAAAGGGCAATATAATAACCGCTCTGCAATATTCGACTTTGGCTGCTCGATTTGAGGGTGCTCAGCATATTTTTCAATACCGCTTCCCTATTATTTTTGAATTTTTTAAGCGTATTAAGATCGGATTGCTCTTCAATAAATCGCTACTGCTGCTAAGTAAATCGCAGCTCATGGATATAGTATCTCACTTTAGACAGAAAAAACGTACAAAATCGGTGAGTATACGTTAGGTAGTGACTGTCATTAACGCCGGACTACAGCTCACCCGAGAATTGATAGCGATCACCGGCATGCCACATCTTCACAAAAGTGACGACCTGACCGGCTGAATAAGTCTGGCGACGCAATACGAGCGTTGGTGACTGCGCTGCAATCTGCAACGCATCTGCCACCTCGTTTGGTGCCGCAAGCGCACGTATGGTGTAGCTGCCACTCTCTAACGGTATTTTGGCAACCAAATAATCACTGGTATTAACCACTGTAAAGTCTTGCTCAATAAACTCAGGCACTTTTTTAGCATCGACCCAGCGCTCTTCAAACTGTATAGGCTGATCATCTGCAACGTGAATAATTTTCACCTCGTATAAAACAGGTGCATCACTAGCGTCTGTATGAGTCACGGTAGCCATTTCATCAATACCAAACTTGCGGCGCAACTCATCATCGAGCATCGAAGCTGTGACTGCGCGCTTACTCACCACTTTTGCTTCGTAATCGCGATTGGCAGATTTTAGATCCTCTGCGATATTACGCACTTCTACAAAGGTATGGTTGAATTGCTGCTGTGCGACAAACGTGCCTGAGCCTTGACGCCGCTCCAATACACGCTCCTCGCTCAGCTCTTTGAGCGCGCGATTCACCGTCATTCGTGAGACACCAAACTCTGTCGCCAGTGCCATTTCTGTCGAGATCGCGTTGCCTGCTTGCCATTTGCCAGAGTGAATATTGTCCAATATCGCATTTTTAATCCGCTGATACGCCGGAATTGTTTTTGTCATATTCGTTTTAAACCGTCAGTTCCGCTAATAAGGATAGCGCCATAATATCACGACAATCATGCGAACTCTTATTCATATCACTCTATCAGTTATGCTCTTTTTTTCATTAATTCTAATTTTTATCAAAAAATCCTTGCATGAAAAAACTATCTTTGATAATTTGTATATACAATTTATAGCAAGTCTAAAAATCTTGACCTAGCTACGTTACATTTCGATGCGTTTATAGACTGACTGTAAAACACCTACTTTGACTACTTTATTGCCCTATTAGTTACCACAAGGATATGACCATGACTACTGAAAACGGAACCAACAATAAACTTACCCGCCGTGATGAGTCTCGCGATATCGCCGCGCCTACAGGCAGCACGTTGCATTGCAAAAGCTGGCTGACCGAAGCCCCTTATCGCATGCTGCAAAACAATCTACATCCTGATGTGGCCGAAAATCCAAAAAGCCTTGTGGTATACGGTGGTATCGGACGCGCAGCACGTAACTGGGAAAGCTATGATCAAATCTTAGAATCGCTCAAAACGTTAGAAGATGATGAAACCTTACTCGTACAGTCTGGTAAGCCAGTCGGCGTGTTTCAAACACACGAAAACGCACCACGCGTATTGATTGCCAATTCTAACCTTGTACCGCGCTGGGCAACGTGGGAGCACTTCAATGAGCTCGATCGCAAAGACCTATTTATGTATGGTCAGATGACAGCAGGTAGCTGGATTTACATCGGTACGCAAGGCATCGTGCAAGGGACTTACGAGACCTTTGTTGAAGCAGGTCGTCAACATTATGATGGCAGCTGGAAAGGACGTTGGATTTTGACCGCTGGTCTGGGCGGTATGGGCGGCGCGCAGCCATTAGCGGCTACCTTTGCGGGTGCGACTTCATTGAATATCGAATGTCAGCAGTCTAGTATCGATTTTCGTTTGCGTACGGGTTATGTCGATAAGCAAGCAGACGATCTTGACCACGCTTATGAGTTAATCAAGCAACATACTGACGCGGGTGAAGCGGTCTCTATCGCGCTACTTGGTAACGCTGCAGATATCTTGCCTGAGATGGTCAAGCGCGCTAATGCTGGCGGTATGAAGCCTGATTTAGTCACCGATCAAACCTCGGCGCATGATTTAATCAATGGCTATCTACCAAGCGGCTGGACGGTCGAAGAATGGAAGGCCGCCCAAGAAGATCCAGAGCAACATGCTGCCCTCACCAAAGCCGCTGCTCAATCTTGTGCGGTACACGTCCAGGCAATTTTAGATCTGCAAGCGATGAATATCCCAGCGACTGATTACGGTAATAACATCCGTCAGGTGGCGTTTGATGAAGGGGTTAAAGATGCCTTTAATTTCCCAGGCTTTGTCCCCGCTTATATTCGTCCGCTGTTTTGCCAAGGCAAAGGCCCATTCCGCTGGGTAGCACTATCTGGTGACCCAGAAGACATCTATAAAACGGATCAAAAAATTAAAGAATTGTTCCCTGAAAACCAGCATATCCATCGCTGGCTTGATATGGCAAAAGAGCGCATTCAGTTTCAAGGCTTACCTGCCCGTATCTGCTGGTTGGGACTGGGCGAACGTGACAAAGCAGGGTTGGCATTTAATGAGATGGTCAAAAACGGTGAGCTAAAAGGCCCTATCGTCATTGGTCGTGATCATTTGGACACGGGCTCTGTTGCCAGTCCAAACCGCGAAACAGAAAGCATGAAAGATGGCTCAGATGCGGTATCTGATTGGGCGCTATTGAACGGCATGCTGAACGTGGCAGGCGGCGCGACGTGGGTATCATTGCATCATGGCGGCGGTGTCGGCATGGGCTACTCGCAGCATTCAGGCATGGTCATCGTTGCAGACGGTACGGATGCCGCTGCCAAACGCTTGTCACGAGTACTGGTCAATGACTGCGGTTCAGGCGTTATGCGTCATGCCGATGCAGGTTATGAGTTAGCAATTAAAACAGCAAAAGATTATGGTCTAAACCTGCCAATGATTAAATAGTTTGAACTACCTTAATATTATAAAAACAAACACTTATATGACTATGCAACTAGGATTACCCCTATGGAAAATATCAAGCAACTAACCCTACACCCACGCCAGCTTAGCTTTGAGATGCTACGTGACATCTATGAGCAGCCTGTTATATTGACACTGACTGAGAGTGCTTATGAGGCGATTGATGCCTCGCATGAAGACGTGCGCACCATCATTGCCCGTGATAAGAGCGCTTATGGCATCAATACAGGCTTTGGTTTACTTGCCAAGACACGTATCAGTGATGACCAACTTGAGCTCCTTCAGCGTAACCTGATCGTTTCTCACTCGGTAGGTACTGGTGACGCGCTACCAGATGGTGTGGTACGACTGATTATGGTGATGAAAGTTGCCAGCCTAGCACAAGGCGTCTCTGGCGTACGCCGCGAGGTAGTTGATAGCTTACTTGGTTTAATCAACAATCAAATCACGCCAAACATTCCAGCCAAAGGTTCAGTCGGTGCCTCTGGTGATTTAGCGCCACTATCACACATGACGCTTGCGATGATGGGTGAAGGTCACGTCTATGTCGATGGCAAAAAAGTCCTTGCCGCTGATGCCTTAGCGCAGCACGGACTTGAGCCTATTACGCTTGCAGCCAAAGAAGGCCTTGCACTCATCAACGGTACACAAGTATCAACGGCACTAGCATTACGTGGTTATTTCTTAGCGCGTGATTTGCTTGAAACAGCAACCATTGTCGGCTCACTGTCAATTGATGCAGCCAAAGGCTCGGATTCACCATTTGATGCTCGGATTCACGAAGTACGTGGTCATCATGGTCAGATAGAGATCGCCAAAGCGCATCGTCAATTGATCAAAGGCAGTGCTATTCGTGCCTCACATGACGGCGAGCAAGATGATCGCGTACAAGATCCTTATTGCCTACGCTGTCAGCCGCAGGTCATGGGTGCTTGTCTTGATATCATCAACCAAGCAGGAAAAACACTACTTATCGAATCCAACGCGGTAACCGACAATCCGCTTATCTTTAATAACGAAGATGGCCCAGTCGCCATTTCAGGTGGTAATTTCCACGCTGAGCCAGTCGCTTTTGCCGCGGATATTTTAGCCTTGGCAATCGCTGAGATTGGCTCGATGTCTGAGCGCCGTGTGGCCTTACTAATTGATGCAACGTTATCAGGCGGTCTGCCGCCCTTCTTGGTCGATAACGCTGGGGTCAACTCAGGCTTTATGATTGCGCATGTAACGGCAGCAGCATTGGCCTCAGAAAACAAATCTATCGCCCATCCAGGCAGTGTCGATAGTATTCCGACCTCTGCCAACCAAGAAGATCATGTATCGATGGCCACCTATTGTGCTCGCCGCCTATATGAGATGGCGCAAAATACCGCGACCATTATCGGTATTGAACTGCTAGCTGCTGGTCAAGGTATTGACTTCCATCGTGGACTCGAGACATCAGAGCCGTTGACAGTGGCGCATCAAAAGCTACGCGAAAAAGTCACGTTTTATGATAAAGATCGCTACCTAGCCCCAGATATCGAGGCAGCCAAGCAGCTAGTACTAGACGGTACACTTGCTCAGCATTGGCAAGAGCTGCGTCGCGACTGGTACGAGTCTAAATAACGGTTAACTGGTTAAAGGAGAGCAAGGATGACAGTAGCAACCACACCCATTAGTCATACAGTCGCTGATATGACTCAGTGGACAGGCCGTGCTGAGCCGTTTGAGACTGCACGTGCCCGCTATTGGTATCAGCTCGCCCAGCCTTATGAGGCTCAACATATTGGGCTGGTTGGTTTCGCTTGTGACCAAGGGGTTAGACGCAATCAAGGGCGCGCGGGCGCACGAGCTGCACCGCCTTTGATTCGTCGGGCGTTCGCTGCATTGCCAGTCATTGCCGAGTTGCAACAACGCTTTAATGATCAACTACCATCCTTACTAGGTGATGCCGGTGACATTTACTGTCATGACAACGACGGCTTTGCCGAGCGTACCCTTGAGCAAGCTCAGATTAAATACGCCGATGCAGTTAGCACTATCCTCAAGCAAGGTGGCCTACCCATCGGGCTTGGCGGTGGTCATGCCATCGCTTACGGTAGCTTTTTAGGATTATGGCAGGCCTTAGAAAATACCAGCGAAGCAAATGCCACGCCTACTGTCGGAATCATTAATTTTGACGCGCATTTGGATATTCGTCAGTCTGATGTGGCGACTTCTGGAACACCTTTTCGTCAAATTGCTGAGCACCTTGATACACACGATCAACCCTTTTATTATTGCTGTATAGGCGTCAGTCGCTTTTCTAATACCGCCGCGCTCTTCGATCGCGCCGAGCAACTGGGTGTACAGGTCATTAGTGATGAAGACTGTCATTATCAGCCTTGGGATACACTTGCCGAGCAGGTCAAAAGCTTCATAGATCAGGTCGATATCGTGTATCTCACCATTGATATGGACTGCCTCCCCTTTAGTGTCGTCCCGGGTGTCAGCGCGCCTGCCGCCTTTGGTATTGAGCTTGGTTTTGTTGAGCGTATGGTCAAGCTGATCATGTCATCAGGTAAAATGAAAATGGCTGATATTGCTGAAATCAACCCGACCTTTGATGTTGATAGTCGTAGCTGCAAAGTCGCTGCTCGATTGCTGGCAACGATTATAGAACAGCACTTACTTGTCACTTAAATCTTACGAACAAAGGTCTTGCAAACAAAGATCGCTCGCCTCCCAATCATTAGGAGCATACTATGAATGAATCAGAGAGTTTTAATGAGCAGACGCTCGACGAATCTACGATGACATCGTTTGATCACCTTATTATCAATGCCAACATTGCGACGTTTTCAGCGCACTATGGTTTTGATCTTTATGAAAACGAGGATCCTGATAGCGTCCCATACGGTCAGTTAGAGAACGCCGCTATCGGTATTAAAAACGGCAAGATTGCTTGGATTGGAGTACAGGAACAAATCGTTACTCATCTGCCTCATTATCAAAAGAACCAAATCACAGACGTCGATGGTAAATGGATAACGCCTGGGCTCATCGATTGTCATACGCACATTGTCTATGGCGGCAACCGCAGCAATGAGTTCGAAGCGCGTTTGCAAGGTGCCAGTTACCAAGACATCGCTGCACAAGGCGGCGGTATTGTCGCAACTGTGAGCGCCACCCGTGAGGCTAGTATTGAATCGCTATTTACCCAAAGTGAAAAACGTCTAGTCGCGCTGATGAAAGAAGGCGTCACCAGTATCGAAATCAAGTCGGGTTATGGTCTGGACTTAGACACTGAACGCAAAATGCTTACTGTCGCTCGTCAGCTTGGCGAAAAGTATGACATTCATGTGAGCACTACTTATCTAGCAGCGCACGCCTTACCACCTGAATATAAGTCTCACATGCAAAACCGTGCGGACGACTATATCGAGCAAGTCTGCGAGTGGCTGCCGATTCTGCATGCAGAAGGCTTAGTCGATGCGGTCGATGGTTTCTGTGAAAACATTGCCTTTAGTAGCGATCAGATTAGACGCGTTTTTGAGGTTGCGCGCTCATTGGACCTGCCAGTCAAACTACACTCTGAGCAGTTATCTGATATCGGCGGTAGCGCTTTAGTTGCCGAATACAAAGGACTATCTAGCGACCATTTAGAGCACTTATCAGAAGAAGACATAGCGAAGATGGCTGCTAGCAACACGGTTGCCGTGATATTGCCCGGAGCGTTTTATACGTTACGTGACACCAAACTGCCACCGATTGAGGCACTGCGCACGCATCGCGTCCCGATGGCGATTTCGACCGATTGTAACCCTGGCACCTCACCGTTAACGTCGCTGTTATTGACGATGAATATGGGCTGTACGCTTTTTTACCTCACGCCTGAAGAAGTACTGGCAGGATCGACGGTTTATGCGGCGCAGGCTTTGGGGCTACCTAATAAAGGTAAAATAGAGGTTGGCTGTGATGCCGATTTAGCATTATGGGATATCGCCCGCCCTGCTGACTTGGCCTATCAGATGGGGCTTAATCCTATTCAAGGCATTATGGTTCAAGGACAATGGCGCGAGGCAATATAGTCAAACTACTTTTATTTATCGTAACCAAAAAAGCCCCAGTCATACAATGATTGGGGCTTTTTTAATAAAAATATTAAAAATTTTATGAAATTGAAGAAAAAAATCTCCATAACCTTATTTTAAATAGGGATTTACTATATCAATATTTTTAGTAAGGATTTATAATACCCTTTTTTAAATAGGGTTATTTTTGGCTAACTATAGTTCATAAATAAAAATTAACACACAGTATAGAGAAAGCGATATGCGTACAGATTCATTTCAACAGATATTGGAAGACTTAAACAGCTCATCAGCAGATGTTGAAGCATCTGCCCTAATCTCTAACGATGGTCTGATGATTGCCTCAGCTCTACCAACTGGCGTTGATGAAGACCGTGTTGGGGCGATGTCAGCGGCACTGCTATCATTGGGTGACCGTGCAGGTCGCGAATTGGCACGCGGTAGTATCGATCGCATCATGATTCAAGGCGAAAAAGGCTATGTGATCATGACCTCATCAGGAGAAGAAGCAGTGCTCACCATCATGGCAAAACCCAATGCCAAGCTTGGCTTGATATTCTTAGACATCAAGCGTGCTTCAGAAGCCCTTGCAAAACTTATTTGATTGGTAGCTTTAGCTTTTAACAAGCGCCGTATCCATTCGCTTTTTAATTATTATAAACATAGTCGGTTCAATATGATTTGCATACAAGGAAGCCGGGCGAAAGTACTATAAGTAGTAGACTAAGCAAGGCTGACACCGTATCCCATTTATAGAGGATTGACTACATAACGACTAATAAAGGAGATGACCATGGGTTCTCCAATCCCTGATGCACACAAGCCTGACCTGCCTGCTGAGCAAATCACCCTAACCTATTATGATGGAACGTCACGGACTGTCTATGATACAGGAATAGAACGTCCCTATCCCGATGGCAAATTGATTGTCTCGCGCACCGATTTAGACGGTATTATTACTCACGTCAACGATGCCTTTGTCGAGATTAGTGGCTACAGCGTTGATGAGCTCATCGGTCAACCGCAATCTATCTTGCGCCACCCTGATATGCCAAAAGCCGCCTACAAAGACCTGTGGGATACCGCTGAATCTGGACGAAAATGGCATGGCTATGTCAAAAACTTATGCAAAGACGGTAGTCACTATTGGGTATATGCCACGGTCGTACCCAATGTTCGCCGCGGCGAAACCGTTGGCTACACCTCAGTACGCCGCAAGCCATCACGCAGCAAAATTGAAGCGGCACTGTCTCAGTACGCTCAAATGAAACAACATGAGGAAGGCTAAATCATGACGACACACAATATGTTAATCGCCCCTGATTTCTCGCCTGAGCGCTTTGCAGGCTGGCACATGTTTAATACCTTGATACAAAAACGTGCCAACCTAAACATGCATCTTAATATTCCAGCATCACATGCTGAGCAAGAAGCATTGATTGAGGCAGGTGATATCCAAATTATCTACGCCAATCCTTTTGATGCAGCCGCCCTGATACGCGCGCAAGGCTATCGAGCCATTGCACGACCTATCGGTAAGTCTGATGAGATGGTGATTGCAGCAGCGGCCAATAGCGATATCGACCGCCTAGAAGATATCCATGCGGGTGCAACTGTCGCCATGGCAGACAACCGCGACGTCAAGCTGATTGGTTTGCGTTTGCTAGAAGCTGTCGATATAGAAGAATCTGATCTTAACTGGGATGTGACTGAGACCTATCAAGCAGCCGCCCGCAAAGTGATCAAAGGCGATGCCCAAGCGGCTTTCTTCTTAGCGGAGATATTTCACAGCTTTTCACGCTTAACCAAAGCTCAGCTATCGGTACTGATTGAGAGTGATTTGGCAGATATTAGCCATGTCCTGCTTATCAAAGATGACTTCCCAGATGCGCAACTCTTTATAGATGCCATTCTTGATTTGCATAGCGATGACGATGGTAAAGAAGCCTTGACTGAACTAGGTATGCCGCAGGGGTTTGAGGCGATGAGTGAAGAAGATGCTGAGTTCATGATTGATTTGATGCAGACATTATTGGACTGATCGCTTATTAGCTTTATTGATATCGCACTTCGTTTTACAGAATTAGGCTGTGGCTTGTTGCGCTTTTTGCCATCACGGCTATGACAAGAGGATACTATGATGTCTGATGCAGACCTGATCAAAGAAAATGAGAAAGTCGCGCACCGAGTATTTCGACTTTACTCGCGCAAGGTGTTTTTGGCACCCAATAACCGTCACTTTCATGAGCAGCGCATCAACGCCGCCTTACTGATGACTGAAAAAGAACCGTTACAAGGCGCTGTAGCGGACTTTTTCTATGGTTGCTGGTTTGATATTCCGTACGATGTCAATAATCTATTTACGCGTATTAAAGATCGCTTGTACCCTGATGCCCAGCAAGGGTTTCGCGATTGTATTGATAAAAAAAGCTACATTCAGCGCAACAGTATGCTCGCCACTCGCTGGAGCGTACTGGTGTCGCCTTCGCTCAATGAGCAAAAGCAACGACTGCGTATCAGTAGCGATGATGCCAAAGAAATCGCTAAAGACATCACAAGCGAGTTGATGCAAGCACGTGCTAGCCAAGACTGGGGCACCATTGAGCAAATTGAAAATGAGTTTTTTGCCTATTGTACGGCGCGCAACGATCGTCTGGCATTTTCATTAGTATGGTTTAGCTTGGGCAAAAGTGATTGGCAGTTTGATAAGCGCTGGGACAATTGCCAACAGCACCTTGATCAAACCATTAGACCTTCTACTACACGATAGATTGTCATTCATTTATTACCTTAAATATTTTTTATCACCCTTTCATCACTACGGTAGCCGCTATGTCCTCTTACTTGAATGCTGATAAAACCTATCTAACCTTAACGCCCGCTGGTATTTTTGAGGCATTTTCACAGAATGAGCCGACTGACGAGCAGTTGGCGCTACAAGATTTATTGTCTTATGGGCAGACACTACTCGCTGCTGATTGGTTGCAGCGTTATTCTGATATATGGCTACAAAGCTTTATCGAGCAAGGCTGGATTGAAAAACTGTCTTTGCTTTTGCCAGCACCCAATTTGCCACTGGATCAGTTTTTGCCTTACGTAGTCGCGAGCTTATCTGGCAAACGCCGTGCCGCAATTGGCTCTGATGAAGGGTTTTGTCTGGCTCGGATTGGTTATAGTCAAGAGGAAGCGGACATGCTCAGTGTCGCAGCTGCTGATTTTTCAGGATTTATGCTTCGCCAAAAACAGCGCGGCTGGGCAGTAGAGAGTCAAGCCATCTCGTTTTTTCAGCAAGTTGACTTACTTATTCCTGAAACCAGCTTTGTGTTTTTATGGATTGACGGTGCAGGTTATGTGCTCATCATCGACGGCGAACCCTTGACCAACAGTCGCGCCTTTGTAGAGCTGGTATGGGCGCTCAAGACATCTGGTCTAAAGTTTCTTAGTTGATGGAGTTAAGCCATTACTCAACATAATTCCTTCATACCATAGTAACATAAGTGCGCTTGTCTTAGGTCGAGCGCCCTTTCCTCTCTTATAACCATCCGCGTCTAATGGCTTTCTTGTCTATTACTTTCTAGTGCTGGACGATTTTGCACAGCAATAACAATACCTTCAGAATTAACAATAACTTGTCATCGTTTAGGTCATACTCTCCTCACACCTGTAAGACGCTTTTCTTGGCGCTACCGAGTCTTTTATAAAACAAAAACTTCTACAGTCGCTCACTTTCTACTATTTCCAATATTTAGATACCTTATTCGAACGTCCTACCTCATCGACAGTGGCAACCTCTGCCAAACCTTGCATTTTTGCTTATTTTTTAGGACAGTTTATGACTTCGCTGACCACCGTGCGCGTACGCTATCAAACGATCGAAATTGGCAACACTGACATTCATGTTTGCACCCTGCGTGACAATCAGCAATTTAGCGACCCTGATGATGAGGCATTGAATTTGGGCATTTGCTCCGCTTCTTGGCCGATGTTTGGTGTCATATGGCCATCAAGCTTGGTACTTGCCAATCATATGCTCGATTACGATATCGCGGGCAAACGAATTTTGGAAGTGGGCTGCGGCATGGCGCTATCGAGTTTGCTGCTCAATCATAGACATGCGGACATTACAGCGACTGACTATCATCCAACGGTTGAGTATTTTCTGGATAGAAATACCACACTGAATAATAGCAAAGAGATTAATTTTGAGCGTTTAGACTGGTCAGAGGACAATAGCCATCTTGGCAAGTTTGATATCATTATCGGCAGTGACTTACTCTATGAAGATCAACACATCGATATATTGGCGGAATTCATAGAGCGCCATGCCCTACCGACCTGTGAAGTCATCGTAGTCGATCCTGGTCGCGGTCGCAAAAACAAGCTGACTAACAAAATGATTGAGTTTGGCTTTAGTAGTCAGCATGTCAAACCTGAAAATACGACTTATCTAGAGTTGCCGTTTAAAGGACATATTTTGACGTTTTCAAGATCGGCCGTATCAGATACATAGAGTCCGTTATGCGCTAAGGGCTTGCCACTGCTGACGCGTGATTTTATACAGGACATGCTCAGCAAGTGGGTGCTTGGCATCAAGCATAGGATGATAAAAATTCTCCTGTGTGTTGATCATACCAAGGCGCTGCATAAGCTTTTGCGAACGTTTATTAATCACCGCAGTAAAGGCAACCACGTCGCTAAGTTCTAAAACATCAAAAGCAAATCGTAAAGCAGCCTTCGCGGCCTCGGTCGCATACCCTAGCCCCCAATAATCACTATGCAAGCGCCAACCAATCTCGACAGCAGGGGCAAACGGCATATCAGCATGCGCGTTATTTAACCCAACCATACCAATAAAGTCATCGTTTTTGTTTGAGCGGCCTTTGCGACTCACCGCCCAAAACCCCCACCCATTAGCCTCAATCAGCGTCTGGCATTTTTTGGCGATAGTATTACTCATAGAAATGGTTAATAACTTGGGAAAGTATTCCATCACTTTAGGATTGGCATTCATCTCAGCGAATGGCGCAAAGTCGCTCGCTCGCCACTGTCTAAGGTACAGTCGTTCGGTTTCTATCATGCTTATCATGTCGGTCGCTTAATACTTATTATTGCTAGGATTTCTTATCCAGCCAGCCTTGTTGTTTGGCATAGATGAGCTGCTCGGGCGTATCAATATCATAAGTAAGACTATCGTTGATAACTGTACCTATTTGATCGGCTGGTAACCCTCTAATCAGATGCCGTAGCCCTTTATCGCCTGCTAACATTGCCTGCCATTGTATAAGCAGTTTATAGTTAATTGCTAAAGGCAGACCAACGACATGGTTTGCAGATTTACTAGTAGCAGAGTTTTTATTAGATTCCGCTTCATTTAAATTTTGATGCTTTTCTAAACGCTTCCAACTATGATAGCGACTTGCCACTACAGACTGTTCACCAGTCAACAATACAGCTAAATGTGACTCATCCAATAAGACCTGATCAACCCCCATAATAAGCACGCGCTCGATTGACGAATTTTCAAGACTCGCAATGCCCTCAATACCCAAACGCAAACTGTCCGCCATACCGGTATCAGGTTTTGAATTTAGCACCGCTTGAACCGCTGGATATCGCATAGCCAGCTCTGTAACTACACTAGTAATTGCAGAGTGCTTATCAGGAATCACAACGATGACGGCTTGCGGATTGGTATTTAATGCTAATCGTGCCATGCGCAAGATTAATGGTTCGCCGTTCTTAACGAGCAGCTGTTTGGGTTGACCAAGACGCTGACTGAGGCCACTTGCCAATATGATGACCGCATGATTCCGTGTCGGTCTGTCTGTGTCTTCTATAGAAATACCGCTGTTCATACGACACTCGGCACAATATCAGCATCATTACTCAACGCTGCTGTATGCAAAAAACTACTATCCGAAACCGCTATTGATGAGGCTTGATCATGCATGACTGCATTTATCTGTGCCATGATACCAAGTGCGAGTGCTTCAGGACCATCACCGCCTAGCTTATAGCCAATCGGATAATGCAACTTACGGATACCAGCAGCCAAGACGTCAGGTTGTGTGAGAGTGGCGCTGATTTCATTGATTAAGCGTTCGGTACGATAACGCGGCCCCAACTGCCCTAAATATCTATAGTTTTGCGCATGCGCTAGCAATACCGCCAAGCGAGCGCGGTCTTGAGTCAAGCTATGTGACATCAGAGCAACCGCAGCATTATGGCTCAGCTTTAGCAACGTATCACTATCCTCTAAGGATAATGAAATGACGGCATCTGCTTGAGGAAACCGCATACGCGTCGCATATTGCGCGCGACTGTCTATGACCGTCACATGCCAATCTTGTAGCTTGGCCATGGTCACCAGTGGCATCACATCATTACCTGCGCCGCAAATTAATAAACGCACTTGTGGTTGCAGGCGTTGCACAAGCCACTCGGTGGTTGCCTCGTCCGTTTTTATGGTCACGTATTCGGTATTGCTTTCAGATAACTTATACTCTGCTAATCCTTCTACAATATCGGTAATTATATTCGAAGAATTTATTGTCTCATGTCTTGCTAAGTCTCCCGAATGGGAGTATTCCTCTAAATTGATACGCATGCCTATTTTCAGCTCAGCACTTTTCTGTAAACTATCCGTTTGAGTCTGGAAATCGCTGGTACGAATCAAAGTAGCGACCGTAATCGGCTGCTGAGTTCGCCGAACTTGACGAACTAACTCTAAGAATGGTGCCGCTGTTGCCAGTCGCTCAAACAGCACATGCACACGTCCATTACAGCCGAGTCCAAAATTCAACTCATCAAAGTCCATGTCATCTAAGCCATTCAAGCCGTCTAGATCATCATCTGTATCGCCAGCTTCTTTGTTAATCGCTACCTGCGCTTGACCATTTTCAGCATATTCGATGTCATCACCCGTCTGATAGACTTGCACATTGGCACCGTCACGCGTGAGCCAAAAGGCACGTTTGATGATGTGGGGCTCCAAGCAACCACCACTAATCATTCCAACTGAGCGACCATCTTCACAGATGAGCATCATGGCGCCAGCACGGCGATACGCTGAGCCCTCTGTACGAACGACAGTGGCCAATACAGCATCAACATCTTGCTGCTGAGCCTCACCTGCCAGCTTCAGAATGTCAGCGACTTGATTCATAATGCCTCTTATTTAATAATTATTTTTTGATAGTGAGTTTTTTGATAGTACTAAAATATACTGCCGACCCAGTTACAAAAACCCGCTCAGTAAGCGGGTTCTTGTCATACATAAGCTGATAAAACTACTCTGGCATCTCATAAAGCAGCTTATCAAGTGTAATCGGGAAATCATAAACACGGACACCAACTGCATTGTAGACAGCATTGGCAATCGCAGCAGCCGCACCTGCAATAGCCGTCTCGCCGATGCCCTTAATGTGCATTGGATTGGTATACGGATCATCCTCTTCTACCAATATGACATCTAACTGCGGTACATCTGCATTGACTGGCACATGGTACTCGGCAAGGTCGTGATTACAGAGACGACCGTCACGTTTATCATGGATGATTTCCTCCATTAATGCTGAGCCGATACCGAACACCATACCACCATAGCATTGTGAGGTCGCTGTTTTGTGGTTCAGAATACGACCCGCGGCAAATGCACCTGTCATGCGCTTGACCCGAATCTCACCTGTCACTTTATGAACAGCGACTTCAGCGAAGTTAGCACCAAACGACGACTGACGATATTTTTTGCCATTCTTACCTGGATTTATTTGACCTTTGGCACTGATTTTTTGCTCTTCATAGTCAGCCACTACTTCTGCAAGCGCGTAAGCCTCTGTATTGTCAAAGTCATACTCTTGTGATGCTGACTGTCCTGATAACGAAAGCCCTGTGGTTTGCGATAGCTTATCAATAGTGCTTTCAGCAAATAATTGGCTGCTCTTTTTAGCAGCTTCCATTGCTGTTGAATCATGCTCGCCTGCTTTTTTAATTTGACCATTGTCTAACTGAATGTTGTCAGGATACAGACCGACTTTTTCTGCTAGCATTTCACGCAGCTGCTCACAAGCAAGATAGACACTACTACCCGCACTCGCAGCACCCCAACTGCCACCCGAACCGGACGCTGGTGGCAATGCACTATCACCTAGCTTCATCTCAACATGGTCAATAGGCAGTCCTAACAGGTCTGCTGCTACCTGAGAAAACACCGTATAAGACCCTGTACCAATGTCTGTCATGTCTGTCTCGATAACTGCTTTGATACCGAGTGCTTTTGACTCATCTACCTGTAGGGTTGCACGCGCTTCAGATGCCTGTAGTTGGTTGCCACGTGCAGCAGCTGCCATGCCTGTACCTATCCACCAGTCACCTTCTAATTGACTGGCAGGTTTGGCGTTTCGTTTATCCCAACCAAACTGCTTGGCACCTTGCTCCATACATTCAATTAGCTTACGTGTCGAAAATGGAATGTCTTTAGTGGGGTCTTTTTCGGGTTCATTGCGACGACGCAACTCGATAGGATCAAGCTCTAACTGAGTAGCCAACTCATCCATTGCACACTCAACGGCAATCATTCCAACCGCTTCCCCAGGCGCACGCATCGAGCCTGCTAATACTTGGTTCATATCTACCAATTCATAATTTACGCGGCGGTTTTTGCCACTATATAAATAGTGCGTAGATAAAGCAGTCGGCTCGAAAAAAGCTTCATCTGGCAAATTACTAGAGATCGTATCGTGAATCAATGTATCAATCACGCCGTCATTGTTCGCGCCGATTGCGATACGCTGACGCGTGTTTGAGCGTCGGATTGTCGCCTCCATTACTTGCGGACGCGTCATAGTGATCAACACAGGACGACCCAGATCTTTTGCAGCAATCGCCGCCGCAATAGATTCAGGAGCAATACCGAGCTTACTACCGAACCCACCACCGACATAGTGTGCGATCAGTTGTACTTGATCTTCACTCAAATCTAGCGCATCCATGACTTGCTGTTTGCAAGAAGCCAGCATCTGATTGGCAGTATACAGAACGAGCTTATCGTCTTCCCAATGAGCCAACGTTGCATGTGGCTCCATCGCAGAGCTGTTTTGACTTGGAGTATGATAAAAGCGATCAACGGTCACTGCTGCATCAGCTAAACCTTGATCCGGGTCACCTTGGACATAGTTTTTGTCTGAGCCTTTCTTCTCATCGACCGCGTGTGCATTAGATAGCTCTTGAGTAAAGTTTAATGCTGCTTGATCAGTCTCATCTGTATAGGTAACTTTAAGCGCCTTCGCGCCTTCTCTCGCCGCTTCAAAAGTCTCAGCGATGACGACCGCAATAGGCTGACCATGATAAAAAATCTCAGTCGCTCCCTGCGTCGGTGCTTTTTTTAGTCCACCTTGTTGAGAGTTACGTAAGAAATGCTCAGGATCAGTCACGACCTTAATAATATTAGGAATACCCTTTAGCGAATCATTATCAATACTCTCAACTCGCCCTTTGGCAATGGTCGCGCCTACCAAGACACCATAGGCTTGATTGTCCAAGTGTATTTCAGCACTGTATTTTGCTTGGCCGCTAACCTTTAGCGAACCATCAACACGGTTGATAGGCTTACCGACCAATTTGCTTGCCGTTGTACTAAATAGCGTTTCAACAGGCTCATCCATGGTCATTTTTTTGGTTGGTTCTGACTGTGTGATTGATTCTAATAGTGCCATGATTATGCTCCCTCGCCCGCTAGTGCGCGCTGAATGACTTGTTTTAATAGGCGACGCGTCAATGGTATTTTAAAGTCGTTTTGACCATTCCCTTTGGCATCATGCAATAACAGATCAGCGGCCTGCGTGATAACATCGCTGTTGCCATTGGTGTCTGTTAATAGTGCCTCAACCTCTTCATTACGCCATGGCTTAGTACCGATGCCGCCGAACGCCAAACGTACTGTCTTTAGGTTGCCATTGTCATCAGCATCGATGACTGCGGCACAAGATACCAGTGCAAAGGCATAAGAAGCACGGTCTCGCACTTTGTCATAGGTATGCATACCCTTGATAGGGGCAGGTAGTACAACATGAGTAATCAACTCGCCTGCTTCTAGCACGTTTTCGATATGCGGCGTGTCTTTTGGCAAGCAATAAAAATCTTTGATATCGATAGCGCGAGTCGATCCGTCCGCCTTTATTGTCTCAATAGTGGCATCCAGCAAGCGCATGGCCACTGCCATGTCAGATGGATGCTGAGAAATACAGGCATCGCTCGTACCTAGAATAGCTAGCGTACGATTCTCACCATTAATAGCAGGACAGCCTGTGCCCGGTTCACGTTTGTTACAAGCGCTGTCTGTTTGATAAAAATAATAGCAACGAGTGCGCTGCAAGAAGTTGCCACCCGTCGTTGCTTTGTTACGTAGCTGACCAGTCGCCCCTGCTAAAATAGCTCGGGACAATACTGGATAATTGGCAATCACATCAGGATGCGCGGCTAAATCACTATTGGTCACAAGTGTACCAATACGCAAACCACCATCAGCAGTCGTTTCTACTTGCTCTAAGTCAAGACGCGTAATATCGACGAGTTTGATGGGTGTCTCAATCTCTAACTTCATCAAGTCTAATAAGTTGGTACCACCTGCGATAAAAGAAGCATCTTTACTACTGGCAGATGTCGCGGCTTGCTCTGGTGCATCAGCACGGCTATATTCAAAGCGTTTCATGAGCGGCCTCCTGTTGTACCATTTGCTGTTTTGTTATTTGCAATCTTATTATTTGATGAGTTTTTGCCAAGTTGCGTCTCACTAGGCGGCGGTGACCAAATACCTGTTACGCTTGAGTGTTGCGCAGCGTTGTCAGCTGTCTTAGAGGTAGACGCTGATGCTTCATTCTCTAGCACTTGTGAGATGGCTTTGATAATATTAGGATAAGCGGAGCAACGGCAGATATTGCCACTCATTCGCTCAGCGATTTCTTGTACAAGCAGGCTATCAGGATTCTGTAGATCGGTGCTCACATGGCTTGGCCAATTCTGCTTTACTTCTTCTATCAATGCAGTCGCTGAACAGATTTGACCTGGTGTACAGTACCCGCACTGAAACGCGTCGTTATCTTTGAACGCTTGTTGCAGCGCCGATAGTGAGTCCGGCATACCGATGCCTTCGATGGTCGTAATCTCATCACCATCATGCATGACGGCAAGTGTCAGACAGGAGTTGACTCGTCGTCCATTGATGAGCATGGTGCAGGCCCCACATTGACCGTGGTCACAGCCTTTTTTGGGTCCGGTAATTTGTAAGTGCTGACGACAGACATCGAGCAATGTCGTACGGGCGTCAAGATTCTCGAGCTGATAATCCTGCTTATTGATTGTTAACGTCAAGGTAGACATGCTGGCTTCTCGCTGGCAGATGAATATAAGGGAGTAGTAAAACGCCTCGCTGTTACGGCGTCAATAAATTGATTATGTCTTATTGAGGACGATATTTTGTGTTAACTTTGTAGTTATTACAGTGTAGTTTTTAAACCGAGGCAGTACCTGAAAGTGAGCACTACCAATCGCTGTAGGCTAATTGATAATCATTTACCTCAATTAACCTAATCATCCGCTGCTAGCTAGTATTAATTGCTTTTAATTTATCAGCACTCAAACTCAGGCTATATGATTTAGCAATCTGCTCTGTGAAGTGGGCAATCTATTTTTTAGAAATAGGTAGTATATTAAATAGATTTTAATAAAGAAAAGCCCCACAAACGGAAGTTTATAGGGCTATTATGAATCTACTTTAGAATAATCATTTCAAATCAAACAAGTCAAATTAGGCTTTGGTGATGATTGTTTCTTCGTCAAATCGAGACTTAGGCAAATCAGCATTAAAATCATCTTCACTACGATAGCCAAGAGAAACTATTGCGACCGCTGTATAGCCCTTATTACGTAAATCAAACTCTTCATCAAGCGCTTTTAAATCTGCGCCTTCCATTGGTACAGCATCGATACCCAAAGTAGCGGCGCCTAGTAGCAAAGCCCCCATGTTGAGATATAGTTGCTCTATCAACCAATGCGGCTCAGCTTTTTGCTCGTAACGGCGGATGTCCAAAAACATTTTACGCGTTTGATGCATTTGCTCTTTGAATTTTGGTTCTGCAAAGCGACCATCGGCATCTTCTTTGTCGAGCACTTCGTTCAAAAACTCGTCATCAGCATAGACACGGCTACAGAATACGATGACATGCGAGGCATCTTTTACTTTGGCATCATTGAATTCATACATTCCCTCTGTGCCTTTAGCAATTCGAGCTTTGCCAGCTTCGTCATCAGCAATCACAAAATGCCAAGGTTGAATATTGGTGCTCGACGGACTGAGACGTAAGATATCTTTTAGACTCTGAAAGTCTTCTGCTGATATTTTTTTATTGGTATCAAATTCTTTGGTGCTGTAACGCCATCTCATTGCTTCAGTGATATTTTTCATATATGACCCCATACTGAGTGTTAAGTTTTTATCGTTTATTAATTTATTAGTATTAGCATGGTTTATAAATAATCATCGCTAATTTCAATGGAGCAACTTTAAATAAAAACCTGTTTTGTGACCACGGCAGATTGGTTAAGTAATCATGGGTTTTGTTATCAATGCGTCAGTTGTTAAGTCGTTTTTGCAAAAATTTCGGCTATCCTACTGATAATAGTTACAATTGAGCTACCTAAGTGATAACGCAGACTGTGCAGACTACATTGTAATCACTCCCTCATTCTCTTAGTATTGACTGAGTTATTTTGCAGCGAGCCAATCCCTTTAGATAGCGCTGCCCGATATACCCATCTAAGAAAATCTTAAATAAAATACAAATGACAATACCTGCGAGGACATATGAGCACATCAGAAAAACCACTCCGAATAGACATCGTCTCAGACGTTGTCTGCCCTTGGTGCGTCATCGGCTATCGCCAACTGGCAAAAGCCCTTGAGCAAACCAATACCGCACATACCATTCATTGGCATCCGTTTGAGCTAAACCCCAATATGCCAAGCGAGGGGCAAAACTTGCGTGAGCACATTATCGAAAAGTATGGCTCGACTAAGGAAGAGTCAGATGCTAGCCGGATCAGAATGGGCGAGGCGGGCCGCGAGGTTAGTTTTGAGTTCAACTTCAATGATGACACGCGCATGCACAATACGTTTAATCTGCATCAGCTGCTACATTTCGCTGACCAGCAAGGCAGTATGCATGAGTTAAAACAAGCGTTATTTGCGGCGCATTTTACCAATAATAGGAACATCTCCGATATCAACGTACTTGCTGACATTGCAGCAGAGACTGGACTGGACCGTAGTGAGGCACTGGCAGTGCTAGAAGGTCAGTTCTTTGCAAAAGAAGTACGAGCAGAAGAACAGCACTGGCAACAGCAAGGCATTCAAAGCGTGCCAGCGATTATCTTCAACGAGCGTCATTTGGTCAGCGGTGCACAAGGGGTTGAAAATTACGTCAGTATATTAGAACAATTGGCAAATATAACCGACTAAACCGTCTGTCATTATAAAAATGTTATTTTATACAAGGATGCTTTATGTCTTCTGAACGCTTTCCTTCGATTATTGTGTTTGACGTCAATGAGACACTACTCGATATAGACACGCTCACGCCTTTTTTTACGCGAGTGTTTGGCAAGCAAAATGTCTTACGCGAATGGTTCGCTCAGCTGGTACTATATTCTCAAACCATGACGCTATCTGGCCTCTATACGCCTTTCGGTGAGATTGGCGTTGGCACACTACACATGATTGCAGATATCAGACAAGTGACGCTGACAGAGTCTGATATCGATGAGTTTAAAGAAAGAATGAGTGCGTTGCCGGCGCATCCTGATGCCGCACCAGCACTGACACGACTGCGCAATGCAGGATTTCGATTGGTCACACTAACCAATTCAGCGAGCAGCGCGTCTCCAACACCATTGGAGAAAGCGGGACTAAGTCAGTTCTTTGAGCAGCATTTTAGTGTTGAGACTGTTAGTAAGTTCAAGCCAGCACCTGAAACTTACCAAATGGTGGCTGATACGCTTGATGTTAAGACATCAGACTTGTGCCTTGTCGCTTGTCATCTCTGGGATACCATCGGCGCGCAAGCGGTAGGCTGTCGCGGTGCCTTTTTGACTCGCCCATATAACGAGATGCTGAGTGCTCCAAATGTGCCCGTGCCAGATTTGATCGCATCAGATTTATCGACCCTAGCGGATCAAATTATTCGCAAAAAGGGTGCTTAATACCTACGTTTGCAAGATTGCTGTTAACTACTATTCTCTAGCTTTCAAAAAACTATAGCGCAAAAAAAAGCTGCTTCAATTTTGAAGCAGCTTTTTCATTGTAGCGTCATCAGGTTGAAACCATGATTTTGATATTACTGTCAGCATTGTCAATAACGGCGCTTAGAAATTGACAACCGTACGGATACTCTCGCCTTTATGCATCAAGTCAAACGCTTCGTTAACATCTTCTATTGGCATCGTGTGGGTGATAAAGTCCTGTAGTGGGATTTCGCCCGCAAGGTAACGCTCAACATAACCTGGTAACTCTGTACGGCCTTTCACACCGCCAAATGCTGACCCTTTCCAGACGCGACCTGTCACCAACTGGAATGGACGGGTTGAGATTTCTTGTCCAGCACCAGCGACACCGATGATGACTGACTCGCCCCAACCCTTATGGCAGCACTCTAGCGCTGAACGCATGACATCGACGTTGCCGATACATTCGAACGAATAATCCACACCGCCATCGGTTAGCTCAACGATGACTTCCTGAATCGGTTTGTCATAATCTTTCGGATTGATGCAATCGGTTGCACCCAGTTTTTTAGCCAACTCAAACTTGCTCTCGTTAATATCAATCGCAATAATACGACTAGCTTTTGCCATCGCAGCCCCAATCACTGCGGATAGCCCGATACCGCCTAGACCAAAGATAGCGACCGTTGCACCCTCTTCGACTTTGGCGGTATTCATGACTGCGCCCATGCCCGTAGTCACACCGCAGCCAAGCAAGCAAACTTCTTCTAATGGCGCGTCTTTATTGACCTTAGCCAAAGAAATCTCTGGTAAAACGGTATATTCAGAAAAAGTCGAGCAACCCATATAATGGTAGATAGGCTCGCCGTCTTTATAAAAACGCGTCGTACCATCTGGCATCAAGCCTTTACCTTGCGTCTCGCGTACTGCTGAGCAAAGATTGGTTTTGCCTGAACGGCACATTTTGCAAACGCCGCACTCTGCCGTGTATAACGGAATGACATGATCACCGACCTGAACGCTGGTCACGCCCTCGCCGACTTGCTCAACGATACCGCCACCTTCATGACCCAAAATCGCTGGGAACACGCCTTCTGGGTCTTCACCAGATAAGGTAAAAGCGTCTGTATGACAGACACCACTGGCCACGATTTTTACCAATACTTCGCCTTTACGCGGTAGCATGACGTCCACTTCTTCGATAGACAGTGGCTGTTTTGGGCCCCAAGCGATGGCGGCTTTTGATTTGATAAATTTATCTGACATAGGAATCTCTCTTTTTGATTGTTATTGATAGATTATGACGTAGCGTAAACTCAAAACGTCATTCACGCCCAATCATTCTTTTTGTTCAATAAGGCTATTTGCTCGTTTTAATAGTCACGATTTCTGTGATTAAAATGGATAAAGACAGACTGAGCTTATCTTGCCTGCCCTATATAGGCAAGCATCGGTGACCATAAAGCAGCATCTATTTACATTGATACTAACCATTATATTTATTTCTGAGCGGATAACAATATGCTATATTTGCAAATATCTTTTACATATTGGTAATAATCATGCGCTGGGAAGGGATTAGTGAGTTTGTCTGTGTGGCAGAGTACGAGAGCTTTACGCGCGCTGCAAGAACGCTTGGCATCTCGACTGCGCAAGTCAGCCGCCAGATCAGTGCATTAGAGCAGCGATTGAATATAAAGCTACTCTATCGTACCACACGCAAGGTCTCACTCACTGAAGAAGGCCGCGTGTTTTATCAGCATTGCCGCAGTGTGCTCGATGGTTTGGACGCGGCTGAGCAAGCGGTGAGCAATTTGCAATCAAAGCCTCAAGGTAGAATTAAACTGACCGCGCCTGTGACTTATGGCGAGCAGCAATTACTGCCGCTGATCAATGATTTTATGATGCAGTATCGCGAGATCGAAGTGACCGCTTTTTTAAGCAATCAACAGATTGATTTGGTCGAGGGCGGCTATGATTTAGCCATTCGTATTGGCAAGTTGCGCGACTCCACGATGATGGCAAAAAAGCTTAGCCTGCGCACCAATTTTGTTTGTGCGACACCTGCTTATCTGCATCAATATGGTGTGCCGCGCACGCTTGATGATCTCAGTCAACATAACTGCCTACTGGGTACACGCGACTATTGGCATTTTGTCGAAAATGGCACAGAAAAAAACCTGCGCGTCTCTGGTTCCATACAGTACAACAGCGGCTATAGTCTGGTTGATGCGGCGCTAAAAGGGCTTGGTATCGTACAGTTGCCTGATTATTATGTGCAAAAATATCTGGCATCGGGCGCGTTGGCGAGCTTACTTGATGACTATAGAGAGCCTGAAGAAAGCATCTGGGCCATCTACCCACACAACCGTCAACTATCACCAAAGATTAGACTACTGGTTGATTATCTAGCAGAGCGTTTGGTTTAGCGATCTATTCAGACGTGTTGCCATCACCGGTCTGATGACGCACAATGAGTATTGGGTATTGCCACCTACTACGGATCGCTCAAGGATATCACTATGATTAAAATTGTCTCTATTGCTGCGCTAGCATTGGCCGTGTCATCTTGCGCCAGTATCGATACGTTTTTAAATAAAACTGATGCTACTGGTTCAATGACAGCAACAACCCAGTCAACCAATGCTGAAAAAGGCCTAGTAACCTTACCAAGCAATCATTCCGTCCAAGATACCGCAGACAAGCTGGTCTCAACGATCGAAAGTAAAGGTATGACAGTGTTTGCACGAGTTGATCATCAAAAAAATGCTCAGAGTGCAGGTTTGTCATTACGACCAACACAAGTCATCATGTTTGGTAACCCCAAAGCGGGTACGCCTTTGATGAATTGCGAGCAAACCGTCGCCATCGATTTACCACAAAAAATTCTCATTAGCGAAGATGCCGATAAAAAGGTATGGCTGTCATACAACAATCCTGAATATCTAAAAACACGTCATAATATCAAAGGCTGCGATACCGTTATTGATAATATTTCAAAAGCACTTAACGCTGTCAGCACGGCGGCAGTTGCCAAATAATATCAAACGAGAAAAGTATAATCTGAGCAAAGAAAAAGGTGGGTTAGCAAAAGCTTCATCCACCTTTTTTCTTTGTGTGGCCTATAAGCTGCATCAGTGACTATCAGATAGCGACATTTCAGACTGCAACTCTACTTTTAACTTCTTTGCGCACTCAATAATCTTTTTTCTATCAGCAGGAAGCGCGCCTTGAGCAATAGCCATTTCGCGCATCTGTACGGTGATATCATAATGTGGATAGCTGGCATTACGGTGGAATAAACGCGGATCTACCTCAATGAATGCTGCAAAATCATGCAGCTCTTGCAAGCTATCCGCAAGCATATGGCACCACCTATAGCCTTTGAATTTTATCTGCACAAAATCTACATATACCGCCATAAGACACTCTCTCTTACTTACTTACTAATCTTCTCAAACTAGCCTTCACTGATGCCTGCCAAATATCTATGCATCAATATCTTTAATCTCACTCAAGTCACCAACGCCATCCATTAAAACGTTACAATAATTCGCGCACATTTTTTTTCAGCTGCTTGAGTAATTGTTGATACTCACTATGGCTAGCATCCAAGTTACTCAGGCGTCCATAACGTAGCTGACGGTAATTCTGTCTAATTTCAACCAGCTTTGCCTGAGTACTCACAGGGTTGTTACTGTCTGTTAAATTACTCGACCCATGATGAATATTGTTGTCAGATCGACTGTCAATTGCAGATGCCAAGCGTTCAAGCCAAGCTAACTGCCCTTCATGATCCTCTCGAGCCAGCAATTTATCACGCTTACCAATGCGCTTTGAGAGTTGAGCAAGCGGCAAATCTGCTGGGTGCCAGCGTTTGCGGCGGCGGCGCCAAATGATAAATACTAGGGTAGCCATAATCATAACAGCACTGGCCGCTAACCAGATAATTTGCTGCATGATGGAGCTGATGTTGAACCATTTTAGTAGCGAATCTGCTTGTTTGTCTTGGTCATAGCCGACCACGTCCTTTTGCCAATAATAGCTGGCTTGATCGGATAAACGACGTAACGTTTGTAGCATTTGATACTGCTGATAGCTGATTTGCGCACTCGCACCACTGCCAAACATGGCTGCCCCTTGCTGCTGGGTCATCGCATTCATACCCTGCTCAACCCGCTCAGGCGCCACAAACGACGTTGGATCGACGCGTACCCAGCCTTGATTTTCGAGCCAAACCTCAGTCCATGCGTGCGCATCCATTTGCCGTACTTCCCATACGTTGCCATTGCGACTGGGCTCGCCCCCTTGATAGCCTGCTACCACCCGCGCTGGGACACCAGCTGCGCGCATCATAAAAGTAAAACTTGAAGAGTAGTGCTCACAAAATCCTGCTTTGGTCTGAAACAAAAACTCATCAATACGGTTGGCATTGAGTCGTGGCGGCGACAACGTATAGCGAAATTCTGTTTGATTGATCCAGCGCTCGATAGCAGCGATATAGCGCATTGGATCTGAGCCCGATTGCGCAAACAACTGCTTAGCAAGCGCGCGTGCTTGAGGGTTGCCTTCAGCTGGCAGTGCAAGATTCACACGCCGCGATGCATCTGTCAGAATCGGGTCAATACGCATCGGCGCAAACTGCAATACATCATAACGCAGCTGCTGCGTGACTGGCTGATCTTTTGATAATGTAAAGTTTGAGGTAATATTGATATCTGGCTGCTGAGAAAAAGGATAATCGAGTCCGAATAACCAGTTCTGCTGAGTAGGTTCTAGGATAATTTGATAGCGAGTAGGTGCGGCTTGCACTTGCTCAGGAACGGTAGCAAAGGCATTCTGAATCCATGTAGGGGCTTGCGATCTTGATGACCATTGGCTTACCTGATTGCTTGGTCGCCATGTGACTCCGTCAAAATCACTAAACACGAGTCCGCGCCAGTAAAGCTGCTGTTGCGGTGGACGCTCATCGCCAAACTCTACGCGAAAAGCCAGCTCAGTTGACTGGCCTAAATTGGCAAAATCGCCGGGCGACATACTATCAGACACACCAGTAGTGGCTTGCTGACCTGATAGTTGTACAGACCACAGTGGCGGCAGTCTTGGGAAAAATAAAAACAGCACCACTAATAATGGCAGTGCCCCAACCCCTAACACCCCTAAAGTACGCAGGCGTCCATCACCACGAGCATTGCTATCATCATTGAGCGCAATAAACGCCAATAGTACAATCACCGCTCCTACTATCACTTCTAAAGTGGTAATCAAACCTTGATCCATCAAAAACAAGGCAGCAAGTACAAATAGCGATAGATTCAACACCACATAAGCATCGCGGCGCTTGTATAACTCCCAAAGTTTACTAGCGAGACATAACACCAAAAATGCCACGCCCATATCCAGTCCAAAGGCTGTGTTATACGTTAGCCACAGACCTACTAGGCCTAATAAGAAACCCAGCATCTGCATGCTTTGATAGACACGTTTTAAATGCGAGAGTTTTTTTAGCCGACTCTTGATACGCGGTAGTTGGGCAATGATACTAACCGCAGCAAACCCGATTAACCATATTGGCAAGTGAGCAGCATGCGGCAACACGACTGCTATTTGAGCAATTAGCACCCAATAATAGGCTGGTAGTGCCAGTAGTCGCCGATACCATTTATTATCAGCTGCCATGCCATTTTTCGCTTGGGTATTTTGACCGAGTGCTAACTGCTCAAAGCTTGCCGTTTTTGTGGCATCGGTTGCAGAAAACTGCTTGATTTCAGTCATGGTGCTTTCGCCAGCCTTAGCAAGCACGCTTGCGCAAAAGTCTCACCATCACCCACCGCTGCGCTAGCAGGCATATCATTGGGTAAACGCATTTGAAAGGGCACGCCTAATTGGCCCAATATTAACGCCCCATGAGCCAATTGCGCAAGCTTCTGTTCGTGATGTGCGGCTGGCATATCTGCATAATCAAGTGTCTGTTCATGACCAACAGGATCTGCAAAGTGCTTGGTAAACATACCCTGACCCCGTGCTACATGTCCCCAAGAGACTCGAGCCAGTGACTCCCCTTCAACATAATTATCCAGTCGCTCAAAGTCGTCTTGTCCTTGTCGATATTGCCCACCAGTTGGCAGATCCTCCGAGCTCGCAATTGAATACTGCGCCTGCCAGTCAAACGCTTCAGGTTTGGGATATACCCAAGCCTTTCGTTCAAAATAAACATAAGACCAAGCACGCATAATACCCAAAGGATAAACGGTTTTAATTGTTAGCCGTGGCAGCTCAAGAGGACCGCGATTGTAGGTTTGAACAGGTAGGCGGATAGTTTGCTCGCTTTGTAGACTCGTTACGAGTATGGAGCTTTGTCGATTCGTGCCAGCTTTATTTTTCTTGTCAGCTGATTGCTCAAACTCAAATAATAACTGTCGCCGTGGTTGACGGCTTTCACTTTTGAGTTGCAGCGTTACCCAAGCGGGCGTACCGGCCTCTGTCATAGTCACTTCTAGCAGACGCACTTGCAGACCCGATATGTGCGCAAAAGTCACATGAAAACTAATCAACCAGACACTGACCAGATAAAAACATAGGCCAAGCACCAAATTATTGCCATAATTGATACCCGCGATAAAAGTAATCACTAATAGCACGGCAAACAGCATGCCCTCACGACTAAAAAAAATATAGACGTTGCGTAGATTGAGCGTCGCGCTATCATTTTTGGGTGCACGCGAGGCAAACCAACGGCTCATTGCTGACCTGATTGACGCGGTTAAGGCTTTTGGTAAAAAGCTCATGACTACCCTATTCTTACCATGTAATTGACCCTAGTCGCTCGTCCTCAGACTAACGGACTCAATGATATGGCCATGTATTATCAAACCTGCTCGTACTACAATATAGACAGCTAAATGATGACAGGCACGTCTGCTAAGATGCGTTGAGCGATGGTCTGCGGTGCTTGCCCACCTACTACTTGTGCAGGTGCAAAACGCTGACCGAGACGATGATCAGCCACGGCGGCAAAGACCGCTTGGATATCTTCAGGCGTCACCTCCATGTGCCCTGACACATAAGCATAAGCCTGTGCAGCACGCTGTAGTGATAGCACGCCACGTGGTGATAACCCATGATACTCTTGGCTTGCTCGAGTCTTTGCAACGAGTCTTTGTAAATAATCCAATACCACATCCGCGATATAAACTTGCTTTACGCCTTGCTGTGATAAGAGAACGGCCTCAGTATCAAGTACCGTATCTAGATCTTTTAGCAGTTCACGTCGATCTTGACCTTTTAGTAGTTCACGCTCTGCCATAGGTGATGGGTAGCCTAATGACAAGCATAGCAAAAACCTATCCAACTGCGATTCCGGTAACGGATAGACGCCTGCTTGTTGCAGTGGGTTTTGGGTTGCAATAACAAAGAACGGCTGCGGCAAGGGATAGGTCTGCCCATCTTGCGTCACTTGTCGCTCTTCCATGGCTTCGAGTAACGCGCTTTGCGTTTTGGGGCTGGAGCGGTTGATTTCATCAGCGAGTAGCAGTTGAGTAAAAATAGGACCGGGACGAAATTCAAAGCGCAATTTGCTTTGATCGTAAATACTCATCCCTAAGATATCAGCAGGTAGCATGTCATTGGTGAACTGCACTCGGCTAAAACTCAGACCTAATAACTGCGCTAACCCTTGAGCCAAAGTCGTCTTGCCCATACCAGGCAAATCTTGTAGCAACAAATGCCCACCTGCCAGTATGCCACTGAGTGCCAATTTAACTGCTTGCGGTTTATCCAATACAATTTGGTTCAATTGCATCATAAGTTGTGCAATTTTCTGCTGATTGCGTTGTAAGTCGACGGCATTAGGAGCGGACTGACTAAGCGTTTTGGCTATTTTTTGATATGTGGGTGATGGTGCTCTATCGTTAGGGGCATGGGTCATAGTCAATTATCGGCTCATTTTTTGGGTCATAACGATCAACCATTAAGGTCAGTTTGCATCATCTACGACAATCGGCGCATCAGCGCGGAGGGTTGATAAATACGCAATAACATCCGCACGCTCTTTGGCATCTGGCATAGGGTCTGATAGCATCTTTGAATCTGGCATGGCTTTTTGTGCATCCGCGATATAGGGGTCGAGTGTTTTGGCATCCCATACCCATCCTGACTCTGTGAGTCCTTTGCTATAAGTATAATCTTTTAGCTCAGCAGCTGGTGCGCCGTATATATTCATTAATTGTGGCCCCTTTTTATTGAGACCAGCATTACGTTGATGGCACTGACTACAGGCGTCTTTATAGATCAACGCGCCGTTAACTGCATCTCCTTCAGTATACAATGGCAAGGTCACAGGGTCGCGATGATCAGGCGGTGTATGCTCACAAGCAGTGAGCAATAAAACAGCGGCAAAAAGACTGCTTATTTGATATTTATTAATAATAGACATTTTGGCAATCTTTGGTTGGTGAGCATTAACGGTAAAGATTTTGTAGCATCGCAATATATTAACTGGCGATCTTTAGCGTTTTGCTAGGCTCTTCTAAATAGTATCCTTGCAGATAGCGTGCCCCTACACTCCATGCGACCGACATAGTCGCTGCATCTTCAATATACGGCATCAGAACATCAACATTTACCTCATTGGTACGCGTGATAAGTGACTTAACCGTGTCTAAGTTATCTGCTGAGTGGATATCTTGTACATAGTTACGAGCCAAACGTACGACGTCCGGCTGCACTAGATTAGCAATTTCGATAGATTTGGCAGAAGATCCAAAGTTATTGATGCCCATTTGACAGTTGACTTCGTTAAGGGCCGAAAACTGAGATTTTGCCACAGTTAGATGGTCCGAGATGTCTTTTTCGTTAAATTGTAATGTTAACACACCAGCAGCGCCGCCTACTGCCTTGATCAGTTGGCTTGCCACATTGGGCAGCTTCTTATCAATCAATGAGGCACTGGTTAGCTGCACCAATAGTCTGGCTTCAGGATGCTCTTTACGGACATCATTTACTTTTTTACAAGCATTAATGAGTACCCAGCGATCTATTTTTTCGAGTAATTTATGTTTCTTGGCAACAGCCATAAACTGATCAGGAGTCAATACCGTGTTATCGGCATCGGCCAATGGCAGTCGCAGATACACTTCAAAAAAGTCACTACGATCTTGATTGATGTCATATATCGGTTGAAATGACAGCTCAAATCGACTGTTTGTAATAGCATCAATCAGAGACTCAGCAAGCGCATGATCATCACTATTGGCATGCTCACTTGGATCATATAGATGATAAGTGCCACCATGGTTAGAGGTTTCGACCATAATCTGGCTAATAGCATCCATAGCACGCTCTATTATTATAGCGGGCTCTGCGGTATTTTTTTCGATTTTGACGATCGCAATACTCACCGTGGTACTCGTCGTACGCTTGTCTACCTCAATGAGCATCTCACTGATACGCGAACCGATGTTCTCAGCCAGCTCTTTGAGCTCTGAGGTAGTTTTGTCTTTGACAAGTATCATGAATGCGGTATCACTAAAGCGGCTGACATGTCCATCCGATACCAGTTCATCTAGTGCATAGGCAACCTGTTTGACAGTCGTATCTACTCCTTGCAGACCGAGGCTACTTCTTATTTTTCCAATGTTATCCAGCTGTACATAGAGCAGTGCTGCTGTCAGCACACCTTGAGTTGCTTGCTGGTGCACTATGGCCATTTGCTCCTCAAAGCCGCGGCGATTATTCACACCTGTCAGGTTATCTTTACGCTCTGCTTCAGCCAAGCGTTTAGCAACCTCTGCGCTGTTGCTGGCATTTTGTTGTATGATAATCTGAGTAACGGGTTCGCCATCTAAAGTCGCAGATGCCAACTGTAGTTTTGCCTCAAAAGTACTGCCATCCGTGCGCACGCTTTCAAAGTTAAACTCGACTTCGTCACGGCTACCTTTATCGAACTGACGTAGAAATTGCTTAAAGTCCTTGACACTATCGCCACCTGAAATCAAATCAATAACAGGCACACCTATGGCATCATTCATTGACCGAAAGCCAAACAATTGAAGATAAGGATCATTGGCAAAGATATGGATACCTTCATCGATATAGGCAACTGCGCTTTTTGAGTTTTTAATCAGCACATTGGCACGTTGCTCTGCTTCTGATAGGACATGGCGTAGTTTCTTGAGCTCGCGGCGACTACGCAAGCTATCGTGCTGTAAGCAAATAGCCATAACGACAGCCATCTCTTGATCAGCCTTGAGTGCTTTGACCATGGTTCCGCTCATCACCGCAGGCAACCCCTCATCATTACACGCGGTCGATATCGCCTCATCCTTCATCAAATAAATCATCGGCAAGTCAATGCTCTGCTCTTGAATGATACCAACCACATCCGTAAAGCTCATATCATAAGCACTACCGAACACCAGCACATCCCACGACTGGCGCAGTACTTTTAACAGCTCTTCTTTATCATCCAAAAATCCTAAATTCACGCTGTCATAATAATCACTCAGTAGATGTACAAGACGCTCAGCATAGAGCTGATCATCGTTAATCACTAATAAATTTAAGGTGGACTGAATGCGCATAGGTGGCCTTTTAATCTTATGGTTGTATCTTTATCTCTTATTTTTGACACCTTATACTGTTTCCAAAAACTAACCTAGCTTAGAAAACATTATAG
Source organism: Psychrobacter sp. Ps6 (assembly GCF_022129235.1). GTDB lineage: Bacteria > Pseudomonadota > Gammaproteobacteria > Pseudomonadales > Moraxellaceae > Psychrobacter. The sequence continues at coordinate 162,654 of NZ_JADQAI010000004.1, read as the reverse complement.
AGAGTAGGCTCAGTAAGTATTGTGATAGTGGCTGAGTTTTAGTTGGCATGATATATTCTAGCGCCCGAGGTATCTTATAAATCAGAGTAACAATATCCCTCATTATAGACAATAATTCGGTTGACTGCAGGTTAACTTATGACCTTGTTTGTTTAATATCATTATCAAAAAAACATCAGCCTTTTTTCTTATACGGTGCAATCTATCTTTCTTTCAGTAAATTTATAAATAGTCATTATTTGGCTATTTCGTATTGACTAAACCCGTCAGTCATCAGCAATCTACGACCCAAACGTAAATGGGTCTGTTTACTGTTGATACGCATGATGACTCTATCATCAGGCTGAAAGTAAGACGAAGGTACAATAAGCGAACTCATGGTTTGCAGCTGCTCATCTTTGCCAAGAATCAGCGCCGGCACGAAATGATGGTTCTGTGGGTCCCTCCCTTCCAAGCGCAATCCGCATGCCACAACCTGATGACCAAGCAATTGCCATTCAATCTCTTTGTCTTTGGTATCAAAATGCCGCCAACGCACTACCCCTATTGACCGATCAGGCTGCTCTGTCACATCAGGTTGACAGACCAAGAACAAACTCATGATATGTAGTGATGGCGGTGTTGTTTTAACAAGCTCGCCATCTATCGTATCCATGTCAAGAGATTCCCCTCCAACATGCTCTTCATTCAAGATATCTTGCGTTGACACCAATCGAAGTGTACGAAATGCTGACAGATTGTCACTGCTCTCAAACACTTCTATGTCGAATGCGCTGCTACTGCTTTGTTCTGCATTAAATGTGTCATAACGAGGGCGCTCGTCTATGGATAGCTCGTCTATTGCTATCAAGCTAGCAAAGCTGCTCGAGTCACCAACATGGTGGTGGATACTGTTAAAACCAGCGATTAAGCTCGCACGGTGTTTGACACTATATTTAGTAGGCAGCATGAGCTGTGGCTGTAGATAACGATAACTGATGGTCATTGAGATCGTATTTAGCAGACCGTGTCCTATCCCTACATTGCTACCCTCAATGGATACCTGCCTACGTGAATTAAAATACTGCACCATAGGGGTCAGCTCTAGAAACAAGCAGTCATGGTGATCTTCATAGGGATTTATCTCAGAATTTGGCGTTAGATACGTTGGTGGTTTATCACTCTGTAAATCCACGAATACTCGTGTCTCCGTCGTTGGTTCGATTGTCGCGACAATATACTGAGACCATTCAGGCAATAAACGTTGCACCAATAGAATATTGGGACGACGCATGGCACGTACATTCAATAAACTGTGCAAGCATATTTGGCAATAAAGCTGATGAATATTATTTGTGTAGGGTGTCACTGTTTCTCGATTCAAATCGAGATGAGACACACGCTGTTGATAGGCGAGATGATACAGCTGATTAATTCTCGACCAGAGATAATCTGATGGCTTGCGATAGCAAATCGCCTCTTCACACAATAGCTTGTGGTACCTCAGTAGCGACTGATAAATGGCAACAGCAAGCGTATTGGCGCGCTTTTTATTAGTATTAAAATAGCGTGGAAAACCTTTCTTTGAAATCTTTTTTGGCTGACTGTTTGATATTAATTCTTGACGACGTACAACCTTGTCATAAGCCAAAATAATTAAATAATGCAAGGATTTTACTTGAGCCACATAACCCAACTGCACCTCACTCAGCGCGCCTGTTTCATAAATATATTGCTGCCGTAACGTGGCAATCAATCGATCTGAAACATCGCTCACAGCCGTCATCAGTTTAAGGCGTTGAAGCTCATCTATATTAGCCTCGCATAGTACGGAGAGAACTTTTTCTAAGTGCTCAGCTTGCTGCTCTTGGGTTTGTGAAGATAGCGTTGTCAATAATTTGAGCAGATGATGCTCTTGGCCGTTCACTGATTGATTTGGCGTTGGTAGTGGCTCTTTGGAAGAAAGGGCGTCTTGAAACATAGATAAAGTTATCATCAGTATTCCTACTCACTGTTGGTCACTCTGAGTAAGTTTGCAAGAGGCAAGTATGCAACCACACAAAGTAGAGCAATATTAGATAAAAAAGAATGCGTACTACAGTTCTTTTTAAGGAAGCCGTACCATCAATGCTTAGCCGCTGTACTTCCAGATAGTGTATTTTTAAATGCTATATAGCAGTATATGAATTAAAGCAGTCAAAGTCGTAAAATCAAATGACATATGGCGTTCATTAGATATATTCGCATTCTATGCGACAATATTCTCGCGATACCATCGATAGATGAGCATAACAGCCCTGAACGCTCTATTATTAAAACCATTAACAATTGGCTGATGATTTTAATAAAAATCATCCTTTGTTTAGTAATTTTTGCGAAACCCTATATTGCCTATATTAATCGCGATTGTAAATGTCAATCGGCACCTTAAATGGCCTATTCGGCAGTTCTCTTACCAACTTAGGTACCAGATATCCTGGTAATGCTGCCAGTAACGACCAGTAGAGCTCAATTGACGACCGCTCGTCGCTATCAAAATGCGCAGCACCAGCCACTTTGTCTAAAACATGTAAATAATACGGTAGCACGCCACAAGCAAACAAACGCTGGCTTAATTCTGTCTGAGCATCGATATTATCGTTAATACCTTTTAATAGTACTGCTTGATTCAGCAGCGTCACGCCAGCGGCGCGAGTACGTTGCAGGTATTCTGCTGTCAGCGCATCAATCTCGTTGGCATGATTACAATGAATGACCATCACGATACGGCAGCGACTTTGAGACAGTCTGTCTAATAGTGCGTCATCTAACCGGGCTGGAATAACCAATGGTAGACGAGTATGTAGTCGAATCGTCGTCAGCTGCGGGATAGGCTCCAAAGTATCTAACCATGCAAATAACCGTCTATTGGTCACATTTAAGGGATCACCGCCGCTCAAAATCACTTCATTGATTTCAGGGTGCGCGCTGATGTAGTTGATGATATTTTCTTTTACATCAGCAGTTGGCATATTGGCACTATAGTCGAAATGCTGACGGAAACAGTAGCGACAATGAATCGCGCACGCCCCAGTGATCGTCAGTAATACTCTTGATTGGTACTTATGAAGCATTCCTTTGACAGGATTTTGGCTATTTTCGCTTAAAGGGTCCGCCACATAGCCCGTTACATTGATTTGCTCCTGCTTGTCTGGCAGTACTTGTTTTAATAGCGGATCATCACGGTCGCCGATGGTCATTTTTGCTACAAAGCCACGCGGCACACGCAGCTCAAAATGCTTCGGCACATAGACGTCTGCGCGCAATGATTCAAGTTTTAGGAGACTGAGCAGCTCGTCAACAGAGGTAATGGCTTCCGATAATTGCGTTTGCCAGTTTTTTTGTGTGATTAAATGGTTTATCATGACAGCCTACTACCTGTGCCCAAAATCGGATATTATACGCCCTTAGTGTCTACCCTATCAAAGTATACCGCTAATACGTAAGCACTTGGCTTGGCAGCAACTTTTGGTACAGTCAGCCTCATATCTATCTACTACCATATCTACAACCCCTAGGAGTCTCTTGTGGCAAGTTTTTCTACTAATGAATTTAAAGCTGGTCTAAAAGTCATGCTTGATGGCAACCCTTGTGCCATTCTTGAAAACGAGTTTGTTAAGCCTGGTAAAGGTCAAGCCTTTAACCGCGTTAAGCTGCGCAATCTTCGTAGTGGTAAAGTATTGGAGCAAACGTTCAAATCAGGCGACAGCTTAGAAGCGGCTGATGTGATGGATACCGAAATGAACTATCTATACAACGATGGCGAGTTTTGGCATTTTATGCATCCTGAAAGCTTTGAGCAGATCCAAGCTGACAAAAACGCCATAGGCGATGCACCCAAATGGCTAAAAGAGAACAGTAATGCACTGTGCATCATTACTTTATTTAATGGCGCGCCTTTATCAGTAACGCCGCCTAATTTCGTTGAGTTACAAATCACAGAAACTGATCCTGGTGTACGCGGTGACACCTCAGGCGGCGGTGGTAAACCAGCTAAGCTAGAAACTGGTGCCGTGGTACGTGTACCGCTATTTGTACAGCAAGGTGAAATCGTCCGTGTTGATACGCGTACGGGTGACTACCAAACTCGTGTAAACTAATAGCGCAATAAGCGTGATTGATCGCTGAGATTGTTGTGCTGATCGCTAATAAAAAAGCTTAACCGCTATATAAACGGTTAAGCTTTTTTTATTTACAGCGGCTGTATTTATTGTCATAGAGCCACCTTTAACATTTAGTAGCCCCTATTATCTAGTTAGTAGCGCCTAATATTTAATCGTCATTGTCATAGCAGTTATCATGATAATGACCTGTGGCCTACTCTTCTTCCAATTGTTTTTGTATCAACCAATATTGTACCAAAGCATTTAGCTGCTCCTGTTTAAAAGGTTTGGTGCAATAATCTTGCATACCAACTTTTAAGTACTTTTCACGCTCTCCATCCATGGCATTGGCAGTCAAAGCGATAATAGGTGGTAGGTCTTGAGGGTCATAAAGCTCATGCAGCTTAATAGTAGCCTGTACGCCATCCAAAATCGGCATGTGATGATCCATCAAGATGACATCATAACGTTTAGGAAACAAAGCAAAAGCTTCAATCGCTTGCTGGCCATCAGTCACATGAGTGACGGTATGACCGCTATTGGTCAGTGCCTTTCTGGCAATAATGGCATTAACAGTATCATCTTCTACCAATAATATATGACCTGCACGCTCGTGGCTAGGCTCTGCCATTGTGAGATCATGAGAGTCTTGCCATGCTTCGTATTTCTTTTCATCGATAGTCGGTAGCGGCAATAACACTCGAAATGTAGTACCAACGCCTACGGTACTATCGACACAAATATACCCACCCATCAGATCGACAAGAGACTTGCAGACGGAGAGCCCAAGACCTGTACCACCATATAGGCGATGCGTGAATTTATTGGCTTGATCATAAGCATCAAATATTGCCTCTAAAGACTCAGCTTTTATACCGACACCTGTATCTGTGACCTCGATACATAAGGTCATATTCTTATCCGCCTTACGTTCTAACGTCTCCTGCCTCATGCTATTTTTGTCAATATTTTCGCGATAGCAATTATTCATATGCTTGACATCAATACTCACTCTCCCGCCTTCACGGGTAAACTTAATCGCGTTATTGACAAGATTTGCGATGATTTGTTTGAGGCGTACTGGATCCCCTTTTACATAAGGTGATAACGACTCGGTATAATGGTAATCTAGCGTCAAACCTCGTTGACGTGCCTTGATAGAAAATAGGCTAACCACTTCATTACATAATGTAGATAAATTGAGTGGAATAGAGTCAATATACATTTTTCCAGACTCAACTTTCGATAAGTCCAAAATCCCATTAATAATCACCATCAAATGCTCATTAGAGATTTTGATATTATCTACATACTCTCGCTGTTCAGCACTAAGTTCCGTGTCACCTAGCATCTCTACCATACCAATGATACCGTTCATTGGTGTCCGTATTTCGTGACTCATATTGGCCAAAAAGTTCGATTTCATCTCATTAGCATGTTTGGCATCGCGTTCTTTATCCTGCAGCTTCAACGCATCTGCTGCCATCAGCGCAAACTGTGCCAATATCTCTTTTTGTTGATCACTAAAGCTATGGTTGGGCTTGGTATCCATGAGACATAAAGTGCCTAAACGGTAAGTCTTATTGTCTTCATGTAAAATAATCGGGGCGCCAACATAAAATCGTAGATAGGGTGCATTAACAACCATTGGGTTTTGGCTAAAACGACTATCCTCTAATGTATCTTCTACTATCAACATATCATTGGACAATATCGTATAATTACAAAAGGCCGTCTCACGTGGTGCCATACTGACACTGTCAGGCATACTGTCGAATTTGCAGGCTGGTTTTAAATATTGCGTTTCCTCATCCATAAAAGTGATCGTTACCACCGGCACATCAAAAAACAGCTTCACGAGTGCAACGAGTCGATCAAATGCAGGCTCCTCATCTTCATTGAGTACCTGATATTTTCTCAACTTGTTGACACGTTCTACTTCATCTACCGCTACTGGGTAGCTGCTTTTAGGTGAGTTAGATATAGACAAGATAGACTCCATTAAATAATATCAGACGCTCGATTGGTGATTCGTCTGCTTTATCAATAATTGTAACGCTTCATTCACCATAATCATTGCGACCACCGATGTGACGACTACTGCTGACCCATAACCACCACATTGTAGCCCGCCTGTTTGGCAGCTCTTATCCACATGTGGTGGCTCAGTAGAATAGACACATTTGATACCGAACTTCTCTTTTAGCGCGCTATTGATGCCTTTTTCGTGGCGCAGCTTATTACGCAATTTGGCAAGCAATGGATCTTGATAGCTATCACGCAAGTCGCTCACTCTTATTTGACTTGGATCTATCTTACCACCCGCACCGCCTGCACAGACCAGCTTTAATTTATTAAAACGGCAATGTAGGGCAATCGCTAGCTTGGCATTCATATCATCCACGCAATCTAAAATCACAGTAGGTCTACCTTGATCAGCGGCTGCTTTCGCTTCATGGCGACCCGGCAGTAGCGCTGCGACGTTTTCGACGGTCAAGAAATCATCAACGAGATTTAAGGTGACTTGAGGATTGATCTCTTGAATACGTGCCGCCATTGCTGCGATTTTACTTTGACCAAAAGTACTGTCTAGCGCTGGTAGCTGTCGATTGACGTTAGAAGCAACCAACACATCCAAATCAACTAAACTAATGGTTCCTACTGCCGTTCGCGCCAACGCTTCTGCTGCCCAAGAGCCAACACCGCCTACCCCAATGATATAAACATGCGACGCTGCAAACGTATCGACAGCTGATGTGCCATAAAGCGTGCGCGTACCTTGAAAACGGCGGTCATACTGCTCATCCTTTTCATCCACGCCAGCTTGTACATTATCATATTCGGCAGTGACTGGCTCTACGACTGGGTGCTCAATTTGTCTGGTTTCATTCATGGCTTTTTAAATACTCTTCTTAAATATTTTGACTGTGCTTGCTTCATCGTTTAATTATAAGTTTAATAATTATGTTGGGTAGGCCCAGTTTACTTTTAGGGCATCGCAGCTATTTTTCCATAACTGTTTAGCAAGTTTATCCTGTGAGACACCCAATAATTCACTTAAACTCGACAACACCCAAGGCAAATTAGCAGGAACATTCCTATCATGTGTGTGGGCTGCCTCCCATTCATTGTCTGGGCTTTGTCCAACGGCTGAATGCTGACTATTTGAATTTTGACACATAATCGGTGTCATGTCCGGACAGTCTGTCTCAATCACTAAGCACTCAATACCATATGTATCCACAGCGGCCTGAATAGCGCGGCGCAGTTTTTTGGCGTTCGGATTGGTCACCTGTCCTGTAACGCCCAGCTTGAACCCTAGTTTTACAAAAGCTTTGGCCTCTTGTTCACCACCACTAAAACTATGTGCAATACCGCCCAATTTATAAGCATCGTATTTGTGCGCTTTTAATATGGCGAGCGCTTCGGCATGCGCCTTACGAATATGAAGCATCACGGGCAACTGGTGGGTCACAGCGATATCTAGCTGCGCCTCAAAGAACCGCTTTTGTTTATCAAAAACAAAAGGCTCTTTCATTGCATCAGTAAAGGTATCTAGGCCGATTTCACCGATGGCTAATGGTCGACTATCCGCAACCATTTGCGCCAATTTCATTAGATGAGCATCAGTATGCTGCTCGATATAAAAAGGATGTAAGCCTAACGCAATATGCGTACAGAAATCAGACTCGTTATGCTCATCGGTATCTATGCCAAAACGCTTTGATAACTTATCGATCCACTGCTTAGTGTCGTACATACGCTCAAAATGCTGAGACAGATAACCAACCAGTACGAGATGACGTATACCTTGATGGTAAGCGCTTTGAACCTGCTGCTTTCGATCATTATCAAATACTGGCGCGTCGAAATGCGTGTGTGTATCGATAAGGGGATACATACTGGTTGATACTTGTTTTGCCTTAGTCGATGACTCAAGAACAGACACTGATACACTCCAAAAATAACGTCTTTAGCAAAATACTTTGTCAATCATCATATTATACAAATGGCTGTAGTAACAGCTTATTCAAGCAATGCCGCGTTCAATATAAAGCGTTACGATTCCTTGTTAGGCATCCTTCTCACCGTGATGACTGCCCTTACTTTTCGAATTTGCTATATTAGCGTCAGTCATCTCATCAGCTTTTCGGCTACTGCGTCGAGGGATGACCAATAATGCCGTAGCAACCGCACTCAAGACCAGCCACTTTCTTAATTTTTCATAGTTTGCCATTGTTGATCTCTACCTTTCATTTAACCATAAACCTTAGAACGTAAAAAGCAGATATATGACATTATTCTACTAATGTTTAGTATACGTAAAATATGGCTATGGCTATGTTTATCTGTGTTACGAATACGCAAGCCAATGTACGATGTAACTTTTGTTTATTACATCGTACATTGGCCTGTGCTGCTTGAAGATATCGGTTGTTTAAAGTGGTGATTAATAACTGCTTTAACGATTGAGAGGATACGTCGTCATACCACTACTGTTAGGACTGTCTACCTTGGTGAAACCTTGAGAGGTTGACCGCGGGGTTTGATCACGCTTAGGAATGAGTGGGTTAAGCGGCATTAGCTCATAGTCTGCATCGACATTGCCATCCCAACCTTCTGTACCGCTTAAGGGCAATTGTTTGATGGTGCCGTTTTTATCAATCACCAATTGTAGCACTCGCATTTGATTGAATTTACGCTCGGTCACACTCGCGACCGCGCCGCCATCACGCAAGATCGTTGGCTGCAAAAATATGATCAAGTTGCTCTTTTGGGTATTGTCGTTATCAGAACGGAATAATCTGCCAATCACTGGTACATTGCCAAGCCCTGGGACTTTTTGTTGACTGGTCGTACTGTTGTCACGCATCAAGCCGCCTAGAGCGATGGTTTGCTGATCGTCTGCTAAAATCGTCGTATTAATGAGACTTTTGTTGGTGATCAAGCCGTTTACACCGCTACTAGTCGGTGCAATGCTAGAGACTTCTTGTGAGACTTCCAAGCGTACGGTGCCATTATCACCAATGTGAGGGATGACGTTCAAATTGATACCGATATCTTGCCGATCAATGGTCTGGAAAGGGTTGTTTGAGTTGTTGCCACTAGTGGTAAAGGAACCCGTCACAAAAGGTACGTTTTGACCCACTAAAATACTGGCCTTTTCATTATCCAATGTCAAAATAGACGGCATGGACAATAGATTGGCACTGGTAGATTTATCAAGCGCCTGCAAGATCGCCCCATAAAATTCCGTATTACCCTGACTGTCTTTTCGGCTATCGCCAATCCCAACCAATGCACCAACGATAGAGCTGGCAGCCTGACTAAGCGCTGTTGCACCCGCGACACTACTGCCTGCTAATGCAGCACCTGCTAAGGTTGTCGCACTAGCACCAACATTATTGAAGTTGACGACACCATAACCACTATTGGCATTACCAAGCGCCCACTGAACACCTAGCTGGGTTGCATCATCGCCTGAAACTTCAACGATAGCGGCTTGAATTAAGACTTGTGCGCGGCGACTGTCCAATTGGTTGACCGCATCTTCAATCTCAAACATCAGCTCAGGCGCAGCGTTGACGATGACGGCATTTTGTGTTTCGTCAGCGATGATACTAAAAGGCCTGCCACCAACGCCTGTACCGCTTCCACCTGTATTGCTAGCAGGCACAACTGATGTACTACTGCTACTGCCAATACTCTCACTCGCCGCACTGTTAATGGTAGCACCTGTGCTGGCATCATTTAAAGAAGCGGACTCTAACGTTGAGGTGGCACCAGCGCTATTAATTGATTGATTAGCAAGCAGCCCTCGTAGCATATCGGCAATATGGCTAGCACTGGCATACTTTAAGCGAAAGACACGTAAACCGCTCAGTCGCCTTGTCGGTGTGGTATCTAATTGATTAACCATTTCTTGCACTTTGGCAATCATCTCAGGACTGCCTTTGACCAGCAGCCTATCACTTGATGAATCAGCGATCACTTTGAGCTGATTATTACCACCTTGTGCTTGTCCGCTACCAGCGCTTGCCACCAAGGCACTAATTAGCTCCATCATACGTTCGGCATCGACGTGGCGTAGTGGTATCACTTGCAGACTGTCATTGACGTTGCTGTCCAAATCACGGATAAGGGCGGTGAGTTGGTTCAGGCTATCAGCTCTATCTGATAGCACCAGCGCGTTTACACCAGGCACAGCGGCGGCATGTGCAGACTGCGGCATCAAAGGTCTTATAACGCCCAATACTTCTGCTGCTTGAGTATTCGTCAAATAAATCACTCGGGTTGCGAGCGACTCACCGACACTATTGCCACGCAAATCAACGGCAACACCAGACTGCTTGGCGACATTATCTGGCACCAGTTTGATCGTCGTACCTGACTCTATCGCTGCAATCCCATTGACCTGCATGACACTTAAAAACAGCTGATAAATCTCATCACGGGACAAGGCTTTGTTCGAGATGACCGTCACATTGCCGTTGATACGAGGATCAAGGACAAAGTTTTGGTCAGTAATGGTCGCTACCTCATTAATAAAGGCTTTAATATCAGCATCTTGCAAGTTGACCTTCCAGCTCTCAGCATTCGCTAGGCCCATGCTAGCAGCCCATAAGGGTACCGCCAGGCAAAGAGGACGACACAGGCGCATCAAACGCGGCAGGATACGGTGTAAAGGTGTGGCTGAAAATTGATGAAAACTTACCATATTGATAATTACCTACAGTGATATTGCGTCATATGTACTGAGTTTTTAACGAGTAATCTTTGCTAAAAGTCCGTCTTATTAGAACTGTTGACGGATAGTAATAACTTGCTCACCACGTTGAACCTCGATTTGTGCTTCGCCTGCTTGCTGTACTTGCTGTAATACGCCAGCATCTTGAGCAGGGTTATTGCCCACGTTTTGTCCGTTTACTGTCAATACTTTGTCGCCTGGCTCTAGTCCGAGTCGATTGCGTAATTTGGACGGCATCGCTGCGGTGACTTGATAGCTCTCGCCTGAGGCCATCACCCCCATTCTACTCAAATAACTGGCAGGATTTTCTTGCAGCGCGGTGACCGCCTCTTCAATCGCCGTTTGCGGACTGCTTTCACCATTCGTCTCTGCCGGTTCAGGCGGCGTCTCTTGTAGTGTCTGAGGCGCAGTCGGCAACATACTATTGTCCGGCAAACGCTGATTACTGACGCCGCCTGCCAGCATGTCATTTTGATCTAGCGGCATAGCATCTGGCATGCTAATCACTGTTTCTTTATCATTGGCATCCGCGATAATAACCGAATTCCAGTCAACAGCGACCAGAATATAGTCACTGTCTTTTAGTCCATCACCAATTCGGTAATTTTTCACCTCACCATTAATGTTAAGTAACGCCGAAGACATACTCTCCGGTATGGCGAGTAGTACGCCTTTAAGCTCAACATTAGGTGGTGGCTGGACTGCCGCTGCAATAGGGTCAGGATCAGCAAATATCGCAAACAAACCACTATAGTCATTGGCAGACTTTATATTGTTTTGCAAAGGGGCTAGTGGCAAAGCAGGTGCTAAGGGCGCTGCTAATAGTAACCACAAAAGACGCGCCGCTGTCCAACACAGCCAAGCAATTGCCAGTAGCAATAACCATCTTGAAAAACGATTGAGAGTATTCACGACAGGCTTTAGGCTGGCAGTAATATTTGACATTTAGGGCGCTCCCAGACCAGCTAGCAGTGGCTGGCGCACACTAACGACTGGTGTATCCTGCGGTGCTTGCCCTTTGTATTCAGGCATGTTTTCTAATAGGCGCTGAGTCAGACTAACATCTAGCATGTTGTCCCCGTCTATATACAGATCGCCCAAACGCTTATCTTGATTGTTCAGTAGGTTGATGTGCAGTAGGTTTTTATTGTTTTTTTGCTCAGCACTCAGCTCAGCTCGCAATGCAGGCATAGTAATATAAAAAACCTTACCACCACTAGGATAGCCGACTTCACCGCCAACCCAGGTCAACTGACCATCCGCTTCACTAAATCCCGCCGCATTTTTAGCAGACTCATTCTCAGCTGATTCCGATGACGAATTGTCGCTAGACTGACGCTTTAACGAAACGCCATTGACTTGAATGGGCGTATTAGGCAGTTGCCAATCAACCACACTTGCCAAAGTCTCAGGGGCAATCTTTCCGCTCATATCATCGACTTGCCATGAGTTTAAACCCAGTTTTATCTGTCCGTTTAGCCTCGTTTGCTCTGAGTTGATATTCACATCGGCACCAAGCTTTCCTGTGAGCAGTTGCCATGGCTGCCATGACCATTCGGCCATCCCTGTGAGCGGTGTCGATGATAGAGGAATTTGCCAAATGGCAGAGCCCTGCCATACATTGCCAGACACATGCTGCACATAAGGCGTATTGGGTGCATACTTTTGAAGTAGCCATGCCGCTGGCATTTGTAATACAGCAAATAAGGCGAACAATACGAATCCGATCAGCCACCAAAGCTTGCGGGGACGCTTATGAGACAACTCAGATACTTGGGCCACGGTTGTACAACTCTTATATAAGACAAAAACGTCATTATCATAACAAACAATGACCTATAGATGACAGAAAAAAAGCCAGTATCTTTTTACCAAAATATTGGCAATAGAGATACTGGCTTTTTTATTTGGCAAAGCTTCAGCGTTTATGGCTAAATGATTGTAAATAAACCATTATCCATAAGACTGCTACGCTCCGTCTCGTACTGTGTTACGACTCGAAACTATCTGGTTGGATAGCCTAATTAGATAGCAAAATCTTCAAGATCACGACCTGCTGCTAGGGCTTCAACCAACCACGTTGGTTTACGTCCACGACCAGTCCAAGTTTCTTCCTTATTATCAGTATTACGGTATTTAATACTGCGTTTTTTCTCTAGTTTTTCGCCAGCTTTTAAGATCTCTTCAATTGTAGCGTTGCTGTCTTCTGCAATTTGCTCAAACTGCATATAAGCATCGTACAAACGCTGATGCTGTTTTTTGGCAATAAGCTGCTGTGCATTTTCGGTGATGGCACGTAGTTCATCTACGTTTAAGTTATCTAAATCAATTGCGTTATTTTTACTCATAGTAAGTCCAACTGTCGGATAAAAAAATATCACCTCAATAGAGACATTGTACCTATTGAGATACCTGAATGATGACTCATGCATTATTAAAAGATTAATAGTTTTTAAGGGTTCATTTGATTTTTAATTAATCAAAGATTATTCATAATTATTTTAATGAACATGAATAATAAAAATATTGCTGGTAACCACAAGCATTCATTATACCTTATATAGCAAATGGCTATCGACAATAATTACTTATTGAAACTTAACTCAACAAACTTCTATTTTTACAGCACTTCTTAAATGCGATATTCTTGAATATTAGTACTTTTTCGTTTTTTAATAAAATAATATTCATTAATACACTATATTAATAAATCTGGTTTATTAGCATCTAATAATTAGGCGCTGTAGCAAAAGCATATGAGCTTGCGAACGAATACTTGTCTAAACCCTAACGACTTTTATTTAGCCTTTTTGTACACTTAGCTCATTCATTAACCCATAAGCAGATTCAGCATTTAGCAGATAAGGATTAAAACCAATAGTCGTAGAGTATTTCAAATAGATTGCGGCGTTTTCTTCGGTCGGAGACGCATAGTTCATCGACCAGTTTGACCATTCTCTATGCTTTAGCTCACGTGTGTCAATAATCTGTAAATCATGATGACGCTTATCAACGATGAGACTGTGTAGCAATCGATTAATTTGCGCTCTTGGGCCTTCTATCGTCTGCAAAAAATAATCTTTATTAAACGTGAGCATTCCAGTGATACCATTAGCAGCGTTGTTTGTCTGAGCTTGCTGTAGTATTTCATTGAAATCGGTCGCTGATACATTTGGGTTTGCACGGCTGGCGTAGGTCATGCTGATTAAAATGTGTGCATCTGTCGTTACTGAGTTCATAGCTTTTCTCTCATACAAGTGTCGTGGGTTCAGGTCTGGTTATCAGTATCGATGGACTAACTAAAATCGTACCAAGGTTTTTTCTTCTGAATGGTCTGCACGTCACTCTTTGCTTGTTGCTCTTGCAGCTCAGATAATCTATCAATCAGCATTGTGATTTGGTTGGTACTCATTAAGTAAGGATTGAACTCACTTCCTGTCGAGAATTTTAACGCCAGTCCTTTGTTTTCTTCACTTGGAATCAAGTACTTCATTGACCATTTACTCCAATGACGCTGCTCAACTTCACGGCACTCTATCACCTGCAGAGAATGATGACGCTCATCTTGCACAAGTTTTCTAAGCAGGCCATTGATAACCGGCCTTGCTCCTTCGATACTTTGCAAAAAGTAGTTGTGGTTAAACACCAAAGCACCAGTGATACCATTGCGCTCGTTATTTTGCTGAGCCTCCTCAAGGATACGAGTCACCTCGCCGCTGAGGTTATTGTTGTTGTAACGACTGATATAAGTCAAACGTAGAATGATATGCTCACCATGCAGCATTTTTAGACGACTTGACTCTGAAAGGTCGACTGATTCCATAATTTTTTCCAATTAATTTGCTAGATTTATAAAAAGAGGCGGTGCAGATATTTCTAATGATTCAACAATGGCGGCACTAGGGCGTGTCTCTAATTCAAACGTTTATCACTAAATGGGCTAACGTGATTGTTGGATTTTTTTGATAAATTCGCTCATACCACGTGCCAGATTCATGTTACTGCTCTTTTGTACTTCTTGTGCTAGCAGCAATAATTGCGTGCTGTCCTCACACTGCTCTAACCCCAATAAATAACCCCACGCTTCTGCAGGCGGTGCGTTTTTTTCAATATAAGTTGCCAAGTCAGATTTAATGGTTCCATAGTTAGCACCAGCAACTTTTGACTTAAATATATTACCGATAGATTTTTTGCCAGCCTCTGCAATTTTATTAGGCGGTTTGCTATTAAAAGTACGATCAAACTCTATTTTAGTACTGACATCAAATGAGCTGTCTGTGAATTGAGACTGCTCAGTGGCTAGCACTTGAGAGATAGCCGATGCTTCGGTTACAGTAGATACTTGAGGCGCTGTTTGGATTTGAGAACTCGGGTTAGCAGCACTAATCAATTCAATATATTCAAGCTCCACAAGCAATTCAAATAAAGATCCGACACCGCCAAAATCAGCAAACATTTTGCTATTATCGAGCGTATCAAAGTAGTTTTGATACGTGCGCTTGCCATCAATCATGATCAGTAATGTTCTCGCTTCTCGCGGCAATATACCGAGACTTTGAGACTTTATTTCTGCTCTACCTAAATCACTTTTGCGAAACACATCACCGTAGTTCATTCTTTATACTCAGTATTGACAGCAAGGTAAACACCTTACTGATAAGACGCCAACCCAGATAATTTTTGTTCCTTTCAGCCATGAATGGCCAAACTCTAATAGATTTAAAATTATTGTTAACTGATGCTTTACATGCAACCTTAGCGCTTAAATTCAGCTACACTATTTAATTAAATAGAGTATATCAATATCATTAACAGACTGTTAGCACTAATTGAATCGGATAGCACAAACGGTTTATATAAGGTATGAAAGGTAGTTTTTATAAATTTCAATATAAAAACTGATGATGAAAACAATGATAAATATTGTCTTTATAAGATGCATTTTATAAATGAATAGCCGTAACCATATATCTTGAATAAACGATCTAATAGCAGTTTTATACCATCTAAAGATAAAATAATATAAACATAAGTTTTGTTTTTTTAATAATGTTAATGGTGAATAGTGCGTACATTTTTTATATTTGATGTCTGTTTAATAAAATCTTAAGCGTGTACTTTCTTTATCACATATTTATTGATAGGCATTAAAAAGCCCCGCTAATAGCGGGGCTTTTTAAATACAGTATCTTATTATCCTAGAACGGAATATCATCATCTACAGGGCCATCTGGCATTGCTGTAGGCTTAGATTGCGTAGGTTTTTGCGCGGGTTGATTAAACTGATTTTGCGGAGCCGGTGCATTTTGGTTATTAAAGCTGTTTTGACCACCATTCGATTGGTTATTGTAGCCACCTTGCTGTGCTGGTTGGTTACCCGCGTGCTGACCAAAGTTATTTTGGTTGCCTTGGTTGCCGTAACTGTTTGAATTCTGGCCACCTTGATTGTTACCAAAGCCTCCATTATCGCTTTGACCACCACTGATACCATCAAGCATCTGCATTTGCTCAGCACGAATCTCAGTGATATAACGGTCTTGACCATTTTGATCTTGATACTTACGCGTACGCAAGCTGCCTTCGATATAGACTTTGCTGCCTTTGCGCAAATACTGCGCGGCGATTTCGCCTAAACGGTTAAAAAGCGAGATACGATGCCATTCTGTCGCTTCTCTTTTTTCACCACTTTGTTTATCCGTCCACTGCTCAGATGTCGCAACCGAGATGTTGGTCACGCTACCGCCATTATTGAACTGGCGTGCCTCAGGATCTGCTCCAAGGTTACCGATAATGATAACTTTATTAACTCCGCGCATGATACCGTCCTTTTACTTATGAATAATTATTCGATAGAACCTACACGTCCTACCGATGATATGATTTTACTTTAACCAATTTTTGTTCGAATATCTACAGGCTAGCTATGATAAACGTCAATCTATGTCGCTTAGGTAGGCAAGATAAAAGTTTAACCAACAAACACGCCTCTATTTTGCCATTTTAAAATAGGCATGAACACCTTCAAATTCTATCAGTTCTGATTAGCACCTTGCTCGCTATCACGTTATTTAGTGGAAGAGCTCTTACGGTGCATGCTTAACGTCACGCTGCCTAACTCGACGCCAAACTTTGTCATGGCTGAACGATTGAGCATGACATCGTCATTAATAAGATACATCCAATCGTCAAAATTCACTTTGTAGGTTTTGTCCTCAACTGGCAGGTTTAATACATAATCCCAATGCAGGGTATTACCTACCACATCGCCTGTTGCCTCGCCAACGACGTCGCCTGCTGTGCCAATCCAGCGTCCATCGCTTTGCTCAGTCAGTCGCCATATACGCTGCGATTTTGATCCATCTGCCCAAGAAAACTTCTCGTTTAAAACGATGACATCATCGCCTTCGTGAGTTGCATCGATATCGACATAAAAGCGTTTTTTGACCTCACCATTACGCCCTTGAAACATGCCCCAACCCTCGATCTGACCTGAGAAAAACTCATGCATATCAAGCGTTGGTGTGGTGTTCTGATAGGCCTGAATATTTTGCGTGGCACAGCCAGAGGTCAGTAACGTGGCTGACAGTCCAAAGCCTATTGCTAGCTTATTAAACTTACTCATATTAATTCCTTTTAAATTGAGATAATCATTTCGCGGTCACTGATTAATAATGGCGGCCTACGGGGTTATTGTCTAATTAGTTATGCCTATTTATTTTTATTCATCTGAAAATTTTACTTATATCGCGTACTAAATATCTAGCGGACTTTGCGCCAAATGCGATAGCGCCTGTCGTGACTCATCCGTTATTTGGGTCTTATCTAACTTGAGATAAGCGACCTGCTCTTTTGCCATCACGACCAGCTCATCTACGCCATCGACTGCTAGCATTTGACGTGACCACTCTTGGATATTGATGTTTTTAGGAATGGTCACTGTCGTGCTTGATAAATAAGGTGGCTGGGCAATAGGTATAATCAGCAGCAATGCGATGCCCATGACAAGTGCCAATAGCCCCCATGCCAGCAGATTAGGCTGATTCAATAGCAGCCCGCCCATCGCGCCACCAACGAACGCACCTAAAAACTGACTCGATGAGTTGAGCCCCATTGCGGTCGCTTTATTGGCGACTGGTGCACGCTTGGATATCCAAGATGGAATCGTTGCCTCAAGCAAATTAAAGCCCATAAAATACAGTAGCAATCCAAAAATAATACCAACACCAACCTGACTACCAAAAGCAAGAAATGCCAAGGCTGCGGTCATTACTGCAATGGCGCTCAAAAATACTTGGCGCATTTTACGTTTCTTTTCGGCAATGATGATAAAGGGAATCGCGACTGCGAAACCAACAAACAAGAGCGGTAAATAAACCATGCCCTGCTGACTCACCGACAAACCCATGATGTCTTTGAGCTGATGCGGTAGTATGACAAATATAGCAGTCATCGTTAGATGTAGCGCAAAGACACCAATATGTAAGCGATTCAAATCCCCTACTTTCAGGACAGTCGCTAACTGCTCGCGAATCGATTTGTTGTCCAGATTATGCTTGAGCACACGTAAAGGTGTGGGCACCATCAGCAGTAGCAACATAGCTAAAACAGCAAAACCTGCCGTCAGCCAAAACAATCCCGAGATACCAAGCGCACCGACCAATAAAGGGCCAAAAGCAAAAGCAAGCATGATGGACGTTCCAATGGTCAAACCCATTGTCGCCATTGCTTTGGTACGCATCTCTTCACGTGTCACATCAGCCAATAGCGCCATGAGTACGGCAGAGACCGCGCCACTGCCTGCCAGCGCTCGACCGATAATCACTTCATAGATATCCGTCGCATTTGCTGCAATCATGCCGCCGACAGCGAACAGTATCAGCCCTAAAAATATAATCGGTTTACGCGGGAATTTATCAGCGGCAAGGCTCATCGGTATCTGAAAGATTGCTTGTCCTAGTCCATAAATACCAACTGCCAAGCCAATCAAAAACGGCGTCGCATGTGCATAATTGTCACCATAAACAGAAAACACCGGCACAATCATAAACAAGCCAATCATACGCAAGGCAAAGATGCCACCGACTCCGAGGATTGCCCGTTTCTCTACGCTATTCATACTTGCCTCACTGATTGATCATTGCTGTTTTTTCACTGCTGGCACCTATGCGGTTCCATGATTTATCACTACTGGTTTATCAAGGCGCTCGCCTATAAATCAAGCCCCCTAGTATAAGACATTCGCCGTTTGGTTGCCGAGACTTTTGTCTTACTGACGCAGCCGCCCGTAGCGCATCAACCCAAGCCATTCATATTATGCAATTATTTTGTTACCAACTGCGTCAGATGCGCAATCACACCTTGAATAATGCGGTCGCCATAACAATAAAGTAAGGCGTTGTAAACGTTATTAATCATTAGCTCGAACGACAGTTCAAACGACAAACTCCTCTACAAAATGACATTTTTGGTCAAAACCATAACAAACGATGCCTGTTACTTAACAGGGATTTGATTTAGATTTGCTTAGTCGAACAGAAATCAATCGCATCAAAGACTGCAAAATAAGCAAACAGTAAATCGGCATGTATAGCCCTTACTTTACGAACGTATGAACACTTTATAAAAGCACTATTTATAACAACATTATAAATTTAGAAATCATTCGCATTTTCAACCAATAATTTTACTAATCTATATTTACCTTTTCATTTGAGATATTTCCCAATACTCTTTTAGCAAATAGGAAACCCATAAACGATGGCACATGACCATATCGCAATACGCGGCGCACGTACTCATAATTTAAAAAACATTGATTTAGACATTCCACGAGATAAATTCGTGGTAATTACTGGCCTATCTGGCTCTGGTAAGTCGTCACTGGCATTCGATACGCTATATGCCGAAGGGCAACGTCGTTATGTCGAGAGCTTATCAGCATATGCGCGTCAGTTCCTCTCGCAAATGGAAAAACCTGAGGTTGATAGTATCGAGGGTCTCTCCCCTGCGATTGCTATCGAGCAAAAATCTACCAACCATAACCCGCGCTCAACCGTCGGTACGATTACTGAGATCTACGACTACCTGCGTCTGCTCTATGCGCGTATCGGTACGCCGTACTGCCCTGAGCATGGCGAGCCAATGGTCGCACAGTCGGTCACCGAGATGGTCGATCAAGTCATGGCCTTGCCAGAAGATACCAAGATCATGATCTTGGCACCAGTGATTCGCGAGCGTAAAGGCGAGCATACCGTCCTGCTTGAACAGCTGATTGGTCAAGGTTTTGTGCGCGTGCGTGTCGATGGCGACGTATACGACACTGACGAGCTACCAACACTGGATAAAAAGAAAAAACACACCATCGAAGTGGTGGTCGATCGCTTTAAAGTCCGTGACGACTTAGGCAACCGTGTCGCTGAGAGTTTAGAGACGGCGCTGCGTTTGGGTCAAGGGCTGGTCACGCTGCACTTTATGGATGGTAATCCAAAAGAAGGCGGTGACGACAACCAAGTCATGTCCGCCAAGCACTCTTGCCCTGTCTGTGATCGTGCGGTACCTGAGCTTGAACCGCGTATGTTCAGTTTTAACAACCCGTATGGCGCGTGTCCAAGCTGTGACGGTCTGGGTAAACGCCAGTACTTTGCGGCTGAAAAACTGATTACTCACCATGAGAAGTCGCTCAATCAAGGCGCAATCAATGGTTGGGATAAACGTCATGCTTACTATTTTGGTTTACTTAGCACTGTGTGTAAGCACTTCAAAATCGATATGGATATGCCATGGCAAGACCTCGCCAAAAAGCATCAAGACATCATCATGCATGGCTCTGGTAAAGAAAAACTCACCTTTAACTTTACTGATGAGCGCGGTCGTAAGACCAATAAGACCGTACCATTTGAAGGCGTGCTGCCTTACTTAGAGCGTCGCTATGCCAAGACGCAAAGTAACCTTGTACGTGATGAGCTGGCTAAATATCTGGCTGATACCACTTGTAATGTCTGTGATGGCGCGCGTCTGAACGAGATTTCGCGCAATGTGCGTGTTGATGATCAGACCATTGCTGACATCGTTAAGCTCTCTATTGGCGACTCTGCCGATTATTATAAAACGCTAAAAATTGGCGGTCACAAAGGCGAAGTCGCGGAGAAAATCTTTAAAGAGATTAATGAGCGCTTAAACTTCCTCGTCAGCGTTGGTCTTGATTATTTGACCCTAGCGCGCTCTGCTGAGACGCTATCAGGCGGTGAAGCACAGCGTATCAGACTTGCCAGCCAAATCGGCGCTGGTCTCATGGGTGTCATGTATGTGCTTGATGAACCATCCATCGGTCTGCATCAGCGCGACAATGATCGTCTGCTAAAGACCCTCACGCGCTTGCGTGATTTGGGCAATACCGTACTGGTCGTTGAGCATGACGAAGACGCCATTCGCCAAGCGGATCACGTCATCGATATTGGTATCGGTGCCGGTGTGCATGGCGGCCATGTGATTGCTCAAGGTACCGTCGATGACATTATGGCAAACAAAGAATCGCTGACGGGACAGTATATGTCTGGCGAAAAACGCATCGAGATTCCAGCCGTGCGTCATAAAGCCAAAACCATGGACACCGAGGTCAAAGGGAAAGCCAAAGCCAAAAAAACCCCAATGACCATCGAGCTAAAAGGCGCATCAGGCAATAACTTGCATGATGTGGATTTGACCATCCCTGTTGGCGTCATGACTTGTGTGACTGGCGTATCTGGTTCGGGCAAATCAACCTTGATCAACCGTACGCTTATGCCATTGGCAGCGACGCAGTTAAATAACGCCTCAACGCTTATCGCAGACAAGCATGAGAGCATCAGCGGTCTTGAGCATTTGGACAAAATGGTCGATATCGATCAAAGCCCCATCGGTCGTACGCCGCGCTCAAACCCAGCGACGTATACGGGCGTGTTTACTCCTGTGCGTGAGATGTTTGCGCAAACGCAAGAAGCACGCGCTCGTGGTTATAAGCCGGGTCGCTTTAGCTTCAATGTCAAAGGCGGACGCTGCGAGATGTGCCAAGGTGATGGTCTGATCAAAGTTGAAATGCATTTCTTGCCGGATATGTACGTGCCATGCGATACCTGTGAAGGCAAACGCTATAACCGCGAAACCCTAGAGATTCACTATAAAGGCAAAAGCATCGCCGAAGTGCTAGAGATGACCGTGGAGGATGCGACTGAGTTCTTCTCAGCAATACCTGCGATCTATCGTCGTCTGCAAGCATTGATGGATGTCGGTCTTGGTTATATTCGTTTGGGACAGTCTGCACCGACGCTCTCTGGCGGTGAAGCGCAGCGCGTTAAACTGGCGCGTGAGCTTGCAAAACGCGATACCGGACAGACGCTCTATATCTTGGATGAGCCAACCACGGGTTTGCATTTCCATGATATCTATAAGCTGCTCCATATCCTGCATACCCTACGCGATAAGGGCAATACCATCGTGGTCATCGAGCATAACCTTGATGTCATCAAAACGGCGGATTGGGTGATTGATCTTGGCCCTGAAGGCGGTAAAGGTGGCGGACTTATCATCGCTGAAGGCACGCCTGAGGAAGTGGCAGAAGTGAAAGGCTCATATACAGGCGAGTTCTTAAAGCCCATGCTTGAGCAAGGACTCAAAGACGTCAGCTAAGACAAGTTAGTGAATAATTAATAAAGGGCTACTCTTTAGGGAGTGGCCTTTTTTTATGTTGTACAATAATATCTATTATTCAACACTATATACCAAAGGAGGTTGCATTTGAATGAAGCTGAGCTGAGAAATGGTATTGATAACATTATTCGCAATAATGATATAGATACTGCTATTCACAATCTAAAAGGATATATGCGACTTCGTTACGGGCATCCTGTTCTATGTGAAAACATTGCCAACTTGTATATTGAAAAGCATGATTTTCGTCAGGCTGGAAAGTATATTTTCTATAAAGAGCATCTATCCAAACAGGATAAAGAAATACTATCCGTTTACTTTACGTATTTTGGAAATGATAAGATCAATATTTTAAAAGACTTAATATCTGAAGGTACAAAATCACCTGTCCGAATAGACTACGATGTTAAAGTTGAATTATTTACCATGATGAACGAGGTGAAAGCTAAAAATGGTTTTTTACCCAAATTTATGTGGAATTGGTATTACCATTTCGAATCCAAACTCAAAAAAGATAAGAGGCATGGTCAACTCTGTCAATCAACGAGGAGATAAGTTTATCAATTTTAGCCCGCAGGCTAGGATGATAAAGAAAATCCAATAATTCAATATTACGTACGATTATCTCACTAAGTATCGCACCTCAACACCACTCTACACCTCACTGTAACTAATTTTCAAAACTACAGTTGTCTTTAAAACCTGCTCACAGTTTTTAGCTGATTTAATCCACTTGGATAAACGTCTATCCAATGAGTTATTTATCCACCCTTGTATTGTAAATCTAACCCTTCGCGATCAACCATGTGCCAGCCAACCCCATAAATGAAGACCCTACTCGGTTAAATTTCTGACGCGCTTTAGGACTTTTTAGACGTTTTTGCGCGTAACTCGCCATAAAGGCATACATCATCATGGCAACAATGGCGCAGCCAAAAATCACCAAACATAGAATTGTAATATCTACCCCTGTCAGACTGGTTACTGGAAAAAAACTGGGTAATAAGCTTATGTAGAATAAAATAACTTTTGGATTGCTAATAGATATCAAAAATCCTGACGTTACACTTTTTAAACCCTCATTCTTATTCTTTAACGGGATATCCCCAGTGATAATTTCACTTGGCACCGTCGTCCACATCTTGTACGCCAAGTAAAATAAATAGCCTGCCCCTACAAACTTAACGATAGTAAACAAGGTATTGAAATTGCTTGCCAATGCGCTCAGTCCATAAGCTGAGAACACCATATAAATAGTATCGCCTGCGGCAAGTCCAATGATTAAGGGCAGCGCCGCCCAAGAGCCTTGTGTCATAGCTTTGGCAATCGTGGCAAACACACCAGGACCCGGCGTCATGATAAATATGAATACAGCAATGATAAAAGTAAATAGCTGGATGGTAGTGATGGTCATGACAGTCCTTTATGTCTCTATTAATCCTTAAGTATAATTGATTTATTAAACATATTTCTAGTTTAGTGTTTGAAATTTTTTATGCGCCAAAATATCATTTTGAAGATATTCTTTTCAGACTATCTACAGCAGTAGAACCAGATTTTTCACCGCAATCATTGAGTGCGGAAATATTAGCAGCTAAATATCTCATCAACTTAATTAAAAGATATTTAAATGATGAAATTACTCATATGGATATCTGTAGAGTAATGAATAATATTGATCGTGGCTTTATGGACGCTCCAAGAGATTTACCTGATAAAGTTGTATACTACCCTTGTTGGCTTGGCAATTTACACAGTAGTTGTGATTGGTGTGATGAGACGTGGACAAATAGCAATGCGCCTCACTTAAAACAAGATTTGGAGAGTCAGTTGCCTCATATTAGTGAATGGATAAACAGTAATAGTTAGTCAAATTAAAAAGCTATTTTGTTCTGAACCATTAAAAAAGCATCAGCTTAATTGCTGATGCTTTTTCGATACGTTAACAATGACTTATGATAGTTTAGCTCATAATAGAATAAAGCCTATTGTTTGCTACATTTACCTTTTACGCCTAGCTTAAGATCTGATATCGCTTCTTTACCTTCAGCTTCTGAAACCAATTTCAGTCCCGCCCCGCCGACAAACACACCTGGCTTAATATATTGCTGGATAAAATAGTTCTGACCCGCAGTCGTATTTACCATTAAATCGTTTGGAGAAAATTCAGACTCAGTAGAGACTTTATGCGTCGTATTTCCTTGCACTTCTTGATGAAAGAATGTTCCGCGCGCTGTTTCACCAACACACTCATCATCAATCCAAACATCTTTCTTCAAACTTGCACCTATGACACTGTTAGAACGATAAATATATAGTCCTGCTTTGTCGTTTGCAGGTGGTTGAACCTGCTTTAATACATCAGATACTTGCGCTTGTTCTGTGGGTATAGAAGCGCAACCAGCAAATAGGACTGAAGTCATGATTAAAAAAGCAATTTTTTTCAGCATAATATTTCTCTAATAATAAGGTTGACCGGACTGACAAAATTTTAATGCCATTGTGGTTTATCATAGAGAAATCGAACCTTAGACCATGTAACTCATTATTATCTTGAAGCTTGATTTATAAGCTATAAAAGTCTAATACGATCTCTTTACTTTAACTATAATGTATAAATTTTGTTACGGTACAATACAGATTATTTTTCTAAAACTCAACATAATTTATCAATTTTTCTTATATTGCTTCGAAAATTTATTTATTAGGCTCAGGTGGTGCTAATAGATCAGAAGTAGTTATGTCATGGTCATAAAGCATAAATTGGGTGTGATTAAAATAGCAGACTAGGTGTTAGTTTTCTATAAAGCCATTTACTAAACAAACTCCCGCTCAACATTCATCACCCGCGCATCCACTATCCGTTCTAGTTTTTCCTCAATCTGACTACACTGCGACTCGACCTCACGTTTGGACAGCCCGACAATCACGAATGTCCATTCACTGGCATCATGGCGCGCGCGGCCGCCGCTCTCACAGACCGCGACACTTGGCTTACTACCAAAGCGCGCGTGCAAGCCACCAATGCGTTGGCGCTTTTCTTTTAGTGAGCCGCATCCGGGCAATGAAAACGTCAGTGTCAAAATAGCGATGTGCATTTTAGGCTCCTTGCCAAAAAAGTTTAGAATAGCAGCCAATATAATATTCGATATTGTCTGCGCGTCAGCACCTATACCCTTTATAATAGTGTATCAATACCAACCAACTTGCGTATCTCACCCATGACTTCTATCAGCTACGTAAAGCAGCAGCGCATTACTCGACTATGCGTACGCTGCGGCTTACTCCTTATGCAGTATGGCGCTGAGTCTGCCGTGGTGGTAGATTTATCCAAACGCTTGGGGCTTGCCTTGGGGATGAACAGCGTCGAATGCTCGCTGAATTTTAATGCCATTACCCTGACGACCATCTGCGATGAACGCTGTATCACCACCACTAGAGATACGATCAATCAGAGCATCAATGTCAATTTATTGGTGCAAATCCAGCAAATCGTCAATAAAACTGAAGCTATTGTTGATCGCAATGAATTGATTGACCGCACAACACTTGCGTTTGATGAGTTGGATAAAACC
The DNA here is from genome assembly GCF_022129235.1 of Psychrobacter sp. Ps6. Classification (GTDB taxonomy): domain Bacteria; phylum Pseudomonadota; class Gammaproteobacteria; order Pseudomonadales; family Moraxellaceae; genus Psychrobacter. Next base: position 136,525 of record NZ_JADQAI010000004.1, on the reverse strand, counting down.
GTTTACCCAACATGGCTAGTGAGCATCTTTGTTGGTGCCTCTTGTGCCGCGTTTGCTTATTTGAATGGCGGCAGTTGGTCGATTACGGCAGTGACCTTCATCGCGGGTATGGTAGCGATGTTTACTCGTATCTATTTATCCAAGCATCACTTTAACCCTTTTATCACGGTCATTGTGACGGCCTTTATTGCCTCACTCATTGGTGCGACGACCTATTATTTTGATATTGGCAATAATGCCGATATTGCGGTGGCCTCTAGCGTATTGCTACTGATTCCTAGCTTTCCGCTGATTAATTCTTTGTCAGATATTCTAAAAGGCTATGTCAATATTGGGATTGGGCGCGCTGTTTTTACCTATATGCTCACTCTGTCCGCCTGTGTGGGCATCGTGATGGCGCTGGTGTTATTACGCATACAGCACTGGGGGTTTTAGATGTGGTTTATTGAGACCGTTATATTGTCTTGTATCATTACCCTTGGCTGGACGCTGATGTTTAGCGTACCCAAACGCTATATCTTGCCGTGTTTGCTGATGACAGCGTTGGGATTTGGGCTAAAGACGGCGCTTGTGTATCAGCATGTCCATCTTGTGATAGCGAGCTTTTTTGGGGCAATGCTTGCCAGCTTTTTAGGCGTGTATTTTTCTAAGAAATACACCCTGCCACCTAAAGCCCTAATCTCACCCAGCGTCATCTGTATGATGCCGGGTATCGCCGCTTATAAAGCGATGGTGAGCATGGTGCAGATTGGCTATTTTGGTTATTCGGATGAGCTGTTTAGCCAAATGATGGTGTATTTGTTTGAAGCGCTGTTTGTCACCTCCGCTTTAGTGTTGGGCTTGTCCATTCCGGGACTCTTGTTTTATCGCCGCCGCGCGATTGTATAGATCATAGGCTGTTGTTCTACGCGTTATTTTGGTTGGTTCATACTGACAGCACAATCCTGATGCTGCTATGATGCAGGTAATAATGACTATTGAGAGATGACTGTGTGGCAGGTGTATTTGTTTATATTACCGATTGGTATTGGCATCATGACATTGGCAGCGAGTTTATTGTTTTTGTTTGCTTATCTGATGTCTGACGACCCTGCCACGCGCTTGCCCGCCTTTAATTGGTTTAAGCGCTTGATCATTGTGGCATTTATCTTATTGAGTATTGGTTTATTTATGACCTTTGGGCATTTTTGGGGGCCATCAAGATAGGATCTATGCACTGATCTTTTTTTCTAACTCCAATAGCTCTAAATCTTCGCGTTTTGGCTCACCATTATTACCATCATTTGGGAACGGTATTTTATTACCATTCAATTGATAGCCACGGCGCTGATAGTAAGCCAAAAGCTCAGGGCGATGGCTCAAAATTGACATAGTCAGGCGGGTCGGCTGATTCTGTGACTGTAAGTGGCGATCCGCAAAGGTCTCAGCAGCTTGTAGTATGACGTTGCCAACGCCCTGCCCTTGCAGCGCAGGATGCACTGCAAACATACCGATATAAGCTTTTTTATTCGAGTCAGCATCGGTTTTGATATCGACCGCGATACAGCCAAGTATCTCACCTGTTTCCTCTGCATCACGCTCACCTGTCGTGGTCTTTGGATAGACAAACAAATAGTGTGTGGGATTATTAATCGTATTTGCCAGCTCCTCTGGCGTAATGCGGATACCACCTACCAAATCCGCCTCATTGGTCCAGCCTGCCGTCTCTCGATAGCAGCAGTTTAATAACTGCTCAAGTGCGCCAATATCATCCGCTGTAGCCTGACGTAAAAATACGGCATCTTTGCTCAAATTGCTTTTATTCATATTATAATTTTCCCTTTTTTATTTATAAAAAAACTGGCTTAGATCACTAAGCCAGCTTAAATACTAATACTTATCTGTCTATAGTACTAGCGCGATAATGCGTGCGCTTGATCAATCATATCAAACCCTGCATTGAGCTGTGCGCGCGTCGGTGCATGACCATGGCGCAGCAGTTCAGAAAAAGCAACCAACTCTTTATCGCGCCCGAGCGTACTTGCTGCCCTAGCACGCGTGTCCTCGCCTTCGTCATCGAAATAATATTCGATATAATCCAGCGTATCTGGCGTACCAAACAGAATATTGTGCTCTGGTGTCTCAGCATGACCGCTATAGCGAAGGCTTTTGCCATATTGCATGGTCCAAAAGAACGGAATACGCGCCTCTAGCGAGTCGACGTTATCATCATTTAATATTGCGGCTGCCGTGACCATGCCGTGTTGTAATGCCACGCGCCAATGCTCGATACGCATACGACCCATTTGGTTGGTAGGTTTGGCAATATCACCGAGCGCATAGATACCATCGCGCAGTTTTAGATGATCATCGACTTGCACACCATCTGGATCATTGACCTCATGCAATATCTCTGTACGTGGTGACACACCTGTACCTAAGACCACAATATCAGCATCAATATGCTCGCCATTTGCCAACGTCACACCGCCTACATTTGAGAAAGCCTGATTATTGCTATCTCCATCATTGTCCGCTTGACGCTCAATCTTAGTGATTTCATTGACAGTCGCGTCAAACACAAAGTTAATGCCCTTTTCTTCATGTAGCTTAATTAAGGAGTTACTCACCGTTTCTGAGACGATATTGCCCATTACACGGCTACCTTGCCCAATCACGGTAATAGAAGCGGTCGTACCTGCCTGTGCCAATGCCGAAGCGGTCTCCATACCAATAAAGCCTGTACCAATAATCACTACACGCTGGTCATGACTGGCCGCTTGAATCAATTTGGCATCTGTCATACTGCGCAGGGTATAGACGCCGTCTATATCTGCTCCTTTGATGGGCGGAATAGTCGGTGATGCACCAGTAGCCACGACTAAGAAATCCGCAGTCTCTCGCTCGCTAGTGCCGTTTTCATTTTCTATGACAATGGTCGCCTCATTGGGTAACACTTCGCTGACCGTTTGATTGAGGCGTAGATCAATGTTGTTTTTACTCGCCCAATCTGTCCCACCTAATAGCAGCTTATCTTCATCCATGTTCCCTGCCAAAAAGGCTTTCGATAATAGCGGACGATTATAGGGCGCGGTATCGTCTTTGCTAATCATGGTGATTTTGCCGCCATAGCCACCTTGGCGCAACTGGTTGGCGGTCATAAACCCAGCACCGCCGCCACCTACGATGATCGTATGCGTATCATTCAATTTATCATTGTCGACTGACTTGTTTATCGTGGCTGACGTATCGACCGTCACATTGTCACCTTCATTGATAAGCTCATACTGCGTCAGACCCTCTGTCGCTATCGGCTCTAGGAGCGACCCATCGCGGCTATCAAAACTTGCATGATGCCAAGGACAAACCACTCGATGACCGCAGCGTAACCCATCACCCAAATTTGCACCAGCATGCGGGCATTTACCATCGAACGCATGGAACTCATCGTCATCACGAGTGATTAAAATGATACTATCGTCTTCTTGCTTGTACGATTTCATTCCGCCATTTGGAATATCCGCTTTGCTTATAGTCACTGTGTTGATCATCGCCTTGGTCATAATGCTTCCTTAACAGTTATAATGATTTCCTGATGACAGCGAGTTGAAAATGACTACAACAAACCAGACAAATTCAACTTACCTTATTTTTTAATGCTTGTTATTTTTAGCGTTCTATAGACTGATAGTAGCAAGACCACTTGGCACACGATGTTTTTTTGTATGCTTGCTGCGTTGCAAAACGTAATTGCGCGACTTTTCATCAATGCATTCGCTATCTTCATTTATTATCAATAAACACAATAAAAGACCATATTATGACTTCTCAAGACACCTCTATCGATATTGAAAATAACTCTGCTACTCAGTCAGTATTAGATAGCGACTCAGATAGCGATATAGATAGCGACTCACATGAACATGCTGCCGCCAGTTTTGATCTCACTGATATTGATATTACTGCTGCCACTGACACCGCAAAGTTGCCACAACCGAGCCGTCCACCGATAAAGCAAGCCACTTATAAGGCAGATGCTACAGACTTTGTGGTCAATGAAATATTACCGCTAGAGTTCACCGACGAAGGTGAGCATTTATGGCTGCATATTAAAAAATTAGGCATGAACACTGCGTATTTGGCAAAACTCTTGTCAGAGTGGGCAGACATACCACTGCGTGATGTCGGCTACTCAGGGTTGAAGGATCGCCACGCGGTGACGACCCAGTGGTTTAGCTTACGAATACCAAAAAAGCAGTTGCCGCTTACGGAGTTTGCACCGATAGATATTGGCGAAAATGAGTCCGTCGTTATTCTGGCGCAGCATTGGCATAATAAAAAACTCAATCGCGGCACCCACCGCGCCAATCAATTTATCATTACCTTGCGTGATATTGAGTTTGCGAATGATGATGAAAATACTGAGTCAACTGAGCAATCGTTATCTACTGAGCAGACGGCTAGGCAACGCGTCGAGGAGCATTTAGCACGCATTGATAAAACAGGTGTGCCCAATTACTTTGGCCCACAGCGTTTTGGCCGTCAGGGTAATAATATCAGAGAAGCATTGTCGCTATTTGCCCGTCCAGCGCGCGAGCCAAAGCCGCAACCCAAAAAGAGCAAACGCAAACGTGCGCCGCGCGAACAAAATACGATGGAGCTATCGGCAGCCCGCAGTTTGATATTCAATGAGATACTAGCCGCACGAGTACGCGATGACAGCTGGCACACGGGGCTGGCAGGTGAAGTGTTTAATTTGGATGGGTCAGGATCGATATTCACAAGCGAGACCTTAGATGAGACATTGCGTGCTCGTATGAGTAGCGGCGATATCCACCCAACTGCTGTGCTTTGGGGTACGGGTAATGATAAAGTCAGTGGCAGTGCGGCCGCGTTAGAAAACGAAGTCGTACAACATAGCCCATTACTCATGCAACTAGCAACGGGGTTGGAGCAGCGCGATATCAAAGCACAAAGACGTGCGCTACGACTGCCTATTGAGCAATTAAGCTGGCAGTGGTCGGATGAGCAGACATTGGTATTAAGCTTTACATTGACCACAGGTAGCTTTGCCACCAGTGTGCTAGCAAGTTTGGTTCAGCAGATGGATTCATGATTGGGTTATTGATAGCGTAGCGGCTACTTGCAGAGTGGCGGCTAGCGTTTTTTGTAGAGTGAATGGATACCATCGTTTTTTTCAGCAAACATATGATTGGCACTCACGACTTGATTGCGTCCACGGTGCTTGGCTTCATAAAGAGCCTTATCTGCTGTGCTAATCAAACGTTGACAGATATCGCTAGGTAGTTTTTGTATAAATGCCATTTGGCTCTCAGCTCTCTGCGTGGCAATCGGCTTGATAAGAGATGATGCACTTGATTGAGATTGGGCTTTTTTTGCCAAAATAGATTTATAGTTTTTGACAATGCGAGCCCTTTCTTGATGGGTCAAGGTATACAGCCCAAAACTTGCTGTCACGCTAAAAGTAAACATATCACCGACATTGATGACATGCTGAGCAATACTATGCCGTAATTGCTCAGCAATCACCATTGCACTATCGTGCGACGTATTTGGTAGCACGACCAAAAACTCCTCACCACCGTAACGGCTAATGATGGTTTCATCTGATAACGACTGCAATAGCGTCTGCGATATTTCGATCAATACTTGATCCCCCACATCGTGGCCATAGTTATCGTTGATGCGTTTAAACCAATCCAAATCAAAGAGCATCACGCTAAAATCTTGATCGTCTCGTACCGTTGACAACGCATACTTCATTTTCTTCAGACCGTAGCGACGGTTTTTTAGCTGAGTAAGCTCATCTTGATTGGCGTACTGCAAGGTTTCTTGCCTACTATCGTCTAATGACACTAACAAAATACGAAACATATAAATGATAAAAATCGCTTTTGGTAGCGACATATAAATATGGGTAGATCGCCACAAAAGGTTGGAAGATTGACGCAGGTGATTAAGACCCTCCCAAGTCAACGCTTCATTTTTAACGATAGTCATATCACTATAAGTCATATAGCTATGTATATTAGAAGGAAGAGTAATGGCCGTAAATTGGCGTAGATTGGGTATCGTAATACCAAAATAAGGAAGTAGCGATACTGCCAAGGTCACAATAATTTGCCCTATAAATGCTCGCCAAACATAATTCCGGTTAATGAGCATCATTCCTAGCATAGCACCACCTACTAATGACACACCCGTTACTAGACTACTATGTCCTAGTATGGCGACAATAAAAGTAATGTAGACACTATAAATAGTGATTAGCAAAGCTTGCCATATGTGCAGATTGCTATTAGCACTTCTAACTGGTGAAAAACGACTGGACATCCATAGCAAGAAAACACCAACTATAGACACGCTAATCCATACTAGATAGAGCAGGTTGATATCAATGTAAACACCATAAGTATCGCGGCGATACCATACAAATAAGCACCATAGCCAATGTGAAAAAACCTCCATTAACATAAACGCTGCTAGTAGGGCCGTCCTATCAGCAGCATCCCATTCAAAAACCGCCTTAGAAAGCTCTCTGTGGCCTAGATAGAACTTATATACAGCCATAATGCACTACCGCGGATAGTCAAATTTATAGATTTAAGAATAGTGAGCCGTGAGCCACGACTAAGGTCTATTCAGTGTGGCAATTTATACCTTAATTATCAATCAGTTTTACGCATTTATTTCTCTATGAATGTAATTACGTTTACAGATCCATTCCTAGCCTTACTCATCATGATCAATAAGGCCCTATCACTATTGGAAGTAACCTTACTAGAAGTAACTATAAAAATTTAAATCCTACTTGCTAAGCAAGGGTTGTAAAAGACTCCCAAACCCCTTGTTGGTCAGCGTTCAAGACAGGCACATCACCCAGACGGCGCCACGGCATGTTACTGCCATGAAAATCGCTGCCAATCGAGGTGACAAGGTTGTGCTCGGCAATACTACGATCAACCATTCTGCGTGTGCTGATCGGTTCACTCGTGGCTGGTAGCTCACAGGCATCGCCGCCAAGCTGAGCAAACTCCTCAATCAGCTTGCGCACTCGTGTGGCGGATAGCTGATAGCGCGTGGGATGCGCAAGCACCGCCTTGCCACCACAAGCATGAATCAACTCGATACCATGCTGCATCGTCAATGCCTCGATCGCCACATAAGCAGGTTTATTATCTGCCAAATATTTATCAAAAGCTTTCTGAACGGTTTTGACCTCGCCCCGCTCAAATAGCACCTGCCCAATATGTGCGCGTCCAACCGCTTGTGGGTTGCCACCTGCCTTGTCGAGCACGGCTTGCCACAACTCATCGAAATCTATATCCAGCAGCTCGCTGAGCTTTTCGGTGATGCGCTGACCACGTGTGGCCCGACTGTCTTGTAGTTGCTGCAGAGTGGCATGCATCTTTTCGCGATCAGCAAAATCCAGCCCAAGCACATGGATGATTTTATTGGTAGATTTGTTTTTGCCATAGCCACCGCTCAACGTATGCTCACAGCTAATTTCCACCCCATTGATCAGCTGTATATCATGAGCATTGGCAACTGCTCTTGCCTCATCAATGCCCGCCAGCGTGTCGTGGTCAGTCAGTGCCAGTACATTGATGCCCGCTGCGTGCGCGCGCTTTACTACTTCAGTTGGTGCGTAAGTACCATCCGAACAGGTACTGTGACAATGTAAGTCGTATTTCATAAGATAAACCTTAATATTTTAAAAAATAAGCGTATAAAAAATTTAGTAATAGGTAGTAGATAGTCACTATTCATATTAATTGCTATTGATAATGTCTGAGCCAGTTCTCTGGATTTAGCGACCATTGCTGCTGTATTTGATGGTTATATTTGGTCAGTGGTATGGTCATTAGCCACAATAAGACCGTATTACTCTGTAGGTGACGTATATCGCAGGATTATCGTGTTGATTGCTTTTTTTTGGGGCAGTAGACGTGTAAACTACCCCATACGTTTTTGTTGGACACAACCTTTGCTATGAAAGCATTATTAGACTTTATTCCTTTGATTGCCTTTTTTATCGCGGCGCGTTATAACGGTATTTTGGCAGCGGCAGGGGCTTTGCTCGTCGCTACTATCATTGTTTATGCCATTCACTTTATTCGCCAAAAAGGCAAGTTTGATAAGCAACAATGGGTCGTCTTACTATTAACCATTTTATTTTGTGGTGGCACATTGCTGTTGCGCGATGACATCTATCTACGTTGGAAATCGCCCATTATCAATGGTATTTTTGCGTTGACCTTGTTTGTCAGTGCCGCTATCAATAAGCCACTGATGCAGCTAGCAATGAAAGAAGTATTTACTTTGACACTTAGTGGTTGGAAAAAACTGACCGTTGCTTGGGCACTTTTCTTCGCCCTCATGGCTGTACTTCATTATATCACAGCATTCACCATGTCAGATGAAGCGTGGATTAACTTCAAGACTTATGGCTGGATTCCGATTATGCTGGTATTCGTCGTGGCTCAGTTTGCTGTACTCAAAAAACATCTCAACCCTGCGCTGACGGACAAAACCACCAAATAACAGTTATGCGCTGATTGCAGCTACTGTCTTATAATTGATAAAACTGCTTTTAGAGCTCGAAGTAATCACCCATTAGCGTTATACGATGTATTTCTAATCAATCATCACGTTTTATTATCAACTAAGGAAGTTCCATGTCTTTATTTGTCATTATTGGTCATGATGTGGCTAATAGCAGCGCACAGCGTCTGATTACTCGCGCTGAACATATTGAGCGATTACAGGCGCTCAGTCGTGAAGATCGTCTGGTGATTGCAGGCCCAACGCCTATCGAACATGGCAAGAGTGATATGTCAGGCAGCTTAATCATTGCTGAGTTTGACTCTATCGAGGCAGCACAAGCGTGGGCAAACGATGAGCCTTATTTACGTGATGGCGTCTATAGTCACGTGGATATCAAGCCATTTATTCAAGCCTTACCAACACCAACTGATACAGTAGCTGCATCGTGAATCAGAAAGTCCTTTATTTGAATACTCGATTCTATAAAAACAGCTTGGCTAGCCTGCTACTGATGGCAGCAGTATCAGTGCATGCTGCACCAACGGCACCCAACGCAGATACAGCAAGTCCTACAGCAGCCCCTACAAGTCAAACTGCTGTAGGCGATGCATCAACAAGTTCAGCACTAGATATCAATGATACTCTGGCAGCACAGTTGCAACCGTCTACTAAAGCGCTGTCAGCGGCCAATCAAGAACTACTCAGTCGTAATGCACAATTGCAACGCCAAGTGAACGACTTGCAGACCCAAGCAAACGTTTTAGTCTATGAGAGCAAAGGTCAGTTGTTTTTGTATGGTGCATTTACCGTTTTGATCAGTTTGTTGGTGGGTATTTTTATCTCATGGCTTGTGTTTGTCCGCCGTGATCGTTGGTAAGGGATGCGCTCTTTATAAATTTAGCTTTTGACCTGCTCTATTCTGCGACGTCTCATTGTATTTTTATGAACTTGATTCTGTCATCAAGAACATTTTTATTATAGTAAATCATCCTGCTAAGAAGTTTCCATGTCTATCGCTCATCACACAAACGCTGAACCATTAAACATTATCACACCTGCTAAGGTTGAGTGGCAAATGGATGATACTAGCAATATGGTGCCAGTGTCTGGTGAGTTTGGAGATGTGTACTTCTCTCATGCGGACGGTCTGGCAGAGACACGTCATGTATTTTTAGAGCACAATCAGCTGCCTGATCGCTTGGCAAGAATTGCACCAAAGCAATGCTTTACGATTGCTGAATTGGGTTTTGGCACTGGGCTCAACCTTTTAGCGACGTGGCAGTTATGGCGACAGCTGCGCGATACCCACCCACAACTGGCAGATGCTCGCCTACATTTCATTACCACTGAAAAATTTCCGATACCGCTTGCAGATTTGACGCACATACTTGCCCTATGGGGTCAACGTGCGCCTGAGCTTGTAGTGTTGATTGAGCTACTTTTGGCAGCGTATCCGCCTCTTATCGCAGGTTGCCATCGTTTGGATTTCTCTTATGATAATCTAACGGTCGATATATGGCTTGGTGATGCAGTCCAAAGTCTTAGTAAACTGGCAATAGATCACTCTCACCAGTCTGCGCCTCATATTGATGCTTGGTTTTTGGATGGCTTTGCGCCTTCTTGCAACAGTACATTATGGGCTGACAGTATCTTTGCACAGATGCAGCGTCTATCGCGTACGCATACCACGGCCGCTACTTATAGCTGTGCAGGCATCGTCAAGCGCGGGCTCAAGGAACATGGCTTTGACATCAAAAAGGTAAAAGGTTTTGGTCGCAAGCGAGAAATGCTCACTGCCATTATGACCGATACAGACCATATTGACGTTACTAGTGATAATAAAAACTGTGATAACGAAAGCCACGATGCGAAGCAGATTACAACAGATAGCACCTTTAATCACACTGCCATCATTGGTGCAGGCGTCTCAGGATTACTAACGGCTTGGTCGCTTGCCAATCGCGGTATTACTGTGACCTTATTGGATAAATCAGTGCCTTTGGCAGGGGCTTCAGGCAATCCTCGAGCCTTGCTTGCCCCCAAAATGACGCCTATTCACCACGTTGATGAGCATTTACATACCATCGGTTACCTTTATAGCAGCAGGCTGTACCGAGACCTCAATCAAAAAGCAATAAAGCTCAATACAGCGCCAGTACTTGAACCGACTGGTGCGCTTGATTTACTGATAAAAGCCAATATTGGCACCGAGCAAATCGCAGATTATCCTGATGAGATGGCAACTACCCTATCCCATGAGCAAGCGCAGAATATTAGTGGACTAAAAGAGCAAGACTTATCAGAGAACTTATACTTACCCCAGTCTGGTTTGGTCAACCCGCAAGCATTGAAAATTATTATATTGACACATCCACTCATTCGTTTTCAGCAATTAAACGTGAGTAAAATTAACGAAACTGAACAGCAAGTGTGTATTGAAGGCAGTGATCAAAATCAGGAAACTGTCTCTATTTTTGCTGATAATGTCGTTATTTGCGCCGCTTTTGAGAGTCATCAATTAGATAAGCGTATTTTTGATTGCCGTAAAATTCGTGGGCAGCTGTCTTGGTTTACACCTGACGTAGAGCAACTGAAAGGTTTGCCAAAAATACCGCTTAAATATAGTGGGTACTGTGCGCTATTTAACGCACAGACTGGCGATGATGAGCTAAACACTGTCACCGCTGGCGAGCCTTATCTATTACTAGGGGCAAGCTTTATCCGCAATGATACGAGTACTGACATACGAGATGACGAGCATCAGATTAGCCGGGACAAGCTCGTTGCTGCTATTCCTGAAATGCAATCTATCGTGCCAGTCGATACGAGCCTATGGCAAGGGCGTGCTGGCATTCGCACCCAAACGCCTGATTATCATCCCATCGTTGGGCAGCTAACCAACAGTCAGCGAATTTGGACCATGAGTGCAATGGGAGCAAAAGGGTATGCGTTGGCGCCCATCTGCGCTGAAGCATTAGCGGGTATGATGCTAGGATTGTTTGCGCCACTATCCGATGCGATGCTCGCACGTCTATCACCCAATCGTACCCGTCTACAGACGCCGCTGACTTAATATCATTTAGAATGATATTTATGTAAATCAAAACAGCGCTTTCGACGATTCATATTATCTTTTGATATCTTTATTTAATGTTCATTCCGACAATGAGATAAGCATCATGAGCTATCATCAAACCACCATTACCCTACCTACTTATGCGCGCGGTATTCATATCATCACGCCGATTATCGAAGCAGCCGTTGCTCAGCTAATACCTCACTCTGATAAAGCAGGGTTGGTTCATTTGTTTTTGCAGCACACCTCAGCCAGTCTTACGATTAATGAAAATGCCGACCCAGACGTCCGACTAGATACTGAAGAGTGGCTCAATAAAATCGCCCCAGCCGATCAGCTAGAGTACCGCCACACACTAGAAGGGTCAGATGACTTGCCCGCTCATTTTAAAAGCATGATGCTAGGCGTTAGTTTAACCATTCCGCTGATTGATGGTGCATTGGGTCTAGGTATTTGGCAAGGGGTTTACTTATGTGAGCATAGAGACGTGACTGGATATAGCGGACAGCGCAAGCTGGTTATTACGGTCAATACGTAATAATATAGGGTCATTAACTGGCAGGTTGACCCTCGCAAATTGCCACATTTATATAGCGCTTTATCAACGGATAAACCTGATTATGACCACTTTCTTCTTAAAATTACCAAGCTCAACAAATGCTAAGGTTCACTGTCTCAAGGCTTCTGCTGTTTTTTTGAGTTTATTTCTGCTAACTGCCTGTCAAGAAACGCCAGAACCTGAAGCACCTACCGAAACACCATCTGAAACGTCAACACAAACCACGCCTGTCACCACAAATATTAATGTCAATGAAGCAGCAGATGACAGTATAGAGAATGCTCAGAACCCATCACAGACTGACGCTAATTCAGAGCGTGATGTGAGCTTGACTGAATTAGAGCAAGATCTTGGAGGCACTGTCGCTGCACCAAGTAATACTGGTACAGCGCCCCATCCAAAACAGGCCATTAAAGGCGCACAAATCACTGATGTGCGCTACAAAAGCGAAGCAGGCGATACCTTATCGGTCGTTTTTGAAACGTCAGCTGCAGGGTTGCTCAATGCCATCGTCACTCGCCCCAACCAGCCCAAAATGACACTCAGCGCACCAGAAGGACAAGGTAACAACCCCACTTATCGCTCAGCCGATGGTAGTATTCAATTGGTGAGTCATGCAGGTGGTGGCACCATTGATCTTATCCAAAACAATAAAGTCACTAGCTTTGATGCTATCAGTGCTGAAGCAGAAGTCGTCACCGAATAAGTACTAACTGCATCCTTTTTGAAAGTCTTATCTTAAATAATTAAAAGCGGCAAACGTTACTATCGTTGCCGCTTTTTTTATCTCTATTTACTGGTCTCTACTCACTCGTATTTACTTAACTTTCTGGTAGATAATTTTATTTAACCAAACCCAGTTGATTGACCAAAAAGTCCGACCAACCAACTTATGGCCGTCCATATCCCCCAACCGACAAATACAATCACGATGAGTCCCAACATGTCAGGGATATGCAAGTACAGCCAAGCCACTATGGGATTGCGCCAAAAAGCGCCAAAGCGGCTTTGCTGCTGCTTGTCTTCTAATGACTGATGCAAAAAAGGCCGATCCATATGCATCGTCTCGGTGATACCATACTCATCGTGCAAATGCTCGTGTACGATACCCAATGTCTTGCGGCTAGGACGAATAAAAATATCTAGCAATGTTCCAATACCCGGCACAATACCAACGACCATATCAATCAGCGCCAGTCTAACAGCGGGTGTCATTTTATCGGCAGGAACACCCAGCTGACGACCCAGTATAAAAGCATAGCTGGTCAATATTAGCCCTGCGACATCCCCTGCGAGAGGAATGGTAGAGAGTGCCGCATCTGCACCCATGCCTTGCTTGGTAAAAGGCACGCGGACAAGAGAATCCATTGTATTAGCAAACTTTGCCAGTTTACGCTCGGTGGCGATAACTTGCTCGCGTGTCAGTCCATGCTCAGCAAGTTTTGCCTGATAATCGACGCCTGAGCCATTTGTAGCGGAGGATTTTTTTGCTTTAAATCTCGGTAACTTCTTAAATTTATCCATTTAGAGTCGTCCATACACAAGCAATTGCAATAAGCGCAAAAACATAGCGTCCTACCCAGATATTGGCTAAGAATGCCTGAAAGCAAGCCTGCGCATTGCGACTGGCACACGAGCTGTTTTGTTTGGCAAACATCATCGCTACCAATGCCAATCCGAATACGGGTGTCACGCCTAGCGCTGTTGGGGCAAAGTAATGCCACATAGCCGCGCCCATCATCAGCAAAAATAGCATTTGCAGAATTGAGATAATAATCACATCATAGCGCCCAAATAATATCGCCGTTGATTTGACACCAATCTTGAGATCATCCTCGCGGTCAGCCATTGCGTACTGCGTATCATAGGCCACCGTCCAGCACATATAAGCAAAGAATAATAGCCAGCACCAAATATCGGGAGCGCCCTGCACCGCCACATAAGACATCGGTATGGCCCACCCAAAAGCAGCTGCTAAAAATACTTGCGGCAGATGGGTATAGCGCTTCATAAATGGATAAATAAAGGCCAAGACAACAGCACCCAATGACCAATAAAATACGGCAACGGGTAAGAAAAACAGCAAACTGGCACTGAGTAATACCAGTACTAAAAATGCAGCAATGGCTTCTTTACCAGATAGACGTCCATCTGCTAATGGACGACCTTTGGTGCGAGTTACATGACCATCTACTTTACGATCAGCAAAATCATTAATCGCACAACCAGCGGCGCGCATAAATATCGCACCGAGCGCAAATATCGCAAATATCTTGAGCGTTGGTAGACCTGCTGCAACTCCTTGCTGCTGTGCTTGACCCATGGCAGCTAACAGTACGCCCCATAATGTCGGCCATAGTAAGAGCTCAATACCCACTGGTTTATCAAAACGCGTGAGCTGGATATAGGCTTGTAGTTTGTCTTTAAATGTCATGGCTTCTTATTATCGTCAATAAAGAGTGTTATATGCTTTTTTACTAGGGCGTATCCCTATTTTAAAAATAGTGATAAAAATGAGATAAATCACAGACAAACAAGGAAAATAGTGCAGACAATATCGAGATATTGACCAGCTATTTGACGCCATTTGGTAAATATTTAGCCATTTTAGCCCATTTAGTGATAAACGTTTGAATTAGCGACACGCCCTAATCGTTAGATTTGTTGCCATAAGTTATTGGCTTCGACTAGAGACAATTCAGGATACTGTTTGCGTAACGCTTTAATCGCAGGGATTTTATCTTTGTGTGCTGCTTGTTGACGCAAAAATGCCAATTGCTCTTGTGGATTGCTCAATTCTTTTAGACGCGCTTCAAGCCTGAGCACTTGAGTACGCAACATGATATTGACCAACAGTAAGCCTGCACCCATGACCCAAATGATTAGCGTTGACATTTCCTGCTCCTGAATACATGTATTCTAAATACTCAAGCCTATGGATTAGGTACATTGATACTTATCCACTCATTTATCACAAACAGTGGCTGTCTGATCAACATCAAACAATCGCTATCAGACAAAATACCCATCAAAGCGCACCGCTTCATTATGCCAGCTTTCGCTAGCCGGCTGTTCAGCCAGCAATGGTGCAAATTGCGGACGCTTCACGACCACACGGCCTTGTCCTTGCGCGCTTCGACTCACAATTGCCTTAGCGCTATTTAGCAGTTGGCGCTCTTCCTCTAGCGTTGGTGGACAAGCCAATTGATGCAGCGCCTGCATGTGCTTACCTACTTTTGCGCCTTTGCCTGTCTTACTGTCTTGGTAGCTATCCTCTGGAAACATAGGGTCAAGATACACCACATCAATAGTACTTTGTTTATTTTCTACAGAGCCAGTCTCGGTAAAGTAACTTAGCGCATCAGCATTAGTAATATGTAGACGGCTCATCAGCTTTTGCCAATTAGGTAGCGCGCTCATACGCTCTTGTTCTGCAAGTAACAGCAGCGCCATTAGCGGCTGCTGCTCAAGCATAATGACTTGGGCACCTGTACTGCCCAATATCAGACTATCATGGCCAAAGCCAGCCGTTGCATCGATAACATGGCTATCTGCGGTAATCTTTGCTGCTTGCAGTAATAGCTCCGACTTACGACCAGCACTCACCACGCGGCGTTGCAGCTTATCCCACTCTGGTGACACGCTCAGTCCATCACTAATCCATGATAGCTTATCTTTTTCATCAAGCAGCAAAATAGGTTGAGAGGATGTTTGGCTCAGTTGCTGGCGACGTTTCTGTGTTAATTTTTCCGTGGAGAGTTCAGTCTCTAAGACGATTGGTAGTTTGTGCTCAGCTATTAATGACTGTAGACTCTCAATCTGTGCTTGCTGGCTGTCATTGACGTAGAACAACTGACAATGTACAACAGCACCTGTCTCGTCATACGTTTGGGGCACATCGGTCATAACCATCATCCTATTTGCTGCTTATTTTCACTATAAATTACTGGCGTGTTAAATCATAACGCAAATCTAGCCCGCCATTTGGTAACCAAAGCCCCAAGCCGCAACCAACACGATAACACCCGTAATAATGCGTAACCAAGCAAAAATGGTAAAGTCACGGCGACTCACCCATGCTACAAGCAAGCGAATACAGAGTAGCGCCACGACAAATGAAACGATGGTGCCGATACCGAGCACCAACCAGTCTTCACGATTGCTCAGTACATCACCGTGTTTGAGCAAATCTAATAATGCCGCGCCTACAATGACAGGAATACCCAAAAAGAATGAGAACTCAGCAGATGCCTTACGTGAGACCCCAAGCCATAGCGCCCCAATAATAGTGGCTCCCGAACGCGACGTCCCTGGTATCAGAGCCAGACATTGAAACAGACCAATCATTAGGGCCGTTTTTATACTGACATCTTCTGCTTCTTTTGCAATGATGGTTTTAGGGCGTTTTTCCACATAGAATATGAGCAGACCGCCGATGATAAGCATAATCGCAACGACAATAGGATTGAATAAATACGCTTTGATTTCATCGGCAAAGGTAAAGCCAACAATCATTACAGGAATGGTCGCGACAATCAGGCTCAGTCCCAGCTGCCTTGGATTGGTCATGCCTTCTGCTTTACCTGTTATGAGTCCCATCAACGCTTGCCAGAGTCTACCCCAATAATCATAAATCACTGCCAAAATAGCGCCAAGCTGTACTACGACCACAAACAGATCTACTTTTTCTTTGGTCCAAAATCCCATCACATCTGCTGATAGAATCAAATATCCCGTGCTAGAGATAGGTAAAAACTCAGTGATACCTTCCACGATACCCATGATGACAGCTTGAACGAATAACAGTATATCCACAATGACTTTCCTAAAAACAGGCCGATTGGCTGTCCTATATTAACGTTGGTTTTATATTGATTAATGCTTAAAAGATACTCAAAAGCTATGCTTTACCTTGTTCTTTGAGCGTTTTCCAAGCTTGATTGCGTAGATATTTTGGTAATGCCTGTGACGCTTCTGTACCGCCATCGTTTGCAAATTGGGCAACACCAAGCTGCCCGATGATAACAGCGTCTGGCCAAACGTCTTCATGGCACACTTGCTGATCATGTCGTGCTAATAGCATCGCGCCATTCCCCACGATAGGAAGATTGAGCGCTGTTTTACTATCATAATCTAGTAGTTGCTCTGTACTATCACTGCCATCAGCCAAGACTGGCTGCATAATGCTATAACCTAACTGCTCGTCAACTACCAACTCATATTGTCCAAAATAGACTTGCTGCATACGAGCATCAAGAGCGCTATAAAGGTGGGTCAGCCCGTACTGTTGATACACAGATTGTGCAATCGCTTGTAGGCTAGAGACACCAACACAAGGCAAGTCATGCGCGACAGATAACGCTTGCACCACGGCAGTGTTGATACGAATACCACTGAACGCACCCGGTCCGCGATTAAATATCAAGGCTTGTATGTCAGCAAGACGTAACTGCGCCTCAGATAATGCCGCATCAATCATCGGTAAAATCTGCTGAGTCTGCTGGCGTTTACCTGTTTCGGTATGGCTCGACAGTACCTGTCCACTCGAATCTAAAATCGCGATCGAACACTGGTCGAACACGGTATCCATTGCTAAAAACATCATAACCTCGGCTTTTACTTTTGGCGTTCTAAATAGGCTTGTCAGATTCTAATAATTTTTAATAGCTATTTATTATTTATGTACTATCAAAATTCAGACAGAATGAAACAGCGCCTATCATAGCATTTAGGCTAAATGAATTTTATGAATTTCTACGTTTTCCACACTTTATTCATCTGTAATTATCCATAGCTAACCATAAAAAACCCTAAAGCTTGGGTAGCTTTAGGGCCTATATAAAATGCTTTCAGTATACATCACGATGGCTTAAAAGCGTGTTTTAAACTTCTTAGGCGCTTGGTTTTGCATTTCTTGTATCTGCTTTTGCATCTCTTCGGTGCTTGGCATATTGTTCGGATCCAGTCCCATTTGCTTAGCCATTTGTTCTGGGTTCACATCCTTAGCGCTTTGCTGGCCGCCGCCAAACAATGGACCGCCGCCACCGCCGCCTGCGCTGCCGCCACGCATTAGTCCTTGCATAGACTTCATCATTTTACTAATGCCTTCAGGCTTTGAGATCATTTTCATCATTTTTGCCATTTGCTTATGCTGCTTAAGCAAACGGTTGACGTCTTGGATTTCACGACCTGAACCTGCAGCAATACGGCGCTTACGACTTGGGTTAATCTTATCAGGGTTTTTGCGCTCAAAAGGCGTCATTGAGTTGATTAATGCTTCCATCTCACGCACCTTTTCTTCTGGTTTGGCATCTTCGACGGCTTTTTGCATGTCTGAGCCGCCCATACCTGGCATCTTATCTAAGAAGCCTGCCATGCCGCCCATACTTTTCATCTGCTGGAACTGGGTTAATAGATCCTCAAGGTCGAAATCACCGCCCTTTTGCATCTTTTTCGCCATTTTTTCGGCTTTATCACGGTCGATTTTTTGCTCAACTTCTTCGACCAAACTCAGTACGTCACCCATACCAAGAATGCGCTGGGCAATACGCTCAGGGTGGAACAGCTCTAGCTCGTCGAGTTTTTCACCGCGACCCAAGAATTTAATTGGCTTACCTGTGATAGCGCGTACAGAGAGCGCCGCGCCGCCGCGAGCGTCACCGTCAGTCTTGGTTAAGATAACACCCGTCAATGGCAACGCATCATTAAAGGCTTTTGCGGTATTGGCGGCATCTTGACCCGTCATTGCATCGACGACAAATAGTGTCTCAGATGGATTAACCGCAGCCGTTAGAGCCTTAATTTCATCCATCATGGTATCATCGATATGTAGACGACCCGCGGTATCAATGATCAGAATATCTTGATACTGGATTTTGGCTTCTTCGATGGCACGCTTTGCGATATCAATTGGATTCTCATCCGTGCTTGAATTCACAAACTTAGCATTTACCTGACCTGCGACTTGCTCAAGCTGTTTGATCGCAGCTGGACGATAGACGTCAGCCGATACCAGCATGACTTTTTTCTTTTGGCGTTCTTGTAGATATTTTGCCAATTTACCAGCCGTCGTGGTCTTACCAGCACCTTGCAAACCTGCTAGTAAATAAACAACAGGTGGTTTCCCTGTCATCTCTAGCTGCTGGTTGGCACTGCCCATCATTTCGGTCAGCTCATCGTGTACGATTTTGACAAAGGCTTGACCGGGTGCTAGCTCTTTGAGCACTTCAGCACCCAGTGCTTGCTCTTTGACGCGTTTGACGAAATCACGAGTGACAGGCAGTGCTACGTCAGCTTCTAACAATGCCATACGTACTTCACGCAGGGTGTCTTTGATATTGTCTTCGGTCAACTGCCCCGTACCCACGATATTACGTAGGCTGGACGATAAGCGTTCTGTTAAGGTATCAAACATAAATAACTCTCAATTAAAATGGTTTTCAATTAAATAATACGCAATTAAAATAGCTTTCAATAAAATAGTGGCGAATCAAACGATTCAAATGGTTCATCAATACTATTAGGATGGACTATCAAATACTGGAGTTTCTCTGATAAGAAATGTATAAAAAATCATATTATCAATACTATAGCATCAACACGGCTCAAAACTTATAGTGGTTTTGCAAAAGACTCAGTTCTTATCTTTATAAGTGATTTCTTATCAGTGATTTCTTGTCAGTGACTATTTATAAGCGACTGATTTTATATTTTGCTCATTGCAGCCTTGGCAAACATTTATAAGGAATAATCAAGATGGTACTCAACTGGCACCCATTTTATGATAAATTGGACGATTATTCTAATCATTCTGATAATACTATTTTAGCGACACATTGAGCGGCAGTTTATGCTCAGTTCAAGATGAGGCTTTTTATCTGTGCACCTTGCATTCTTACTTGCTAGCATGGCCTATGTCTTAGTCAGTCTCCACATTGGTTGGGCACTGATTCAGGACAAACCTATTCATAAAGGCATCAGTTTGGGGCTTTTATTGGTAGGGATGGCCGCACATGCGACCTTACTTTATCCATATGTTGTGACGCTTTATGGTCTGAATTTCAATTTGTTCAATATCATTAGCCTGACCAGTTTATTCTTCTTATTCTTTTATCTGCTGTTTTGTCTGTACCGCCCTATTCTGAGCCTTGGTATTTTGGCTGCGCCTACTGCACTAATAGGTATGACCGTCGGCTATATTGGCCGCGCACCCTATCAACCGCTTACTGACGTCAGTGTCGGTCTTGAAACTCATATCCTATTATCATTAGCGGCCTATTGTGTGCTGTTGATGGCGGCAGTACAAGCGCTATTTTTGCGTCTACAAATTCGCGAGCTTAAGCATCATACCATTCACCGATTTTGGGTCAATAAATTACCCTCATTACAAAGTATGGAGAGTCTATTATTCGATATGCTTTTGGTGGGCTTTGTGCTGCTTAGTATCGCACTGGGCATCGGGTTTATCTATGTCGAAGATTTGATGGCACAGCACATTGTGCACAAAACAGTATTTAGTCTGCTATCGTGGTTATTATTTGGTACGTTGCTGCTTGGCAATTGGCGCGCAGGATGGCGAGGCAAACGTGCGGCGAATATCACTATTTATGCCTTTATTCTGTTGGCGATTGGCTTTGTGGGTAGTAAGTTTGTTTTGGAAATGCTGATATAAAATATCACATTATAAAAAAGGCGGTCAGTAACTGTTACTACTGACCGCCTTTTTTACTTTTGAATTGGTTTTTTACGGAATTTTACTAGTTAAAAACTACGGTCTTGTTACCTGCCACAATCACACGGTTTTGCACATGCCAATTGACAGCACGAGCCAATACATTGCGTTCGATATCACGTCCAATCGCACGCAACTCTGTTACCCCTTGGCGGTGGGTCACGCGGTGCACATCCTGCTCAATGATAGGGCCTTGATCAAGCTCCGCTGTGACATAGTGCGCAGTTGCCCCAATGAGCTTAACGCCTTTATCATAAGCCTGACGATAAGGATCTGCACCCACAAACGCAGGCAAAAATGAGTGATGAATATTAATCACTTGCATCGGCCAACGCTTCACGAAATCAGACGATAGAATCTGCATATAACGCGCTAACACCAGTAAGTCATTACCTACCATCAGCTTATGAATTTGCTTCTCCGCTTCTACCTTATTCTCTTTGGTCACGGGCACATGGTGAAAGGTAATGCCGAAGTTTTCAACCGCTTGTTGTAAATCAGGATGGTTACTCACCACGCAAGTAATCTCGCAATCTAGCAAGCCACGCTGATGTCGCCATAATAAGTCTAATAACGCGTGATCAAACTTTGACACCAAAATACCTACTTTGGTTTTCGTGGCATTGTTATGTAGACGCCAGTCCATGTTATGGCGCTTAGCCACAGTATGCGCAAAGCTGGCCTCAAAGTTATCGATGATATCGCTCAGACCTGCCAAAGCAAACTCCAAACGCATGAAGTACTGACCGCCTTCATGAGCCGTCGAATACTGATCTAAGGTGATGATATTCGCGCCGTAACGATGAATAAATTCAGAGACTGCTTGCACGATGCCAGCCTGATCTTTGCATTTAATGAGTAGCGTCGCTGTATCAGTAAAGCTAGGGATCTGCTTGCTCTGTGAGGCTGTGTTTGTTGTATTTGATGATGAAACCGGTTTGGTATTGTCTGACATAATACGCCCAATATAAGAAGTGATGACTGATCGCTGAAAAATTGCTGGCAGCGTAGTAAGCCGGTTATTTTAATCTTTTTTGCGATGCTTTGCTGAGCGAGTTAGTTGTTTTTGGTTATTTAACTCCATAAAACAAAAACCCCTGACATGTGGTCAAGGGTTTTAAAATATCAACTTTCAATATTGACTAATATTATTCAACCTTTATAGTTCTGGTAAAACCTACTCCGTTACTAACGATTCCTAATGTGGCCCCTAATTCAAACGCTTGATTGAAGTCTACAATATAACTGTTATAACCTTGCGATTGTGTATTTGGTCCGACACCATTAATCGATACTGCATAGCTTGGCTGATATGGTGAAAGTATCACTTTCGTAGTATCTTTTTCGGCATCGATATTAACACTCAAGCTATTCACACAGGTTGCATTACCTGGACCAAACGGGCTCGCATCTGCGATCCAAGGGCTGAATAAGGTATCATCAACGATATCCAAGTCACCATCCAAGTATGGTAGCGAATAGTTCAGGCTTTGGGTGTTTTCACTACCATTTAAGAAGGTTGATGCATCGAATCTGACTTTTACCCAGTTTGAATAGCGGATAGGATAGCGAACTTGGAAATCAGCACGTCCTTCTGCGTCAGTGATAAAAGAATAGCCGTCATCAGCAAATGTTCCACCAATAATAGCAACTGGGTTAATGGTATCCAGTACACCATTGTTGTTTACATCATCGTCATTATCCAAGATGTAATTATACTCCGGACTGTCTTCACTCGTAATCCAGTTAGACCGTAACAAAATGGCAGATTTTTCAGAGAATGTTTTAGGTTCTGGCGTACTGATGTTACCTTCTCCATCTACTATATTAGCCCCTTGATACGAAGTGCTACTATCTAGCAGACACACGCGACCTTGTGCGTACTCCACTGCATAAGACTTGATGGATACCTCTTTGTTAGCAACGGCCTGTCCTGAGCCATCCATAACCGATATCGAGCCACGAACTGTGTAGTAGATGTCGTCAGAAGATATTTTATTAGCAAACGTCAATGTCGTATAAACAGCATCTTTTGACACGGTAATAGTAGTGGACTTGCTACCAATATTGTTAGGGTCATTCAATAGTCGAGCGTTTAGAGTCACACCATTGATCGGTGAGCTGGCGTTTGCCAAATACACTACACGTGCTTGACCTTTACTATCAGTAATAGCAGTTGCAGCAGACAATCGTCCTGCTGAGGAATCAGAAGCACGGCTAAAGACGACTGTCTGTCCTTCTACAGGCACATCATTTTTATCTTTGACGGTTGCGACAAGCTCGGTACTACTACCTGGCGTAATCACTGATCTTACCGCTTGGAACAGTATCTTAGCTGGCGTAGTGGCTCTAAAACGCGTATCCACGGTTGTTTGATACTTGAGCTGACCGTTATTCATCTCACCAAGTACCGTCGCCTGCAATACTGCTGTGCCAGCAAGTGGAGAATTCAGTACGACTGGAACTGTAATAATATTACCTTGAATATTCGCAGCTGTTATCGCTTGGGTCGAGATGACATCATTGTTCGCAAACGTTCCAATCGTTGTTTGTACTTCTAAGAGCTTACCAATAAGTGCATTCGCCTCAGCTACAGAGTTAGTGCGAATCTGTATATTAATATTCTGAGCCATATTAACATCGTAAACATCTTCAATATCGATGAAGCTAATACCTGCTTGCGATACCTTAACCAAATCAATGCTACTGGTACTACGCTGCGTGGTCAGCTCTCGCTCACCCACTGCTCTCACAAAAACACGTAAGTTACCATTGCTATCAAAGCTCAAATCACTTTCGTTGACAGTAAAGCTAGCTTTACCTTCTGCATCAGTGATCGCGGTTGCATCATCAGCAATAAGGTTACCGTCAGTATCAATGAGTTCTACATTGGCATTTGCAATCGCAAGTCCCGTCCCATCAGTTAAAGTAGAAGACAGGGTGGTTGTACTATTATCCTTGAGGTTTTTCTCAGATGCTGTAAGGGTGAGTGTTGTACCAATTGCAGATAAGCTCAGAGACTTTTGTTCACGCACCTGCATATTGACATTACCATCTACATCATATTGCGGCGTGACGATTTTGGCATTAATCACGACACTATGATTCAGGCGAGCATTGATACTATTAGCTGCTAACAATACACCCACATCAACCCGACCACTACTATCGCTTACAACTGTGCTCGATGTGGTCAATGCTGCTCCGCTTGACTCTAGGTTTTCGATGCTTAACTGTACTGGCACACCTGTGAGAATACCACCGTTATTATCTGTTACGATGAATGAAGCTTGGGTTTGGTCGCCACCTGTAGTCAATGTTGGCTTATCAGAAGACGCTATTAGCTGGTAACTCTCAATTGTAGACGTATCCACTGCGACAGTGTATTTTTGCTCTAGCTCGACATTTTCTGCTGTTATCGTTTTCGCTGTTAATCGAATACCATCCTTTTTTAGAACTTCTTGGTTAACGCTAGCACCATCTTCCAATGTAAGGTCAAAAGTTGCCACACCGTCACCATTAGTTGTAACAATGTTATTGCTAATAGTTACGCCAGTTTGTAGAAAATCGTCAACATATAGTTCAACTTTACGATTGGCAATACCTATAGTCTTGTCGGCATTGTCAGCGTTGCCTTTGATGTTATTAGCAACTCGCACAAAGACCTTGAATGTATCTCCTCTGGTATTGACGACTTTATTTGCACCGATGGCAAGGCTTTCAGACGTACCATTAAGATCTGGAATCACTGTCTCAACAGTACTTGTCTGCGTCACAATGTTCCCACTACTATCAGCTGCTGATAATGCCACCACAAAGCTTTCGCCTATTGCCGCCTTTTGAGCATCGGTTAGATTATTAGGTACAGCAATAGTAAAGACTGCTTTGCCTGAATCATCAGTAGTCTGACTGCCACCTGAAACCAAAGTAATCCCTTTACTAGCAACAGATGCTGGCAGTGCGAGGAATACTTTTTGTCCGCTAATCACATTGCCTTTGTTATCTTCTGCTATCACTTCAACCTGTGTTTCACCACCATTTAGGTTTAAAGCACTTACTGGATTACCCAGTAAAGAGATAGCCGCTGTCATAGATTGAACTTTAACCTTGATTTGTTGTTGCTTGCCAGTCAATGTCTCTGTCAAAGTGGCGGTCAATACTTGCTTGCTAAGCGCTTCTTTTTGCTCATCATTCAAGTTATTTGGAACTACAACATTAAAGCTAACCAAACCATTGGCATTTGTACTAGCAATGATATTTGATGATCCAAGCTGACCATTTACTGTGAGCAGGCTTGCTAATTGTGGATTATCAAATATCAACTTCACTGTCTGATTAGTGACTTGCTCACCAGATGACTGATTATTTAGCTGTGCTTGGATAGTGGCAGTACTACCCACATTGTTTAGGATATATCCTGCTTGATTATCGATGTTATTGGTGGCGTTCAAGATATTTAAACTAACGTTAGGCGTAGTGATTTTTACTTTCTGTATCTCTGACTTATAAGAAACGTTGTTTTCAACATAAGTTAGCTGATAGTTGATACCTGTATTCTTTAAATCCTCTCGCTGTACAGCTGTCAAACCTTCAGGTACATTAATAGCAAAAATCGCCTCACCATTAAAATCTGTAGTCGCTGTAGTTTGAGTAACTGTAACACCGTACTCTAATGCTTTTGCACCTAGCTGGATAGTAACTGCTTTGTCTTTGACTGGCTGAGCACTACTCGCTTTGGATGTCAATCTCACACCAATGTTACCGTTACCGCCTAATTCACTAATTTCTGGAGTTGTAATAGAAGCAAATTGTATACTCGTTACTGGCTGCTCAACGTTTACTGTCTGAATAATTTTGGATTGAGTACCATCTTCATCAGTCAATACTGCGGTGTAAGCAATACCTGTTTTTATTAGTTCATCACGCTGTGCTTGGGTCAGATTCTGACTGATACGAACGGTAAATTCTGCCACGCCATTGCTATTTGTGGTTTGTTCGTTACCTTGAATGGTAATACCTGTCGTAAAGCCTTCGTTAATGACAAGCTTAACTGTACGTCCCACAGCAGCGCTGCCATCTTTACGCTTACCTAGGATTTGCAATTCAAACTGCTCATCTAGTATATTTGCAATTGCAGGTACGCTTTGCGCAGTCAATGTAATATCGCTTTGTCCGATATCTGAACCGATACGAATACTCTCACTATTAACGGTGCTCGGTACCCCCGATGCTTCTGTTATATTTGCAGTCAATGCAAAACTACCTGCATTTTCGAGCTTCGCTTTTTGTGACACTGTTAGGTTATTAGGAACTCGTACCGTATAGCTAACTTCACCTTTAGCATTAGTGGTCTGTTCTGAATTATTCTCTAAGGTTAATAGACCTGCAGACGCTAGGCTTGCTGGTAAACTTGCTATTACCTTTTGCCCTGCAACTACACCGCCGCGGCTATCATTAACACGGAAACTAATGACCGCACTACCACCTGAGCTTGATAGCTCTTTTTTGCTGCTTTCGTTGAAGTTGATTTTGTACTTCGCAGTTGGAACAATAACTACGCTAGAAGAGCTTACTGTTGCTGTCGAACGATTCGGTTCTGTGAGTACGATAGTATAACTAATACTTTTGTCTGCAAGCTCCTGACGTTCGGTGACGCTCAATGTTGGTGATATGTTTAATGCTACCGTCGCTTGACCATTGGTATCTAACACCAACTGTTCACTCGCAAGACTCACACCTTTAGGAGCATCATTTAATTTGATTGTTGCCTTTGCACCATTAATTTGAGTCGATACATTTGTATTTTTAGGTGAGGCAGTGATAGTAAGCTGCTGTGTATCACCATAAGCACTAAGCTGTGTTGAATTTCCTGAAACTTTTAAATTATAGTCAGATATCGGTAATGCGACAGATAACTTTCCATTTACTAGCTTGGTCGCACCGCTGTCTTCTTTGATACTAATAGCATAGTTAATACCTTGTAGAAGTGTATTACGTTCAGCAGCAGACAGGTTTTCATCTATTTGTATTATAAAGTTTGCATTACCTCGAGCATCTGTGTTTTGGCTCGCTGCTTCAACAGACACCCCTTTTATAGAACCTAGTCCCAAACCTACTGCCACATTTGGAACCAATGCACCTTGTTCGTTTTTAAGTTGAACACTGAATACCGCACTATCTCCATAAGGGTTCAAGAGATTGTTAGATACGGAATTTGTATCAATGCTAGATTTCACAATGAGTTTGCTTTCGATAACTTGGGTACCATCACCGCTCCCTTCTCTACTAACAGAAACTTTTAACTCCTGCGGTGCGATAGCTGTACCGTCCGCTTTATTCGCAGTAGCTATCAATGTGAAGCCTTCTGTTATTAGTGTTTCTTTATTTGCAACTGCCTGTGGATTCAGCTTTAGTGTATATACAGCATTACCATTGCTATCAGTCACTTGAGTGCTTTGACCTTCAATAGTGATACCATTAGTTTCAGAATCCACTACTTTTAAAGTAACTGCTTTGCCAATCATCGCACCACCTGATCCTACCTCGGCAGCTTTAACTGTAACATTGAAAAGAGCCTGCTCATCAGATAGCTCGATGATAGTAGGTAATGTACTAAGCTTTTGTAAAAAGAAATCAGGCTCAACCTCTGGCACTTGCTCTCCGCCGCCATCGCTACCATTATTTTCGCCAGGCTGCTGAACCCCTAAGTCAGGTGCAGGTGCAACAGAATCTACAGTGTCACCATCACCGCCTCCACCACAACCTGCTAACGCTAGCGCGCAAGTCAAAGAAGTAAGTTGAAATAACTTAGAAGTAAAAGGCAATGAGCTATATGACATGTTTTTGACTCCGCATGAGCAGTAATTTATTCGAGCAAAAAGGCAGAAAACCATTACACAGAATTGAAGAATATTGGTAATGATACTTAGATTTACAGTGATACCGATGTATTAACAGATTGTATTAAATATATAACAGCAACTTTACTGACTTTTGTTATAACTTACAACTAAAAATTAATCTTTACTATTAAACAATCAACAACATAGCGCGCTTATTTCAGGGTATAATAGCCCTCCTTTAATCCAACAGTTATTGTAAAAATATTTGAGTATTCATTTGTTTTATGGTATAAATGTCGGCTTTAAAATTTTCTGAATTGGTCAGCCTGTTATTTGCCTTTAGATAACAGCAAAACCAGCTCAACCTTCATATAGTTTTGTTTGGTGCAAAGCTGCCGCTTGCTGTGTCCATGCCGCAAAAACGTGCAACTTGCCCAGACTGGTATGAGAAAAACTCATACCTCATAGATTAGGAGTTCGCCATGTCTCGAGTTTGCCAAGTGACTGGAAAGCGCCCTATGGTGGGTAATAATGTTTCGCATGCAAACAACAAAACCCGTCGTCGCTTTCTACCAAACCTTCACAACCATCGTTTTTGGGTAGAGTCTGAAAACCGCTTTGTACGTCTACGTGTGTCTACCAAAGGTATGCGCATCATTGACAAACTTGGTATCGATAAAGTGTTAGCGGATCTACGCGCACAAGGTCAAAAAGTTTAAGTTAAAAATAGCAGCTGAGTGATGACTCTCATTATTTAGCTGCCGTTTTGCTACATTGTAGGTAGCGACTTATTCTTCTAGACACGTACCTATCGTTTGAAGACCCCTCATTTACAGGAAAGCTATCATGAGAGATAAAATTAAATTAGTATCAACAGCTGGTACTGGGTATTACTACACCACTACTAAAAACAAGCGCACTATGCCTGGCAAAATGGAAATCAAAAAGTTTGATCCAAAAGTACGCCAGCACGTGATCTTTAAAGAAGCTAAAATCAAATAATCTCCATTTTATAAATGGTACTATTTGAACGAAAAAAGGGTTTATCAATTGATAAACCCTTTTTTCATGCTTGTATATTTAGCTATCTTCAGCTCGCTAATACCCTAAAGATCAACTGTAGTGCGTTGGTTCTTTATCATACACATGCGCATGCCACTTACTCATCTGCTTTTGCATAATAACCTGAATCGCAGCATGAATCATATGTTGACCAATGGCTTGAGTATCGCTACCAAGTAGCTCTTTTAGTTTGTCAGAAAAGTCGATAGTCATTAGCGGCGCTTCGTCTTGCTCGGCATCACGCAACAACAATCTACCATCATCTGCTTCCACCAGCTCTAATGTGGTTTCTTTGGCGAACCCTGCAAATTGATCGCTACTTTCGTTGTCTACTTCTATATCGTTATCGATATCATATGGCAT
The DNA here is from genome assembly GCF_022129235.1 of Psychrobacter sp. Ps6. Lineage (GTDB taxonomy): Bacteria > Pseudomonadota > Gammaproteobacteria > Pseudomonadales > Moraxellaceae > Psychrobacter. The sequence continues at coordinate 107,345 of NZ_JADQAI010000004.1, read as the reverse complement.
TAATATGTTCCTTATTATCCCGTTTAGTACTGGTAGAGAAACTAGTCATTGCAAAGCAGTTATTGATTGAAAACAAACTCATTCGGCAAATCTATCATCTTACAGTAACGCGGGTAAATCTGTCTTACTCATACAATGGACGCTTTAACACTAGAATTCAAGGGCTATCACATAAGTCTTCACTATAAAAACAAACCTAGATACCTTGCAATAAGGACACATTAGCGCCAATAGCGCAGTTTCGCTAACGTAAATAAGAAAGCAACGAACATCCCAAGGTAATAGACCAGCTTTAGCTCAAGGGTGGGATCACGGTATTTAAAAGGCAGAGCAACAGTCGCCGTTGCAGTCGGAAGTATCAATAACATCAGCAGCCAGTTCTCAATAACATTGAGCCAACCCTGTAAATCTGTCCCGTTACGCAGTGAAGCGAGCCCCATCAAAAGACAAGCTATGATTAAGCTAGTAAACAGGCCATTTGGTAAGTCTTTAGGATATATAATTTTGGCAATACTGGCCGGTACAATTCGCATATAAAATTCCAGCCATACTTACAAAGCAAGGCTTAACGATTAAAAAAGTATAGAAAATAGCTTATGAGAATATTACAACGCTATATTTATGAATAGATACTATCTGCTAAAGCATTTAACTATAAGTACCCATCAGCCATAGCATCGATATACAAGAGGTCAAATAGCCCAAACTAATGGCATTCCAACTCTCGATATGCAGGCCTTTGACTTTATTGAGTATGCGAGAACCCACTAAAAAAAATAGTGGAATACCTAACATGAACGCAGGCACAATGACCGCTGCATGGCGCAACACTGTTCCGACATCATCACCCACCATCAGGCGAAAGCCATAACCTGCCAAGCTAAGTACCAGTGCAAACATAGCCATGCCAATGGTAATGCTTTTGGGCACTAAGCTACGTTGCGGTGTCTCACTTCTTGACTGCCTAGCCTGCTGATTCAACGCTTCATGAGAGTTTGCTTGCTCAGAAGGGTCTGCCGAACTGCTAGAATGTTTTGTGTCCATATTTCACCTTTACGTGACTGACCGTTATCTAGTCATAAGTTATATAGCACATTTTAATAGTATTGTTGAATGGCTAATAGCGTTTATTAACCATCCAACACTTGCTAGCTGTTGTTTGCTAATAACAACTCTGCGCGCATCTCATCAATAGCCGCTTTATAATCTTCTTGATTAAAAATCGCAGAACCCGCAACAAACATATCAGCGCCTGCTTCAGCAATCGCACGGATATTGCTGGCTTTAATACCACCATCAACTTCCAATCGAATGTCTCGACCACTAGTAATGATACGCTGACGTACCTGGCGGACTTTATCTAAAGTACTATCGATAAACGACTGTCCACCATAGCCAGGATTCACACTCATTAATAAAATCTGATCTACTTTATCCATGACATAATCAAGATAATGTAATGGGGTCGCTGGGTTCAATACCAAACCGCACTCTGCACCGCCATCTTTGATAAGTTGAAGTGAGCGATCAATGTGATGACTGGCCTCTGGATGAAAGGTAACGATACTCGCCCCTGCTTCCAAAAACTGCTCAATCATACTATCGACAGGTGAAACCATCAGATGCACATCAATTGGCGCTTCAACACCATAGTCACGCAATGCCTTACAAATCATGCTACCAAACGTCAAATTGGGTACATAATGGTTGTCCATTACATCAAAATGAATCACATCGGCACCCGACTCTAGTACCTTCTCCACTTCTTCGCCCAGCCGCGCGAAATCAGCTGAGAGGATCGACGGTGCAATAAGATAAGGTTTAGCAGGACTGTTCATAATTGGGCTACCTAAGTCATGTTTATATAAAATATTGGTAAATTAAAAAATTCTAATCGGCTCACATATGCTGCGAGCCTTTGACATATTGGTGTTAAATACTTAGTTGTTTAGCGCTGCTTGTATTGGGTCTTACAATAAGCGCGGCCAACTTCAAAAGAGCGCTTTGCCTCATGCTTGGTAGCGCGATTACTCACTCGCTGACGCCATAAGCGAAAGGATGACGGCTTTAGCTCTTGGCGCATGAGTTTGATAACCGCAGTCTCATCGAGACCGTAGCTATGCTCTATCGCACCGAATGGCGTTCTATCTTCCCATGCCATCTCTATCACGCGAGATATTTGTACGTCATCAAGTACTCTATTGCCAGCGTCGTTGACGGTTTTTGCGATATACTCTTTTGCTTTCCCTTCGGACACGTAGTCGCTATCGACATCATGTTGATTTTTTGCCAAAGCTGCATCCATATCAGCCTTCATAGTAGCCTTTGTAGAGCCTGCATCTTCTGATTTATCTTTTATATTAGAAGCGGTCAAATCTTGATAACTTGCCATAAAAGTCACCTGTTGAGCATGAATGAGATCGTCAAAAATGTATCACGGTCGCCTGCACGGTATCTTAACTCAGTTGAGCCATATGCCAATGATGCTCGATATGATCATTCATCATGCTTTGTATAAAATAATAGCTGTGATCATGTCCAGCGTGATAACGTAGTGTCAGTGGTTGCTTGGCTTTTTCGCAGGCCTCTTGGAGTTTAGAAGTCTGTAGCTGACCTTCTGCTAAGAAGTTATCAGCGCCGCCTTGATCCACCAAAATACTGACATACTGCTGACCTGAGTTTGCAATGACTTTTGAGGCATCAAAGTGTTCCCACAGGGCTTTGTCTTCGCCGAAATACTCGGTATACGCTTGTTGCCCCCATGACGACTCACTGGCTGCACACACAGGCGACATGGCTGAGACACTAATAAACTTACTGGGGTGCTTGAAGCCTAATAACAATGACCCGTGTCCGCCCATTGAGTGTCCCATGATACCCATATTGATAATTGGGAACTCTACACGTAGCAAATCATACAACTCATCAACGATGTAGGTTTCCATATTGAAATGCTGCGCCCATGGTGCTTGAGTGGCATCTACATAATAACCTGCACCTTGACCAACAAAATAGCGCTCATCATCAGCCACATCGATATCAGCATGGCTACGTGGAGAGGTATCAGGGGCAATAAAAATAATACCAAGCTCGCTACATTTTTGTTGAAAGTGCCCTTTATGCGTCACATTGTCTGCGTTACACGTCAGACCTGATAGATACAATATCGCAGGACAACGTCGTCCAGCCAACGCTTCGTCAGGCAAATAAATACTGAACGTCATTGGAGACTGGGTGGCTTTTGATTCATGGCTATAATAATGCTGCTCACCATCAAAACAGCGATTCACACTTTTTTGCGTAAGCTGCTTATTGTTAGACAAACTATGACTATAAGAATTTTGCATGAGTGATATCCTTTTTATTCAAAAAACCAACGATAGCGTTTAATAAGTGCTTGTTATTTGATACTAGCATTTGCCAGTTACTAGATCATTTCTCATATTTATTCGATAGCTGCATCTACTTCGCCTACCGATAGATTAGTAGTAGTTTCAGGTAAAACATTAACGGTCGTAGAAGCAGTATTATTCGTAATACTCGCAACTGAAGGTCGCGCTTTATCAAACAGCACTTGCTCAAACGCAGGTAAGGCGGTTTCCATCAAACTACCGATTACCATCTGCGGCTCTGATGGCTCAAATCCCATTGCGCTCTCACGCTCATTGACACGTATACGAGCATCCTTGAAAGCGGACTCAAAACTGGTATTTCCTCGCAAGCTTTCAGCAAAAAATGCTTGACCAAAATACGTCATCTCAGCCGTATTGGTACAGCCAAACGATGCTTTATCAGCGGCTGATGCCGTTATTACCACTGTGGTCGGAGACGCCAGTTCATCGATGAACGACCCTGAATAACAAGCAGAAACCACAATCACCCGCCAGCGAATACCTGACGCATCCAACGCTTCGCGCAGCCATGTGGCATCGAGATTATCCATCGCGATTGGCGGATTCGCTAACTGAACGATATCCTCGTTACCATGTGAAGACAACGTCAAAAACAACACATCTTCATCAGCATTCATCTGCTGACCAATTTTTTTCAATCCGCGTAGGATACTGGTTTTGGTTGCGATTGGCTCATCCAGCCAACTATAGGTATTGTTAATCAAAGACAACGAGTGCCCGCTGGTCCCAAAACGCACATCAAACAGCTCGCGTACCTTATTGATCTCAGAACGAAAGACGTTTTGACCAGAGAACCCCGCCACACCCATAAAGTACCAGTCGGTTTTGCCATCGATACTTGGGTCTATACTATTTAATGCTTGCTGCAACAGCCGGGGCTGCTCATATAGTGCTGCCTCTTCTAACACAGGCTCTACCGGAATTTGCTTAAAGATAGGCTGATCAGCGACATTGCGCTGCCAGATCGTCAACAATGCCACGGCACCAACTAGGATAATAATTCGCTCCCACCATGGTATGCGCAGGCGACGAGAAAAAATCCATAGCAAAGCGAGCGTCTGCCATAAAAACAATACCAAAAATAGTATGGGTAAAAACGAGTAACTCCATTCAGGTAACCAGCCATAGCTACCAAAAAACTGTACCAAACTCTGTAGTAATGCGGATAAAGTATCAGCAACCAACCAAAGAACAACAGGCACAAAAACCAGTGTCTGATTGCTCGCTCGCCGTGCCAAGATAATACCACTTAATAAAATAATCATCGGCCAGATCAAATAACTGACCAAGCCTTGCTCATTGAACGTACTGCTACTTTCAGCCGCTAACCACGAAAATAGGACATTACTACCAAGTGCCAATAAGGCAAATACAGCAAACTGTATAAAGGTGGGCTTTACCCAAGAAAACGCCCGAGTTGAACCCACCAACATCCACAAAGTTGCGATAATATTGGCAGCGAAATTGAGCGAAAAACGCTGGAGCGATACGGTTTTTAACGACGTAAGTGACAAAGACTTAGACCTCTAGCCAGTCGAGAAAAATAAAATGACCCAATGATAACTATCATGATGTCGTCGCCGTTTTATGTAATCGACTTACGATTTTTTCACGGCTGTAGACATCTATTTATATTGAATTCACGATGGAATGTTTATCGAAGATGACTAGCATTAACTAATAGTTTAGCTCGCTAATCTATCGCGATTGTAACGGATTGTCGGTCAAGAGGATAAGGATGATTTGTAAAATTCATTCAAATATGACCATAAACCTCAATAAAAAAGGAGGCCTTGCAGACAAGACCTCCTTTTACATCAATTACCAGACATTATCTCATCAATAGCTCATTAACGCGCTTTAGATAAGCGGCTGGATCTTCTAACTGACCGCCATCTGCTAACAATGCTTGATCAAAAATGACTTGCGCCAAATCATCAAACTGCTCGCTGCTCTCAAGCTTCTTAATCAGTGGATGATCAGGGTTGACCTCTAGCGTTGGCTTACTTGCTGGCACATCCTGACCCATTTGTTGTAGCATCTGGATCATTTGCGGTGATAGCTCACCTTCACCAACGACTAAGCAAGCAGGGCTATCAACCAAACGCGTTGAGACTTTGACATCTTTAGCACGCTCACCTAACGCAGTTTTAAGCTTATCAACGACAGGCTTTAAAGTTTCTTCGGCCTTCTGTGCTTCGGCTTTTTCTGCTTCATCTTGCAAATCGCCTAGATCTACTGCGCCTTTCGCGATGTTTTGCAGCGGCGTGTTATCGAATGAGGTTAAGAAGTTCATTGCCCATTCGTCGACACGGCTGGTCATCAAAATAACCTCGATGCCTTTTTTCTTAAACAGCTCAAGTTGCGGGCTGTTTTTTGCGGCAGCTAGATTATCAGCGGTGAGGTAGTAGATCGCTTTTTGCCCATCTTTCATACGGCCTTTATAATCTTCAAAGCTGGTCTCAAGACCATCTTGCGTGCTGGTGGCATAACGTAATAGCTTAGCAATACGTTCTTTATTACCGGCGTCTTCACCCAAGCCCTCTTTGATGACATCGCCGAACTCTGCATAGAACTGGGCAAATTTCTCTTGCTTCTCACTGTCTTCGCTATTGGCAAGGCTGGCCAGCAAAGTCAAGATACGGCGGGCGTTACCATCACGGATAGATTTTACATCGCGCGACTCTTGTAGTAGCTCACGGCTCACGTTCAATGGCAAGTCGGCTGAATCGATGACCCCTTTCACAAAACGCAAATACATCGGTAGTAGCTGCTCAGCTTCATCCATGATAAAGACGCGTTTTACATAAAGCTTTAGACCGTGCTGCTGCTCGCGAGTGTATAGATCCATCGGTGCTCTTTTAGGGATATATAAAAGCTGCGTATACTGTACACGGCCTTCGACACGGTTATGCGTCCAAGTAAGCGGCCCATCCATGTCATAAGAGATATTCTTATAAAAATCGACATACTCATCATCGTCGATTTCAGAGCTTGAGCGAGTCCATAGTGCACTGGCTTTATTGATGGTCTCCCACTCATCAGTGAGTACCATCTGGCCACCAGCAGGCGTATCATCGTTTTCGTCTTCTTTTACGTCTTCCTGCCAGATCTCTTTACGCATCTGAATAGGCAAGCTGATATGGTCAGAGTATTTATTGACCAAACGCTTGATTTTGCTGCGATCTAGGTAGTTATCTTCGCCCTCGCTATATTCTTCTTTTAGGTGCAAAGTAATCGCTGTACCGCGCGCGTCTTTGGTAATAGGCTCAACAGTAAAGCTACCAGTACCATCTGACACCCAGCGCACGCCTTTATCCGCAGGCTCACCCGCTTTGCGCGATTCAACGCTGATAGTATCAGCCACGATAAAACCAGAGTAGAAACCAACACCGAACTGACCAATCAATTGACCATCTTGTTTTTGTGATTCAGACAGTTTATCCAAAAATGCTTTGGTGCCTGATTTAGCAATCGTACCCAAGTTTTCGATGGCATCCGCTTCGTTCATGCCAATACCGTTATCGGTAAAGGTGATGGTTTTAGCTTCCTCATCGATAGCAATACGGATTTTTAATTCGCCATCATCTTCATAAAGGCTGTCATCATTGGTCGCTTCAAAGCGCAGCTTATCACAAGCATCTGACGCGTTAGATACGAGCTCACGGACGAAAATATCCGCGTTAGAATATAGTGAATGCGTGACCAAATGCAGTAACTGCGCCACTTCCGCTTCAAACGTATGTTTTTTTAATTCTGGATTCAGACCTTCAGCTTGAGTTGCTTCACTCATAAAAACTCCTTTAAATTCTATGAAAGACCTATTATCAGATAACGATATACTCACTAAGGCCGCTCTCATAATGTTAGAGAACCTGCCGTATGTGATACCGTTAAACTGTCTATACTAATAGGGTCATTGAGAAAAAATTCAAGCTCAAAAGCTCTATTCAATAAAAAACACCGCACTTGTTTGTCAAGGCGGTGTTCTAGTATCGATCGTTTTTTAGCGTAAGAACAAAAGCTAACCACTATTCTGAATAAACTTCTATCAATAACTCCCAAATAGTCGTTAGTTTTTTTGAAAATTGAGTATGTGCTTTCATAATAACCTCTATGTCGATTGATATCGTCTGGTTGGTAATATCTTCTTATTAGTTACTATTAAAACCATTTCTCCAATATTTGTATAATTAATTGATTACAACATATCGTTTCGTTTTCCAAAATCACCAGATAAATAATTCTTTCTCTTTTAACGTGGCATCGGACGAATGGTGAGAATTTGTTCACTACGACCGAACGGCCCGTATACATCGTGCAATACTGCACTGGTCAAGCCAATACCATCATCGCCATACTGTTGTACGGCTTCAATACCTAACCAACGACCTTTCGGAGCGCGATGCATATGGATTTGCAAATCCGTATTAGGGAACATCCATTCTAACTTAGACAATCCAAGACCCAATCTTGGTACAACACCATTGGCAGTATCGACCATACCTAATAGATGCACCAAATCATCAGTCAGCTCACCTTCCACCATATCGATATCATTGGTGATCCATACCATGCCGCGTCCGGGTCGACGATCCTCTGTCGCCACTAGACGTACGCTTTCAATAAAGCCGCCCGGCCAGCCTTTCATGTCTTCCCAAACGGGTAACTCTTCAGGTTTATATTTTGCTGGTTGATCTTCAAGTCCGGCAATCTCACTGGTATCTTGCGTAATCAGTCGCCATGCTCTTGCAATGATGGCATCACGGCCTCGGCTACTCATAACCGCTTCAATCAATTCAATGGTTTTACCGGGTCGGATGCAGCGAGTAGTAATGGTAAAGTCATCGAGCGGTATGAGGCCTAAAATATCAAGACTGATACGAGCAATACGGGTATTGGCTTGCGGCGCAAAGTTATTAATCTCAGCTGTCAGAAGACCTGTCGCTGGTGCCATATGCTGCTCGTGCTCATTCCAAGCGCCTTGTGCATGCTTGGTTGGCTGATAATACGCCACACTGACGTCGTCCTCTGGCTGTTCGCGTTTAATAAATTTGTAATAAGCAGTCATAGCTATCCTATATTTGGCACTTTCACCTATATTTTTTATTTATGCTTGTACTGTCTATTTATGGGTAAGCTCTTGTTTTCTTAGTATAAGAATACCGCGAGCTTTTTGTATGAAAAACAGTAAGCAAATCATTATGACTGCGAGTACAGCATAAAGAACGCTTTTTTCTGCCATAAACTTCATGATATTCATAAACAGTACAAAGACCACTGCCACCATCACGAGCATATTGAGTTTCAGTTGCTTATTCACTTCAGCGAGCGTGGCTTCTGCCAATACAAATCTGGCTTTTGGTTCTTTCATGCGAGCTTATCCATATAAATGACGATTCATACAAATACGATGGCGTGTCCTAATTACTTACCAACTTGGGTGATAGGAATCCGTAAGGCTTTTGGCAAACTAAACGTTACGTTTTCTTCAATACCAGATAGCTCACTAGGCAGATCGCCACCCCAGTCCTGCAACTGTTGTAACACTTCTTGGATCAGCACTTCAGGCGCGGATGCACCAGCAGTCACACCGATACTCTGCACACCATCCAACCAACGCTTATCCATCTCACTAGCGTTATCGATTAGATACGCACGGCAGTTCATACGCTCTGCTAGCTCGCGCAGACGATTAGAGTTTGACGAGTTTGGCGAGCCGACAACTAAAACGACTTCGCAGCGACTGGCCAAATCTTTGACCGCATCTTGGCGGTTTTGGGTGGCATAACAAATGTCATCTTTGCGAGGGCCTTGAATACTAGGGAACTTTTCACGCAGTGCATCAATAACGCGAGCCGTATCATCCATCGATAGGGTCGTTTGGGTTACGAATGCCAAGCGTTCGGCATTTTCCACAGTTAGAGCAGCAACATCAGCTTCATCTTCCACTAAATGGATTTGCCCACCGTTTTTTGCATTAAATCGACCCATAGTGCCTTCGACCTCCGGATGTCCGGCATGTCCTATCAATACCGCATCCATACCGTCTTGTGCAAATTTTGCCACTTCGATATGTACTTTAGTGACCAAAGGGCAAGTGGCATCAAATACAGTAATATCACGACGACCAGCCTCATCTTCGACTGCTTTAGAGACGCCGTGAGCAGAGAAAATCACCACAGACCCGTCCGGTACTTCGTGAAGCTCTTCAACAAACACCGCGCCCCGATTGGCCAAATCCGACACCACAAATTTATTATGTACAACTTCATGACGGACATAGATGGGTGGCTCAAAACGTGTTAGTGCTTCATTCACAATCGCAATCGCACGGTCCACACCAGCACAAAATCCACGGGGATTAGCAAGATAAATTTGCATAAAAAGGCCTATCGTCGGATAATTTATATCTAAAGCTTATGTATAAAAGCTTTGATTCAAAAGTTGGGGCAAAATCAATGCTCTACTTTAGCATAATTTAATTTTATTGCCCTCAAAAATAGCAGTGCGCTCATTGCAATATGTCAGGTGCAAACATCAACATGCTAACTACATATTGCAAAACCCGCTTTATCTCACATAAAAGCAGTTTATAATGACGCAACTATTATGATTTCTATCGCCATACATGATGGCATTTTTTCTTTTTTCCAGTCTCTACCATTGACTGAATCGTTTTTTAGTCTATTACTAAGACGCATTTTACTAGCACATATTCTCTTAGGATAAATTGTATGACAGGTTCATTATTTATTGTTACTGCCGCCTCAGGTACAGGCAAGACCTCACTGGTTAAGCAACTGCTTGCTACGACCAACGACTTAACGGTCAGTGTCTCACATACGACTCGCACCCCACGCCCAGGCGAGATTGATGGTCAGCACTATCATTTTATAGATACCGAGAGTTTTACCAATGGTATCAATGCGGGTCTATTTTTAGAGCATGCAGAAGTATTTGGCAACTACTATGGCACGTCAGAGGAAAGTGTACGTACCCAGCTAGCGGCGGGTATTGATGTTATTTTGGAGATTGACTGGCAAGGGGCGACGCAAATCAGAAATATCTTTGCCGATGCCATTATGATTTTCATTCTACCACCTAGTATTGCTACATTGCGCCAACGTCTCTCAACCCGTGCGCAGGATTCTGTAGAGGTGATAGAGCGCCGTCTAGCTGGCGCGGTCACCGAAATGGCACAATACGTGAATGCTGACTATGTGGTGATCAATGATAATTTTGACGTAGCCTTAGCTGAGCTAAAAGCGATTATTGTGGCGGATAGACAAACCCTTAGCCGTCAGCAACAACGTTATCATCGCACGATTAGCAACTTGCTAAATAAGCAAGTAGAAGAGTAAACTAGGCTACAATGCTCGTCAGTTGCTTATCTAATAAGTAGATATAAAAAGCAACTACGCGACTTGGCAAAAAATGCTATAATATTTAGTTATCCCCCTTTATGTATTTGATATTATTTTTATTGAGTGGCGGGCAAGGTCCGTGGCTAATAAAAACAACCGAGGTAGCTATTTATGGCACGAGTGACGATTGAAGATTGTTTGGATAATGTTGATAATCGCTTTGAGCTAATTTTGGTCGCAAGCAAACGCGCCCGTCAATTGGCCAAAGGTATTGCCGAGCCGTTGGTTGATGTCGATAACGACAAGCCTACAGTATTGGCGTTACGTGAAATTGCCGCTGGCAAAATCACCCGCGACATTCTAAATCAACCAGAGCATAACTTTGCAACAAGCTCACTTGATTTGGCATTATCAGGCGATCATAGCTTCTAAAAAGCTATTCTTGATAAGGTTTGTTTTATCAAGTCTTTGAAGCTGATAATGGCTTTATAAGATAAACATGACCTTTATTGATAACAAAGACCACAGCATAGGCTGTGGTTTTTTGGTTGTAACTGTATTGTATTTGCTGTTTTGATAGCCATTTATCTATCAAAATAGCCCACTGAGTCAAATTTTTTCATCGCCTACTCGCTTATCAGTTGACATTGAATGCGATTTGCGATTAATTAGAGGATGGCCTATCCCTACTTAAATTACGTATGGTTGGTCAATATTCAGTCACCATTCACTGCTTACTTCGATCCAGGATCAAGTCAGTCAGTCATGGAAAATAGGATCGTCATTTATGAGTCAAACCCTACCCAAACTCAGTCATCATCTCGTCGATGACGCTCAATATAACTTGCTGCGTTCAGTCGGTTATCTCACTGCTGCTGAGCGCCGTGACATTGTTGATGCCTGTGAGTTCGGTGATATTGCGCACATTAAAGACAAGCGTAAATCAGGGGAACCTTATATCACTCACCCTATCGCAGTGGCTGAGATACTGGCTGGCTTTCGCTTAGATCGAGATACGATTATTGCAGCGATTTTGCATGACACGGTCGAAGACACCGACGTGAGTGACGAGCAGCTCGAGCAGCGCTATGGCAAGATAGTGGCTAGGCTGGTCGATGGTGTGACGAAGCTAAAATCGTCATCTCATAATAAACAACAAAACAAAGCAGCGACCTTTCACAAAATTTTAACAGCCACACTCGCAGATCCACGTGTACTGATCATTAAGCTTGCTGACCGTCTGCATAATATGTCCACGCTTGATGCCGTGCGCCCTGAAAAACAACGTACGACAGCACAAGAAACGTTAGATTTTTATGTGCCATTTGCACGCTTGATGGGTCTTAATGATATCGCTGATTATATTGAGGTGCTGTGTTATCGTAACCTTGATTCTGACATGTACAACAAGATATCTGACAAGCTGCTACAGCATGGACTTGGGCGTAATTTCCAAAGAGAAGCCATTCATCGTTATCTGAGTATCGTGCTCAATAACTTGGGGCTCAACGGACTGGTCAAAGTATTAGACAACCGCGTGGTTATTTACCGTCAGTTTTTCCGCAATCGCGGAGAAATCAACACGCTGCTACGTCACTATGCATTTGAGATTGTCCTCGACAATATCGAAGCTTGTGATAAGTTGGCGTATTACCTTATTAAAAAGTATCAAATTGATGATACGCATATTGCGGATAACATTCGCAGGCCGTTACCAGGTGGCAATCAATCACTCACGCTCATTTACGAGCGCGACAACGATGTCGTAAAAGTGACGATCTTGACCAAGCAAATGCAAAGTGCTGCAAGGCTCGGTGTTATCGGTGCAGAGCATGCTTCTGATGTGAGTCAATCGGTTATTCAAGCGTCACTGCGTAACATGAAAGACTTGGTCGATGAAGACAACTTAAATGAAAACAGTCCTAACTTTTCGGCAGCGGTCTCGACTATTAATGAGCTAATGGATTATTTGCATTCGAGTAAGATTATTTGTTATAGCCCGCAAGGTCGTGCTTATGAGCTACCACAAGGGGCAACCGCGCTAGACTTTGCTTACGCAGTCGGGCCTATGGTCGGTAACGTCGCTGTCGGTGCCAATATCGATGATAAAGCAGCAAAACTCGGTACCGTGGTAAAAAACGGACAGTCCGTTGAAATTGAGATAAACAGTCACTCAGAACCAAAAGCAGAATGGTTAGGATTTGTGGTGACCAACAAAGCGCGTGAAGAGATATTACGTTGGTTCAAAGACTTATCTACCGCTGACAAGCAGCATCATGGCCGTCAAGCGTTAGATCGTGCCCTCAAAACCTATCAAAAAACGCTCGATGACCTAACAGAAGATGATTGGAAAGATCTGACTGAATGGCGCGGTGTGACTGAAAAAAACGCCCTATTCGAACAAATAAGCTCAGGTACACTACTGCCACAGCTTGTAGTCACTCGTTTGTTTAACGATGAAGTCAGTGACGTGCAAGCCAAAGCACACAACGAAGACATGACACAGCCACAGCAGCTGATCGCCAATGCCTCTGGGGTTGAGCTTGATTTTGCTAACTGCTGTCATCCAATCTATGGTGATCCTATCGTTGGGCACTTATCTCGGCACGGCTTGGTCGTTCATCGACACAAATGCTTTTCGCTTGACGACATTCGTAAGGACAATCCCTATCAGGTGATTCAACTGCGTTGGCGTAGTGACAATGCTGTAAAACAAGGTGAAACAGACGAGCATGATATAAAAAATAGCGGCAAAATTCGTTTTCCTGCTTACTTAAAGCTGTCTATTGCGCTTAGCGATGAGCAAATCAGTGAAGTGATTTATCATCTGCGCCAGCTGCATATGGGTGTTGAGACCGTTGACGTGCGTAATAGTGATACTATCATCCACATCATCGTGCGCAGTCGCAATCACTTGGCTCAAGGCATTCGTGAGCTGCGCTCATTACTCGGCTTCCCTAACATCATACGGCTATATCAATTATAATAACCCTGTCTGTCTAGCAAGCTCTTTGTCTAGTCAGATTTGAACGCATCACGCTGAGATTTTGATAATCTCTAAAACAATAATAGGTACTGTTGCTGATTAGCGTGCAACAGACCACCCAATAAAATACGAAAAGGACACAATATGACTCGTCAAACGATCCAAACGGATAAAGCTCCCGCAGCTGTAGGCACTTACTCACAAGCCGTGAAAGTTGGCAACACCGTTTATATTTCAGGTCAGCTTGGTTTTGACCCTGAAACCATGGAATTAAGAGAAGGTTTTAAAGCGCAGGCTGAGCAAGTGTTCGAAAACATTAAAGCGATCTGTGAAGCGGCTGGTGGCAGTATCAATGACGTGGTTAAATTTAATGTATCTTTGACTGATTTAAGTGACTTTGCGGTTTTAAACGAAGTATTTGTGGCGAACTTAAGCGAGCCATATCCTGCTCGTGCTGCCGTACAAGTCGCAGCCCTACCTAAAGGTGGCGTGGTCGAAATCGAATCTATCTTATATATTGACTAAAACTGATAGCAATTTTTGTTTATATAGTTCTATTATTTAGATAATCCTATAACAGTCAATCCATCATAAGCTTAGCATCATGCTAAGCTTATTGGTCTCTGCCTCTTTTTCTCTATTTCACATCCATATTAATCTGATAAGACTGCGAAGCCGTTTATGTTGGTACAAGTTGCGCTGCCCGTACCCCTTTATCGAGTGTTTGACTATAGCTTACCGGCGGATATGCTTGCTTCGCCAGACCGTCTTATGCCGCCAATTGGAAGCCGCGTTGAGGTTTCATTTGGTCGTCAAACCTTAATTGGTATCGTGATTGCTCATGTTTCTGAAGATGAGAGCAGTGTACCCGTCAATAAAATCAAACCGATTAATAAGTGTTTGGATGCTGACCCTATTTTGGATCCCAGCATGCTCAAGCTGGCCTATTGGCTGGCGCGCTATTATCATTATCCGCTCGGCGATGTCTTAGCCGTCATCCTGCCAAGCCTTGTCCGCCAAGGCAAGCCACTAGATCTGCTAATTACTCATTGGCGAATATTGCCACATATCACTGATGATGATTTTCGTGCCAATGCAAAGAAGCAAAAACAGCAGTTTGACATGTTAAAGCTACATGGTGAGCGCGGTGCTAGCGAAGATGTTTTGCTACTAGAAGGTATGCAGCGAGCATTTTTAAAAACGCTCGAAGACAAAGGTCTAATTGAGCGCTATATCCAAACCAAGCAATCCCCTTCTCCCATGAAATTGGCAAAAATGCCACTTAATCTCAATGATGAGCAACAACTTGCCGTTGATGCCATCGTTGCTGCACATGAGTCTGAAATCTATACTGGCTTTTTATTAAATGGTATTACTGGTAGCGGCAAAACTGAAGTCTACCTACAAGCGATGCAGGCGGTACTAGAAGCAGGCAAGCAAGTACTTATTTTGGTACCTGAGATTGGTCTCACACCGCAGACACGTGCACGCTTTGCCAGTCGATTTGCCGCTCATATTGTTTTGTTGCATTCAGGCTTGACTGATACCCATCGCTTGCAAGGCTGGCAAGACTGCCGCACCGGTCATGCACAAATTATCATCGGTACGCGCTCAGCAGTGCTCTATCCATTTGCAGCATTGGGATTGATCGTCGTTGACGAGGCGCATGATGGCTCGTATAAACAGCAAGACACACTGCGTTATCATGCGGCTGATGTCGCACTCTATCGCGGCCTACAGCACAACATTCCAGTCATATTAGGTACGGCAACGCCTTCTCTTGAGCATCTTAAACTGGTCGAAGATGGCAAACTGGTAGAGTGTCAACTATTGACTCGTCCCGGCAATGCCAAGCCTGCAACCATGCAACTGATTGATGCGCGCCTGCAAAGCACTCACCAGCAAGCGCAGGATGATGGCGCTCGCTATGACACGGGGCTGACAGACTCCATGATTGGGGCAATCAAGCAAACGCTAGAAGCCGGTGATCAGGTATTGATATTTTTGAATCGTCGTGGCTATGCCCCTGTTTTATTGTGCGAGGCTTGCGGTTGGCAGGCAGATTGTCCCCGCTGTGACGCTCATTTGACCGTTCACTATAATAGTCAAGCGCAGCGCAGCGGCTATTCAAGTAGCTCTTATTTAAAGTGCCATCATTGCGATTGGCAAGCTTATATTCCTACAGTATGCCCTGATTGTGGCAGTCAAAACCTAGATGCCAAAGGCATGGGTACTACCAGACTCAGTGAAAACCTGCATGCGATCTTTGCCAACCCCCAAACCAGTAAAGAGCTCTATCCGATTATTCAAATTGACCGTGATACCACAAGGCGTAAAGACAGCTGGGAGAACATTTATCAGCAAATTCACCAAGGCAATCCTGCTATATTAGTCGGCACACAAATGGTCGCTAAAGGTCATCATTTTCCTAATGTGACGCTGGTCTGCTTGCCTAATGCTGATCGCGGATTTTTATCAGCAGATTTTCGCTCACCAGAGCATACGGCACAGCTCATGATTCAGGTAGCAGGCCGTGCTGGTCGAGGCGACAAATCTGGTCGCGTATTGATCCAAACTCTACAGCCTGACAACGAGCTACTGTTAAAACTGGTCAAAGATGGCTACTTGTCATTTGCCCGTGAGCTATTGCAAGAACGTAAAATGATGGGCTTACCGCCTCACAGTCATGCCGCACTCATACGCTGTGAGGGCAAGACGCTGGCAGCCACCACTCAAGCGCTCAAAGACGCCATTTCTCATCTGCCAAGCGCCCATAATTTGGCTGTCCTCGGCCCGATTGACGCTCCGATGAGTAAAAAAAATAGCCGCTATCATGCACAGCTGCTGCTCTTAGCCAAAAACCGGCAGCAACTGCACCATGTATTGCATCAATGGTGGCAGCCCGTACTTGCCTTACCAAGTGCTAAATATCTCAAGCTTACCTTAGACATTGACCCCATTGGTTGGTAAAACCGGCATTTATCATTCGTAGGTGTTTCGCATGGCATTGTAATTTTTGTAATATTTATGATTTTTGCATTCTGGTTATTTTTACTTCGTCGTTACAGCTTCTGATACTTGGCTATGTTAAATTTATAACCCTCATTAAATGGTATGTGATCAAAATCTCACGTCTACTCGATCTACAATCGATACTGTTTACTTAACCTAGCTATTCGCTGACTTGAGTGTTGTTATGAATCAGAATAATCCAAACCCTGAAGAGCACAATCATCGTCATCAAAATGATAGCCATGAGCACTCAAGTAACGATTATGACCGTAACGATACTCATAATCACGAGGACAGTCACGACCATGATGATCATTTAGAACAGCAGACAGCATCACGAGACACCAAGGGTTACCAGCGCACCTTGCTCTTTAGCTTTATTATTATCACCGGTTATATGTTTATTGAAGCTATCGGCGGCTGGCTCACTGGTAGCTTGGCATTACTATCCGATGCAGGGCATATGTTAAGCGATGCCATCGCGCTTGGCGCCACCCTAATGGCATTCAAAATTGGCGAAAAAGCAGCCACGCATCAAAAAACGTTTGGCTATAAGCGTTTTGAAATACTGGTCGCGACCCTCAATGGCGCCACGCTCGTTATCATTGCCTTGATGATTTTTTATGAAGCGATCAAACGCTTTAACTCTCCACCAGAAATCGCAACCCAAGGTATGCTAATCGTTGCCACTGTCGGTATGCTGGTCAATATCTTAGTTGCATGGCTCATGCACCGAGGCAGTCAAGGTGGGGAGTCACACGGGCACAATCATGGTAGTAACGATGTCGCATTAACAAAAACACCCGATAACAAAGAACCTGTCAATCTCAATATGCAAAGTGCTTATTTGCACGTACTGAGCGATCTGCTGGGCTCTGTTGCTGCTATTATCGCTGCGCTGTTGATGATGGGATTTGGTTGGGTATGGGCAGATGCCATGGCATCCGTGATTGTCGCCATTCTTATATTAGTCAGTGGATACCGTGTCGTACGTGATTCTGTGCATATATTAATGGAAGGCACCCCTGCCAACATATCGCTAGTCAACATTGAGCAAAAATTACTCGCACACCCTCAAGTACAAAAAGTCCATGACCTACACGTTTGGAGCATTACTAGCGGCTTGAACGCGCTATCTTGCCATGTGGTGGTAGATGGAGAAATGAGTATTCATGAGTCGAGCAGCCTCATTGCCAATCTTGAACAAAGCCTATCAGCGCTCGGTATTCATCATGCGACTATTCAAGTAGAAAGCTTGTCACATCCACAAAACAGCTCACATAGTGAGGCTCTTGTTTGCGATATTGCAGGGCAATCATCTACTGGCAACAGTCATATTGGACATAATCATTAAAAGCAAATATCAGCGTTGATCAAAACCTGACCAATTATTAGTTACTTTTCATTAGATGATAGAAATAAAGCAATATGTGCCAAATAATCCAAGCAGCCACCAACATCCAAATACCGATACCAACCACGAGTAATGTCATTCTGATCGAAGCATCTAGACAGCCATTGCAGATATTTGGCAAATAGACTGAGCCCATGTTTGACATCATCAGCAACCAAAACCCAAGTGCAAATATGACTCCGGTACAAATGACGATAAAGGCTATTTTGCCAATGATTTTCAATGAGGCTCGCCACTTAGGACAGACTATCAGTTCTGATGAGTAGTTGCTCATAAAGGTCATTCTCAATAATCTGATTGGCCATAAATCATTGTTGTCTTATATAGTATTAAAAATAAAAACCTATGAGCCAATAAAATAAGAATATTTCGCTTAAGTTTGCCTCAAACTTGTTTCTACGATTGTAATAGCATGTTAAAAGTGATGAAAAACCCTATCTCTCGACCATATTTTTGATATAAATTCTGTATACTTAAGACTGACTACCCCTTTTCACGATCCATTGATGATATAACATTATGTCTAGACGCTCAGCACCCTTTGTCGCCCCAGACTATATCGATGATCCTACGTCAAAAGACGGCAAAAAACACGCCAAAGTTTTGCTATCGACGTTGCAAGAGGACATTGCAAACTTTCGTCATGAGCAATTTCCGCCTGATATTTTGCGCCAGATTCGCGATATGCCTATCTATGAAGGCAACTTAGCAGAGGTACAGACTTATCAGCAGCGCTGGCAAAATCTACTTGAGCGCGCCAAGGATTTTTATCCAGCGGCCAATATGCCACCTGATTATCTGCCGCTCCCAGCCAGTCTTGAGATACCGCAGTTTATCTACCATGTTCAGCGCCTACATTTAACCAAAACGCGAGCCAAGGAATCTAAAAGCTTTGGCTCAGTTGGTGCGCTGACTGATAAATGTGGACACTACACTGATGATGAAGTTGCCCGTATGACAGCGGTACTGGATAATGATGACGAAGCGCGTTTGGTCGCTCATCGTGAATTTATTGACCTACGTGCTTATGTTTTTTGCCGCGATAGCAAGGGTGAGATGCTAGAGCCTGAACGGGTACGTTTTTATCGTACTGGCCTTATCGTCCATGCTTTGCCTGATTTTAAGATTGTTGATAGCAGGCAAACACCGCGCAAGCGCCGCAACGATGCTTATAACAATTCACTTGCAGATAATGGTGTTTGGAAGATTTATCGCAAAAAATAATATATGTTGATTTTATATTTTTTCGTGATACTAATTTTAGTTATATCCGTTTTAAATTGCTTATTTTGTCCTAATTTCTGAGGATTCCAGATGTTCGCTGCCGCCGCCGGCTCACCAAATCTAATGTTACAAGCCACTATCTTTTTGGGAGCAGCGCTGCTCTTTGTTCCCCTTGGTAAACGCTTCGGTATTGCAACGGTCCTAGGCTACCTCATCACAGGGCTTATACTGGGTCCAAGCGGTTTGGATGTGGCGGGTGACGCTGAAAGTCTATTGCACTTTTCAGAGTTTGGCGTGGTCATGCTGCTGTTCATTATTGGTCTTGAGCTACAGCCCTCACGGCTTTGGGCGCTGCGCCGCTCTATATTCGTTCTTGGCGGTCTACAGGTTGGGCTGACTGGTACGCTATTGATGGGGCTATTGCACCATTTTTTCGCCTTACAGCTAGATACCGCTTTTATCGTTGGCTTTGGTTTGGCACTCTCCTCGACCGCTTTTGTGCTGCAGATATTGACCGAAAAACAGCAGCTTTCAAGCACACATGGCCGCGAAGCTTTTACTATCTTGCTATTCCAAGACATTGCGGTTATTCCTTTATTAGCGGTCATTCCGTTCTTATCAGGAGTTCGTGAGCAAAGCTACGATTTACTCTACTTTGGGAAAGTATTCGCAGTCTTTGCTGGTTTGATTTTTGCCAGTCGTTATGTGGTTCGACCCTTCTTTAAATTTGTGGCCTCAAGCGGTGCTTCAGAATTACTAACGGCGGTCGCGTTGTTTATCGTCATGGGCGTGTCTATTCTGATGGGGCAAATTGGTCTATCAATGGCACTAGGTGCATTTTTGACAGGTGTGTTGTTAGCCGACTCTGAGTATCGACACGAGTTAGAGGCCAGTATCGAGCCGTTTAAAGGATTGCTATTAGGTCTATTTTTCATGTCAGTGGGTATGCTCACTGACGTGAAACTTATTTTGGCCAAGCCGATATTTATTATTGGCTGTGCCCTCGCTTTAATGTTTATCAAGTTTGCAGTGATTGCAGCCATCGCTAAAGTATCCGGTAACCGCTGGCCAACGAGTATCAGATTGGGTGTGACCTTGGCTCAAGGCGGTGAATTTGCCTTTGTCCTGTTCAGTGTCGCCACCGCCCAAAATGTCTTACGTCCTGATCTTGCCAATACGCTGAACCTTGTCGTTACGATCTCGATGGCACTGACACCGCTAGCCTTTTTGTTATTAGAAAAAATAGGCGAACCATTATTTGCCAAGCGCAAACCAAGTCGAGAATATGACACCATTCCTGATCATGAGCATCAGGTGATCATCGCAGGCTTTGGCCGAGTCGGTCAGATCATCGGTCGTGTGCTTCGTATGCATAACATTGAATTCACAGCCATTGAACGTTCTGCCAACCGAGTAGATTTCGTACGTAAATTTGGTAATCAAGTCTATTACGGCGACCCAAAAAACCCTGAGATTCTACGAGCGGCAGGTATTCAAAAGGCGCGTGTCTTTATTTTGGCAATCGATGACCTAGAGCGCTCTATCACCACCGCTCAGTATTTACGCAAAAACTATCCTGAGTTGATTGTATTAGCCAGAGCGCGTGATCGTCAGCATTACTACCGCTTGCGCGAAGTTGGTGTGCGTCACATTTGGCGTGAGACTTACTTGTCATCTTTAGACATGTCACGTGAGTCGCTACAGCTACTCGGTATCTCTCCAGAAAAAGCTCGAGAAACAGTGAAAACGTTCCGTGATTATGATGACGACCTGATTGAGCGTCAGCAAGCCATTTACGATGATGAAGCCAGCATGATTGAGTCCGCACAATCAGCGATGGCAGAGCTTGAAAGCCTATTTGATGAAGATATCGGCAAAGCGCGCAAGATGGATTTGACCGATTTCTACGAAGCCTTGAAGAGCCAAGCGACACCAGTTGACGAAACAGACGATACCGCAACAGACTCTAAACACTAGCAAAAACTAGATAGGTATAGCTCCTAGTCAGACAGGCAGTTTTTAGGGGCTTGTTTTTTATTCAGTGAGCTTGTGCAGTCCCAGTTATCACTGTCTGGTATATGATAAAAAACCAATGTCTGCTCGTTCAGATAGCGGATTGGGAACGTCACATTTTGAATCGTTGCAATCACTGCACAATCAGTCATCGGCACGCCAGCAGCTTGAGTATCGACATACATGCGCACCTGTTGCTCCTCGGTACTGAGTGGCAAATCTACAGGACACCGCCCTGTCTGCTGATAAATCAACGCTACTCGGTTTTGGGCATTTTTGGCAATATCATAAGCATCAAATAGCACTTCATTTTCTTTTGGTTTGGCAATAATAGGTAAAAACTGCACCTTAATGACCAATAATGCAAAGGCAAAAAAACCAAACCCTAATGCCAATCCAAATAAACTAACGCCGCCTTCTTTTTTCAAATGTGCTTGCTGTGCCGCCTCATCTCGCGGATAATCGTTAATTGCATCTGCAATCTCACGTCGCGCCATCCGGTAATAATATGCATCTGTCCAGCGTGCCACCATAGCAGACCAAAACAACCAAATAATCGCAGCAATACCGATTCGCGTCGCCATTTGATAAACGTCTGGTACATAAGACATCGCCACAAACTCAAAGGCAACTAAGACGATAGCAACATTAAGCTGAATAAATGACCACCCTGCCACGCTATATACAATGGCATCCATATAGCGCTTGCGGTATAGCAGCCAAGGAAACGTCATAAAAAATGCGGCCCAATGCCATTTTGGCGACAGATAGCCTTGCCGATCAAACTGCTCAAAGCGCTTGAGATAATAGCGCTGGGTACGATCACCGATAAACCATTGATCCAGTTGCTTGCGTTTAGCAGGTGTTAATGACTCTTGATAAAACGGTGGCGGTGAATCCGTCTCAATAAATAGCATGGCAATACGCTCTACTGACTCTCAGAAAAAATATCTCTTAACGATGACACTATGATAACGCTAAAAACCATATCTAGGATAGAGAAACGACAGAACTGAGCAGCAAACGCGCTAAAATAGGATTGCACGTTCACAGTTGTATGGATTTAACTTATAATGAGCCAACCTCACTCACTTAATTAAGCCTTACAAATCCTATGAGTCAACATTCTGATATCAATGACAGCATCAATAGTAATGATACTACTGATGAGCAAACCTCTAATAATACTAGTGCGCCTATCGATACGGCTGCAAACGCTAGCCAAGAGATTGAACCTAGCTCTGACAAACACATTCGCATCGTTAATACGTTCATGAAACGGCGCACGCATATGAACAAAAACGCCGAGCTAGCACTCACCGCACCAGAATTTTCTGAGTATTTGGTCAATAACAGTTTCGGCGATGGCGACCTTTCAGGTATTGATGACTTGCGAGCATTGTTCGCTGATAGCCCGAATGGTTCTGACGCACCGCTGACCTTAGAGATTGGTTTTGGTTTGGGTGATTCATTTATCGAGATGGCAGCCGCAGAGCCCACGCGCAATTTCGTCGGTGTCGAAGTGCACGAGCCAGGTATTGGTAAATGCGCTTACATGGCAGGAACGCAAGACTTAAGCAATGTCAAAATCATCAATGGCGACGCTATTCAATTGCTGAAGCAACTACCAGAAAATCATATTGACCGTATTCAGCTATACTTTCCTGATCCATGGCAAAAGAAGCGTCATTACAAACGCCGTTTCGTCAGTCCTGAGCGTATGGCTATCGTTACGCGCAGTCTAAAACAAGGCGGTTGGTTTCATACAGCCACTGACTGGGAGCATTATGCATTTTGGATGGTTGAGGTATTGGATGGTTTTGCTGGATTGACCAATAAAGCAGGCGCAGGCAACTTTACCGACCGTCCTGACTTTCGTCCAATGACCAAGTTTGAGCGTCGCGGTCTTGAGCGTGGTCACGGGGTCTGGGATTTGATCTATATCAAAGACTAACAAACACAATCTTGCTATCGATAATTTTGACAAAGCGGCTATTCTATTTAGCCGCTTTTTTGTGCCCGTTTATAAGCTTGCTATCATGGCTATAAATATGCTTAGCGGGTCGTTGGTTGCTTTTATCTCGTCATACTCTTGACTTCAAAGCCCTATAGTATGGTAATACGTGAAAGAATCATAAATTGTAATTATGTGAAACATAGCGCCTAGGGCCCCATTTGTCGATGAAAAATCATCTTTGACACACAACATTGGAAGCTTGCAATATATAACCTATACACGCAAGCATAGATACCATAAGGGCTTCGAGAGTTCTCCCCATAAGCTGTGGATAACCCTGTGTATAAGTCACCACTTGACAACTATATGCCTAGGAAACTTAAAGGATAAGGTAAAATCGTTCATTTTTTGTACAATTAAAAAATTATTTTAAATCAAATACTTATATCAAATACAAAGCCATAAAAAATTATTTTAAATATTTTCAAAAATAATTTAGCCGTTTATAATGTTTCACAATCAATAAAAATAAACACATTATTTGTTGTGGACAACTCATAAGTCTATTGACAAACATAGCTGTTATCAGGTTCAAAAACACATTTGAACAAATGGCTATCTTCGTGAATCCTCACTCTTATATCGTACGACATTCAGTGTCGTTTAGCGTCGTCCAAGACTCAATATAGCGCTTGGATTTTGTTATAATCACTCTATCGAATCAATAGCATTACAGAGACTCAGATAACTATTAGTCATCAATATCCGACTCAAAATCTATTGTAACTGTGATTGATTATGAACTTATTTTTACTTCTCTCGTTATTTAATTTTACTGTATAGTAGAGCGATATCTCGATATTACTACTGATAGCAGTCGTATGACAACCTGTTTATTTAAGCCAGTTGTCAGAGCGCTAATAGCTATGTTATTTACCTTACTAGCGCTGCTCAGTATGCACCAGTTATCACTCTTAGACGTATAAATCTTTTATCTATAGCGCCAAATCAATTATCAAAAAAGGAATCCAGTATGGACGACAATAAAGCCAAAGCCCTCAAAGCGGCATTAGGTCAAATTGAAAAGCAATTTGGTAAAAATACCATCATGCATCTGGGTGATGATTCAGCCATTCTTGATGCCGATGTGGTCTCAACAGGTTCTCTTGGTCTAGATATCGCACTTGGTATTGGTGGATTGCCAAAAGGTCGTATCATCGAGATCTACGGCCCTGAGAGCTCAGGTAAAACCACAATGACCTTGCAAGCAATCGCAGAGTGTCAAAAACAAGGCGGCACCTGTGCGTTTATCGATGCTGAGCATGCGCTTGACCCTGTGTATGCACGCAAGCTGGGCGTCAATACCGATGACTTACTACTATCGCAACCTGATAACGGTGAGCAAGCGCTTGAAATTACTGACATGCTCGTGCGTTCAGGCGCGATCGATATGATCGTTATTGACTCAGTTGCTGCCTTGACTCCGCGTGCAGAAATTGAAGGCGAGATGGGTGACTCACACATGGGTCTGCAAGCGCGTCTGATGAGCCAAGCGCTACGTAAGATTACTGGTAATGCCAAACGCTCTAATTGTATGGTTGTGTTTATTAACCAAATCCGTATGAAAATTGGTGTTATGTTTGGTAGCCCAGAGACTACAACTGGTGGTAATGCCCTTAAGTTTTACGCCTCTGTCCGTATGGACATTCGCCGCATTGGCGCGGTCAAAAATGGTGATGAGATCATCGGTAACCAAACCCGTGTCAAAGTCATCAAAAACAAAATGGCACCACCTTTCCGCCAAGCTGAGTTTGAAATTACTTATGGCGAAGGTACCAACCATTTGGCTGAAGTGATTGACTTGGGCGTCGAGATTGGCGCGGTTGGTAAGGCAGGTTCATGGTACAGCTATGGCGATGAAAAAATCGGTCAAGGTAAAGCGAACTCTGTCCTATTCTTAAAAGAAAACCCTGCTATTGCCAAAGAGATCGAAGATAAAATTCGTGACGAAAAACTTGGTACGAAAAAAGATAGCAAAGCGCCTGAAACTGACGATGTAGAACTGGCACCTGAATCTGTACAATAATGGTTTGCTAGTAACCATTATCAGTGACCGCTATAAATAATCATGACTTATTATGAAAATTAAAACATTGGCTGAAATCTTAGCTGAGTCGGAAACCGACTCAGCTAGTTCTGTTGATAGCAAACGAAAAAAACCTACTAAACACTCCTATCAAAACACATCTAAAAAATCAGGTAAATCTAGCAGGCCTTCCAAATACCCAGCTCAAGATGATTCAAGCACTAGTGAGCCTACTGTTGATACAGCGTATTTTGAAGAATCTTCTGCTAAGATAAAAAAGACCTCCAAATCCAAAAAACGTAAAAAGCGCTTTCATCCAGCTGCTAACTTCACCGCTGAGCCAAGTAATACACCTGCTTATCAGCCACCTGAAGCACAAACCATCAAAGAGATGCTGGCAGAAGTCAAACTCAGCGCTCATCGTGATGAGACAGAGGATAGTTCAGCTATAGACAATAGTATTGAACCGTCTTCAGGAAGCTCGGATCATGAATCCGAATTGTCTACCGCTAATGATAGTGATATAGACAGCCAAGACGATAATATACCAGCCGCTCTCAAAGCTTACTTACGTACCCCTGAACAAAAACAAGCAGAAATCGATGCCATTAAAGCTGAAAGCCGACTACGTTGGCTCGCATTCTATTACTTGTCACGCCGTGAATATGGCAAGGCTGAGCTCAAACAAAAACTGATCGACAAAGAACAAGACCCAGAAAAAATCGATGCCCTACTCGATGAGTTCGCGGAAAAAGGCTATCAGAGCGATTATCGTACTACCCTAATGCTCATACGTGAGAATATTCGTAAAGGTCGTGGACGCGGGCGAATCAAGCAAGAGTTCTATCGTAAACAAATCGCTATGCCAGGCAATATCGATGAATTGATTGATATGGCAAATAGCGACTCTGAAGAATTTAGCGAATTTGTCGATGACAGTGCAGATAATTTGGTCGATGGCGTAGATTGGCTAAAACTCGCTGTGGTAGCCCGTACTAAAAAATACGGTGATGACATACCTACTGAGCAAAAAGACAAAGCCAAACAACTGCGATTTTTGCAGTATCGAGGGTTCAATACAGATATCTGCTTTGCAGCGCTCAACTATACAGTGGAGACGTTAGATGAGCGATTTTAAAACCTTAATACTATTACAATAGACATAAAAAAGAGCACGTCGTCAAACGTACTCTAAATTTATGACTCTAAGCTTTTTTAATTCAATCCGTTACTTTAAAGTACCGAGACGATTAGATAGCTGACTGATAATTTGATCAATCTCTTCGTTGGCTTCAGCCTCATTATCTAGATTGCCATTAGGCGTGAGCTGGTTCATCACCTCAGGCAGTAATTCAGCCAAACCTTGACGTACTTCTGCTTCGTTTGCACCCGTGCGCGCTGCTACTTGCTGGATTTCGTTTTCGTCAAACAGCTGGTTTATTTCATTCGGGTCCAAGTTGTCATTGACCTCATTCGTGCTCATCCAAGAGCGTGCTTGTTCAGCATGACCCATGCCAGTAACTTTTGATAATGCACCGCCTATACCGCCATTACGCTTGATCCAGCTCAGCACCATTGGCATAAGGACAGCGATAAGCATCCCTTTGCCGCCAAAGCCACTACTGTTACGCTGACCGCCCAACACACTACCTAAGATATCTCCCAGTCCACCAGCGCCTGAGCTGACGCTACCACGCTGATTGCCACCAGCCAAACCACCAATGATATCGTCTAGCCCGAAGCCATTATCTGGCTTACGATCGTATTGCTGCGGATTATAGCCACCTCCTTGACTACCGCTGCCCAATACGCTGCCTAATATATCGCCCAAGCCGCCAGTACGACGTGGGTCGGTGCGTTGGTTGACTGGGTTGCGCTGAGCATCGTCTGGATTCATTGCGCTACGTGCGACTTGGCTGACCAAATTCCCTAATAAGCTCATACTCTATTCCTCTTTTTGTCATATTATTTATCATAAAAACCTACTGCCTAATCTTATAAATACTTGCTTTTCGCTTGTATAAATTTGAAAAATAAGACAGTCGGTTTATGTGCTTTGTTATTGACTTTTAATATAACAAAACTCTTTGAGCATCGAGATAGTTGTTTTGTTATGGCATGTAGGTAATCGTAAGCTCATAAAAAAGAGAGAAAAACTGAATAAAGATATGAAGACTAATTAGCAAATTTAACCTTTATTGATATTGGCTAAAATACTAAGCTCTCGCCATTGCTCAAGGCTTACTTGATCGCGAAATATAGTCATTGATAAAGATCGCTGATAAGGCTCAACGATACTGAACTCAAAAACCATTGCCAATTGATAGCGGTTGACAGAGATTAAATGCGCTTGCCATAGCTCATCGCCGCGGCCTGTTCGCATCAACAACTGCCATTGTTTATCCATACGCTGACCAAGGGGTGGTTGGCTAAGATGCAGTATGGTTGGTCGAGATATGGCTAGATAACTTGCAACCGCTGCTGACACTATAAAGATAATTAGGTACTGCCAAAACGCTAAAGAGGCCAGCCATGCCAACACAATCATGATGGCGGCCAAGCTAACATACAGCAGCCAACGTAA
Source organism: Psychrobacter sp. Ps6 (assembly GCF_022129235.1). Taxonomy (GTDB): domain Bacteria; phylum Pseudomonadota; class Gammaproteobacteria; order Pseudomonadales; family Moraxellaceae; genus Psychrobacter. The sequence continues at coordinate 79,289 of NZ_JADQAI010000004.1, read as the reverse complement.
GTAACTGGCAGGCTGGATAGCTGTATCAATGCGTAGAGACGTTACTAATGTCATCTATATATGCCAATCAATTGCACAGCATCTATACCAAGTCTTTGGTATGACGCCATGTTTTTATCTTATTGACTAGCGCCCATATGTCATCTTCTTCTGGACGATTCTGATTGGTAAAATAATCTAATAGATCAGGGTCTTCATGGGTGAGCATTTGGGCAAAGGTTTCTTGCTCAGCAGAATCTGCTGTCAGATATAGCTCTTTGACATAAGGATCGATATAAAAATCTAACTCTTTTAAGCCGCGACGAGCTTGATAAATAATACGGCGCTGCTCATTGGTCGGTTCTGGCTGAGTGATACTGGTCATAGAGATACTCTCTTTTATTTCAATAGTTTTTGATGTGATATTCAATCATGGTGGAGAACTGGATTGTAAATATTGCATTTATATGCTTATCGTGATGCATCTTTATCAAGCATTTGTACTAATAATACGATGCTCATGATGGTACGTCGCTAATTGACTCCATAAGGCCACTGCTTGCTGCATCATCCCTACATTATGCGTGCGGATGATGCTTGCACCTTGTTGTAGCGCAAATATCCCAGCAGCAGTCCCTACTGCATCTCGTTCTGTCGCTTGAGTGGTTTGCAATACTTTGAGACCGCTATTGGTCAATACCTCTGCCAAAAAGCGCTTACGTGAAATACCAAACATCATTGGTAAACCCAATGCCCGTAAGCTATCCAACTGACTTAATAAAGCACAATGATGCTCATAGTTTTTGGCAAAACCAAAACCTGGATCAATAATAATATTTTCCTGCTTAACCCCAAGGCGCATTACCTCTTCGATACGTGCGGTCAGTTCTGTGCTCACTTCATCAATCACATCGTCATACTGTGCCAGATTGTTCATCGTCGTTGGCTCACCGCGCATATGCATCAGCATGACAGGAATATCGAGGCTAGCGGCCAGTTCTGCAGCGCCAGTACGTTTTAGTGCTCTGACATCGTTCCAAATATCAGCACCAGCATCAAACGCTGCCTGCATGACCTCTGGATTGCTGGTATCAATAGACAACCAAATACCGTCTCCACAATGCTGGCGTATAGCTTGTACTACTGGCACAACCCGTTGTAGCTCCTCAGCAGTCGCTACAGCATCTGCATTGGGACGAGTAGATTCGCCACCAATATCAATAATAGTAGCACCGTTATCCATCATTCTCTGACAATGAGCAACGGCACTTTCTACCGCATTGAACTGCCCACCATCTGAGAATGAATCTGGCGTTACATTCAAGATACCCATGATATGCGGCTCAGACAAATTCAAGGTTTTATTACGGCTTGATATCTTGTAGTTGGGTAAAGGCTGAAATAATGACATGACCGATCCATCATAAATAAATTGTATAAAATAGCTCGAGGGTTCGTTATCTGTGCTTATGATACCAGTAAATCTTATGACGTCCTAAGCCCTTCATAAAATGAAAGCAATAAAAAAGCCCTTTCTCATAAAGGGCTTTTTATCAAATACAAATCAGATATGTACTACATCGCTGGTAATGGTGGCGGTGTAGAAGTAGTCGTTTTAATGTCGTTTTTTGACAAGTTAACTTCGTTATGCTGATAGACTCTTGGTGGACGCGGTTCTTCACCTGCTAGAATATCTTGCAATTGGTCACGATCAATGGTTTCCCAGTTCATGAGCGCTTCGACCATTGCATGCATTTTATCTTGATTGGCTTCAATCAATTCGCGAGCGATATCGTACTGCTCTTCTAGCATACGGCGCACTTCTTCATCGACCTTTTGCTGCGTGGCTTCTGAAATCGTACGACCACCGCCGCCAAAGTATCCTTGCGAGCTGTCATCATCTTCATACACCATGACACCTAGTGCATCAGACATACCGTACTTCGTGACCATTGCGCGTGCCATTTTGGTTGCACGTTCAAAGTCGTTTGAAGCACCCGTTGACATCTGATTGATAAAGACTTCCTCAGCGATACGACCACCGAACAAAATCGCAATGTCGCTTAACATCTTAGATTTGTACATGCTGGTTTGATCGTGCTCAGGCAACTGCCAAGTAACACCAAGCGCAAAACCACGAGGCATAATAGTGACCTTATGCACAGGATCAGTACCTGGCAGTAGCTCAGCTACTAGCGCATGGCCTGCTTCATGATACGCAGTCGCACGGCGCTCTTCTTCGCGTATCACCATCGATTTACGCTCAGGACCCATGTATAGCTTATCTTTGGCATCTTCAAAGTCATTCATATCGACGCTGGTTTTGTTGCGACGCGCCGCAAATAATGCCGCTTCATTAACAAGGTTTGCTAATTGCGCACCACTAAATCCTGGCGTACCACGAGCAAGAGAACCTGCATCGACACTGATAGTGTTTGGCAGTTTTCTTAAATGCACTTTTAAAATCTGCTCACGGCCTTTGATGTCTGGCAAGCCTACTTGTACCTGACGGTCAAAACGACCTGGACGCAATAGCGCTTTATCTAATACGTCAGCGCGGTTGGTCGCTGCAATGACGATTACCCCTTCATTGCCCTCAAAGCCATCCATCTCAACCAATAACTGGTTCAACGTTTGCTCACGCTCATCATTACCGCCGCCCATACCAGAGCCACGATGACGCCCGACCGCATCAATCTCATCGATAAAGATAATACAAGGCGCGCTCTTTTTCGCCTGCTCGAACATATCGCGTACACGTGATGCACCTACACCAACGAACATCTCAACAAAGTCAGAACCTGAGATTGAGAAGAATGGTACTTTAGCTTCACCAGCAATGGCTCTTGCTAGCAATGTCTTACCCGTACCCGGTGGACCCACCATTAAGATACCACGAGGAATCGTTGCACCAAGTTTGGTAAATTTATCCGGATCACGTAAGAAATCGACCACTTCAACGACTTCTTCTTTGGCTTCTTCACAACCAGCCACATCTTCAAAATTTACCTTGATTTGGTCTTCCGTCAACATCTTCGCTTTTGACTTACCAAAGCTCATTGGGCCGCCGCCTTTACCGCCAGCGCCGCCTTGCATATTACGCATAAAGAATAAAAACAGACCAATAATCAGTAAAATTGGGAAACTGGCTATCAGTAGTTGCATCAATACGCTTTGGCGCTTTGGTGCGGTCCCTTGGACTTCGACTTGGTTCTCACGTAGCATTGGCATCAACTGGTCATCTGTCACAGCTGGTCTAATGGTCTCAAAAGATGAGCCATTTTTCTTCTCGCCGGTGATCTGTTCGCCGTCGATTTCGACACTGGCTACTTGGTTTTCTGACACAGCGGTCACAAACTCAGAGTAGTTAAGGTTATCTGGCTCAGATGATTGATCAAAGCCACTAAACACCAGCACCAAAACGCCGATTACCACCAGCCACAATAAGGTATTTTTTACCATGTCGCTCACTAGTTATTCCCATCCCTTACTTATTGGTGTGTTTACTAAACACGTGACGTCTATAAACGTATTACTCATTTTCGATAAACTTCCTAATATCAAAAAAACTTCACTTAGACTTGTATGATATATAAATAGCATAAAGACTGTTTTTACAAGTAATCAATACAATATAAGTGCAAACTTATCATCATTGAGCTTATAAAACGCTTATTATCAGACGACTTTGCCTAAAACATATGCTAAAAACAAAGGTAATATACCATGATATGTGGTGCCAACCCGTATAATTCAAGCAGCTTTCATGATTATTCAGTTAACGATTGTAGCGATTTTCACCCTATGATAATAATAGTCTATGGTGATTCATTATATCGCTTACAATAGCAGCAACTTATTGATGTTAAAACTATTTAATCGCTATCCAAAACATCTCTTTTGATCGCGGTCGCGAAGCACCTGGCTTTATACTACGAATCTTACTAAAATCCTGCTGCATCTGCTTGCGTAATTCTTGTGTACCTTCACCTTGAAACACTTTCATAATAAGTGCGCCACCTTTGGGTAAGGTTGATAAAGCAAAGTCCACTGCCAGCTCGCATAAGTACATCATACGCGGCTGATCGATAGCGCTATTTCCCGCCGTATTGGGTGCCATATCAGACAATACCACGTCGACTTGCCTATCGCCTACTTCTGCCATAATGGCATCAAACACTTCAGCTTCACGAAAGTCACCCTGAATAAAGGTAACGTCAGGCAAAGCATCCATCGCCAGAATATCAGAGGCAATCAAGATACCGTCGTCACCAACCAACTGTCCCGCTACTTGAGACCAACTGCCAGGCGCACTACCCAAGTCTACAACCGTCATGCCTTTTTTAATCAGGTTGGTTTTTTCATTAATCTCTAATAACTTATAGGCGGCACGGGCACGGTAGCCATCTTTTTGAGCTTTCTGTACATAGTGATCGTCAATGTGCTCTTTCATCCAAGCACTGCTGCTCTTTGATAGTTTTTTGTTTTCGATACGCGTGGCCAAAATACCTGCTCCTATTGCTTGACTAAATCTAGCTGCTTTAATTGCGCTATCACTTACAAACTGATACTAATCCGTTGCGGATTATTCTAAATACGGTGTTAATCAAATTTTTTATTCATGGTTGGTCGCAAACTGACCAAATTCTATTGGTTAAATAACTGTTTTATAAGGCAGTAGCGTTTATAATGTACCAAACATTCAGTTTAACATTTTCGTCACGTAAAATCGTGCAAAATCCTGCTGATCTCATGCAAGATGGTCACAGATTATCTATAATGATCACTAACTGTTTTTGACAGTACCATTTTTATTTTTACCAACACCTAGGAATTCTATGCAACTCGATAACGCTACCATCAAACGTCTAAAAGGCATCGGTCACGAGCTAAAGCCTATCGTTATGATCGGCAACAAGGGTATTACCCCAACCATTACCGAAGAGATTGATCGCGCGCTAACAGATCATGAGCTTATCAAAGTAAAACTGCCTGCTGGCACAAAAGAAGAGCGCGACATCGTTGGCGCTGAACTTGCTAAAGCGGCTAATGCGTCTTTGGTTCATTCTATTGGACGTATGGCATTATTGCTACGTCAAAACCCAAATGCCAACCCTAAACTGTCTAACCTAGCACGTCACGCGCAGTAATATGTCATGACAGGCTTTGTTTGAGTAACAGTACGCCGCATCAGCTTAAATAATGACGGTAATTATAAAAGCCGCGATGCATCTTGCTCGCGGCTTTTATGTTGTCTGCTGGTTTTGGATTTACTTAGTTTGTCGTATCAGCCTAGGGCGTGTCCCTATTTTAAAAATGGTGATAAACGTTTGAATTAGGGATACGCCCTATTTAGTCGGTTGAATCATTTTCCATTACTTTTTAAAAGTACTACAGAGTTTGTTAAACAATGAACCAATTTTTTAATCTTGTTATCGCCACCGAGACGCTGGAAAGTGACGCACAGCAACTGGATGTGACAGTAGAAGAGTTACAGCGTATTTGCGTCAAGGTGAACGCTAAGATCGTTCGACAGCCAGCACTGCAATTACAGTTGACCTATCAAATCGCTTTACCCAGTCAAATATTAGCCAATCAATTGGTTTGGCCGACTTGGCAGCAAACCCAAGTAAGATTTGCTGACTATCTATGGGAAGAAACTTGCCTTGAATGCTTTATCGCTGGTGACACTTCAAGTGATAAAGACATTACTGAGATTCAAGACGCTGAATCTTACATTGAGATTAATACCAACCCTGATGGCCGCTATGCACTCTATAAGTTTAAAAGCTATCGTAAACCTGCCACATTACCACCAACACCTTTATACGAGGCTGATGGACATACACGTGCTTCTATTGAGTGGACGGATAATATAAATACACAGGACATAATACAGAAAGCGTTATTTGATAAATCACCGGAGGCGTATTCGCTTCATTACTATGAGCGAGGCTTTAACATTCCTCTAGTCGAATTTCCTAATCAAAAATACGCCATTGCAAATACGATTATTGAGCAGATACATCCTTGTGTTATTTTACAGCTCGGTGAGACTAGTTTATATTTTGCCCCTCAGCATGCCTCCCCGCCTGATTTTCATAATCGCGACTATTGGCCAAAATTTGTGCTTTGATTTCCTTCTACGAGCTGCGCTTATTTAGATATGGCTATTCTTAGATATCATTATTTAAAGCAAAAAAAACCCAGCAATGTCATAAAGAGCATTACTGAGTTTGGAGAAAACTTTTAATTCATTTAACTGACAATTAATTGTCAGCCATCGCAAGGTAGATACCACGGTCTGATGCATCATCAACATACCGCGAGTCACGCCATGTCGTATAGCTGTAGTTACCGCTATATGGGCTAATGCTGTTTTGACGGAAATCAGATACCCAGTCATTGCCATCAAAAATCTGGATATGACCATGTGGACGGCTTGATGTGCGGTTATAGACAACGACGTCACCAACTTGAGGTTCCATATCGTTACTGATTTTGGTAAAGCCTGCTTGGGCTAGTGTGCCACGAGAGGCATATTGATAAGCTGAAGGATTAGGCGTAAATTCGTAACCTGCTGACTGTAGCGCTTTACGTACATAGCGGGCACAGTAGCCAGAACTTCTAGATAGTGCGACTCGTGATGCGTTTGCCGCTGCGATAGCAGGAGCAGAATTGCGGTCAGGTACACGGCTTGCTTGCTGTTGACGCTGCTCGTATGATAAACGGCTAGTGAGTGACGCAAGCTGATATTCTTTTTGCTTAGCATGAGCGCTTAGGTTGTCAATGGCTTGACTGATCTCATCGTTGCTATATACATGAGCACCACTGTTAGTGCTGTAGATGTTGCGACTAGAACCATAGTTCGCAGAAGTAGAAATATTTGTGATGGTATGACTCAAGGTATTATTTGGTTGAAAGGTTGTTTCAGCAGCACCGCTCGTCTGTGCGATACCCATTCCCAATACTGACAAAATTAATAAAGCTTGTTTCATAAATTTACTACCTATTGTTAATACAAGTCTGCTCGTCATCCGTGACGAAACATCAATTAATTTAGAAGATATAATCATTAAACAAACATGATAAAATCTTTATCACAACAGCTCGTTCTTTTATAGTGACTAACACCAGTATCATCGCCCGTTTAGTCAACTACCTCATAAAATTTTGCTATATATCGCTTTTAGCATGTCTATTCTACATATCGAGTTTGTCACCTAATAGATGAGTCATCACGATGTCAAAAAAACAGCCTAATCGGCTTGCCCAGCTTATAGATCATCAAGCGTTTGCTGGTAGTGCGCTACCTCAAACTCTTGCTAATAACATGCAGCTATATATAGAAGCGACCAATGAGGTAAAAGAGCTGCTGGTAGACTGTCTACCTGAGGAAATCCTCAATACCTGTTGGGTCGTAGGCTTAACCTCTGAGCAGTTAATACTCAGTGTAGGCTCGATGACAGCGGCTAATCATATTCGCTATTTACAAAACGCGTATTTGCAAGTATTAACAGAGCAGTCAATTACATTTAAACAACTCAAGCAAATTCGCGTTGTAGTAGCTAAAACATCTGCTAATAATTATTCATCTAAACAATCATCAGCGTTATCAGCAACCTTGTCCAAACCTTGTAAAGCCAATGAAAATCAGGCTCTTAGCCAAAACACAAAACGGACTATATCACAGGCTGCAGAGCATGTCACCACTGATGAAAATCTAAAAAAAGCCCTCCTACGCCTAGCAAATCACTAAAAATACAGATATTACAATGTAAAGTTATGTAAACAAAACCGTGAAATGAGATTGATAACGCTGCCTTTTTGTAATGTCCTAAACAAAAAAAACCATCTATTGGTGACATTCAATTTATGAATAGAACCAATAGATGATTTGGAAATCACCTACAGCTTTTACGCACTCTGCCTTGGAATAAAATTCACAAAATGCTATAGACTTTATATTCAAAATATTGCATATTATATAAATGTAATTATAGCGTTGCTATGTAATATTGCGTAAATGTTTCGATACTTCGTGTATATTCCTGTATTTATCCTTCAACTGCTAAACCATTTAGCGGTGAATATTCGATTGGGCATGTTACATTGTCATCAAAAGTTACAATTTCAAAGTTATTTTCATCAGAGAGTATTTCACGCACTAACAAATTATTTAATGCATGACCAGATTTGTAGGCATTAAAACGACCGACGATAGGATAACCAATCAGATATAAATCTCCGAGCGCATCTAAAATTTTATGGCGAACAAATTCATCATTAAAGCGTAGGCCTTCTTCATTAAGAATATTGGTATCATCAATGACGATGGCATTTTCCATACTACCGCCCAAGGCCAAATTGTTCTGGCGCATTGCCTCGATATCACGCAAAAAGCCAAAAGTACGTGCTTCGCTTAGCTGCTCAATAAAGTTTTGGGTGGAGAATTGCAACTGAGCATGTTGAAAATTTTTGTCAATAGCAGGGTGATCAAAGTCAATCTCAAAGTTCAATTCAAACCCGTCATAAGGACGTAGCTCTGCCCATTTATCATCTACTTTGACTCGTACTGGTCGTACAATCTTAATGAATTTCTTTAAAGCATCTTGTTCACAGAATCCTGCATCAAGTAGCAAAGCAACAAAAGGAGCGGCACTACCATCCATAATCGGTATTTCTGAAGCAGAAACACGAATCAATAGATTATCTACGCCAAGCCCAGCGATCGCACTTAACAAGTGCTCAACCGTACCTACGCGCGTACCACCAAATACTAAGTTTGATGACATCATCGTGTCTTGCACCAAAAAAGCACTTGCTGGAATAGGTTCGCTGCCTACAATATCAGAGCGCTCGAAAACAATACCAGTATCAACCGGCTGTGGATGAAACTCCAAGTCAACAGGCTGACCACTATGGAGACCAGTACCTGTAACGGCTATCGCTGTCTTTATGGTTCTTTGGTTCATGGCTGTCTTCTCACATATTTTGTTACAATTGACATAGTGTACCACTACCTCCCCCATATTCGCTACAAATAAAAAGCGTTAATTTCCTTATCTCTTTGATTGATAACACTTATCGTCATTATCTCACCATATGTTTTCACAGTTTTATGCCCTATTAAACGCTTTAAAACACTAAATTCTGGACATATTTTTCGATCAGAAACATTTTGCGATACTCCTGATTTTGTCGTTCTTCTTTTATAAGCTAGTATTTTCTATGCAGACACAAAAAAGCCAGCGTTTGAGCGCTGGCTTTTTTTAACTGAATACTAAAAAACTATTTGTTCTGTTGACGCTTCAGATAGTCTTGGATGCTGTTGGTTTTGGTTTTTGTCTGCTCTTGAGGCGCACTTGGGCGTGCAGTATTAACGTTATCTTGATGCAGTTGAGCTTGTGATTTCTTCTGGCTATTTAATGCACTGGTATGTACATTAGGATCGACAGGTTGTGTACTATTCACAGAAGGAACAGGTTGCTCAACCACTTCTGGCTCTTGGCCTGCGTTTTCATCTAAGGTCAGACCCGTTGCAATAACCGTCACATGCAAGTCATCACCCATTTTTTCATCGATTACAGAACCGTAGAAAATATGAGCATCGTCGATATCAGTGATTTCTTCAACAATAATGCTGATTTTGCTCATCTCATCGAGTGATAGTGACTCAGAAGAAATCACGTTGACAAGTAAGCCTTTGGCATTCTCTAGACGTAAATCATCAAGTAGTGGTGATCTGATGGCTTTTTCGGTGGCTTGACGCGCACGATCATCACCGCTTGCACGGCCAATACCCATCATTGCATGACCTTTAGCTGTCATTGCCGTACGAATGTCGTTAAAGTCAATATTGATCATACCTTCGCTAGCGATCGTCTCTGCAATACCTTGAACCGCATGTAGCAAAACATCGTCCGCTTTTTTGAAAGCGTCTTGCATAGAGATGTTGCCGTATACGCTCATCAACTTATCATTTGGAATCGTGATAATTGAATCAACGAAATTGGTCAACTGCTCGATACCTGCTTTCGCAGCTTTGATACGTTTGCCACCTTCAAATTTAAATGGTGTGGTCACAACAGCAACCGTCAATACTTCCATTTCTTTGGCAATACGTGCAACCACTGGTGCTGCACCTGTACCTGTACCACCACCCATACCAGCAGTGATAAATACCATATCTGAGTGTTCAAGCAATGCACGGATAGCTTCTTCTTCGCTTTCTGCTGCTTCACGACCAACTTCTGGATTTGCACCTGCACCTAGACCACGGTTCGTTTTTGCACCCAGTTGTAGTTTGTGCGGTGCAGTCAGACGATCTAGCGCTTGCTTATCTGTATTAGCACAGACGAACGTTACACCTCTAATCCCTTGTTGTACCATATGTTCAACCGCATTACCGCCGCCGCCGCCAACACCGAATACAGTGAAGCTCGCTTGGCCGTTATTTTGAAGCTGGTTATCATCTGGCATGGTGTATTTTGACATAAAAAAGATTCTCCAGTTGCAGATAGCGTGTAGGTCGATACGTAGTAACGCACTCATATGGCGCGCTATCGACATACTATATATAAATGTATTTAAATAAAACAGGGCTATGGATCAAATAGTTCAGCGCGGACCATAATAGGTCATCATCGCTTAAGGTATTACTGTTACTGTTTAGCGCATTGCTTTCAATATGACTTCAATTTTTGCTTACTTTATTTAAGAGCATCCTACAAAAGCGTTTATGCTCTACATATTTGGTAGGTATGTCTATAGTATTTTTTTCAACACATCAGCAAAGCGTTTGCCTGCGCTTTGAAAGACCCCTGTGACTCGATTTTTTTGAATCGTATCAGGTTCGCTTTTTTCACTGCGGTGAAACTGCTCACTTTGACTATATAATAGTGTGCCAAAAGCTGTTTGGTAAGCCCGGTCATTGACCTGACTATTAAGCTGTTTAAATGACTCATCGTTATCAAAATGATTGTAAGCACTAATAGCAGGATGTGTATTGGTCAATACCACTGGCATTTTGAGCAGCCGTTTAGCAAACGGTATCATTCCTTTAATCGTACTACCGCCACCTGTCAGCACGATACCTTTGTCAATATAGCCTATTAAACCTGCTTCATGCAGTTGACGAGCGACTTCAGTGAATATCTGCACATAACGCGCTTCAATGATACGTGCTAAATTATAGATACCGATGTTGATTTCATCACTCGATCCTTGCGGTTTAAACAAAAAGAATGAGCTTGGGTCGACACTATTGGCATCAGCGGTACCATGAGACTTTTTCAGTTTCTCAGCTTCAATCATCGATATACCAAAATCAGCGGAGATATCCATTGTCACTTCATGGCTGCCAGTAGCAATGCAGTGCGTAAAAATCAATTTGTTTTCTTTGTAGACGCAGATACTGGTCGTACTAGCACCGATATCTACTAAGCAAACCCCTTGCTGACGCTCTTCAGGCATTAGGCTATATTCAGCACTGGTCACTGCATCAAATACGATATGGTCAATACCAACATCGCAGCTTTGTAGTAGTTTTTGAATATTTTGGCGGCTAGCGACAGGCATCATCATCATGTGGTACATCACAGTGATATTATGTGCCATCATCTCAATCACATCGTCGACCATGAAGTCTTGATCATCAACATAGATACCTTGCTGGCAGCAATGCATGAGATAGTAATCGGATGGCAGATCGCGCGACTTGGCATTAGACAAGGCCTGTACCATATCTTTGGCACGTACGAACTCGTCCTCAACCCTCACCTCTCCAGCACTGTTTTTACTAGATAGCTCAGGTGTTGCGAGCGTCAACCACACGCTATGCACGCGGCAATTGGCAGTATCCTCTGCTTCTTGGATGGCTTGCTTGATAGCACCTTGTAGGCGTTCACGATGCTTAATTTGGCCTTGATAAAAATCGCTATTTTTAACTTGCCCTACGCCTAAGATACGAATGTCTTTTGCAGAGACAACATTGCCAATTACGACATACACTGCCGTGGCACTTAGATGGACAACAACCAAATTTTCGTTATATTTCATGGTACCAGACAAATTATTACTAAATAGGAGCGCAAATAACGCCATCCTATTGAATCATTAAAAAAAAGCGCTGTTAATACGCTATGATGTTGTACATATATTATTCATTTTGGGCAAACAGTTTCGACTCAAGTAATCACTCATCAGTATTGCTTTAATTATTTGGGCTCATCAACTGGCGGCGCTGACATATCCCAAGCAATCGTAAAACCGTTCTTGTAGCGTAAGTCTACAGACTGCATCTCATCTCGGCGTCCGCTTAACTGATTACCCAGTAACTGGCTTAGATTCAGTAGTTTTTGTGCGGTATTCTCATTATCGACGATGACGCGCAAACCATTATCAAAACGAATGAGCCAAGTCATTCTTGGTGACAAAATAATGTCTTCAACCTGCATATCAAGTGGCGCATACCAATCATTGACTTGCTGCATTTGCTGCATAATGACTGGCGCTTGAGCCATTTCACCTTGCAGAGTAGCAAAGCGCTCTTGCGTCAAGTCATTACTATCAGCAGGAACGAACACAGATCCTTTTGCATCAACCAAGCGCTCTGTCCCAAAATTAGCGACTGCTTGCTTAGGTAGTGCAGTAACTACAATGCCGCGTTGCCAGTCTCGAGAGATACTCACTTGATCAACCCATGCAAGGCTTGTCGTAATATCTCTTAATGCTTGCAAATCAGAAGTAAAAAAACTGCTGACCTTTTGCTGGTCCATCACTGTCTGCAATGAGTTATATTGAGCGGTAGAGAGCCCTTGGTTGCTGACATGAATCTCAGCAGGCGGTGCATCACGTAACGCTTTACCACCCATTATCAATATTAGTACCAATAATCCTAATACCAATATCATAAAAAGATATCGGGCCGAGGTCGGTAGTTGGAGTTTAGATACTGGGCGACCGGCTTTATCACTCATCAAGTCAGTTACCTCGTTGACAGTTTGAGCCATAACGACCTTTGTCCCTATATTTGCATAAAACTGATCATGCTAATTATTGATGTAAACCTGCAAGTTTTTGCAGAAGCTTATTAAGGCAATATATTATCAAAGACTGTCAATAAAAATACTGATAGTCAGCGATTATTCTTATTTAAACGTAACATTTTTCTTAGGTTATGAATAACTTATAGGTTATCCCTACAAAAAACGTAAATATTACTAAAACAAAGCTATTCTTACAATATTAACGTATTTTATAGGCAAACAATAGCGTAACGCTCGCTAGCAGCCTTGAATTTACACAAGTTTACATGAAACTGTGTTATAGCAGCTCTAGTGACACATTAACGACTTTTTTGGCTAAAATCGCCATGCTACAAAAGTGATAAAGCTGAGCAGTTATAAACTTCTACATAATTTATCATTGCCCATGCTTTAACATGGCTCATTTACTCGAAGTGATTGTCATCAGACTCATTGTTAAAAAATTATGATAAATACGATGAACATCACATCAAAAAATTAGACTGTCTGCGATAATATGTGCCAGCACAACGTATCAAAATCCATGCCTCGAGCTTTGGCTGCCATCGGTACCAAACTATGACTGGTCATACCGGGCACAGTATTGATCTCAAGCAACCAAAAATTCCCTGCTTCATCCTGCATGGCGTCAATACGTCCCCAGCCTTTTGCATCCACTGCACGGAATGCCGCCAGACTTAAATCTTGCAGATGCTTCTCATCAGCAGCACTCAATCCGCAAGGAATATAGTAGCTGGTATCGTTACGATTGTACTTAGCTTCAAAGTCATAGAAGTTTGTGATATCAGCAGGCTCAAGGCGAATGACAGGGTAAGCTTCGTCATCGATAATCACAATCGTAAACTCACGGCCTGTGATCCAGCGCTCAGCCATCACGGCATCACCACACTGCACTGCTGTGGCATAGGCAGCAGGTAGCTCATCAAGATGGTTGACCTTGGTCATACCAATACTTGAACCTTCATGAACGGGTTTAATAATAAGTGGTAGCCCTAGCATGTTGACCACTTGCTGCCAGTCGGTATCAGCCGTCAATAATGAAAACGGCGCTGTGGATAAGCCGCAACCTTGCCATAGTTGTTTGGTACGCACTTTGTCCATACCCAGCGCTGATGCCAAAATGCCAGATCCCGTTTGCGGTATATCAAACCACTGTAGTACACCTTGCAATAGGCCATCTTCGCCGCCACGACCGTGCAAGACATTAAACACACGATCGTACTCACGCAATTCTGTAATGTCTTGATGCTTAGGGTCAAAATGAGTGGCGTCGACACCTTGGTTTTGCAGTGCTTGCAGTACGGCCGCACCGCTATCCAAAGACACGCTGCGCTCATTGCTGCTACCACCATAGATCACAGCGACTTTACCAAACTGAGCGGCATCTTTTACATGACCAGTCATCGTACTGATAGATTTTTCATTCGCTTTTTCATTTGGCGAAATGCTCGCGTCGCTTTGTCCTGCTTGTGCAGCCGCCGCCAATGCTGGTTCTGGATTGCTAATGGCTGACTTATCTTCGGTATCATCGATAGCGAGATTCTGAGTACTCATGTTTTCTTTATTATTAGTCGTCATGAAGATGGTTCCTAAATTTTAGCTTACTTGATGTAAAGATTATTGGCAGCCAAATCAATAGCGATCTGCCCCACATTACCCGCGCCTTGCGTGATAAGCATGTCATTGGCTTTTAATAAACGCTGCATCACAGGGGCAAGATTGTCTTTGTCAATAATCGTCGGTTCAACTTCACCGCGCAGACGGATACTACGTGCTAATGACTTGGTATCAGCGCCTATAATCGGGCTTTCACCTGCTGAATATACATCCAATAGTAGCAGCTCATCAACACTTGATAGCACTTCAACAAAATCGTCATAGCAATCACGGGTACGGCTATAACGATGCGGTTGAAATAACATCACTAAACGGCGATCAGGAAAGCTTTGGCGAGCGGCTTTGATGGTTGCGTCAACTTCTTTTGGATGATGACCGTAATCGTCAATCAATAGGACATTGCCATCATCGATATCGACCGAGGCATGCTGCTCAAATCGGCGGCCTACCCCTTCGAATTTCTGCAAGGCACGCTCAATCGCTGCATCATCGACACCTTCGTCCGTTGCCATGGTGATAGCAGCCAGTGCGTTGTAGACATTGTGTGTACCAGGAATGTTTAACGTCAGACGCAATGGTTCACGGTCACGGCGCAATACCGTAAAGTGAGTCTTGGTACCTTCTGTCACCAAATCGACAGCTTGTACGTCATTAAATGGCTCAAGGCCAAAGGTCAATACTGGACGACCAATATCATCGATCATTGCATACAGCTCAGGGTCATCACCGCATACCACGGCCAAACCATAAAACGGCATATTATGTAAAAATTGAATGTATGCGGCTTTTAAATTATCAAAGCTGTTGCCATAGGTTTCCATGTGATCTTGATCGATATTGGTCACAATTGCTGCCATTGGACGCAGTGATAAAAAAGACGCATCGGACTCGTCCGCTTCTGCTACCAAGAAACGGCTATTACCTAGTGCTGCATTTTTACCTGAGGCATTTAGCTTACCACCAATCACATAGGTAGGATCTAGCTGTCCTTCTGCCATCATGGTGGTGAGCAAACTGGTCGTCGTTGTTTTACCATGAGCACCAGCAACGGCAATACCATGACGATAGCGCATCAACTCGCCAAGCATATCGGCGCGGCGTACGACTGGCAGGCGAGCTTCAAGCGCGGCTTTTACCTCAGGATTGCTACGATCAATCGCTGATGACACGACAATGACATCAGCGTTGGCAATGTTTTTGGAGTCATGACCAATCGATATTTTGATGCCAATCTGCTGTAGACGCTTGGTCACCAAGCTTTCTGCAATGTCAGAACCACTGACTTGATAGCCTTGATTGTTCATTACCTCAGCGATACCGCACATGCCTGAGCCACCAATACCAATAAAATGCAAATGCTGAATACGGCGCATTTCTGGTATTTCAATCAAACGCTTAGGAAGGGCTTTGGCAGAGGTAGACATAAAATTTTCTCTTTATTAAGGGATAATAAAAATTAAAGGACAGTAAAATATGATCAGTAAAAAATAACGAGTGGCAAAAGGCGAAACTATAAAGCTTGCCAAATAATATCAGCCACTTGCGTACTCGCACTACGATTGGCAAGCGCATGACCTTTTTTGGCCATCTCAAGGCATTTCTCTCGACTAAGTACGCTAAGCTCATCACTTAAACGTTTGGCCGTTAGCTCTGACTGTGGCAATAAGATCGCAGCAGCATGTGAAGTCAATGTGCGCGCATTGGCGGTTTGATGGTCATCAACCGCATGTGGTAGCGGTACAAAAATAGCAGCAATACCGACATTTTGGATTTCAGTCACTGTCAATGCACCAGCGCGACAAACGATAATATCTGCCCAGTTGTAGGCCGCCGCCATATCATCGATAAAGGGCTGCACTGTGAACTGATGCTTGCTTAAATCTTGCTCGCTATAAGCCGCCTGGGTGGCTGCTTCGTTATTGCGTCCGCATTGATGAAGGACTTCAAATGGCTGGTTGAGTAACGCTAGTGCTTTTGGCACGGTATCATTCAATACCTGAGCACCAAGCGAACCACCCACGACCAGCAGTTTAAGCGGTGAGCTATCATTGACGTCATAACGCACCGTTGGCTCTGCGACACCAGTGATGGCGTTACGCACAGGATTGCCAACTGTTTCAAGCTTGGCATCTTGTTCACTATTGGCAAAGGTGTTCTCGAATGCTTGTAATACTTTGGTAGACAGCTTAGACAGATAACGATTGCTCATACCAGCGATGGCATTTTGTTCATGGATAATCAGCGGTGTATTGGTCAGACGTGCAGCAAGTCCACCAGGCGCACTTACATAGCCACCAAAACCAACGACTACGTCAATCTGATTGCTGCGAATCACTTTCACCGCAGCCATCGTCGCTGACAATAACGTTACTGGCAGCTTAACTAAACGACCAACCCCTTTACCACGCAGCCCCTGCATATTGATGGCATGAAAAGGATAACCCGTCGGTTCAACCAAACCGTTTTCCATACCGTTTGGCGTTCCAAGCCAATGAATAACCGCACCGCGACCGGTCAGCTCGTCGCTCACTGCAAGCGCAGGAAAAACATGTCCGCCCGTCCCAGCTGCCATCATCAATATGTGCGGTGTTTTCATGAATATCTGCCTATCTTTACTTTACTTATATGAAGGATTTGTCCTACTACTATGATGTCATTTACTAAAAAAATGACACGGTAAAAGCCCGCATAGTATAGAGGAAATCATTGTCTTATATACAGTACTTTATGCAGCAGAAATAACAAAAAAACCAAGCCATGAGCTGGCACGACTTGGCGTCATGTACTACTGACACACGACCATAAAAGGCAGTGCTAAACGAGGTATTAAGACGTACTTTCTTTAATGAACATGTGTCTTAGACTGCCTAAAACTATACCGTAAATTTATTTTCGATTGCCATTATAAAGTCGGTCGCGATATCGGTACCGCATTGATCATCAATCTCACGTACGCACGTTGGGCTGGTGACATTAATCTCAGTAATACGCCCACCGATCAAGTCCAAACCCACAAACATCAAACCTTTTTCTTTAACAATTGGCGCCACGACTTCTGCCACTTGACGCTCAATATCGGTTAATGGCATCGCCACACCGCTACCACCTGCGGCAAGATTGCCACGGGTCTCGCCTTTGCTTGGGATACGCGCCAAGCTATAGTCGACCACGACGCCATCCACGATAAGTACGCGTTTATCGCCATCGACGATCTCTGGCAAATAACGCTGCGCCATGATTGGCAAAGTCTCAAGCTCAGTCAGCACCTCAATCGTTACGCCAATATTTGGACTATCAGCAGTCAGACGGAAGATACCCGTACCGCCCATACCATCTAGCGGTTTAACGATGACATCTTGATGCTCAGCGATAAACTGACGAATGTGAGCTTGTTTGCTGGTTACGATCGTTGGGCTCATATAATCACTGAACCACGTCGCAAATAATTTCTCATTACAATCACGGATGGCTTTTGGATCATTGACCACAAGCACGCCTGCTGCTTTGGCATGATCAAGCATATAAGTGGCATAAATAAAGCGCATATCAAACGGTGGGTCTTTGCGCATCAAAATCACGTCATAGTCAGCAACCGAGCCTGTCGTTTTATCACCCAGTGTATAAAAATCTGCAGGATCACGCTGCACCGTAAGCGGCTGCGTATCAACCATTAACTGTCCACGATCCAACCACAAGTCATGAATCTGACAATAACCAAGCTGATGGCCACGGTCTTGAGCGGCCCACATCATAGCGAGACTGGTGTCTTTTTTATAATTGACCCGCTCGATAGGATCCATAATAACGAGTATTTTTAGCGATTTTTCTTGGTTTTGTTGGCTCATTGTTTGACTCATAGTGGGGCTCACTTACGTTATATTATTAGTATAAAACAGGCTCAGTGCCTAACTATACGCCGTACTGCTCACGGTAATGTTGCATTTTGGCTAACTGGGTCGCGTCTTTATATTGGCTATTTTCGTCTGCCAGATAACTGATTAAATCGTCGATATCAACCAATGCACGCACTGGCACTGCTAATGTGGCAGCAAGCTCTTGAATAGCAGAGTGCTCAGCTTGACCTTTTTCTTTGCGGTCAAGCGCGACGATAATACCCGCAACGCTTGCCCCTGCTTGCTCTAGAATCTCCACCACTTCGCGCATCGCTGTACCCGCTGTGATGACATCGTCAAGCACCCAAACAGCCTTGCCACTTACGTCAGCACCGACCAAATTGCCCCCTTCACCGTGGGTTTTGGTTTCTTTGCGGTTGTAACCCCATTTGGCATTGATGCCATGATGTAGCCATAACGCTTGCGCGGTCGCTGCGACAAAAGGAATACCTTTGTAAGCTGCACCGAAAATAACCAGCTCTTGCTCATCTGTGCCATCAGTTGCCGCGCTCATTTGTTCAGCCAAGGCATCCGCATAGCCGCGTGCTAGCAGTGATAACATCTCACCCGTTGCAAGCAGGCCTGCATTAAAAAAATATGGACTGATACGACCTGATTTGAGGACAAACTCGCCGAATTTAAGTACTTGGTTATCTAAAGCCAGTTGAATAAATTGATGAGATGAAAACGTAGGGTCTTGCGGGCGTGATACGTGAGACATGGTGACATTCCTATCGGCAAAAAGAGGGGCGAAAAAATTTGCATTATTGTACGCATTATTGATCAGCTTGACCAACCATTGATCTCGTAATCCTGCATATTGGCATAGCGAGTCAACAAACCGCTACGCGACGAGATATTAAAATAGCTCTGGCCATCTGCTCGCACTTGTATCTCCCAGCCTAAATGATAAGCAGCAACAATAATGTGACCAGCAAAAACTCGAATCTGTCGATACGCGTGACGCTGCGTAGGCTCACAGACAATCTGACTCAGCAAATAACTACGTACGTGCTGGCAAATTTGCGCGGCACTATAGCTATGATTGATACTTTTGCGGGTGCTGCATTGCTTGAGAGCATGGACGGCAGCGCTACACGCCATAATATCTGTTGCCAAACTGCCCTCACCTGTCTCAAATTGCTGCGGTTGCAAAATCACTTGCCAATCATCGGCATACAGGCTACTCAGCAGCTCATCAGGATTATAGCGTTTGATCAATGCGCGCAGAGAGGCTGAAGACTCGTTGATGTCGTTATTGTTATTTGGATCAGCCATCTCGTCGCGGTCAGCAGAACCAAACCCGTAACGGTTGAGTTTTGGATAGGCACGAATCGCCTGCTGGATATCTGACATGTCTAATAATGTCATCTCTGATAATGGCGATAATAAGGGCTGATCACTGTGGTTTTGATAAAAGCTATCAGGCAACTCGACAAGCTGTGCCGCCTTGAGTAACGATAGATGCTCCGCCAAGGCTTCTGAAGCAATCAGTGACCATTTTGACAAGCTGGCATCATTAGGCTGATAAAACCGCGTCGAATTACCATAAAGCCGGCGCAATTGACCGTTTAAGCGGCGGGCAGGCTCAGGAATATCACTCAACGGTCTGGCAGGATCAAGGGGTGACTGTTTGGGATCAAAGTTCGGATGTACGATCGCAGGTTGCTGTGAATCAGCTAGCATAGAAGACTGCCCAGCATCGCCTTTTGTGAGCTTGCTACCTTCTGCTGCCAGACTAGCATGAGACAAACGGTCATCAGAAGTAGAAGGCTGGGTCATGAAATCTCCATACAAAATAAAATATAAAACCAATAAAAACGATCGAACTAAGAGACGATCTTAAGCTCAAGAGCTTATACTTAAATACTTACGCTGAAAAACTTACCCTTGATGGTCTAAAATATCACGGTAGCCTGTTTGCCAATCAGCATAATCAAGCCAAGCTAACGGAATATTGCTGTGCAAGCGCTTTCCTGTCACTGACGTCTTTTTTTCATCGATAATAGGCGCAGTTTCACCGATTTGTTCACTCAACCAAACGCCAAGCTCAAAGGTGGTCACAGGTCTGTAGTCTGTCGCAAGATAGAGTGGCTTTGGTGCTTCTGTCGTCAATACGTTAGCGATAATAGTGATCAAGTCGCGATCCATAATACGATTGCTCCAATGCTCGGCGGCTACTGGCTCTTTTTGTGGCTCGCGAGCTTTGCGTAATCGCATAAGACGCTCACGTCCATAAATACCGCTAGGACGAATGATGATGGCTTTATCACCAAAGCTTTGTTGCAGTGCTTGTTCTGCTTGCAGTATGACCTTTGATGCGTCACGCTCAGGCGTCATAGGTTCAGTATGCTCGTCGATCCATTCGCCATTATCTTGACCATAGACACCAGTAGAAGAAATAAACACGACGCGCTGTAGAGTCGCCAGACTAGCAGCAAGCGTTGCCAAATGCTGGCTGATCGCTAAATAGCTGTCATGATAACCGCTGGTCGAATACTCATCAGGAGTGACGATAATCGCAATATGCGTAAATGCGTGCAGCTGCTCGGTTGTCAGAGTTAGCGCATCAGCCTGCAAAAAATGGGCGCTATCCACTAATGCATAGTGATCACGCTCACTACGAGCCAGCCCTGTCACCGAAAAGCCATCTTGTGCCAGCTTATTGGTGACTGGCAAGCCGATATCGCCTTGACCGATAATGAGTATATTTGATGTATTCATAAAGCATCTTTCCTTTTATACAACTTATACAACGATTACAGCGCTAAGAGACACCCTTAGCTAAAAGTACCGTCTGTATGACAGCTGTATATCCTCATTCGCATCGACGCGCTCTTGCCAGTCATAACTGGCGTTGATACGTAGTGCTTGTTTTTTATCAATGTCGTATTGTAGACCGAGGCTTGAGATCGGTTGCCAATAATGACCACGAACGTTGGACTCATCGCTGCTGCCATGATACCAATATGGCAATTGCAATTCAGCTTGCGCACGTAACTGATTGTTAATCTGATAACGACAGCCTGCATTGACGCCTGCACCTACCCGAAAACCTTTATTGATAGCGCGCCCTACTTGCGCTGTCCCTGCCAAAAACGTATAGCATAGTTGCGGCGACATCTCACCCGTACCTGTGCTTGGCGTACCAAATGCCCAAGACCACCCCGTCTCGTAACCCACACTACCCACCAGATGATCACGCCCGCCCTCTTGTGAGCCATCATTCACTCGCGTCGCCTCAATACTTGCGCCCCACGTTTTGCCTTTTTTGCCAGCATTGATAGGATTAAAAGAGCGTCCACGAATCAAAGTCGCATTTTGCAAGACCACACTATCTGGTTGATTGGATTTATTATCATCTGTGTCATATAGACGTAAGGTCGCAGCCAACCCTTCTAAATTAAAAAACTGTGGATACCCTGACGCGTGGTCAAGCGTATCATGAAACCCTGCTCTAAACCCAATATCGATATAGTCATTGTCACCGTACTGACCGATGCCTATCGTCCCCAGCTGTAGTGAATGCCTGTCTATTGGGTTATTATCCGATACGTCGATTTGACGTTTGCGTAACCGTTGTCCATCATCTGATAGGCTTGATACAGGATTGAGCTGTGCCGACTTTATCTCATTTAAGGTTTGTTTGGCGCTGTTATGATAGCCAAGCTGCGCGCGTTGTTGCTTAACGTCATTAAGCTGAGCTTGACGCAACGTATTATCGGCCGGTGTGTAAGTGGCATTTGCCAAAAGGTTTTTGCTGTTCAATAGTTGAATAACATCAGAGGGCACGACCACATAAGCCAGTTGCTTCAGTAGACTTTGCTGCGGACGAACCACGTCGATCAGGCGCAGGATCTCAGAAGCACAATTATCTGTGGTGAAGTAGTACGGCATTTTTAGCGCTTTGGTCTCCCAAACATGGCGCATAATCTGCTTTACTTCACTAGGTGTCAGATTCAACTGATACGTCCACGTATCACGCTCATCGTCTTGTAAATATTTTGCGAGCTTCTCTGGATAAGGGTCTATCTCGATGGCGCTATCATAACGGCCAATCATAGACTTGGTCGCATAGATTGGAAAGCTATCGTCTGGATCACCATCCACCGTATAATTGAGCGCATACGCCTGGCTGATTTGATTAGGGTCTGCTACGCTGGATTTTGAATCAATGCGCAGTAGCGTATGACCAAAGGCAGAGAGTGGATTGTCCAGATACTCTTCAGCAAACACAATAGAGAGCTGCTCAGGGGCCAATGTCGACATCCATTCATCCAGTTCTGGACACTCAGCCGAGAGACTTGCATCATCGATGGCTAACTTCTCTTTTAGCCATGCCACTCGCGCTGGGAAACGGCACAAAACGGAACCATTATCTGCTTGGGTTTTTGTATAAATGTTTGCTTGGTTATTACCAGTCGCCGTCGACGATGTCAGTTCTTTTGCCAATGCAACCAGTGTCGCATCTAATTCTGCCGCTGAGTCTTTCTGACCATTATCATTCAAAAAAAAGCGTGGATCATCGACCAAACTCTGCGTTTGCTTTTGAGCAAATATGCTATTTTTATCATCGTAAAAATACAATAAGCGTCGCCATGTTGTATGCTGTGCTAGATTCTCAGTTTTTGCCTGTCGACGCCATGTTGCCAGTAACTGCTCTGTCGCCATAGCTGACCCAGACGCAGTATTATTTTGACTATTGTTTCCAGTATCACTGAGATTAGATGTCTCAATGCGAACAGTAGCTTTAGCGTCATTAGGTGACATACTATCTGATAATTCAGATGAAAGCACACCTTCAGTGACCAATAAAGGTGTCGGTAAAAATGCCTGCGTGTTTGTAGAAAACAATAGC
Source organism: Psychrobacter sp. Ps6 (assembly GCF_022129235.1). Lineage (GTDB taxonomy): Bacteria > Pseudomonadota > Gammaproteobacteria > Pseudomonadales > Moraxellaceae > Psychrobacter. The sequence continues at coordinate 55,893 of NZ_JADQAI010000004.1, read as the reverse complement.
GCCGCTATCGCCAATGGTAGTCGCGCTCGCTGACCAATGGTTATTAGAGTATAAGTTCCAGACGTAGACATCAGTTTTATAGACATGAGGCAGGCTCTCACACGTTATTATTTATACGCTCTTCGCGCTGTTAAGGTTTACTATGCTAGAAACTCAAATGACATAAACAGGCTGTGACTATTTAGGGACACGCCCTAGCTACTTTGATAAACTTTTTATCACAACATCACCAATACTATTATAAAAAGAGAGCTTTATGCCCGCTTCATCCTCAAATTCATCATCATCTACATTGCCAATGACAATCACAGAGGGTCTGCTATCAGCCGCTACTTGGCTGGCCTCGCCAAACTATAATGTCAGACCAAAAGGTGTCAGTATTGATGCCATCATTATTCATAATATTAGCCTACCACCCAATGAGTTTGGTGCGTGCGACCCTAGTGGCACACATTATGTAAAGGCATTATTCACCAATCAACTAGAATGGGATGCACATCCTTACTTTCAGACTATCAAAGGTGCAGAAGTGTCAGCGCACCTGTTTATCGAGCGTGATGGGGCTATCACACAGTTTGTCAATTTTAACGAACGCGCTTGGCACGCTGGACGGTCTAGCTACTTGGGCCGACCTGAATGTAATGATTATAGCATTGGCATTGAGCTTGAAGGGTCAGATTTTGTGTCCTTCACTTCTGCTCAATATGAGAAGCTCGCAGCGGTAATTGCGGCTATTTATGAAGCCTACCCCAAAACACAGCGACATTTGACAGGGCACAGTGATATTGCGCCAGGGCGTAAGACCGATCCTGGGGATTATTTTGAATGGGCAAGGTTGCGGGAGCTAATTGCAGGGTTATTATGAAATAACTCTTTATCACTGCAAAAATGATTTCCACATCCAATCCATTTATCTCAGTGATGAAAGTGCTATAATTCGTCAGTTTTTTTGCAGCGGCAAATCAGTACACCCCCTCTTATACAACCCTATACACAACTTAGCAAGATAGGTTCTCATGGCAAAAAGTCGGTTATTTCGTTCAACCATGGTAGTCAGCAGTATGACCATGTTGTCTCGTATTTTAGGTTTGGTACGTGATGTCGTATTGTTAGGGGTTTTTGGGGCTGGTGGTTTGATGGACGCCTTTTTGGTCGCGTTCAAAATCCCAAATTTTTTGCGACGACTGTTTGCTGAAGGGGCGTTTAGCCAAGCATTCGTTCCTGTGCTGTCTGAGTACAAGGAAAAATACAGCTTACAGCAAGTACAGATTTTAGTCAGTCGCACCTCAGGCGCGCTCTTGCTGGTGTTGTCAATGCTGACAGTGGTTGTCATCTTAATCGCACCTTGGGTAGTGACGTTGTTTGCCCCCGGGTTTGCCGATCAGCCTGACAAATTTGCCATTACCGCTGAATTACTCCGTCTTACCTTCCCCTATTTGCTGTTTATTTCTATGACGGCTTTTGCCAGTGGTATTTTGCAAAGTTATGGCCGTTTTGCTGCGCCCGCCTTTGCCCCAGTCCTATTGAATTTATGCATGATTGGTGGTGCGCTGATTTTTGCACCGATGTTTGATACCCCTATTATGGCGCTTGGCTATTCCGTAGCGATAGCAGGACTATTGCAATTTTTAATACAACTGCCGCAGCTATGGCAACAAAAACTACTGGTCGCGCCCAAGATTGACTTTCAGCACGAGGGTGTTCGCCGCATTCTAAAATTAATGCTACCGGCTATCTTTGGTGTGTCTGTCACTCAGATTAACTTATTGCTGAACACCGTTTTTGCCTCGTTGATGATTGGTGGTTCGGTTTCTTGGCTCTACGCGGCTGAGCGTATGAGCGAGTTACCACTAGGGCTGATTGGTGTGGCGATTGGCACGGTCATATTACCAAGTCTGTCAAAAAGTGAAGCGCAAAAAGACGATGTTAGTTTCAAAAAGACCATCGACTGGGCCGCGCGCCTTATCATTTTGGTCGGTGTGCCTGCCTCGGCTGCGCTCTTTGTGCTCGCAGATGTATTGATGCAAGCGCTGTTTTTACGTGGTGAGTTTACCCTCCGTGATGCACAGATGAGCTCGCTGGCTCTGCGTAGTATGGCAGGTGGTATCTTAGGATTCATGCTGATCAAGATCTTTGCTCCTGCATTTTTTGCGCGTCAAGACACCAGAACACCTGTCAAAATCGGCATCATTTCTGTTATTGCCAACATGGTATTTAGTGTCATCTTTATTGGGATATTCTACTTCTTAGAGATACCACTACATGGTGGCCTAGCCTTGGCAACGACGGGCGCAGCGTTCGTAAACGCAGGCTTGCTCTATTACTTCTTACACAAGCGTGATATTTTCCGTTTTGGCCCCCATTGGAACAAACTATTCACGCAGTTTGCCATTTCGACTGGCTCCATGATTGGTGTGCTTTATCTCATGTTGCCCTACTTCCCTACTGATGAAGCCCAATGGCAACGCATCATCGCACTCGTGATTATGTGCGTCGTGGGAGCGCTCGTCTATGGCGTGGTATTGCTAGCGACAGGTTTCCGTCCTCGCCAGCTCAAACACGGATAAGCCAACGTAGATATAGGCATGAGCTTGGCTTACGAAACCAAAACAAGCCTATCATCAGAATTGACAATGCTTGCCACCGATCGTTGTCATAATGACCTATTAATGAATAACTGACATTTGAGGTTTGATATGACAACGAAACAGCCACTCTTCCAGCGCTTACCGCTTCTACTTGCAACAGGTGTCCTTGGTACTGGACTACTGCTGAGCGGTTGCAGCAACAATGAGTCTGCAGACACTGAAACTGCTGCCAATAATGAAGAGGTTGCAGCTGTCGTTGATACTTCAGAAGAAGGCACAGCTGAGCAAAAAGAGACAGCAGATAGCACGAGCGAAACGACTCAAGCCACAGATGATACTGAGAATAAAACGACCATTGATAATGACAATATCAATCCAGTCACTGCCCCGACCAACCAAAAAAGCCTAGTGACCAATCCGACTCAAGCTGGTACACCAGAGGACACGGTCAAAAAAGCACTAAATAGTTTGTATTATGGTGATGTAAAGGATGCAGCAGGCTACTATCAAGTAGATATGGCAAACTTTGAGCAAGAGCTTGCCAACACTCAATCGGCATTTCAACAAACGGTCGATGGCGTGACTATTACTGATACAACATACAATGATGACAAAACGCGCGCTACCATTACTGGCGAGTTGATGCTCAAAGGACAAAGCGACCCTGCACCATTGACCTATCAACTACAGAAAATCGACGGTCAATGGAAGATCTTGGGTTAAGGTATTTTTGTCTAATTATCTGAAATGTCGTCCGATGCCACGGCTTTACCAAGCATCACGACATCAGCGATAAACCCGTCCATATCGCAAACTTCTGGCATATATCCCCACTGCTCAAAGCCAAGTTTACGGAACAGTCCCAGACTTGGCTGATTGTGAGCAAAGATAAGGGCAACGATATTTCTGATTCCTAAGCTGGGCGCTTGCGTCAGCATCCAGCGTGTCAACAGACTGCCCAGCCCTTTACTCTGATAATCTTGGTTTAGATAAATGCTAATCTCAGTACTGATATGATAAGCGGTACGCGCATATAAATCACTAAAGCTACCCCATGCAACAATTGGCAGTTTTGTACTTTGTCTATCGGCATCACCTTCTGGTAATGCTTTAACTACATAAATAGGCCTCGTTGGACTATCTAAATGCTCCTCAAACCAAGCTGTGCGTTCTTCGACCGTTACTAACGCCAAATTTGCCGTTGCTTGTTTGCCAGGAATACTTTGGTTATAAATCGCCAAGACTTCTGCTAAGTCTTCTTTACTGGCACGTTGCACCATAAATTGCTGATTCAGTTGATGTGTCAACAGGTCAGTTGCTATGACATTTAAGGCAACATCGGACATAGAGTCTCCATATTGATTGGCATTATTATTGGCATTCATGATGATAGTAAAAAATCGTCATACTGATAATAAACGTAAGTACGAACCATGAAATTCATAGAGCGTCATTCATACTTGCATTATCCGTAGACTATAGGATGTTAGTGTGGCTATTTTACTTTATAATGGCTAATTTTCGACACATCAATTTTGACCATAGATGTGTTTTTTCGTTTTTTATCTGGTCTCATCATAGCTGAAAACTTATGAAAACCTATTTTCTTGAGCAACTGATTGCATCATCAAATGCCGCGTTTACTACTAATGACCCAGTAGAATTAGCGCCTTGTGTGCTCACTATTGGCAATTTTGATGGCGTACACCTTGGTCATCAGGCAATGCTGGCCCAAGTTCGTGATATCGCGCATACTCAAAACTTGGACGCTGCGGTCATGATATTTGAGCCACAACCACGTGAGTTTTTTGCGCCAGCTAAAGCTCCTGCGCGTTTGACCAATCTAGCAGAGAAGCAGGCACTCCTAGCACAATATGGGGTTAAAACCTTAGTGGTGGCAGGTTTTGATGAGGACTTTCGCTCGTTATCAGCACAAGCCTTTGCCGAGATATTAGCCACGCGCTTAAATGTAAAAGCGCTGGTATTAGGTGACGACTTTCGCTTCGGTCATGATCGTACTGGCGATAGTCAGTTTTTGCGCGATTATGGTTTGGATGTGACTAACCTAGATACCGTCACTGATAGCAATATTGACAACGACCACTTGAATGATGTCAATAATGAGGCTGCACGTATTAGCTCTACTCGCATCCGTAATTTGCTATTGGCAGGTGATATTCATGCTGCCAATATACTTCTAGACCGCGACTACGCCATTACGGGGTCAGTCGTCCGTGGTGATCAAATTGGTCGCACCATGGACTTTCCTACTGCCAATATTGATTTGCAGCGAATAAAACCCGCTTTGCACGGTATTTTTGCCGTTGATGTCGTCAGCTTAGATGAGAATGGAGATGTCATACCTGATGGTTTAATAAAGCTGGCTACTGATAACAATATAGGCGTCGCAGGTTTGCGTCCACATAGTTTGTTCGGTACCGCTAACATTGGCAAAAGACCTTCTGTTGATAAAGGTGATGATTGGCGATTGGAAGTACACTTTCCCAAACTAAAAGCAGATTTATACGGGTTGACCCTACAAGTACGCTTCTTGCACTTTTTGCATGGTGAACGTCGCTATGATGGTTTGGACGCTTTGAAAGCCGGTATTCATCAAGATGTCATTAACCTACTGGCTTGGCGTGATAACCAAGTTTAGCAGTCAGACATATCCTACATAAATAAAAAACCCCACGATATGAATATTATCGTGGGATTTTTTTATTATACTTTTATGTGCTCTTAAGCATCAGGATGCATGCGCACATTTAGATCATCAATCACTTCTACCCATGCTGCATCTTTTTGCCATTCTTCTTGTAAGAACATACGCTGGCTATCGGTCCAGACATCAGCTTCTATCAATTTCTCTTCACTTGATAGCTGGTTGTCTGCGATAAACTTATCAATCGCTTCATCAGAGCTATCTAGACCTAACTGAGCAAACAACTCATTCATATTATATTCTGGCTCACCTAACATATTTTTCTCCTTAAATGGTGTAGAGGTAATTGTGCTTATCATTCAAATTAACCCATTTATTGTAGCAAGCTTTATACTAATAGCTGTTAATCAACGTTTATCTAACGTTATCAATTGTATTGACAGCAAACAGGTATTGCCATTTAAAAGGATGCGATAGATTACTTTTTACTTCATCATATATTTTGAATAAAAAAATCTTATAGACACAAAAAAGCCCTCCTATTTAAGAGGGCTTTTTTTTCACGCATTACTTAAGTTAAGACAGCTATATAACTGCTTAGCTTATGGTAGCAAGTGTGCTACTGCATCACGCTCTTCACTAAGCTCTTGCTCAGTGGCAGCCATTTTCTCTTTAGAGAAATCTGATGATACGTCAACGCCGTCCACGATAGACCAGTCGCCGTTAGTACATGTGCATGGGAATGAGTAGATCAAACCTTCAGCGATACCATATTCTCCGTTTGAGTAAACACCCATAGAGACCCAATCGTTCTCGTCAGTACCTAGTGCCCACGTACGCATATGTGCGATAGCAGCATTGGCAGCAGAAGCGGCAGATGATGCACCGCGAGCTTTAATGATCGCAGCACCACGTTGTTGTACTTCTGGGATATACGTGTTTTCGTACCAGTCGCGATCAACAAGATCTAGCGCAGGCTTGCCGTTTACTGTACAAGCAGTTAAATCTGGATACTGAGTTGACGAATGGTTGCCCCAGATAGTCATGTTTTTGATGTCATTCACTGTGCTGTCAGTCTTGTCAGCCAACTGTGCCATCGCACGGTTGTGATCTAGACGAGTCATGGCAGTGAAGTTACGTGGATCAAGATCTGGTGCGTTACGCTGAGCGATAAGCGCGTTGGTGTTGGCAGGGTTACCGACGACCAATACTTTTACATCACGGCTAGCGACTTCGTTCAATGCTTTACCTTGTGCTGAGAAGATCGCAGCATTGGCTTCTAGCAAGTCCTTACGCTCCATACCTGGGCCACGAGGACGTGCGCCAACTAGCAAAGCATAATCGATATCTTTGAATGCAACATTGGCATCATCAGTCTGGACAATACCAGCAAGCAATGGAAATGCACAGTCTTCTAATTCCATGACCACACCCTTTAGGGCGTCAAGCGCTGGCGTAATTTCAAGTAATTGCAAAATAACTGGCTGATCTTTACCTAGCATCTCGCCAGATGCAATACGAAATAGCATCGCGTAGCTGATATTACCAGCGGCACCAGTGACGGCAACACGTAAAGGCTGTTTCATTGACATTGAATACTCCCTAATTGATGATTGGATAATGCATAGTTTTAATTGATGATTATCATTATAGATATCGACTTGTCTGCCGCATTGCAGCACACATAAACCGAGAGCTAGTGTAGCACTTCATCACAGCGACCGTCTAGATACAGTCATAGACCCATCAGGGACTATATTGTTACATTTTATACGAAAAGAATATCTATAGGCTCAAAGCCTGTGCATAAAGGGCTGTAGAATTTTCCGATACGGTCCATAGTATGTTTTATCGCTATGAGACGAGTAAATAAGAGCATAAAAATGACAATGTAATACTGCCAAGTTCACTCAGATTTCATTAGAAATAGGATTGAAAAGGATGTAGAAAAAGAAAGGTAGAGTATCTAAAAAATAGTTGAATAAAGGCTATCTACCACCTGAAATGATGAATTGGCTACCACAGTTATCTACAACATTGTGACAAGTACCAAAACTGCTGCTCTCATAGCACACATGAATATCCGTCAGTATCGATTGACGACGACTGCCTTCTTGGCAAATGAGATCAACACTATTTGATGACATACCCCTATTTAGACGCGTCATTTGACTAATAAATCGAGATTTAGAGACTGTATAACTGTTGCCCGTATTCAGCTCGTTAGGCAGTTTTAGTTCACCAGCGTAGTTAGTGATTTGTCGGAAGTAACTACTGGCACTCAATGGGCTACAAGCACCATAGCGCTGCCACGTTTGGCTACGTACTGTCGTATCAGGCATGATCCGATTGACGACCTTTAGTTGTAGTGGCGTCAAACGTGGCTCGCTACCACGACCACAGCGTTCGCCGTAGCCCATGTCTAGACCTGAAACTGTCAATGAATAGCCTTCTAGACATTGACGCATGCGGGCTCTTGTCGGCTGCATGCTACATAACGCGGGGGTCATTTCGACCATCAATACGCGCTGACCAGCTTTGGCCGTACTCGCCGCATATGCTGGCGTAAGCATAAGACCTTGTATGATTAACAAAGCACCAAAACTCGTCGTCTTATTAACTTTACCCATATGATGCCTATTTATCAAACTTCCACTTATCAAACTTCCACGGAACTGCACCAAGAAACTGGATGTCTTAAATTTTGAGCTTGTTTCTGCTTTTGTATTAGATAACGGGGGCGCCTGAATCAGTAACGGTTGCCGAGTTTTCGATAATACAGACAGTTTGAAGTATTTTTTGATCATAGGGCTGGGAGCAATTAGCAATGATAAAACATGGACTATCACTTAAATCATTGTGCTAACAGCATTAAACACATAGCGATCTAAGAACAAGATTAAAGAACTTAAACATTAATTAAAGCAATGGTAACAAAATGTCTTTTTTAATCTATAGCAAAAACGTAAACGTTGTCGTACTCGTCAACAATTACAAAACTAAGTCCAGTATTTATTATGCAGAATAGAAAAACTTGCTGTCATTTAGCCCATAAAAAATAGACCATTAACTATAAAAGCTAGTGGTCTATTAAATACGAATTCACTGATTAAAATGCAGCAGGTACTGTACCCATACGTTGACTGATTGGCTGGCTACGACCCAACAGACTACTATAAATAGTGGCGTTTTCCATCACGTGTTTGACATAGTTACGCGTTTCAGGAAAGGCAATCGATTCGACATATTGATCTGCGGCGATTGCGCCATAGGTTGGCTGCCAGCGTTTGGCATTATTAGGACCCGCGTTATAGCCTGCAGTTGCTAACACTGGCTGATAGTTCAGTTTACTTAAGATATCACCCATATACCATGTACCATAACGGATATTGGTATCACCACTGTTAGCTCGGCTCGCACTATAAGTCTCACCTAGATTACGAGCGATATATTTTGCCGTATCAGGCATGACTTGCATTAACCCACTGGCACCCACATTTGAGCGCGCAGAAGACACAAAACGGCTCTCTTGACGCATGATGCCATAAGCCCACGCTGGATCAATGCCCGCTGACTGGCTATAGCGCACCACTGAATCTTGGTGCGGCATTGGATGCGAAAGTGCGAGACTATCAACTCTATCGGTATTATCAACGGCATAAATCGCCCGATCGAGCCAGCCCATGTCATAGGCTTGACGCGCCGCCGCAATAATCAAATTGTCATCACGATTATCGCGTGCTTGCTTCACAGCCCAGTTCCACTCGCGGTTGGCATACGCGCGGCTAGCATCAGAGTTATATAAGGCAAATGCACGAGCAAAGTTGCCATCTTGCATCACGCGCGCGCGGTCAGCGGTACTGACATTAGGTAAATTGCTACCACCTAGGCGGCTGGCATCAAATCGCTGACCGATTCTGTCTTTTGCCATCAAGCCATAGTAATCGTTACTTTTCGCTAGATTTTGATACATCTTTTTAGCGGTATTGCGTTTGCTACTATTGCTCGATTGCTCATAAGCACGAGCCAGCCAGTATTGCCACTGACCATCCTTTTGAATTTCACCATCCATTTTTGAGATAGCTTCAACAACATCATCCCAGCGGCCAAAGCGAATCGCTGCCATAGCGTAGTCTTCCGCTTCTTCAAAGTTAAAGTCATCATCTAAGCTATTGCGGAACCAATCAACAGCCTCAACATTAAAGCCGTCATCTGTATTGTGGTTCATGCGCTTAACACCAAGTGTACGATAGGCGTAACGACGTGTTTCATCATTCAATAGTTTGATAGCGCGCTGATTGTCTTGCTTGATATCAAAATCTAATTGTAGTGCTGCTTCTCGATAGGATTTATCTGCGACACGGCCAATAGCATATAGGTATAGGTATTGATTGGTTTGGCTGGCAGGCTCGCGACCAAAGCGGCTAAAAAACGACGAGGGATTTAGCTGAATTTCACTGAGCGCCGAATACGCAATCGGCGTACCTAGGCGTGACGACAGTGCCATAATGTCACCTGTTTTGCCTATTCGTAGCATACGCTTGAGACGAGAAGCGCGATCCTGATTGCTAATGAGCGCGTTATTATTCATCTCCATCGCTAGCTGGTCACACAAGGCGGGCTGCTTTTTGGTGGTTAACCAAACATCAGATTTGGCAGCCATGGCACGCATGGTATCACCGCCATTATTGAACCCAAGGGCGATAGCGCAGCGCTCGCTAGCATCGGCATTGGTGATGAGATTCGCCACTTGTCTGACAGAGGCGTAGTCATTCGATCCCGCTTTGGTCTCCGCAAAATCAGCCACTAACTTCTCGGCCATGACCGTATCTGGATACTGGCGTACAAACTGCGATACTGCCGCTGAACTTTGTGAATTGAGATCTAGATTCATCCGCCAGTAAGTTGGATACATGGCAAATAGACCACCGCTCATTATTTGCTCATAATTATAGAGAGCACCCACATCGCCGCGATCCGCTGCGATAGCCGCCGCTGTAAACGAATCAATACTGCTGTCTTGTTGATAGTTGCTCTCTTGTTGGTAGCTTTCCTCATCGCCCCACGTCAACTCCGCGCAAGCCACTTGCGACATACCAAGTGCACTTACCGCTGTTGCCACGCTAAACGCACTCATCCGTAACGTACCGGCTGCGATCCGCTTCGACGCGCGCTTTTGACTGACTGATTCTTCATCCTTGATGCTATGCGCAACACGCAACTTTGTCATACTGACTCTCTTTATGATATCTCTACAAATATATGAATAACGGTTCGCTAGGTACCGCCAAGGGTATATCAATCATCATACTATACTCATTGTACTTTCAACTATCTCCTTTACCTTTTGTTAATAAATAGGACAGCACGGTGTAACATAGAAATGATGACGAGCCTCAGTTTTTATAAATGGTAATATTAATCACAGTAAATAATTGATACTGCTATGAATTATTTATCATATTGACGACCCATCGCCTATGCTAATTTTTCACATTGGTACAGGGTTGTGATAAAATACGCCACTTGTTAATCGGCTACTCCGCTATATTTTTGGTCAATCATGGACTTATCCTTATGAGTGTTACTGTATTCAATCCCCGCATCGATGACGATGCTGCTGCTGAGACGACTGTCACCGCACGTGCTGTCACTGCACTCAAAGAACCTGGTTCAGCCCAAGCGCCCGTCGAAAAAGCCGCAACCAAGAAGGTATTCATCACAACCCAAGGCTGTCAGATGAATGTCTATGACTCTGACAAAATGCTAGACGTGCTTGGCGATTCACACGGTATGGAAGTGACTCATGACATTGATGAGGCTGACGTGCTGCTGATGAACACCTGCTCCATCCGTGAAAAAGCCCAAGAAAAAGTATTCTCAGAACTCGGCCGCTGGCGCAAGCTCAAAGAAAAACGTCCTGATCTCGTGATTGGCGTTGGTGGCTGCGTGGCTTCACAAGAAGGCGACAGCATCCAAAAACGCGCGCCTTATGTGGACATGGTGTTTGGCCCACAAACCCTGCATCGCCTGCCAGAACTATATGATCAATCACATGAGCAGCGTGGTATCGCGCCCAAAAACCGTATCGGTACGATTGACGTGTCCTTCCCCAGTATTGAAAAGTTCGACTTTTTACCAGAACCAAGAGTAGAAGGCTACAAAGCCTTTGTCTCGATTATGGAAGGCTGCTCAAAGTATTGCTCATTCTGCGTCGTGCCTTATACGCGTGGCGAAGAATTATCACGTCCACTCGATGATGTGTTGGCTGAGATTGATAGCCTTGCCGAGCAAGGTGTGCGTGAAATCAATCTACTCGGTCAAAACGTCAACGGCTATCGCGGCGAAAAAGACGACGGCAGCATTTGCCGTTTCGCTGAGCTGCTGCATTATGTCTCGCACGTCGATGGTGTCGAGCGTATTCGCTATACAACCAGCCATCCGCTTGAGTTTACCGATGATATCATTGATGCTTATGCACAATTGCCAGAACTGGTATCGCACTTGCATCTACCTGTTCAAAGTGGCTCAAATGCTATCTTGGCAGCGATGAAGCGCAACCATACCATTGATGTTTATATCAATCAGATCAATAAGCTTAAAGCCATTCGTCCAGATATTCACTTGTCGAGCGACTTTATTATTGGTTTCCCAGGCGAGACGGAACAAGACTTCCAAGATACCTTGAACTTAGCGAAAGAATTGAACTTCGATCACTCGTACAGCTTTATCTACTCTAAACGTCCGGGTACGCCAGCAGCAGAACTGCCAGATGATGTCAGCTTTACGACCAAAAAAGCGCGCTTGGCTGAGTTCCAAAAAGTTATTATCGACTCAACGCTTGCCAAAACGCATGAGATGGTCGGCACCACGACTCGCGTCTTGGTTGAACAAATTGCTAATCGTCACCCTGACTGCCTAATCGGTACAGCGGATAATACCCGTACGGTCATGTTCCCTTATAACGAAGACAAAATGGATGAGTTACTTGGTAAACTCGTCAGCGTGCGCATCACTGATTTTGTCAGCCCGCACATGGTAAAAGGCGAGCTAATCGAAGTATTGGCATAGAACTACATATAACAGTTCTAGTTAAATAAAAAAAGGCCGTTCACTATAATAGCGAACGGCTTTTTTGCAGGTGAATGTTAATCATCACTATTCTGACAACCAATCTGTCTTCCGTAACTGCTGCTTGGTCTCACGACGACGTTTTTTTCGGACGATATCAATATCTTCTTTTTCATGGATACCGCCTTTTCTTAACAGCGGATCAAGCGCCAAATAATTACGCGGCTTGACAGTGCCTAGCGAGTGTTGCGTACCTGATTCAGCTTGTTGCTCTAACTGCCGCTCAATTTTTTTGGCCTTTTTTAAGGTTTGTTTTAAGCTCATTATCTTATCCTTTATTCTTTGCTACATTTTCTATAGCTTTCAATTTTTGTGGCATATCTTCACCTGTGACCATCAAGATGTCATGGTGATTGTTACAGATGAGCCAATCATAATTTTTAGAAACAAAATAGCACTCGTCAAAGAAGCAGATTTCATCGAGTATTTTTATTATTGCCTCAATTTTACCCTCGTAAAACCAGATTTTCGAACGCTCCTTAAATGTTCCTGTGACACCAAACCAAACACTTTCGTTGGGCTGAATTAAACGTTACAAGTAATTCTCGAGAGAATCTTTGATTTCTATTGAATACGTTTCTTGTATCAGATTTTGCCATAACCAAACTGGACGGCTTTTACCATTTTCAATTTTGCAAAAGGTTTGATAAATCTGCTCTTCTATGCCTTTGTAATCATCGTAAGGGGTTAGAACTCGAAAAGATTTATCCGTTAAATTCAGCTCAGTTTTCAAGCACATAATCTCTGCTCGTATATCAGCCCATTCTTTTGATTGGGGTCTTTTTTTACCATTCTTATTGATATAAGGATAATCTCTCATAATTGTCTCCTCAATTTGATCTTGCGTTATAAGATGCTGACAGTTAAAACAAGATCAAGTTTCATGAAAAAGCTAGCCCTTAATACACATGACTTGCTTCAACGTATGCACCACTTCAACCAAGTCTTTTTGATTAGCCATCACTTCATCAATGTCTTTGTACGCGCCAGGTATCTCATCGATAACGCCTTTGTCTTTACGACATTCAACACCATCGGTTTGCGCTTTTAGCTCATCAATGGTGAACGCGCGTATCGCTTTACCACGGCTCATCTGTCGCCCTGCCCCATGTGAGCAAGAACAAAACGACTCTGCCGCGCCTAAACCACGCACGATAAAAGATTTTGCACCCATAGAGCCGGGGATAATGCCAAGCTCACCGGCATAGGCACTGATTGCGCCTTTACGCGTCACGTAAACCTGCTCGCCGAAATGCACCTCTTCATTAACGTAGTTGTGATGGCAATTGATGGCTTCTTTGGTCAGGGCAAACCGTGGCAATCCTGCTTGCGGCGATTGCAGCGCCTTAATCACCAAACGCATCATCTCGCGGCGATTCTCTAGCGCGTAATCCTGCGCCCAACCAACTGCCTCAACATAATCAGCAAAGCTGTCAGAGCCTTGGGCAAAGTAAGACAAATCACGATCGGGCACATGACCAAAGCGTGATTGACGCTCTTTTTTGGCCAGATTGATAAAATAGCGCCCGATACAATTACCAATACCGCGACTACCAGAATGCAGCATCACCCAGACATCTTGGTTTTCATCCAAGCACAGCTCGATGAAATGATTGCCACCACCAAGTGTACCCAACTGTTTGGCCCACGTACGCTCAAAGCCTTTAAGCATTTTGAGCAATCCTGGATGCTTATCGGTAATTGGCTTTAGGCGTTTGCCTAATGGATCAAGTGTGGAGTTCTTCGCTTGGATTTGCTTGTGCATGTCGAAACCCACAGGCACTTGCTGTTCCACTACCAAACGTAATGACCTTAAGCTATCAGGTAAATCACTTGCCGTCAGGGATAAGCGCACGGCGTTCATACCGCAGCCGATATCCACACCGACCGCCGCAGGAATAATCGCAGACTTGGTCGGAATCACGCTGCCAACGGTTGCGCCTTTGCCAACGTGTACATCAGGCATCACCGCAATGTGCGAATGTATAAACTCCAGCTGCGCCAAGTTGCGTAGCTGCTGCATCGCGCCTTGCTCGACATCTGAGGTATAGATTTTGACAGGCACGCCATGTTTGCCATTTTTATTTAACGTTAATTGAATGCTCATTATTTTTATTTCCATTCTTTTATTTTAAAGCCATGTATTTTTTTAATTTGCCTATTTATATTTTTTAGACATTACTTATCTGTTTCGATTAAACATAATGTTTAACAAGAAATAAAATCATCAATTAAGAAATAATAGACAATAAAAAACCGTATTTTTATTAATTAAAAATCAATAAAAATTCATGGCTGCTTTATTATGGACATTTTAAAGAAGAGTCTTTCATACCAAAAATAAGAGCGTAAAAATTATGCGCACAGGTAGACAATCGCTAAGTGTTAGCGTGAATAATTTTTTGGTAATAAAGATACAGCAGAATGTTGGATAAACAGATAACGGCAAGCGCGAAACTACTTAGCACTATCGCATCGCTATTTTAACAAAGTAGATGTAGAAGAAGGATGGAGCGAGTACATATAGAAGGCTATTCATTGATATGAATAGATTGAATATCACTCAATAGCTATATATAAATTTAGCCAAACCTTTTCGAAGTCTTCATTGTTGTCATGCTTTTCATACATTCATTCTTTAAAAACGTCTTAACAGTTATATAGGACACGATGATTCCTCCATAGGTTGTGGCTAATGTCAGGGCGACAGTAGCAGATTTATTAGAAATTTATAGCAAGACTATAAATCAGTGAGATAATAATAACGATTTAAAAAATATTGTCAACTATTAATTTTTAAATAACAAAAAAAAACGCAGTACTATAGCAATTCATTTAACAAATTAATTATTTCAAATAATAACTAATAACTTTTTATACCATAAAACTATTAATTACTTCAGCAAACAAAGCCGCTGCAATTATGATAAAGATAATGCCGCAACCACGATTGAGCCACGCTAAGCGATTACCGACATCAAGCCAGCTTGCCAGCTTTTTACCACCCAAGGTATATACGATCTGCCAAATGGTTTCGCTCATGAAAAGCCCTATAGTCAATAGGACATATTGTGGCCATAGCGGCGCACTAAAATTAATAAATTTAGGAAAAAAGGCCGCGAAGAATAAAATGGCTTTTGGATTGGATAAGGATACCCAAACACCCGTACGAAACAGAATAAGATTACTGGGGCTTGCCTTGACCGCTGCACTCGACAGCGAGCGCGGCTGCGGTGTACCAGCTTGACCTTCAGAAGCAGCATAATCAGCTTCAACCTCCGCACTTAACTCTTTGGCATCGTTCATCAAGCTACCATCACCTGCATCGCGCCATGAGCTGATACCTAAATAAATCAAATATGCCGCGCCCACCGCTTTGATAATTGTGAGTAGCCAAGGCGATTGACGGCTGATCACATCCAGCCCCAGCAATGTCGATAGCAGTAATACAAATAGACCAAGGCTTAAACCTGCCAGCGTCCATAACGTCCGCTTCACACCATAGTTCATACCATACTGGAATGCCAGTAGCATGTTAGGACCTGGGGTCGCGGAAATCAAAAATGTACTTGCGAAAAACACTGCAAACAGATGCCAAGACATCAGCTAACCCCTACTTTGTTATATATAAATGGCTCTCATACGGACAGCTGCATAGCCAAAAAAAAGAAATACCGCCATGAAGACGGTATTTTTTATACTTACTTATATTATATACATATGTCTGGCAGTTTTATAGACTACTTAACGGTACAACTGTCTAATAGTTTTTGCAAAAAGCCGTCACAACGTTCGATTTCGATCAACTCAACATATTCATCCGCTTTGTGCGCCTGCTCAATACTACCAGGGCCGCAGATGATCGTTGAGATACCTGCATTGGTAAACTGACCACCTTCCGTTGCGTAAGCGACTTTATGACGCTCGTCGTCCCCTGTCAGTGCCACTATCAATGATTGCAACTCAGCGCTATCGCTGTCCGTCATTGCTGGAACGCTCTCTTCTTGCATCAGCTCGATGCCCGTCTCAGGCGCACGCGCTTGCATTTGCGCATTTAGCTCAGCGACTTTTGCTTGAATAGGCGCCAGTATATCGTCTTGCGTCATGTGCGGCAGGTTACGGTAGTCAAAGGTGAACTCGCACAGATTGGGCACGATATTGGTGGCTGTGCCGCCGTGTATCGTACCTACTGACAATGTTGAATAAGGCACCGTAAACAATGCATCGTTATCGTCACGAGCGCTCAGCTCTTCGGCAAGCGTATCGACATAGCCAACCAATTTGCTTGCATAACTGATCGCATTGACCCCTTGTGCAATCAATGAAGAATGCGCTGATTTGCCATGGACACGGCAACGATATACTGCGATACCTTTGTGCGCGACCACCATCGCCATATTGGTCGGCTCACCAACGATGCAGTAATCAGGGGTGATACCGCGCGCTTTTAGGTCTGCCAAAATTAATGGTGCGCCCAAGCAGCCCACCTCTTCATCGAACGACAGGGCCAGATGCAATGGGCGACGCAGCTGACCGCTGTTAGATAGCTGTACTGCTTGTGGCAACATCGTTAACGCACACGCGATAAAACCTTTCATATCGCACGCACCGCGTCCATATAGTTTGTCACCACGTATCGTTGCCGTAAATGGATCTGACTGCCAGTCTTGACCATCAACGGGTACGACGTCCGTATGGCCAGACAACACCAAACCGTTATTAATTTGGTCGGCGTTTTCGCCAGCGGGTACAGTCGCAAACAAGTTGGCCTTAGTTTTTGCCTCGTTAAAGGTCAAATCTACCGTCAGACCCAACTGCTCACAGTACGCTTTCACATCATTGATCAGTGCTAGGTTAGAGTGTCGACTGACCGTATCGAAGGCGATAAGGCGCGTCAGCCAATCAAGGCTATTACTCGGGTGCGTAGCAGGGTTTAACTGTTGGTCATTGCTAGCATTGTCATTAGTATCTTGGATCATAAAATATCCCTATTATGATTTTTAAGCGTTATATCTTAAAAGCCATTTCTTAAAAACTATGAGGTATCAGATTTGTCTTATGATGGATTATTCTGATTCATGACGTCAAGCACTGGTGGCATAGGTTTTGGTAACTTGCCTTCTGCTTGCAGCTCTTTGGTGGTTTTGGCATTGATAGATAGTCCAGCAATCAGCGCAATGTCTTTCACAGGCTTGCGTTTACGCGTCGCAAAGCTCACTGGCACCATACGAGCAAACTCATAGATATATAGATAAGATTCTTCACCACCTTCAAAATCTTCATCTTCCTCTAAGCGAATCGCACCAATCTTAGCCAAATCAGATAGCATCTCGTTCTCTTCACTGGTCAAACCGCAATCAGTAATACCAAAACCGGTCATAAAGCCGTTTGACCACTGTTTCAATGCCATCACACGCTCGTATAAATCATGTTCATCATCAGGGATGAGCGGCATATAGGCATAGGCATCATCTTTATCTTTTAGCTGAAACACGGTGTCTTCTGCTTCCTCTGTCAGCAAGGTCAATGCAGCCTCTGGTAGTGGCGCAAAGCTCAGCTCTTCAAACACCTTTGCCCAAGTTGCTTCGTCGGGCGCATTACAGGCCGTAATGAGCCCTGTCATCAGGCCATGCACTTCACTGATAGACACATCAGTCCAGTCGTCAAACGCAGTCAGCCAAGTATTCCAGCCAGAGATATTATCATTCATAACAGATGTCCTAGTGATTAAGTGTTACTTATAAAATAAAAAATCGCGATAAAATGTCGGAGACAAATCATCGATAAATAAAAGTAAAAATACAAAGCCTTGTGCTTGTAATTACTTTGTTGATATAGATATTATGCGGTCACCTATGGCATTATTAAATGCAGCGAACAAAATTCATTCACGCTTACTTGTTAAGGATAAAAACTGACTATGTATGATCAACTTAGAATATTAGAAAAAATGGTACTCGACATCAAAAAACAGTATCAGCTTGTCAGTGCTGAACTTAGCAGCCTCAAACAACATCCTGTCACCGACTCTAAAGAATTTGCCGACCTAAAAACTAAGCTCGATAACAGTCATAGCGAACGTGACGGCGCCAAAAAGCAACTGAACGATCTCGACAAGCGCTATCAGAGTCTCGCAGAAGCGCATCATATGATCGGTGAAGAGCAAGACAAACTGCAAAAACAAATCAGCCAATTACAACAACAAAATAGCGAGCTACAAAAGCACAATAATGAATTGAAGCAGCAATATAGCGATATCAAACAACAAAACAGTGAACTGCAAAAGAAGAACCAATTGGCCGCCGAGCGCACGCAAGTAGTATTACAACGCCTGACCCTTATCGATCAAGCAGAAGGCTAACCCATCCCTGTAATAGATAGCAAAACATGCTACTTATTAAACCGCCCAATGCTATTTGTAAAACCTGATATTACTCATTTCACTGACCAGACACTGTAGGATGTATCATGACCGATGACCAAAGTAAATCGATAGACAAACAACCAAAAAATACTCAAGCGCCAAATGCACTATCAGCAGCGCAAAAAACGACAGCCACAGGATCAAATATATCAAACGCCATGGCACAATCTAATACCAAGACACCTAAAGCGCCAGAACCACAAATCAAAAAAGTAGATATCGCGATTGCTGGGGTTACTTATCCAATTTTTTGCCCAGTACATGAGCAAGAAGAACTGCTATCAGCGGTGTCTTATATCAATAACTATGCGCTTGATCTAAAGCGAGATGCACCAAGCCTCAGTCAAGAAAGCATACTGGTGCTGTGCTGCTTAAACTTATACGAAAAAATCCATGCCAATCAAAGAAGTGATGAAGACCGTGTACAAAAAGATAAGCAATCACAGGCATTGTTAAATAAAATCATGAAAGACGCTCACTCTATTTTGTAATAGTCGCGGCGTTGTATCAGCAGACAGATCGTTCAAAACATGCATGATCTAATAGTGCGCGATGTGATGACAAAGCATCAAATCTACTAGCGCTTAGCCTACTAAAGCTAAGCGCTTTTTTATGGTCAATCGTTTTTATCTATTTGCTTACGCATAAGGTTTGTAAGTCTTGCCTGCGTGAAAGTCTGCCTGATGCTCATAATTACAAAAGAATAATTCTTGATTGGCGTCGATAGCATTATCACTATTGGCAGCGACATTCGGCTTGGTTTCAAGGACACCGCGATACTCCGCCAAACTGTTACCACAAAAATTGCACTGACGCGGTGTGGTGACATCACCCTCTTTTGGCATCATGCTTTTGGGTGGACGTGGGTACATAAACTTGTAAAAAGCCCACATGGAAGCCCAGATAATAAGAATGACAATAATAACGGCAAACACGGCAGCGCTCCTTCAATGACAAATAAACGTAATGAATAACAAGAGTGATGACACTTACCATGATCCAATACGCTCGAATGCATAAATTTTACCGTCAATAATGGTAATGGCACAATGCCTTTACGGTTAATTGTTGATTATGCTGGATTGTCATTAATGGCACTGACAAATACCCAAGTGCTATAGCAACAAAAAACTGGCCACATTGAGCCAGTTTTTATATCAAAATTTAAAATTAAAGGCTAGCAGAACTAAAGCTGTAGCTCGCTGATATCTGCCACAGTCAAGAACAAGGCGCGTACCTGCTTGAGCAATGCCAGGCGGTTGTTTTTCAAGGCCTCATCGTCGCTATTGACCATCACATTATCAAAGAACTGTGTCAATGGCTCATCTAAGCTCGCCAGTGTCTGCAATACTTGCGTATAGTCCGCTTGCTCAAGTAGCGGTGTTACTGCCATCTGTGCCTCGCGAACATGGTTATACAAGTTCTGTTCAGCAGGCTCAGACAGTAGCGCCTCATCAACCGTATCAGCAACGCTCACTTCTGATTTGGCCAATATATTGGCCACACGCTTGTTTGAATCAGCCAACATCGACGCTTGTGAAAGCTCGCTAAATGCTTGTACGGCGCGAATACGCTGATCAAAATCAAGCGGCATATGCGGGTTAATCGCTTGTACGGCCTGAATCGTATCAACGCTAACGCCCTGCTCGGTATACATCGCACGATAGCGCGAGTTTAAGAACGCCATGACTTGGGTAAAAGTATCGCCCATTTTGGCAATCTTGCTACCTTCGGCATCACTGTAGCCTTTAATTGCTTGCTCAACCAATGCAACCAAATTGATCGGTAGCTGCTTCTCGATCAAAATACGCAAGATACCAATGGCAGAACGACGTAAGCTAAACGGATCTTTTGAACCCGTTGGTGCTTGATCAATCGCAAAAATACCAACGAGCGTATCTAGGCGATCAGCTAGTGCTAG
Source organism: Psychrobacter sp. Ps6 (assembly GCF_022129235.1). Lineage (GTDB taxonomy): Bacteria > Pseudomonadota > Gammaproteobacteria > Pseudomonadales > Moraxellaceae > Psychrobacter. The sequence continues at coordinate 35,164 of NZ_JADQAI010000004.1, read as the reverse complement.
GCAAATACCAACTGGTGTTTGCGGTAATACATCACCACTGAACTTGGGCAGGTATTGCTCTTCCAAGCTTGCCGCAACTGCCTCAGGTTCCTCATTCAGACGCGCATAATACGTGCCTGCGATACCCTGCAATTCAGGGTACTCGCCGACAAGCGAGCTTGCCAAATCCGCTTTGGATAAAATGCCTGCACGTACGGTGTCATCGACATTGATATCGTGACCTTGCTGCTGCATCAACGTGGCGATAAACGCGGCAAGCTTAGCAATACGCTCAGACTTCTCCCAAATCGTACCCAATTTGTCTTGGAATACACGAGTTTTTAAGCTCTCTGTGAGTGCAAACAACGGCTGCTTTTGATCTTGTAAAAAGAAAAACTCAGCATCAGCCAAACGCGGACGCACCACTTTTTCATTACCTTCGATAATCTGATTGGGGTCTTTAGACTCAATATTTGTAATAAAGATAAAGTACGGCTGCAATTTGCCAGCTTTATCGGTTAAGCAGAAATATTTCTGATCCGCTTGCATGGTCGAGATAAGCGCTTCTTGTGGCACTTGTAAAAAGCGCGCTTCAAAGCTTGCTCGTAGCGCAATTGGGAAATCAACCAATGCGGTGACTTCGTCCAATAAATCCTGCGGTACGATGGCATCAGAATTAACTTCATCTGCCAATGCTTTGACTTGGTTTTTGATCAGCATTTGACGCTTATCAAAATCTGCCACGACTTTTAAACCACTTAGTAATTCTTCATAGTCATTGGCATGAGTAATATCATGGTAGTCAGGGCTGTGGAAACGGTGCCCACGAGTTTGCGAGCCTGTCTCATGCCCTTGGATAGTGGCATCAATGACAGCGTCATCCTGCATCAATACTACCCACTGTACGGGACGAACAAACTCGTTGCGACTTGCGCCTGAGCGCATACGTTTGGCAATCGGTAGACTATCTAACGCCGTTTGAAAAATAGCTGGCAGTAGCTCGGTAGTCGCTTGGCCACTGATCGTTTGCTCAAAGCCGACATAGTCACCTTTATCGGTGTTAATGGTCGTAAGCTCGCTCGCTTCAATACCTAAGCCTTTGGCAAAACCCATCGCCGCACGGGTTGGATTGCCATCGCTATCAAATGCCGCTTTGATAGCTGGTCCGCGTTTTTGCTCAGTGCGGTCAGGTTGCTTGTCGCTAATGCCTTCAATTTGAATCGCCAAACGGCGCGGTGCGGCAAAGGCTTTGATGCTATCAAAGGTAATCTCAGCTGCAGACAACTGCTCAGCGACACTGGCTTGCAGCGCATCGCGTAATGGTTTTAGGCTCTTTGGAGGTAGCTCTTCACACCCCAGTTCAAATAGAATAGTACTCATGGGATGCTCCTATTGCTTGTTCGTCGGTTGATTGTTGTCAGTAGTTTCTTTGGCTAAGCTGTCTGTTTCTGTATCTTCTTTTGGCAAATACTTCTCAAGAGCTTCGGCGCGGTGTGCTTCATCAGCCAATGGGAAGCCTAACTTAGCACGAGCTTCGACATAACCAAACGCAACTTTACGCGCAAGTGTGCGTACACGCAGGATAAAACGTTGACGCTCTGTGACTGAAATCGCACCACGTGCATCAAGCAAGTTAAACGCATGAGAGGCTTTTAACACCATCTCATAAGCAGGCAATGGCAATCCTGCTTCCACTAGCTTATCTGCTTGCTGCTCATAAAAATCAAACATCTCGCCCATCATTGGCACATCAGCGTGCTCAAAGTTGTAGGTCGACTGCTCGACTTCGTTTTGATGGAACACATCGCCATAGGTGACGCGGCCAAACTCCCCATCTGCCCAGACCAAGTCATAAACACTATCGACGCCCTGCACATACATAGCTAAGCGCTCAAGACCGTAAGTAATCTCACCTGTCACTGGGAAACACTCAATACCGCCGACTTGCTGGAAGTAGGTAAACTGCGTCACTTCCATACCGTTTAGCCAGATCTCCCAGCCAAGTCCCCAGGCGCCAAGCGTTGGTGATTCCCAGTTGTCTTCCACGAAACGCACATCATGCACCAATGGATCGATACCAATAGCGCGTAGCGAATCCAGATATAGCTCTTGGATATTAGGTGGATTCGGCTTTAGCACGACTTGGAACTGATAATAATGTTGTAGGCGGTTTGGATTGTCACCATAGCGACCATCAGTCGGGCGACGTGACGGCTGTACATACGCTGCATTCCAACGCTCAGGACCTAACGAGCGCAAAAACGTGGCGGTATGAAACGTGCCCGCGCCGACTTCCATATCGTAAGGTTGCAATACCACGCAGCCCTTGTCAGCCCAATAATTCTGTAGGGTTAAGATTAAGTCCTGAAAAGTCATCGGTTGAGAGTCTTTGTCTTGTATCATCGGGGTTGTCGCTTCGGATGTCATAGTTTGGGTTTTCATAGTAAGTCACTGTGAAATGGGTATGATTAAATAAATCTCTGATAGCACTCGTCACCTATTTGGCAACGACGCTATTTGCCTGCTCACCTTACTAAAAATTGACTATTTTATCCATATTTACGTTAACTAAATTTGCGTTGTCGATAAAAACACGCGGTTGTATCTCTGATTTACGACCAAATCATCATAAAAAATGCCTGACCGGCGACTAATCTTGAAAACAAAAAAATACCCAAATGCGTGAGCATTCGGGCAGGAGGAAAATTATGTCTTGGGCATCCTGATGATTCAGGCTTTTTATTTTTGGAGACTACTTTTTGGACAACTGCTTGTGGTACAAACTTACTTCTTTTAACGGGTCTTAATGTCTAGATATTAAGCTTGGTTACTGATAGGAATCACTATTGGCTTTTGGCATGATTATCCATAACACGATATAAATCAAAATACCCGGTACAGCAGCACTTAGCGACGAGACAATTACAAATAGTAATCTGACCCACGTAGGTGACCAACCGACATATTCTGCAATACCGCCCATCACACCCGCTATCATGCGATTATTTTGTGAGCGATGTAATTTTGCTAACTTAGCCAAACTAAATACCTCTCTATTGTCTATTTTTATAATGTATTTTTTCTTTTTTTCTTACTTTTTTAGTCTTAAGGCTACCTCGCCTTACTAACTTACAAATAAGTATATCAACTCTTGAAAATTTATCTGTTGAAGGTATAGACGTACTTTGTGAGTTTATGATACGTAAGCTTGCCCTAACCTGTCATACCACCACGCAAGCCCCTGATTTTAAATAGTTATTTCAAAATGTTTCAGAATCCACTTTGTTGCTAAAACCTTGCTTTAGCTAATTACACAGTTCATTATTTTTTAAATGAATCAAAGAGATAAGTGGCGTTTTGCTAAATATTTGATAGTAATAATGACCACTTAAACCTTCAATTGTCGAAAAATCACCATTCGCTTTTTATTTTTAGACTTATACAAAAACCGATGATGAAAAAGTTAAGAATCTGCGTAAGAGTCAAATATAAGTCAGATTTACAATAACCTACCTGTAAATCCTCCAAAACATTTATACCATGCTGATAAGTAACTCAGGTTTTAGAGGGTTTGCCCTTAAATCTGAAACAAATATAAGCCTAAAACAAAATAAGGATGGCTATGTACGACAACGGATTGATGATTGGACACTTTGAGCCCTTACATTTGGGGCAAATGCGCAGCATATTAGAAGCAGCAGGACAAGCGAAGACCCTGCATATCGTCATTATGGCGCATCCATCACCGCATCCAGATTTTACGATCACCTTACAAGACAAAGCACGTTGGCTACAGATGGCCTGTGCAGATTTGCCATTTATTCATATTCATACCACTGATGAGATCGAGTTACCGCTTCATGAGCATCTTTATGATAGCAGCGAGGATGTCAGGATCGATGTGGCGATTAGCAATGCTAAGTTGCAGCGGTTGATAAAGGCACTTGCACTTCCTACAGAGACAGTATTGTTTATGGCGGAGAACCACCCGCTAACGCAGAGTGATATACAGGAGCAACTTATCCTACAAGTGGTCACGACAGCGCTACAGCCTGAGTTTGACTCGTACGCCATTGCTCGCGACCCAGTCGCCTATTGGTCAGCGATTCATCCAGAGGCCCGCGTCGACTATACCAAGACTGTCGCTATCGTCGGCGGTGAAAGCTCAGGTAAGACAACACTGGTGCATAAGCTAGCTAATTATTACGGGGCGAGCTTTGCGCTGGAGATGGGCCGTATATATGTGGGCACAGATTTGGGCGGTAGCGAGGTTGGACTACAGTACAGCGATTACGGCCCTATTTGTCTCGACCATGCTCAAGCGATACGAGAGGCTAAAGCCCGTGCAACAGCGCCCCTCACGATCGTCGATACAGATTTTGTGACGACGCAAGCATTTTGTGAAGAGTACGAAGGTCGCACCCATCCTTTTGTCGCTGCATGTATTGATGAGTTTCGGTTAGACCACACCATCATGCTCGACAACAACACGCCATGGGTCGATGATGGCATGCGCTCTTTGGGTACGCCTGAAGCACGTGGACGGTTCGAGCAGCGCCTACTAGACATTTTTGCGCGTCACAATATCGCGCCACACATGATTGACCAGCCGGATTACGATGCTCGCTATCAGCAAGCGTTGTTATTTATCGACAAGCATATCTATGGCAAAAAACCGTAAGCTATACCAATAAGCGCCCTATTTATAATAATAATTTATTCAGCTAACGCAGTGCCGTTAGCCTCATATTGAAATCAGTGTCAATTTTAGAGGAAAAAGTTATGCGTATTCAGCTATTGGATAACATCACCGGAAAATGGTCGATGCAATGGATTATTATTTGGTTTATTTGCGGTGTGATTGCTCTGTCCGCCGGTTTTTGGCTCACCACAGACCATACTACGCTTGATTGGTTTTACTTGGCTGTCTCATTTATTGGCTTGGTTTGCGTCGTCTCGCTGTCATTTCGCAAAAACGTCATGGGCAATGGCTTTGGCATGGGCGCAACCGCAGGGGAAGTCATTGTACAAGCAACATCTGGCGCAGTGGGTCTAATGCTCGCGCCCCTATTTAACTTTTTCACTCATGTATATGGCATCTTTTACTGGTCAAAACACACCGACCCTGATGGCGACATGATACCAAAATCAGCGAGCAAAGCCGTTTGGTTAATCACTGCCGCATTTATCATCATTGGTCTTGCCCTTTTCCCAACCGTCAATGATCTACTGGCAAGCTACGGTTATGCAGTCGTAGAAGATGATAATAGTCTGTTTTTGGGATTCATCTCTTTCTTTTGGATCAACGTCATAGCCTTTGTGCTTTCTATTACCGCGCAAGCCGCCATGATTCTGCGTTATTCCTTTAACTGGTGGTTATGGATCATCGTCAACTTTGTTTGGCTGATCGTCAATCTTATGTCTGGTAACTATATTTTTGCGATTCAAACCATGGTGTATCAAGTAAACGCCTTTGTCGGTCTCTATGAGTGGCATCGCAGCGAACGAGGTTGATAGCAACATATGTAGAAAAAAGCGTTTGAGATATTGAGATAAGTCTTACTAATATCGCATTGGTAATACGAGCGAAATTGACTGTACCGTCTATCAGATAAAATGGTAGACACACGCAATTAGTGCTACAACTGGTCCTAATTGCGCATGTTGATATTTAAGTCAATAGCGCATGTCAGTGTCTTATTTCATTTACTAACAAGGAGGTTAGTATGTCTCGTCAACCCAAAATGTCCAAACGCACGCTTGAGCAGTGGCTCAGTGAGTACGCGGTCAGTCACCAAAACTTAATCAACAAAAAAATCCATTGGCTATGTGTCCCAACGATTTTTGTTAGCCTGCTGGGCATGGGAATGTCGCTGTCTGTGTGGTTTACTCTCGTACTGAGCGCGTTGGTATTACTGTTTTATATACGCTTATCTACGCCGCTATTTTTGGCAATGGGGCTGTTTATTCTGATTTGTCTGTCGGTTATGGCGGCTATGCCATGGGGATTCAAAGCGTGGGCGGCAGTATTTGTCGTTGCTTGGATTGGTCAGTTTATTGGTCATAAAATCGAAGGCAAAAAACCCTCGTTTTTTGAAGATTTACAGTTTTTGTTAATCGGTCCAGCATGGGTCGCCAACAGTTTAATGCAACGCAAATAATCATTAAATTGTCGCATCAGTTCTGCAAACATCCAGTATAGCTGTACTGTCTTTAATTTTTATTATTCATAAAAAACGCCACCCAATGATTGGGTGGCGTTTTTTATGTGGTATATATTCTATTTAGGATACTGCCTAAAATAAAGCAATAGGCTGCTTATCTTAAGCACCAAACACTTTCATACGCTCATCAAGTGGCTTGAATTCTTTGTCGCCTGCTGACTGCTCAATCTTACCGAATACCAGTTGCGCTTTTAGTTCCCAATCTGCATCGATGTTCCAAGTGCTTGCGACTTTCTGATCGATTACTGGATTGTAGTGCTGCAAGTTTGCACCGACATCAATGCTTGCTAGCGCCGTCCAAATGACGTACTGATGCATCGCGTTGGCCTGAGTTGCCCAAATTGGGAAATTGTCAGCATATAAAGGCGCCGCTTCTTGCATGCCTCTCACCACTGCTTTATCTTCAAAGAACAATACAGTGCCAGCACCCGCTCTAAAACCAGCAATTTTGTCTTTGGTAGACTTAAATGCTTCTTCATCACCGACGATTGCACGTAGTGCTTCTTCAGTCATATCCCATAGTTTGTGATGATCATCACCGAATAACACAACGACACGCGTTGATTGCGAGTTGAATGATGATGGTGTATGCAAGACAGCATGCTCAACTACTTTTACGACTTCATCATTCGATACTGGTAACTGGTCGCTTAGTGCATAAATAGTACGGCGTTTCTCTGCTAATTGCTGTAAGTCTTTTAGTTCTGACATAGTACTTCTCCATATTATTGTAGGAATGATTTGCTTTGGGTTGATAGACCTTGTCAATCTTATGATCAACAAGTTTTTATGAAATAGTTTGTTTATTTGCGCTATTATCTGAACAATTTACTTAAAACCCCATAACTTTTTTGTAAAAAAAACTTAACGATAGGGATTGTCTCTGAAAAATAGGTTAATAAATCTTGCGTGTTGGTAATTAGCCTTTGAAGCCTTTGGGTAGTTCGGGTGCCACCAGACGCTGCATATCAGAATCAACCTCGCCGAAGCGCTCATGGCCATTGTTCCAGTCGATCACCGATTGCTCAAGCGCTTCTTTGCTATCAGCGACAAAATTCCACCACAGTAATACTCGGTTATCTAAAGGCTCACCGCCAATAAACATTAAGCGTGTGCCCTTCTTGGCTAACAGCTTTATAGAGGTATTGTTAGTCATGTCATCACGATGAAAACGTAATAACTGGTCCTTTTTATACACCTGACCTTCAGACTCTAACGTACCGACAACCACCAAAATACCGTACTCAAAGCTTGCTTCCAAATTCAGCGTGACGTCTCCATCTTCTAAAAAATGCACATCGATACCAACCATCTTGGAGTACTGCAACGTTGGCGCTTGATGGTGCTCACCAGACGCTGATTTGTAACTACCCGTAGTCAGAATCAGCTTGACGTTGCCCTCAGTCCATGTTGGCAGCTCCGGATAGTGATGAAAACTGCGTTCGATCTGCTGGTCAGTGGGTAAAGCGATCCATAGCTGTATCATATTGATGCTACGTGCAGCAGCGCTTGTATCAGTATTGTCTGAGTCAGCGCTGTCCAAAAATACGCTTTGCTCTGTATGGCTGATGCCTTGTGTCAGCCCAGTACCTGCTGTCATGAGGTTGACTTGGTTTTTGGCAATGACTTGCGTGCTGCCCAAGCTGTCTTTATGTAAAATCTCACCCTCAATCATCCAACTAAACGTCTGTAGGTTGGTATGCGGATGGCGCCCAACCTGAACCCCTGAATCATCTTGATCAAACTCAGCTGGCCCTGCATGATCCAAAAAGCACCACGCGCCAATGGGCTGTTTGCCTTTGTTAGGCAGTAATCGAGCAATAGGAACACCGCCAACCTCAGTCATTCGTGGTTCTAGAGTTCTAATTGTCATGTGACACCTCTTGGTATATGTCCTATTTGTCTACAAAGATAGCGGTACTTCCATCAGCAATACTTTCGCAGCCTCTTTCACTTCCATAGTGAAGTGCTTAGTATCCCAGACCCCGAGGCCATCTCGAGTAGCCAAAATGTTACCGTTTACAACGACTTTGCCACTGATAACAAAAATATAAACACCGTTATTAGGATTGTTTAGCTGATAGGTCTGCGTCACGCCTTTATCAAACTCTCCCATGCTAAACCAAGCATCTTGATGAATCCAAACCCCTGCATCATCCGCATTTGGTGATAGCACCTGATTGAATTCATTGGGCGTCATGATGGTCCCCATGTGCACTTGCTGATAGCGAGGAGCAACGTTCATTTTATTTGGCATGACCCAGATTTGTAAAAACCTTACTGCTTCTTCACGACTGCCATTCATTTCACTATGGGTGATGCCTGTGCCCGCTGACATGACTTGGATCTCACCCGTCTCAATCATGCCCTCATTGCCGATACTATCGCCATGCGCCAGTTTGCCAGCTAAAGGAATGCTGATAATTTCCATATCACGGTGCGAGTGGTTGCCAAACCCTTGACCACCAATGACAAAATCATCATTGATGACACGTAACACCCCAAAGCCCATACGCTCAGGATTATAGTAATTGGCAAAGCTAAAGGTATGACGGCTTTTGAGCCAACCATGGTTGGCATTACCGCGGGAGTATGCTGCATGATAGATCGTTTTCATTATTTATCCTTAATTATCAACACGTTTATCATCTATATATTTGTTATTAATTCACATGATTGAACAATGTAACTATTATAATTGTTGACTATACAGAGATAAACAGACATAAATGCAAATAACTATTCTTTTTATTAGAACAATTATGAGGCATCGATAATGGGACAGTTAGAAGACATGGCGATGTTTGTACGCATTGTCGAGGCAGGCAGTATCACTAAAGCTGCCGAACAATTAAATATTGCAAAATCAGCCGTCAGCCGCCGTCTAAAAGATTTGGAAACGCGCCTAGGCACTCAATTGATCAGCCGTACGACGCGCCACTCTCACTTGACACAAGCAGGTGAGCAGTATTATCAGCAGGTCAACAGTATCTTAAACGCGGTTGATGCCTTGAACGAGACTACTAGTGACACGCCAACGCGCATTGGGGGTACGCTAAAGATGACAGCGCCATTATCGTTTGGTCTTATGCATCTGACTGATGTGATTGATGAATACGCCAATCAGCACCCAAACCTAAAGTTTGAGTTGGATTTTTCTGATCGGCATGTTGATTTGATTGAAGAAGGATATGAGCTGGCTATTCGAATCAGAGAGCTACGAGATTCTAGTTATCAAGCAAAGCCGCTGGCACGAATTCGTTGCGTCATCTGCGCCAGCCCCGACTATCTAAAAAGAATGGGCACACCTGATACATTAGAAGATTTGGAGGGGCATGAGTTTTTGCAATACAGTCTTGGTCAAACAAACAGCATAGAGCTGATTGATGCCCAAGGAAAAAAGCATTATCACGCGATGAACGCCAAAATTAAAGCCACCAATGGTGAGTTTTTAACGGATTTGGCAGTAAAAGGACATGGCATTACTGTCATTCCAACTTTTATCGCTTATAAAAAACTGGCGCGTGGTGAGCTTGTACCGATTTTGCAGCAGTATCAATTGCCAATACTAAACGCGTATGCCGTCTATCCAAAAAATCGATTTTTATCGCAGCGTTGTCGTTATTTGATTGACTTCATTGCCGAGCGCTTTGGTGATCACCCCTATTGGGATGATTTTTGATAGGGTTTGTTTGAGCAGGGTTAATCTTTTACATAGTATAGCGCCGTAGTTACTCTACGAAGCACTCTACTATCAATAATTTCACTCTACTCAGTAATCGCCGAGATTTCACCAATCAGCTTCTTAGTCTTATATCTTGCTTCTGCTAATGCCATCTTGTCTTGTGCCACAACGGTCAATACACATGGCTTGCCGATATAGTCCGTTTTGACAAATAGCATGTTGCCGGTTGTGGCTTCAACGATCGTGATATCGCACTTACCTTGTTTCATCTGGGTAGCTGATGAGTCGCTGAGCGCTGATAGCGTACTACTCATCGCCGCAAACTTATCGGATTGGTTGCTCAACTCTTTGATCGAAAAGCAGCTGATAGGAAAACCATCTGTGGTGCATAGGCTGACCAATATAATTTCTCTATTGGCTTCACACAAGGCTTTCATGTGCTTTAAGAGTTCTATTTTTGCTGGTGATTTTTCGTTTTGTGTAGTCATATCTAACATCAACCTTGATTGTTCAGGGTATTAAATAATGATAATAGAGACACGGCGGACTCTTTATTTCTAGGATCTGTATTGATTACTGGAGCCACTATATCGTGCTCCATCAGCATGACTCTGATTTCTTGTCCGAGCGCTGCCAAGCTTTGTTTATCAGCATCTTCGCAATGTGTAATACCAATAATACAAGTCGTTTGCTTTTCTGCTGGGGCAAAAAAATGTAGCAGTTTATCTAAGTTAGCGTAATCAGGTGTCTCGCCATGCTTGATCAAGATCAGCAAACCCCACAAGGAGTGATTGACGAATTCCCACAAAAACGAAAAACGCTCTTGACCTGGAACCCCATAGATACCTAATGCCATATCATCAGACAGGGTGATTCTTCCATAATCAATACCAACGGTGGTGTACTCTTTACCAATATCGATACTAGATTTTGCTTCTGTCTCGAAAGGACTTATCTCACTTAAAGTCTTAACCATTCGAGTTTTTCCGGCGCCCACTTCACCAATGATAGCTAGCTTTTGATAATTCAATTTTTTACCTCATTCCTAAGAATCTTTTGATCGCACCGTAAAATTTGTTAGGCTTTTTTTCACTAACCTTTTGCTCATCTAATGGCTGTGCGTCTGTCACATTTAGTATACCTGATTGCTCAAATCCCACTATCATTTTTGTGACTTGATCAAGTGAGCCAAACTCACCACTATCCACTAACGAATCAAATGGATACGGTTTTTTGGTCAATTTAACACACAAATCCATAACCATTTGAGGGTTACTTTCATGATTTAAGTCAGGCCAAGCCAATAACTTAAGACTTTTGCCTTGGTAGTCTTTTTTTGAGGCGTTATTAGATTTTTTTGTGTCAAAAAAAGGCTGAATACGCTTGGTTTGTAGTTCATCAAAACCATTTAAAACCGCACTATTATTTTCAATAAAAGTATCAAAAAAAGTGCCTTTATCTACAAAGTCAAATACGCTGACGCCCCAATTATCAAAGCTGCGCTCTGTCACATTTTTTTCAAGAAAAACCCAAATATCTTCATGCCTGGGATCAGATGCTATCTTGGCCATCAACTTATCTACTGCAGCATAAGGGCCTTCAAGCACTTGAAGGTACTGCCCTTCGCGATAGGATATGATACCAGTGATTTGTAACTCTGGATTATGCTTGCTAGAGACTCTGACAATATCTGATAATCCAGCAGGCATACGAACACTGCGATCTTTGATAGGCGCTCTGCTGACATATGCAACACATTTCATTTTGTCACCATTTGATAGAACATCCAAAACTCAATAAATTTTTTATAACTATATATAAAATAATAATTCGTTATACACAGTACGCATATAACGAATTTGACCTTATTGCTCATAATGTTTGACACACTATCAGCAATAAGCAGGACTCAACAAACCAACGACGGCTTGATTGATGTTAGCCAAATTATATTTCTAATTTGCTTTCAACTGATTGTACTTTACGGCGTGCCAATGCAAGGTTCGCTTTTGATTTATCAAGTACTAGGTAGATGAATAAATCTTCATGACTGGCTGTCGGACGAATGATGTGCAGCTGAGACTCTAGTGTGATCAACATATCTTCGATTTCACCTTTGATATCTAATGATTTCATCGTTGCTACTTTTGCTTTTACGACTTGCGAGTTACCAGCAGCAGCCAGTTCTAAATCAACACCGCCACCAATCATTCCTAGTACCATACCTGACATATAATCAACGATACAGGCACCCATAGCACCATCAAGATCCATTAATTCTTTCAAAGACTCATTAATATTTGACATACTTTTTTCCTATCCATTTGTTTGTGTGTAGATGAGATAATTTCTCTTGAAAACGCTTGTGTAATTCAATCGTAATAAACTGCTTGATACTTATTCACCACTTACCTAATTATTAGATAAACTTAAATTATTTGATTTATATTGAAGAGGATGATGATAATTCAATATAGATATTTAAGTGTGTTTTTAGGTACAGGAACTATAGCGTGCTCGTAAACAAAGCCAGTATTCCGTAGTGACAACCATTATATTCTATATAGCAACTCAGAGCACATTTGTACCTAACCATTCAAGAACAAATAACGACCGCTCGGTAGGAAAAACCATACCAATCAATAATCATTCTACTTTAGGGCGCAAAATTACATTTTTGATTTTGAATTTAATAGATTTTTTCGCAGGCTTCATCAAACAATAAGAGAAACATAATGTCAGATTTACTCATAAAAAATGCCCGATTGGCCAATCGAGAAAACTTGGTCAATATCAGTATAAATGGCTCTCATATTGAGAGTATTAACAACATCTCGGAGGCATTTAAAAATAATGATAATGAGACAACCGTTATTTTTGATGCTAAAGGCAATTTTGTCTGCTCAGGATTTTTTGAGAGCCACATTCATCTTGACAAAGCCTGCATCCTAAATCGTTGCACGATAGAGCAAGGCGATTTAGACGAAGCCGTTGAAGAAACCAGCAAGGCGAAAGCAGAATTTACAGAAGCAGATGTGTTTGAGCGCGCATCAAAAGTGATTGAAATGGCCATCAAAAAAGGCACGGTTGGTCTGCGTAGTTTTGTCGAAACCGATTCAAAAACAGAAATGCGGGCGTTTAATGCCATAAAAAAAGCGCGGGATAAATACGCATTTGCCATTGATATAGAGATTTGTGCTTTTGCCCAATCAGGATTAACCAATGCGCCACATACCTATGAGCTACTAGAACTCGCATTGTCGCAAGGCGCTGATTTAGTTGGCGGTTGTCCTTATAAAGATGATAACCCTGACAAACATATCGAGATGGTGTTTGATTTGGCAGAACAATTTGACGTCGATGTTGATTTTCATCTCGATTTTGATTTGGATCCAAAAGACTCCAGCATTCCAAAACTGGTTGAAGAAACCATCAAACGCCATTACCAAGGCCGTGTGTCTATCGGCCATGTGACCAAACTGTCTGCAATGGACAAAGACAAGCGCACAGAGATGGCAGCGTTATTGAAACTCGCCGATATTACTTTGACTGTTTTACCTGCTACCGATATATTTTTGAATGGGCGGGATTATGATTTGCTAATTCCTAGAGGCATGGTGAATGCTAATGAGCTTTTAGAGATGGGTATCAATACGACCCTCTCTAGTAATAATATTTTGAATGCTTTCACACCTTATGGCGATGCCTCATTGGTCAGAATGGCGAATATGTACGCCAATGTCGCACAGTTAGCGAAGAATAAGCAAATAGTAGATGTGTTCAATATGATTACCAAGAACGCAGCTCAGCTACTGTCAAAGCAGACAGAAATAGCAGTAGGAGCACCAGCGACGTTCGTGGTACTAGAAGCAAAAGACGCGGTAGAGACGATTAGAACCAACGCTCAAGCATTGGCAGGCTTTAAAAATGGTAAGCAAACATTCTGTAATGACGCCGCTCGCATTTGTTTTGAATGATATAAACGATATCACTTGGAGATGTTCAGTTAATTAAAGGATTCAATCTATTGGAATACGATATTTCCAAAAGTTCTCATCAATTTAAAAGTTATCAAAAATTGTCATGACTAAAATCATAAAAGCATCATCCGACTACTCATTGGATGATGCTTTTTGCAACTTATATACACCTACTCTACTGTCACGTTCAGATATCAGATATCTACACTCTCAAATAAAGCAATACGTGTCTCACCACAAATAACTGTACTAATATATGCTTCGGATCTTAAGATAAGAAATAAGTTAACTATTATAAAAGTAGCACTATCTATAAACTGTCCTTATTAAAATTACTACCTGCTCACCCTTTTACTAATCGTCACTCCAGTAAAGCCAAACAGCAGTGTTAATAGCAATGACAAATAACAGAAAAACGCATACGGCAAATACTCTAATACCGGCACCCCTAATGCCTGACTGATAAACACCCCGCACACACTCCAAGGCACTAGTGGATTGATCACCGTTCCCGCATCCTCAATCGTCCGAGACAGATTCTTCGGATGTAGTTGCAGACGCTCAAACGTTGAACGAAACGCCGTACCAGATAATAGAATACTCAAATACTGCTCACCGATCAGCACATTAATGCTCAATGCCGACATCGCTGCCGCAAAGATCGCTCGTCCAGACGTCGTCAGTGTATCTTTAATACCGGATAGTAATGCAGGTAGAATCCCTAGTGCCGTCAACAGACCACCCAAGCTTAATGCCAATATCACAATCGCCTGAGTAAAGAACATACTCTGTACACCGCCGCGTGACAGCATACCACCCACCTCACCTAACTCTAATGACTCAGCAGGCGCATAACCGGCAAACAGATAGCCGCCCAGTTGACCAAAGCTTGGTGAGCTATGGATATAAGTAATGATCAGCGCTGCGGCAATGGTGCAGATAATCGTATAAATCGCATTGACCCGAAACAGGGCTAACCCTACCAATATCACAAAGGGTAATACCGAATACCCATGTACCAGACCACTCTCTATTAGCTGACCTTGTAGTATGGTGACTTGACTCAGATCAGCACTGGTCGTCTGGCCTGAGAACATCCAGAACAAGATAACTGTCAGTATCCACGCAGGGACTGTCGTATACATCATGTTGCGAATATGCTCAAACAGATCAATACCCACCACAGAGGATGCAATCGTACAAGTATCAGACAAGGGCGACATCTTATCGCCAAAGAACGCACCTGATACCACCGCACCTGCTGCTATCGCCACATTGGCATCAAAGGCATTGCTCATGCCAATAAAGGCGACACCTAAGGTGGCAGCGGTCGTCAAACTACTCCCCAGAGCAATACCAATAATAGACGTCAAGATAAAGGCAGAAATATAGTAGTACTCAGGTGAGATCAGCTGAAAGCCAAAATACATAAGTGTGGGAATGGCCCCTGACATCATGAGAGCGGCAACCATCAGACCAATAAAGAAGAACAGGTAGATGGCGCCGATACCGCGCATGACGCCTGAGGCCATTTGTGCTTGCATGTCATCAAAGCTCAGACCTTTGGTCATACCAATAGCCAGTAGCACACAGATGGCAAGGATGAGAGACAAATGCGGTACCCAGCCAAAGCCAATCATGGTAATACCCATGATGGCGATGACGATGGCGGAGATAACAAAGGCGAGCTTGGCGCTGATCTGGGTGAGCGGTTTTGGTGGCATGACACATCCTTAAAATGCCAGCTCAGGCTGGCATTAGATTGGGTTTGAATTTGGGAGCGTTAGAGAACTGGTTTGCTAGTGAATAACCGAATGGGTTACGAGTTACTTATCAAGTAACTCATCGGTTTTAGCCGCCATGACGAAATCATTACGATGCAGACCTTTGATACTGTGTGACCACCATGTGACCGTTGCTTTGCCCCACTCTACCAATATACCCGGATGATGCCCTTCTGCTTCAGCAATGTCTGCCAATTGGTTGGCAAATGCCATCGCTGCGACGAAGTTTTTAAATTTGTACTGACGCTGCAATTGCTGGATACCATCTACCTCAATCAATGACCAATCAGGAATTTGTGGTAATAGTTCGCGTGCCTCGGCATCGTCGACTTTTGGTGCGCCAATTCGGCAAGCTTCGCAACTGTTTTGTGATAGTGCTGTCATAATAAAATCCTTTTAAGTTGTTTGTTTTTAATAGCTGTTTTTTTAATACTCGTACATCCATGTTGAAATAACTGTACCGCTATTTCAATTCTCCGCACTGAAGTGATTGCATTTACGTTTACATTTAAATTCTAACGGGTTTTTTCTGGATAGGACGGCTCAAACAACCCAAGTGACATCGCCTGCTTGACCGTACCCATGATGTCGCTATCAACGATATCAAATAGCGTATCTAATTCGTCAATCACATAATAAATCGGCTGTATTTGATCAATACGATAAGGCGTACGCAATACATCAAGCAAATCAAATGCTCGGTGTTCAGGTTGAGATTGCGGCTTATTTTGAGCGATTGTAAGCCCTTGCGGCATCTGATCAAGCGCATAGATGGTTTCAGAAGGCGAGCTCAATATACCACCGCCGTAGATTCTACGGCCTTCAGGCTGACTACCCACCAAGCCAAACTCGATGGTAAACCAATACAGCCGTGCTAAAAACCATCTTTCTTCTTTGGTTGCACTCAGACCAAGCTTGCCATACGTCTCGTTAAAAGCTGCAAATGCTGGATGAGTCAATAGCGGGCAGTGCCCAACGATTTCGTGAAAAATATCCGGCTCTTCGATATAGTCCATGTCCTCAAATCGGCGAATAAACGTCGCGACAGGAAAGGATTTATTGGCGAGCAATTTGAAGAATTTACCGAAGCTGATTAATGCAGGCACCGCAGCGGTTTGCCAACCGGTAGTCGCTTGCAATACCTCGTCAATATCATGCAACTGCGGGATATATGTCGTCGGTAGGTTTAACTTAGTCAAGCCCTCTAGATATGCTGAGCAAGCGCGATTGGGCGTTTGCTCAGCTTGACGCGTAAGCAACGCTTGCCACATTGCATTTTCATCATCACTATAATGAATATGACCGTTGGCATGAGGCTGATGTGAGATGTAGGGTTGCTTTTTATCGGTCGCGTTATGATGAGCAGACGCATCACCACCCTGCTGATTGACTACAGAACTATTGGCACCGATGGCCGTATTAGAAGAATCTATCTGTGAGAGGCGTTCCATGCCTGTGTTCCTTTTATCGCAGTGAGTACGTTACCTTTATATCTATACTTGTCAGTAACGTATCTATTAAAAAGTACCTGTTAAAGTGTGTCTATTAAGGACAAGCCAAATTCCTTTTGCCTTGTCCGTTTGTTTTTTAAATTTTTTCTAAATGTAGTGTGATCTACGGCGTTTCTGTTTCTGACTGATTGGTCTCTTGCTGACCGACTGTGCCACGACGCACTTGGTCACGCTCTATCGATTCAAACAATGCTTTGAAATTACCTTCACCAAAACCGTCTGCATAATCCCCTTTACGCTGGATAAATTCAAAAAATACTGGACTGCCTAAGATGGTCTCAGAGAAAATCTGTAGCAGTAGACGCGGTGCGCCGCCCTCTGTTGTACCGTCTAATAAGATACCGCGCGTTTGCAAGTCAGCAACGTTTTCACCATGGTTTGGTAAGCGCTCGCTCAGCATCTCGTAGTAGGCTGCATTTGGTGCAGTCATAAGTGGAATACCGGCGGCTTTTAGCATATCGATACTGGCAAACAAGTCATCACTGGCGAGCGCAATGTGCTGAATCCCCTCGCCATTGAAGTGCATTAAGTACTCTTCGATCTGTCCACCGCCCTGCTTGGCTTCTTCATTGAGCGGAATACGGATTTTGCCATCCGGTGCGGTCATGGCCTTACTGGTCAGCCCCGTGTACTCGCCTTTGATATCAAAATAGCGAATCTCGCGGAAATTAAAGATGCGCTCATAGAATTTTGCCCAGTACGCCATGCGTCCGCGATAGACGTTGTGCGTGAGATGATCGATGACTTTGAAGCCATAGCCGACAGGGTTTCTATCCACATCTGCAAAGAACTCAAAGTCGACATCATAGATAGATTCGCCGTCTTTATAACGGTCAATCAAATAGATCAGTGAGCCGCCGATACCTTTGATCGCTGGCAGTCTCAGCTCCATCACGCCAGTTGGCACCTCTACTGGCTGCGCGCCCATTTCCACAGCACGCTCGTATGCTTTTTTGGCATCTTTTACCCGAAAGCCCATGCTGCAAGCACCAGCGCCATGCTCTTCAACGAAGTAACTGGCTTGGCTTTTTGGCTCGCGGTTTAGGATCAGGTTGATGTCACCTTGGCGATATAGCGCCACGTCTTTTGATCTGTGATTAGCGATATGTGCAAATCCCAGCTGTTTGAACAATGCGTCGACCGCATCAGGCTGAGGGGAAGCGAACTCGACGAAATCAAACCCGTTTAGTCCCATTGGGTTATCAAATAAATCTGCCATTGCAATCATCCTTAATGTCAATTAGTCGTAAAGCCAATTAGTAGTAAAAGTCGATAAAACGATTGGTAATCAATCTTTATTGTTGACGTTGTATTTATATTAGATTAGCTTTATTTATAAGACTAATTGTTTTTTATGATTTATTTATCAGGTTTACTTATGAATATCAGCATTCGCCAATTGACCGCATTTATCAAAGTCGCTGACAACGGCAGTTTCACTCGTGCCAGCGAACAGATGTATCTAACCCAGTCTGCTGTTAGCGGACTGATCAAAGAGCTAGAGACTGGCCTCGGCATCGTGTTATTTGACCGTACTACCCGACAGCTGTCTTTGTCGGCAGTAGGACGACATCTGTTGCCACAGGCGCGGCGTATTTTGAATGAGATGCAGCTGTTCGAAAATGAAGCGAGCAGCTTGACCAGCTTGGCTCAGGGTCAGGTACGCTTAGCGGTGTCACAGTTTGCAGCGTCCTCCCTGCCCGCCGTCATCGCACAATTTGCTAAGGAATATCCAAACATTGGGGTGTCACTACTGGATTGCTCAGCAGAGAATTTGCTCAAGCATGTCCAAGACATTGAGGTTGATTTGGGGGTTGGGACTGAGCTTAGTTTTATAGAGACTGAAGATGATATCGGTGCTGATCTGTTATACAAGCTGCCATTTTGCGTGGTTATGCCAGACAACCATGCATTGGCGCAAAAAACCGAAATTACTTGGCAGGATTTATTAGATATTCCGCTTATTACCCTACAAGGTCCATTTCTTGAGCAGGTGACCGCCGAGCTGGATGATGCTATTGCCACTCACGTTCAGCAAGCACGCTACAAGGTGAACTTTATGTCCACCGCGCTTGAGATGACCCGCCAAGGGTTTGGCATTACCTTATGCCTCCCTTATATGCCCGAGGTCATTGATTGGGTCAGCGCCAACGGCTTACAAATGCGCCCCCTCACGCAACCGGTAAAAATGCGTCAGTTCTTTATCTATCAGCGCGCCTCACGGGCATTGTCCCCTGCTACGATTGCCTTTAAGCAGTTTTTGCAAACGTACTTTGCCACCCACTACAACGACTTGCATCAGCCTGAAACGCTGTCGATTAAGTGATGCATCACGCCGTAAACTCGTCTGCTAGACAGAGAGATAAGATATTTGGTGATTTATTTTATTAATTGCTCAAGATAACCCACTCTCATGTTGAGTTCATCGGCAATTTGCTCTATGATTTTCGGCTGCTTGGTTTATATTCTTATAAGGAAATGGCATGTTTGAACGTATCGATTATTACGCTGGCGATCCAATTTTGGGTCTGATGGAAAAATACTCAGCAGATAGCAATCCTAACAAGGTCAACTTGGGCATTGGTATTTATTACGACGAAAATGGCGTCCTGCCTGTACTCGAGTGTGTCAAAATCGCCGAGGCACGCATTGCTGATCCTATCGCCCCGCGCCCCTATCTACCGATGGCAGGGTTGCCGGGACACCGTAAAGGCTGTCAGGAATTATTGTTTGGTAAAGACGCGCAAATCTTACAAGACGGTTTGGTCGCGACCATCGCCACTATCGGTGGTTCTGGCGCGCTAAAAGTGGGCGCTGAGTTTATCCATGAATGGTTCCCACAGTCTAAGTGCTATGTCAGTGACCCGACGTGGGGCAATCATATCGCTATCTTTGAAGGCTCTGACGTTGAAGTGGGCAAATACCCGTACTACGACAAAGCCAACAGCAGCATCAAATTTGATGAGATGATTGCGTTTTTTGAGACATTGAACAAAAACGATGTCATCTTGCTACATCCTTGTTGCCACAATCCAACGGGGCTGGATTTGACTCAAGCGCAATGGGACACGGTACTCAACGTCATCAAAGCACGTGAATTGATTCCATTCATGGATATCGCTTACCAAGGGTTTGGCGAAGACATGGACAGCGATGCTTACGCTATTCGTAAAGCCGTTGAGATGGGCTTGCCACTGTTTGTTAGCAACTCATTCTCTAAAAACCTATCGCTATATGGCGAGCGCGTTGGCGGTCTGTCAGTTGTCTGTCTCACCGTAGATGAAGCCGAGCGCGTATTTGGTCAGCTAAATGCGATGGTACGCCGCATCTACTCAAGCCCGCCATCACATGGTGGTCATGTGGTTGATATCGTCATGAACGATGGAGCACTACATGAGCAGTGGGTTGGCGAAGTCTATGCTATGCGTGACCGTATCAAAGCCATGCGCCTAAAGCTAAAATCGGTACTAGAAGCAAAAATCCCTAACCGTAACTTTGACTACATCACGCGTCAAAACGGTATGTTTAGCTTTACTGGATTGACGCCTGAACAGGTCGAGCGCCTACAAAGCGAGTATGGTATTTATATGGTATCTAACTCACGTATGTGTGTAGCTGGCCTAAATACCAGCAACATCGACTATGTGGCCAACGCGATGGCAGATGTTTTAAAAGACTAAATTCATCAGAAGTAAAGACTAAGAAATGAAAAAAGGCTGAGCGATTGCTCGGCCTTTTTTTGTGCTTAGGGTTTGTTTCATCAATCAGCAAGCAAAAGACATGGCACAAAAAACTTGCAATCAACATATCAATAAATTACATTATACGTAAGTCATTAACTATAACGTAATTAAATTATATTTTTAGCAAGGAGCAAATCATGTCAACGACTGACAGTACTCTCACTTCTTTTATCGACATCAAAGCAGACTCTGATTTTTCTATCCATAATCTGCCTTATGGCATCTTTAGCGAAACCAGAGACGGCGCTCGCCGTGCAGGGGTTGCCATTGGTGAGCATGTGCTCGACTTGTCTGTATTAGAATCAGAAGGATTATTGAGTCTAAATGGCGGGCCTTATTTTGATCAGCCGACGCTAAACGCCTTTATCGACTCTGGTCGAGACAATTGGATGCAAGCACGCACGACCATTCAAACGCTACTGTCTAGCGATAATGACACGTTACGTGACAATACGGACTTGCAGAACAAAGCCCTGTTCAAGCAAGCAGACGTCACCATGCACCTGCCCGTTCAAGTGCCGGGCTTTACCGATTTTTATTCATCGAAAGAACACGCGACCAACGTCGGTACGATGTTCCGCGATCCAAACAATGCCCTGCTACCTAACTGGACCGAAATGCCAGTTGGTTATAACGGACGCGCTAGTACTGTCATCGTCAGTGGAAATGATGTCGTACGTCCCTCAGGTCAGCTAAAGCCCAACCCTGATGACCGTCCTATTTTCTCTGCCTGTAAGCGTTTGGATTTTGAGCTCGAGACCGCTTTTGTCGTGGGCAAAGGCAACCATATTGGTCAACCAATCGCCGTAGATGAAGCGGCTGATCATATCTTTGGCATGGTACTACTCAACGACTGGTCAGCTCGAGATATCCAAAAGTGGGAATATGTGCCGCTAGGTCCTTTCAATGCTAAGACGTTCGCCTCGCAAGTTTCTCCTTGGATTGTGACTATGGATGCATTGGCGCCATTTAGCACCGCTTGCCCAACCCAAGAACCCAAGCCGCTTGCTTATTTGAACGAAAAAGCGAGTGATAACAGTTTTGACATCAATCTATCAGTCGAACTACTGCCTGAAAATGCAAAAACAGCGACAGTCATTTGCGAGACCAATTTTAAATACATGTACTGGTCAATGGCGCAGCAGCTGACGCATCACACCATCACTGGCTGTAAAGTAGAAGTCGGTGACATGATGGGCTCGGGCACAATTTCAGGGCCAACGCCTGATTCTTATGGCTCGATGCTAGAGATTGCTTGGAATGCTACTAAACCAGTAACACTTGAGGGCGGTGAGTCGCGCACCTTCATCGAAGATGGCGATACCGTCATTATGAAAGGCTATAGCGAAAAAGATGGCGTGCGTGTTGGCTTTGGTGAAGTACGTGGCAAAGTATTGCCTGCGCTTAACTTTAATTTTAACGAATAATAGTGGAATAGGAAAAAGGCGTAGTGACAGTAGATTTGAGCCGTCAGAACCATCATGACATTTGGTCTATTAGTACGGGCATCGTTCCTCTTGCATTCACGCTACGCCTTATCAAAAGGAGTTTGATATGAGCTTTCAAATTGAAAAAATCCATCACGTGGCTTATCGCTGCAAGGATGCCAAAGAAACCGTCGAATGGTACAAGAAAAACCTTAATATGGATTTTATCTTGGCATTTGCAGAAGACCATGTACCTTCAACCAAAGCCTTTGACCCTTATATGCACGTCTTTTTGGACGCTGGTAATGGTAATGTATTGGCATTTTTTGAAGTGCCCAACCAGCCTGAAATGGGCTTTGACCCCAATACCCCAAACTGGGTGCAACACTTGGCGCTAAAAGTCAAAGATCGTGATGAGCTAATGGTTGCCAAAGAGCATCTTGAGGCCGCAGGTATTGATGTCATTGGCGTGACCAATCACGGTATCTTTCACTCGATATATTTCTTCGATCCTAATGGACATCGTCTCGAGTTGACCTATGACGACCCGACCTCAGAAGATAAAGTCTCGATGATTACAGATGCCATCAAGCAAGACATGCTAGATGAGTGGTCGCGCACCAAACGCGCGCCAGCACATACGCAGTTTTTGCATAGTGATGAGTTGGCTGAAGCACGCGACGTTGCACCTGTCGGAGAGTAACTGCGTCGTCTTTCTACTTGCTACCTTTTTTACATTATCTATCAATCATTATTTTGAAATTAAATAAGTAGTGATCAGTTCAAAATAATAAAGAGATGGCATAGCTTGCGAACCATATTTAACCATCATGAAAGGACTCAATGATGAAAGTAAAATTCCCTTTAGGCATACTCTTAGCGGCCTCAGTTGCGATGACTGGCTGCTCTAACAACGATCAAAATGAACAAGCCTCAAGCGCGGATGTCAATACAAGCGACGTGACGACACTGAGATTTTCACATTTTATGACGGCCAATGACAACATCAATACCGAAGCATTGGAGCCATGGGCAAAGAAAATCGAAGAAGACTCAAATGGTCGTTTAAAGATTGAGATTTACCCCTCTGCTACTCTCAGTAAGCCAGGTGCCACCTATGATGCGACTGCAAAAGGCATCGTCGATATCGGTATGCAAGCACAAGGATATACAGCAGGACGGTTTCCTTTGACGCAGATTGTAGAACTGCCAGGTATTACCAATACCGCACAGCAGCAAAGCTGTATCCTTCATAAACTT
The DNA here is from genome assembly GCF_022129235.1 of Psychrobacter sp. Ps6. Lineage (GTDB taxonomy): Bacteria > Pseudomonadota > Gammaproteobacteria > Pseudomonadales > Moraxellaceae > Psychrobacter. The sequence goes on along the minus strand of NZ_JADQAI010000004.1, from coordinate 11,571 downwards.
TATGATGAGGGCGTCATTAAAAATGAGTACGAAGATACTCACTTGCTCGCGCTCATTGGGACAGGACAAGGCGCCCTTCATACGGTTGATAAACCGATTCGCACGCCAGCCGATATGAAAGGCTTACGTATTCGCCAACCTTCTGCCGTTGCTAGCCACATTATCGAGGCGACTGGTGCCGCACCCGTTGGCATGCCTGTCAGTGATACTTATACCTCGCTTCAGCGCGGTGTTATTGATGGGCTTAGCTTTACTTGGCAACCCATTCAGGCCTTCCGTCTTGATGAGCTCATCAATACACATACCAACATTCCTTTTTATAACTCCACCTTTGTCATCAGTATGAATAAAGACAAATATGACAAGTTGCCCGATGATCTCAAAAAAGTGATTGATGGCAATTCAGGCGCGCAGATGGCAGCACGTGTCTCTAAAGTATTTGATATCAGTAATGCCAAAGCCATGGCTGCCGCCAAAGAAAAAGGCGATGTCATGATTGATATTCCTGACCCACTTAATGACCCAGACTGGAGGGGCCCATTGATGGAAGGCTCGCAGCACTATCTAGATGAAGTCAATGCCACTGGTCTAGATGCTAATAATGTATACGAAAAAGCAAAAGCGGCCAGTAGCGGCTGCGTGGTTTAGAGGATGGACTGAATGAGACAACATGAGTAAATAAATCTCTCGACGCGATAACGCGATAGCCAGTCAGCTTATAGTTAACATTTTAGCTATGCTATTTGATAGCGCTGCGCGATTGCTAGTATTTGCTCGACTACGTTCTGTTGCTCACTCATTGGCAGTTGCTCTGTGGTTCCGATGATAGTGATGGCGTATTCTAGCGGTAGAGCCTCGCTAGCGGTTTTATCACTCATCGCGGATAGATTGGCAACACTATTGGCAAGATGCGGCAATATCACAGGTATCGTAATAGCGTTGATACCCATAAGCATATCGCCCGTCACCGTCGCATAGCCTTGAGTACGAATTTTGGCTTGCAGCTGAGCAAAACTCTCCCACTTCTCTACCATATCTGCTTCGGCATTACTCGACTGCCATTCAGCGTTGACCAATGGCTGAATGACCGCATCGGGTTGGTAACTGGCAAATAATTGCCCTGTGGCTGATGTCGTCAAAGGCATACGTGAACCAATACGAGTAATGATGCTAATCGGACTGTCTGGTTCAACGGACTGAATAATAATTGGGCCTTCGCTAAACCACTTAGCAATTTGTACACCGCAATTTAGGGTATCTTTAATCTCATTGGCCACCTGCGTGAGACGCGCCAAGAGATTGTTTTGACTGAGCTCAGTATGTCCTAATGCTGCCAATGCATTTACTCTATCGCCAAGCCCGTAGCGACCATCATCAAGCTTACGAGCGTAATTTTTGCGAATGAGGCTGACCAAGTAACGATGAGATTTTGCTGGATGCATCTGCATGGTTTCAGCGATATCCTTTAGCATCATAGGCTCATTGCGATCGATAAGCACATCTAGTATCGACAATCCAATCTCAAGTGACTGGATGCCACTCTGGTTTTTACTCGTGACGGATTTATCTAAAAAATTTTTATCTGCTGGCATGATGGCTCGTCTCTAGTGTACTTAATTATTGTTTCTTGATACTGAATTGTTCAATGAGAATTGCTCAATGAACTGGCGGTGACATACAGGTCAAATTAATAGTGACACGGCTCAATAATACTTACTTTATCTCACATAAGCTTGACACAAATAACCTATCACAATAAGGACATAAATAATGATGACACTTTACGGCTATTTTCGCAGTGGTACTTCTCACCGTACCCGTATTGCCTTGAATTTAAAAGGCTTAGATTATGATGATATCGCGATCAATCTGGCACAAGATGAGCAGTTAGAGGATGCATTTAAAGCGATTAATCCGCAAGGACTGGTGCCGGTCCTAAAAGCGGACGATTTATTATTATACCAAAGTCCTGCTATCTTGGAGTGGTTAGAAGAGACCTACCCTGAGCACGCTTTATTGCCCCAAGATACCGCTGGTCGCATGCACGTGCGTGCGCTAAGTGCGATGATTGGCAGTGATATCCATCCGATTAATAACCGCCGCATTTTACAGTACTTACGTAATGAGTTGTCAGTAGATAAAGAAGCAGTCATTGCATGGTGCAATCGTTGGATTACTGAAGGGTTTGCAGCGTTAGAGACACGGTTGGTAGCAGATAAAAACCGAGGACAATTCTGCTATGGTGATAGGCCCACTTTTGCAGACTGCTATTTAATCCCGCAGGTTTCTTCTGCACGGCGCTTCGAAGTGGACCTGACTCCTTATCCTAATATTGTCGCTATTGATACGCATTGTCGCACGCTCAAAGCCTTTGCAGATGCTGATCCTATGATGCAGCCTGATGCGCCAAATTCTTGATAAATAACAATATATTTAAACCAATAAATTGATAGACACAATACAGCAAAAGAGTGTATATTTAAAAACGACTTAATAAGGATATTATTTCGTTAACTGGTAATTGCAAGTGAGATCGACTCTTAACCGCCCTATCACTCAAAGTTTCTTTACAAGGATCCGTATGAAACATGCTACCAAGGCTCTAATAGCAGCAATGGCACTGTGCGTAAGCGCAAGCGCCGTTGCCTCAAGTCACCGTGAAGCTCCTTCCATCACCAAAACCCCAAAAGTCGATGCGTCTGACTTTTATATGTTCAATAGCTACGAGAATAATCGAGCAGATTACGTCACGATTATTGCCAACTATTTGCCGCTACAAGATGCTTATGGTGGGCCCAACTACTTCGCCTTAGATCCAGATGCACTCTATGAGATTCATATTGATAACAACGGCGATGCGGTTGAAGACATCACGTTCCAATTTGATTTCACTCAAAACCTAAACAGTATTGAAATTGACTCAGACGGCAATCCCTCAACGCCAAAGGTTGCCATTCCTTTATCTAACGCTGGCGATGCCTCACAAGCCGCAAATGTACAAACGAGTGAAAGCTATAATGTCACGATGGTCAAAGGCGATCGCCGTAGCGGCGCGCGAACCTCTTTAGGCAACTTCCAAAAGCCATTCGACTATATCGGAACGAAATCGTTTGCAGACTATCCAACATATGCAAAAAGCTTTATCAAACCTTTGAACTTAGGAAGCTGTGGTCAAGGTCGAGTGTTTGTCGGTCAACGTGCTGAAGGTTTTGCTATTGATTTGGGCAGAGTATTTGACTTAGTGAATCTAAACCCGTTAGACACGCGTACTTCCGGAACCAACATACTAGCAGACAAAAACGTCACCTCGATTGCGATGGAGGTTCCCAAATCTTGCCTCGTCAATAGCACTAGTAAAGACCCTGTGATTGGTGCTTGGACCACAGCCAGTGTCCGTCAGGCAACCTTAGTAAACCCTTCGCCTGCTTCTGGTATCAGCACGACTGCCAAAAAAGGCGGTGCATGGACACAGGTTTCAAGACTGGGTATGCCACTGGTCAACGAAGTAGTGATTGGTCTCAAAGATAAAGACAAATTTAATGCGTCAGAGCCAAAAGATGATGTGGCGAATTTTGCCCCTTATGTCTTTTATCCTACCCTTCCAGCATTGATCCAAACCTTGTACCCAACCGCACCTGCACCAACGAACTTCCCACGTCAAGATTTAGTGACCGCATTTTTGACGGGGGTTCCTGGTGTTAATAAGCCTGCGAATGCAAATCAAGTACCTGCCGATATGCTGCGCTTGAATACTGATATTGCGGCCGTACCTGCTGCCATGCAAAATGACTTGGGTGTGATTAGTATTATTCCTGGTCAGACCGATGGTCGTCCCAAAGCAGATGCCAAAGATACTGCAGGGTTCCCAAATGGTAGACGCCCTGGTGATGACGTTACTGACATTGCATTGAGAGTATCGATGGGTGCCCTATGTCACGCAGGTCTATCCGCTGACGCAACTTGCGTACCTGCTGATGCCAAAGCGGGCAAAGCACTACTCACTGATGGCGCCCTCAAACCTGCTACCGAGTTTGATTCAGCCTTTCCTTATTTGACGACTCCAACCCCAGGTGCCAGATAAGCTGAAACTCAACCAAGGAGAAATACTATGCGCTATATAATGTTAGCCGTATTGATCACTGGATCAGCTGCACTTTCTGGTTGTTTCAATGATAACGATAGTTCGTCAAATATAGGTAAAAATGATGTTGCAGTAGACCAAGCAAAAGCTGAACTTGCTGTCAAAAGAACGTCTGATGTGATTGACGCCAGCAATAATCTAGATACCGATGAGCCTCAGGATATTGATCGAATTATACTTCCTGAAGCCAATTTGGCAGAGCCTGTTGCAATAAAAGACCCCAACGCTTCACTATAATATGATGCGAGATAGTTCCAGCACCTGATCAGTCCACTGATTGGGTGTTTCTTTATCTACTGATCTGAGGTGCTTTTTTATGCATTGGATTAAAACGCTTGCCGAATTATTCTTTCTTTTACTCATCAGTAGCCAGCTTGTTCATGCGGCCCCTTTTATCCCCACAGACGATCAACAAGTTCTTGCGACTTTACCTGATAACTCACCACCACCGCGCTACCTTAGCGCTGCTGACTTTGTATCGGATACAGGGTCAAACAACCTTGATCAAACCAGTGAGCTATTAGAACGCGCCTATTTACAAGGTGATCCGCGAGCGTTAGGACAAGCACGCGCACAATTAGATCAGACCACAGATCAAAGTATAGATACCCTAATGCTACAAGCGCGAGCATTTCAATCGGATCACAAATTTGCCAAAGCAGAAGAACTATTAAAGCAAATCTTGAGTCAAGATGCTGCGCATCCAGATGCGTTATTGACACTATCTTCTTTATTGCTCGTCCAAGGGCAATTTAGCGATGCCATGAGCTACTGCCAACAGCTCGATGACCCTGCTCTACGCGTTTATGAGTTGGCGTGTGCCGCTCAAATACAAAGCATGACGGGGGAACTTGATGCAGCAAAACAAACGCTTAGTGGGCTGGCCGCTATCGCTCCTGGCCTAGACGCATCGACAGCACGCTGGATCTATCTGATTCAAGCAGACGCTGCATTGCGTAGTCAAGATGCCACGCTTGCCAAGCAGGTATTTGACGTCATGGATGATCAGACCGTACCAGCACTTATGGCTCGAGCCGATTGGCTACTGAGTATCGGTGAGTACACACAAGTTCGCGACTTGCTACAAGAGCATACCGATAAAGACGCGCTGTTGCTACGGCTTATTACGGCTCAGATGAAATTGAATGATCCCAAAGCCAAGCAAAATTTAGCACTGATGAAAGAACGTATTGATGTCTGGCAAATACGTCAAGAAAACGCTCATATGCGAGAACAAGCAACCTATGCTCTGCTTGCCAATCAAGTGGACTCAGCGCTTCGGCTGGCTCAGGAGAACTGGCAACAGCAACGTGAAACAGCAGATATCGAGCTGTATGCCACCGCAGCACTGAGGGCAAACAGCCAAAAAGATATCGACTTGATACGCCAGTTTATAACCGACACACAGTTTCAATATCCAGCATTAGAGCGTGATCTACGCTCGGGGAAAATAAGTGATTGTTTAAATTGCCAAGCGGTACGCAAGCAACACTCAGCTATCCAAACGCAAAATGCACCTGTTAAAAGTGCGCCCGTTAGTACAAACGAGCACTCAAGTACACAAGCTACGAATAAGGATGACACTATATGAGCGCGCTTTGCAGACTTGTTTGGAGTCACACTTATCGTTACTTCACTTTACTAATGCTCATGCTCGCCTGTACTTTTAGTCAAGCGCATGAGTCCAGTACCGCTTATTTGAACATTACTATTGATGACGCTGATAGTGCCACAAACATTATGTACGATGCTACATACGAGTTATCACTGCGCGATCTGGCATTGCTCGTCGATATAGATCCAAACAAAGACAGTCAGGTCAGCTGGGCAGAAGTGAAATCACAGACGCCGCTTATAGAACAGCTCATAACTGCCAAAGTAAAGCTAGAAAACGCGGCACAAACGTGTCAAACAGCAAATTTCTCACCACTCGCAATCAATTCACGTGGGGGTTTTAACTATTTATATACCAATTTTGCAATAAGCTGTGAGCAGCCAATCGATAATCTTGATTATCAGATATTAGCAGGTATTGATGCCAATCATCGCCTAATATTGACGCAAGCAGATTCTGACGCACCCCTACAAGTCTTAACGGTCGGACAAAGCCCGTTAGGGTCAGGGGCTGATTCTGGCTGGATGGCGACAGCGACAAACTTCCTAAAAAGTGGTATACATCATCTGCTCATTGGCCTCGATCACTTGCTGTTTTTATTTGTATTGCTCATTCCTGCGGTATACATTCGTAAGCAAAAGCAGTTAGTTGCCGTTGCCAATCCAAAAGCGGCGCTACTTGAAGTGTTTTGGATTGCGACATCATTTACACTCGCGCATTCCATCACATTGAGCTTAGCAGCGCTACAGATCGTCAGTATCCCTGCCCGCTTTATTGAATCTGTTATCGCATTGTCTATTGCGTTTGCTGCACTCAATAATTTGGTGCCAATGCTGCGAGTACGCGCTGTCTATTTGGCTTTCTTTTTTGGTCTCATTCATGGCTTTGGCTTTGCCAATGTGTTGGTAGATTTGCCACTCGCCACAAGCGCACGTGTACTGGCATTATTGAGCTTCAATATTGGTATCGAGTTGGGGCAGCTAGTATTTATCGCTGTGGTATTTCCAATAGCATTGTTGCTGCGGCACACGCAATTCTATAAATGGGGCATATTTTATATAGGGTCTTTGATTGGTATTTTAGTGGCGCTCTGGTGGTTTTTTGAGCGCGCCTTTTAGATTTAATAGCGCAAAAGATTGAGTCTTGCTTTTTTGTTATCTTATGAACAGCGGGCATTAAGGTCTTTCATAAACCAGTGACATCGGTACAATGGCATCAACTACCTTATCGTGGTTTGATATAGGATTTAGTTGCCCCGTTCTCACCTGAGTGGTGGCGACAGCGTCAATAACAGGACTACCTGACGACTCAAGCACTTGCACCTCCATGATATGACCATCTATATCAACGTGCAGCTCCAGCATAACGATAAAAACATCGCCCAATTGAGGATCAATATTACGCCATATCAGCGATGGGATACTGGTACTAGGTTCCTTCCCATTACTCCAGCTGCCATACTCTGCAACAAAGACTGAGTCTTCCTTAACCTTATCTTCTACCATATCTTGGTTGTTTTCTTGCTTTTCAGCTTGATTAGCAGCCATCACTAGCATATGGCTGAATGCCTCATAATCAGCTTGCCATTTTTCTTGTTCGGCGCGCTTTTGATTGGCTTGTTTGGCAGCTGAACGTTTTTGCGCAGCTTGATCGTGATTAAACTGCTCTGTCACACTACGTATCATGTCAGACAGATCACCCTCTTCTTTATCTTTTGTGCTGCCTGTTTGATTAGAGGCGCTCACTACTTTTCTGGATTCTGTTATAGTCAGTTTTTGTACCGATGACAGATTGGTAGGCTGCATGTCTGTGTCAGACTTCTCTTTAGACAGCTCCGTACTTTTTACGGTAGTCGCTTGTTTTTCTTCTACTTTGGTTATGATTGGCTCAATTGACTCTGTCTTTAAGTCTGTAGAAACTTCTATCTTTGGCAAAGGTTTGGTGGGTTCAGCTTTTTCTATTGGCTCAGTTGGTAACTTTTTAGGAGGTAAAGATTCAGATGATACAGGCTTGGTCTGGGATTCTGCGTTAGGTAAGTTTTTAGCCGGTTCAGCTAACGTTATTAATTCCAATTGAATGGCTTTTGGCCTATTTTTCGGCTCGATAGGCGGCGGGCTATATAGGGACATCATCGCCCACACAGTGACACCATGCAGGACAATAACCACAATGGTGATCCAAGCTGTAATAGGACGAGTAAAAGAATTGGGTATCATAGTACTTATTAGAATACTTATTAAAAACAAACCTGTATATGGGTTTTTTAATGCGTTTTTGAATAATTAAAAACGAATAATCTAACAATCCTTACTCTCTATATTTTTAATATGCTTGCCTTCTTAAAACTGGCAAATTGATTAAAGAAATGATTATATGATAGTCAAGATTTATACGATTAATATCGTTATTACATTAAATATTTACTCTTCACCCATAAAAAAGCAAGACATCTAATGCCTTGCTTTTTATATCTTACTGACAGTTACCGTTGAGTAGCTTTTTTAGTCAAAATGGAACCCTGCACCAATCGCGCCACCGACGTTGCCTTGAGTATCTGCCGTACCGTTTACTTTGATAACCCAGCGACCGTCGTTAGAGAGTTTTGAGAAACCGATAGCTACTGCACTTTCTCCATTGTACGTACTCACACCGCCACCGATGAGTGACTTGCCTGAAATAAAGGCCTGAGGTAGTGCAGACATTGCCATCGCAGCTGAGATACCTGCATTGGCATCGTCTTCTACTTCATCGATTCTGTAGCCAAGGTCGTTCATGTTGTTATTGAGTCGGCTATCAAGTGCACTAAGCTGACTGTAGTTGACAGCATCTTTCGGCTCAATACCATCAGCAACACCAGTTAAGCGCTGATTGCCTGCATATAAACCTTGAGAGGTCATACTTGGGCCATCTTGCATAGTAATGCCACTACTATTGATAACTGTATTGCCAGCCGTCACACTATCAACGCTGATATTACCGTTCAAATCAAACTTGATGCTACTACCCTCTGCGGTGGTGGTGATGTTATTACCACCTGTGAAGCTCAGGACACTTTCATCCCCAACTGGCTTGTTGATGGTAGCGCCACTATCGGCACCAAAGTTGAGTCCAGCATCGAGCTTATCCGTGTTGGTCTTGATGTTGGTAGTGTTGGTCGTAATATTGGTGGTATTGGTCATGATATTGCTAGTATTAGTAGCAATGTTTGTGGTATTGGCCGCGATATCAGTTGTGTTATTGGTGATATTGGTCGTATTGACCTGTACGTTTTCATTGATTTCTATCGTGCCTTGTCTAATAGAAGCAATCGCACCATCGATATTACTTTGACCAGTTCCGCCGATATTGCTGTTGGTAAAAGAACCATCGTCAGGATTATAGACCGTGTTGCCACCGATGATGCTACTGATACCAGTGCCTTGTGCATAGAGCTGACTACCGTTGATAGCATCTTGGCTTTCTGCAGTCACTTCGCCGTTTTGGACATTGGTAACCTTGTTATCAGCGGCATCAATACCACTTTTTGTGATACTAGGGCCACCTGCAATCGTAAGTCCATTATCATTGATGGTCGTATCGCCAGCTGTGACGCTAACGATGCTGATGTCTGGATTTAGATCAAAGCTAATATCATTAGCGCCAGCAGGTACAGCAGCTAGGCGTGTATTAGCATCAAGAGCAGCCCCATTATTGACTAAGGTTCTAGATACTTTGATATTACCGTCTCTGCTATTAAGATCGATTGCATCTCCTTGTCTTACCTGAGTAGCAACATCACCTTGAGCAGTAATATCCCAACCTCGATCCAAGGCAATGGTCACTTCTCTTAGTTGCCCGACGTTTACGGCATCAGAATTTAGCTCGCCTCTGCCAACGTTGCGGATAGGGTTGCCGCCGTTGTCAAGGCCAGTGCTGCTTAGTCTGACGGTTCTACCCATGCCATTATCAACAAAGGTAAAACCTGTGCTGTTCATGATGCTATTGCCTATTTGCATACGACCTTCGTCGCCCAAGTCCAACTGATTGTTGAGCGTAACTTGGACACCCGTTGCAGAAGCTGTGGTGGTCAGATTACTATCACCAGTAATATTGATCGTATCACCTAGCGCAAACTGCTGGTCGTTGTCGCTATTGCCATCACCAATTTTGATACCTTTGGCAATTTCGTTATTGGTCGTTGTGAGCTGTGCAAAGTTGACAGCATCAGTTGGCGCAATACCTTCACCAACCTTGATAATTCTGTTGTTACCATTATCAAGACCTTCGTTGCTTAAGGTAATGGTCTGATTAGGACCATTAGTGATGGTGACACCTGCATTGTTAAGTACCGTGCTTTCCATTCTCACGCTACCATCTCTACCAAGCATTACATCTTCAGCCAATCTAACGTTTAGATTACCTTCTTCATCAGCGACCACTCCGATGTTATTCTCAGTCAACTCTGTCGCGCCGCCTTGGATCGTCAAGGTTTGACCTAACTTACGATTGACGACAACTGCGGTATCGTCTCCTGTAAAGTCCAACCCTAAGTCAACTGTACTGTTGGTTGCATTCAATTGTCTAACATTAACGGCATCTGTATCGTCTTCACCATCAGCAACCTCAGTGATTCTGTTGCCGCCGTTATCAAGACCCATGCTGCTCAGTCTAACTGTGCTACCGCCAAGGAAGCTGACACCACCTGTGTTCAACAAAGTATCCCCTGTGGTTACACTAGTAAAGGTGACATTTTCTGCTGTCGAAACTTTAATACCACCATCTTCAGAACTGAGAACAATGTTCTTACCACTAAGGAAGTTAGCGGTGTTGTTATCTTTGGTCAGTGTCTTGACATCTTCACCATCGATTTGAGTCACCACACTTTGCATAGCGCTATCAGCTTTTACTAGACTCGCTTTACTGTCGGCACTTAAGTCAACGGCATAGTCGGTTATGTTGGTCGCGTCTTTGGCGCCCGCTGTGACAGTAACAGCGGAAGATCCTGCTGAAGTAGTAACGCCATCTGCATTGACGGTGTAGACGTCTTGACCGTTCTGACCTGTAGATTTCACAACACCAGCCACGTTAGTACCTGCGGCAACTTCTGTTTTGGCAGCGGCAGATGCACTATTAAGCTGGCTGACATTGACGGCGTCTTTAGCCTGTACGCCGTCGTCAACGTTAATAACTTTTTTGTTACCGGCATTGATACCACCTGATTTGGTCACGCTTGGGCCGCCGATAATATTGAGTCCATTACCGGATAGAAGGGTCGTAGAGAGAGGGCTTGAGACTGCTACACCCACGCTGCTAACGGTTGTATTAATCAACCCATTACCTGTTCTGACACCTAAGCCATCTACAGTCGTACTAAAGTATGAGTTACCTGTTGTTAGACCAGAGCGATCAAGTGTCGTTGTGCTACCCAGTCCAAAAGGAGAACTTGAGCCCATTTCTACGCTACCGTTATCGCCTAGATCTAGGTTGTTGTTAAGCTCGAATGAGACGTCATTGCTGTTTGCTGTTTTAGACACCCTAATGTTGCTATTTTTACTATTGAAGTCAACGGCTTCACCAGGTCCTACATTACTTGCGGTAGTGCTGTTACCTTGTGCACTGATATCCCAGCCTTTGTTAGCGGTTTCTATCACACCATTTAGCTGCCTGATATTGACAGCGTCAGTATCTGCCGCGCCATCACCTACGTTAGTAATCTGATTGCCGCCGTTATCAAGCCCCATACTGCTTAGTCTAACCGTGCTACCGCCAAGGAAGCTGACGCCACCTGTGTTCAACAAAGTATCCCCTGTGGTTACACTAGTAAAGGTGACATTTT